>NZ_JAMWKK010000004.1:0-291300 GCF_035792275.1 Arthrobacter koreensis | reverse complement strand
ACCAAGCCCGCACCGATGCCCTGCAACCGTGGCTAGACTTCTACAACCACCAACGCCCACACAGCAGCCTCGGAGGCAAAGCACCCATCACCCGGTGTAACTAACGTGCTGTCTCAGTACAGCTAGCCGCCTGGCTCCCGCCGCCTACACCCACAAAGGAAGGACCCTCCATGAACAACATCCTGATGGTTGTCTCCGCCGCCGATTCCCTCACCATGAAGGACGGCTCCAAGCACCCCACCGGCTTCTGGGCCGAAGAACTGGTTGAATCGCACCGCACCCTGCTCGAAGCCGGGCACCGCATCACCTTCGCCACCCCAGGCGCCAAGGCCCCCACCGTGGACCAGATCAGCCTGCAGCCCGACCAGGCCGGCGGCGAAGAAAAGGCGGCCGCACTGAAGGCCTACCTGGAGGAACTGCGTCCGGAACTCAGCTCGCCCATGGCACTGGCCGACGTCGCGCCCCTGGAGTACGACGCCGTCGTGATCCCGGGCGGGCACGGCCCCATGGCGGATCTGGCCACCGACTGGGACATGGGACGGATCCTGATTGCCGCGAACGACGCAGGCATGCTGATCGCCCCGTTCTGCCACGGCCCGGCAGCACTGCTCAGCGCCGAAACCCCCGAAACCGGGTTCGCGTTCTCCGGCCGCCGGCTCACCGTCTTCACCAACGAAGAGGAACTGAACGGCGGAACCGGCGAGAACACCCCCTGGATGGTTGCCGATGCCCTGGCGGAAAAGGGTGCCATCGTGGACGCCGGTCCGGCGTGGGAAAGCTTCGTGGTCACGGACGGCAACCTGATCACCGGCCAGAACCCGCAGTCCAGTGTTGACGTGGCCCGCCAGGTGCTCGCGTCCCTGCCGGACTAATGTCCGGCCCCACCGGATCTTTGGCAGACTAAAGCCATGACTGTCCTGATTGCCGGCTGCGGCGACCTGGGCACGGAAGCCGGCCTGCGGTTCGCCGCGGCCGGCTTTTCCGTGCTGGGCTGGCGCCGTTCCCCCGAGAAGATTCCCGCTCCCCTGTCCGGCCAGCGCGCCGACCTGACCGGCGAGCTGCCCGCTGTTCCGGCCGACACTGAAATCGTGGTGATTTCAACGGCCGCCCGGGAACGCACCGAGGATGCCTACCGGTCCGCCTACGTCGACGGCACGGCCAATGTCCTGGCTGCCCTGGAGCGCGACGGCGTTCGGCCGCGGCGGATCCTGTTTGTCTCCTCCACCGCCGTGTACGGGGACGCCGCGGGAGGCTGGCTGGATGAAGACTCCCCTACCGCGCCCGCGTCGGTGACCGGCGCCGTCATCCGTGAGGCCGAGGACCTGCTGCATTCACGCCGTCCTGATGCGGTTGTGCTGCGGCTGGCCGGCATTTACGGGCCCGGGCGCACCCGGCTGATTGACCAGGTCCGCGCCGGAGCGCCTGATCCCGGGCCGGGGCAGCTGACCAACCGGATCCACCGGGACGACGCCGCCGCGGCAATTGTCCACCTGACCACAGTCGCCGCTGACCCCGTTCCCGTCTACCTGGGCGTCGACAACGAACCGGTGGAGCAGCGCGAGGTGCTGGCGTTCCTGGCCGGTGAGCTCGGGACGGAGCTGTCTGCCGGTGAACCCGGCCGGTCGACCCGCGGCGGAAACCGGCGCCTGTCCAACGCCCGGCTGCGTTCCACCGGATTCGAGTTCACTTACCCGACGTTCCGGGAAGGCTACCGGGCGGTGCTGGCCGGGGACGGCGTGCGGCACGGCTGAGCGGTGTGTCCCGGTATATTCCAGCGCGCATGCCGGCGGCGTGTGGCGCGCCCGGACAGTATTCCGAGCCGCATCCTGCCGGCGGGGTGTTGGCCCGGACACTTCCGAGCCGGGGCCTGACTGAGCTGGGCCTAGTCCTGGGCGGCGTTCCGGATCTGGGCAGCGTTCCGGGTTGGCGTCCAGGACGAGGCGCCTGAGCCTCGCTTAGGCCTCGCGTAGGCACGAGCTTCCTCCACTTTGGGACTTCCCTGCCGGTTCGGGACATACCTGCCACGGCGCCGCGCGGGAAAGTCCCAATCTGGCAGGCTTGTCCCAAACCGGAGGGATCGGCACCCGGTTTGAAGTCCCAAACCGAAGGGACGTCCCAAACCGGAGGGATCAAGCCCCTCGCACGGCGCCCAAACCGGAGGCATGCCCCAACCCGGAGCGATCAGACCCGGCACAAGTCCCAAACCGGAGGGACATCCCGAACCGGAGGGACGTCCCTAACCCGAGGGACATCCCAAACCGGAGGGATCGACGCCGCAGCAGGCTACGCCGCCCTAGAGCTGCGGGTACCGTCCCGCCCAGGGCCGGAGCACCTCGACGGCTGCACCGGCACGGAACACGGATTCCTCCTCGAAGGGATGCCCCACCAGCTGCACGCCGGTGGGCACGCCGTCAGCACCGAAACCGGACGGCACCGCCAGGACCGGGCAGCGGTTGGTGATGTTGAACGGCGCCGTGAGGTGGGCCTCCCAGTAATGCTGCAACCGGGTTCCGGCCACTGAGATCCCGTCCAGGTAGTCCGCATCCGCGGCCAGCGAACCGGCTCCCGAGGTGGGGCAGAGAAGTATGTCGAAGCCGTCCATCGCAGCGGCCAGCTCAGCCTGCATTTTCGCTTCGGCTTCCAGGCCCTCCACGAGGGAGCTGCGCTGCGCCGCGGCACGGGCATCGGCCATGAAACGGCGGGTGTAGGCGGCGAGTGATTCCTGGTCGCCCGCGGTGGCGGCCTCCATGGCAGGTCCCAGGATGTGGCCAAAGTGGGTGAAGATGGTGTCCCGGATGCCGGCGGTCGTCCAGGGAAGAACTACTTCCTCCACCACGGCTCCGGCTGCCTGCAGTGCCGCCGCGACGGCCCGGGTATTGGCTTCGACGGCATCATCCAGCGGGTAGGTCCCCAGCCGCAGGCACAGCGCCACCCGAAGCCCGGCCACATTCCCGGCGTCGGGATAGTCCAGCGGCAGCGTGCCCGGTCCGCCGTAGGAAGCGTGGTCCCCCGGGTGCCGGCCGGACATCACATTGGCCAGCAGTGCGGTATCCGCAACGGTGCGTGCCATGGGTCCGTCTCCCCGGTACCAGTCGGCGGAAAGCGGTGCCAGCCCGGGAATCCTTCCGTACGGGGCCTTGTATCCCACGGTGCCGGTGAAGGCGGCGGGCAGCCGGGTTGAACCCGCGATGTCCGACGCCGTTGCCAGCGGAGCCAGCCCGGCCGCCAATGCGGCTCCCGCACCGCCGGAGGAT
This sequence comes from Arthrobacter koreensis, assembly GCF_035792275.1. Classification (GTDB taxonomy): domain Bacteria; phylum Actinomycetota; class Actinomycetes; order Actinomycetales; family Micrococcaceae; genus Arthrobacter_B; species Arthrobacter_B koreensis_A. The sequence continues at coordinate 288,046 of NZ_JAMWKK010000004.1, read as the reverse complement.
CCGCCCGGAGACCGCTCAGGGTTCCAGGGATTGCGCGTCACACCCCACATGGGACTGTGGGTCACCGTGGCGCAGCTGAACTCCGGCGACGTGCTGCGGGCGTGCACGATTCCGCCTGCCGCACGGATGCGTTCCACCACGGGATGGTCGGCAGTTGCCGTCCGCCCCGTATGGGAGAGCAGCCCCTGGGTGAAGCTGCGTCCGGCAAGGCCGTGCTTCTCTTTGGTCACCACGGGCAGTCCCAGGAGCGGGCGGTCTGAGGTGTCTCCTCCCCGCCCGTACTCGGCTTCCGCTTCCCGCGCCAGCAGCATCGCGTCGTCGAACATTGTCTCGGTGAGCGCGTTCACCGCCGGGTTAGCGGCCTCCGTGCGGTCCATGACGGACTGGAGCAGTTCCACCGGCGAGAGGTTCCCGCTCCGGAACAGCCTCAGCGCCGCAACGGCGTCGAGGTAGTGCAGCGGCGTGCGCGGCGCCGCATCCGTTCGGCCGGTCACAGCTGCACTCATGCCGCCGGCCCCGTGGCCTGGTCCGTCAGGGCGCCGTGTACCAGCTTCCAGCCGAGCTCGGTGAGCGCGTCCAGTCCGGCAACCATGTCCTCGTCACGGGTGAATTCGCGTTCGCAGTGCGAGACGCCGTCCACCGAGGGGATGAACATCATGACCGTGGGGGCGATGCGGTTCAGCGCCACGGAATCGTGGCCGGCCATGGTCTGGATTCTCCGGATTCCCAGTCCCAGCTCGGCCGCGACCTTTTCTGCCAGCTCGAGGCCTTCTTCCGGGTAGTACTGGATCCCGCGGATATCGAAATCGTTCACGTTGATGGTGATGTCATGTTCCCGGGCGATCGCATCAATGTCCGCCAGCAGTGACGCCCGGGCTTCGCTCACGATTTCCGGCGACGCTGAGCGCAGGTCTGCGACGAGGTGGACCCGGCGGGCGACGACGATCGGTGAGTTCGGCTCCAGCGTCATCCGGCCAACCGAGGACACCAGCGCTTCCTCGGCGAACTTCTTCGTCACGTCGTGGACGAGCAGAACCACTTTGGACGCCGCCACCAGGGCATCATGGCGGTCTGCCATGGCAGTTGCCCCGGTGTGCGACTGTTCGCCGAGCACCTCAATGTCCAGCTTCTGGGTGTACCAGGAATAGTCGACGGCGCCCAGCGGCAGCTGCTCGCGCTCCAGGATCCGGCCCTGCTCAATATGGATCTCCGCGTAGCTGGCCACCTCCGGCCGCGGATCCGTACCGAGGTAGCCGATGCCGGAGAGTGCTTCCTGGACGGAGACGCCGGCGAGGTCGCGGACCTGCAGCATGGCGTCCTCGTCCATGAGCCCGGCGAACACGGAACTGCCCATGATGGACGGCGCGAACCGCCCGCCTTCCTCGTTGAACCAGTTCACGGCCGCCAGGTTGAAGACCGGTGTCCCGCCGGCAGCCTGCAGGCGTTCGGTGATCCGGGACGCTGCGTGCAGGCCGGCGATCACGCCGTACGCGCCGTCGAACCGGCCGCCCAGCGGCTGGCTGTCCAGGTGGGAGCCAACCAGGACGTACGGTGCGCCGGGAACCAGCTCGATCAGCGCGAACATGTTGCCGATCCCGTCCACGCGCACCTCCCAGCCGCGGGCCTCGGCGTAGGCGGCAAACCAGTCCCTGGTCTGCTTGTCTTCAGCGGTGGCTGCTTGCCGGTCGACGCCGTTGGCTTCGGTGGCGCCAATGGCGGCGACGTCGTGGAAATCCTTCAGGAAGGCCTGGGGTGAAGTCATGGTTCTTTCCTTTGAGTCAGGCGGGTGGTGCGGTCCGTGCGGCAGTGCAGGCCCGATCAGCCCATGCGGCCGCGGGTTTCCGGAACCCGTGTGAGTGTGAGCAGCAGGAGCACGATCACGGCTGCGGCACTCATGTAGAAGCCGGGCGAGTACGCCACGTCCGTCGCGGCAACCAGGGCGGTGCCGACGAACGGCGCGGTCCCGCCGAAGATGGCGTAGGCAACGTTGTAGCTGATGGCTGCGGAGGTAAAGCGGGTCTTGGTGGTGAAGATTTCCACGAAGAACGTGTAGCAGCCGCCGCCGTAGATGCAGAGCGGAATGACGAAGAGCAGCTGGCCCAGAATGGCGAGTCCCAGGACGCCGCTGGTCACCAGCATGAAGCAGGGAACCGCGAAGACGGCCAGTGCTGCCGAGCCGGCAATCAGCATGGGCTTGCGGCCTACCCGGTCGCCGATGATTCCGCCGATTGGCAGGAGCAGTGCGTAGAACGCCATGGCTGCCGCGTTGGCGAGCAGCGACTGGTCACGGCTGAGGTTTCCGGTGGTCTGGACGTAGGAGACGAAGTATCCGGAGAGGAAGTAGAAGCCCATGGCGGTGAGGCCCATGACGAAGATGACCTGCAGCATGCGGACCTTGTTGGTGCGGAAGGTCTCGCGGATGGGGCTGTATTCCTTGGTCTCGTTCTTGGCCAGGACTGCCTTGAAGACTTCGCTTTCTTCGGTCTTGGCGCGGATCCAGAGACCGAACAGGGACAGCGGCAGCGCCAGCAGGAACGGAATGCGCCAGCCCCAGCTCTGGAAGTCGGCGTCGCTCATCGACTGGCTCAGGATCAGGATCAGCGTTCCGGCAACTACGGAGGGCAGCGCTGTCGCGGCGAGGGTGATGTTCAGCCAGAAGCCGCGGCGGTTTGCCGGTGCGTGTTCAAAGACAAACGACGGCGCCCCAACCGACTCGCCGCCGGCCGAGAAACCCTGGACCAGGCGGCAAAGCACCAGCAGGGCCGGAGCCAGGGCACCGATGGTGGCGTAGGTGGGAAGCAGGCCGATGGCGGCGGTCGCCGCACCGATGGACACAAGCGTGATGTAGAGGACCCTTCGCCGGCCGATCTTGTCGCCCAGGGCACCGAAGAACAGGCCGCCGAGCGGCCGGATCAGGAAGGCGACGCCGAAGGTGGCGAAGGTGGACAGCAGCCCGATGAAGGCGCTTTCGCTGGGGAAGAAGAGCTGCGAGAGAACCACGGCGGAGAGGCCGTAGAGGGCGAAGTCGTAGAACTCGATGAACTGGCCAACGCTGCCGCCGGCCAGGACACGCTTCTGCATGCCTGTAATGCGGGGCTTGGCACCTTCCGCCGGAGCGGACTGGACACTGGTGTCGTGCTGAGTCACTTCGTTCGTAGTCATGAGTGCCACCGTACGCATCCCGGGTTTAGGCGCCGTTGCCCGCGGTTTCCGGAACGTAACGTCTGGCTGGACCTTGTGTCGGCAGGGTTTCCCGCGGCCGGTCCGGGCTCCGCGGACTGTGTTACACCGCGGAAACGTGGTTCTGAACTGTTCAACTGCACTCCTGGGGGTCAGCGCCGGTCAGCGGCCGCGATCTCCGCGTCGTTGCGGGGATCCACGGCCACCTGCCGGCAGGGCAGAGATGATGATGGCTCCACTCTGGTGACCTGCGTCACAGATGTCCAGTTGATGTTTATGAAGGCTTCGATCGATATTTCCGATGCGAGGATCAGTTCCCCGCGCCGTAAAGCCGTCCGCAGACTGCTTCGAAAGCCAGGGCGCGCCGGGTGGGGCGGACGCCGGCCGGGCGGACCAGCATTACTTCGATCCCGGGTACGTCATCGGTCAGGCGAAGGGGAACAACCCTGCCGCCGGCGTAGGTCTGGTCATGGTGAAGCCGCTGGTTCAGCACGGAGTAGCCGTGCCCGCGGCCGACGAAAGACCGTACCGTTTCGTAGCCGGAGGCACGGTGGCGGATCTTCGGCCGCACCCCGGCGGCGGCAAACAGGCTCATGAAATATTCGCGGGTGTGCGGCAGGTCCAGCAGGATCATCGGTTCGTCTTCGAGCTGCGCCAGGGACACCTCGCCGTCCGGGCTCGCGGCGAGCGGGTGGCACTCCGCAACGAGCACGTGGGCGGTTATCCGCTCCACCACTTTGGTGGTGAAGCCTTCATCCAGTCCCAGGCCGTACATCAGCGCGAGTTCGCATTCGCCTTCCAGCAGCGAGCGGCGCAGGTACTCCTGGTCCCCTTCCAGGAAGGAGATCTGCACTTCCGGGTGGGCCGTTTCGAAGGCCTGGAGGATCACCGGGGCGCGGAAGGGTGCCAGCGGAGCGAAGACCCCCACGCGCAGCTCACCGGTGAGCACCTCCGAGTAGCCGCGCGCCGCTTCATACAGCGCATCGGCTTCTTCCAGGAACGGTGCCAGGTCCTTGGCAAACTGCCGGCCCGGAGCGGTGAGCCGCATTCCCCGCTGGCGGCCACGGATAAAGAGCTGGACGTCGAGGTCCCTCTCGAGCTGCGAGATCGCCGCAGAGAGCGCGGACTGGGTGACATTGAGTTCCCGGGATGCGGCGGTCATGCTCTCTGCCGCCGCCACTGCCGAGAAGTACCGCAGCTGCACCAGGGTAAACGGTTTGGCCATGCGCCTATCCTGCCAGCCCCGGCGTCCCGCGGTGCGGTCCGTGACATGGGTGCACGACGCCGGTGGACGGCAGCTGCCCGCGGCGTGCGGACGCACGGGCATCCTGGCATACGGGCATGCGGGCACGGCCGCCCAGAGGGTGCTGCCGGCCGTGCCCTGCCTGCGGAGGTCAGCCGATCGGTTCTGCCATCCGGCGCACGCCGTAGCTCAGTGAGAGGACGTCGCCGGTGACCGGATCGGACATTTCGACCTTCCAGCTGCGGGCAAACTGGTCCACACCGTGCAACATGGCGACGGTTCCGGAAATCAGGACGGTTCCGGGCTTGTCCAGGCCGCGTTCGGCCAGGATTCCCAGCCAGTAGTCCGGCGTCAGCAGGGCGGCCAGGGAGCTGTCCTGGATCAGCGTGTCCGGCTCCTCGCCCGCACCCACCCAGGCTTTCAGCGTGATCTCGTCCAGGTGGTCCCGAACGTCGTCCAGCCGCCAGGCGCGGCGGCCGAGGACATCCGGGCTGGCGTTCTTGCTCCAGGCCACGCCGTGGACTTCAAGGTTCCGGTCCGTGTGGTCGCAGGCCACGGTGAGCAGGGTTCCGGCGTCGCTGATAACCAGCGCCCATTCTGCCTCTCCCGAAGTCTTGCCGTGCTGCACGCTGACTTCCCCGACCTGCTGGGCGAGGTACGGGGAGACCGGGTATAGGGCCGGGGTCACGGACGGGCCGGGGACACCCAGCTCTGCCAACTCCTTGATGTGCGCCTGGACTTCGTCCTGTTCCCGGCCCGCGTAGCCGGCATTCAGCAGGTGCTTGACGTCCACGGCAACAGCGGTACCGTCCGGAAGTTCAAAATTCAGCAGTGTCATGATGTGGCCCTTCGGAAAAGAGATTTAACAAACCGGAAATGGAAACCCTCGCCAATCTACATCAAGTATGCGTAATGTATACATCGTCCACACAAGTGGCCCGCATCACTGCCGCCCATACCCCGGAGGTCCCACAACGTGACAACCAGCCCCGCACCCGGCGCCAGCCGGCCGCCGAAACCGCCCACGCCGGAGAAGCCCGCAGGCCTCTACAAGGCCTTTGCCGCCAGCCTCACGGGCACTGCCCTTGAGTGGTATGACTTCGCGGTGTACTCCGCCGCCGCAGCCGTTGTCTTTCCGATCATCTTTTTCCCGTCCTCGGATCCGCTGACGGGAACCATCCTCGCGTTCTCCACCTACGCCGTCGGCTACGTCTCCCGTCCGGTGGGCGGAGTGGTCTTTGGCCGGCTCGGCGACCGCATCGGCAGGAAGAAGGTGCTGGTCGCAACGCTGATGATCATTGGTGTTGCAACGGTGCTGATCGGCATCCTCCCCGGCTACGGCACTCTCGGCATCGCCGCGCCCCTGATCCTGGTGCTGCTGCGGTTCGCTCAGGGAGTGGGCGTGGGCGGCGAATGGGGCGGCGCCGTCCTGCTCTCCAGCGAATACGGCGATCCGAAACGGCGCGGGTTCTGGGCCTCGGCTGCCCAGGTTGGCCCGCCTGCCGGCAACCTGATGGCGAACGGCGCCCTGGCCATCCTCACCGTTGCCATGTCCGAGGATGCCTTTATCAGCTACGGCTGGCGCATCGCCTTCCTGTTCTCCGCCGTCCTGGTTGGATTCGGACTCTGGATCCGCCTGAAGCTCGAGGACACCCCGGTCTTCAAGGCAATCGAGGCCCACGGCGACCGACCCCAGGCACCGGTCAAGGAAGTACTGACCACCCAGCTGCGCCCCCTCATCGCGGCCATCCTGAGCCGGGTTGGACCGGACGTGCTCTACGCGCTCTTCACCGTCTTCACGCTGACCTACGGCATCCAGTTCCTGGGCTACGAGCGCAACCAGGTGCTCACGGCCGTCCTGATCGGCTCTGCCTTCCAGCTCATCACCATCCCCCTTGCGGGAGCGGTGTCGGACCGGATCAACCGGCGGCTGGTCTACGCTGCAGCGGCGGTGCTGGGAGCGGCCTGGACGTTCATCTTCTTCGGCGCGCTTGGCAGCAACAACCAGGCAGTGCTGATCATCGGAATCGTGCTCGGCTTGACCTGCCACTCATTTATGTACGGACCGCAGGCGGCCTTCGTCGTCGAGCAGTTCTCTCCGCGGCTTCGTTCGACGGGCAGCTCGCTGGCCTACACGTTCGCGGGCGTGATCGGCGGTGCAATCGCACCACTGATGTTCACCCTCCTGCTCAGCGAGTTTGGCAGCTGGGTGCCGGTTGCCGCCTACGTGGGCGTCGCCGGCGTGCTCACGCTGATCGGCCTCGCGCTGGGACGCGACCCGCACGGCACTGAAGATGAGGAATACCGCACCATGCTCGAGACCGAAAAGATCTAGCCGCGCAGCAGGAGGCCCAGCGTCACGTCCAGGTGGCGGCTGATGGCCTCCTGCGCCGCGCCGGCGTCCCCTGCGACGAGCGCATCGAGGATCTCCTGGTGCTCACCGCACACCTGGCGCCGGCGTCCGGAAGTGCGGAAAAGTGCTTCCACGCCCACAAGGACCTGCCGGACGTGGAGCTTGGCGTAGGTTCGGGAAATCAGTTCATTCCCCACTGCGTCCACCAGGAGCTGGTGGAAGGCGGCATCAAGCCGGATGAACTCGCGGGCACTCTCAGCGTCAAGCAGATCCGGCAGTCCCGCCTGTTCCTGCAGGGTGGATGCCATGGCGTCGCCGGGGACGGTGCCGGCACCGATGGTGTGGACAGCGGCGTGGCGTTCCAGCACACCGCGCAGTTCCATCAGCTCGGAAATCTGCCGGCCGGTGACCGCGGGAACGTAGGCACCACGCTGCGGAATCAGCTCCACCAGCCCGTCCGCCACCAGGAGCAGGAGCGCTTCACGGACGGGAGTCCGGGAGACGCCGATTTCAGCCGCCAGCTCCTGCTCATTGAGGAAACTCCCCTGGCGGGCCGGGTCAACCAGGATGTTCTCCCGCAGATAGGCATAGGCTTTTTCGCGGCTGGACGCAGCGGTCCCCGTAGTTTTAGGCATACATTATGTATACACAAGGAAAGGGATTCCCATGCGCATTGCGCTCGCCCAAGTTATCAGCAGTTCCAAACCGGCCTCCAACCTTGAGCTGATCCGTGACTACGCAGAACAGGCCAAAGCCGCCGGCGCCGGCCTGGTGGTGTTCCCGGAAGCGGCCATGTGCGCCTTCGGCAACCCCCTGGAGTCCGTGGCCGAGCCCCTGGACGGACCGTGGGCCTCCTCCGTCCGGACACTTGCCGCGGACCTCGGTATCACGATTGTGGCCGGCATGTTCACACCGGGCAGCGGGGGCCGGGTTCGCAACACCCTCCTGGTGACCGGCCCCGGCACCGAGACGTCCTACGACAAGATCCACCTGTTTGATGCCTTCGGCTTCGCCGAGTCCGATGCCGTCGACGGCGGCGAGGCGCCGGTAACGTTCAGCCACGGGGGCCTGACGTTTGGCCTGGCCACCTGCTACGACGTGCGTTTCCCGGCGCTCTTTACCGCCAACGCGCGGGCCGGTGCAGACGTAAATATCGTGTGTGCCTCATGGGGCGCCGGTCCCGGGAAGACCGAGCAGTGGGACCTGCTGGTCCGGGCCCGCGCGCTGGACAGCACCTCTTATGTCCTCGCCTGCGGCCAGGGCGACCCGGCTTCCCTCGGCCGGGCCCGGACCGGAACCGCACCCACCGGCGTCGGGCACAGTGCCGTCATCTCACCGCTGGGCGAAACACTGGCCTCCCTCGGTGAAGCGCCCGGACTGGCCGTCTACGACCTGGATCCCGCCATTCCGGCGGAGGTCCGCGAACGCCTCCCGGTGCTGGCCAACGCGAAGGATTTCACGCCGGCCTAGAGCCAGCCGCGCACAAAAAACGCACCGGCGGCTCCCCGAGGGGAACCGCCGGTGCGCATCCGGCTAAGTGCCTATCCCTTGGGGATGGGCGGACCGAGATAAAGCAGGATGGAAAAGACGACGGCGACTCCGGCCACGGCAACCAGCGCGGCGGCCACTGGCCGGCGCAGCACCAGGGCCTGGACCTTGTCCACGAAGTTCTTGGGTTCCTCGCCGCCCGGACCCAGCCGCCAGCCGCCGTCGAGCAGTCCGCGCTTATCGAGGGACTTTTCGAACGGGATGGTGGCCCAGGGAACGACGGCGAGCGCCACGCCCAGCACGCCGGTCGCTGCCGACCACTTCTGGTTGACCCAGACGAACACGGTCACGGCGGCGTAGGACAGGAACACAAAGCCGTGCAGTCCGCCGGCAACCGGGGTAAACGCTTCGTTGCCGAACGCGTACTTGGCCACCAGGGCCGCGATCAGGAGCGTCCACGTCACGGCCTCGGCGAAGGCCAGTGTAGTGAACAGCTTGCGGGGAGTCATGGAGCAATGCCGCCTTCCGAAGGGGGTTTGCCAACATTATGTCAGCATGGACCTGCCAGCCCCTAATTCGGCCAGCCCTACCGGTACAGCTCCGGACGCATGTCCTGGGCGTAGGTATTGATGCGCCGGGCACGCTGCACCTCGTCCGGGTGAATGTCCGTCAGCAGCAGCTCTTCTCCGTCCGCTGCCGCAGCTGCCAGCAGGGTGCCGTACGGCGAAGCGATGACACTGTTGCCGGTGAAACCGGGGCCGGAGTGGTTTGCATACGCAATGTAAACCCCGTTCTCCAGCGCGCGGGCCGGCACCAGCAGTGTTGAAATCCGTTCGGCGTTGTAGGTATGCAGGGGTTGCGGCCCGCCTACGTCTCCGGTGGCGGGCACCGCCGTCGGAATGCACAGCAGGTCAGCGCCTGCCCGGACCGCCGAACGGGCGTACTCCGGGAACTCGATGTCGTAGCAGATGCCCAGCGCCACGCGCAGGCCGCGGAAGTCCACGGCCCTGGGCATGCCGGCGCCGGGTGTGAATGCACTGCGTTCTTCATCCCCAAAGAGATGGGCCTTGCGGTAGCGCAGCAGCTCCGTCCCGGTTTCGTCAAAGAGCGAGGCGGAAATGAACCGGGTTCCGCCCTCGTCTTCCACGGTGGATGCGACGACGCCGATGCCTTCCTCGTCCGCGATCACCGAAAGCTCCTTCCGCAGCCCCGCGCCGTCGGACTCCGCAGCGCGTGCCGGCGCATAGCCGGAGGGGAAGAGTTCGGGCGTGACCAGCAGGTCTGCTCCCGCCTCAGCCGCGCGCACTGCCGCGCGCCGGATCAGTGCCAGATTCTCACCGGTGCCGCCCATGCGGGACACCGCCTGCAGCACAGCTATGCGGGCCATTCTTGCTCCTGTCCGGTGGTGCACCCGCCACGTCATGTGGTGGTCACAATCACAAAAACCGTTGACTCTTCCCATGATAGGCACAACCATGATCACCAAACCGAATGTCATTCGGTTATTCGTCTTTGTGAATTGAGGAGACACGTGGACCCGAATACTTCGCCCGGTGATGAGCTCGCCCGCCGCCTGCGCACCATAACTGAAGATGAGCATCAGGACCCGTCGCGCCGGGCCCTGACGAACCGCGAGCTCGCCGCCTACGCCGGCACTGCCGCGGCGCTGTGCCTGCTCGGCCTGCTGGTGATTCTGCTGTGAGCGGCGGCAAGCGCACCGCTGAACGGGATGACTCACGCGGGGCGAGCCTGGGCTCCTTTCCGCTGCTGAAGAGTGAACGCATCTGGAGCGGCGCGGAGTTCACCTGGGTGAACGTCTCGCTGGCCATCGCCACATGGGCCTTCCTGGTCGGAGGGTCCACCGCCCTGCTCGTCGGCTTCCAGCAGGGGCTGGCGGCAATGGTGATCGGCAACGCCATCGGACTGTCCTTTATGGTGCTGGCTTCGGTGGTTTCCAGCCAGCGCCACGGCGGCGAGCAGTACACCATGCTGCGCCCCGTGTTCGGCCTGGTGGGCGTGGGCATCCTGGTCTTCACGGTCATCCTGGTCACCGAGATGGGCTGGTCTTCCCTGCTCTCCATCATGGTGGGCCGCGCCGTCACCCAGGTCTCCAACGAAGCGTTCGGCACCGGTTTCGGCCCCGAGTCAGTGATGGTCACGGCGGTGGCGCTGCTGGCCATCGCGGCCGCCTGGTGGATCCTCTCCCGCGGCCCGGTCATGATCGGCCGGTTCAACAAATTCATCGCTCCCGGGCTGGTGGTCATCACAGCCGGCCTGATGGTCTTCCTGGTCCTCAACACTTCCTGGGAGACCCTGCTGACCGCGGCCCCGCTGGCACCCTTCGAGGACGAACGCCTGAACTTCATGCTTGCCGTGGAGTTCAACGCCGGCGTGGGCGTTTCCTGGTACCCGGTCATGGGTTCCCTGGCCAGGCTGACCAAGTCGCCCAAGGCAGCACTCTGGCCGGCATACGGAGGCCTTTTTGTTGCCACGATCATCGCCCAGATGGTGGGCATGGGGGCCGCGCTTACCCTCGGCGACTCCGATCCCACCGTGTGGATGCTGCCCTTTGGCGGTCCAATCCTCGGTGCGGCGATCCTGCTGTTCATCGCCTTCGCGAACATCACCAGCACCTCGTCGATTGTGTACTCGACCGTGCTGGCGCTGCGCCAGGCCAGTGGAAGCCTGCTGGCGAAGACACCGTGGCCGCTGCTCTGCGCGGGGTTCTTTGTCCTTCCGGCCATCCTGGCGTTCTTCCCCGGCTTTATGTACGACCAGTTCATGGTCTTCGTGACCATCAGCGGAGCTTTCCTCTCCGCCATGTGCGGTGCCATCATCGCCGACTACTTCGTCATGCGCCGGCAGCACATTAACCTGCCGGAGATCTTCCGGCCAGGCTCCGCCAGCCGCTACCACTTCTCCGGCGGACTCAACTGGGCCGGCCTGGCCGCAGTCGCCGCCGGGGCTGCTTTCTACCTGGCGATCTACAACCCGGTCACCCTGGATACGCTTCCGGTCTTCAGCTACACCACCGCGTCCCTGCCGGCAGCCCTGCTGGCCGCCGCGGTCTACTACGTGCTCGCGTCGCTGGCCTACCGGCGGCGAGGCCTGGGCGGCTTCCAGGACCGGCCGGCATCGCCCGCTGTCCCAGCTTTCACCGCAACACACCAGAGTAAGGACCACGCATGACATCCTCCGTCCGTAAAACCCGCGCAGCCGTCCATGACGGCACGTCAACGGCACTGGACATCCGCACCATCGAGATCGCCGCGCCGGGCCCCGGCACGGTGCTGGTTCGCCTGGGAGCCTCCGGCGTCTGCGGCTCCGACCGGCATGTGCTTGACGGCGACTGGCAGCTTCCCTCCCCCACGGTCATGGGCCACGAGGGGGCCGGCACCGTGGAGGCCATCGGCGAAGGCGTGGAAGACGTTGCCGTGGGCGACCATGTGATCCTGTCCTGGTTCTACCCGTGCCGGCGGTGCACGGCCTGCCTGTCGGGCCGCTCCTTCGTCTGCACCGGCAGCCGCTCCGAGGAATGCCTGCTGCCGGACGGCACCACCGCGCTGAGCGACGGCGGAACCCGGGTCTTCCCCTACCTCTCCGTCGGGTCGATGAGCGAGTACACCGTTGTCCCCGAATCGGCGGCGATCAAGGTTCCTGCGGAGGTGCCGTTCGACGTCGCCAGCCTGATCGGCTGCTCCATCGCCACCGGCTACGGCTCCGTAGTGAACGACGCCGCTGTCCAGGCCGGCCAGTCCGCCGTCGTCATCGGCACCGGCGGGGTGGGGCTGTCCATCATCATGGCGCTGAACCTGGTGGGCGCGAACCCCATCATCGCCGTCGATCTCAGCGACGAGAAGCTCGAGGCCGCCCGCGGCTTCGGGGCCACGCATACGCTGAAGCCAGGCGCCGACCTGGCTGCCCGTGTCCAGGAGATCACCGGTACCGGAGCGGACTTTGCGTTCGAGGCGATCGGCCGGGTGGAGACCATCGAATCCCTGCCCTGGCTCATCACCGCCGGAGGAAAGGCAGTCATCGTCGGCCTTCCCCCGCAGGATGCCCCGGTATCCATCGACGCGCTGGCGTTGGCGGAAAGCGGCAAGTCACTGATCGGCTCCAACTACGGTTCAACCGTGCCTGGCCGGGATTTCCCGCGGCTGGCGGAGCTCTACCTGGCCGGCAAACTGCCCGTGGACCGGCTGATCTCCCACCGGATTAAGCTGGACGACGTCAACGAGGCGTTTGACGCCATGCGCCGCGGAGAACGTGCCCGCAGCGTCATCGTGTTCGACTAGACCGGAAAACCCAAGGAGAACCATGGCCAGGCCCCGCACTCCCCTGCTGTCGCTGGAGAAGATCCACACGGGTGCGCTGGAGCTGGTGGACGAGCTGGGGGATTTCACGATCCCCCAGCTCGCACGGCGCCTTGGCGTGAGTCCTTCCTCGCTCTACCACCATGTGCAGGGCCGTCCCGAAATCATCAACGGGATGCGCTCAATCATCGGCGCCCAGGCGCTGGCCTCTGACGGCTTCCCGCCCGCGCAGGGGTCCTGGCAGGAGCAGGCGGCGGCCTGGACGAGGAACTACCGGAAGGTCCTGAGCCTGCATGCCAAGGCCATACCGCTCCTGGTCGGCGAAGCAGTGACCGACGCCCCCACCCTGGAAATCTACGAGCGCCTTGCCGTGCTGCTCGCCGGCGCAGGGTTCGACGACTCGCAGGTCATCCTGGGCATCTCCGTCCTGGACATCCTGTGCCTGGGATCGTCCGTGGATACAGCAGGGCCTTCCGCCGCCTGGCGGGCAGGAGCGGAAACGGAACCGGTACTGCACCGTGCGATGGACGGCAGCCGGTACCAGCACGGAGGCAGGTCGGATGCCGCTTTCGAGGCCGGGCTCTCGGCAGCCCTGGCTTACCTTTCTTCCCTGCCGCGCCCGGTACCTGTCGCCGCCTACCCCGCGGAGGACGCCGCAGGATAGGACAGCGGTTCAGTGATCCACTCAAGGTCTGCCCACCGGTCCATCCGCTGCACAATCTCGAAGCTGCTCCGGCACATATTCACTACGGCCTGCTCCGGATCCGGGTAGGAGAACGCGTCCTCCAGCGTCAGGATGAATTCGCTCATCTGCGGCCGGAACTCCGCGCGGTCGGGCCGCAGCATGGTGGCATAGCTCTCGATGCCGGAGAAGAACGGGTACGGCATGCCGAAGAACGCCGGCTTGGACATCTTCACGTCCCCGGGCCAGAATCCGTATTCAACGAACTTTTCGTCGAAGCAGTTCACTCCGATCACGTCGGTGCCGCTGTACGGAGCGGCCTGCCCGGCGAACACCGTTCCGGAGAGGTCCATGGTGCCGAACCAGAACTCGGGCATATCCACCTTGCCGCGGAACGGTGCCAGGAACCGGGACAGGCTGCGGTGGGCGAAGTGCAGGTTCTCCAGGTACGCCTCCACCGCGTGCCGGTCCCAGGAGGCGTGCTTGGTGTCCTCATCGAACGGAGTCTCGTCGTAGAACTCCTGCGGCGTGGTGTTGATCGCCGTCGGCATGCCGATGTAGTCCAGCGCGGCCATCAGCTGGGAATGGAAGTCCGCCACGCTCAGGCCGTCGCCGAGGGGAATCCGGGACTTGCCGCCGTCGGTGTTCTGCACGTCAACGTGGTGCTGGCGCAGGTTGAAGTAGATCTCGAAGCTGGATCCGTCTCCCGGGATGATTCCGGTGCCGATCCCGTCAATGGTCAGCGGCAGGCGCACATGGCCCCATTCGGGCCGTTTGTAGCTGCGTTCGACTTTGACCTTGCCTGCCATTTGGAGGAAGAGATGCAGGGTATCTGCCGTGTCCTGCCAGTCGGTGTAGTCCAGAATCCGCTTTTCCATGGGTATCGCCTCAGCTCGTCGGCGGTCAACGGGGTTCACTCGGCGGGGCGGGATGTTCCTCCAGTGTGAAACTCCGCCCCGCACCGGTCAACGCTTCCCGACCCATTCCCGCGAAAGGCCAGTTACGGCTCGTTTGAGGGCTGAAACAAGCCGTAACTGGCCTTTCGGCGGGACTATACTGGCCGAGGCCCACCGTCTTCATAATCCTGCTTAGGAGCCCCTCCCCGGTGTCCAAAACCTCCCCCGCACGCACCTCCTCCCGGTCCCGAAGCCTGAAGTACATCCTGATGCTGGGTGCCCTCGCGGCACTGCCGGCCGTGACCACCGACATGTACCTCCCGGCCCTTCCGGAGGTCGCCTCGGACCTGGCCACCACGACGACGGCGGCCCAGTTCACGCTATCCGGCACCCTCCTGGGCACCGCCGTGGGCCAGCTGGTGATTGGCCCGCTGTCCGACCGGTTCGGCCGGAGGCTGCCGCTGCTGGTCGGCATCTCAATGCACGTGGTGACCTCGCTCCTGTGTGCCATCGCCCCGAACATCGGCCTGCTCATTGGCCTGCGGATCATGCAGGGCTTCTTCAACGCGGCCGCCTCCGTGGTGGCCATCGCCGTGATCCGGGACAGGTTCACGGGATCCGACGCTGCCCGCCTGCTCTCGCGGCTGATGCTGATGATCGGACTGGCTCCGCTGCTGGCACCCACCCTGGGCCAGGCAGTTGCCGGGATCTGGGCCTGGCGGGCGGTCTTCTACGCCCTGGCGCTGATCGGCGTGATCCTGGTGGTCATCGTCTGGCGCTGGATGCCGGAAACCCTGCCGCCGGAACGGCGCCTCACCAAAGCGAAGAAGGGCACCCCGAAGTCCGGCAAACCCGGCGGCTACCGGATCCTGCTGCGCGACCGCCGCTTCCTCGCGTTCGCCGTCATCCCCGGCCTGTCCATGGGCATCATCATGAGCTATGTGGTGGGCTCGCCATTCGTGATGCAGGAGGAGTACGGCCTCTCTCCCGCAACCTTCGCATTGATCTTCGCGGTCAACGGCGTCGCCATGGTGGTCTCCTCCCAGGTGAACGCTTCCCTGCTGAACCGTTTCCCCTCCGCGGGCATCCTGCGCATCGCCGCACCGGTCCTGCTGGTGCTGGCCGTGATCCTGCCGGTCATCATCGCCACCGGATTCGGCGGCGTCATCGGCCTGGTGGCCGGTCTCTGGGTGGTGCTGGGCATGCTCGGGTTCATCTTCTCCAACGCCACGTCCCTGGCGCTGGACGGCTACGGCCACATGGCCGGAACCGCCGCCGCGCTCCTGGGATGCCTGCAGGTGGGGCTGGCGGGGCTCATCAGCCCGCTGGTCGGCGTCTTCGGCGGTTCGGCACTGTCGATGGCCGGGGTGATCATCGGCTGTGCGCTCATGATCAACCTGGTCCTGGCCACGACGCCGGCCTACCGCCGCGGCCGACGCCGGCTGGGTTCCGCTCCCCGGACCGACGGCGTCGGGGCCCCTGACCAGGCCTAAGCGGAAGCCGGGCCTAAACGGTTCCTTCCGGCGGGGCGGCAGTGCTCTGCCGGACCACCAGGGATGTGGAGAGATCCAGCCGCGTGTTCTTGGGCTGTTCGCCGTCACGCAGCATCAGCACCATGCGCGCGGCTTCCTCGGCCATCTCGATCAGCGGCTGATGCACCGTGGTCAGGGCGGGCGAGGACCAGCGGGCCACCTGAAGGTCGTCATAGCCCACGATTGAAAGCTGCTCGGGCACGGTGATGCCCAGCTGCCGGGCGGCGTCGAGCACCCCCAGGGCCTGCAGGTCGCTGCCGGCGAAGACGGCTGTGGGACGGTTCGGCTGTGCGAGCAGGTCCAGCGCGTGGTCCCTCCCGCCGTCGACGTGGAAGTTTCCGTACCGCACCAGCTCCGGGTCGAAGTCCAGCCCCGCAGTGTTGAGGGCTGAGCGGTAACCGTCGATGCGGGCCAGCGAGCACATCAGGTCCTCCGGCCCGGTAATGGCGGCAATCCTGCGGTGGCCCAGGTCGATCAGGTGGCGGGTGGCCATCATCCCGCCGGCCCAGTTGGCCGATCCCACCGAGGGAACATCCGGTGCCGGATCCCCCGCCGGATCAATGATCACGAACGGTATGCCGCGGGATTCAAGCAGGCGGCGGGATTCCTGCGCCAGGTCCGCAAAGACCAGTACGACGCCGGCGGGCCGGCGGGCAATCACGCCCTCCACCCACTCGGGGCCGGGTGAATGCCGGGTACCGCTCTCCGTGAGCACCACGCTCAGCCCGTGTTCCCGGGCCACGTTTTCAACGCCCCGGATGATCTCCAGCGCCCACGCGCTCTCGAGCTCGTGGAACACCAGCTCCAGCAGGCCGGACTTGGTGCTGCGGCTGGCCCGGCGCTGATAACCGTGTCCGTCCAGCAGCGCCTCAACTTTCGACCTGGTTTTTCGCGAAACGTCCGAACGGCCGTTGAGAACTTTCGAAATAGTCGACAGCGAAACTTCGGCCTCTGCCGCCAGTTCCGCGAGGGTAATGCGACCAGCCGCAGGCGTTTGTGCCATTCGTATCTCCTCCGTGCGAAAGTTCCCGGCGCGAAGACGCAGCTAAAAAGTGTTGCGCATCACATCCCTGCATCCTAAGCTAGCCGCAGTCCAGAACTTTCGGCAAGTGTTTCGAAACTTTCGGAATACACTTCCCGGAAGACCTTCCAGTGAGGAGCAGTTCAATGAGGAACAACCGCAGCTGGCTGAAACCAGCTACCGCAGCCGCGGGCGCGCTGGCTCTCGGCATGTCGATGGCCGCCTGTTCGAACAGCGGCGAATCCGCCGCCAGCAACCGGCCCGAAAATGAAATCCACGTCCTGGTCTACGGCGACGCCGGCAACGACGTCGAGCGGGCCATGGTGGACAAGTTCAACGAAACCTCGGACGTCAAAGTTGTCCTGGACACCATCCCCGGTGCCGACTACCAGCAGAAGCTGCAGACCGTCATCGACACGGATTCAGCGCCGGATGTGTTCTTCAACTGGGGCGGCGGATCCATTACCGACTACGTGGACGCCGGACTGCTGATGCCGCTTGATGACTTCATCGAGGAAGATCCGCAGCTGAAGGATGCCTTTCTCCCTTCGGTCTTTGACACTGCCGTAGTCGATGACCAGGCCTACGGCATTCCCATGCGCGGCACCCAGCCGGTGATGCTCTTCAGCAACGAAGAGGTCCTGGCCAGTGCCGGGGTGGACGGCGCTCCCGAAACCTGGGACGAGCTGCTGGACGCGGTGGAGAAGCTCAAGGCGTCAGGGGTCACCCCGATTGCCCTCGGCGGCGCCGATGAATGGCCCACCCTGATGTGGGTCGAATACGTCTATGACCGCGTAGCCGGTCCGGAACTCTTCGAAAGCGCCCTGGCCGGGGACACCGAGGTCTGGGACTCGGAAGAAAGCCGTGAGGCCCTGGGCATGCTGCGTGAGCTGGTGGATGCCGGCGCCTTCGGCACCAACTTCCAGTCCGTGAAGTTCACCGACGGCGGCTCAGCGTCCCTGCTTTCCAGCGGACAGGCAGGCTTTGAGCTGATGGGTTCCTGGGCCTACTCAACGCACCAGGACGCCGCACCCGAGTTCGTTGAGTCCGGGTCCCTGGGCTACAGCGAGTTCCCGACCATCGACGGCGGCAAGGGCGATCCGAAGAACCTGGTCGGCAACACCAACAACTTCTACTCCGTCCTGGCGAACACCCGGTACCCGGACACGGTCCGCGATTTCCTGAAGCTGATGTACTCGGATGAGTTCGTCCAGGAGCAGGTGGCAATCGGCAACCTGCCGACCACCACCAACACGGAGCAGTTCCTGGACCAGTCCGCCGACCCCGACTACGCCCGGTTCCAGTACGGGCTCGTCGAACAGGCCCCCGCGTTCCAGCTCTCCTGGGACCAGGCCTACCCGCCCTCGGCAACTCCTGCCATCCACGGAGCGATGTCCGACTTCTTCAGCGGACGGATCGACGAAGACGGCTTCATCGCCGCCATGCAGGGTCTGTAGGGACTGCTCCTCATGACTGCGCTGCTTCCTCCGAAGCCGCCGGCGCTGCCGGACGGATCCCAACAGATCCGTCCGGCGGCGTCCGGACGCTCGGCCCGCACACCCCGTCCGGGGCTGGCCTGGACCCTCCCGGCCACGGTGTTCTTCCTGCTGTTCGCCGTGGTTCCCCTGATCGCCGTCGTGGTGCTGTCCTTCATGAGCTGGCGCGGCATCGGTGACCCGAAGTTCGTTGGCATGGAGAACTGGCAGGAACTCGCCGGAGACCCGGTAATGCTCAAGAGCCTCTGGCTGAGCCTGCTCTTCATCGTCCTCGGTGTGGCCACCCAGACCCCGGTGAGCATGCTGCTGGGCGTCTGGGCTGCCGGGCCGCAGCGGAACCGTGCCGTCCTGAGCGCGATCTACTTCGTTCCCCTGCTGCTCTCCTCAGCCGCTATTTCGGTCCTGTGGCGGGCGCTGCTGGACCCCAACTTCGGCGTGCCGTCCCAGTTCCGCTGGCTCTTTGGCGACGGCAACCTCTTCGGCCACCAGGCCACCGCGATCGGCGTCATCATTTTCGTGAGCATGTGGCAGTTCACGCCGTTCCACACGCTGATCTACCAGGGTGCTGCCCGGGCGATTCCGCAGGTGCTCTACCAGGCAGCGGAGGTCGACGGCGCGGGACGGGCACGCACGTTCTTCAGCATCACGCTGCCGCAGCTGCGCAATTCAATCATCACGTCCGTGATCCTGATGGTCGTGGGCGGGCTGACCACCTTTGAAACGGTATTGATCCTGACCAACGGCGGACCGGGCACCGACACCACCATCACGGCCTTCTACATGTTCGAGCAGGCCTTCCGCCGGTTCGACTTCGGCATTGGCGCCGCCGTCGCCCTCGTCCTGGTGGTCGTGGCCACCACCATCTCGCTGATCATGGTCAAAGTCTCCGGCTACGACAAGATGCGCAGCACCATGGAAGGAGTCTAGATGCGCACGCGCCCCAACTACATCGCGGGAGCCGCCGCCGTGGTCTGGCTCCTGATCGTTGCCCTGCCGCTGTACGTGATGATTGCCGCCAGTGTGCAGACGCGCAGCGAGTTCAGCGCCGGCGGGCCGCTCTCCTTCCCCACCAGCTTCACGCTGGAGAACTACGTGGGGGTCTTCCAGAGCGGGTTCGGGCTGTACTTCCTGAACACCCTGATCGTCACGGGTGGAGTGGTGGGAATCGTGCTCCTGGTAGTGCCGCCGCTGGCCTACGCCATTGTGCGCAGCCAGTCGCGCACCACCACGCTGATCTTCCGGTTCTTCCTGCTGGGCCTGGCCATTCCGGTCCAGGCGGTGATCGTTCCCATGTTCTACCTGATCAACACGGTGGGGCTCTATGACACCCTGCTGGGCATCATCCTGCCCACCGCGGCGTTCGCCCTGCCGATCTGCACGCTGATCCTCTCCGGAACCATGCGGGACATCACCCCGGAGCTGTACGAGGCGATGGCCGTGGACGGCGCCGGAACCTGGCGGACGTTCGTGCGGCTGGTGCTGCCGCTGTCCAAGCCCGGGATTTCAACGATCGCCGTCTTCGCCGCCCTGCAGGGCTGGAACGGTTTTCTGCTGCCGCTGATCCTGACCCAGTCGGAGTCGACCCGGGTCATCACCCTTGGCCTCTTCAATTTCCAGACCCAGTACGGAATCAACGTCCCCGGCATCCTCGCCGCCGTGATGCTTTCCATGATTCCCGTGCTGCTGGTGTACCTCTTTGCGCGCCGCGCACTAGTCCAGGGCCTTATGGGCGCTGGCGGAAAGTGACCCATGTCGAACACCACCACCAAGCGCGTCCCCTGGCGGGATGCTTCCCTCTCCCCCGCCGAACGCGCGGACGCCCTGCTGTCCCAAATGACCCTGGAAGAAAAGACCGCCCAGCTGATCGGAGTGTGGGTCGGTGCCTCCGCCGACGGCGCCGAGGTAGCTCCGCACCAGCACGAAATGAACGAGCCACCGGACCTTGAGGCACTGCTGCCCGCCGGACTGGGCCAGCTCACCCGTCCCTTCGGCACCAAACCGGTCGACGCCGGTGCCGGCGCCCTGTCCCTGATGCGCACCCAGGAACGGATCGCCGCCTCCAACCGGTTTGGCATTCCGGCGATGGCGCACGAGGAGTGCCTGGCCGGGTTCGCGGCCTGGGGGGCGACGGCGTACCCGGTTCCGCTGGCCTGGGGCGCCACGTTCAATCCGGACCTCGTCCGGCAAATGGCCGGGGCCATTGGTGAGGACCTGCGCCGGGTGGGCGTCCACCAGGGACTGGCCCCGGTGCTGGACGTGGTGCGCGATGCCCGCTGGGGCCGGGTGGAAGAGACCATCGGCGAGGACCCGTACCTGGTGGGCACCATTGCCACGGCCTACGTCCAGGGCCTGGAACAGTCCGGGATCGTCGCCACGCTGAAGCACTTCGCCGGCTACTCGGCCTCCCGCGCCGGGCGGAACCTTGCGCCGGTCTCAATGGGTCCGCGGGAATTCGCCGACGTCGTCCTGCCGCCGTTCGAGATGGCCGTGCGGGAGTCCGGCGTGCGCTCCGTGATGCACGCCTACACGGATACGGACGGCATTCCCTCCGCAGCCGACCGGTCCCTGCTCACCGGACTCCTGCGGGACACCTGGGGATTTGCCGGAACTGTGGTGGCCGACTACTTCGGCATCGGGTTCCTGCAGGACCTGCATGGTGTGGCCGGTAACCGCGGCGAGGCCGCGGCGGCTGCCCTGGCCGCCGGGGTTGATGTGGAGCTGCCGACCGTGGATGCCTACGGGGAGCATTTGCTGGAAGAACTGAAAGCCGGCCGGGTGGACCCGGCCCTGGTGGATGCCGCGGCGAGGCGGGTCCTGCTGCAGAAGATCGGACTCGGCCTGCTGGACGAGGACTGGAGCCCGGTACCGGAAGCGCTGGCTGCCGGGGCCTCGGATCTCGAAGCGGTCCAGTCCACGGTGGACCTGGATCCGCCCGGAAACCGGAAGCTGGCCCGTGAGCTGGCCGAGGAGTCCGTTGTCCTGCTCAGCAACAACGGCATCCTGCCGCTGCAGACTCCGGCGCGCATCGCCGTCGTTGGTCCCAATGCCGAGAATCCGATGGCATTCCTTGGCTGTTATTCGTTCCCGGCCCACGTCGGTTCGCAGTTCCCGGAGATCGCCGCGGGCATTGAACTGCCAACGGTCGCGGACTCGCTGCGGACGGAGTTCCCGGACAGCCGCATCGAGTACGTTGCCGGCTGCGGAATCGATGATCCGGACGTGTCCGGGATCGCCGCCGCGGTGGCAGCGGCCCGGGAAGCCGACGTCGTGATTGCCGCTCTTGGAGACCGTGCCGGGCTCTTTGGCCGGGGCACCAGCGGCGAAGGATGCGACGTCGAGTCCCTGGTGCTGCCGGGCGTGCAGCAGCAGCTGCTGGAGGCCCTGCTGGACACCGGCACACCGGTGGTGGCCGTGCTGCTGACCGGCCGCCCGTATGCGCTGGGGGCCGGTGTGTCCCGCGCCGCCGCCGTTGTGCAGGCCTTTTTCCCCGGGGAGGAAGGCGGGCCCGCCGTCGCACGGGTGCTCAGCGGTGCCGTTAATCCCTCCGGCAGGCTGCCGGTCAGTGTTCCGGCCACGCCCGGGGGCCAGCCCGCCGGCTATCTGGCGGCGCCGCTGGCCGGGCGGACGGATGTGTCCAGCATCGATCCGACGCCGGCCTTCGGTTTTGGCCACGGGCTCAGCTACACGCAGTTCGCCTGGGACTCGCTGTCTGTGGACAGCACTGAAATCAGCACTGCGGGTGAAGCCGCTGCCTCCCTGACCGTGACCAACACGGGCAACCGCGACGGCGTGGAAGTGGTTCAGCTGTACCTGCACGATCCGGTGGCTTCCGTGGTGCGGCCCGTGCAGCGCCTCATTGGCTATGCCCGGGTGCCGCTGCAGGCCGCGGAATCCACGCGCGTCCGGTTTACCGTGCCGGCGGATCTGGCCTCCTTTACCGGGGTGGACGGGCAGCGGCGGGTGGAGCCTGGAGAACTGGAACTGCGCTTCGGGGCCTCCAGTACTGACATCCGGCTCAGCGCCGGAATTACGCTCACGGGACCGGTACGCTCGGTGGATCACACCCGGCGGCTGCACTGTGGAGTTCACGTGGCCGAAGGGCCGGTGGACCTCACAGGGCCGTAGGAGGAATTCACGTGTACATGGATATGCCCGCTGACCAGCTGGCCACCTATCTGGGCAGCCAAAGTGAGCCCGCCGGGTTCGACGAATTCTGGGCACAGACCCTGGCCGAGGCTCAGGCCCATCCGCTGGGCCTGAGCCTGGAGCCAGTCGAGACCGTGCTGTCCACGGTGGACGTTTGGGACGTGACCTTCAACGGCTATGCCGGCGAACCGATCCGCGCCTGGCTGCGGGTGCCGTCCGGAGCGTCCGGTCCGTTGCCCGGCGTGGTTCAGTTTGTGGGCTACGGCGGAGGCCGCGGCGACGCGCACGAAAACCTCTTCTGGGCGTCCTGCGGTTTCGCGCACCTGGAGATGGACACCCGCGGGCAGGGAGCGGGCTGGAGCACCGGCGACACCCCTGATGCCGCTGGCAGTGCCGGGCCCCAGGGGCAAGGCGTGATGACCCGCGGCGTCACCGATCCCCAGACGTACTATTACCGGCGGCTGACCACGGATGCCGTCCGGGCTGTCCAGGCGTTGAGGTCAGCGGACCGGGTGGATCCCACCCGCTGCGCTGCCGTGGGGATGAGTCAGGGCGGCGGGCTGGCAGTCGCCGCCGCGGCGCTGGCCCCGGAGCTGGCAGCCATCGTGGCGAAAGTGCCTTTCCTGTCCGACATTCCCCGGGCACTGCAGGTGACGGATGCGTACCCGTTCCGGGAGCTGGTGGACTATCTGGCGATCCACCGCACGCGGGTGCAGCAGGTGCACCAGACCCTGCAGTATTTTGATTCGATCAACTTCGCCAAGCGGGCCAAGGTTCCGGCCCTGTTTTCGGTGGGCCTGATGGATGAGATCACGCCGCCGTCCACCGTTTATGCGGCGTATAACAACTATTCCGGGCCCAAGGAACTGCAGGTCTGGCCCTTCAACGGGCACGAGGCCGGCGGAATAGAGGACGACGTGGCTGCCGCGGCGTTCCTGCGCCGGGTTCTGGCCGGCGGCTCAACCGCCGGCAGTGCCAATCCGGCAGGCTGAGCAACGGTCTGCCGGGCTCAGCCGATCACCACGGACGCTGCCACAGCGGCAGCCAGGACGGCCGCATAGCTGGTGACCGTCGCCGGCCCCGGTCCCCTGTTTTTGCTCACACGGACGGTCGCCGGTGTTCCGGACTCCGGCTGGACACGCCGTCCCGGCAGCTCCGGCCAGCGGACAACCAGACCTGCGGCAGCAATCCCCAGCGCGGCAACGGAAAATACCCACAACCAGACCGTCACGGACGAGAATTCAATCATCAGCCGGCAAACCACCACCACGAAGCCGGCCTCCAGCAGGGCTGCGAGATAGGCGCTGCGGGATTTCTCCGGCAACGACGGCGTCCAGGCTGAGTAGGCTGCCCAGTCACAGTAGACCACCAGGCCTGCCGGGATCACCCACGCGATCGCTGCGGCCATCATGTGGCACCTGCCGTGAGGAGCTCAAACACTGCTTCTTCGTGTCCGGCTGAGACGTTGGAGAGCATCACGACGGCGGTGCCGGACTCCCGGTCCAGTGCCACCATGGACCAGAATCCGCCGGTCTGTCCGTTGTGCCAGGTGATCTCCCGGCCCCAGTGTTCTTCGGTGATCCAGGCCAGCCCGTACCGGCCGCCGCTTCCGTCGTCCCACTGCGGTTCCAGCGCCGAGGCGCCCGGGGCAGTTCCGTCCAGCTGCGCCCGTGCGTAAAGCACCAGGTCAGCGGCGGTGGACCGGATTCCGCCTGCCGGCGCCGTGCCGTTCGCTGTCCAGGCTCGTTCCGGACGGCCCGCGGCGCTTCGCCCGGTGGGAGCGGCGTCGGGCAGGTTCCCTGCAGTGACCGGCGCGAAGGTTTCCGCCAGTGCCAGCGGGGTCAGCACCCGCTCGGCCAGGAGTTCTTCCCAGCTGGCGCCGGCAGCCCTGGCCAGCAGCTGGCCGAGGAAGGCGTAGCCCAGATTCGAGTAGGTGGCCGTTCCGCGGCCGTCCAGGCGGGAGGCCTGAGCCTGCTCCAGGACCTGTTCCGGCGAGGCGGTATACGGATCCCGGTTCAGCAGCTGTCCGGCCAGGAGGGAGGGCAGGGCATCGAGTCCTGTTGCCAGCCGCGGCAGGCCGGAACGGTGGCTGGCCAGCTCGGCCAGCGTCACGGTGCCAATTTCAGCATTCGGGTCCAGGAGGTCTTCCCCCAGGATGTCCGCGACGGTGGTATCCAGCGTGACCTCTCCCCGGTCCACGGCATCGGCAAGCAGCGAGGCAGTGAAGGTCTTACTGACGGACCCGATCTCATATTCGGTGTGTTCGTCAGCGCCGAAGCCGGCGTAGCGCACGTCATCGCCGTCGATGTACGCCACGCTGACCTGATCCGCCGGAGCGGTGAGCAGCGGACGCACCCGCTCGGCCAGGGCAGCATCGCCGGTGACGCTGTCGGAGAGCTTGGGCGGCCACGGCGCCGCAGCCACGCCAATGACCAGAATAACGACGGCGGCGGCACCTCCCGCCAGCATCCGTGGTGTCAGTGTGCGGGTTACGGCTTCGGGCATCAGTTACCTCCTGTGGCAGCGGTAAGGATGGCCAGCAGTGGAATGACCCGCGGCGCCGGAACCCGGTAGCGGGAACGGGCATGGGCAGCCAGCCAGCCCTGGGCGCTGAGCTGGTTGACGTGATGGTAGATCTGCCCGGCGGTGCCGGCACCCAGTTCCTCCGCGAGCGCGGCCACGGTTTCAGTTCCGCCCAGGACTGCACGCAGTATCGACAGCCGCACCGGGTTGCCCAGGGCGGCGAGGGACTCGGCGAAGGGTGCCCAGTCGACGTCGAGCAGGTGTCCTGTCTCGAGGCCGTACTGGTACTCGTACCGCTCACCGGCGGGAGTGCTGGCGGTTCCGGCGAACAGGACGGCTCCCGGGTCCGGATAGCGGTCCCGAATACCGTTGAGCGCCCAGAAGATGTCATCTGCCTCCGGGCGGCTCGCCGGCGGCGCAGCCGTGAGCCGTTCTTCCAGGGCAGCCACCCGCTCCTCGAGTGCCTGCAGGCGATCATCGCGCGAACTCATTCTTCAAGAGTTACGTAACTTCTGAAGAACGTCAAGGATTATTGAATTACTCCTTGAGTTCGACGAAGAACACATGGGTGTCCGTGTCGCCGATGTTCTCGCCGACGTGTTCCTGGGCGGGGAGCCACTGGACGGCACCGGACGGCAGTTCGACCTCCCGCTGCCGGCCGCCGGTGCTGAGCCGCCGGCGGAAAGAGCTGGCGGTAATCATTACGCTGTCAGGATGCCGGTGCACAAGGGTCCGGTGTCCGGGGGTGTCGCGGTACTCGAGGACGCGCACGCGGTCGTTCTCGAAAACCACCGAATAGTTGTCCGGGTTGGACTGGACTGGGTCCTGCGTCATACCCCGAAGACTAGGCCTGCCCGCGGGCATCCTGAAAGGGTCCCGCTAACCAGCTGCTTCAGCCGGAGTCAGTTCCGCAGCCGCCGCAGCGCCCGCACCCCGGCGAATACCGCACCCCCGGCAATGACCCAAGGCGCGCCGGCAACGATGGGGTCGATCCAGGCGTGGTTCACGTCCGCCCTGCGCCGCCCCGCCCGTGAGGAGAGCCCGCCGCGGCGAAACTCGCTGAGGACTCCGGTTTCGGTGATGGGATTATCCGGATGCAGGGTTGCAAGGGACGTCACGTGTGCGCCGAAGGCGTCGACCCGGTCCGCTGCGAGGAGGATCAGCCAGTGCGCGGCACGTGCTTCGCTGTAGCGGCTGTAGGCCAGGCGCCGCATCGCTCCCGATACGCCCTTGAGCGGTACGGCGGTGCCGAAGACCGGGGTCAGCCGCTCATGCTCGATCGACCGTTCCCGCGGATAGGTTTCCTCCTGCTGCTCGGGGAAGTCCCAGTGCGCGCCGGTGCGCCCGGGATCGAACTGCAGCTTGGGAACGGACGGCCGGTCGAGCGGATTCAGGTCCGCTCCCCATCCGGGGATGCGTGCCCGCAGTTCCTCGGCGGTGGGGACAGTAACGGGATTCCGGGCGGTGTAGGCCATGGGGAGCTCCTTTGCGGGTTCAGGATGCGCTGGGCACAATGACCGGCTTGATGCAGTCATCGAGCTTCGAGGAGAAAATGTGATAACCCTCGGCAATATGCTCCAGCGGAATGCGGTGGGTGATGATGTCGCTTGGCGTGAGGTAGCCGTTGCGGATGTGCTCGAACAGGCGCGGCCACTGCCGTTTCATGGGGCACTGGTTCATGTTCAGCGTCAGGCCCTTGTTCATGGCGTCACCAAACTTCACCGCGTTGAAAATGGGACCGTAGGCACCCATGACCGAGACGGTCCCGCCCTTGCGGACGGAATCAATGGCCCAGTTCAGGGCAACGGCGGAACCTCCCTGGAGCTTGAGCTTGGTGCCGGTGACGTGCTGCAGGAAGTTCCCGTCCGCTTCGGCGCCCACGGCATCGATCGCCACGTCCGCGCCAAGGTAGCCGGTGTCCTTCTTCATCTGGACCACAATGTCCTCGTACTGCGTGAAGTTGTAGGTCTCTGCGTGGGCGAAGTCCCGCGCCTTTTCCAGGCGGTAGTCCAGGTGGTCGATCACCAGGACCCGCCGGGCACCCATCAGCCACGCAGACTTGGCGGCATACAGCCCCACAGGCCCGGCCCCGAACACCACCACGGTGTCGCGTTCCCGGATGTCCCCCAGCTGCGCGCCGAAATACCCGGTGGCCAGGGCATCGGTGCACATCAGCGCGTCTTCCTCTGACATCCAGTCCGGGATGATGGACGGTCCGACGTCGGCGAACGGCACCCGCACATACTCCGCCTGGCCGCCGTCGTAGCCGCCGGTGGTGTGGGAGTAGCCGTACAGTGCGCCGACGGCGGTGGCGTTCGGGTTCACGTTGTGGCAGTTGGAGTACAGCCCGCGGACGCAGAACCAGCACGAACCGCAGTAGATGTTCGCCGGAACCATCACGCGGTCCCCCGGCTTGAGGTTCTGCACGGAGGAGCCGACTTCCTCGACGACGCCGATGAACTCGTGCCCAAAGGTGGTACCGACCCGGGTGTCGGGCATCAGGCCGTGGTAAAGATGCAGGTCGGAGCCGCAGATCGCCGCAAGGGTTACCCGGATGATCGCGTCATTGGGATGCTCAATGCGCGGCATGTCCTTTTCTTCGACCCGAACCTTGTACGGGCCGCGGTACACCATTGCTTCCACTGGTCCTCCTCGTCGGCGAGCAGATAGTAAGCAACCTTCACATACCCGTTTCGAGGCGGTCAACCACGGATGGGCGGCATTGCTACCCGAGCTGCCCCGGCAGCTTCAGCTTCTCCTTCGGCGGGAAGCGGGCGTCGAACGCGTCCACATCCTCGTCACTCACCGCATAACCGGGTGGATCCCGGTAGATCCAGGGACCTTCGGCAAGGTAACCGTCCTGCAGTTCAAGCGCCTGAAGGTACGGCGTGGGCTCATCCCGGGGAACGCCGTCGTAATAGATCCCCAGGGTCTTCGCCTCCGCGAAGCCAAAGCGGCGGTAATACTCCGGGCTCCCGGTAATAACGACGGCGCCGAAGCCGCGTTCGGCTGCCTCGGCCAGGGTGTGCCGGATCAGTGCCGCGCCGTAACCGCGCTTCTGGTACTCGGGCAGCACGGAGACCGGCCCGAAGACCAGGATGGGCAGCGCGCCGCCGTCCTCCCGCATCAGTTCTGCGCGGCTGTACATGATGTGGCCGGCGATCCGGCCGTCCGCCTCAAGGACCAGGCTCAGCTCGGGAACGAATTCCGGCAGGGAGCGGTAACGGTGCAGCAGGAAGTGTTCAACCGCGCCCGGACGGTACACGTTCCAGAACGCCTCGCGGGTCAGATTGTCCACTGCGGCGCGGTCTTCCGGGTCTTCCCGGCGGATGCTGTAGTCGGTGCCCATTCCGGGAGACTACCCCGGCACGCGCAAAAGCGCCGGTCCCGCTTCCCTGAGTGGGGGCGGAACCGGCGCTTCGAGGGGTGACCGGGCTACTGAACCGAGTTGTTGTAGTTCTCGATTTCACTCTTGAGCGCGTCAACGGACTTGGTCAGCTCCGTCTTGCTGTCTCCGCCAAGCAGCGCGCCTTCCAGTGCGTCCTCGGCGGCCTTGCGGGCCTGCGGCATGGAACCGGCTGCGCAGCCCTGGGTGGCGGCGGTCAGTTCGGTTGCCTCGAGCTGCTGCACGGCGACGTCGAACTGGGGGTACTGCTCGCGCCAGGCGATGTCCTCGGGCTCATCCAGTGCGGCCTTGGAGATCGGGAAGTAGCCGGTGCCGGTGTGCCAGGTGGCCTGGGTGGCCGGCTCGGCAAGGAACTGCATGAACTGCCAGGTAGCTTCCTTCTCGGCGTCGGAGTGTCCTTCACCGGAGATCCAGAGCGAGGCACCGCCGATAATGGGACCGGAATCGTTCTGCTCGATCTTCGGGTAGAAGCCGACTCCCAGTTCGAAGCCCTGCTCCTCGGCTGCCTTCTGCATGCCGCCCAGCGCGCCCGTTGATTCGAGGGTCATGCCGATGGTGCCGCTCTTGAAGGCGTTCTGTGCGTCCGCGGTGGCGCGGCCGGTGTTGCCGGCAACCCCGTCAGCGACCAGGCCCTTCCACCAGTCCACGAACTCGACGGCGGTGTCATTGTTGAAGCTGTAGTCTGAGGCGCGTTCTCCGGAGCGGCCGTTGTCCGGGCTGCAGTAGAGGGCGCCGTTGGCTGCGATTTCCTGCTCCAGGAGCCAGCCGTAGATGGCCGCGTTGAAGCCGAACTCCGCCGGGCCGCCGTTCTTCTTGGACAGCGCGGCGGCTGCTTCGCCAACCTCGTCCAGGGTTTCGGGCGCCGTTTCCGGGTCCAGGCCGGCGGCTTCGAAGAGGGTCTTGTTGTAGTACAGGACCGGCATTGAGGTGTTGAAAGGCATGGACCAGAGGTCCTCGTCGATCGTGTAGTAGCCGGCGATGTTCGGCTGCAGGTCCGAGACGTCGTATTCGTCCCGGTCGATGAACGCCTGGGTGGGCAGCACGGCGCCGGAGTCGATCATGAACTGGGTGCCGATGTCGTAGATCTGCACCATGCTGGGCGTGCTGTTGGACTGGACCGCAGCCTTGTACTTGGTGATGGTGGAATCGTAGTCGCCCTGGTAGACGCCCTTGACCTCAATCTTGCCTTCATTGGCAGCGTTGAATTCATCAATGAGCTTGCCCAGGGTCTCGCCGTTGGTGCCGTCCATCGAGTGCCAGAAATTGACGGTGGTGACGCCGTCGGCTGATTCAAGTGCATCCGCGGCCGGCGCTTCACCGGCGCCTCCCGTGCTGCTGCCCCCGCCGCAGGCGGACAGTACCAGGGCAAGCCCCGCGGCACCGGCGGCCATCATTGGCAGCCGGCGTCCTCTGGTTGTAGTTCGCAATGAATATCCCTTCAGGATTGGCCGGAGCCGGGGCTCCGGATAGCCGTGGTGTTTGGCCTGGGTGCGTTTACTTGATGGAACCCGCGGTCAGGCCGCGGACGATGAAGCGCTGGCCGAAGATGACCAGCAGCAGGGTGGGAATGATGGCCAGGACCGTTCCGGCCAGGACAAGCCCGGCGTTGAAGTTGTCTGCGGAACGCAGCTGGGTGATGCCAATCTGGATGGTCTGCATTTCCGGGGTCTGGGTGACCAGCAGCGGCCAGAAATACATGTTCCAGGCCGAGAGGAAGGCCCAGATTCCCAGTGCCGCCAGGGTGGGCTTGGACAGCGGGACCAGAACCGAAATCAGGAACCGGAAGTGGCCGGCGCCGTCGATCTTGGCCGCTTCCCAGAGTTCCGTGGGGAAGGACAGGAACGCCTGCCGGAGCAGGAAGATACCGAATCCGTGAGCGAGGAAGGGCAGCGTCAGCGCCGGAATCGTGTTGATCAGTCCGGCGGAGGACATGGTCAGGTAGTTCGGGATGATGATGGCTTCGGCCGGCACCATCATGCTGCACAGGAACAGGGCGAACCAGAAGGCCCGGCCCCGTACCTTCAGGAAGACCAGCGCGTAGGCCGCCAGCAGGGAGGTCACCAGCTGGCCAAGCGTGATCAGGCCTGCCATGACAACGGAGTTCACGTACTGCCGGCCGAGCGGGATCGAGTTCAGCGCACCGGCGAAGTTCTCCACCCGGAATCCGTTGAACGGCCACAGCGACGCCGGGTAGGCGTTGATGTCTGCCGGGCCCATGAAGGAGCCGACGAAACCGAAATAGACGGGGAACAGGACGATGACGGCGCCGACGCTCAGCGCGGCGTACGTCAGGACCCGTCCGGGTGTCAGGGGGCGGCGCTGGCTCTTCTTCAGGTCCCGGGGACGGCCCACTGCCGCCGGGGGCTTCGCGGGCGCGGGGGCTGCTGTGCGGCTCATCGGTAGAAGACCTTCCGTTCCAGGACACCGAATTGGATGGCGGACACCACTACCACGATGATCAGAAGCACCACGGCCTGCGCGGACGCGTAGCCGAAGTTTGAGTTGTTGTTGGCGAATGCCTGCTCGTAGATGGAGTACACGAGCGTGGTGGTGCTGTCCTGCGGGCCGCCCTTGGTGAGGATGTGGATCTGGCCGAAGCTCTGCAGGGCGTGGATGGTTCCGGTGACCAGCAGGAAGAACATCTGGGGTGTGAGCAGCGGCATGATGATGGAGCGCTGCATCCGCCAGCCGTGGGCACCGTCCAGGCGGGCCGCTTCCACCACGTCTTCGGAGACCGCCCCGAGGCCTGCGGAAAGTACCAGCAGGTTGTAGCCAAGCTGCATCCAGACCGTGGCCAGGGATACCGAGACCAGGGCCCAGGCCGGGTCCGTGAGCCAGCCGACCCGGTCGAACCCGAAGAAGCCGAGCATGCCGTTCAGCACGCCGGTGGCCTGGTTGAACATCACGCCGAAGATGACCGAGGCGGTAGCCACGGAGTAGGCAAACGGAAGGGCAAAGGCCGTCCGGAAGAACCGGATGCCCTTGATCTTCTGGTGCAGCAGCAGCGCAAGCGCCAGTGCGATGCCGATGGAGGGAATCACGGTCAGCACCGTGAATCCGAGCGTTACACCCATGACCGTCCAGAAACCGCTGTCCGTGAACATGCGGATGTACTGGTCGAACCCGACGAAGCCGGAGGGACGGCCGAACAGGTCGCTGCCCTGGAAGGAAAGGAAAACTGACCGGCCCAGCGGGTAGAAAAGGAACAGCGCGAAAACAACCAGCGCGGGAACGAGGTACCACAGGGCGCTGAGGCTGCCGCGGTCCGTGACGCGCTCGGGCGGGGTTTTCAGGAGTTCCTGTTTGGGTGCGGTGGCCGGTTTAAGGGCGCTCATGCCCCGGCGCCCGGTGCGGGCCTGCAGGGATGGGCGTACGGCCAGCGGACGGTTCCATCCGGCTGCAGCGGTTCACTGCAGGTAGCTTTCATTGCTTTATTCCGTCCATAATTCTGCGGCGCTCCATTGCGCCGGATACCGGTGTTACGCCCGTCACAGTACCCATTAGTTTTTACCCATGGCAAACAGGCTTGCCGTTGCCGCAGGTATTGCTGCGCCGCAGGTCAGCTGGCGGAACCGTGCATTCGCTGCGCTGCGGCCCGGTAACGTTCCAGCACCTGGGGCGCGGGCGGGGCGGAGACCGTCAGCGAGTCGTGGGTTTTCCATTCGGGCCAGGCTCCGGTGAGTACGGCAGCTGCCTGGCGGGCAGCGCCGTCGGCCACGTATTCCCCCGGTTCCGGGACATCCACCGGCATGCCCAGCACGGAGGACAGTATCTGCTGCATGGCGGCCGAGCGGGCGCCGCCGCCCACCAGGATGACGCGCCGCGCTTCGATCCCCAGTCCGGTCACTGCGCGGAAGGCATCCGCCAGCGAGCAGGCCACTCCTTCGAAGGCCGCGCGGGCCAGGTTGGCGGGAGTGTAGTTTGCCAGCGTCATGCCGTGCAGGCTCGCCTGCGCCTCGGGCAGGTTGGGGGTGCGCTCCCCCTCGAAATAGGGAACCAGTGAGAGGCCGCCGGCTCCGGGTTCCGCGGTCAGCGCCAGTTCGGTGAGCGCCGGAAGCCCGACGCCGAGCACACCTGCCGTCGCGTCCAGGACCCGGGAGGCGTTCAGGGTAGCGGCCAGCGGAAGGAAGTTTCCGGTGGCGTCTGCGAACCCGGCCACCAGCCCCGTGACATCTGCCGTAGGGTCCTCGGTCACGGCGAAGACAGTCCCGGAAGTTCCCACGGACACGACCACATCGCCCACGGTGGCGCCGACGCCGAGTGCGGCCCCGGCGTTGTCCCCGGTGCCTGGACCGATCACGGTCCCCGCGGCGGTCTGCAGCCCGGGTTCCAGCGGGCCGAGGACCACGGGCAGGGCCGGAACGTGGCCGAGCGTCGCGTCGAGGACCTCGGGCAGGTACTGCCCGGTTGCCGGGGACCAGTAGCCGGTGCCGGACGCATCGGAGCGGTCAGTGCGCAGGGCGGCCAGTCCCCCGGTGCCCGGGCCATGGCCGGCCAGGCGCCAGGACAGCCAGTCATGCGGCAGGCACACGGCGGCGGTCCGTGCGGCGTTTTCGGGTTCGTTGTCCGCCAGCCACTTCAGCTTGGCGGCCGTGATGGACGCGACCGGCACGGTGCCGGTCGTTTTCGCCCAGTAGGCCGCGCCGTCGGGCCCGGCATCTTCGATCATGTGCCGGGCCGCGGCGGCGGACCGTGTGTCATTCCAGAGCAGCGCATCCCGCACCACTGCCCCGTCAGCATCCAGGCAGACCATGCCGTGCTGCTGGCCGGACACCGCCACGGCAGCGACGTCCTCCAGGCCGCCCGCCGCTGCAGCAGCCTCAAGCAGCGCGCGCCACCAGGTTTCCGGATCCACCTCGGTCCCGGGCGCGTGCCGGGCTGTTCCCTGACGGTGCAGGGCCCCGGTTTCGGCGTCGCGGATAACGACCTTGCAGGACTGCGTGGAGCTGTCCACTCCTGCGACAAGCGGCATAACGGACCTTTCAACAGGCGGAGCGGGCTTCAGTGCCCGGAACCAGGAATGCTAGCAAACTGCTCAGGGGCGGCACCGCCGCCGAAGGAGGCCTACCGGGCGCCGAGCAGGTGCTCCAGTGCCAGCTGGTTCAGCCGGATGAAGCCGAAGGAGCGCTGGGCGGCTGCATCGGCGTCGAACTCTTCGAACGATGCCGCGTCAGCGAGCAGGTCCGCCGTGCTCTCCCCCGCCGCCAGCGTGGGTTCAGCCAGTTCGCCGACGCCGGATGCCGCGAGGGCTTCCTGGACCTCCGGGTCCGCGCGGAAGGACTGCGCGCGCTCCTTCAGCAGCAGGTACATGGACATGTTCGCGGCCGCCGATTCCCAGACGCCGTCGTAACCGTCGGTACGGGAAGGCTTGTAGTCGAAGTGCCGCGGGCCTTCGTAGACCGGCCCGCCGTTCGGGAAGCCGTTCTCCAGCAGGTCCACGGTGAAGAACGCGCTGGTGAGGTCGCCGTGGCCGAAGACCAGGTCCTGGTCGTACTTGATGGACTTCTGGCCGTTGAGGTCAATGTGGAAGAGCTTGCCGGCCCACAGGGCCTGGGCGATGCCGTGCGTGTAGTTCAGTCCGGCCATCTGCTCGTGCCCGGTTTCCGGGTTCAGACCCACAATGTCCTGGTGCTCGAGCTGGGCGATGAAGGCCAGGGCGTGGCCGACGGTGGGCAGCAGGATGTCTCCGCGCGGTTCGTTGGGCTTGGGCTCCAGCGCGATCCGCAGGTCGTAGCCCTGGTCCTTGATGTAGGCGGCGGCGGTGTCCACGCCTTCGCGCATCCGGTCCAGCGCTGCGGAGATGTCCTTGGAGCCGTCGTACTCCGCGCCTTCGCGTCCGCCCCACATCACGAAGGTCTTGGCGCCGAGTTCAGCGGCCAGGTCCATGTTGCGCAGCACCTTGCGCAGGGCGAATCGGCGCACGGAGCGGTCATTGGAGGAGAAGCCGCCGTCCTTGAAGACCGGGTGGCTGAACAGGTTGGTGGTGACCATGGGAACCTGCAGGCCGGTCTCGGCCAGTGCGGCGCGGAAGCGCTTGAGGATGAGGTCCCGCTCCTGGGAGGAGGAGCCGAAGGGCACCAGGTCATCGTCATGGAACGTGACGCCGTAGGCGCCCAGGTCGGCAAGCTTGTGGACTGCTTCCACGGGGTCCAGGTCGGCGCGGGACGCGGTGCCGAACGGGTCGTTGCCCGTCCACCCGACGGTCCAGAGTCCAAAGGTGAAGTGGTCGGCAGGTGTTGGCGTCTTTGTCATGTGCTCTGCTCCAGAAAGGTGGGTCCACTGAATTAGTTGTGGTCAACAACATATGCACCCCTCACGCCACTGTCAATGGGTTCCCGGGGCGCATTTCCTGCCGCAACGTACTGTCGAAAATGGTGTTCCGTGCAACAATCAAGCGTTCAGTTCTCTCCGCAAAGGACCCAGCGCATGCCGAGCAAACCGGCCACAGACAGCATCCGCGTACAGAACCTCTCCCGGGTGCTGACCCTGCTGCACCGCCGCGGAGCGCTCTCCCGGGCAGAGCTGACCCGGCTCACCGGGTTCAACCGGTCCACCATCGGAGCCCTGGCCGCCGAGTTGTCCCGGCTGGGCCTCGCCTACGAGACCGAGCCCGCTGCTGCCGGCCGGGCCGGGCGTCCCAGCCCGCTGGTCCACCCCAATGAACGTGTTGCCGCGCTGGCAGTACATCCCGACGTCGACGCCGTGACGGTAGGCCTGGTGGGCCTGGGCGGAAAGGTCCACCGCAGGGTCCGTTACGACGCCGCGGCCGTTCCCGGCGTGGCGGAAACCCTGAGCATCACCCGGGCAGTGGTGGAAGGCATGGCAGCGGAACTGGCAACCATGGACCGGATTGTCGGAGTAGGGGCAGCGGTTCCCGGACTCGTGGACAGCGCCGACGGATCGGTGCGCCTGGCACCGCACCTGGGCTGGACGGATGAACCGCTGGGCCAGGCGCTGTCGCAGGCGCTGGGACTGCCGGCCTTCGCAGGCAATGACGCCACGCTCGGGACCCTTGCCGAATCCGTTTTCGGTGCCGGTGTGGGCCAGACGGACGTGGTGTACCTCAACGGCAGTGCCAGCGGGATCGGCGGCGGCGCCGTCGTTGGCGGTGTGCCGCTGGGCGGGCAGGCGGGTTTCGCGGGGGAACTGGGCCATACGCTGGTCCGCTCGGACGGGCTGGCCTGTTTCTGCGGCCGGCGCGGCTGCCTTGAAACCGAGGTGAACCTGGGCGGGCTGCTGGCACCGCTGGGACTCGAGCACGCAGACCTCGAAGAGCTTGAAGCCGCCATGTCCGGCCGCCGCACGCCGGAGTTCGAGGCTGCTGCCGCCCGCCAGCTGGACCTGCTCGCTGAAGCCCTGGTCAACTTCGTGAACATCTTCAATCCGCGCACCATCCTGCTGGGCGGGTTCCTCGGAGTCCTGTTCTCCTTCGATCCCCGGCGGCTGCAGAACGCGGTGGCTCAGGGCGGCATTGGCGGCCTGGGCCGGCAGGTCGAAATCCGCCGGGCAGCACTGGGCGCGGACCTGCTGCTGGTAGGCGCGGCAGAGCTGGCGTTCTCCGAGCTGCTGGCGGCACCGGCGGCAGCGAGGCAGCGGGATCCGGAACCTGCGGAGCAGGCGGCCGCGGGGTCCTGATCCCGGGCCTCAGGAATCCCAGCCGAACCCGAACCGCTCGGGCCGGAACGGCTCCAGCAGCGGATGCCGGCGGCCGGTGAGGATCTCATCGGCCAAGAGTTCCCCGGCAATCAGGCCCAGCGTGGCCCCGGAATGGGTAAACACGGCCCAGCAGCCCGGCAGCGCGCGCAGCTCGCCCAGCACGGGTTCACCGTCTCCGGGCACCGGTTTCAGGCCGGGCTGCCAGTCCTGGATCCGGATCTCAGGGTTTCCTTCCAGCAGCCGGCCCGCCTCGGCTGCCACCTCCGCCAGGACATGGGCGGGAACGTCCCAGCTGCCGTCTTCCCGCCGCTGAACCAGGTCCAGGTACCAGGTGTGGTCCATGGCCAGCCGTCCGCCGGGATGCGGCCGCACGGAGATCCGCGGTGTGTTCAGCACGGCCCGGAGCCCGTGCTCCAGCGGCTCGGAAATCAGCAGCACGGCCGGGTCGGACGCATCCGGCAGCTCGATCCCTGCCTTGGCCAGGACTGCCGGGGTGCCCGCGCCGCAGGCCACCACCACCGTCCCGGCTTCGTACACCTCTTCGCCGGCGGTCCGCACTCCGGCCGCCCTGCCGCTTTTCCCGGCCACGACGGAGCACAGGCCTGCGTCCTCAACCAGGGTCCCGCCGCGCACGGTGAACTCCTCCGCCAGCAGCCGCACCAGCTGCGGCAGTGCCACCCAGCCTTCACCGGGGTTCATCAGCACCCGGTGCGGAAGGACGCCCGGATCAATCCCGGGCACCGCGGCTGCGGCGTCGTCGCGGTCAAGCATCCGCGCTTCATAGCCCTCCCGGGTCTGCCGATTGTGGCGCTCGATGACCTCGAACGGGTCGTCGTCCCAGTAGAGGCCGCCGTCGAACGCCAGCCAGTCCGCGCCCGGATGGCGGGCCAGCAGCGTGCGGTAGCGGTCGATTCCGGCCATCCGCAGCCGGAAGTACGGCTCCCCGTACGCGCCGCCGGCATTCAGCCAGGACAGCGAACGCCCGGACGCCCCGCTGCCCGCCTTTTCCTCGGTCAGGAGCACCACGTCGGCCCCGCCGCGCAGCAGCTCCACCGCGGTGGAGAGCCCCAGGACGCCGCCGCCCAGTACGGCGGCCCGGTCATTCACGGGTTCGGGACCAGGATGGCCCGGCCGGTGAGTTTGCCGGCGTCGAGGTCGTGCAGGGCCTGCACCGCGTCGAGGAGGTCGTAGGAAGTGGTGTGCAGGGTGATCTCGCCCAGCGAGTTCAGCGTCATCAGTTCCGCCAGGTCCTGGTAGGTGCCCACGAGGTTCCCCACCACGCTGATTTCCCGGGAGATCAGGTCGATCGTCGGCAGCGCAACGGTGCCGCCGTAGCCGACCGCGTAGTAGCTGCCCCGGTTCCGCAGCATCGCCGGTCCGGTGATTTCGGTGCCGTGCTCGCCCACGAAGTCGAAGACCACGTGCGCCCCGCCGCAGGTGATGTCCAGGACCGCAAGCACGACGGCGTCTGCCGGAGGTTCGCCGACGGCGCGGGCGGCGGGATGCAGGTCGTTGGGATTCACGGTGGCGTCGGCGCCCAGTTCCTTCGCCAGTGCCAGGGCCGCGTCCGAGGTGTCCACCACGGTGATGTGCGCGCCCGTCAGTGCCTTCAGGGACTGCACGCCGATGTGTCCCAGCCCGCCCGCGCCGATCACCACGGCTTCGGAGCCGGGCGGCAGCAGCGGCACGGCCTTGCGCACCGCGTGATAGGCGGTGAGTCCGGCGTCGGCCAGTGCCGCAACGTCCGCAGGTGCCGCGGAGGGGTCCAGCTTCACCACGGCGCGGGCGCTGGTCTTCAGCAGCTCCGCCATGCCGCCGTCGGCGTTCAGGCCGGGAAAGGACGACGCCTCGCAGTGCGAATCTTCCCCCGCCCGGCACGGGGCGCAGAGTCCGCAGGTGACCAGGGGGTGCAGAATCACCGTGTCCCCCGGCTGGACGTTCGTCACCGCGGAACCGGTCTCCAGCACCCAGCCCGCATTTTCGTGGCCCAGGATGTAGGGCAGTTCCGGCCGCTGGATCGCATCCCACTGGCCTTCCAGGACGTGCAGGTCCGTCCGGCAGACTCCGGCGGCTCCCACCCGGACCAGTACGTCCCAGGGTCCGGTGATCTCCGGCTCCGGTACATCGTCAATGCGCGCGTCTTCCCCGTAGCGGTGTACCCGTACAGCTTTCATGCCTGCTCCTTTGCGATGGACTGTGGCCGGAATCGTATCCCGCTGCTCCCGGCCGCCAACAGCCCCCGGAGCTGAGGCGGCGCGGCCTGGAGCGTCAGGCCGGCGGTGCACCGGCGTCGTCGTCCGCCAGCATGTGCGGCGCGTTGGTGACCACCAGCCAGGCGGGCAGCACGGCCAGGCACATCAGCGCTGTCACCGTCACGTCCCCGGTGACGACGACGGCGATGAACAGTGCCATCCAGCCGTCGCGGGCTACGGCCAGGACCAGGCCAAGGACTGCGGCGGAGACCGCCACGCTCACCGGAACAGCCGGAACCAGGGCCTGCGCGGCGAGCCCAAACGCGACACCGGTGAACACCGCGGGGAAGATCCGCCCGCCCCGGAATCCGGTGGCCGCGGCCACCACCAGCGCAGCCAGCTTGACGACGGCGAGCAGGAGCAGGATTCCGAAAGGTTCCGGCCCGCTGCCGAGCAGTTCCGCCGATTCCTCGGCGCCCTTGAACAGGGTGAGCGGACCGCCGAGAGCGCCAAGCAGGCCCAGGACGGCGCCGCCGAGAGTGGTGAACAGGATCGGGCTGCGCAGGCGACGGGCCCAGCGGTGCGCCCGCCGGAACGCGAAGACGCCCAGCAGCCCGAACCCTGCGGCCAGCGGTGCGATGGCCATGGCCGCGAGGACGTCCCATCCGGTGTGCGGCCCGGACTGCGGCACCCGAAAACCCAGCAGTGTTCCACCCACCAGGGTCATGGTTGCCGCGCCCGCGCCGGCCGCAACGAGGGGCAGGAAAAGCTTGTCGAACAGTGCTCCCTTGGCGGCCATCGATCCGGCCAGGCCGGTAAACAGCAGGGCTGCGGCAACAGGAGTGCCGAACAGCGCCCCCACTGTTCCGGCCACCGCCAGTCCGGCCACGAGTTTCGCCGGCACACGGGGAAAGGTTCGGGCCAGCAGCACGGTCATGACGGCGGTGTTGATGGCGATGATGGGATTTTCCGGGCCCAGGCTCACGCCGCCGGCCAGGCCTACGACGGCGGCCGCCGCCAGGCCCGGAACCACCCGCAGCGGCAGGGCCGGCCCGCCGAGTTCGGAGGCCGCCGAGTCGGGTCCCGCGTGTCCCGGAACGTACGCCACGATCAGTCCGACAGCCAGCCCGGTGGCCGTGAGCATGCCGAAGATCCACCACCCGCTGTCCGGGTCGATCCCGGCGGCGTGGGGCAGGTTCTCCCACAGCACGTGCTGCAGCAGCAGGCTGAGCTCATCGACGGCGAAGAGGATCAGGGCGGAGAGCACACCGGTCAGGATCGCCGGAACCGAGGCCGCGGCGAGCGTCCGGACACGGTTCTTCGCCAAGGGTCCGTCTGGGGTTCCCGCGG
Source organism: Arthrobacter koreensis (assembly GCF_035792275.1). Lineage (GTDB taxonomy): Bacteria > Actinomycetota > Actinomycetes > Actinomycetales > Micrococcaceae > Arthrobacter_B > Arthrobacter_B koreensis_A. Next base: position 248,569 of record NZ_JAMWKK010000004.1, on the reverse strand, counting down.
ATGCAGGCATGGGGTGCCTTCCCTGGGCGGCGCATGCCGCGCGGATACGAATGCAACGGAACCGGAGGTCCCACCAAGGGTTTTACAGCCTACCGATGCAGCGCTGCAGCTGACAGCGGGAATAGCCTCAGGGAGCGGCAGCGGCCCGATTTTCCCGGATCACACCGGCGGGGCAAGCGTGCCGGGACGCGAGAGCTGCTGCCGGAAATCCTTCAGGGACATTCCGTGGGCCTGCTGGATGACGCGGCGCAGCTGATACGTGGACCGGAACCCGGACTTCGCTGCCACCTCGTCGAAGCCCATCCGGACCGGGGCGGCGATCAGCCGTTCCGCCCTGGCCCGGCGGTGCCCGTCGATCCGCGCGGAAACAGTGGTTCCCGCCTCCGCATAGGCCCGCTGCAGGCTGCGCAGGGAAACTCCAAGGGCGTCGGCAACGGCCTGGGGGCCGAGCTCCGGTTCCGTGCAGAGCGCCTGGATCAGCGCCTCGGCCCGCAGCCGGAGGCCGCCAAAGGCAGCCGCGGAATCCGCGCGGTAGCCTTCCTGCTCCATCAGCATGGCGACGAGCATTTCCTCGGCGGCCGCGCCCAGGCTGGCGTTCGCCGGGGAATGTGGGTCGAACCGGCGGCGCAGCAGGGTCAGGAGGTACTTCTGGGCGGCCCTCGCGAGCGGATCGACGGGCAGGAGCAGGTATTCGGTCTTGAGGCCGCGGTCCTGCAGGCGGTCGCGGGGTACGGCCAGGGACAGGATGTCTGCGCCGGCCGCCGTCCTCGAACGGCTGGCTCCCAGCCCCCGGCGGATAGTTGAAACCTCTTTGGTCAGGAGCACCTTCGCTCCCCGTCCCTCGACCGTCAGGCTTCCGGCAAGGACAGATGTCCAAAAGACATCGTCCGGCTGCACCAGGGGCCGGCCCGGTTTATCGAAGGGGCTCACCGAGACGCGGCGGATACGCACTGTGCCAAACCGCCGGTCGTGCATCCGGGGCGGTACAGCGCCGCCAATCCTCAGCGGGTCCATTCCCAGCTCATCCAACCAGGTAGCTGCGCTGCTCCCAGCCCGTGTCATTCTTCCCCGATTCCAAGACTCCCCACGGTCCAGCCATACGGCATAACCGTCCCGTTTCGAGCTTAGTCCAGCCGCGCGACAGGCACCTCCAGAAAAGCGACACCCCGCCGGGAACGCCGGCAGGGGCATGGTTCCATGGAGGTAAGCCCGCAGCGTGCGGGATCAGCTCGTGAATCTAGGACGATGGTGAAAAGGACCGTGCACCGAGTGCTGCCGCTCTCCTTCTCAAGGCCGCCGCTGCCGAACTCCAGCCGGCTGCGCCATACCCTCAGCCACATCAGCCGCCCTCCGGGCTAGCACCGCGGTGCCGGGGCCCCGCCAAGCGGGCCGGGCCAACGCACTCCCTCAGTCCGCCGGGTCCCTGCTCCCCCCAATCCGGGGCCCGGCTCTCTTCCCTGCCATCCCGCGCCCCTGCTCCTGCCGTGCCCTGCTCTTGCCACACCCCGCCATCGCCGGGCCGGATATCAGCGCTGCCTGGAGTGGCAGCGACCTCAACAACAGCACCACCAAGATAAAAGGAAACCACCGTGTCACCACTGCCCAGCCATCCCTCACCCTCAGTCCCTTCGGCCCGGCGCCGCACCGGTGCCGCACTGGCAGGAGCAGGGATCGCTGCTGCCCTGCTCACCGCGCCCCTGGCCGCCGGGCCGTGGGCCGCTGATGCAGTGGCAGCGGCGCCCGAGAGCTTCAACCCCTTCGATGCGAATAACGGTTTCACGCTTTACGTTTCCGGGGATGCGGTTCTGGGCAACGCAGAGATTGAAGGTTCCGTGGCCGTTGACGGGCGCTTTTCCACCGCGAACCAGAACGGATACCCCATGGTCCACCAGGTCGCCGGGCTGCCGGACTACACGGTGCCGTTCGTTGACGGTGTCCCTGTCCGTCTTCTCGCAGCGGAGTACACCGGAAGCGGCAGCGTCGACCTGACCAACAGGAATGCCCAGCCGGGCAGCCCCGAAGCGTCCGCAGCCGTGAAGCTGGTGGAAACCGCCAACCTCACGGGCTCGGCGCGCGGAGGCGGCAACAACGGCCAGGATTTCCTCCGCGTAACCAACAACGACGGCGGCAATCTGGACCTCAAGGCCGTGCCCTTCCAGAGCGGACACCTGACGGATCTGGGCCTGCTGGCCACCGCCGAACCATCCGTGGCGGCCTACTTCCCCCAGCGGGCTGCCCAGCTCAGCCGAACGAGCCAGTGCCTGGCGTCCATGTACGACCCCGCCAACCAGGCCGCCCACATGGTTCCGGTCCAGAACAACGGTTCCATGGTCATGCCTGGCCCCTACGCAACGGACAAGCCCAATGTGCTCAACTACGACGACGTGGCCGGCCTGATCATCAAGGGCGACAACGCTTCCGGTTACCGTCCGACCGCCGAAGCTCCGCTGGTGATCAAGGTCCCGGCCGGAACAACGGAGGTGGGCAGGCTGAACTTTGAAGGCTGGTCATCCGCCGGAACCGGCCAGGCACTGGCCCGGTACATCTTTCTGGATCTCTCCGAAGTCACCGGAAACGTAGTGGTTGACGGACTGGAGATGGGATCGGTCTACGCCCCGTCGGCCAGCGTGTTGTTCGACTCCAATGTGACGCACAACGGCCAGTGGCTGACCGGATCCTTTGCCAGCTCCGGTGCCGGCGAACTCCACCACCACAGCTTCCTCGGCGAGCTGCCGTGCGCGGCTTCCCAGCCCGTGGTTCCCACACCCGAACCCAGCACCACCACTCCCGCGGAACCCACGGCACAGCCCACACCCGAGCCCAGCACCACCACTCCGGCTGAACCCACGGCACAGCCCACCACGGTGAGCCCGTCGGCTGATCCCTCCGGCGCTCCGGCGGCAGGATCCGGCGAATCGCCGGCACCTTCAGGCGATGCAGACGCCCCGGCCCTCTCCCCGTCTGCCGAAGCCGGGAACACTGCCTCGTTGGCGGCGACCGGTTCCGCCGGAGCAGTCGCCATTGGTGCGGTAGCCGTCCTGCTGCTCACTGCCGGCCTCGTCATGGTCTTCGGTGCGCGAAAGGGCAGGCACGCCTGATCCTCCGCGGCTCACAACGCAGGACGACGGCGGCACCGGAGTGCCGCCGTCGTCCTGCGTTTAGTTGTAACTAGTGCTGCGGCTGGCGTGCCGGGAGCAGCGGCGCGAAGAATTCGGCGAGCTCCGAGGTCGCAGTCAGCGGAAGCACTGAGGCCACGTACTGGTCGGGGCGCACAACTACTACCGCACCGCTGCGGTCGATGCCGCGCGCCTCGAAGATGTCTTCTTCCGGGTTGGCGCCGTAGACCTTGTTCAGGTCCGTGAGGCGGAACGGGCCGACCTGCGGCTTGAAGACCTGGGGAACCGCGTTGATGTCGATGCCGGTGTGGTCCTGCTGGTAGATCACCTTCACGTCGAACCAGGCGTCGTCGTCGCCGGCCGGCTGTGCGGCGAGCGGTGAGTCAGGTGCGTTCTGCAGCCATTCGGCCAGTTCCGTCACGCCGGACTGCGTGCCTGCCGGTGCTGCGTCGGCGAAGACATAGATGCGCCAGCGGCCGTCGGCCTTGGCCTGGTGGCCCAGCTGCAGCGGGTTGGTGTCGCTGACCCGCAGTACCGGAGCGGACTTGAAACGCTTGCCGATGGTGAACCCGGTGGCCAGGTCCTGGTGCTTCGCCTCGCTGATCAGCATGGACGGCGTGTACTCGGTCATGAAGCCGGCCGGGAACTCGGCGGTGCGGACGTAGAAGTCCTCCAGATCCGACGGGTTCTCGAATTCCTCCGGCTTCTTGGCCATGAGGGTGGACCATTCCTTATCGAAGTCGATGAGGTTCTTGGCCACCACCTGGCGCTCTGCGGAGTACGTCGAGAGCAGGGATTCCGGTGCGCGGCCGTCCAGCACGTGGCCGAGCTTCCAGGCGATGTTGAAACCGTCCTGCATTGAAACGTTCATGCCCTGGCCGGCCTTGGCGCTGTGGGTGTGGCAGGCGTCGCCGGTGATGAACACGCGCGGGGTGCGGGTGCCGACTTCTTCCGGCTTGACGTCGTCGAACCGGTCGGTGAGCCGGTGGCCCACCTCGTAAACGCTGTGCCAGGCCACGTTGCGCACGTCCAGCGTGTACGGGTGCAGGATCGCGTTGGCCTTGGCGATGATCTCGTCGATGCTGGTCTTGCGGACGGCTCCGTTGTCGCCTTCGGGCACTTCGCCCAGGTCCACGTACATGCGGAACAGGTGTCCGCCTTCGCGCGGGATGTGCAGGATCGAGCCGCCGTTGGAGGACTGGATGGCGCACTTGGTGCGGATGTCCGGGAAATCGGTGGAGGCCAAAACGTCCATGACACCCCAGGCGTGGTTCGCGGCGTCGCCGGCCAGGGTGGAGCCGATCGACTGGCGGACCTTGCTGCGGGCGCCGTCGCAGCCCACAACGTACTTGGCCCTGACCGTGCGCTCGGTGCCTTCGTCGTCTCCGGCGGTGCGGCGGAGGGTAACGGTGACCGGGTACTCGGCGTCGTCGTCGACCTCCAGGTCCACGAATTCGAAGCCGTAGTCCGGCTTCATACGGGCCGGGGAGTTGGCCATGAACCGGGCGAAGTAGTCCAGGACTCGGGCCTGGTTGACGATCAGGTGCGGGAATTCGCTGATGCCGGCCGGATCATCCAGCGCGCGGCCGGAGCGGACGATGTTTTCCGGTTTCTCCGGGTCCGGGCGCCAGAAGCACATCTCAGTGATGCGGTAGGCCTCGGCAGTGATTTCCTCGGCGAAGCCGAAGGCCTGGAAGGTCTCAACGCTGCGGGCCTGGATGCCGTCGGCCTGGCCGATCACCAGGCGGCCGGGGCGGCGCTCGACGATCCGGGTGGTGATGTTCGGGAACTGGGACAGCTGTGCAGCGGCGAGCATGCCGGCGGGCCCGGAGCCCACGATCAGGACGTCGACTTCCTCGGGGAGCTCTTCGGGGCGGTCAATGCCGACGCCGGCTGCCGGTTCGATGCGCGGATCGCCGGAAACGTAGCCGTGGTGGTGGAACTGCACAGTGTCCTCACTTCTCTGGTTCTTTGTGTTCGATATTTGAACAACTAGTTCAATATTCGAATCAAGCTCGGATTTACTGTACTGGAGACATGACGCACGTCACAAGCAGGTGCCTGCGTGTGACGTGGCTGGGGCAGTGGCGCCTTGTCTGGGTGCGCTCTGGGTGCGGCACACCTGGCACGGGCACCGCCCCTCCAGTTCGGGACATTCCTGCCGTTAGGGCGCCACATCCGGGGCACCGCCCCTCCGGTTCGGGACATTCCTGCCGTTAGGGCGCCAGTCCGGGGCACCGCCCCTCCGGTTCGGGACATTCCTGCCCTTTGGGTGCCAGTCCGGGGCACCTTTCCTCCAGTTCGGGACATCCCTGCCGTTAGGGGACAATCCTGCGTGGCGCGCGGGCAGGAAAGTCCCCAACTGGCAGGGAAGTCCCAAAGCGGAGGGATTCTGCGACCTCCAGGACCACATGTCAGGTTGCGGGCCCAAACGGAGCAGAGCCGCACCCTATGGCCGCGCCCAGAACGGCACCCCCAGGCAGGGGTCGCCGGAGCCCCACGCGCCGCGAACCCAGCCGGTTGACACCCCGGGCCCAGCCTGAGCCGCCGGAGCCGCCGGTCGACGAACCAGCAGGTCAACGGACCAGCCCCACCCCGTGCACAGCCCCACCCCAGCACCACGCCGGAGCCCAGCCCGAACCCATCCCCGCCCGGGTCCAACCGCGAACCGGCCCAGGCACCGCCCAGCCCGAACCGGTCCCCGCCCGGACCCCGCTGGGGTCCGGGCACCGCCCAGCTTCTACCCGAACACGGGCACACCCGCCCGGACGAGCCGCCAGCTCTCCTCGGCAAACGCAGCCGGATCGATGCTCTGGTTGGCCACCACGTAGTCGATCAGCAGCTGCCGGATTTCGGTCTGCTGGTTCAGCAGCACCGGGGCCGTGGCGATATGCGGGAAGTTCCCGCCGCCGGACTGGCGGTAGTTGTTCGTCGCAACGGCGAAGTGCTGCGCCGGATCCAGCGGAGCGCCGTCGTACGCCAGGTTGGTGATCCGCTCCCCTACCGGCGCACTGATGTCGATGTCATAGCTGATGCCGGAGAACATGTCGTAGTTGTAGTCCGGAGTTCCGTCAGCGTTGGTCAGGGTTTCCGGATCCACCGGAGCACCCGGGGCCGTCTGGTTGAAGTACTTCGCCGAATACTCCAGGTACTCCTCAATCTGCGCGCCCGTCATCTCCACCGCGTAGAGCGTGTTTGGGAAGACGTAGAGTCCGGCCAGGTCGCGGATGGTCACCGGGCCCTCGGGGATCACAGCTGTCCGGCTGAACGGCGCAGCGACGGAGAGCACCGGAAGGTCACCGGCCGGAGTGCCGGCCAGCGCCCGCTCCACCGCCTGGGTCTGCACCTCGTTGACGAAGTCGATCACGGCCGTGTCGCGGTACCGCGATTCGGCGGCAGGCATGGTCTCGGTAGCCGTCCCCACCGGGGTGTTCACGTAGTCGATGACGCGCTGGTGCGCATCCCGGACCAGGTCCGAGACCACCGGGTCAGCCTCGACGGTGTTGGCATTGAGCAGGGAGGCCGACGCCGATGTGACGTCCCACTGGCCGCGCACCTTGGTCAGTTCAAAGTCCATGACGGACAGGCGCATACCCCAGTTCAGCGGTTCCGTCAGCAGCACCTGCTCGCCGGTGGCCTTGTTGGTCACGAAGTGCTCGGGGATTTCCTGGTGCGCATGGCCCACCAGGATCGCGTCGATCCCGGGGACTTCCTCCGCCACCTGCGTCGCGGCATTTTCGAGCGGCAGGTCATCGCCGTAGGAGGACGTGCCGGAGGTGCCGGAGTGGGCACTGACCACAACGACGTCGGCTCCCGCAGCCTTCATCTGCGGCACGTATTCAGCGGCGGTTTCCACCAGGCCCGGGAAGCGGAGCTTTCCTTCCACGTTGCCTTTGTCCCAGATAGCGATGCCGGGGTTGGTCAGACCCAGGATGCCGACCTTGATCGGCTTACTGCCCTTCGGCTTGACGGTCTTGATGATGTACGGAGCGAACGCGGGCTCACCCGTGGCTTCGTCCACTGCGTTGGCGGCGAGCAGCGGGAAGTCCAGCTGGTCCTCGAACTTGGCGAGCAGCTCGGTTCCGTAGTTGAACTCGTGGTTTCCCAGGGCAGCGGCGTCGTAATTCATGGCGTTCATCGCGGCAGCCATGGGATGGATTTCGCCCGTCTCGGTGATGGGTTCCACGTTGGCGAAATAGTCGGTGAGCGAGGTGCCCTGGATGGTGTCCCCGGCGTCGATCAGCAGGGTGCTGTCCACGCCCCGGTCGGCACGGACCTGGTTGACCAGGCCGGAGATCTTGGCGAGGCCCACGTCGTTGCCGGCGGCGTCGTCGTACTCCGTGTTCTTGAAGTAGTCCCAGTTTTCGATGTAGCCGTGCAGGTCCGACGTGCCCATCACCGTGATGCTGGCAGTTTTGCCGGGCTTCCCCGGCTTGCCGTGGCCGTGGCTCGACCCGTGGCCATGGCCCTTTCCATGGCTGGAACCGTGGCCGGAACCAGGCGAAGCGGCTGCAGAGGGCATGACTACAAGGCTAGCCGCGCAGAGGGCAGCAAGGACGGCGGCCACGCGTGTACGAGGCCGGGGCGATGGGAAGAACACGGGGAACCAGCTCCTTGAAGGACCGTTCGGGATTGAGGTACTTAGGCAGCCTTCCTCTCCGCCCCGTCCCGGCGGAAGGTGCTGAGCCCGTTTCGGCGTCCAATACCTGAAATGTCATACCCCGGACACCGGCAGTTCGCCTCGTCGAGAGATACCTCTGGACATTCCTAAGCGCTTAGGTAATTATGGCTAAGTGCTTAGCAAATTCGCCCTGCTGTCTCTCAGCGCCCTCGCCCCCGTTGCCTGGGGAACGACATACCTCGTCACCACGGAGTTCCTCCCGCCGGACCGGCCGCTCCTGGCCGCCGTCCTGCGGTCCCTGCCGGCAGGCCTGGTACTGCTGGCCGCCCTCCGCAAACTCCCTGAAGGCGCCTGGTGGTGGAAGGCAGCCGTGCTGGGGCTGCTGAATTTCGGTGCCTTCTTTGCCCTGCTGTTCGTTGCCGCGTACCGGCTGCCCGGCGGTGTGGCGGCGATGGTCGGCGCGGTACAGCCGCTGCTGGTGGCGGTGCTGGCCTCAACAGTCCTCGGTGAGCGCCTGGGTCCGGTGAAGATTGGGGCCGGCGCGGCAGGAATTGCCGGGGTTGGCCTGCTGGTCCTCTCAGCGGATGCGAGGCTCGACACCGCCGGGGTGCTGGCAGCACTCGGCGGAGCCGCGTCCATGGCAGCCGGCATTGTGCTGACGAAACGCTGGCAGCCGCCGGCCGGCCCGCTGGTTTCCACAGCGTGGCAGCTGGTGGCCGGCGGAGTGTTCCTGATACCGGTCACGCTGGTCGTCGAAGGCCCGGCACTGCCGTCCTTCACTGCCTGGAATCTCGCCGGCTACCTGTACCTGGCACTGGTGGGAACAGTCCTGGCGTACTGGCTCTGGTTCCGCGGCATTCGGCAGCTGCCCGCCTCCAGCGTCAGCTTCCTGTCCCTGCTCAGCCCCGTGGTGGCCACTGCGGCCGGCGCGGCGGTGCTGGGGGAATCCTTCGCTCCGGGCCAGCTGGTTGGCCTGGGACTGATCCTCGGCGCGCTGGCGGCCGCCAACGTTGCCGGGCTGCGCCCCGGTACAGGCCAGCCACAACGACGCCGCCCCGGTTACTGGGTCTGCCAGCTCGCCTCGGATGGGCCGCTGATGGCGAAGGTCTCCTCCACCAGCACCCGCTGGCCCGGGAGCGCCGCTGCCGGAACGTCCATGCAGACCTCATACTGGGCCGCGCCGCCGTTTTCGAGTGTTGGCACCGACGTGCCTTCCAGATCGAGGGTGGCGGTGCACGTCGATTCGTCATACTGGCGGCTGTCGGAGCCCACGAACGCCGGCGTCAGGTCCAGCCAGGGGTCGCCTTCCTCATTGCCGTTGTAGACGACGTCGAGGGTGATCAGCACATACTGCCCCTCGGGCGCCTCATTGAATTCGTTGAAGCCGAGGATCGCATCCGTCGCATTCAGCTGGACACTGGAAACGGTGACCGTGTACTCCCCTACTTCCGCCGCGGTTCCCAGGGGAAGCAGCTCTCCGCTGGCAGTTGCCGACGGAGAACCGGCGGAAGGACTGGCAGAAGGACTGGCGGTGACCGAGGGAGCCCTTGTGGAAGGGCTGCTCGCCTCTTCCTCCACCGCATTGAAGAGCGCGCCCCAGAACGTGGTCCCCAGGATCGCAGCGATCAGCGCAACACCGGAAACCACCACGGCAGCAATTGAAAGCCCCCTGGCCGTCGTCCGGTGCCGCACGGCCGTCACCAGTGCCGCTATGCCGAGCCCCAGTCCGACCAGCGCCATAATCAGCGCCACCCAGCTGATCACCGGAATCCAGAACAGGAAAAGCGCGACAATTCCCAGGATCAGCCCCGCGAGCGCCATGCCCCTGCCCTGGTTTGGCTGCATATACCCCGGCGGCGGCGGATACCCCTGCCCGCCGTAGCCGTACATCGGATCGTTTGGCTGAGTACCCATGATCGCCTCGCTGGATTCGGACGCCGCAGCAAGGAACCCTGTTTCTCCCGGCAGCGGGTCGATTTTTCGGGTCTTTCAACGGTAGGCGTGCCCGGAAGGCGCTACAAGGACTTGCCGTTATCCGGCCGCCCGTCAGGTGCGCACTCAGCGCGAGGCAGTCGCGCCGCTGGTTGGTCCGGCCGGGGACGAGGTCCCGGAAGTTCCGGTGGGAGCGGACGACGACGGCACGCTCGTTCCCGTCGCGGGGGGCGCCGACGACGGCGTGGCGGTGCGCGTGACCGTGGTAGTGGGCTCGGGTGAGGGCGTGACCGTGTTCCGGTCCATCGGAGTGAACAGTGACGCCCACATAACCGCAGCGAGGACGCTCAGGACCAGGGCCGCCGCGGAAATGATCACGGCAGCAGTGCCAAGCCCTTTGGCGGAACTTCCGATCCGGCCCGAGACAACCAGGCCTCCGATACCCAGGCCGAGCCCAATGACCGCGAGCACCACTGCCAGCAGGTTGATGGCGGGAAACCAGAAGACCAGCAGCGCAAGGATGCCAAGAACAAGACCTGCGAGCGCCAGCCCCCTGCCGGCATTCCGGCCCTGCTGCGAATACCCCTGGGAACCCCCGGGGTCGAACGGCTGGGAGCCCATGGTCGCCTCACTGGTCCGGACACCTGCCTGCAGTGTCAGTGGTTTTGAGCTTCTCCCACGGTAGGTGTGCCGGATGTGCCCAGCAAGAAGGGGGACGGTTCGCCCGCCTCGCCGGCAAGCTTTTCCACCTGTTCCCGCAAGGCATCCGCCAAAACGGAAGTGGCTGCCGGCATTGGACCGGACTCCACAGTTGATGCGCCCCCGGGGCGGGCCTCCCTCACCGTGGATCCGCTGCCGCCACCCAGCAGTTCCTCCCGGGCCGTCACGCCGATCAGCCGGAACAGCTCCCGGTCCTCCCGCGTGGCCAGCGAAGAGGTCTTCAGGTCATTCAGCACGGCCAGGCCGGCCAGTGAGCGGCGCGGGTTGGCGCTCAGGGACGCTTCGAGCGCCCACTGGGCACGCACCCACCACTGGGCCCGGCGGTCCGCCTCCAGCTTCTGCCGGTAAGCGAAATAGGCAACAAGCGCCGTCGCCAGGATCCCCAGCGGACCCAGCACCGGTATCCACGTGATGGCCCAGCCTGCGGCTGCCGGCCAGAAGTCTCCCCAACCCATGCCCGGAGCTTAGCCCCGGGCGCGGACTGTGCGGGAGGGGCAGGACCTAGTCAAGGATGGCCACGGCTTCAATCTCCACCAGCAGCCCGGGTGCGGCGAGGGCTGCGACGCCGATGCCGGTGAACGGCGGCAGCGGCTCGGTAATACCCAGCTTCCGGATAGCCCGGTCCCGGCCCTCCATGAACAGCGGGAATTCTTCGGGCTTGTAATCCACGAGGTAGCAGGTCAGCTTGGCAACGTCAGCGAACGTCGCACCGGCAGCTTCCAGGGCCACGGCCAGGTTCAGGTAGACCTGCTCCACCTGCGCGGCGAGGTCCCCTTCCCCAACCAGCTCTCCGGCGGAGTCGAGGGCCACCTGGCCGGCAAGGAAGACCATTTTGGATCCGGAAGCGACGGCGACCTGGCGGTACAGCGGCACCTCGGGCAGGGTGCTCGGGTTCAGCAGGGTGACGGACATGGATTGCTCCTAGGCGGGTATGGCCGATGGAAGCGGGACTGCCTCCGCTGGCTTTCTGGAAATAACATAGCATTGCTATGCCATGTAATGTTGACGGCATGGCACGTCCCACAGATCCAGCCGTACGACGGCGCCTCCTGGAACGCGCGGCGCGGATGCTCCGTGACCGCGAGCCGGTGACTCTCCGCTCGCTGGTGGCCGGCACCGGTGCATCCACCATGGCCGTCTACACCCACTTCGGCAGCATGGAAGGCATGTGGCAGGCGCTGCGGCAGGAGGGGTTCACCAGCCTGGAAGAAGCTTTCGCAAAGATTCCCGTTACCGATGATCCGCTGCAGGACCTCACCGCCCTGGTCTGTGCCTATCTGCGCCACGGACTGGACCATCCGGATCTGTACCGGGTGATGTTCGATGCCAGCATCGAACTCGTGGACCTGCCAGCGGCCGACGCCACCCTGGACTACCTGGTCCGGGCCGCCCGGCGGGCCATGGAGGCGGGCCGCCTGGACTCCGGAACGGAACCGCTCGACGTCGCAATCCAGAGCTGGGCGATTGCCCACGGCCTGCTGTCCCTCGTAGCCGGGGGCCCGCTCCCCCGTGAAGCGCTGCAGCACGCCGTTCCGATCCTGAGCGCACTCTTCGCCGGCTCCGGTGATGACCCACAGCGCTCCCGCCGGTCCGTGCAGGCCGGGTGGAACCTCCAGGACCCAGGCGGCCGGTAGATTGTTGAGTCCCACCAACCGAGGAGTCCCTGCATGCCCCGTCCCCGCTCGCCCCTGCTGTCCGTGGACGGAATCGTCACCACGGCGCTGGAGCTGATCGACGAAACGGGAAACTTCAGCTTCCCGCGGATCGCCCGCCGGCTGGAGGTCAGCCAGTCCTCGCTTTATAACCACATCGACAACCGCGAACACATCATCGAGCTGATCCGCGCCCGGGTCTTCGCCGAAAGGCTGCAGGTGCCGGTGCAGGACCTGCCCTGGGACGAGGCACTGCGTGCCGTGATCCGTGCCTACCGCGAGTGCATTGCCGCCCATCCGCGGCTGGTGCAGCTGATCCTTGCCCAGACCGTCCAGGACCCGGGAGCACTGTCCGCGTACGAGACCATGGCTCACGCCCTGGAACAGGCCGGTCTCCCGCCGCACCGCATCGTGTCCGCCCTGTCCCTGATCGACAACCTGGTGCTGGGCTCGGCCATGGAACTCAACGCGCCTGCAGTGGTCTGGGCTCCGCCGGCCGGGCAGTTTCCGGCGCTGGAACGCGCCCTCGAAGAGCCCTATACCGTGGAAGGCAGAGCCGAGGCGGCCTTCGAGCTGGGACTGGACGTGCTCATTGAAGGACTGCGGGCGCAGGAGTTTACACAAAGTTAACTGAAAGCCTTTCGTTTTCTATTGCGCCAGGACTCCCGGTGCCGGAAAGTAAATGAAATCCATTCATTTACTGTTCACTTCACGCACTGAGGGAGACACCATGGCCCAGACCATCACCGCTGAGGGGCGCGTTCCGCTCACCGCCAAACGCGCCGTCGCGGTCTTCGGCATCGGCGTGATCGGCTTTATGACCGCCAATCTGGTGCCGATCATGATCGTCGCCCTCACGGGGGACCTCGGCTTCTCCGTCACCGCTGCCGGAACTCTGATGACGGCGTCGCTTCTGGCCTGTGCTGCGTCCTGCCTGCTGACCTCCCGCTGGGCTGCGGCCTCCGGGCGCTACGTCATTGCCCGGGTCGGGCTGGCCCTGACCGCCGCCGGTTTCGGCGCTGCGGCGTTCATTCCGTCCGAGCCGGTGGTCATTGCAGGGGTCATCCTCGGCGGCCTGGGTGCCGGCGGCGCAGTCTCCGCATCGGGCGCCGCGCTGGGTGCGCTGCGCAACCCGGACCGCGCGTCGGGCATCAGCGGTTTCAGCAACCGGGCGATTGTCTCCGTGGTCCTCTTCGTCATCCCTGTCCTCGGCGCCGGCATGGGCAGCGCGTTCGGCCTGTTCGCCGGGCTGGCCCTGGCCGCACTGCTGGCCACCGGCTGGCTGCCGGACCGTCCGACGCCGGAGCCCGACGCCGCTGCCGGCGCCCTGGGCATTGCTGCAGGCACCGCCGCGCCGGCCGGCCCCGCGGCTTCCCGCACCGCCACCCTCGCCGGTCTGGCCCTGCTCGCCTGCTTCGCCCTCTGGGGCCTGAGCGAGGATTCGCTCTGGGCAGTTGCTGCGACCATGGGCGCTGACCAGGCCGGACTCGACGAAACCGGCATGGGCCTGGTGCTTAGCCTCTCCACGCTGGGCGGCCTGGCCGGTTCGGCACTGGTGGCACTCGCCGGCCGCCGGCTGGGCCGCACCCTCCCGCTCGCCGTCGTCCTGGTTGCCGGAGCGGCCATGAAGTTCATCTCCGGCATGGTGGAGGATTCGGGTCTCTACATGGTGGTCATCATTATCTGGAACACGCTCTACCTGATCGCCTTTGTCTACATCATCGCCATCGCTGCCGCACTGGATGCGTCCGGCAAGTGGTCCGCCCCGGCGCTCGGCGTCTACCTGATCGGCTCTTCCTTCGCCCCGTTCCTCGGCACCGCGGTCTCCGCGTCCGCCGGGTACGAAGCACTGGGCATCATCCTGGCCGTCATGACCCTGGTGCTGCTGGTGCCGTTCGTGCTGATCTCCCGCTACTCGGTCCGCGCCGAAAAGGCAGCTGCAGCACCCGCACCCGTAGCGGCGGTGGCCTGATGCGCACGCTCTACACCAACGCCGCGGTCTTCACCGCTGACGGCCCGCCGGCCGCTGCCTTTGTGGTCGACGGCGGTAAGTTCCAGTACGTGGGTGACGCCGCCTCGGCGTCGGCGGCAGCCGGGCCAGGTGCCAGGACCGTGGACCTGAACGGAGCCTTTGTGCTCCCCGGCATCATTGATGCCCACACCCATCTGCTGATGACCGGCCAGGCGCTGGGCAAGGTCCAGCTGCGGGATGCCTCGACCCTCGCCGAGCTGCAGGAGCGGCTGCGGCAGGCCGCCGCGGAGAGCCCGGACGCACCGCGCATCCTCGGTGCCGGCTGGCTGCACTCAGCGCTCGGCGGCGCCGCGCCCACCCGGGAACTGCTCGACGCCGCAGTGCCGGACCGCCCGGTGTACCTGGACGCCAATGATCTCCATTCGGTATGGGTCAACACGGCTGCGCTGGCCGAATTGGGCATAGCTGAGGGCACACCGGACCCGCTCGGCGGGCGCATCGGCCGCGACGCCGCCGGGACCGCGGACGGCATGCTCTATGAAACCGCTGCCGTGCAGATCGTCTGGCCCGCCCTGGCCGGCGCGGCCCGGGACGAAGACCGCGACGCCTGGCTGGAGTCGGCGTTCGAGCACTACGCTGCCGCCGGCGTCACCGGTGCGGTGGACATGGCAGTGCAGGACGACGACGTCGCCGCCTTCGAACGTGCCCTCGTCCGCCGCCGCGGCGCCCTCCCGCTGCGGGTGAAGGGCCACTGGCTGATCCACCGCACGGACAGCACCGCGGAGAACCTGGCGCAGGTGGACCGGGCCCTGGAGCTGGCCCGCCGGCTGGCGGCGCAGCCCGCTGCGGAATATCTGCAGCTGTGCGGGATCAAGATCATCGTGGACGGGGTGATCGACAGCTGCACCGCCGCGATGAAGGAACCCTACGCGGACGGCAGCACCTCCGGACCGATCTGGGACCGGGAATCGCTGCTGCCCGTGGTGGCCGCCGCGGATGCCGCCGGTCTGCAGGTGGCGCTGCATGCCATCGGCGACGAGGCCTCGGACATCGCCCTGGACGCCCTGGAACACGCGGTGCGGGTGAACGGTCCGCGGGACCGCCGGCACCGGATCGAACACCTGGAAACTGTCACCGAAGCCAACGTGGCCCGGCTGGCGGATCTCGGCGTCGTCGCGTCCGTGCAGCCTGTGCACGCCGATCCGGCGATCCAGGAGAACTGGCGTGCCGTGCTCGGCGACTCGCGCGTGGACCGCGCCTTTCCGTGGACGGAGTTCACCGCTGCCGGCGCCACGCTGGCGATCAGCACCGACGCGCCCACCGCCCCGTACCAGGCACTGCCGAACCTGTATGTCGCGGCCACCCGGAAATCGGCGCTGGAACCCGGCCTCCCGGCCAACCTGCCCCGGTACGCCCTGGACCTGGCCGATGCCATCTGCCACGCCACGCGTGATGCCGCGTACTCCTGCCGTGAAGAAGCCCGCCTGGGCCGGATCGCTGCCGGCTACCGGGCCGATTTTGCTGTCCTGGCCAGCGATCCGCTGACCTCCCCGGCAGAGAACCTGCTGGCCAACAGCGTGTTACTGACCGTTACCGGCGGCGAAACTGTCTTCGACGCCGCGGCCGCTACCCTGAGCTAAACGACCCGTTAGGATCCACCGCAATGTCTTCGAGCATCACTTCCATGCCCGCTGAGTGGGCTCCCCACGACCGCACCTGGATGGCCTTCCCGCCGTCGAATGAGACCTTCGGCGACCCCGGCAGCGAGACGCTGGACCGTGCCCGCACAGCGTGGTCCGCCGTCGCACGCACCATCGCCCGGTACGAGCCGGTCACGGTGCTCGCGGATCCGGCGGATCTCGATGCCGCCCGCGAATACCTCGGCGACGGCATCAAGATTCTGGCCGCCGAGCTGGATGATGCGTGGCTGCGGGATTCCGGGCCCACGTTCGTCCACACGGCCGACGGTTCGGTGGCGGCCGTGGACTGGATCTTCAACGGCTGGGGCGCCCAGGACTGGGCGGCCTGGGACAAGGACCAGCACCTGGGCCGGTTCGTTGCCGGGCAGGCCGGTGCTCCGGTATCCGCGAGCAGTCTGGTCAATGAAGGCGGCGGCTTCCATACCGACGGCGAGGGCACGGTGCTGCTCACCGAGACGGTGCAGCTCGATCCGGGACGCAACCCCGGCGCCACCCGGGAATCCGTGGAGGCTGAAATCCACGCGCGGCTCGGGACGTCCAAGGCCATCTGGCTGCCGCGCGGACTGACCCGCGACTACGACGAGTTCGGCACCCGCGGCCACGTGGACATCGTGGCGTGCTTCGCTTCCCCCGGCACGGTGCTGCTGCACCGGCAGGATGACCCGGCGCACCCGGACCACGAGGTGATGCAGGAGATCCGCGCCGTCCTCGAAGCGGCCACCGATGCCCGCGGCCGGAAACTCGAGCTCATCGACGTCCCCGCGCCCACCGTGATCGATGCCGGGGACGGGTTCGTGGACTACTCCTACATCAACCACTACGTCGCCAACGGTGCCGTGATCCTCTGCGCCTTCGATGATAAGAACGACGCCGCTGCCGCGGACATCCTGTCCCGCGCCTACCCGGGCCGCACCATTGAGCTGGTGGATGCACGGGACATCTTCGAGTTCGGCGGCGGCATCCACTGCATCACCCAGCAGCAGCCCGCTCCCCTCGCTGCTGACGGTCTCCCTGCCACCGGCCCGTCCGGAGACGCCTGATGTTCGACGTCGTTGAGGCCGGCATTGCCGAGCTGCGGGACGCGCTTGAATCCGGGGAAACCACCAGCGAGGAACTCGTTGCCGCCTACCTGGCGCGGATCGAGGCCTACGACCGGTCCGGGCCGGAGCTGAATTCGGTGGTCGTGGAGAACCCGGAGGTGCTGGCCGAGGCCCGCGCCTCTGATGCCCGGCGCGCCCGCGGGGAAACTCTCGGCCCGCTGGACGGCATCCCCTACACGGCGAAGAACAGTTTCAAGGTACGGGGCCTGACCGTTGCGGCCGGGTCCCCGGCGTTCGCCGATTTGGTGGCGCAGGAGGATGCGTTCACCATCGGCCGGCTGCGGGAGGCCGGTGCCGTGCTGATCGGCCTGACGAACATGCCGCCGATGGCCAACGGCGGCATGCAGCGCGGCCTGTACGGCCGGGCCGAAAGCCCGTACAACGCGGAGTTCCTCACCTCGGCGTTCGCTTCCGGATCCTCCAACGGGTCCGGCACGGCGACGGCGGCGAGCTTCGCGGCGTTCGGACTCGGCGAGGAGAGCTGGTCTTCCGGCCGGGCACCGGCGTCGTGCAATGCTCTCTGCGCCTACACTCCGTCCCGCGGCGTGATTTCCATCCGCGGCAACTGGCCGCTGGTGCCCACCATGGATGTGGTGGTTCCGCACACGCGTTCCATGGCCGATCTGTTCGAGGTCCTGGACGTGATCGTGGCGGACGACGCCGAGACGCGCGGGGACTTCTGGCGCGCCCAGCCGTGGGTATCGGTGCCGCGCGCGTCCGAGGTGCGGCCGCCGTCGTACCCTGCCCTGGCCGTGCCCTCCGCCGATGCCGCACGCGGCGTGCTCGCCGGAAAGCGCTTTGGTGTGCCGAAGATGTACATCAACGCCGATCCCGGCGCCGGCACGGCGGACTCCCCCGGCATCGGCGGACCAACCGGACAGCGGATCGACACCCGGGACTCCGTGCTGGACCTGTGGCAGGCCGCCCGGCGCGACCTGGAAGCAGCCGGCGCCGAGGTGATGGAGGTCGAATTCCCCGTCGTGTCCAACTACGAAGGCGACCGGCCCGGCGCACCGACCCTGTTTACCCGCGGCCTGGTCAGCCCGGAGTTCCTGCACCGCGAGATCGTGGACCTCTCGGCCTGGGCGTGGGATGACTTCCTGGCGGCCAACAATGATCCGCCGCTGAACTCGCTGGCGCAGGTGGACGGGGCCGCGATTTTCCCGCATCCGCAGGGTGCACTGCCGGACCGGTACACGGGGTTCGACGACGACATCGCCATGTATCCCGGGCACGTACGGAACCATCCGTTGGAGTCCTTTACCGGGATTCCGCACCTGGCCGGCGGCGTGCGCGGGCTGGAGGAAACCCGGCGGATCGATCTTGAAGAGTGGATGGATTCGCTCGGGCTGGATGCCGTGGTGTTCCCGGCCGTGGCTGATATTGGCCCTGCCGACGCCGACGTGAACCCGGCATCCGCGGACCTTGCCTGGCGCAACGGCGTCTGGGTTGCCAACGGGAACCTGGTGCCGCGGCACCTTGGCATCCCGACCGTGACCGTGCCGATGGGCACCCTGGCCGACATTGGCATGCCGGTGGGGCTGACGTTTGCCGGGCGGGGCTGGGATGACAACACGCTGCTGCGGTTTGGTGCTGCGTTCGAGGCCACCGGCTCCCGCCGTACCGGGCCTTCCCGGACGCCGCGGCTGTAGCGGGCACGGGGCGGGCCGGCCTTGGCATGCCTGTCGGCCGGCCCCGGATACAGCAAAAGCCAGCGAATCCCCTCCGCTGGCTTTCACCCGCAATCTCCGCTGAACCCCCACAGTCAGCGGATGCTGCCTAACCGTCCGGGCGTAGCAGCACCGGAGGCGACCCAGGAACGCGGACGGGGTGCGCGGCGGGGACGTATCCCCGGGCCAGTACAGCAGGCGTGATCCCCCAATCACATAATGCCTGCAGCTTCACCTGTCGGTGAGCGCTGTCCCCGTCCGTCGTTCCTGGTTTTCACTCATGTTTCACACATGTGTGAGACATGAGTGAAACCATAGCAGCGCGCACCGGACCGGTCAAAAAATGTCTCAGTCGGTTTCGTCGAGGATCTTGGCGATGGCACGCAGCGCCTCGGGGTCCACCGGGCCCAGGGCGCGTGCGGCGAAATTGCGGACTTCTGCGCGGCGCAGGCTGCGGATCAGTTCGAGTTCGGCCTCCACCCGTTCGGGCAGTTTGCCGCCCTCCTGGAGCAGGTACTCGGGGTCGACGTCGAACACGGCGGCAATGGCGCGCAGGGCATCATCCGGGACCACCTGTTCCTTGCCGGACTTCAGCAGGGACCACCTGGTGCGGGACAGGTAGTAGCCCGCCTTCTGGGCGCCGTCGCGGATCGCCGGGTAGTCAAAGGGCTTGCCGGATTCGGACATAATGACGTCCAGGAGCAGGTTGATCTTCCGGGCGAGCGTTTCCGCGCGCCGAAGTCCCGCCGCCCGCTCAGGAGGAAGATCCAGATTCTCCACGTTGTTCAGCTCCATGTTCTTGCTATGAGGAAACAGCAGAAGGTAGCCGTTCCCAGTAAGGCACCTGAAAGTGCCTCCGGCCAGGTGTGCTCACGGAGAGTGACCCTGCTGAACATCATCAACGGCGATAATATCAACAGCCATGCCCACGTTCCCCCGAATACTGCCACAACCCACAGCGCACCGAAGGTAATTACGGACACATGGGCGGACACGTTCAGCCAGCGCCGGAAGAACACCAGCCCAACGTTGCCCAGGAACAGCGCCGCCACGGTCAGCGGAACCGGTGATCCCAGCGGCAGCAGGAAACAGGCGACGGCACCGGCGAAGGTAAAGACGGCCAGCAGCTGGATGCGCAGCCGGTCAGGCAGCCCGCGCCGCTGGAAGGGCCGCTTCGCGAGTTTGTACAGCAGCCCGGGAACGCCGATGATCCCGGCCAGCAGCAGCCCGGCGCCTGCCGGACCGAGCCCTGCCTTGAGCCCGGCAAGGACTACCAGGACGGCCAGCACCAGGGCCGGCGGCAGGATCCGGGACAGGTTAGCGGCCAGTGCCTGCCGGACGCTGGACCGTTGAACCGTTGTGCTCAATGCGTGTGCCTACCTCGTCAATAATTGCCGTTTCGTGCGGGGAGATCAGCGCGGGCTGCAGGACCCGAACGTCACCGATGAAGATGAACCAGCGGTACAGCTGCGCCTTGGACGGCCGGTCGCCCAGGAAGATCTGCGCGGCACCGAGGGAGCTGCGTCCCTGCGGCGTCTGCACCAGCCGGGCGACGATGGGCCGCAGCGCTGCGATGTCCTGCGCGCGGCGTCTCCGGGCGCGGAACGTTGCCTTGATCCGTTCCGAGGACGGAAGGATGAAGCCGACGGCGAAGCCCAGAATCATCAGGGCGAGCAGCACCTGGTAGGCCACCGCCTGCGGTCCGCCGGAATCGGTGATGCCGTTCAGTTCCATCCCGATCTGGACCATCTTGAGGACTGCCGCGGCTACTCCGGCCAGGCAGGCTGCTCCCAGGACGTCGAACCCGATCCGGAAGGCCCTTGATTCCCCGCTGCGGTTGCGGCGCATCATTTCAAAGCAGGTGTAACCGCAGATCATGGCGAACCAGCCGAAGAATGTGGCCTGGTACCCGGCGATGGCGGGAATGTGGCCGAACGTGTCCGTGAAGCTCGCCGCGGACCCCCGGGTGTCGGACACCGCCAGCAGCACGATCTGGGCCGTCCCGAGGACCAGCCCAACAGCCAGCAGCACCTTCACCCGCCGTCCCCGCCGGTGACCTGCAGCAGCAGGCGGCTGAGGTCCGTCATGCCGGCGCCTACCAGCAGGTGGATCAACACGTTCAGCACGTTCCGCCCGGCCAGCGCCTGGTCAACGGCCAGGTACACCGGGTCGATGTTCAGGGTCCCGGCCAGCGCCACGGCACTCACCGCGGGAAGAACGCCCGGTTTCCAGCCGAACCGCAGTCCGAGAACCCGGATGGCCACCACCGCCCAGAGGACCAGGACGGGGAGGACCTGCAGGTACGTCATATAAACGTCCGCTCGAAGTCGCTGGGACTTCCGCCGTCCTTGGGCAGCAGCGAAAGGGACAGCAGGTAGGCGACATGCTCGGCAGCGCGTTCGGTCTCGTTCCAGTCCAGCGAGCGGGCGAGCATTGTCTTGATGCCCCTGCGGCTGCCGACATGCGCAAAGACCGACGGCGTTGCGGTCTCCACTCCGCCGCAGCCCTGGTGCTGCAGGAGGATGTGGCCAAACTCGTGGCACGCGGCATGGGTGCGGTGCAGCCGGTTGTCCCCGGCCGGCAGCAGGATGACGGACTTCTGTTCCTTTTCGATCCACAGCCCGGTCACGGCAGGGATGATGGAATGGTCAATGTCGCGCAGTTCAATGGGTTTGCCGTGCGCATTGGATACGGCGGCCAGCATCTCGTCAAAGCTGACGTGCTCAGCCAGGCCGAGCGCCGCCACCACGGCCTTGGAAGCGGCACGTTCGCGCTCCCTGCCGGCGGGCCTCGTAAAACGCAGTGCCATCAAATCCCCATCGTTGTCCCACACCTGCAGCCGTGCTCCTGCTGACGGGCACGGACCCTGCGACTTTATCCCACATCAGGGGCACGACGCCGATGCCCCTCCACGTCAGGGCAGCAGCAGGGCGGCCGCGAAGGCAACGCAGCCGGCCACATGACCGGCGAGCACCTGGGAGGGCGTGTGGTCGCCGAGCTTGATCCGGGACCAGCCGGTCGCCGAGGCGAGGATGAGGGCCAAGGCCGCACCGAACACCGGGACGGGTGCCAGCAGGGCCAGGCCCACGTAGGCCGCGACGGCGGAATGCACGGAGAGTTTCCAGACCAGGTTCGCGGCCAGGCAGATCAGCAGCCCAATGAACACGCCGCCGATCTCGCCGAAGAGGATGGCCGGGGCACCCAGCAGGAGCAGGACCAGCGCGCCAACACCGATGGACACCGCCGACGCCGCCTGGATCGGGGCGCGCTGCGAGCGCACCCCCACGTGGTGGTCGGTGACGGAACCGCGGGCCTTGAGCCAGAGAATTCCGCAGAACGGCAGGCCCACGGTGAAGACAGCCGCCGTGATGCCCTGCAGCCAGGTCACGTCCGGACGAAGCAGCGGCTGCAGCAGCAGCAGGATTCCCACCAGCACGGCCGGGGCCGTGGTTTCGGTGACGATGCGCGCCAGCCGCAGGGACGCTGACGCGGACTGGCCGGCTGCGGCCTGCTGGGTTTCTGGCATCCGTCGATTCTACGGTGAGCCGGTTGCCCTTCAGCGCGTCAGCCAGCTGCGGCTGCCACGAATCCCAGCTGCTTGTCCACGACGTTTGCCAGCGGCTTCCCCGCCAGGTACGCCCGCAGGTTGGCTTCGAACTGCGCGGCCATTGCGGGCAGGTGCGAACAAGAATCCCCGGACAGGTGCGGAGTGATCAGCACGTTCTCCAGGCCCCAGAGCGGGCTGGACTGGGGCAGCGGCTCGGGGCTGGTTACGTCCAGCACCGCCCCGCGGATGCGGCCGTCCCGCAGCATGCCCTCCAGGGCGCACTGCACCACCAGCTCTCCGCGGCCCATGTTCACCAGCACGGCGGAGGGTTTCATCGCCGCCAAAACCTCGGCGTTGAGCATGCCCCGGGTGTCTTCGGTCAGCGGCGCGACGAGCACAATCCAGTCGTAATTCCCCGCCACCGCGGCGAAGTCCGCGCTGGCGTGAACGGCACCAAAGTCCGCATCGCCGTCGCGCGCTGTCCGTCCCAGACCGTCGGCTTCGATGCCGACGGCGCGCAGCAGCCGGGCGGTCGACCGTCCGATGCTCCCGGTTCCGGCGACCAGCGCCCGGGTTCCGCCCAGGTTGGAGGTGCCGAAGTGCTGCCAGCGCCGTTCCGCCTGGTTCAGGCGCGCCTGCGGGAAGTTCTTGGCGAAGTGCAGGATCCCTGCCAGTGCGTATTCGGCCATGGCGGCGTCGAAGATCCCGCGGGCGTTCGTGACGGTGACATCAGAGGCGGCAAGTTCCGGGAACAGCAGCCGGTCCACCCCGGCGGCGGGCAGGTGCACCCATTTCAGGGCATCGGCCCGGTCCCAGCCCGCGCGCAGGCCGTCGGCGAAGTAGTTCCACAGGTACACAATCTCCGTGCCGGGCAGTGCGGCAGCCAGCTCATCGGCGTCGGCGGCCAGCCGTACGTCGGCGAGCTCGCGCAGGTTGTCGAGTCCCGTGACCTCGCGGTTGCCGGTAAGGATAGTCAGCACTGGTTTAGCCATGCGCTCAGGCTAGGCGATCGGCGCCGTCCGGCCTGCATCCGTTACGGCCGTGCCGCGCTCCGGCGATACCCGGTCAGGCCAGAACGTGGTGCCGGCCGAGCGGCAGCACCAGCGGCTTTCCGGAGGCCGGGTCGGTGATGACCCGGTTCTCCAGTCCGTAGACCTCACGGACGGTGTCTTCGGTGAGTACTTCGGCGGGCGTGCCGGCGGCGAGGATCTTCCCGCCGGCCATGGCCACCAGGTGGTCGGCGTAGCGGCCGGCCAGGTTGAGGTCGTGCAGCACCATGACGATCGTGGTGCCGCGGCTGCGGTTCAGGTCGGTGAGCAGGTCCAGGACTTCCACCTGGTGGCTCACGTCCAGGAACGTGGTGGGTTCGTCGAGCAGCAGCAGGTCCGTCTGCTGGGCCAGGGCCATGGCGATCCAGACGCGCTGGCGCTGCCCGCCGGAGAGTTCATCCACGGAGCGCTCGGCCAGCCCCGCGGTTTCGGTGGCGTCCAGCGCGGCGGCGACGGCGGCGTCGTCCTCTGCGTTCCACCGGGCCAGGAGCTTCTGGTGCGGATGCCGCCCGCGGCCCACCAGGTCCGCGACGGTGATGCCTTCGGGCGCCACCGGGGACTGCGGCAGCAGGCCCAGGGTGCGGGCCAGCTGCTTGGGCGGTATCCGGTGCACCTCCTTGCCGTCCAGCAGTACGTGCCCTTTCTTCGGCGCGAGCAGCCGGGACATTGAACGCAGCAGCGTGGACTTGCCGCAGGCGTTGGCGCCGATGACGGCGGTGACCTGCCCCGGCGGAACCAGCAGGTCCAGGGACTCGATGACCGTGCGGTCTCCGTAGCCAAGGGTGAGGCCTTCGACGGCGAGGGTGTGGGCAGCGGTCACAGTGAGGCTCCTGCGCGGTTGACGCGGACAATGAGGTAAACGAGGTACGGGGCGCCGAGCACGCCGGTCACCACTCCCACCGGGAAGCGGGTGCCGAAGGCGTATTGCCCGCAGAAGTCGGCCACCAGGACCAGCAGCGCACCGACCAGTGCGGCTGGGACCAGCAGGGACGGGCCGGGTCCCACCAGCCGGGCGGCGATCGGCCCGGCGAGGAACGCGACGAACGCGATGGGTCCGGTGGCCGCCGTCGCGAAGGAGATCAGCAGCACCGCGGCAACAATGATCACCAGCCGGGTGCGGCCCACGCGCACGCCAAGGGCCGAGGCGGTGTCATCGCCCAGCCGGGTGGCGCCGAGGTTGCGGGCCTGACCCAGCAGCACGGGTCCGCAGACCAGCAGCGCGGCGAGCACGGGCAGGGCCTGGTTCCAGGAGGCGCCGTTGAGGCTGCCGGTGAGCCAGCGCATGGCTTCCTGCAGTTCCCAGTCGGGCGCCTGGTTCAGGATGTAGGCGGTGACGGATTCGAGCATCGCGGCGATGCCGATGCCCACCAGAATGAGCCGGGTGTCCGCGACGCCTGCTTTATAGGACAGGGCGTGGACCACCAGCGCGACGGCGAGCCCGGCGGTGATCGCGAACAGGGACACCGAGGCTCCGCCCAGGCCCAGTCCCACGATCGCGAAGGCCGCACCGGCTCCGGCCCCGGAACTGATGCCGATGATGTCCGGGCTGGCCAGCGGGTTGCGCAGCATGGTCTGGAAGGCGACGCCGGCGAGGCCGAAGCTGGCTCCGGCGAGCACTGCCAGGGCGGCGCGGGGAAGGCGGAGGCGCCCGACGGCGAAGGAGGCACCGGCCACGTCCTCGCCGAACGCCACGCGCAGCACGTCGCCGAGCGGATAGAAGGTACGGCCGGCCATCACGCTAAGCGCAAAGACGGCAAGGATTAGGAGAGTCAGGAACGTGACGACGGTGCGCAGCCGGACGCCGCGGTTGCGGCGGCCGCGGACGACGGCGGCGATCGTCGTGCTGCTGCCTTCCCGGTCTGGGGCGTTCGGGGCTGCAGTGTCCGGGGATGTGGAGGAGGGAACGTTCACAGGGCTCGGACTTTCTGCCGGCGGACAATCCAGATGAAGAACGGGGCGCCGATCAGCGCGGTGATGATGCCGACGTCGATCTCCGCCGGGCGGGCCACGATCCGGCCCAGCACGTCCGCGGCGGTGACCAGTGCCGCGCCGGCGACCGCGGAGAACGGCAGCAGCCAGCGGTGGTCCACGCCGGTAAGCAGCCGGCAGGCGTGCGGCACCATCAGGCCAACGAAGGCAATGGGTCCGGTGACAGCGGTGGACGCACCGCACAGCAGGACGGCGCCCAGGGCTGCGGTGCCGCGGGCCAGGGCCACGCGTTCGCCGAGTCCGGCGGCGAGCTCATCGCCCAGGGCCAGGGAGTTCAGCGAGCGGGCCGTGACCAGGCAGACCAGGAATCCGACGGCCAGGAACGGCAGCACCTGCCCGATAGCATCGAAGGTTCCGCCGCCCACGCCGCCGATCTGCCAGGACCGTACTCCCCCGGCGAGGTCGTTCCGCGGGAGCACCACGGCGGAAATGAAGGAGGCCAGGGCCGCGGAGATGGCGGTTCCGGCGAGCGCGAGCTTGAGTGGGGTGGCGCCGCCGCGCCCCAGTGAACCCACGGCGTACACAAACAGTGCGGTGATTCCGGCACCCAGGATCGCGATCCAGACAAAGCTGTTCGCGGCGGTCAGCCCGAAGAACGCCATACCCACCACGACGGCGAGCGAGGCCCCCATGTTCACGCCCAGGATGCCCGGATCGGCCAGCGGATTGCGGGTCACGCCCTGCATCACCGCTCCGGCGACGCCCAGCGCGGCGCCGGCGAGCACGGCCAGCAGCGTGCGCGGAATCCGCTTGGCTACGGCTGCTTCGCTGAAGCCGTCCGCCGAGCCGCCCAGTGCGGCAACAATGTCCGCCCAGTCGACGTCGCGCGCCCCCACCGTGACGGAGGCCAGCATCAGCAGGCCCAGGACAACGACGGCGGCGGCGAGCCAGAGGGCGCGCAGCCGCCCCGGGCGGCGCCCCGCGGGACCGGAAGCGAGGGACTCCGGGGAGTCCTGGGTTCCGGATGCGGGGGCAGCGTTCGGGGCGGCTGGGCTGGAGGGGTGCGTCACTTGGCGGCGTCGGCTGCTTCTGCGAGCACGGTCAGGTAATCGTCGAGCACCCAGCTGATCGCCAGCGGGGTGGGGTTGGCGGCGGTGCCCAGCGGGTTGTCACCGGGCAGGGTGACGATCGCGCCGTTGGCGACGGCCGGGATCTGGGAGAGCAGCGGATCGGATTCGAGTGCGGTGACCAGTTCCTCGCCGCCGTAGGTGACGATGATGTCCACGTCGGCGAAGGCATCGGCCTGCTCGGCGCTCTGCGTGAGGGAGAACTTCTCGGTTTCGGCGGAGGCCTTGGCGATGCTTTCTGCCACGCTCATGCCCAGGTCTTCGAAGAACAGGGTGCGCGGATCGTGCGTGGTGTAGAAGCTGACTTCGCTGAGGTCCGTGGTGTCAACGTGGGTCATGAACATGGCGGACTTGCCGGCCAGCGCCGGGAACTTGGCAGCGGCGTCGGTCATTTCCTGCTCCAGGTCAGCGACCAGCTGCTCGCCTTCCTCGGCCAGGCCCAGCGCGGTGGAGTTGTATTCGACCATTTCGCGCCAGGAGGTGCCCCAGGCGGTTTCCGGGTAGGCCACCACGGGAGCGATTTCGCTCAGGGTGTCGTAGTCCTCCTGGGTCAGGCCGGAGTAGGCGGCCAGGATGACGTCCGGCTGGGTGTCGGCCACGGCTTCGAAGTCGATGCCGTCGTTCTCGTCGAACAGCACGGGTGCGTCGCCGCCGAGTTCGTCCAGCTTTTCCTCGACCCACGGGAGGATGTCGTCGCCGTCGTCGTCGCCGAAGTTCGCGGCTGCCATGCCCACAGGCACAATGCCCAGGGCCAGCGGCACTTCGTGGTTGGCCCAGTTGACGGTGGCTACGCGCTCGGGCTTTTCGTCGATGACGGTGGTGCCGAGGGCGTGCTCGATGGTGATGGTTTCCCAATCGCCCTCGGATGCGGCCTGGCTTTCCGGCGGGGTGGAGGAGCAGGCGGCGAGGGATGCGGTGAGCAGGGCGGCGGCTGAGAGCGCAGCGAGTTTGGAGGAGCGCAAGAGTCGTTTCCTTTGATGCAGGTTCGGGCCGGTCCCGATTGGGGCCGGCGGAAGCCTTCCTGCGACGCTCCGGATACGTACTTAGGTCAGGCTAACCAAGGACAGCCTAAGCTGACCAGCGGCGGGTGCGCAATTTGGTTACAAAAAGGTGGCCTAATTAGCGAAATGTTGGGTTTGGGCCCGTACCCCTTTCCCTGGCATCGGCCTATAGTTTCGGGAAATCACTTTTCTGTGAGGAGCCGCCGTGAATCCGTATGAACCCGTTCCTCCCGCTGCACTGAAGGACCTTGCCGAGCGCCTGGCACGGTTCCGTCCGGTGCCTGAACCCCGCATGTTCAACCGCAGCCGCGAGTCGCTGGGTTTCGGCGGAGAGCAGCTCACTGAACTGGTGGAGTACTGGCGGAACGGATTCGACTGGCCCGCGCAGGAGGCCTGGATTTCGGCGCTGCCCTGGGAGCAGACGGAGCGCTCGACCGTGCCCGTGCGGGCTGTGGTGTCCCGCGCCAAAGCCGCCTACGGGTCGCCGTCGTCGCCCGTTGTGCTTTTGCTGCACGGCTGGCCGGATTCCGTCCTGCGGTTCCAGCGGCTCTTTCCGCTCATGACGGACCTGACCTATGTGGCGCCGGCGCTGCCCGGGTACCCGTTTGCCGCTCCCGTGCCGGCCGGCGGGATGTCCACGGTGGAGATGGCCGATGCGATTGCCTCGGCGATGTCCGAGTTCGGGTTCGCCCGCTACGTGGCGTCCGCCGGGGACGTCGGTTCCGATGTGGCGGAGGCGCTGGCAGTGCGGCATCCCGACGTCGTGACGGCACTGCATCTGACGGATGTGTCCCAGTACCACGTCAACCTCGCGCCGCCGGAGGACATGGACGACGCCGAGCGGGAGTACGCTGCCCGGGCGCGGCGGTGGCAGGGGGCCGAGGGCGGGTATGCGCATGAGCAGTCCACCCGGCCTGTGACGCTTGCGGCGGGGCTTGGGGATTCACCGGCCGGACTGGCGGCCTGGATTGGCGAGAAGCTGGTCCGCTGGACGGATTCGGACGGGACGCTGACGAACGCGTTCAGCCTGGATGAGGCGCTGACCTGGATCAGTGCGTACTGGTTTACCGGGTCGATCGGGACGTCGTTCGCTCCCTATGCTGCGGGCCGTCCGACGGGCTGGGCGCGGATCGAAAGCCCGACCGTGTTCACGCTGTTCCCGAAGGACCTGGTGAACGCACCGCGGCAGTTCGCCGAGCGGTATTTCAATGTTGCGGGGTGGACCGAGTTTGAGAGCGGCGGGCATTTTGCTGCGTGGGAGCGGCCGTCGGAGTATCTGACTGGGGTGCGTGCGGCGGTGGAGATGGGGTTTGGGTAGTTTTCCGGCCGCTTTCGCTGCCGGTTTATGCTTCTGCTGCCGGTTTACGCTCTTGCTGCCGCTTCTAGCCTGCAGCAAAAGTGCGAAGCGGCAGCAGAAGTTCGAACGGGTCGGTCACGGCAAACAGAAAGCGCTGCCGGGCCGCCCCGTGATGGGACGACCCGGCAGCGACGAGGGAACTAGACCTCCGTGGTCACCTTCCACGACGAGTGGATGTAGTTTGACCACGCCCGGCGTCACCTAAGCAAAGGGTCTGACAATCGAAGGTCATGAGCTCTCGCCGAACGTAAGTGGAGCAGACCGCGGAGGTTACCGCCAAGTGTCCGCACCGCATGAGGTGCCTGCTACTCGCGGGTTTCGCTGATCGGTCAAGAACCCGGACCGGATTTGCTGCCGTTCCGCACTTCAGCTGCCAGTTCGCGGTTTTGCCACCGGTTGGAAACGGCAGCAGACGTGCAAACTGGTCGATTTTCGGCAGAGCGCGACTCAGCCGAAAGACGTCACTCAATCCCGTCCCGGATGATCGGGCAGGTCATGCAATGCCCGCCGCCCCGGCCGCGGCCCAGCTCGGCTCCGACAATGGGGATCACCTCGACGCCGGCGTTCCGAAGCGCAGCGTTGGTCTGGGTGTTCCGGTCATAGGTGAACACCACTCCCGGCTCCACGGCGACGGCATTGTTCGCGCTGTCCCACTGCTGGCGTTCGGTGGCGTGGTAGTCCCCGGCGGTCTCCACGAGGCGCAGCTGCTTGTAGCCCATGGCTTCGGCCACTACGTCCACGAAGCGGCGGTCCCGCTCGTCCCGGATTTCGAGGCCGGGGGCCTTGTCCGAGGGGTGGATGGTGAAGGGGTGGATGCCGTCCACGATCGCCGGATGGATGGTGGCCAGGTCCCGGTCCGCGAAGGTGAACACGGTATCCAGGTGCATGGCGGCGCGCAGTTTCGGCATCCCGGCGACCACGATCCGTTCCGCTGCCTCCTCCGCGAAGAGAGCCTGCGCCAGCTGGGTGATTGCCTGCCGGGAGGTTCGCTCCCCCATACCAAGCAGCACGGTGCCGTTGCCTACGGGCATGACGTCGCCGCCTTCCAGGGTGGCCTGGCTCCAGTCCTGTTCGGCATCGCCCCACCAGATCTTTGATCCGGTGTAGTCCGGGTGGAACCGGTAGATGGCCTGCATCAGCAGGGTTTCGTCGTGCCGGGCCGGCCAGTACAGCGGGTTCAGGGTCAGTCCGGAGCCAATCCAGCAGGTGGTGTCCCGGGTGTAGAGGGTGTTGGGCAGCGGCGGCAGCAGGTACTCGGGCCGGCCCTGGGATTCCCGGATGAGACCGACGTAACCGCTGCGGTAATCGACGGGAAGGTCCGACGTCGTCAGGCCACCAATGAGGTACCGCGCCAGTTCCGGTCCGGAGAGTGAGTCCAGGAAGGCGCGGGTGCCGACGACCAGGCCCAGGCCCACGCGATTGGCGATGATTTTGCGGTCCAGCAGCCAGGTCCGCGCGTCGGGCAGGTCCATGGTCTGGCCCAGCAGGTCATGGAGTTCGACGACGTCGACGCCGCGGCTGGTCAGCTTGGCAACGAAGTCCGCGTGGTCGCGCTGGGCGTTCTCCACCCACAGAACGTCGTCGAACAGCAGGTCTTCACGGTTGGTGGGGGTCAGGCGTTCGTGGGCCAGGCCCGGTGCGCAGACCAGGACCTTGCGCAGCCTGCCCACCTCGGAGTGGACGCCGTAGGACGTAGCCGTGCCTGCGGCGGTCGGGGAAAGCATGGATTCTCCTTGTGTTGGAAAGCCGGACCTACTGTCCCTGTTCCGCCTGCGCCCGGCGGCGGAGCGCTTCGTTGACGGCAGGGTCATCCAGCTTGCGCAGCCAGGTGAGCAGTTCCGGTCCGGCGGCCGGATTGGCGGCGACGGCGGGGCGTGCGATTGGCTGCTCGGCGGCAAGTTTCTGCAGGCGCTGCGGAGCGGTTCCGGGGTCCTCTGCTTCTGCCAGAATGGCAACCTCAGCGGGATCCACGTCCCGCGGCCGGCTGACCGAAGCTCCGGCATTTACGATGCCTGACGCCGGGACGTTCATCAGCGGAGTTGTCCGGCGGGTGGACGGGGCGTTCTCGTCAGCGGGATGTTCCTGCATGTCTTCGTGCACGGGATGCTCCTTTGTAAGTAGCCTTATGAACATCCTTGCAGAAGGTGCCCTGGTCTCCGAATCGGCGGATGCCTACGGGCAGAGCGCACCCTGCAGCCCCGCCCTGGGAAGGCGGATCAGCGCAGGTGCTCCGGCCCCAGCTCGGCAACACTGGTAACCCCGATCAGCTGCATCACCAGGGTCATCTCCGTCCGCAGGATTTCCAGCGCCCGGTCCACGCCCTGCCTTCCGCCGGCCATCAGCCCGTACAGGTAGGCCCGGCCGATCAGCGTGAAGTCTGCGCCGGCGGCGAGGCCAGCCACGATGTCCCCTCCGGACATGATCCCGGAGTCCAGGATCAGCTGGGCTTCGGGCCCGACGGCGGCACGGATCTCCGGCAGCACCTTCAGCGGAACCGGGGCACGGTCCAGCTGCCGTCCGCCGTGGTTGGAGACCACCAGCGCGTCCGCCCCGCGGGCCAGGACGTCGACGGCGTCGGATGCGGACTGGATGCCCTTCACGATCAGCTTCCCGGACCAGTTCTCCCGCAGCCAGGCCAGGTCCTCCAGGTTCAGCGACGGGTCGAACATGGTGTTGACCTGCTCCGCCACCGATGTCCGCTCCCCCTCGAAGTTGGCGAAGCCCAGCGGCTTGGTGGTCAGGAAGTTGAACCACCACTCCGGCCGGTACGAGGCATCCAGGATCGTCTTCGCCGTCAGCGTCGGCGGTAGGGTCATGCCGTTGCGGGTGTCGCGGTGCCGGGCGCCGGAGACCGGGGTGTCCACGGTGACGATCAGCGCCCCGAACCCGGCAGTCTCCGCGCGGCGGATCAGCTCCAGCGACCGGGGACGATCCTTCCAGAGGTAAAGCTGGAACCAGCGATCGGCGTCGGGCGCTTCCGCAGCGACGTCCTCAATGGACACTGTGCCCATCGTGGAGAGCGAGAACGGAATCCCGAACGACGCCGCCGCCTGCGCACCGGCCACCTCACCGTCCGAGTGCATCAGCCGGGTCAGGCCGGTGGGCGCGATGCCCACCGGCAGCGCCGCATCCGCACCGGCGATTTTGGTCCGCAGGTCCACCGTTGAGACATCGCGCAGCACGCGCGGGTTGAACTCGACGGCGTCGAACGCGGCCCGGTTCCGGCGCAGCGAATGCTCGGCGAAGGATCCGCCGTCCACGTACTCGTATGCCGCCGTCGGGATCCGCCGCCTGGCGATGTCCCGCAGGTCCGCGATGGTGTTGGCTTTGGCCAGGCGGGCTCGCCGCCGGTCGGGGTCGAAGGCCTTGAACTGGACGAGTTCGCGGAGTTCGGAGTACTGGGGAATTCGGCGCTTCATGGTTGCTTTCGGGAGGTGCGGTTAGTCAATAACGGTGTCGGCGGCGTCGAGCATTTCCTGCGGAAGGGTGACGCCCATGCGTGCCGCCGCGGACTTGTTGAGGACCAGCAGGGATTCGGTCTGCTTTTCTACCGGCATGCCGGCCGGGTCCTCGCCTTCGAGGATCTTGATGGCCATCAGGGCGGTCTGGTAGCCGAGCTGTTCGTAGTCCAGTCCGTAAGTGGCGACGCCGCCGGCTTCCACGGACGCTGAATCGCCGACGACGAGGGGAATCTGCTTGGTTTCGGCGGCTTCCACGACGCTGTCGATGGCGGCGACGACGTGGGAGTCGGTCGGGACGTAGAGTGCGTCAACGTCCAGGGACTGGGCGGCCTGCTGTACCTCGGAGGTCGCGGAGACGGCGGCTTCCTTCAGTTCCATGCCGAGCTCTTCGGCGGCTTCGCGGGCCAGGTCCACCTGCACGCGGGAGTTCACCTCGCCGGAGGAATAGACGACGCCGATGGTCTTGGCATCCGGGGCCAGTTCCTTGATCAGGGCGATCTGGTCTTCCACCGGGCCGAGGTTGCTGGTGCCGGTGATGTTGGCTCCGGGTGCTTCCCAAGATTCGACGATGCCGGCTTCCACCGGTTCGGTGACCGCGGAGAAGACCACGGGGATGTTGCCGACGGCCTGGGCGACGCTCTGGGCTGCCGGGGTGGCGATGGCGAAGACCAGGTCAAGGTCCGACGACGCGAAGCCGGCGGCGATCTGGGTGGCGGTGGCCTGGTCGCCCTGGGCGTTCTGGTAGTCGTACTCCACGCCTTCGCCTTCGGGGTACCCGTTTTCGCTCATGCCCTTGATGAAGCCTTCGCGGGTGTCGTCGAGGGCCTCGATGTCCATTAGCTGGGAGATGCCGATCTTGACCGGCCCGTCTCCCCCGCCGTCGCCGGTTCCGGTGTCGGACCCGCAGGAGGTGAGGAACAGTCCGGTGGTGATCAGGGCGGCGGTACCGAGGGTGCTAAGTGAACGCTTCATTGCGTTGCCTTTCGGGTTGTCGGCGTGCTGGTGGGGATGGAGGTGCAGGATCAGAGCGGTCCGGCGTTGTAGAAGGTGCGGATCATGGCGGCGTTGGCTTCAAGGAGATGGTCGTGCATCAGCTGCTGCGCTGCTTCGGCGTTGCCTGTTGCGACGGCGTCGAAGATCGCTTCGTGCGCGGTGCGCTCCTCTGTGGAGGAGAAGTGGTCATGGGCCATGGGCATCAGGTGATAGAAGCGCATGACTTCGTCGGTGAGGCTGCGGTCCATGGCTGCGGCACGGGTGTTGCGGGAGGCATGGGCGCAGGTGACATGGAAGTCACGGGCCGCGGAGAGCCGTTCGTCCAGGGAGTTTCCGTCGCGGAACTGGTCCTCAATCCGGGCGCGGAGTTCGGTGACGAGTTCGGCGGTGACGTTGCGGGCAGCTGCGGCAACCAGCGGGGGCTCCAGGATGAGCCGCAGGTCCATGACTTCACGGACGTCGTGGAAGCTGAGGCTGCGCACCATATAGCCCTTCCGCGGCAGCACGCTGACCAGGCCTTCGACGGCGAGCATCTGCAGGGCTTCGCGGACGGGGGTCTTGGAGACCCCGTATTCGCGGGCGAGATCGGGCTCAGTGAAGATCTGTCCCGGCCGTAGTTCGGCGCGGATGATCTGCCGCCGGATCATGCTGCGGATCCGTTCGGGCTGGGACTGGGGTGCGTCCTTGGGTGCACTACTGCCTGTGGGCAGCGGATGGACGTTCTCGGCGGGCGTCATGATGTGACCTGCATGACAAAGATGCTACAGATATATCTCAGGGATACAAGAGTCCTCTTGAGGCGTAGGGCACGGAAATGTCGACCCTCCCGAGAGCAGGACGACCCGACGGCGACAAGGGCACCAAGACCCCCATTGTGACCGGGAGCGATTGGCGCCGTGGATGTAATTGACTGCTCCGGCATGACCCATGACGTCGCAGGCGACACACGCATGCCGCAGCTCGGCCGCGCGGGTGCTGTCGACGTTGTGCCGTATGCGTAGACCACCATGGCGGCGGGTGTGCGGAGAAGGACGCCCTCCCCACCGTCCATTCCATGGGCTTCTCAGTGATGCGGGTGACCGTGGCCTTGCGGTGGATCTTCACACCGTGGGAGGTGGCGTCCTTGACCGCGGTCCAAGCGGCGAGGCGGGCCCAGCTGCTGCTTCTCATGCAGCAGGGTGACGCGGCGTCCGCGTTCGGCGAAGAATTCGGCCAGTTCCAGACCCACCAGGGAGCCGCCGATCACCACCACGTCCTTGCCCTTAGGCAGCCAGAACCTGGTGAACTGGCGCACGAACTCGGGGCTCTTCGTCACACCGGAGAGCCGGTCCACCCCTCAGCACAAGCCCGCATCCAAGCCCAATTTGCCATGTTCAGTGAAGGACCGAACATCGTACTAGACAGCCGCTTACCACCGCGTCTATTCACTTGCGAACACCGAACAAGGTGCCCAAAGACGAGTAGGCAGAGTACACCCCAGCGGGCGCCGCGACGGCGGTTCGCTGGATGCTGTGGGGCCTTGCCGCCAAGGTAGGCAAGAAGTTTCACCCAGCGCGGACTACCGTGGACTCCAGCGGTCAACGCCAGCCTCCTGGTGCTGCATCGGGCTATGCCTGCAGTGCCGCACACCACAAGTCGACACTTCGTGGCATACACGAGGCAGAACAGCCTCCCATCGATGCCCCGTAGCATGGCGGGTGTTTATGTCATACATGGCAGACTCGATAATCCACTCCCCGTGTGGCTTGTTACATCACGTGCCCTGCAGCCCGATAGAATCTCAGGCATGGCAGAACCACTACGACTCATCGATCTCTTCGCCGGCGCTGGCGGAATGACCGAAGGATTTGAGTCCACAGGAAAATTCGAAACCGTTGTCGCAGTGGAGCATGATCAGCACGCAGCAGCTACCTACGCGCTAAACCATCAGGCCGAACGTGTGTTCGCAGGAAAAATTGAAGACTGGCTGACTGAGGGGCTGGTCCCCAAAGCCGATGTTATTATCGGCGGCCCACCTTGCCAGGGATTCTCAGCATTAGGCAAGCAGGACGTGCAAGATGAACGAAATTTTCTATGGCAGAAATACGCCGAGACAATTATTGCAGCACAACCTAAGTATTTTGTAGTCGAAAATGTTCGGCAATTTTTAAAGTCTTCCCAATACGAGGAGTTTGAGCAGTGGACTCAAGAAGGGGGGCCACTAGAGGATTACATTCTTCAGCCCTACCTTTTGAACGCTGCTGACTTCGGCGCCTATCAATCTCGAGTTCGAAGCATAGTGATCGGGCGCCGGAGGGAACTGCCCGCAGTTCCCGATCCTCGCGGTCCATTCGCGGGTTCGCATCGCACGGTACGAGAAGCTTTCGACTCAATCCCTGAATACATCGAGGCAACTGAATTCCCCAGAACATCATTTGAGTATAACGGTCAGCAGCTACCGGGCCCCTATAAATCTTCTGAGCTCCATGTGACCAGGAATTATACACAGCTTTCACTTGATCGGTTCAAAATGATCCCAGCAGGCGGAAATCGGTTCAATATTCCTCACGAATTACTGGCGGAATGCTGGAAGAAGCACAAAACGGGCTCGGGCGACGTCATGGGACGGCTGCACGCTGACCGCCCCTCGGTAACTATTCGAACGGAATTCTTCAAACCCGAAAAGGGAAGGTATCTACACCCTAACCCGCGAGTTCACCGAGCCATCACCCACTTTGAGGCGGCCCGACTGCAGGGGTTCCCAGACGATTATAAATGGGCAGGCTCTAAGACTTCCATTGCTCGGCAGATCGGCAACGCGGTGCCAGTGCAATTGGCAAACCATCTGGCGAACCTAATCGCAGAGCAGTTCCGGCGCGCACCTTCTCACCTCGACGGGGAGGCGGTGGCGGCCTGAGTCAGGGTAAGTCACGACGGAATGGCGTTGACAACACACTAAACACTGGTGAGCATGTCGTCTAGCTGGACAGCGTCGACATACAACCATCCATCGGGGGAAAATTGCTACACGATTCCTGGGCTGATACTGGAAGCGAACTAAGTCGCTTTGTGGAAAGCGAGACACGTCAAGCGCTCAATGCATACATAGCTCGCCCGGACCTCGTCCGGGAACATAGCAATATAGAACAGGCTATTACTCAGA
The DNA here is from genome assembly GCF_035792275.1 of Arthrobacter koreensis. Lineage (GTDB taxonomy): Bacteria > Actinomycetota > Actinomycetes > Actinomycetales > Micrococcaceae > Arthrobacter_B > Arthrobacter_B koreensis_A. The sequence continues at coordinate 212,480 of NZ_JAMWKK010000004.1, read as the reverse complement.
GCGGTTATGGGCGAAAGCAACTCAACGAGTTGATTCAAAATGCAGCCGATGCTGTAGACGCGCCAAACGGCAGAATACGCGTCGTCCTGACGAGAGACACACTGTATTGCGCGAATGAGGGCTCACCGTTCACCGAAGCGGGATATCGCACACTGATGCTGTCTCACTCATCGGAGAAGCGAGACGATCAAATTGGTCGTTTCGGACTTGGTTTTAAGTCCGTTATTCAAATTTCAGACTCACCTCAGATCTTCAGCAAAAGCGGTTCTGTCCGGTGGGACCGTAGTCATAGTACCGAGTTGTTGGCACCTTTATCCCCTGGACTTGACTCGTACCCAGTCTTGCGTATTGCAACTCCGGTGAGTCCTCGGGAGTCGGCACAGATTGATCCCGTCCTTGACGAACTCGTGTCCTGGGCAACGACGGTTGTGAAGCTTCCGTTGCTTCAGCAGGCAGCATGGCTAAGTCACGAGATGCGACAGTTCCCGCATGAGTTTCTGCTGTTTTCCCAGAACATCGGTTTTCTCGAATTCGATGACAGAGTCGAGGGAACTGTCTCGACATGGTCTGCGAGACGGAATGGTTCAGATGTGGTACTGGAGAACGGAGATGGTCGAGAGAAGTGGAAGATCTTCCGGCACCAGCATCGCGTCAGTCCACAGGCAGCCGTTGAGGCGGGGTCCATCGCAGCGCGGGAGACGGTGGACGTAACGTGGGCGGTTCCGATCACCGGTAAGCCCAGGCGACAGCTTGGAGCTATATGGAATTATTTTCCTACAAGTCACAAGACATCCCTGAGAGGCATCGTGAACGCGGCCTTCAAGATGAATGAAGACCGACATAGCATGCTACATACGCTTTATAACAAGGAAATCTTACAAAAGACCGTCCCGCAGATGGTCGCTGGCGCGATAGCTGCTTTCCAAGACGAGGCAGATCCCGCCAGCTATCTGGATCTCTTACCTGCGCGCGGGCGGGAGGCCCTGTCGTGGGCCGATTCGACCCTCAATGAACCAATTTTTGTTGCCTTAGCGTCCGTACCATCCTTGCCAGATAGATCAGGCATTCTGCGACCCATCTCTGAACTCCTGTTTCCTCCAGACCTAGAGGATGCAACACGTCTCGAGGAGATGTGGGATCAGTGGGTGGGACGAAATCGCCCCTGGCTCCACCGGTCGGCTTCAGCATCCAAAGAACGCCGACTTATGGTGCGACGGCTACTAGCTCTTGCAAACAAAGCGCGTTCCCCCATCGAACAATGGCTCGAAGAAGTCACCTACGGCAAACAGTTAGATGACTTCGAGAATGCCCTGCGGATAGCCGTCGAGATTGATAAGCATCATCCGGACCATAGAACCGCCATGCGTCGAAGCCGAATCATTCTGATGCAGAACGGTGGCGTGCGTGCGCCCATCACGACCAAGGCCTTCCTCCCGATTGATGAACAGGACAAAGGGGAGAACCTCGTCTCCTATGAGCTACTGCATCACGGTGATGCGAGCGCTCATCTGAGGGCACTCGATTTCCAGGCCCTCGATGACAGAGGAAAGGCGGACCGAGTTGCCCGTCAGGTGGCAAAGGACTATGAGGACGAAGGGGCGGCTGAATCCCTGTGGCGACTTTCTAGGTCCCTCCCTGTCCCAGAGATGCTGGCGATCATGGGCGACCGCATAGACGTCAGTAGACTCCGAGTTCGTGCAAAGGACGGTCGCTGGTACCCCACTACTGAGGTTTGGCTACCCAATGGACTGTTTTCCAACAGCAGCGGGGACGAGCACCTCACCGTGGACGACCTCTTCCATCGGCACGACCTCACACTTCTTAAGAACCTCGGGGTCAGAAGCACCTTGGCTGAGCCGGCCACAGTACGCAGTGGAGCGACCTACGATCTATGGAAGTCGGCCGAAGCTGCACGCCTCTCTGCAGAATCAAGGAGTTCACCGGTTCCTGTATCTGAGGCATCGCTACGTTTCGGGCCAGTTCTCACCACTGATGGCCTCCATCTGCTGACCAAGGCATCCGCACGCACGCGGGAAAAGGCCACACAAAGGATACTGTCTAACGTCCAGTACAAGACGAAGATTGAATACAGCACAACATATAAAGATCCTGAGCTTATCGATGGTCCTGACATGTGGTGGGTCCGCCACTATGGTGTACTGCAAACGCGTCTAGGCCTGGTGGACGTCAAGTACTGTGTGGGATCAGTGGAAGGAATCCCAGTCGGGTTTGTTCCCTATCCCGGACCAGAAAATGCTGAGAAGCTCCAACTGCCGGACTCAGCTGACGCGGTGAACTGGAGCTTCGTCCTCCCTCTAGCCGAGCAAGAACTCCCCACCGGCCGTGTACACGAGCTGTACGGCCTTTTGGCGAAACTAGGCGTCCGCAGGCCTAAGGAACTACTAGTCGGACGGTCAAACGGCTCAACCACCCGATATCCCGCAGAGTTCATCACCGTAGCGGAAGATGAAGATTCCCATAAGTTTCTCTTGGAAAAACCCGAACTTGGCGTGCTCCATACGGGCAACACAGAGCTCACAACAGCGCTTTCCGAGAACTGGAATCTGAATGTTGTCAAGGTGGAATTTTTCAGCGCGTTCGAGCATGAGAGAGACGAAGAAGCAGAAGTATCTACCATCGGATCCCTGTACCCGTTCCTTCATCAGGTTGAGCACAAAATTAAGCGGAGTACAAAATGCATTCCCTGCAAATCCCTCCGCACCGTCCGCTCAAACAGCTACAACGTCGAGCAAGACATTGAAGCTCATGACGCAGTGCGCGTCGGGTCAAGTTTTTACTATTCTTCTTCCCTATCGAGCCGCCGGCTGCTCACGCATCTATTGCAGGACGCTGGCAGCACTTACCGGGGAGCCGAAGTTGAAGCAGAGATGCGCCGTCTTCACCAAATCCAGCGTACCCTTCCACCGCCGTTGCCAGAACCTGAGCCAGCGCCGGACCGGCTTAAGACACATGTCAGTGGTTACATACCAATAGACGGGGCCAGAGATCTTAGTGACCAAATGAAACTCATCGAACGAGCGGTCCTACGCCACTTGGATACTCCGGAGGCAAATCTTTTTGATCTTCGACTGCACTTTGAGATGGACACATCCAGCGGAATCAATGAAGAAACGGTCTATATCGTGAATGAAAACATCACGAAGCTTAATGGCCAGGCCAGGTTTGAGGAATAACAGCATGAATGGATCCCAGCCCTCCCAACCAGAATGGTCACTGGAAACAGTCCTCCCCGCTCCCTCAACCATTTCAGCCATCGGCACCCACCACAATCTGACAAGTGCGCTAGCTGACATAGTGGACAACTCCATTGATGCCCAGGCCTCCCACATTCGTATTCGCTTTATCCAGAACGGGACAACCATCCTCGGCCTTCAGATAATCGACAATGGAAGAGGTCTCACGGCGGACGACGCCAGACGCGCGATGACGTTTGGCGCACGGCGTGACTACTCACCTGAAGATCTTGGGCACTTCGGAATTGGCCTCAAGGCGGCCTCCCTGTCGCAAGCAACAGCGTTTGAGATTTACTCTCGTCAAAAATGGGCTCCTGCTGTCGGCCGCCGAATGGATCGCTCCGTGAAGGAGAACTACAGCGTGGGAGTAGTGGATCCCGGGTACGCAGCCGAACGGCTGGACAACGTACCCGGTGTCGAACTGACCAGCGGCACTTTGGTCGAGTGGCACGGCTTGAAAGATGTCATCCATACATCCGATGCAGGTGAATTAGCTGAGTGGAGGAATACCAAGCTTCGTTCCATCCGGGAACACTTAGGTCTCACTTTCCACCGATACTTGCAGCGTGGCGGGGTGGAAATCATGCTGGACACTTTCGATATAGAGCGCAACCGCACCCTGCCCCCTCTGAATGTAGACCCCATTGACCCCTTCAAGGACTCCATTCGCCAAGACGGTTATCCACGTAAATTCTTGGTTGATCTGCCAAACGATGCAACGTGCACGGTCGAGACGCATCTATTTCCTCCAGACTTGGTCACACCAACCTTCAACTTGTATGGAGAACCCGGAGAATCTCGCCAAGGGATCTATCTTTATCGAAGCGATCGTCTACTCTCAGGCGGGTACAATTGGGCAGGCCTTCGCAGCCCAAGCAAAGAGTATGCGCTAGGAAGGATGAAAATTGATATTACTTCGGAAAATGAGCCATACATAGCATTGAATCCGGAGAAAATTAAACCCGTCTACTCAGCAGATTTCATCAGAGCTATTTCCCGGGCTTACTCACCAGGCGATACCCCCTTTGACCTGGACCGCTACTTCGAAGACCTTCGAAGCCATCAAAAAGCATTTAAGAAGCCAAAACGTCATGAGATACACCTCGTGGAACCAGCTGTGGGGCTGAATGCACCAGTCCTGTCCGCCCTCGACGGTCTCCAGGACTTCGCCGATCTAGAGTCCATCGACCTACGATTCGTCACGCTTCCTCCCACAGAGCTCTTTCGTGCCGACAGAATCAACCGCCGAATCGATGTGAACGCAGATTTAATGCGAAATATCTACGGCACCGGCACAAGACTGAGTAATCGTGACGGACAGCTTCTGAAAACTTTTCTCTACTTCCTCCTGGAGGGAGATTTCAAGGTGGAACAACGATGGACCGGGATGCGAGAACACAGACATCGTATTTTGAATCACGTCTTACTTGTGGCCCTCGTAGAAGATTTCGGCTTGGATTGCGCCACCAATCCTGCGGCAACCAAGGAGAACTAATGACGTATGGATCACCGGAGGATAACCGGAGACTTGACCCCCAGACCATCAACCGTTATTTCAGTTCTTCGCATACTGTCGTGCACTTGATTTCCCAGAGCCCTCGATGCGAGCTTCACATCGAACCGTCGACGGAACACATGGAACTGCACGGTCAGGTGGATAGCTCTCGTCCGGATCTGAGTCAGTTCGAGAACATAGAGATTTCCTTCGCCGCAGATGCCGCCGGTGAATACTTCGTTCTTCGCATCGCTGCTAACGATATGTGGTACGCAGCGTACAATTTCATAGCAAGAATAGTTGAGGAACTGCAGCGAGGTCGTCTTCTCGCCGACGCTATATCAAGGGGTCTTACTGAGTACCAGCTGCTCCTTCGAAGCCGTAATCTCCTGAGTGCAGAAAAACAGGTAGGACTCATAGGCGAACTGTTGCTCCTAAAGTATCTCTGCACGATTCACCCAGGACGCGCACTGTCTTCGTGGTTAGGGCCGGAGGCCGAGCAGCACGACTTCTCGTTTTCGGAATTTGACTTAGAAGTGAAAACCACGAGATCCGAACGGCGCATCCACCGCATCGGATCGGCTACTCAGCTCGAGCCCAGCCTAAACCGCCCCCTTTTATTTCTATCGGTTCAAGTCACTTCAGCTGGCGACTCGGCGAGTGCACTTAGTCTTCCTGCCCTCGTCGATGAGATTCAAACCGCACTGGGGACCAACCAAGGCCCTTTCGACGACTACATGTCAAATCTGGGATGGCGAATACTTGACGTGGAATCTTACCAACATAAGTATATGCTTCGTTCGCGTCCAAACTTCTACAGTGTGGACCGCTCTTTCCCCGCGCTTCAGGATTCCACCCTGCGCCGCCTCGTGCCTAACTACGCGCATATATCCGATATTTCTTACCGCACAGATGTCTCTCACCTAAATTCTGTAGCTGTTCCAGAGCCGCTAAGCGGATTCCCCGCTTATGCACGCACTCTCTCAGGGGGTTTCGATGTTTCAATCTGAAACAATAAATGACGCGATCATCAGTGCAATATCTATGATTGCTGAAAAAGGTCCAAAGCCGCTTCTCAAACGCGTCAATTTCTCGCTGGAAGAAGATAGTGCCGACATGATCACAAGTGAGCAGCTCACTGAACTTCTCACCATCGAAGGCGATCCCAACGACTCCACGCAGGTTGAGTTTCGGTTAGCCCTGTCAAGGTGGGACCAGTCAACAGACTCCCCTTGGCTCAGCGAGGCGCCGGCGTCCGCCATAACCCCTAAGGGTAGAGAACGGCGCGCGTATGTACTCCACAAACTAGGATTCCCCGAGGACCATTTTGAGAGAATCAACTTCTCCTACCCCGTCATCAACGCGGGTGTAATGGTCACGAACCCAACGGACGGTCGCTGGCCTTGGTATACGTCCGATCGACGGACGCGGAGCCACTACTGGGATGTGTACCAAGGAGTGCTCAAACGCCGAGGGTTCGGGCCGGACGCTATCGTTGCCCTGGACGAGTCCACCACTCAAATTGTCAGTAGGTTTGCCGATCCCACTTGGGACGAAACATATCAGACGAAGGGTCTCGTGGTAGGGCATGTCCAGAGTGGCAAGACTGCGAATTTCACCGGGACCGTGGCTAAAGCCATTGACGCTGGTTATCGTTTGATCATCGTCCTCACCGGCACTCTTGAGCTTCTCCGAAGCCAAACACAACGCAGGCTCGACAAAGAACTGGTCGGCTTCGAAAACATCGTCGGCGGCATTGATCTCACGGACGAAGTCTTAGCCCGCGAAACTATTGACTACATCGCTAACCAGGATGCCGATTGGCTGGACGGCGACAAGTTCGTGAAGTTTGGTTATGACCCCGAGAGCGTCCCAGGCGTGCCACACATAATCCGTCTCACAAAGAGTACGGACGACTACAAGTCGCTTCGAGCTGGGCTAAGCACATTGGACTACAAATCACACATCCGCAATCCGGAGCAGAAGATCTATCATCCGGACAATCTGTGGGACACCCCTGTCCGCCTAGTAGTAATCAAAAAGAACGCGGCGGTTCTACGAAAACTTATTAAAGATCTAAAACAAATTAGGGGTAACACACAGGATTATCCGGCACTGATTATTGACGACGAGGCCGACCAAGCTGGCATAAACACCAAAAAACCGCCTGTAAAATTGTCCAAAGAGGAGCAAGAAGAAGAAAACAAGCAGACGAGAGAACGGACCACGATCAACAAGCTCCTCTCAGAACTGCTTGGAATCCTGCCACGAGCTCAATACGTGGGATACACTGCAACTCCTTTCGCCAACGTCTTCGTTGATGCATCAGATGTTGAGGATATCTATCCCAAGGACTTCATTCTTAGTCTGACTCCGCCCGCAGCATATATGGGCGGCGGGTCTTTCCACGATCGACATCTCGTCCATGCTCCAGAAGAGGTTAAGACCCCCGCAACTAGTAACCAGGCCGCATATGTAAGAAATATCTACTCGACACCCGATACGCCTGGCATTCGAGTCCGCGAAATGCAAGACGCCTTAGATTCGTTCGTACTCTCAGGGTCAATCAAGCTCTGGCGAGAGGCTAAGGGGTCTCGTGGCAACTTCGGTCACCATACGATGTTGTTTCATGAATCAGTGAAGCAGGCCGATCACAACGCTCTCGCAGATGAGATCCATTCCCTGTGGAAGCGATCTGATTATCTGGGTTTTGACGGGTATGACCGCCTGTTGAAACTTTGGAATGAAGATTATGCCGTTGTAATGCGCGAGCTCGCTACCAGAAAGGATTCCGAGTTACCTGACCCTAAGACCCATCTAATACCCTCTTCATTTGACGACGTTGCGGTCTATCTTCCGGAAGTAATTAAACGGATTGAAGGTGGCGTTCGACCAATCGCTGTCGTTAATGGGGATAAAGACAGTGAGTACACGCAAGCTGGAGCCGATTTCCAAAAAGGTTCAGTTTGGAAAATACTCGTAGGTGGTGCGAAGCTGTCCCGGGGCTACACGATAGAGGGACTCACGGTGACCTGGTATTCACGACGAGCGCTGGCCGCTGATACTCTTATGCAGATGGGCCGGTGGTTTGGGTATCGCCCTGGATACAGAGATCTGGTTCGCCTGTATATAGGGCGAAACGTTCCGGCACCAGATAAAAAATCACAGCCCTACGATCTGTACGAAGCATTTGAGTCGATGATTGGCGACGAGGAAGAATTCCGGGACCAGCTCGAGCAGTTTGCAGAACTTGATGAAGATGGACTCCCCCAAGTACGCCCTCGTGAAATACCACCTTTGGTCTACCAAAGTTTGCCCTGGCTAAGGCCAACGGCTCGAAGCCGAATGTACCACGCGAAGGTTGTTCAATACGCTAAGGGAGACCGTTTCAAGGATTTCTTCTACCTTCCACCCCGTGATCCAGATCACAACCAAAATCTCACGAATTTGACAGCAATTGCTCCTGTCCTTCGTCTCCTCAACGAGGTCGAGTTTTTCGAATACAGAACTGCAACTGAGCAGTTGTCGTCCTATCAAGCGAAGACCGGCACAGTCCCAGCCGAAGTAGTCCTTGGGTCGTTAAGTAACTTTGTGTGGGGTAAACCGGGTTTCGCTGACCCTGATATCAAATTTGTTCAAGAGTCCATCAGTAAGGGCACCATTACGGACTTTAAGGTCGTCATGCCTATACCGAAGGATCCAGTGAATCGGGTAATTGACCTTGATGCGATAGCGGGAATCCGGTTCCCAATTATTGAGCGAAAGAGACGCGAGCGCGGCGATTTCTCCGGATCGTCTCGGTGGACGCGTCAGCCTCTCGAAAAGAATTATACGATGAAGAAAGAACCAGGTGATTTGTCCTCTCACACTACTGGCGCTGTCATCGTCACCCTCGCGGCGGATCAATGGGGGGAGCTTGGACCGTTTTCCGATCCCAAGGCACTCAAGGGAGATACAGTCAGCCCGGAAGATGTTGCCCCCCTCTTCTCTTGGGCTCTGCCTCACGCGGCAGCACCTAAAGGAAAAGCTGGGTTTAGCGTAGTCTCCCCCGAAGGACCGCAGTAACACCCAGCCCCTGGCGCGCTGACTGGGGAGGTCAGTGCGCCAGGAGAAGCTAAGGCGTGGACGGTTGACTGACGTGCGCGAGCTGACAGGATCTTATGTCTTTTGGGCCCGGCCGGGCCTGCGGGGGTCCCCTTAGGATTGCGTGCTTCCAAAGAGGAAGCCGGGATCAGCCCGGCACTAGTTCTGGATCTGGTTTGACTAACATGCTTGCGTACCAGGACTACGTGACACTCATCGATTTGCACCTAGTAAGGGCCTGGATGGCGACCATGAGCCGGCCCTATCCCTTCCTTGAAGCAGAATTCGGGTCGAAGTAATACCTCAAGTGCTCACGCAAGGCAGGGTCGCAGACATACACGTAAGTGCCTAGAATTCCCCGAGTGAGAAGCACCGCGTAGATGTTTCTGACGTACTGAAGGATGTCCTCATCGCCGTAGGTAATGCCCCGCTTGGAATTGTTCTCACGCCCCTTTACATCGAAGTACTTGGAGCGATCAAAAACAGTCCTTCCACTAGTGGGGTCGTACCGGAGGTCCTCACCGATGATGACGCCCGCATAGTTTAAGTCATACCCCTGAACGGTGTGAATTGACCCAACTTCGTTCTCAGACCCGGGGCGGTTGATCCAATCTCTCTGCGTAGAGTTCCAGCGAAGTTTCTCCCCATCTTGTTCGATATCAAACGCAGCTTTGTCCGTTTTACTTCGCCATCTCCAAGCATACCCTGCGACCAGACGAGACAAGCCATACTCGCTGTCGCGACGAAGTATTTCACGCTTCATTTTCCCCAAGTCGGAAAAGAAACGCAGATCGTAACCATCGAAACGTTCCGCAGAATGAGGTGGGGCGCTGCTCAGGATCGCGCGTACGTAGCCGACATAATCCTGGTCCGCAGATATTCTCATTTGCGAACGCAGACGGTATATGCGGCCGGTGGCTGACGCTTCCTCCAGAAGAGATGCGGTCAAGGCTGCGGGGAGATCTGCCGGCCTTACGGTCTGTCCGGTATCAAGCATGAGGATATTGGTTTTACTCTGCTGTCGGATCCAATCCAGCTGTGTGAAGTCAGGATCATCCCTGCCAAAGAGCCTTTGGTTGATTTTCGCAAATTTCTTATTGAGAGTACCGGAAGCCTGGTTTGCTCGTTGATTCAGGCGGTGAGCCTCATCAACGATAAGTAGATCGAAAGGCTCCCTGCTCTCACCGACCTCGAACGGCGTCAGTACAAGATTCTTATCGAGTCCAGGCGTAAGAGCGAACACTCTGGCAATGGAATCACGAAGTGATTGCTGAGGTACTACCAGCCCGATTCTCAAGGACTTCAACAGCTCGGCATGGCCAGCTGTGAAGAAATCACTGAAAATGGAGTCATGGTCGAGCGGATCTTTCGGATCATGGCCTGCTATGTCCTTTAGCAACTTTATGAGATATATAGCTACGACCGTTTTTCCCGTTCCAGGAAGACCCTGAACTACTACAGTATTGGGTCGGTTCTGTTCAAGATCTTCGAAGAGGCCTTCCAAGATATCTTCGACGGCCAGTGCCTGATCGTGGTTGAGCGCCTTGAAAGGAGACAGCTTGAACAAGTCACTGTTGATTATTTCAGGAAGGCTGCGTTGAAAAAGATGCTCCTGCGACCGAAGCATTTCAAACACCCGATCGAATGTTTCCTTGTAGGTTCCCCGGTCGTAGTAATCAGCGTCGGTAATGCCAGCGTTGTGATTAAGCACTTTAAGCCGGCCCTCGCCCGAGAACATTCGAATCAGAAACGATTCGAGGTCCAAGCACGCTGACTTATTGAAGGTCGAATCCAGGACGACACGTGCCCATCTGAGACGCCGTTTGTCCGCGGAGGCGAGGTGCTGCCGCATCCTTCCCTCCGCATTGAGCGATTCCCCCACGTAAACTTCGGTGTCGTTGTTCATTACATATACAACGGGCCAGTTACGGTGGAGGGGGTCTGCTTCTCCCCACGCTCGCACTTCTTCAGATTCGAGAGGGAACCGTTCCAGCCTAAAGCCGGTCATATTTCTCACTTCTGCCACGGGCTTTGGCTACGGGGTACTTCTCCCGGGTCGTCGCGAGTTTTTCCATCACTATGGTGTCGGGATCAACGTTGAGACGGTCCGCTAGCAGGAAACAGTACGTCAATACATCTGCCAGCTCGTCCTTAGCAGACGTCAAATCTGCGCCGCCCCACTGGAAACACTCGAGGAGCTCGGCGGATTCAACACTGATGCTCTTCGCCAGATTCTCAGGAGTATGAAATTGTTCCCAATCCCGCTCCCTCACAAACTCTTTCAGAGCCCTGAGTACCGCTTTCTCGTCACGCATCCCTAGAATTTATCAGCACCCATCTCTCTGTCAGGGCTATCACGCGCCGGGCGGCCTCGTGATAGCCCTGTGTTTGCTCCTCTGAGGGCGTCAAGCCGAGCTATGCCAGCTTGCACTTCGGTATAGCGCACTCCACCGATCCTCAGCATCCACCCGGTTCACGTCCAGATAAGAGCCGGCAGACCAGCAGAAGGATCGGCGCCAGCAGGCCCGCCGTCTCAGACGTCGGCACCAGGCCGATGCAGCCGGTGGCGAGCGTCATCAGGGTCACGGTGAGCACCATGTCCTTCTGCCGGCCACCGGTGCAGGTCCTTTTGGCCTCCGGGCCGCTGGAATCAAGAGTGTCAGCTACCGCCCACCCCGCCGGAACCCCGCAGCCTGCACCGCCAGCAGCGTAAACGCCCCGAGCAGGCCAAGAAGGAAGGGGGCCGGCCCCATGCTGGAAAGATTCATCACGAACTCACTCGGCATCTCGCCGGTCGCGATTCCGGTTGTTGGATCGAAGTCGGGCACCGGGAAAGCTCCGGTCAGCCAGGCGAGTCCGTGTGCCAGGAGCAGCCCAACCAGGACCCACGCCGCAGCAAGCGAATAATTGAACCTGCTCCGCGGTGGCGCCGGGAAGCTCTGCGGTGTCTGATCCCGGGCATCAAGGGCGGCACGGTCCTCCGTCCCGGCACTGACGCCGGCCGCAACGGCGCTTGCACCCCCAACGCGCTCCGCACCGGCGTCGGGCACTGGACCGTCGTCGACGATCTGGACAGGACGCTGTTCCCTGCCGTCTTCCGGTCGCCGGTAAAAGTCGTGGTCTGCGCCCTCAGGCGTCTGTGTATTCCCCATGGCGGTGAGCCTACTGGAACCCGATTACCAGATGGCCTTGCCCCGCCGGAACCGCACACCTTGCATCACCAGCAGCGTGAAGGCGCCCATGATCCCGAAAAGCAGGATCTCCGGCCCCATCTGGTAGAGGTTCATGACGATCTTGCTTGAGGCAGGGGTGAGCTGGTTGGTGCCCGTGGGGTCGTAGTACATCTGCGGCATGGGGTAACTGCTCACGACCCACCACAGCCCGACTGCCAGAAACGCACCAACCAGGGACCACGCCGCTACCAGCGCAAGGTTGACCCGCTGCCAGACCGGGGCCGACGGCGCTCCCCCACTTCGCACTGCGGCGGCGTCGGGCCCTGAACCTCCGCCTCGCACCGCTCCGGCGTCGGTCCCCGAGCCGTCATCGACGATCTGCACCGAGTAGTGGCCGGCCCCTCCGGGCGTCTTCGGATTCCCCATGCCCGGCAGCCTACTCGACCCCGCCTACCGGGCACTCCTCCCCCGCCGGGCAAACCCGACGGCAACTGCCAGCAGCAGCACCAGGCCCTTGATCACCTGCTGCCACGCGGCGTCCACGGACAGGATGGACAGGCCCTGGTTCAGCACACCCATCACCAGGCCGCCGATCACAGCCCCCACCACCGTGCCCACACCGCCCTGCACCGACGCACCGCCAATAAAGACGGCAGCAATCGCGTCCAGCTCAAACCCGGTACCGGCTGAGGCCACGGCACCGCCGGCACGCGCAGTGCTCACCACGGCGGCCAGTCCGGCCAGGAAACCCATGTTCACGAACACCATGAAGTTCACTGAGCGGGTCTTCACCCCGGACATCATGGCCGCGTTGAGGTTCCCGCCCATGGCGTAGATGTGCCGGCCGAACACGGTCCGGTTCAGCAGGAACGAGTACGCCAGCACCAGCCCGGCCAGGATGATCAGGATGATCGGCGTCCCGCGGTTATAGGCCAGGAGGTAGCAGAGGTACATGATGGCGGCGACTGCCACGGCGTTCTTGAACACGAACGACGCCGTGCGCTCCCGCGGCAGGTCAAGCTTGCGCAGGTCGTTGCGGGCCTTCAGCTGCTGCACCACCAGCGCCACGGAGGCGAGCGCACCAATCCCCAGCGTGAGCAGGTCCGGGGTGCCGGTAGCCGGCAGGGTTCCGGAGCCGATGGCGTTGAAGGGGCGCGGCAGCCCGGAGATGGTTCCGCCGGTGAGCAGGATCAGCGCGACGCCGCGGAACACCAGCATGCCCGCCAGCGTCACGATGAACGCGGGTATCCCCACAAACGCCACCCAGAATCCCTGCCACGCCCCGATCGCGGCGCCCACCACCAGGGAAAGAATCACGGCCGCCCACCAGGGCATGCCCCAGCTGTTCATCGCCAGCGCGGCCACCGCCCCCACGGTCGCCACCACCGAGCCCACGGAGAGGTCGATGTGCCCGGCGATGATCACCATGACCATGCCAATCGCCAGGATCAGCACGTACGCGTTCTGTTGGATGAGGTTGCTGACGTTGCCCGGATAGAGCAGCCGCCCGCCGGTGAGGATCTGGAAGAGCACCACGATCACCACCAGCGCGGCGAGGATGCCGTACTGCTGCAGGTCGATCCGCATCCGCTTGCGCCCGGTGCCGCCGGCGGGCGGCGGGGCCGGGGTCTTGGCCTGTTCCGGCGTTGTTGTGGTCACTTGCCCTGTGCTCCTTCAATCCTGGCGGCGGTCATGTGCCGCATCAGTTCTTCCTGCGTGGCGTCTTCGCGGGGAACTTCGGCGGTGAGCCGGCCCTCGGCGATGGTGTAGATGCGGTCGCAGAGCCCGATCAGCTCGGGCAGCTCACTGGATATGACGACGACGGCTTTGCCCTGCGCCGCCATCTCGTTGATGATTCCGTAGATCTCAAACTTGGCGCCGACGTCGATGCCCCGGGTCGGTTCGTCCAGGATCAGCACGTCCGGTCCGGAGTAGATCCACTTGCTCAGCACCACCTTCTGCTGGTTGCCGCCGGAGAGGTTCGCGACGACGGATGCCACGGACGGGGTGCGGATGTTCATCTTCTGCCGATAGTCATCCGCCACTGAGTACTCACGGTGTTTGTCGATCACGCCCAGCCGCGCCAGTCTCCCCAGCGCTGCCGCGGACACATTGACCACCACGGAGCCGATCAGGTTCAGCCCGTACCGTTTGCGGTCCTCGCTCACGTAGGCCAGTCCGTGCCGGATCGCTTCGCTCACCGAGCGGGTCTGGATTTCGACGCCGTCCTTGAACACCCGCCCGGAGACCCCGGTCCCCCAGGACCTGCCGAAGATGCTCATGGCCAGCTCGGTGCGCCCGGCGCCCATCAGCCCGGCGAACCCGACGATTTCCCCGGCCCGCACGTTGAAGGACACGTTGTCCACCACCACGCGGTCGACATCGATCGGGTGGTGGACCGTCCAGCCCTCCACCCGGAACTTCTCCTCGCCGATCTGCGGCTCCCTATCCGGGAACTGGCTGTCCAGCGGACGGCCGACCATGGCGCGGATGATGCGCGTTTCGATCTCGGCGTTGTCCTCCACCGGAAAGGAGTCGATCGTCTTGCCGTCGCGGATGACCGTGACGGTATCCGCGATGGCTCGGATTTCCTTGAGTTTGTGGGAGATGACGATCGAGGTGATCCCGCCTTCACGCAGCTGGTCGATCAGCCCCAGAAGGTGCGCCGAGTCGCCGTCGTTCAGTGCCGCCGTCGGCTCATCAAGGATCAGCAGCTTCACTTCCTTGGAAAGCGCCTTGGCGATCTCCACCAGCTGCTGCTTGCCGACGCCGAGCTCCAGGATCTTCGTGGCCGGGTTCTCGTCCAGGCCCACCCGCTTCAGCAGGGCGGCGGCTTTCAGGTTGGTCTGGTTCCAGTCGATCACCCCGCCGCGCTGCACCTCGTTGCCCAGGAAGATGTTCTCCGCAATGGACAGGAACGGGCTGAGCGCGAGCTCCTGGTGGATGATCACGATCCCGTCCCGCTCGCTGTCATTGATCGAGTTGTAGCGAACCTCCTTCCCGTCCAGGGAGATGGTGCCGTCGAAGCAGCCGTGCGGATACACCCCGCTGAGCACGTTCATGAGGGTCGATTTCCCGGCACCGTTCTCGCCGCAGATCCCGTGCACCTCACCGCGCCGGACGTCAACGGACACGCCGTCGAGCGCCCGGACGCCGTTGAATTCCTTCACGATGCCGTCCATTGAAAGGATGACGTCCTGATCGATCATGTCTTGCCTGTTCTTTCCGGAGGGTGCGGGGCGGGATGCCCTAGAGCCCGACGTCGACGGCCTCCACGAAGCCGGAGTCCACCAGCTTCTCCTGCACCTGGTCCTTAACCACGACCTGCGGTTCGAGGATGTAGGTGGGGACCACCTTCACCCCGTTGTCGTAGGTTTCGGTGTCATTGACGTCCACCTCTTCGCCGTTGACGATCTGCTCGATCATGGTGTCCACCTGGGCACCCAGTTCGCGGGTGTCCTTCCAGACGGTCATGGACTGCTGGTCGCCGAGGATCGCCTTGATGTTCGCGACGTCGCCGTCCTGTCCGGTGATCACCGGCCAGTCGGTGCCGGGCTTGTAGCCGGCGCTGGAGAGGGATTGCTCGATGCCCAGGGCCAGGCTGTCATTCGGGGAAAGCACGACGTCGACCTTGTCGCCGCCGGTGTAGAAGGACTGCAGGCGGTTGTCCATTTCCGCCTGCGCGTCCGCGGAGCCCCAGCCGAGGATGCCGATGGTCGCCCAGTCATCGTTCGAGGCCGGGGACTTGCCGGAGGGAACCACCAGCTGGCCTTTCTCCACGTACGGAAGGAGCACGTCCCAGGCACCGGAGAAGAAGAACTTGGCGTTGTTGTCATCCGGGCTGCCGGCGAACGGTTCAAGGTTGTACGGGCCCTCGCCGTCGGCCAGGCCCAGCTGCTCCTCGATGTACTCGCCCTGGAGCTGGCCCACCTTGTAGTTATCGAACGTGGCGTAGTAGTCCACGGCGTCGGTGCCGTTGATCAGCCGGTCGTAGGCGATCACGGTGACGTCCTGGCTCTTGGCGTCTTCCAGGACTGGGCCCAGGGTCTCACCGTCGATCGCGGCAACCACCAGGATCTTCGCCCCGCCGGCCACCTGGTTCTGGATTTGGGAGATCTGCTGATCGGTCTTGTCATCGGCGTACTGCAGGTCAACGGTGCAGTCCCGGGCTTCGAGGTTCTCCTTCAGCCCTTCGCCGTCGTTGATCCAGCGTTCCAGGCTGCGGGTGGGCATGGAGATGCCCACGTTGCACTCGACGCCGTCGCCGCCTTCACTGTCGCTGTTCGTGGTGCCGGCGGGGGCGCAGGCCGCCATGCCTGCTGCCAGGCCGAACGCCAGGAAGAGGGCCGAAACATTCTTTCTTTTGCTCATGGTCGAACCTTTGAAAAGGATCCTGCCGCCGGCAAGGAACTGCGCGGCGAGACTGCGGGAAACATCCTTGTGACCCGGACGGCTGGATCGAGCGGATACAACGCTGTAGCGCCCTGCCGGTACCCCTACCGACAATTTGTAGGCGAGCACAACATATGCCTGTGACGGCGATCACGGCAAGGGGTTTCCGGAACGTTATCCAAACGCAATGCGGTGGTCCCGTTCGGGCTCCTGTCAATAGGTGCCCTCAGTACTGGCGGGCAGAATCGGCACTGCCAGGGAATTTCAGGCAGCCTTGGCCAATTCATCCGATTTCGGTTCTCGGAAAAATACCTGTTTCGTACTCTGTGGCGGGTCCTAATTACTCGATGAACCGGAGGTTCGATCGTGAAAAAGACCCTGACTGGACTCACTATTGCGGCCGCATTTGGCTTCACGGCACTGGCAGCTTCCCCGGCTGCTGCGGCTCCGCCTTATGCGAACTGCGACGCCGCCGCTGCTGAAGGCGTTTACAACATTGCCGAAGGCCAGCCCGGCTATGAGCCGAGTCTGGACCGAGATGGAGACGGCATCGCTTGCGAAGGCCCCACGCCGTCACCCGCTCCGCCTTCTCCATCACCCACCACGACGACGCTGCCCCCCGTCGACAACCAGATCGGGAACACCCCGAAGGGCGGAGCCAACACAGGTGCACCCGCTGACGAGGGCACCGACGCCACAGGCGTTCTCCTCGCGGCTGGTGGAGTTGTCGCCGTCGCAGGCATCACTGCCGGACTGCGGCGCAAGTCCGGAAACCACGCCTAGCCTGCGTTGGGACGACACGTAGAATCCCGCGGCAGCGGCCGCCGGAGCCGAATGGTTCTGGTGGTCGCCGCCGCGGCGTTCCTCCTTGGCGGCGCAGGCGACACGAGCACACCCGATGATGCGGGACCCCGCTACTTTGCGCTGCCCCAAACGCCGGCGCCGGCACCGGCAGGTGATTCCCTTCGTCCGCTCCCTGCACTTCCGCAGGATGCGCCACCCGACGCCGCGACCGCACCTTCATCACCGCGCATCGTCTCCCTTCCCGCGATCCAAACCAGCTCGGAGCTGTTGAAACTCGGTCTGCTGCCGGATGGAACGCTTGAAGTGCCTCCGGCAGATCCGGGTTCCCCTGCCGGCTGGTACACGGGTTCACCCGCTCCCGGCGAACCCGGACCCGCGATCCTGCTCGGCCACGTCAATGCCAACGACGGCGGGCCCGGAGTCTTCGCCAGGCTTCGAAGCCTTGTCCCGGGAGACCAAATCACAGTGCAGAAGGAAGACGGAACGGAGTCTGCATTCACCGTCGTTCGGGGTGAGCAATACGCCAAGGACAAATTCCCTACCGAAGCGGTCTACGGAAACACCGCCGGGCCTGAGCTGCGCCTGATCACCTGCGACGGGTTCGACAGCACCACCGGACTCTGGCAGGACAACTACGTCGTCTACGCTGTCCTGGCCGACGGCTGACACCGAAGACCAATCAGCAGGCTCGGCCTGAACCGGCCACCGCCGTTGGATCGTCCGGCGCGGCTCCCGGTGCATCCTCTGACGCAATAACGCTCCTCTCCCGGCGGCTAGCGCATCCCCTGACGCAATAACGTGGCTCTACCGGACCCAATCCAGCATTAATGCGACACAGGATGCGCCGGGCACGCGTCAAAGAGCATCAGCGCGACACAGGATGGACCCTGGTCCGCCCAAAGCAGCGGTACCGCACCGCAGGACGCACGGACAGGCCACGATCGGCCAGGGGGTCAGCCCGCAGCACAGGTCCAGACCACAAGGCCGGCCCCGGCCACACGGCGTAACATCCCCTGACTTCTCCCAGATTCGGCCCATAGGGTTGGTGCTTCGCTCCGGCCACTCCAACCGAAGGAACCGCATGTCCCCCGCTGCCACCGCAGAAATCGCAGAGACCGCCAAGACCATCGACGCCGCCACCCTGAAGTCGCTGCTCGAGGAGAACCCGAGCCTCACCGTCATCGACGTCCGCAATCCCGCAGAGTTCGAGTCCGCGCACATCGCCGGCTCCCACAACATTCCCCTGCCCATGCTCTCCGCCCACACGGTTGAGCTCGCCGCCCGGCTGGATAACGGCGTCGTACTGCTGTGCCAGTCCGGTGTCCGCGCCCGGCAGGCGCACGAGCGCCTCGCCGCAGCAGGCCTCCAGGGCGGGCAGGTGTTGACCGAAAGCGTGGCCGACGTCGAGAAGGCCGGCGGTTCCGTAGTGCGCGGCCGGCAGGTCTGGGACATGGAGCGCCAGGTGCGCTTGGCCGCCGGAAGCCTAGTGGGGCTCGGCCTGCTCGCCGGGCGCATCGCGTCCCCGAAGTTCCGTGTCCTGGCCGGCGGCATCAGCGGCGGGCTGGTGTTCTCCGCGCTCTCCAACACCTGCGCCATGGGCAAGGCCCTGGCCTACCTGCCCTGGAACCAGGGCGCCTCCGAGCCGTCATGGGAAGAGATCCAGGCGAACCTGGACCGCTAGCGACTGAACGATTCCGTCTGCTGACGGCCCGCTCCGCCCCAACGGAGCGGGCCGTTTTCAGGTTAATCATCTATTTCCGCGGGATTGATATTTCACCCCAAAAACCCCTCCAGCATCACCAGCACCGTTGAGTTACCAGCGCCGCAGGGCTAACCTCGGGTTCCTTCGGCGACGACGCCGCCCGCCGGGAAGTCGTGGATCAAAGGAGAACCATGCGCTCGATAGCCAAAACACTCATGGGAGCCGCGGCCATTGTGCTGGTGCTCAGCGGCTGCTCGGGAGACAGTTCCGGCAGTGACGGGGACGCCCAGACCCTGCGCATCGCCTACAAAAAGGCCGACCCGGTGCTCGAGGAACTGATGCAGAACACCAAAGAGCAGTTCGAAACGGAGAACGAGGGTGTCACCGTGGAACTGACACCCATCGAGGGCAACGACGAGGACTACGCCACCAAGCTCGCCCTTTCCCAGCGCTCCCCTGACACCGCACCGGACGTGTTCGTGGAGGACTCCTTCAAGCTCCGCGCCGACGTCGACGCCGGCTATGTCCTGCAGCTCGACGACTACCTCTCGGACTGGGAGGACTGGAACACCTTCAACGAAACCGCCAAGCAGGCCGGACTGGGCGACGACGGCGGGACCTACGCGGTGCCGCTGGAAACGGACACCCGGGTCATTTGGTACAACCAGAACGTGCTCGGTGGCGCCGGCATCGAGCTGCCCTGGCAGCCCGAAACATGGGATGACCTGCTCACCATGGCCCGCACCGTGAAGGCCGCTAATCCCGAGGTGGTCCCGTTCAGCATGTACGCCGGAACCATGCAGAGCTTCTACGAACTGCTCTACGGCACCGAGGACGGCACCCTCTACGACGAAGACGAGCAGAAGTGGGTCACCGGGTCCCAGGGATTCACCGACTCACTGGCCTTCCTCAAGACCATCTACGACGAAGAACTCGCCGTCACCCCGGCCGAGGCACTCGACCCCAACGTCTGGCAGAAGATCGTGGGCGAAATGCTGCCGCAGGACCAGATGGGCGCCACGGTTGAAGGCTCCTACGCCCCGCAGTTCTGGCAGGAAGGGGCCGACTACGAATGGCCCGAATATAGCGAGGTCATGGCGACGACGCCGTTCCCCACCCAGAACGGGCAGGAACCCGGAGCCGTGAGCATGTCCGGCGGCTGGACCCTGGCCGTCGGCGCGGGCACGGAGAACCCGGACCTTGCGGTGGACTTCGTCAAAACCGCCATGGACTACGAGAACTCCCTGGCCTACACCGTGGACGCGTCCAAGATTGCCGTCCGCACCGATGTGGCCGAGGCACCCGAATACCAGGACATGAACCCGTTCGCCGCTGAGGTCACCGAAGTTCTGGACGTCAGCAACTACCGTCCGGCCACCGCGGACTTCGCGGAGATCGACACCGCCGTCCTGACGGCAACCCAGGAAGTCGTGGCCGGCGGCAAGTCTCCCGAGGAAGCCGCCAAGACCTACGACGAAACCCTGGCGAAGATCGTCGGCGAAGAGAACGTCATCGAGAAGTAGCCCACGGTGTCCACCTCTGCCTGGACCCGGTCCTCCCCCACGGAGGACCGGGCCGCTCCGGCCGGTCCGCGGGCCCCGTCCCACCGGGGGCGCCGGGTGGGCCGGCTCCTGCCCCTGGCCCCCGCCGTCGTTCTGCTGCTGGTCTTCCTGGGCGGGCCGATCCTGTGGGCGTTCTACGGGTCCTTCACCGATACCGGGCTGACCGGTGCCAGCGCCCGCAACCCGGAATGGATCGGTCTGGAGAACTACCGCAGCCTGTTCGCGGATCCGCTTTTCCCGCAGTCCCTCTGGCTCACCTTCCTCTTTGTGTTCTGCTCGGCGGTGATCGGGCAGAACTGCCTGGGACTGGGGCTGGCGCTGCTAATGCAGCGTGCCAACCGCGTGGTGGCCGCCGTCGTCGGCGCCTGTGTGGTGGCAGCCTGGGTGCTGCCCGAAATCGTGGCTGCCTTCATCACCTACGCGTTCTTTTTCCGCGACGGCATGCTCAACCAGCTCACCGGGCTGGCCGGGGTGCCGGCGGTGGACTGGCTCTACGAACACCCCATGTTCGCCCTGATCATCGCGAACATCTGGCGCGGCACGGCGTTCTCGATGATGAACTACCAGGCTGCGCTGAACGACGTCCCGCCGGAAGTCACCGAGTCCGCAACGATCGATGGTGCCGGGGGTTTCGCGCGCCTGCGCTTCATCACCCTGCCTATGATTCGGCGGAGCATCGCCACCAACCTGATGCTGATTACCCTGCTGACCCTGGGCACGTTCACGCTGATTTTCGTGGTCACCCGCGGCGGCCCGCTGAACGCGAGCACGACCCTGCCGATCATGGCCTATGAACAGGCCTTCCAGTTCGGCGATATTGGCTACGGAACGGCCATCGCCGTCGTCATGCTCCTTATCGGCGCCGTCTTCTCCATCGCCTACATCCGCATGCTGCGGGAAAGGAAGGACTAGGCAATGGCCGACGTCGCTGCCCCCTCCGTGCGCTCCGCCGGCCTTCCGGCGCGTACCCGGCGGACACCCGCGCACCGCCGGAAGGCAGGACGGGTGTCCAACGTGGTGCTGGTGCTCTTCGCCGCAGTTTTCCTGCTGCCGCTGACCTGGCTGCTGGCCGCATCATTCAACGCCGATGCCAGCTATGCACTCACCGCCCCGTCGGCCCTGACGCTGGATAACTTCCGCGCGATCCTGAACGCCCAGCAGACCTTCCTTCCGCTGCTGAACAGTTTCCTGCTGGCCACCGGCTCCGCGCTTGTCACCGTCACCGCGGCCGTGCTGGCGGCCTATCCGCTCTCCCGCTACCAGCTGCGGTTCAAGCGGCCGTTTATGTACACGGTGCTGTTCGGCACCTGCCTGCCGATTACCGCCATCATGGTTCCGGTCTACAGCCTGTTCGTGCAGCTGAATCTGCTCGATTCCCTCGGCGGCACCATCTTGTTCATGGGCGCCACGTTCCTGCCGATCGCGATCTGGATGACGAAGAACTTCATGGACTCGGTCCCGGTCAGCCTGGAGGAAGCGGCCTGGATAGACGGGGCCTCCTCGATGAAGGCACTGTTCTACGTGGTGCTGCCTCTGATGCGTCCCGGGCTGGCGGTGGTGTTCATCTTCGTGTTCCTGGAAGGCTGGGGGAACTTCTTCGTTCCGTTCATCCTGCTCTTTGCCGAGAGCAAGCAGCCCGCCTCGGTGAGCATCTTCCGTTTCTTCGACCAGTACGGCGGGGTGGCGTACGGCGAGCTGGCGGCCTTCTCCATCCTCTACTCGCTGCCGGTCATCAGCCTGTACATCGCCACCCGTGCTCTGGGCGGAAGCTTCGCGATCAGCGGGGCGATGAAGGGCTGAGCCGGTTACTTGCCTTGGTCCCCGCCCGACGCCGCTTCCCGCCGGTACCCGCTGGGCGTGAACCCCAGCACCTCGCGGAACACGTCCGTCAGGTGGGCGTGGTCGGCATAGCCAAGCTTCGCGGCGACGTCGGCAATGCCCAGGCCAGGATCGGTGCGCAGCCGCTCGGCTGCCTCCTGCAGCCGGTAGCGCCGGATCATCGCCAGCGGCGGCAGTCCCACGTGCTTCCGCGCGATGCGCTGCAGGGTCCGTACCGACACCCCCAGCAGGTCAGCGGCCTGGTCCACGCGCGTCAGCGACGGATTCGCCTCGATCAGTTCCTCGAACCTGTTGGCCAGCAGGGACTCCGGCGGAGGCTTAGGCAGGGTTGCTTCCACCCAGCCCGACGCCTCCGCAACGGCTGCCGCGCGGCGGGCAGCGCCGCCGTCGTCAGTCCCTGCAGCCATCGCCTCAGTGACAGGGATCCGAAGCCCGGGCACGTCCAGTACCGCATCGGCGTCTTTCAGCGCTCCCGGGTCGGGGCAGAGGAACGGAACCGCTGCCGGGCGAAGGAGCAGGCCGACGGCCCAGCCGGTGCCGGTGAGGTCGCGGAAGGACCGGCGCGTTGCCGGTCCGTACAGCCTGGCACCGTCAGGTTCGATCACGAGGTTGAGCGCGGGGAAGGGCAGGACTTCCTGCCGCGAGGTCCTGCCCGGTGCGAGGTCCCATTCGGGGATCCAGAACCAGCGGATCCGGTCCGCGAGCGCAGCCGGCGCGGGTATCCGGTGCAAAGAGGGCAGCCGGGCTGGATACAGCGGGCCGCGCCACTGGTCCTCCACAGCACGCTCCCTTCCTGCACAGCCTGCCTAGGGCTCGGAAAATGAGCCGGTTGTCGCGAATTGCCAAGCCACCGGAGCGGCGGGGTTCCTAGCCTGATTCCATGACTACAACCCAGAACCAGAACAATCACCCTGGAGTGACCGGCCGGCACACCACCGGCGGAGTTCCCCACGGCCTGACCAGTCTCACACCGTTTGTTGCCGTCCCGCGAGCCGCGGAGGCAATCCGTTTCTATCAGGATGTCTTCGGCGCACGGGTGGTCGACGTGACCGAGATGAACGGCGTAACCGTTCACGCTGACCTGGACCTGGGCAGCGGCCACCTCCAGCTGGGCGAACCCAACCCCGACTATGGTTTGGTGAACCCTCCGGAGCCCGATGCTGCCTGTTACTCACTCGGCTTCTACTGTGCCGACGCCGACCAGGTGGTCTCGCGGGCCGAAGCGGCAGGGGCGGTGGTCCGGGAACCGCTGGCGACGTTTGTATCCGGGGACCGGTTCGCCAGCATCCGGGACCCGTTTGGCATCCGGTGGACCATCATGACCCGTGTGGAGGACCTGTCAGAAGAAGAGAGCGCAGCCCGTGTTGCCCAGTGGGCGGCCCAGCAGGGCTGAGCCGCCCAGTGAAAATTAGGGCAGGCGCCAGTACACGTTGTCGTTGTTCTCTTCGGCGAGGATCATGCGCATGCCGAGGCGGGCGTCCTCCCCCAGGGCGCTGTCCGGAACGTCGAAGCAGCCTTCAACCGTCACGGTGTCCCCCTTGCTGAGCAGGTCCTGGTCAACGGTCCGCTGGCCGAGGCTGCTGGAGCAGCCCATGACGGTGTAGATCCTGCTGTCGGTTCCAATGAGTTCCGGCGGCAGGTCCAGCCAGGGGCGGCCGTCTCCGGTGCCGTTGTACACAGCGCTGAACCGGGCAATCACGTAGTTGTAGTCCGGCGCACCGGCTGCGGGGTCCCGCTCCTGGACTTCAGCCGCGGCGTCACGGTCCAGTTCAACCAGGGTGACTGTGTAGTCGCCCACGGTCACTTCATCGCCGGCTGAGTTGGCCGGCTCGGCGACGATTTCGCTGATGTAGCTATCCGAGTACTGGTAGGAGAAGTCTTCCTTCTCGGCTTCAGAGAGTTCGTCGGAGTAGTCCTCGATCTCCGTGAAGGTCTCCGTCCCTGCCTCGGTCTCGCTCTCCCACAGCCCTGCATCCTTCAGCGAATCCACGACGACGGTGTTCACAACGATCGCGGCGATGATGGACACCGCTGCGATCGACAGCGCCGCAATGGACAGCGGCTTGGAGATGTTGCGGGCCTTGATGCCCTTCAGCAGTGCCGGGATTCCCAGACCGACCGCCACGATTGCCAGCGGGAAGGCCACGACGTTCAGGAACGGGATCCAGCACACGAGCAGCGCCAGGATGGCCAGGACCAGGGCAGCAATCGCCAGGCCCTTGCCGGGTGTGGACGGCGGCGGGCCGTAGCTGCCGTAGCCGGGCTGGTTCGGATACCCGGGGTGCGACGGCGGGCCCTGCTGTCCGGGGTAGCCCATGTTTGCGCCCTGGTTGGCGTAGGGACCCTGCTGGCCCTGGTAACTGGGGTATCCGGGGTTTCCTTGCGGGGCCTGCTGGCCCAGCTGGCTTGGCTGGTCCTGGTAGCTGGGGTACCCGGGGTTTCCACCCTGGCTCGGGTAGCCCGAGGTGCCGCCCTGGTTGGGGACGGGCGCACCGGGGACCTGGGCATAAGGGTTGTACTGCGGTACCGGGGGAAGCTGGCCGGTCTGGTACGGAAGCGACGGTCCGCCTGCGAATCCGCCGGGCGCTGCAAAACCGTCTCCCTGCAGCGGTTCAGTCTGGGCAGCTTCCGGTGCCTGAGGCATTCCCTCCGTGGCAGTTTCCCGCACCCCGTCCGAAGCAGGTGCCGTGCTGTCCTCCGGGCGCTGCGCCTCAGTGGGCGTGCCGCTGTCGTGCGGACCGCCGTCGTGCAGGCCTCCGTCGTGCGTGCTGCCGTCGTGCGGACCGCCGTCGTGCGGACCGCCGTCGTGCGGACCGCCGTCGTGCGGACCGCCGTCGCCGGCGCCTTCGTCCGCCGGCCCGGGCTGTCCCTGGTCCCTATCCATTCGTTCCCCCAAAAAGTTTCGTTCGATTATCAGGTTCATACGGCGTCAGCCGCCGCCCCTATCCTAGCTAAGGCGGGAGTCCATATTGCCTAGTCACAGCCCTACCGCCGCCCTTCCGGCAGACAGGGCGCGTACGAGTTGGTGGCCGGCACCGGTTAGCCGGAGTCTACGGCTGCCAGTAAAACTCCTCGGCCACACCCTCCATGCCGAGGATCACCCGGCTGTCCTCCCCCAGCGTGCCCTGCGGCAGGTCGAAGCAGATTTCGTAGTCGCCGCTGTCCTCCCCGTACAGCGCCGGACCACCTGAGCCCCCGAGGCTCGTGCCCGTGGAACAGTCCACCGGCGCGTACGCGAGGCCGTCGGTTGCCACGAGCCGGGGCGTCAGCTCGAATTCACGTTCGCCCATGATTCCGCCGTCATAGCGCAGCGCGAACGTGAACAGCACAAAAACGTCCTCCCGGGGTTCAGCGGCCGGGCTGCGCTGCTGAATCGTGGAGGCTGCGTCCCGGTCCACTTCCGAGAGCCTGACCTCGTAGTCCCCCATTTGTGTTCCCACACCGGACGGGACAACCGGTTGCGCGAGGATCTGGTCCAGGACATCTTCCGGCAGCAGGTAGGTGGCGGCACCCGGGGCCCCGTCAGGGCCGTCAGCCCGGGGCGCCGATTCCCGCAGCGATTGGGGGGAGCCGGGCGAATTGTTCCAGGCGTTGATAGCCCAGGAATTGACCGCCCAGGCCAGCACTACGGAGAGCACTGCAACCCCAATGGATATAACGGCCATAACCCGTGCCGGACGCGGATTCACCCGTGCCCTCAGCAGTGCGCCTATGGCCAGCCCGATAGTAACCGCACAGGTTACGAACGCGTAGACATTCAGGAACAGAATCCAGCAGCTCACCAGGCCCGACGCGGCCACGGACAGGGCACTGATTGCCAGCCCTTTGCCCGTAGGCCCGGGCGGACGGAACCCCGGTCCCGTCCCCGGGTAGTACCCGTGACCTGCGCCCCCGTATGGCCCACGTGCGTAGTTGTTCTGCATATCCTTCTCCCCCGGAATTGATCGTGCCCAGTACTGGTTCACGGGCCGCCGGGCTAGGGCAGCCGCCAGTAGACGTCCTCGTTGTGGTCCGCGAGGATCATGCGCAGGCCAACGCGGCTGTCCTCAGCGAGAGCTGCCTCGGGCAGATCAAAGCAGATTTCATAGATTCCGCTTTCGCCCGGGGCCAGACGGGGCCGGTCAGAGGAGCTCACGCCAAAGTCCATGGAACAGTTCAGGACGCTGTGCAGCCGTTCGTCGGAACCGATGAACTTCGGTGTGAAGTCCAGGTCCGGACGGCCGGTGCTGGTAGTGCCGGACGAGCCGTTGTAGACCACGCCGAACTCGAACAGGACATACCCGTGGGTCGGTTCTCCTGCGGAAGGGTCTCGCTCCAGCACCTCTGCCGATGCCTCCCGGTCAACCTCCGTGAGCGTGACGGTGTAGTCCCCAACCTGCACCCCTTCACCCGCTGATGCGGCGGGCTGCTGGATGAGATCATCGAAGTAGGGGCCGGAAATATCGCCCGAGTAGTCCTTGTCCGGCAAACCCGGCTGCGATTCCGGTTCGGTGTCACGGGCTGGCCCGGCCGGCGTGGCAGACGGTGGCGCGGACGGTGGAGCGGGTGTCTCGGTCAGCACGGGCACCGGCGCTTCACTCCGGGCATAGCCTTCGTCCTCGTCGGGGAAACCGTATTGGACAGTCACGTTGATAATGACCGCCACAATCATGGACACCACGGCTATGGACAGCGCAGCGATAGAGAGGGGGCGAGCCGCGTTTCGTGCCTTAATCCCCTTGACCAGCGCAGGTATGCCCAGGCCGAGGGCCACCAGCCCGGTCAGGAAAGTAATGAAGTTCAGGAACCAGATCCAGCTGAAAAGCAGTCCGAATCCGGCGACGCAGAGGGCCGCGATCGCCAGCCCTTTGCCCGGGGTCCTCGGCGGATAGCTGCCGTATCCCGGACCGTTCCCGTACCCCGCCGGCCCTCCCGGCCCTGGACCCTGTCCCGGCCCAAATCCTCCGGGTCCGCCCGGGCTGCCGTATCCGCCTGGGGCTCCGGGTCCGCCCGGCCCGCCCGGGCCGTTGTAAGCAGCCGGGGCTGAATAACCGGCCGGCCCCTGCCCGAATCCCCCCGGCGGAGCGAAGCCCGGCGGAGCAAAACCGGGGCCGCTTCCGTACGCCGGATGCTGCGGTGCCGGTTCCGGTCCCTCTGCCTGCTCCCCTGCACGATCAGGTCCGGCTTCGTTGCCGGTCCGGTCTTCCCCGGGCGCGGGCCATCCATGTTCCTTGTTCAATTCGTTCCCCCAACGATGTGACTAAGACTAAGAGAGCGGGATGAGTTCCACTCACCGGCCGCCCGCCACCATCCTAAGCATGCTGGCTGGCAATGCCGCACACGAAAGGCCCGCCCCGCAGCAAAGCGGAACGGGCCCCGTCAGAGAGCTGGACTAGGAGAGAACGGCCACCGCGGCGTCGTAATCCGGTTCCGTGGTGATTTCAGGGACGAGCTGCGAGTGCAGCACAGTCCCGTCGGCATCGATGACGACGACGGCGCGGGCCAGCAGGCCTTCCAGCGGGCCTTCTGTCTGGGTCAGGCCAAAGTCCTCGCCGAAGCTGCTGCGGAACGCCGAAGCGGCGACCACGTTGTCGATGCCTTCGGCGCCGCAGAAACGGCCGAGCGCGAACGGCAGGTCCTTGGAGACACAGACGACTGCGGTGTTCTCGAGTCCGGCCGCAATCTCGTTGAAGCGGCGGACGCTGGCGGCGCAGACACCGGTGTCCACGCTGGGGAAGATGTTCAGGACTACCCGGCGGCCGGCGAAGGCTTCGCTGGACACCTGGGAGAGGTCGGTTCCGACCAGCGCGAAGGCGGGTGCGGAGGTTCCGGCGGCGGGAAGTTCGCCGGTGGTGCGGACGGGGTTCTGCTTAAATGCGGTAGTTGCCATGCTTTGTGTTTATCACGTTCGCGTCCGCCGGCAGGGCGCTCGGTGACCTGCGGAAACGTACGGCCCCGCAAATCCAGCGAGAAAGTTGCCGCGAAGGGGTTCCCTCCTGCGTGCACGGTGTTTTACTGAAAGTGGTTCCTTAAGGCGGGACCAGAACAGGTCCACTTGGCCGGAACCAGTAGGTTCATCGGCCGGACCTTGGAACGACTCCCTGGCCATGGCTGGGGAGCCGTTCCATGTGCGGCCCGCCTACGCCGGCCCGCCCGCTACTCCCCGGTGACGCCGTCGAGCAGTTCGCGGATGATGTCCAGGTGCCCACAGTGCCGTCCGGTCTCCTCGACCATGTGCACCAGCACCCAGCGGAGGTTATGCCCGGCACTGTGGTCGGCCTTGCACATGTCGTCCAGCCCGTAGCGTGCCGCCGCTTCGCGGGACTCGGCGCAGGCGGCCTGGTAGTCGGCGATGATTTCGGCCAGGCTGTCCTGCTCGCTGACCCGGAATTCGGCGTCGGGATCGTCGCTGCTCCAGCGGGTGGGAATGCCCGTCTGGCCATCCAGCTGTGCACGGAACCACCAGCGTTCGACGTCGGCGAGGTGGCGAAGCAGGCCCGAGACAGTCAGCAGGGACGGCAGGACCCGGCGGGCGGCGTCGGCATCGCTGAGGCCCTGGGCCTTGTGGACCACGCTGGCACGCAGGTAGTCCAGGAAGCCGTTGAGGGTGCCCCGTTCGTCGGCTGCGTCGGGCGGATCAATTCGGTCGTCTGTAAGCATCCGCCCAGCGTAGCGGCGCGTAAGGTGCGCCGAAAAAGCCCCGCCGTCACAATCCTGCGAGTCGCAGGACCAGGGCCAGGAGCATCAGCACCACTCCAACTCCGGCCACTATCCATGCGGCCGTTCGGGTGGTGAGGCGCATCCAGGATTTCCTCCGCGTCGCTGCGGAATACAATCCGGTGATGAGCAGGATGAGCCCCGTCATCCCTGCATAGCCCGGTGCTCCGTTGTCCTCTCCCTGGGCCAGGACAAAGAGGAGCAAAACGAGCCCGAGGGCGAGGCTCGGCCAGTGGAAACCGGTGTCATCGTGAGAAGTGCCGGCAGCCTGGCTGTGATCCATTGAGCTCATGGCCTGTCCTTTCCCGCTGCAGCGGGCCCGGGATGCGCGCCCGACCAGAACAAGACACGGTACTCCCCCTGACCGGCCGCGTCGCCGGGAGCCCCCTGTGAAGTTCCTGAGTGGGTGAATTCATTCGGCGAAAAAGTTGGTCCGCCCCTCTTGCAGGGTTCTGGCTGCGGGCGTACCTTCGGTCGTAATCAACTCATCGGTTGATCAACAGGCGGGTTGGATACCGAAGATCCGCAGACATACAGCGACGCGAAACGTTGGCCCTGCACATGAACGAAGCCCCAGAAGACGTCCTGCTCGACCGGGCTTTTCTAGCCCTGGCCGATCCGGCACGACGGCGCATCATCGCCCGGCTTTCCCGGGGCCCGGCAACGGTCAATGAACTCGCCGAACCCTTCGAAATCAGCAAGCAGGCGGTTTCGAAGCACATCCAGGTCCTCGAGCAGGCGCAGCTGGTCACGCGAACCCGTGACGCGCAGCGCCGGCCCGTCCACCTGAACCCCGCACGGCTGGAGGCACTGACTGCGTGGATTGACCGGTACCGGCTGGTCATGGAAGGGCAGTTCCGCAGCCTTGACGCTGTGCTCCACCAACAGGCCGCCGAGCGCGGCCGGCAGGCAAAGGACAAACCGCTATGACCAACGCACTGCAGCTCTCCGTCCCCGACGGCGTCCCCTTCATCGACTACTCACGCGAGATCGATTTTCCCGTGGCGGACGTGTTCCGAGCCCACGCTGATCCCGACCTGGTCAGCCAGTGGCTCGGACCGCGCGGCACAAAGATGGAAATGGACCACTACGACTTCACCACCGGCGGCACCTACAAATACACGCACACCGGCCCTGAAGGCATCCCGTACGACTTCACCGGCATCTTCCACACCGTCCGGGAGAACGAGTTCGCGATCCAGACGTTCGAGTTCTCCGGTTATCCCGACGTCGTCAGCCTTGAATTCAATACCTTCGAGGATCTGGGCGACGGCCGGACCCGCATCACCGTGCATGCCGTCTACCCCACCCAGGAAGCACGGGACGGCATGGCGGCCTCCGGCATGGAGGAAGGCATGACCGATTCATATTCCCGGCTGGAGGAGCTCCTGGCCACCCGGACCGACGTTCCGCAGGAGGCATCATGACCAACGCACTGGAAGTCACCCTTCCCGACGGCGCCCCGTACATCGACTACACCCGCGAGTTCGACTACCCGGCACTCGATGTCTTCCGCGCCCACGTCACGGCGGACTCCTACGCGGAGTGGGTTGGGCCCGAGCGCCTGCAGACCCGCATCGATGCGTTCGAGGCCACTCCCGGCGGGTCCTACCGCTTTGTCCAAAGCGACGACGACGGCGGTGAGTTCGCTTTCCGCGGCGTGTTCCACAACATCCGGGCCGGGGAGTTCATCCTGCAGACGTTCGAGTATGAAGGGTATCCGGACCAGGCCAGCTTGGATTTCCTGCGGTTCGAGGACCTGCCCGGCGGCCGGTCCCGGCTCAGCGGACATTCGGTCTACCCATCAGTCCAGACCCGGGATAACTTCGTGTCCTCGGGTATGGAATCGGGCATGGCCACCGGCTATGACAAGCTCGAGCAGCTGCTCGCGTTCGCCACGGCCTGATTCCGTACCACCAGCTTGGGAGGAACCATGGATTGGACCCTGGAAGTGATCCGCGTACCGGTCAGCGACCTGGAGCGCAGCATTGAGTTCTACTCGGACCGGGTTGGCTTCGACCTGGACCACCACACCGTCAACGAGCACATGGCCTTTGCCCAGCTCACTCCCCCGGGTTCGGGATGCTCGATCGTCATCGGCAGCCTGCCGGGCGAGGAGCAAATGGAGCCCGGTTCCCTGAAGGGGCTGCAGCTGGTGGTTCCGGACGCCCAGGCCGCCCATGATGAACTGCTGTCCCGCGGTGTGGACGCCAGCGAGGTGAGCGTCATGGACGAACGCGACGGCGGAACCCTGTTCGGGTTTTCGGATCCGGACGGCAATTCATGGGTGGTGCAGCAGATCAGGGCCCGGGCTGACCATCCGCTGATTCCCTACAGCGCGCGCCCCCAGCTGGGCGAAGGGATCTAGGGCGCGTTTACCGAAGCGGGCGGGACCGCATCAGCCTGCCAGTGCTGCTGCGACCCGCTCGATTCCGTAATCGAAGGCCCTGTCCAGGTCTCCGCCCAGCCGGAACGCGCCGGCCAGTTCCATGGTGATGAACCCGGTCAGCCACGCTGTCATGAACCGCGCAGCCTCCAAGGCGTCAGCTTCACCCACCGCGTCCCTGGCTGCAGCCAGGACCGGCTCGCTGGTCCTGGCCAGGTCTTCTGCGGAGGCAGTGCGCGTCTGGATCAGCCGAAATCCTTCCGGATGTTCCTGCGCGAAGGAGCGGTAGGTGCGGGCCAGACCGCCCAGCGAGTCCTGGCCCTGGAGCCGCTCCCGCAGGTCTTCGAGTGTGGCCGCGGCAATCATGCCCAGCAGCGCGTCGCGGTCCCTGACCCGCTTGTAGAGCGAGGGGGACCGCACACCAACCCGGTCGGCCACGGCATTCATGGTGACGCACTCGGGCCCGCCCTCTTCCAGGGCTGCGCGGCCCGCTGCGACGATGGCTTCAAGGGACGTACGCTGCGGGGAAGGCATGGATCTCCTGACGAACTGTTGGCTATTGACATTAGCCATCATAGCTAATTATGTTAGCCATGTAACCCGGACACACCGGAACGCCTCGAGGAGAACCCCATGAAGCTCGCACCGAACCTCTACCGGATTGGCAATGACATTGTTGCCGCGTATCTGGTGGTGACCGACGAAGGCATCACCGTCGTCGACGCCGGCCTTGCCGGACACTGGCGGGATCTGGAGCATGAGCTCGCAGCACTGGGCCGGACTCTGGACGACATCCGCGGCGTGGTCCTGACCCACGGGGACACGGACCACATCGGCTTCGCCGAGCGGCTGCGGCTGCAAACCGGCGTGCCGGTGTACATCCACGCCGCGGACGCTGCCCGGGCACGGGGAACTGAAC
Organism: Arthrobacter koreensis; assembly: GCF_035792275.1. Classification (GTDB taxonomy): domain Bacteria; phylum Actinomycetota; class Actinomycetes; order Actinomycetales; family Micrococcaceae; genus Arthrobacter_B; species Arthrobacter_B koreensis_A. The sequence continues at coordinate 180,175 of NZ_JAMWKK010000004.1, read as the reverse complement.
GCTACAAGCCTGCTCCCGGCTCGGCGGGCAGCATGCGTCCCGGTCCCACCGCGAAGTTCCTCGCCTACTCCGTGCGCAAGCAGGGCTGGCGCACCACCTACCTCACCGACGTCGTTCCGGTCGCGGACGGTGACGTGCTGGATCTTCCGGGTTCACCGCGCATCATCGGACTTCCCGGGCACTCCCCCGGCAGCGTGGCTGTCCACGTTCCCGCGGCCAAAGCGCTGTTCGTCGGCGACGCCCTCACCACACGCAACGTCCTCTCCGGACGGACCGGACTGCAGCCCTCCCCCTTCACGGATGACCCCGCGCAGGCCCTGGAGACACTGGACCGGCTCACGCCGCTCTCTGACGTGGACTGGATCCTGCCCGGCCACGGCACACCCTGGAATGGTCCGGTCAGCGAGCTGGCCGGTTCCGTGCGCGCCGGGGCCTGAGCAGGAACCTCAGAGCCTCACGGTCAGCGGCCCTTCCAGGGGCCATTGCCCTTTCCCGGTCCGTGCCCGTGGCCGTCTCCATGACCCTTTCCGGGACCCTCGCCCTTGCCGGGCCCGTGACCCTTGCCGGGGCCGTGCCCCTTGCCGGGCCCGTGTCCGTGGCCGGTGCCGGGGTTCCAGCTGCGGTCGTTCACGAACTCGGCCGGGCGGTAGTTGATGAAGTCCGTCTCTCCGAGCCCGAGTGACTCTGCTAGCCGGTCCAGCTGCCGCGGCTCGGCGAGGTTGGCCCAGCGTCCCATTTCCAGCCGCTGGTCCATGGCTAGCACGGCCGCCACGCGCTCGGCGTCCGTGAAGGTGCAGTGCCCGGTCCGTTCGATGAACGACTGCCGCAGCAGCGGCGTCGCCCGCGCTTCCCGGACGGTTTCCTCATATTCCTCCATGTATTCCACCGGGGCCAGGATGTCCGCCAGGGTGTGCATGGTGAGCACCGGGATCTGCAGGTCGCCCTTGGGTGTGGAGGTCTGGTCCATCCACTCCAGCGCGTCTTCATCCGGTTCGATGTCCGCCGCCCCGGTCAGCGTGCGGAGGTCCCGGTTCAGGTCCAGTCCGGCCGAACGGTAGAGCGCGTCCACCTGCTGCCGCTGGGCGGACTGCTGCAGCAGCGCACGGTAGTCCACGCCCTGGTTCCAGCCGCTGTCGCCGTCTGCGGCGGTGACGATCGAAACCCGGGATCCCACCACAAAGGGAATGGTTTGGAGCAGCCAGTTGTATTGCGCTTCCTGCTGTGCCGCGTAGTCCCGTGCCCCGGGGGCGGTGTCCCCGCTGAACCAGGTGGGGGTGTTCATTAGGGCCGCCGCGAGCGCCAGCCGCGCCCGTCCGTCGGGCGTGGTCTGGGCCTGCTGGACGGCCTGCATCAGGGCGGTGATGGTCACGCCTGCCTCTGCCGAAGAGCGGAAACCGGTCAGCTGCAGCTCCTGGCCCGGCAGCAGCAGTTCGGCGAGCGCGTGCACCCCGTCAAGCTGGTAGTTGTTCAGGTTGATGCCCCCGCCCAGCAGCCCGCAGGTGCTGACCGCGCCGTCCACCCCGCTGTCCGGTGTCTCCGCGATGAGACTGCTGACCAGCCCGCCCATGGACGTGCCGAACGCTATGGTCCGGTCCGGTTCCCCGGCCTGCGCCGAGAACGCGGCAAGGGTGTCCAGCTGGTCCTGCACAGCGGTGCCCAGTGCCCACCCGGCGGTGGCGTACGACGACGCTGCTACCGCAAATCCGCGGTCCGTCAGCGCCTGCGCGGTGGAGTCGAATCCCGGATCCCAGGCCGGGTTGTCCGGCCCCGGGCGGAAGCCGTGGCTGTAGAGCACCAGCTTCCCGTTCCAGTCTGCCGGCACTTCCGCCGCCCAGGTGGCTCCGTTGGCGAGTGTTCCGCCCAGCTCTGTTGCCGGTTCCGCTGCCATGGCCGTTGCCGGTGCTGCCACCAGGGCCAGGGACAGGGTTACCCCAAATGTTGTGAGTTTTCGCATGCGTTGTTCCGATCCTTCCTGCGCCGTTGCAGTTCGTCGCCCCCCGCTGCGGCCATCCTTCACGACGGCGGGAAAACAGGCAAGGAAAACGCAGGTCCGGATCAGGCCGGCCGGTTTAGAGCACGCCGATGTCCTCGTTCCACAGGGTGGGATAGTCGGTCATGAACTCTTCCATCAGCAGCGCACAGGCCGGGTCGTCCAGGACGTCCACCTGCACCCCGCGCTGGCGCAGCAGGTCCTCGGCTCCGCGGTAGCTGCGGTTCTCCCCGATGACGACGCGCGGAATCCGGTACAGCAGAATCGCGCCGGTGCACATTTCGCAGGGGGACAGTGTGGTGACCATCGTTGACCGTGAGTAGGAGCCGGCGGGCAGCCTGCCGGCATGTTCCAGGCAGTCCATTTCCGCGTGCCGGATCACGCTGCCCAGCTGCTGGCGGCGGTTGTGCCCGGTCGCCACGATGGTGCCGTCGATGAACAGTGCGGCACCTATGGGGATTCCCCCTTCTTCCTTGCCCTTGCGGGCGGCGTTCAGGGCGGGCAACAGCAGCTCCGATGTCATTTCCCCACACTAGGACGCAGCGTTCCGGCGCGGAAGGCCCGCCGCCTCAGGCGGTCCGGGATCGCCGGGCGCCAGCCACCAGCTCCCGGACCGCCGGCGCCACTTCCGCACCGAACCGGGTGATGGTGCCGGCGTCGTCGGACGCGAGGATGAACCCGGAAATCCCGTGCTCCAAAGCCATGTCGGTGAGTTCTTCCACCCATTGGGTCACAGGCCCCTGAAGCAGTCCACTGCCCGTTGCCTTGAACGAGCCGCTGATGTTCAGCAGCCGGCGCACCGCGGCAGGATCCCGTCCGGCGGCGGCAGCGGCGTCGTCAATCCGGGCGTTCAGCGGCACCAGGTCGGACGGCCCGCCGCGCAGGTAACCCAGCGACGACAGCCAGCCGTCCGCCGCTTCCCCGGTGAGCCGAAGCATGCGCGGCTTATAGGCACCAAGCCAAATGCCGACGTCGTGCGCCGGCGTCGGACCCCGCTTGGCTCCGTTCACCTGGTGGATCCTGCCCTCCACGCGCAGTGGAGCTGAACCATCCGTGTTCCAGACGCCGCGGATGATGCGCATTGCCTCTTCCAGCCCCGTGACCGCATCCCCCGGCGACAGCCGCTGCCCGCCGGCAGCAACGATCGCGTCCCAAAACGCACCGGTGCCAAGTCCCAGTTCGAGCCGTCCGCCGCTGAGCAGGTCAAGGCTCGCGGCGCTGCGGGCGACCACCACGGGCTGGCGCAGCGGCAGGTTCAGCACGTCCGGCACCAGCCGGATCCGCGAGGTGCGCGCCGCGGCGTAGGAAAGCAGGGTCCAGGTGTCCAGGAACCTCGGCTGGTACGGGTGGTCCTGGAACGCGGCCAGGTCCAGCCCGGCGGATTCGGCCGTGACGACCAGCTCCACAGCCTGCTGGGCGGGAGAGGCAACGGGGGTGATGAAGGCTCCGAAGAGCAGGTCGCGGCCATAGTCGGGCATGTTCGGGCTCCTTCGGGGAGGCTGTCTGCCGGTGGTGCCCGACAGTCTAGTGCCGGGTGCGCCGATGCGCTCCGGGGTTTGTAGGCTGGAAGGCGTGCCTCCTCTTTCCCCCTCCCCCGCCGGTGCCGGCCGTTTTGCCCCGAGTCCGTCCGGTGAACTCCACGTCGGCAACCTGCGGACAGCCCTGCTCGCCTGGCTGTTCGCCCGCAGCAGCGGACGCCGCTTCATCCTCCGCGTGGAGGACCTGGACCGTGCCCGGGCAGGGGCCGAAGAGGTTCAGCTGCGTGATCTTGCCGCCGTCGGGCTGGACTGGGACGGTGAGGTGATCCGCCAGTCCGACCGCACCGCCGTGTACCTCGAAGCCATCGCGAAGCTGCGGGCCGAGGGGCGGGTCTACGAGTGCTTCTGCACCCGTGCAGAGATCTCCGACGCGCCGCGGGCACCGCATTCCCCTCCCGGGGCGTACCCCGGTACATGCCGTAACCTCTCCGAGGCTGAACGCGAACGACGCCGCCGCGAACGCCCGCCGGCGCTGCGGCTTCGCGCGGATGTGCAGGAGTACACGGTCCATGACGCCCTGCTCGGCCCCTACACCGGAGTGGTGGATGACCTGGTGCTGCTGCGCAACGACGGCGTCCCTCCGTACAACCTTGCCGTCGTCGTCGACGATGCTGCCCAGGGCATCGACCAGGTGGTCCGCGGCGATGATCTCCTCTCCTCCACACCCCGGCAGGCGTACCTGGCATCCCTGCTTGGCCTGCCTCCGGTGGAGTATGTCCATGTTCCGCTGGTCCTCTCCGAGAGCGGCAAGCGGCTGGCAAAGCGCGACGGCGCGGTCACCCTGGGTGCCCTGGCGGAACTGGGAATTTCCGCGCCGGAAGCGGCGGCAATGATCCTTCAGTCGCTGGGACTTCCCGGCACCCTGTCCGAAGCGCTGGAGGCTTTTGATCCGGCCCGGCTGCCGCGGGAACCGTGGATCTTCACGCCGCCGGCGGCTCCGGGCGCTTCCTGAGATCCGGGGTGGTGCGCCGTGCGGAGTTGGGTGTTAACTGGGGCGCATGCCCCTAACCGGTGAATATGTCCCCAGTACTTCCAAGCGTTCGCGCGACCAGGCCGAGGAAATCGAGTCCTCGGGCGGCACCCGCGGCACCACCCTGAACGGGCGCCCGGTGATCCTGCTGACCACCAAGGGTGCCAAGAGCGGGAAGCTGCGCAAGACCCCGCTGATGCGGGTTGAGCACGACGGCGATTACGCGGTGGTCGCGTCCATGGGCGGTGCCCCGAAGCATCCCGTCTGGTACTTCAACATCAAGGCCCATCCCCTCGTGGAGCTGCAGGACGGGCCGCAGAAGTGGGACATGACGGCCCGCGAAATCACCGGCGAGGAGAAGGCAGTGTGGTGGGAGCGGGCGGTCGAGGCCTACCCGCCCTACGCCGATTACCAGGCCAAGACCGACCGTGAGATTCCAGTGTTCGTGCTGGAGCGGATGGAAGTGGCCTAGCCCGGTTCCCCGGGCACGGCTTCCCCTGGTACGGCTTCCCGGGGTACGGCTTCCCCTGGTAGGGCGGGCAGGTCCAGCTGCATCCAGCTGACGTCCTGCCAGGCGCCGTGTTTCCAGCCCACGCGGCGGAACACGCCAACGGGCTCAAATCCGAGCGCCGTGTGCAGCCTTTCACTGGCTGGATTGGGCAGCGTCATACCCGCCACTGCCGTACGGTAACCCAGTTGCCCGAGTCGTTGAAGCAGCGCTGTGCAGAGGGCGGATCCGAGGCCCCTCCCCGTAGCTGACTGGGCCAGATAGACGCTGGTTTCCGCGGTCCGCGCGTAGGCCGCGCGGCTTCGCCAGCTGCCTGCATACGCGTAGCCGGCCACCCCGCCCTCATGCTCTGCCACGAGCCACGCGTGCCGTTCCTGCGCTGCGGCGATCCGCTCCCCCATCTCCTGTGCCGTCGGAGGGTCCGTCTCGAAAGACACCGCAGTGCTCAGGACATAGGGAGTGTAGATCGCTGCGCACGCGGCGGCGTCCGCGGGTGTAGCGTCCCGGATGATAGCTCGCATGGGCTTGATGCTAGCGAACCCCTCAAAGCGCGACAGTCCGCGTAAACCACAACCGGTAGCGGAAGCCGCCGATCCTGAGCGTGAATACAGGCGCATCAACTTTGGCCCGTCTGCGGTATCCTGCCGTTCGAGGCAGCCGGTCCCCGCGTCGCTGCCCGTGCCTCAGGCGTTCCGCGGACTTTATCCTCTCCGCATAGTCGAGTTTGGCAAGTTCAATTTCAAGCAGGCCCATGTCCGATCTTCCTCTGCGTTCTCATCCACGGCCGGGCCCGCAGGACTCCTGCGAATCCCGGTGCGGAACTGCCTCCACGCTAGGCGCGCCCGGGGAACTGCTCGACCGATATCAGGACAGCTTGGGTCCGCGATAAAACACCATGCGGACATCTTTGGTCCTCATAGCTGCAGAGACTCAGTGCAGCGTCAGGACGTGCAGCCGACGCCGTCGCCGTCGCCGTCGAACTTCGGATCCCAACCCGGGTCTCCGGGGCGGATGGGTGCCGCACCCGCTGCCTTGACGGCCACGCAATTGGCGTACACCGGCGTCGTGCTTCCCTGTCCTTCGGGCGTATCCGGCCCCGCACCAGCAGGAGCGGTCCGCGGCGCGGTTCCTTCGCGCGCCGGCACGGGTTCGCCCGGGCAGGATGCCAGGACTGCGGCAACCGCGTCGTGTTCGGCCTGGGTCATCCACAGCCGGTATTCGGCCTTGACGGCCGTCTGGCGCGCGACGTACTCGCAGCGGAACGCCTTGTTCGCCGGAAGCCAGGTGGCGGCGTCGGAATCCGATTTCGCACCGTTGGCGGGGCCGTCCGCGGCAAAAAGGTTCAGCGGATCGTTGGCGAGCTGGCGGCGCTCTTCCGCGCTGAGCTGCTGCGCGCCCTTCTGCCACGCGTCGGAGAGCGCCACCACGTGGTCAATCTGCACGGCGGTGCTGGTGGTGTTTCCCCGGACAAAACTGATGACGGTGCCGGTGTAGGGATCCGCGAAGGTGCCTGAGGCGACCACGCAGTCCTGGGTTCCGGGTTTGAAAGTCTCGTCTGTCAGATCGCGGGCGAGGATGTCATTGCGGGTATCGCAGCCGTTGTGGTCGACGTCAGCCCAGGCAGGTCCGAACTCCTCGCGGCTGTAGCCCGTTTTCGGTGCACGGCCCTTGATGGGAATGCTGCCGAGCTGTTCCAGCGCTGTTCCGGCCTGGACCTCAGCTTGCGGCGGTGCGGCAACAGATCCGGATTCCTGTGGAACGCAGGCGGTGCCGAAGAGAATCAGGGGAAGGGCGGCGGCGGAAAGCAGGGCGGAGCGCAGGTATTTCATCGCCATCAATTATCCGGGCCGTGTGCTTGATTCCCGTGCAGGCTCGCGGGCTGCCCTTCCGCTGCTGCCAGCGGGCCGCGTAGATTCGCAGAAGGACATCACTCTCGCAAGGAGATTCTTATGGCCACGGGCAAAAACGGTTCCCGGTCCGGTACCAAAACTGAAGACGGGCCGGCGGACAAACTCGAGGTGCCCGGGACCGCGTCCGACGGCGAGGGCGGCCGCGTCTCGATCGCCGAGGACTATGCAGCCGAGCTTGATGAGCTCGGTGAGCTGGACTCGAAATCGGGGAAGGTCCGGAACAAGGGCGACGACGCCTGGCGGCACAACTATCCCTATGACAAGAAGCTCAGCCGGCGCAGCTACGAGCGCCAGAAGCGGCAGCTGCAGATCGAGCTGCTCAAGATGCAGCTGTGGGTCAAGGACACCGGCCAGAAGATGCTCATCATCTTCGAGGGCCGCGACGCCGCAGGTAAGGGAGGCGCGATCAAGCGTTTCAATGAGCACCTGAATCCCCGCGGTTCCCGAGTGGTCGCGTTGGAGAAGCCTACGGACCAGGAGCGCACGCAGTGGTACTTCCAGCGCTATATCGCCCGTCTTCCCAGTGGCGGGGAAATCGTGATGATGGACCGCTCCTGGTACAACCGTGCCGGCGTCGAACGCGTCATGAACTACTGCACACCGGCCCAGTACCTGGAGTTCATGCGGGAGGTTCCCGAGCTGGAACGCATGCTGGTGAATTCAGGCGTCCTGCTGCGCAAACTGTGGTTCTCCGTGGGCCGTGCAGAGCAGCTGGCCCGCTTTGCTGCACGCGAAACGGACCCGGTGAAGCAGTGGAAACTCTCCCCCACCGATCTGGCCAGCCTGGACAAATGGGATGACTACACGCAGGCAAAGGAGGCAATGTTCTTCTACACGGACACGGGCGATGCGCCCTGGACTGTGGTGAAGTCCAATGACAAAAAGCGCGCCCGTCTGGAAGCCATGCGTTTTGTCCTGGCCAGTGTCGATTATCCGAACAAGGACAAGAGTGTTGCGCGCGCTCCGGATCCGCTGATCGTTGGCCCGGCGGCGAGCCATTATGAGGAAGGCGAGGAGCCCGACGGACTGTTTCCGGTAGTCAAGCCGCAGCCCTGAGCCGGCTTTGCCTAGAATGAAAAGGTGACTGCCACCCCGGAATCCGCATGAGTTCGCGCCTGCATAGCCTCGTCATCGAATCTTTGGGGCGGCGGATCGTGTCCGGCGAGCTCCAGGCTGGGGACACCATGCTCTCCGAGCAGCTCGAGACCGAGCTGAGGGTCTCCCGTTCGGTGGCCCGTGAAGCTGTTCGCGTGCTGCAGTCGCTGGGCCTTGTGGAGACCGTGAAGCGGATCGGCATCCGGGTTTTGCCGGAGACATCGTGGAACGTCTTCGATCCGTATATTGTCCGCTGGCGCCTTGCTGCGAAGTCGGGCAAGGGTGCCCAGCTGCGTTCACTGACTGAGCTGCGTTCCGCCGTCGAGCCTGCCGCTGCCGAGCTGGCGGCGCAGTACGCTCCGGAAGACATGGCCGCTGAGCTCATGGCTGTTGCCGCGAAGATGCGGGCCGTGGGCCGGGCCGGCGACCTCCAGCAGTTCCTGGAACTGGACATTCACTATCACGCCCTGGTTCTGGCTGCGTCAGGCAACGAGATGTTCGGGCAAATGCAGTCCATGATCGCCGAAGTGCTTCGCGGGCGGACGGACTACGGCCTTATGCCCTCGCATCCGCATGAGGAGGCGCTGCAGTGGCACGTCGACGTCGCCAACGCCATCCAGGCGGGCAACCCGGATGCCGCCCGCGACGCAATGGACCAGATCATGCGCCGGACCAAGTCAGAAGTCGAGAGTGTCTGGAGCGATGAGCCACGCATCTTCACGCCGCCGGAGCGACCGGGGGCTGTGGAGGGGTAGTTGCTGGTGGGGTGCGGGGTCGCGGGTGTGGCGGGGCGCGCGGCGCGCGGGCGGTGCGGGCGGTGCGGGGTGGCGCGGCGCGCGGGCCGCAGGCTCGGGACGGCGCGGCGCGGAGCCGGCGGAGCGGTTGGGGGCGCGGCCTCGGGGCGGCGCGGCGCGGCGGGCGGTGCGGGCCGCAGGCTCGGGGCGGCGCGGTTGGCGCGGAGCAGCCGGCGGAGCGGTTGGGGGCGCGGCCTCGGGCGGCTGGCCGCTGGCGGCTGGCGGCGCGAGCAAAGCGCGTGACGTGCGAGCAAAGCCCGTGACGTGCGAGGCACGCGGCGGGCGAAAGCCAGGTGGATTGCGCAGCATGGCCCGAAGCGCGCAGCCCTGGGTGGTCCGTGGCGGAAGATGAAGTGGCTACGGCAGCGGGGGCGGCGAGGGTGCGGCGGTAGCAGTACGGCTGCGGCCAGGCTGCCGCTCCACCGCAACTCCAATAGAATCGCTGATCTTTTCCTCCCCAACGACCGCATGTCCTCGCGCCCAGAAGCCTTTATCCACATTCCTACGCAGTACTGGCCTCGGCCCTGCGACGCGTTCGTAGCCTGTGGAGCATGTTGGAAATGGAAGCAGCACCCGCCATGCGGCATCCAGCGGTGTCCGATCCGCTGTCTGGGCTGTCCGGACTGTCCGTGCCTTTTACGCCGAGGCCGTGCCGTCCAGTTGAGGAAGACCGGGCAGGAAAGGCAGAGGAACGTTCGGCATGTGCACTCCCTGAGTCCGCGCCCGCTGCCCACGGTCTGTTGGACAGCCTGAGAGCGTGGCTGCACTGCCTTCAGGACCCGGCGACCGGCAATGACCTCGCCGATGCCTGGGCGGACCCGGAACTTGTGGATTTGATGCGGGTGTTGGAAGAACTCAAGTCTGCTGCTGCGGCGGTGCAGGCCCGTGCGGCGGCGGTGTTTGATGCTTCCCAGCGCCGGGCCCAGTCCCGGGCCGGTGTGCCGGCCGGCCAGCTCGGCCGCGGTGTCGGCGCGCAGATCGCCCTGGCCCGCCGGGACTCCCCGCACCGAGGCAGCCGGCACCTCGGTTTCGGCAAAGCCCTGGTCCACGAAATGCCCCACACCCTCAATGCCCTCTCTGCGGGTGTGCTCAGTGAATGGCGGGCGACCCTCATGGTCCGGGAAACTGCGTGCCTGGATGTGGAGGATCGGCGGCGGGTCGATGAACTGATCTGCTCAGACCCCTCCACTTTGGAAGGAGTCGGGGACCGGAAGCTCATCGCCCGGATCCGGTCGATCACCCAGGCCATCGACCCTGCCTCCCAGGTCCGGCGCAACTCCGAAGCCGTGTCGAACCGGTATGTCTCCTGCCGTCCGGCCCCGGACACCATGTCCTACGTGACCGGACTGCTCCCGGTAGCCCAGGGAGTTGCCGTGTACGCGGCACTGTCCCGGGCCGCGGACTCCCTGCGCGCTACCGGAGATGAACGCGGCCGTGGCCAGATCATGGCCGACACCCTCGTCGAACGCGTCACCGGCCAAGCAACCGCAGACCGGATTCCGGTTGAAGTGCAGCTTGTCATCACGGACCGGACCCTGTTCGCCGGCCTGCCCGCGGAAACGGGGACCGGCTCGGGTGCGTCTTCCGGAACATCGGGAGTGCCGCTAGTACCGGGCGCTTCCGCAGCGCAAGAAAGATACGCGGCTCATGGAAGACCCGGAGCGATGGGAAGACCCGGGGCGACGAGAAGAGCGGCCGAACCCGGAGCGACAGGCTCTGTGAGCAAACGCGGCGCGCCGGGAAAGCACTGGGATGCGCCCGCGTACTTCCCCGGATATGGGATTGTGCCCGGCGCATGGGCACGGGACCTGGTCCGCTCAGCACTGGGTGCTAGTGATGGCCCTGCGGCCGCCCAGCCACATGCAGTCCGGCAACCTCTCCCGCCAGGCGAAGGCTTACCCGGCCCACCCGGCTCACCATCTCCCGTCCCACCCGGCCCACCCAGCCCACCCCGCCCACCGTCCAAGGACACATCGGGGTTGCCAGCGTCAGGGCCCACCGACCGGGCAACTTCTCCAGATCCGGGACCGGAACAGGAGGAACTGTCCTTGGTGAGCCTGCGCCGGCTATACGTGGATCCCGCTTCCAGGGAGCTAACCGCGATGGAGTCCAAAGCCCGGGCGTTCCCGGCCGGACTGGCCCGCATGATCCGCACCCGGGATCAAGCCTGCCGCACACCGTGGTGCGACGCACCGATCCGGAACATCGACCACATCCACCCCCACGCCGACGGAGGACCCACCAGCTACACCAACGGGCAAGGACTCTGCGAAGCCTGCAACCACGCCAAGGAAGCCCCGGGGTGGACCGCAGCAGCAATTCGGTCAGGACCTCCCGCCCCTCCGCCCGGAGACAGAGACAGAGACAGGCACACCGTCCGGATCACCACGCCCACCGGGCACACGTACATCTCGACGGCGCCGCTCCTGCCGGGCAACCATGCGATGAGCTGAATGCGGTCGGCCGATGTAATCCCCGGCAGAGAATTACATCGGCCGCACCGCGTGACTCAGTCGCCGAAACGCAGAAGAACCTTGCTGCTAACCGACGCATCCCTGGCCGTTTCGAACGCCTCCAGCGCGTCCTCCACGGCATACTCATGGGTGATCACCGGGTCGGCCTGCAGGCTCCCGTCGGCGAGGGCGGCTATGACGTCATCAATCTCGTCGTTGAACCGGAATGACCCCACCAGTTCCAGCTCACGAGTGATCGCCACGGAGATCAGCGCAGGCTGCTCGCCCGAGGGCAGAAGGCCCACCATGACAACCCGCCCGCCGCGGGTCGCACCCTGCATGGCAGACATCAGTCCGCGGTAACTGCCCGAAGATTCAAAGCAGATGTCGGCATCCACGGCAGCAATAGCCTCGGCATCCGTTGCCAGCAGGCTGCGGTCAGCTCCAACGGCACGCGCGGTCTCCAGCGGGAACTCATGCATGTCAGTAGTGATGATTTGGCCGGCACCCCGGGCCCGAAGCACCGCGGTGATGAGCGCACCAATCGGACCCGAACCCGTGACCAGCACACGCTTGCCCCGCACATCCCCGGCACGCGAAACTGCGTGCCAGGCAACGGCGGCCGGCTCAACAAGCGCAGCGCGCCGCGGCGGCAGGTTTTCCGGCAGCACCCGGAGCATCCGCACCGGCAGGTTCACGAACCGGGCAAACGCACCCTCCGTGTGCGGGAACCGGGCAGCACTGCCCAGATACGTGCACCCGGGAGACAGGTTCGGCCGGTCCGCAGGATACCGAGACCCGTCGCCGGGGCCGGGAGTCGCCGGATGCACCGCGACGGCGGTCCCCTCGGCAGGTCCCGTTCCATCCGCCGCAGCACGCGCAACCCGGCCCACAACCTCGTGGCCCAGCAGCATCGGCGCCTTCAGGATCGACTCGCCCGCAGCACCGTGCTGCCAGTAATGCAGGTCGGACCCGCAGACACCGCCGTAGACAATCTCCACCACGGCCTCGTCTGCCGCAGGGTCACCAGGCTCGACGGGTTCAACCCGCAGGTCACCGGCTCCGTGCGCTACTACTCCAAGAACAGAATTCATCATTGCCTTTCACACCACCGTGGTCATGCCGCCGTCAATGAAGACGACCTGACCGTTAACGAAGTTCGACGCGTCCGAAGCCAGCCAGATCGCCGGACCCACGATGTCCTCCACGCTCCCCCAGCGATGCGCCGGAGTCCGGCCCAAGATCCAGGAGTTGAACGCCTCGTCATCGACGAGGTTCTGGGTCATTTCGGTATGGATGTATCCCGGAGCAATCGCATTGATCTGCAGGCCTTCGGCAGCCCACTCAGCGGTCATGGCACGGGTCAGGTTCCGGATTCCGCCCTTGGATGCCGTGTACGGCGCGATGGTCGGCCGGGCAAGATCCGTCTGCACCGAGGCAATGTTGATGATCTTGCCCCGGCCGCGCGGAATCATGTGCCGGGCAGCTTCCCGCCCCACCAGGAACGCACTGGTCAGGTTGGTCCGCATCACGCGGTCCCAGTCCTCGACGTCGAGCTCCAGCATCGGCACGCGGTGCTGGACGCCGGCGTTGTTCACCAGAATCGAAAGCGGTCCCACCTCCCGCTCAACCCAGGCAACGCCGTCGGCCGCCTGAGCAGCATCAGTGACGTCGAAGCGGCGCGCAAAGATACGGTCCTCGCCGAACTCCGCGGCCAGCGCAGCCCGCGCGCGTTCCAGCCGGTCGTCATCCAGCCCGTTCAGGACGACGACGGCGCCGGCACCGGCGAGCCCGCGGGCAATCGCGTTGCCGATGCCCCGGCTGGACCCGGTGACCAGGGCAATCCGCCCGGAAATATCAAACATGCTGGCAGTCAAAACAACAGCTCCTCTCCGGCACCCGGGAAAAATCCGGGTACCACAACGGCCGGGAGCAGGGCTGCTCCCGGCCGGATGGATGTACTAGAACCCTGAGGCGACCAGGTAGATGGCCAGGGCCAGGATGAAGCCGACGACGCCGATCAGCGCCTGGCCAACGGTCCAGGTCTTCAGCGTGGTCTTGGTGTCCATCTGGAAGAACCGGCTGACCAGCCAGAAGCCGGAGTCGTTGACGTGGCCGGCGAACACCGAGCCGGCAGCCAGGGCCAGGACAATCGCCACGGTCTGCACCGCGTTGAAGTCCGGGTTGTCCAGGACCACGGGCTGCACCAGGGCGGCAGCGGTCGTGAGGGCAACGGTGGCCGAACCCTGCGCAACACGCACGATCGCGGCGATCACGAAGCCGGCCACGATGACCGGCAGGCCAATGGCGTCGAGTGAATCAGCGATCGCGTTGCCGATGCCGCTGGCGCGCAGGACGCCGCCGAACATGCCGCCGGCGCCGGTGATGAGGATGATGGAGCAGACCGGGCCGAGCGCGGAGTCAACCACGGTCTCGATCAGGGTGCCCTTCTTGCCCTGGCGGCGGCCAAGCAGCCACATGGCCAGGAACACGGTGACCAGCAGCGCAACCGGCGTTTCGCCGAGCATGCGCAGAACCTGCACCCAGGTGTCATCCAGCGAGACCAGCTCAGCGGTGGCAGCCATGTTGAGGCCGGTGTTGAGGAAGATCAGTACGAACGGGAGCAGCAGCAGGGTGATGATCGTGCCCAGGCTCGGAGAAGAGCGGAACTCGGACTCGGCCGAGCCCTTCGGCGCATCGAGGATGGAGGGCACGGGGATGTTGAACTTGCGGCCCAGGAAGTGGCCGAACAGGTAACCGGCGAGGTACCAGGTGGGGATCGCGACGAGCAGGCCAAAGATCAGGACCAGTCCCACGTCGGCCCCGAGCAGGCCGGTGGCAGCCACGGGGCCGGGGTGCGGAGGCACGAAGATGTGCATCGCGGAGAAGGCAGCGGCAGCGGGGAATGCATAGGTCAGCAGTGAGCCGCCCATGCGGCGGGCAACGGTGAAGATGATCGGCAGCATGACCACAAGGCCGGCATCGAAGAAGATCGGGAAGCCGAACAGCAGCGAAGCGACCGAAAGCGCCAGTGAGGCACGCTTCTGGCCGAACTTGTTGATCAGCGCGTTGGTGAGCACTTCGGCTCCGCCGGAAACTTCCAGCATGCGGCCGAGCATGGCGCCCAGGCCGACGAGCAGCGCCACGCTGCCCAGGGTGGAACTGAAGCCGCTCAGCAGGGTGGGCACAATGTCCCCGGCCTGGACACCGGTGGCAACGGCAGTCAGGAGGCTGACCACGATCAGCGCCAGGAACGCGTGGATACGGAATTTCATGATCATCACGAGCAGCAGGGCAATTGCTGCGACGGCGATCAGCAGGAGGCCGGGGGTACCCAGCGTCCAGTTGAGCTCAAGATCGGTCATCGTTGTCCTATCAGGATGGGATTCAGTGCCGGGGGTTAGGACCCGGCAGGGGGGAAGGCAGCTGCGGCGGTGTTCGCCATTTCGTCCAGGGTCAGGGCGATGCTCAGCCGGATTCCGGCCTCATCCTCGCCGAGGGGTTCAAGGGTGGCAAACTGCGAGTCCAGCAGGGTCGGCGGCATGTACTCGTGGTCGCGCCGGCTCAGCCGTTCAGCAATCAGCTCCCGGGATCCTTCCAGGTGGATGAATTGCGTGTCCGGCGCGTAGGAACGGATCAAGTCACGGTACTGGCGCTTCAGCGCTGAGCACGCCACCACAATGGCGGTTCCTTTTTCCAGTCCGGCGGCAAGCTCACGGCCGATCGCGCGCAGCCAGGGCTCACGGTCCTCGTCCGTCAGGGGATGGCCGGATGCCATCTTCGCCTTGTTGCTCGCCGGGTGGAGGTCATCGCCGTCCAGGAATGGAAGTCCCAGCCGTGCAGCCACGGCCTGGCCGGCAGTGGACTTGCCGGAACCCTGGACTCCCATCACCACAAGCGGGGGATATTGCTTGTTCGCCAACGACATGGCAAAACTCCTCAGACGCGCCATTACATCTGATTTGGTCGTGGCGATGCCAGTAATAAATCAGATTTATCAGGACCAAGATAACACCAACGGCGACGGCGGCAAATCCTTCGCACTCCCGGATACCCCCGCAGGTATTTTGATTTATACCCCAGGGGGTATTACCGTAGTGGTACCCCGATCCCCCCAAAGGAGTACCCATGCTTATCGAACGCATCTACGACGAGGACCTGGCACAGGCCAGCTACTTCATCGGCTGCCAGCGCCTGGGCGAGGCGATCGTCGTCGACGCCCGCCGCGACGTCGCCCCCTACCTTGAACTCGCCGCTGCGAACGGCATGAAGATCACCGCGGTGACCGAGACCCACATCCACGCCGATTACCTCTCCGGTACGCGTGAACTCGCCGCCGCCACCGGCGCGCAGATCTACATCTCCGGTGAAGGCGGAGCCGACTGGCAGTACGGCTTTGAGGGCACCCGGATGTACGACGGCGATGCCATCACGATCGGTAACCTCACCATCAAGGCCCTCCACACTCCGGGCCACACCCCCGAGCACCTCTCCTACCTGGTCACGGACGGTGCGTTCACCGACCAGGCCGGCTACCTGCTCTCCGGCGACTTCGTCTTTGCCGGCGACCTCGGCCGACCCGACCTGCTCGACGAAGCAGCCGGCGGCGTCGACACCCGCTTCGAGGGCGCCAAGCAGATGTTCGCCAGCCTGCGGGACAAGTTCCTCACCCTGCCCGACTACGTCCAGGTGCACCCCGGCCACGGCGCCGGCAGCGCCTGCGGCAAGGCCCTGGGCGCCATCCCCTCCTCCACCGTGGGCTACGAACGCCTCTACGCCTGGTGGGGCAAGTACCTGGCCGCCAACGACGAGCAGGGCTTCATCAACGAACTCCTCGACGGCCAGCCCGAAGCCCACGCCTACTTCGCCCGCATGAAGAAGCAGAACAAGCAGGGCCCGACCGTCATGGGTCCGCGCGAGCCGCTCGCGGAACTCCCCGCCGCGGACGTCGTTTCCCGCCTCGAGACCCGCGACGCCACCTTCGTGGACACCCGCAGCGTCCCGGAGCTCCACAAGGGCACCGTCCCGGGCGCACTGCACATCCCGGCCAACGGCAAGACCGCCAGCTTCGGCGCCTGGGCCGTGGACCCCGAATCCGAGCGCACCCGCCCGCTGGTCCTGCTCACCGCAGACCAGGACCAGGCCCACGCAGTACGGGATTCACTGGCCCGCGTTGGCATTGACGACGTCGCCGGCTTCGTCACCAGCCTGGAAGGCCTCCCGCAGGAAGCCCCGGCAACCATCTCCGCCACGGAGCTGGATTCCTTCGACGCCGCCATGGTGCTGGACGTCCGCGCCCGCACCGAGCACGCCGCCGGCAACATCCCCGGTTCGCACCAGCTGCACGGCGGACGCGCCCTCTGGAACCTCGATGAGCTGCCCTCCGAAGGCAAGATCGTGGCGTACTGCGCGTCCGGCATGCGCAGCTCGATCGTCGGCAACGCCCTGCGCAACGCCGGCTACGACGTCGTCGAACTCGAAGGCGCCTACCCCGCCTGGGCTGCCGCGCACGCGTCGTAATCCCAGCGTCCAGACATAGAACTGCCCCCGGCTGCATCAGCGGCCGGGGGCAGTTCTATGTTCGCTGCATCCACACCCGGACCAGCCGCAGCACAATGCCCGCCGCAAAGACCGCCAGCCCGACCAGCACGGACGTCAGCGGAAGGGTCAGGGCCAGCCCGGCACAGGACACCGCGCCGAGCACCTGCAGCGCCCGGGGATAGCGCCGGTCGGGCGCAGGCTGGGTCAGGGCGGCAAGATTGGCCACGAGGTAGTAGACCAGCACGCCGAAGGATGAAAAACCGATGGCTCCGCGCAGGTCGGCGACCAGGAGAACCAGGCAGATGACGACGGCGAGTGCCACCTCGGCGCGGTGCGGCACCGAATACTTCGGATGGATTCCGCCCAGCCAGGCCGGCAGGTCCCCGCCCCGGGCCATGGCCAGCGTGGTCCGGCCCAGTCCCGCGATCAGTGCCAGCAGGGCACCGAGCGAAGCCGCTGCGGCGCCGATCCGCACGACGGGCCCGGCCCAGGCCAGCGGGCCGGCATCAACAGCAGCGGCGAGCGGGGCAGGCGTGGCGGCAACGCCGTCGGGCCCCAGAGCGGCCAGCAGTGTCACGGCGACCACCGCGTAGACCACCAACGCCAGCCCAAGGGCGAGTGTTATGGCGCGGGGAATGGTGCGCTGCGGGTCACGCACCTCCTCCCCCATGGTCGCTATCCGGGCGTAGCCGGCGAACGCAAAAAAGAGCAGTCCGGCAGACTGCAGGATCCCGTACCACCCGCCGGCCAGCAGCCCCTCGGAGAGGAAACTTCCGGCGCCAGGTCCGGTGCCGGTCCAGGCGGCGGTGATCCCCAGGGCGAGGGCTGAAAGCACCACGGCAACGATGATCCGGGTCAGCAGGGCGGTGCGGGTGATGCCGCGGTAGTTGACGGCGGC
Organism: Arthrobacter koreensis; assembly: GCF_035792275.1. Taxonomy (GTDB): domain Bacteria; phylum Actinomycetota; class Actinomycetes; order Actinomycetales; family Micrococcaceae; genus Arthrobacter_B; species Arthrobacter_B koreensis_A. The sequence continues at coordinate 162,478 of NZ_JAMWKK010000004.1, read as the reverse complement.
CAGGAGCACGACGGCGGCAACCGCCACGGGCCGCTCCCAGCCGGCGGGTGCAGCGTAGGCCGCGAAGGTCATGGCCATGGCGGCCGCGCTGGCGGTCTTGCCAATGACAAAGCCCCAGCCGGCAAGGAAACCGGGCCAGGGCCCCAGGCGTTCGCGCCCGTAAACGTAGGTACCGCCCGAGGCGGGATAAACAGCCGCCAGCTGGGCAGAGGAGGTGGCATTGCAGAAAGCCACCAGCCCGGCAACGGCCAGGCCGATGAGCAGTCCGGATCCGGCAGCAGCCGCAGCGGGAGTAAAGGCGGCAAAAACGCCGGCGCCGACCATGGAACCAAGTCCAATAAGGGTGGCGTCGGCGGTGCCGAGCCGTCGGGCAAGGCCCGGCGGAGCAGAAAGTGCAGGACCGGAGGCCGGCGGCCGGGGTTCGTTGCCCATATGGCAAGTATCCCCCGGCCGCCGCCGGGTTACATGCCCAGGATTTCCTGGACCAGCACGAACGCACCCATGGCCAGCACGAACCAGCCGAACGCCTTGCGCAGGGCGGCCTCGGGAATCCGGCCAACCAGCTTGGCACCGATGAGCGAACCAACAATGGCCATGGCCGTCACGGCCAGGGTCATGCTCCAGTCGATCTGCACGGTGGTCAGGTAACCGGCCAGTCCGGCGAAGGACTTCATGGCAATGACCACCAGCGAGGTGCCCACGGCCATGGCCATCGGCATGCCGCCGAGCAGGGCCAGGGCAGGAACCACCAGGAAGCCGCCGCCGGCGCCAACCAGGCCGGTCACCAGGCCTACGACGGCGCCGTCAGCGAGGATGCGCAGGATCGGCAGATCGGAGTACGCCTTGCCCGGGTCCGCCTTTTTACGGCCGCGGAGCATGGCGACCGACGTCGCGATCATCATGAGCGCAAACGCGATCATCAGGATCACCGAGGGAATGCGGCTGCCGAGCAGGCCGCCGCCAAACGCGCCGGCCATGCCGGCGGCACCGAAGATCAGGCCGGTTTTCCAGCGCACACGGCCGTTGCGGGCATGCCCGATCACGCTGACGGCGGAGGTCACGCCCACCACGAACAGCGAGGACGCGATGGCTTCCTTGGCACCGAACCCGGCCACGTAAACCAGGATCGGCACGGTCAGGATCGAACCGCCGCCGCCCAGCAGGCCAAGCGAAAGCCCGATCAGCAGGGAGAGGCTGAGCACCAGCACCAGGGTGGACGTCATGAGGCCGCGGGTCCGCCCTGCTTGGGCAGCGACTGGATCGCGGACTCACGGGTGGGCTCGGAAGCGGTCTTGTTCCACGGCATCTTGGCCAGTGCCGCGCCCATGGCGCAGGAGTTGGTGGCTGCGGAGAAGGTCAGGCCGGCGCCGATACCGCCGGCGAGCATGCGCAGTTTCGGGGAAACAAAGCGTCCGCCGGCCAGGCCGAGGACGACGGCGGAGCCGGCCACCATGCGGACCTGGCGCTCCAGGTCCCAGCGCTTCTGGCCGCGCACGACGTCGCCGCCCGCAGCTGCGAAGGCCGGAACACCACCGGTGAGGACGTGGGCTGAATCGAGGCCGGCACCGCCAAGGCGCGTGCGGGCCTGCTCGGCACGCGTGCCGGACTGGCACACGAGCACGACGCGCTTGCCGAGGCGCTCAGCCAGCTCATCGGTGTGCTCGGAGAGCAGCGGCAGCGGCACGTTGTAGGAACCGCGAATGTGCATGGCTTCGAACTCGGCGGCAAAACGGACGTCGATGATGATCAGGTCGTCAGGGTCCTTCATCCAGGTGCGCAGCGTCTGGGCATCAACGGAGGTTACGGCCGCGGGGGTGTTCGCAGTCATGGAGGTCCTTTCGAAGGAAATGGGGGAACCTCCACGATCCCATATACCCATGGGGGTATGCAAAACACCCCCGGGGGTATCTAGCGAAGCACTCCCCTTCTCCCTGATCCGCCAATCTGCGAACCTTGGCTCCATGGACACGGTGCTGCTCGGCCTGGCGGTAGGACTGGCGGTGGGCGCCGTCGTGGGGCTGGTTGGTGCCGGCGGCGCGATTATCGCCGTGCCCGCGCTGGTCTACGTGGTGGGCCTGGAGCCGGAAGATGCCGTACCCACGTCCCTGATCGTCGTCGGACTGGCATCACTGGCCGGTGCGGTGCCGCGGCTGCGCCGGGACGTGAGCTGGCCGCTTGTTCTCATGGTCGCCGTGCCGGGCATCCCCGCTTCCTGGGCGGGTACGGCAGTTGGGGAACTCCTGGACCCGGACTGGCTCATGCTCTGCTTCGCCCTGATCATGATCGTGGCGGGCATCCGGATGCTGGCCAGCGCACGCAATTCCGCTCCCGCAGTGCGGTCCGCGGAGCATGGCAGCTGGGGCGGACTGGCGCTGCGCGGCATTCCCGTGGGTCTGGTGGTGGGATTCCTGACCGGACTGCTCGGCGTCGGCGGCGGCTTCCTGATCATCCCGGCACTGACACTGCTGCTGGGCGTTCCGATGCCGCGGGCCATTGGCACCTCGCTGGTGATTATTGCCATTAATTCAGCGTCGGGATTCGCGGCGCATCTGGACGGCCTTTTCATCGACTGGACCCTGGCGCTGAGCTTCGCCGCCATGGCAATGGTCGCTTCCCTTGCTGCCGCTCGGCTGGCCCACCGGCTGAATGAAGCCCTGGTGAGCCGGATCTTCGCGGCCGTGATCTTCACGGTCGCCCTGGGTGTCCTGGTGCAGACGGTACCGAAGCTGCTGCCGGCGGAAACTGCTGCGGCACCGGCAGGGCCGCCCGCTGCCAGCGCCAGCCTCGCGGCGAGCAGGCTGAGCTTCGGGGAGCGCAGCCTCAACGTCCTGGTGGAGAACCACACCGCGGAGGACCTGGTGATCAGCGCAGCCCAGCTGGAGAGCCCGGCCTACGCCGGCCCCGCACCGTGGACACCCGCGGACGGCGACGCCGCCACCCTGCGGCCGGGCGGCAGGGTGGCACTGCCGGTGGAGCTGCCGGAGGCGGCCTGCGGGAATCACGGCCCCGGCTTTGAGGCCGCCGTGCGCCTGGAACTTGGTACGGCGGGTGAACTCGTGGTTCCGGCCGCTGATCCGTACCGGACGGTGGCCGAGGCGCACGGGCGGGACTGCCTGCAGCAGGAGGTCGACGCCGTCGCCTCCTTTGCCCTGGCACCGGAACTGGAGGTGGCGGCGGACGGCCGCAGCGCCGTCGTCCGCGTCCTGCTGACCCCGAGCGGCGGTTCCGGCACGGTCAGCGTGCGGATCGGCACGACGACGCTGCTCAGCGAGGCGCCCGGCCACCCCTGGCCGCGGGAGATCGAGGTGGATGCCGCTGACGAACCGTCGATACTGGAGCTGCAGGCAGTGCCGGCACGCTGCGACGCGCATGGACTGGCTGAAGACAAGGCCGGAACGAGGTTTCCGCTGGAGGTGGGAATCGCCGCCACGCGCAACGGGCAGCTGCGGCTGGAACCGCCGGCGGAGTTCACGGCTGCGGTGTACGGTTTTGTCCGCTCCGCCTGTGCGGCGCAGTAACCGGCGGGCCGGGAACAGGTGCACGCAGATCACGCCATTGTGATCTGCGTTACAGGTGATGTTACCAAGCGGGCGGAGCAAAAGGCCAAACGGCACCGGCTCCCCCGCTGCGACCTGCAGCGACGTCCGCGCGCGGGGAGTGTCGGGGGTGCGTGAGACGATAAAACCATGCCTGCAACCATGCCCTTGATTGATGTCACCGACATCATCCGGGTGGTCGGTGGTTCCGCCTTCCAGCGGGGACAGGGCTACGCCAAGGGCGGGGCCGTGGAGTCCCTGGACTGGGACGCCGCAGGCGGTGTGCTGCGCGCCCGCGTCCGCGGGCATTCGAGCACGCCGTACAACACCATGCTGGTCCTGGAAGCCAAGCGGCAGGGCGACTACCGGCTGGTGGACAACCACTGCAGCTGCCCGGTGGGCTACGACTGCAAGCATGTTGCCGCCGCGGCGCTGCACAGCAACACCGAGCACCTGATTAGCCGGCAGGAACTGCGCCCGGCCTCCTCGCAGCCGGCCGTCCCGGCCTGGCAGGCGTCCCTGCAGGGACTGCTGAACGGCACCGCCGGCGCCGAACCCGTGCACGTCACCCCGCTTGGCCTGCAGTTTGAACTGCGCCGGCGCGACGGCGGTTCCTCCGGCGTGTGGGGGCCTCCGGCCTCCCGGCGGAGCGTCCGCGCACCCCTCTGGCGGCTCGGCGTCCGGCCCGTGGTCCGCAACGCCCGCGGCGCATGGGTGAAGAACAACCTCGCCTGGACCAACCTTGCCTACCAGACCTACGGCCTGAAACTGGACCCGGAGCAGCACCGCTGGTTCTCCCAGTTCCCGGCCCTGCACCGCTCCAACGGCGTGAGCTACTTCGGACAGAACGACTCCTGGCTTTACCTCGACGACTTCGCCAACCCCCTGCTCTGGCAGCTGCTCGCCGAAGCCCGGCGGCTGGGCGTCGAATTCGTGGGAACCAAAAAGGACATCAGCGTGCACGTGGGCACCGAAGCGGTCCTGGCCCTGGACGTGCGCGCGGCCCGGACCGAGGAAGCGGCGCCGCTGCAGCTGCTGCCCAGCCTGGAAATCGACGGACAGCCTTACCCGCTGGATACTGCCGGGATCATCGGCAGCCACGGCCTGTACGTGCAGTCGGCCAGCGGCCTGATCCTGCTGGCGCCCAGCCCGCGGACGCTCACCGAGCAGGACCGCACGCTGCTGGCCGGCAATTCCCCGGTCACTATCCCCGAAGCAGACACGGCCCTCTTCCTGGAGAAGTTCTACCCCCGGCTCCGCCAGGTCATTCCGGTCACCAGCAGCGACGAATCCGTGCAGTTCCCCGAAGTTGAACCGCCCGTCCTGGTGCTCACGGCCGGGTTCCAGCCGGAGGATGAGCTGGCGCTGGAATGGGAGTTCGAGTACCGGCAGGGCACTTCGTCCACCCGCATGCCGCTGGACAGCAGGCCCTCCCCCGCAGATCCTGCTGCGCGCGACGTCGGCGCCGAGACAGAGCTGCTGGACACGGCCCGGCAGGTGCTGGGCAGAGCCCCGCACAACACCGTCCTGCATGAGATCGAGACCGCTGAATTCAGCGAATACCTGCTGCCGAAGCTGCAGAAGGCGGACGGCATCCGGGTGGACATCCTCGGTGAGCGTCCGGACTACCGCGAACTGACGTCCGCGCCCCAGCTGAAGATCACCACTGTTGAAACGGAACGCAGGGACTGGTTCGACCTCGCGGTGATGATCACGGTGGAAGGCCGGCAGGTGGCTTTCGCCGACGTCTTCAAAGCGATCGCCAAGGGCAAGACCAAGATCAAGCTGGTGGACAACACCTACCTGTCGCTGGACCGGCCTGAGTTCGAGCGGCTGCATGCCCTCATCGAGGAAGCCCAGGCGCTGCAGGAATGGGACACCGGGGAACTGGGGATCAGCCGCTACCAGGCCGGGCTCTGGGCTGAACTGGAAGAGCTGGCGGAGGAAACCGAGCAGGCAGCGGCCTGGCGCAGCGCCGTCAGCGGACTGCTGGAACTTGAATCCGTGGAGCCGGCCCCGCTGCCGGCCGGGCTGCAGGCGGAGCTCCGTCCGTACCAGGTTCAGGGCTATAACTGGCTGGCGTTCCTCTGGGAGCACGGACTGGGCGGTGTCCTGGCCGACGACATGGGCCTGGGCAAGACCCTGCAGACACTGGCGCTGATCGCCCGCGCCCGCGAAGTGCAGGCCGGCGGCGGAAAACCCCGCCGTCCGTTCCTGGTGGTGGCCCCGACGTCGGTGGTTCCCAACTGGATCTCCGAGGCCGCGCGCTTCACGCCGGGGCTGCGGACAGTCTCGATTCCCGATACCAGTGCCAAGTCCCGCCGCAGGCTCGGCGACCTGATCGCCGGCGCGGACATCGTCGTCACCTCCTACGCGGTGTTCCGCCTGGATTTCGCTGCCTACCGGGTCCAGGACTGGGACGGACTGATCCTGGACGAAGCGCAGTTCGTGAAGAACCGCACCACCCGCGCTAATCAATGCGCCCGGGACCTGCCGGCGCCGTTCAAACTGGCCATCACCGGCACGCCCATGGAAAACAACCTGATGGAACTCTGGTCCATGTTCGCGATTGTGGCGCCGGGACTCTTCCCCTCCGCGCGGAGGTTCGCCGAGGAGTACCAGCGGCGGATTGAAAAGTCCCAGGACATGACCCAGCTGGGCAAACTGCGCCGCCGGATCAAGCCGCTGATGCTGCGCCGCACCAAGGAAGCCGTGGCTTCGGACCTGCCGGCAAAGCAGGAGCAGGTGCTGGAAGTGGACCTCACCCCCAAGCACCGCAAGATCTACGAAACCCATCTGCAGCGCGAGCGGCAGAAGCTGATGGGCCTGATTGAAGACATGGACCGCAACCGGATGATTGTGTTCCGGTCACTGACCCTGCTGCGGATGCTTAGCCTGGACGCGTCCCTCGTTGATCCGGAGACCACCGGCGTTCCGTCTGCCAAGCTCGACGCCCTGCTGGAGCAGTTGGAGGACGTGACGGCCGAAGGACACCGGGCGCTGGTCTTCAGCCAGTTCACTTCGTTCCTGAAGCTGGCGGCGCAGCGGCTTGATGAGGCCGGAATTGCCTACACCTATCTGGACGGTTCCACCCGCAACCGTGCAGAAGTCATCGCCGCGTTCAAGGACGGACAGGCCCCGGTGTTCCTGATCAGCCTGAAGGCCGGCGGCTTTGGCCTGAACCTGACCGAGGCCGACTACGTGTTCCTGCTGGATCCCTGGTGGAACCCGGCGACGGAAGCCCAGGCCGTGGACCGCACGCACCGGATCGGACAGAAACGCTCCGTCATGGTGTACCGGATGGTCGCCCGCGGAACCATCGAGGAAAAGGTCATGGCGCTCAAGGAACAGAAAGCTGCGCTGTTCTCCTCCGTAATGGACGACGACGCCGTGTTCAGTTCTGCGCTCACCGCGGAAGACATCCGCGAGCTGCTGCAGTAGGCGCGGAGCACGTCCGGCGACACACTGCCGCGTGAAATCGGGCACGGCGCCCTGCCCCGGATCCGCGCCGTTCCGCGCCAGTCAGGGAAGCGGGCCAAATTCTACACCCTGTAGAACTCGGTAGCGTGGAACCATGAGCCTCAAGGAAGCCGTCCGCCCCGTCGAAGCACCTCCGGCGGACAGCGATGAACTGGTGCATGTCTTCTGCACGCCCTGCAAGCGGCGGGCCATGCAGCACGCCCGGCGGCCCAAGCCGTACTGTGGAAAGGTGATGCCGAACCGGCCGCTGCGCAGCGACAACTCACACCTGCCGGTGTGCGTGGTGTGCGTTGAACTGGCCCGCTCCGCTCCCTGCCCTTCCTGCGGAATGCAGGCGCGGCTCTAAAGGCCATTCCCAGCACCGGCGTCGGTTTGTACAGTGGGTGGATGGCTACCGAGGAACGCCCCATAGGATTCTGGCTCAAACTGGTGGATCAGCTGGTCGACGAACAGTTCGGCGCCAGCTTCGAGGAACACGGCCTGACCCGACGGCAGTGGCAAATGATGAACCTCCTGACCAACGGACCGGCTACCGGCCCGGAGCTCTCCGACCAGCTCCGGCCTTTTTTCCCTCCGGTTGAAACCGGCTCCTCCGCCGAGCTGATTGACGAGCTTGTGGACAGCGGCTGGGTGGCAGTGCGCGAGGGCGAATACTCCCTGACCGACCTCGGTTCGCGCAGCCTGGAGAATCTCCGCGGCGCCGTCGAACGGATCCGTGAGCAGCTCACGGAAGAGGTGTCCGAAGAGGAATACACCGCCCTGGTCTCCGTGCTGAAGCGCATGGCCGGAAACCTTGGCTGGCGCGAAACGCCGGAACGCCCAGCCCAGGACACACCCGGCATGTAGGCCGTTTGGCGGTAGTCTCCCTCCATGGGGAAACAGGTTTACGTCGAGATACCAGTCCGCGCGCCAATGGACCGGCTCTGGGACCTGACACAGGATCCGTCCAACCATCCCCGCTGGGACCTCCGGTTTTCCGCCATCATCCCCGCCCCGGGCACGCTTCCGCAGGAATTCCGCTACGAGTTCCGGCTGCCGCTGCACACCATCCACGGAACCGGAACCTCCCTTGGCACCCGGACGGGCAAACAGGAACAGGCCACCTCCGTCCTGAAATTCACCACCTGGGACGTGCTCTCCCCGATCGGTCCCGGGGCCGGATACTGGCGGTATATCCCCGGACCGGAGGGCATTCGGTTCATCACCGGCTACGACTACACTCCGGGCTGGGCAGGCATCGGACCGCGGCTGGATCGACTGCTCATCCGGCCCGCACTGGGCTGGGCCACTGCCTGGAGCTTTGACCGGCTGAGGCTCTGGGCTGAAGAGGATGTTGCTCCCGAACGAGCCCGCAGTGCCTGGCTGGCCGATGCCGGACTCCGTGCCGCCGCCGTGGCAGGAGCCGTTTGCCTGCTGCGCCGCCGTCCCGGTGCCGGCACCCCGGTTGTGGCTGCCCTGGTGGCAGCCGCTGCTTTTCTGCTGCCGCCCGCCCGGAACGTACCCCGTGCCGCGCGGTGCCGCAGACAGGCCCCGGACAGGCATGCGAGCAGCCCGCCGGCCTCGCTCGTGACCCTGCCGGAGCCGGTATGAGCGGGAACCCGGCGCCACCAACATCGATGTTTGCCCGCGCACTCGGCTCCGATTTCGCCCGGCTGCACCCCATGCTGCAGCGCCGCTTCGGCGTGGATCCGGAATCCGGTTACGCCTGCGTAGGACGCGGAGTTTTCACCGAAGTCCGCCGGGGCGCGTTGTGGACGGTTCCGTTCCTGAAGTTCGGCGCGTTCCGCAACATCCTCTTTCCGGAGCACGGCCGCAACGTGCCTTTCACGATCGAGAACTATCCGTACGTGGATGGATTTGGGCGTCCCACGGTGACTTTCACACGCACCCTGGAGGTCCGGCCGGGACGGCCTCGTCGCTTTGACGCCACCATGGTCTTCAGCAAACGGCGGGGAACCGTGGTGGATTACCTCGGCACGCACCAGCACCTGGCCACGGACCTGGAGCTGGCCGTCCGCGAAGACGGTTCGCTGCATCTGCGCACCGGAGCGCTGCGGTTCCATGAGGGACCCGTGAGCTTCACGGTTCCGCGTTTGCTCACCGGCACCGCGGACCTCTACGAGGCGTACGACGACGAGCGGCAGGTCTATACGATCCAGCTGCAGGTGCGGAACCCGGTTTTTGGTTTCCTGTTCGGGTACCGCGGCGAGTTCACCTGCACGTTCCCGCCTGTGACGTCCACCGACGGCCCGGAGGTCCCGGCTGGCCTCAGGCCCGTCCGGGAGGAAATCCGGGACTAGTGCCCGGCCGGCCGGCAGCGGTTAGGATCCGGCCGGGGTGAGGCGGGACAGGTGCCGCATCAGTGTGCGGGCCGTGCCGTCGTCGAGCACCAGGTCCGTGATCACACCGGCCCGCAGGGCCGCAATCAGGCCCGGCACCTTGTGATCCCCCGAAACGACGCAGAGCCGGCGGGGAATCCGCTTCAGTTCCTGCGGGGTGGGCCCGGACGCCCGGCGGTTCAGTCCGATGTCCGCGTAGCTGCCGTCCTCGCGCAGGAACACCGTGCACACATCGCCCACCACCCGGTGCGCGGCGAACTCGCGGAACGCGTCCTCGGTGAGGTAGCCGCCGCTGTACACCTCCGACGGTGAAGGCCCTTCAAAGGCACCCACGCTGAATACCGCCAGATCCGCCTCGGCACGCACCGCCAGCACCCGCCGGACCGTGGATTCCTGCCACATCAGTTCCCGAGTCCGCTCGTCGTCGAAGAAGGCGGGCGCAGGAAACTGGATCAGGGCGGCGTCGAAGGTGGCCGCCATCCGCGGCAGCAGTCCGGGAGACGCGTTCAGCTGAGCCGACCTGGCGCTCACCGCGCCGTTCATCTGCACCACGGTCGCGTCCCGGGTCAGCTTCGGCTGGAGCGCAGCCGCGACGGCCGACGTCGTGGTTCCCCAGGCCACCGCCATGGTCATCCCGTCGGCGAACCAGTCGTGGATCAGCACAGCGGCATGGCGGGCGGCGGCGTCAAGCCGTTTGGCAGTGGTCGCCGTGGCAGGCGCGGCCGCCAGGTAAGCAGTCACACCGAAGGATTTCTGCAGGGTCCGTACCAGCTCGCTGCGGGTGTCCACCGGAGCCGAGAGCGTGATCCGGACAATGCCCCGGTCCCGCGCAGCCTGCAGCATCCGCGAAACGGTGGAGCGGGAGACGTTGAACCGCTCCGCGACCGCCTCCATCGTTGCGCCCTGTACGTAGTAGAGCTCTGCCGCCCGGTACAGATCGGCATCTTCGTGCATGGCATCTCCTTCGACGGTGCACGTCCGTGCATCCACTTTGATCGTACTCCCAAAGGGGACCTAATGTTCGACGAAGACTCCGGGCCCATCCGCCCGGCCCGAAAGCGAAAGGCCGCCACATGTCACCTCGCCTGCCCTCCCCCGCGAACCGCGACGCCGTCCTGGACGAGCTCGCCGATGGTCCCGAACTCGACGTCCTCGTCATCGGAGGCGGGGTGACCGGCGCCGGCATAGCCCTGGACGCCGTCTCCCGCGGTCTGCGCACCGCCATCGTCGAAGCCCAGGACTGGGCCGGCGGCACCTCCCAGTGGTCTTCCAAACTGGTCCACGGCGGCCTGCGCTACCTGCAACAGCTGGACTTCAAGCTGGTGTCTGAGGCCCTGCGTGAGCGCGAGCTGCTGCTCGATTCGCTGGCTCCGCACCTGGTCAAGCCCGTGCCCTTCCTCTACCCCATCACCCACCGCGGCTGGGAGCGTCCCTACGTCGCCGCCGGCATCGGCCTCTACGACACCATGGCGCACCTCGGCGCCAAGAACGCCACCATGCCCATCCAGCGCCACCTGGGCATGAAGGGTGTCAAGGAAGCCTTCCCGGACATCAAGGACGGCTCCATGGTCGGCGCCATCAAGTACTGGGACGGAAAGGTGGACGACGCCCGCCTGGTCCTGACCCTGGTGCGCACCGCTGCGCGCCTGGGTGCCAAGGCCGTGACCCGGGCCAAGGCTGTGTCCTTCCCGCAGGATGCTTCCGGCCGGGTGTCCGGCGCCGTGATCCGCGACCTGGAAACCGGCCGCGAACGGACTGTCCGCGCCAAGGCCGTGATCACTGCCACCGGCGTCTGGACCGAGAAGACCCAGGACCTTGCCGGTGCCGACGGAGGCCTGAAGGTCCTTGCGTCCAAGGGCATCCACATCATCGTTCCGCGCGAGCGGATCGCCGGCGAGTCCGGCCTGATCCTGCAGACGGAGAAGTCCGTGCTGTTCGTGATTCCGTGGGAGCGCTACTGGATCATCGGCACCACTGACACTCCGTACCACCAGGAACTCTCGACGCCGGTGGCCACGAGCGCAGACATCGACTACGTCATCGAGCACGCCAACGTGGTGCTGGACAAGCCGCTGACCCGCGACGACGTGATCGGCACCTACGCCGGCCTGCGCCCGCTGCTGCAGCCCGGCACGAAGGGCGACGAGCAGTCCACCAAGATCTCCCGCGAGCACACCGTCACCGAGGTCCTGCCGGGCCTGGTGGCGATCGCGGGCGGCAAGCTCACCACCTACCGGGTCATGGCCGAGGACGCCGTGGACCTTGCCCTGGGAGCACGCGCCAAGGAGCTGCCCTCGGTCACTGCCAAGACGCCGCTGCTCGGCGCCGACGGCTACCTGCCGCTGACCCGCCAGGCCGCCTCACTGGGCGCGAAGTACGGCTGGACCGAGCAGCAGGTCATCCGGATGCTGGACCGCTACGGCTCCGCCATCACCGAGATCACCGAACTCGTGGACGAACAGCCCGGACTGGCTGCCCCGCTGCAGGGCGCCCCGGCCTACCTGCGTGCGGAAATCGTGCACGGCTGCACCCACGAGGGCGCCCTGCACCTGGAAGATCTGTTCGACGTGCGGACCCGGCTCACCTGGGAGGCCCCGAACCATGGCCTTGCCGCAGTCGAGGAAATCGCCGATCTGGCCGCCGAGGCGCTGGGCTGGGACCAGGCCCGCCGCGACGCCGAGGTGCGGGCGTACCGCGACCGCTGCGAGGCCCAGGACGCAGCCGCAGCAATCGAAGACGAGCCGGCCGCTGCAGCGGTGCGCTCCGGGGTGCCGGACGTCGTCGAGGCAGTGGCGCTCGCTGCCCGCTGACGCTTTCGGGGGCTAGTGTCCCTTGAACGCCTCGGCCAGCCACCAGGCGCCGCCGTCGGAAGCAATCTTGGCGTCGATGACCAGTGGTGCCGTGCGCGGGCCGTCCAGCCAGCCGGTCACGGCGGCCAGGTCGGCTACGGTGCGGACGGTAATTCCGTCCGCACCGTAGCCGCGCGCGATCGCGGCAATGTCCGTGTCCGGGAAGGTGACGGTTTCCATGTCCGCCGCACCGCCGTCGTGCTCCGAACCGGCACCAAAGTGGTGGACCTCCGCACCGTAGGCGGCGTCGTTGTAGACGATCACCACCAGCGGCAGAGCTAGCCGCACGGCAGTCTCGAGTTCGGAGATACCCATCAGGAATCCACCGTCCCCGGTCCCCAGGACGGGCAGCCGGTCCGGACGGGCCAGTGCCGCGCCGATGGCGGTGCCGAGGCCCAGCCCGATCGACTGGAACGCCTGGGTGAAGCAGAAGCCGAATTCGTCCGGGACGGAAAGATGAGTGGATGGGTAGCCCATGAAGTTGCCCGAATCCACGGAAACCAGCCGTTCGGCGGGCAGCAGCGCATCCAGTTCCAGGCTGAGCACGCGGGGATCGATCCGGTCCGGCGTGGACAGCTCCTCCACCGGTACGTCCTGCCAGCGTGCACCGGCAGCGATGCGGGCGGCGGTTTCGGGCGTCCGGTAGTTCACGCGCGGTTCCGGAACCGCGGCCTTCAGCTCGGCGAGCACGTCGGCGGCCGTTGCCGCGCAGTCGCCGATCACACCGAGGTGGATGTCCCGGTTGGCGCCGAGCGCTGAGTCTTCCAGGTCCACCTGGACCACCACGGCGTCCTTATTGATGAGGGACCCGTGACGCATTGTCCACATGTTCAGGGTGCAGCCCCATCCGATGATCAGGTCTGCTTCGCGGATCAGCGCGGCCGTCTCAGGAGTGGAGAAGCCGCCGGAGATTCCGAGGTTGAACTCCTCCCCTTCGAACAGCCCGTTCGCCACCGCGGAGGTAGCCAGCAGCGCTCCGGACTGCGCGGCCAGTGCCTTGAGCTCTTCGCCGGCATATCGTGCTCCGCGGCCGGCGACGAACACCGGGCGCTTCACAGTGGAGAGCAGGTCAGCGAGCCCGCGCGCCAGGCCAGGCGCGGGACGGACGAATCCGGTGGGCGCCACCGGGGGCACCCGACCGGGAGTCCCGGCCGGAACGGGCTGGGACTGAACGTCCAGCGGAACGCTAAGGACCACGGTCCGGCGTTCGTTCTGCGCGGTGCGGAACGCGCGGACGGTGTCAGCCACGGCACTCTGCGCTGAGTGCACGCGTTCAGGCACCGCGCCCAGGCTGCGGGCCAGGCCGTCCTGGTCGATCCGGAAGTTCGACCGCACGGCCGATCCGGCGGCGTCGGCGGTCAGCACAATCAGCGGAGTCCGGGACTTGGCGGCTTCGCCGATCCCGGTGGCAGCGTTGGTGAGCCCGCAGCCCTGGTGGGTGGTCAGGACCGTGACCAGCCCTGACATGCGGGAATAGGCATCGGCCATGGTTGCGGCCCCGCCTTCATGCCGTGCGGCAGTAAACGGCACGCCGTTTTCCCGCAGGGCATTCGTGAGATGGAAGTTTCCGCTGCCCACCACACCGAAGGCATGGGCGGCGCCGAGCTGCGCCAGGGTGCGGCCGACGAGCCCGGCAATGTTCATCTGGTTCATCTGGTGACTCCTGTTGTTGCTCGGGTGCGGTCTATTCAGAATCCTAGGACCGTGCGGCTGCCCCGCCCCAAACGGTGCCGCGTCATGTAGCGACCCAAGTGAGCCGCGTAATCGGGTTCCCCGGTATCCTCAGGCAAACGTTTTTCCACTGTGGACAGGAAACGAACATGTCTCTTCCCAGCACTGAACCCGGCTTGCTCCAGAACCTGATCGGGGCGCTCGACGGCGGCGCCCTGGAGGTCGTGGACCTCACCGCGCCGCTCTCGGCCGGCATTCCCACGCTGAAGCTGCCCGACCCGTTCGTGAACCTCATCGATTTCTCGCTGGAGGAAGTCAGCGCGTTCAACGAGCCGGGACCGTTCTGGAAGCACAACAACATCCACACCGGTGAGCACATCGGCACGCACGTTGACGCGCCGTCGCACTGGATTACCGGACGCGACGGCGACGATGTCTCCCAGATCCCGGTCCGCCGGCTGGTGGGTCCCGCCGTCGTGATGGATTTCAGTGCCGAAGCCGCCACGGACCCGGATTTCCTGGTGGAGCCGGAACACATCCGGGCCTGGGAAGCCCAGCACGGCGCCTTGCCCGACGGCGCGTGGCTGCTGCTGCGCACCGGCTGGGACAAGTTCATTGACGACGCCGATGCCTTCCTGAACTTCGACGACACCGGTTCCCACACGCCCGGCATCTCCGCGGCATGCGCGAAGTGGCTGGCAGAAGAAACTCCCATCGCCGGCCTGGGGGTTGAGACCGTGGGGATCGACGCCGGCAACGCGGGCGCGTTCGACCCGCCCTTCCCGGCGCACTATTACCTGCTGGGCAGCAACAAGTACGGTGTGACGCTGCTGCAGAACCTGGCACAGCTCCCGGCCACCGGTGCCGTGGTGGTGGTGTCTCCGCTGAAGATCGTGGGAGGCACGGCCAGCCCGGCCCGGGTCCTGGCGTTCGTGGAGCGCTAGTACCCCTTCGCGGGGTCCACGAGGCCTGCGGGCGGTTCACCGTTGCGGAAGCGGCGGACGTTCTCGCGGACCCGGTTGGCCAGGAGCGGGCGGATCATCGCCTCGGTTTCAGCGGTATGCGGGGTGATCAGGGCGTGCGGCTCAGTCCACAGCGGGTGCCCGTCCGGCAGCGGCTGCGGGTCGGTGACGTCCAGCGCTGCTCCGGCCAGGCGGCCCTCGGCGAGCGCCGCCGTCAGCGCTTCAGTGTCCACCAGCGGACCGCGGGCAATGTTCACCAGGACCGCGTGCGGAGGCAGCTGCGCCAGGCGCCGTTCGTCAATAAGGTGCCGGGTTGAGGTGGTCATCGCCGCGGCAAGGATCACGACGTCGGTGCCGCCCAGGGCGTCCTCGAGCCCTTCGTCGGTAACCGTGCGCTCGGCGCCGGGCACCGGTTCGTCATGGCTGCGCACCACGGTGATGTGCGGCGTGAAGACGCTGACCAGGCGCAGGATTTCCCGGCCCACGCCGCCGGCCCCCACGATGACCACCCGTTTGCCGTGCAGGGACGTACCCTGCTGCGGGCCCCAGGTCCTGGCCCTGGCGAAGGTGGGCACCGCACGGAGCATGGCCAGTGTCAGGGTCAGCGCGTACTCGCCCACCGGCTGCCCGTATGCTCCTTTGGCGCTGCTCCAGCGGATCTGCGGATACTGGTGCATCAGGGGAACCCACTGGTCTGCCCCGGCCAGGTAGACCTGGATCCAGCGGATGCCGGAGTTCTCCCGCAGGACCGTCTCCAGGTGCTCCAGCGGCTCCCCCGCCAGTACCACCAGCCCCGAGGTCGCCTCCGACAGCGGCGCGGTGACGCCTCCGCCGTCGCGCACGGCGTCAGCCAGGTGGGTGGGCGGTTCCGGAAGGATGGTGATGACCGGTGAAGCGTCCATGGCATCCGCCCCTGCTCGTTTCGGTATTGGCCTTCCAGCAGTCTAGGGCTGGGCCCTGCGACGTGTCAGTGATCCGGGACCGTCTGGCTTCCTGGCACAGGAATTGACCGGCGCACCCTCTCCGCGGTGTCTCTCCGGGAGACTAACCGCGGGGCTGGATCTGGGCCAGCAGCTGCTCGAACGGCAGCGACGCACCCGAATCCCGCCGTGGCCGGGAAACAGGCGCATCCCCCAGCAGGGCCACGAGTTCTGCGGCTGCGCGCTGCACCCGGTCATTCAGTGCGGAGACGCCGTCGCCGCCGGCACCCCAGTCATCAGGTGCCGCGTAGACGGCAGTGGGAGCGACCCGTGCCCGCAGATAGGCGAACAGTGGGCGGAGGGCGAAGTTCAGCACCATCGAGTGCCGCGCGCTGCCGCCGGTAGCGCCGGCGAGGACGGGCTTGGCGTCCAGGGCGTCCTTGTCCATGACGTCAAAGAAGGATTTGAACAGGCCGCTCATGGAGGCACTGAACACGGGGGTCACCGCAATCAGCGCATCAGCGTCGGCCACCTCATTGAGCAGGGCCTCAAGCTTGGGGGCGGCGTAACCGGAGACCATCGCGTTGGCGATATCCACTGCGTATTCCCGGAGTTCGTAGGTGGTGAGCACAGCATGGTGCCCCAGTTCCTGCAACCGGGCCTGGGCGGCAGTTCCCAGCTGGTCCGCCAGCATCCGGCTGGAGGACGGAACTCCCAGTCCGGCGGTTACTGCAACAATCCTGCGTTCGGCCACAACGGCACCTTTCCTCGCATCCAATAGATACATGTTATTGCATCTACTTTGGCAACGGGATGCTCCCCGTAATAATTCCCTCCCCTACCTAGGATGAACCCATGACTGCGAATCCGTACTCCACGCCCGTGATGCTCGAGGGCAGCACCGTCCGCCTGGAGCCACTCTCCGCCGCCCACGTTCCGGAACTGGCGGAGGCAGTAAAGGACGGCGAACTCTGGAACCTCTGGTACACCCGCATCCCCACGCCCGAGTCGATGGCGGCGGAGGTCGAATCCCGTCTGGCGCAGCAGGCGGCAGGCAGCATGGCGCCGTGGGCGGTCCGCCGCCTGGATACCGGCGCACTGTGCGGCATGACCACGTACATGAATATCAAGGCCGAACACCGCCGGGTTGAAATAGGGTCAACCTGGCTGGCAGCCAGCGCCCAGCGGACGCTGATCAACGCAGAGGCCAAGTACCTCCTGCTTACCCGTGCCTTTGAGGAGCTGGACTGCATCGCCGTCGAATTCCGCACGCACTGGCACAACCACGCATCCCGGGCCGCGATTGCCCGCCTTGGCGCGAAGCAGGACGGGGTTCTGCGCTCCAACGAACTCTGGGTGGACGGGTCCCGCCGCGACGTAGTCGTGTTCTCCATCCTGGACAGCGAGTGGTCCTCAGTCCGGCTGGGCCTCACACACCGGCTGGCCCGGAACTAATCCACCAGCACCGCGTACACCACGTAGTTGTCGTCAAAGGTTCCGGTGGCCGGATCGAACCCGTCGCAGGTGATCAGCCGCAGCTCAGCGCCGTCGGTGTTCCCGTAGACCTCAAGGGTGGGAAAGCTGTCCTTCCCGTACTGTTCGGCCCGGTCAACGGCGAACTGCACGGTGCTTCCGTCCTCCCGCCCCACCTCGACCAGGTCTCCCGGCTTCAGGGACCGCAGATCGGCGAAGACGCCGGGACCGCCGCCCGTCGCGTTCACATGCCCCAGCAGAACTGCGGGGCCGGGCTGCCCGGGGGCAGGTGAGCCGGAATACCAGCTGGCCGGAGAACCGGGACCCTCCGGCGGAACTTCCAGCGAACCGTCCGGCCGCAGCCCCAGGTGCAGCAGGGAACTCTCGGTTCCCGTGGAGGGGATGGCGAGGCTCAGCGGGAGCGCAGCCTCCGCAGCCGGAGCAGCGGCCGAAGAAGCCGCCGGAGCGGGTGTCGCTTCAGCCGGTGCCGGCGCTGACATGGCGGCAGACGGTAAGCCGGCAGAACCTGTCCCGGGTTCCGCCGCCGGGGAGCATCCGCCCAGGACCAGGAGAAGGAACGCCGCGCAGGGGAGAAATCCTGCGCGGCGTCCAGTGCTGTTCCCCGTCACTGTAGGCCTGCCGGGAAACAGACGGGCTCCGCAGCCGTGTGCTTAGCCACGGGCACGGCGGCGGGCCAGCATGGCACCGGCAAGGGCCAGCACTCCGGCCCCCATACCGGCGGCGGCGAGGGCGGATCCGTCCACTGCGCTGCCGGCGGGTGTTACCTCGGCTCCGGTGTCGGCACCGCCCTCAGGCATGGCGCCCATCTGCGAGACGGCCAGGGTGCCGCAGGCAGCAGGCAGGGTTGCCGCTGCGGGCAGCGAGGGGTCCAGATCCGACATCTTGGCCGCTGCGGCCTCCGGCATCTTGGCCGGGTCCACACCGTGGACCACAACAACTGCGGTGCCGTTCTCCAGCGACTGGGCGGTTTCCGGGTTCACTTCGAAGGTCCGCTCGTAGGTGTAGGCCGAACCGCCCGGGAACCGCTCCACGGCCAGTCCGGAGTCAGCGCTGGTGTCTCCTTCGGTGGTCAGGGAGGTCCCAATGTGGCCGTAGAACGGGTGGCCTTCGGTGGTGTTGACCACGCCGTCGCCGTCGGTGTCCGCATCCGGGCCGGGGCAGACGCCCTGAGCGGCGATGTGGATGTGCTGGGCGTGCGGGAAGGGCCCGTCCATGAAGGTTTCTGCAGCCCCGGTGACGTCGACGGTCACCTTGGCTTCAGTACCGTGCACTTCGACCATGGCCTGGCCGCTGGTACCGGAGTTGTTCAGGGAATTCAGTGTTGCCTGCCCGGACCAGGAATCCTGTCCGTGGGCAAGGGCCGGCGTCGTGGAAAGGGCCAGGGCGCCCAGGGCGAGGGTGGGAACGGCAAGCAGCCGCAGCTTCGTATTCATGATCGGTTTCCTTCGTCGTGATGAGTCTGCAAATCGGTGTGAATGCGTAAGGAGTTCGGAGCCGGCCGCGATCCGGATGGGTCGGCTGCCGGAAAACTTTTCGCGGACGGAATGCGCTGCGGATCCGGCTGGCATACCGCGGCCCGGATATGGCAGAGTTCACGTCCTGAGAGCGTCCGTGGACATCAGCCGGGCGCCGCCGCGAAAGGGATGAGCAGTGCAAGCCGATGACTGAACCTGGTGCAGCCCCGGGTGAGCAGCACGGTGTTCCTACGCTTGGCCGGACGGTGCCGGATCTTGCGGACCTGGTGCGCCGCAGCGCCGGCGGTGATGAAGCAGCCTTCGCGGCGCTCTACGACGCCACCTCCGCCAGGGTCTACGGTTTAGCCATACGGGTGACCCGTTCGCCTGAGCTGGCCGCCGAGGTGGTGCAGGAGGTTTACCTCATGGCCTGGGAGCAGTCGGACCGTTTCGTGCCGTCCCGCGGATCAGTCCTGGGGTGGCTCTGCACCCTGGCCCACCGCCGGGCCGTGGACCGGGTCCGCCAGGTGGTCAGCGAAAGGGACCGGGAACAGATGTACGAGGATCAGCGGCCCGCATTGGCCGCTGACCAAACTTGGGAGGAGGTGGAGCAGTCGATGGCTGTCCAGGAAGTACGCGACGGACTGGGAACGCTCACCCCGCTCCAGCGCGAGGCCGTGGCCCTCGCCTACTACGAGGGCTGCACCCACCAGGAAGTTGCCAGGGCACTGGACATTCCGCTCGGCACGGCCAAAGCCCGTATCCGGGACGGCCTGAACAGCCTTCGGTCGGCATTGGGGGGACGGCGATGAACCATCACCACGGCGGCACCCTGCACGAGCTGGCTCCGCTTTTCGCCATTGATGCCCTGGACCCGGAAGAACGTGCCAAATTCGAAGAGCACCTTGCCGGCTGCGCCCAGTGCCGGGCCGAGGTGGCAGAGTTCGCGGAGGTCTCGGCCCATCTGGCTGCCGGCTCAGCCCAGGAGCCTCCTGCCGCCCTGCGCTCCTCCGTGCTGTCAGCCATCCACGGCACCCGCCAGGGCTCCGGCCCGCGTTCCCTGGATCGACCTGCCACGGATCCTGCCCCGGCCCCCGTCCGGGAGCCGGCCGGCGAACCCATTCCCCTGCACACCCGCCGCCGGAGGCTGCTGCTGGCCGCGGCGGCAGCAGCGGTGCTGCTCCCGGGCGCGGGCCTGGCGGGGTGGGCACTGGGTGCGCAGTCTGAGCAGCGGCAGCAGAACGAGGCCGCTGACCAGCAGCAGCAGCGCCAGGACCGGCTGCTCGCCGCCGCGGATCTGTCCGTCCAGCGCCTGGACGTGAACGGTCAGCCCACAACCCTCCTGTTCTCCGGGGAGCAGGACGCTGCCCTGTTCGTAGCGCAGAACCTGCCCGATCCGGGCGCGGACCGCGAGTACCAGCTCTGGCTGCTGGAGGACGGCACTCCCATCCCGGATGTGCACTTTTCCGGCGGCGAAGTGCAGGTGTGGCTGGACGGAGATGTCTCACGGGCTGGAACCGTCGCGCTGACCGTAGAACCGTCCGGCGGATCCACAACGCCCACCTTCCCGCTTGTCGCGGCAGCGGACATCTGAGTTCCGAACCGGGTTAGTCCTTCCGGCGCAGGCAACGCATCAAACAATTTCGGCGAATTCCGCCTTATTGGGGAGGTCAGGACCGGATTCACTGGTTAGGCTGGCTTCGTCATGCGCCGGTGGACTCTGCAGCCGCCGGCTCTTACACCGCATCGCAGACATCTATGAGGGGAAATATGTCCGAGCAGCAGCCTCCGGCAAACAACTACAGCTACAACGCATACGCCAGCAACCAGGCAGCGGCAGCGCCGCCCGCTCCGGTGCGTCCCAAGCAGGTTGATATGGGCTTCTGGCTGCTGATCGCAGCGGCCGTCGTCTCCATCATCAGCATTCCAGTGTCGTTCGCCTGGATGAACTCCGTCGAGTTCGAAGAATCGATCGTCCAGAACAGCACCGTGGCCATCAGCGCCTCGGAAATGGATGCCATCATCGCGATCACCGTCGCAACAACCGTCTTCATCGCCGCCATCAGCCTCGCGGTCGCTCTGCTGGTGGCCCTCTTCATCCGCAAGGGCCACAACTGGGCACGCATCGTCGCCACCGTCTTCGCCGCTCTGGGCCTGCTCGGCCTGACGAACCTGGCCACCGGAGGTGCCCTGCTTGCTGTCCTGACGGTCCTCAGCGTGCTGCTCCCCGTGGCAGCTGTGATCATGCTGTGGATGAAGCCCTCGACCGAGTACTTCAACAGCGCCAAGGCCTACCGCCAGTTCAAGAAGTACAACCCGGGAGTCTAGTCTTCCCGCATGCAAAAGGCCGGTACCGCAGCTGCGGTACCGGCCTTTGAACTGTCCAGGCCCGTCAGCGGGCGGCAGCGCGCCCAGCCGCCCGGCCGCTGAACAGGCAGCCGCCCAGGAAGGTTCCTTCCAGCGACCGGTAGCCGTGCATTCCGCCGCCGCCGAATCCTGCAGCCTCCCCGGCCGCAAACAGCCCGGGCACCGGGTTCCCGTCCGCTCCCAGCACCCGGGAATCCAGGTCAGTTTCCAACCCGCCGAGCGTCTTGCGGGTCAGCACTGAAAG
This sequence comes from Arthrobacter koreensis, assembly GCF_035792275.1. Taxonomy (GTDB): domain Bacteria; phylum Actinomycetota; class Actinomycetes; order Actinomycetales; family Micrococcaceae; genus Arthrobacter_B; species Arthrobacter_B koreensis_A. Next base: position 141,162 of record NZ_JAMWKK010000004.1, on the reverse strand, counting down.
CCGGACGGCGATCAGCGGCCCGTCCTTCGGATCAAGGATGGGCCGCGGCACCGCGGTACGGATCAGCCGGTCCCCCAGATAGGAACGGGCACCGCGGATGGCCGTGACCTGCGCATCCTTGCTGAACTTGTTGGTGATCTCGCGGTCCCGTGCCTGCAGTTCGGCGAGCACAGCTTCTGCGGACAGCACCGGTGCCGCACCGTCGGTTGAGGTCTTGGCGAGTTCGTTCATGGCTGCGACCAGTTCCGGAACAGTGCCTGCAGTGAGGAAGTCCTCCCCATGGTCGAGGAACTTCTGCACCGGTCCGGGCACGTCTGCGGTAGCCCGGCCCAGCACCCCGCGGACGGATTTACCGGTCAGGTCAGGGTTTTGTTCCGAACCGGAAAGCGCGAACTCCTTGCGGATGATTGCCTTGTTCAGCACGAACCAGCTGTAGTCATAGCCCGTTCCGCGCAGGTGCTCCAGCGTCCCGAGGGTGTCGAACCCGGGAAACAGCGGACCCGGCAGGCGGTTTCCGGCGGCGTCGAGCCACAGCGATGACGGGCCGGGCAGGATCCTGATGCCGTGGTTCGGCCACACGGGGTTCCAGTTCCGGATTCCCTCCACGTAATGCCACATCCGGTCCGGGTTGATCACCCGTCCGCCCGCGCTTTGGGCGGCCATGATGCCGCGACCGTCCACATGTCCCGGCACACCGCTGAGCATCGTCTTCGGGGGCGTGCCGAGCCGCTCCGGCCAGGCGGCCCGCACCAGGTCATGGTCGCCGCCAATACCGCCGGTGGTTACCACGACGGCGCCCGCGGAGTACTCGAATTCCCCCACCGCAGTGCGTTCGGCGTCCCGGCCGCGCGGCGTCGTCGTCCTCTGGAGGACGGTGCCGCGCACCCCCGTGACGGTGCCGTCCGTGCCGACCAGGGAATCCATCCGGTGGTCGCAGGCCAGCCGCACCAGGCCGCGCTCGACGCCGTCGCGCACCTTGGCCAGGAAGGGTGCCGTAATGCCGGGCCCGGTTCCCCATGTGATGTGGAAGCGCGGCACTGAGTTTCCGGGACCGGTGGCTCCATAGCCGCCGCGTTCCGCCCAGCCAACCACCGGGAAAACCCGGTGGCCCAGCTGGTGCAGCCAGGCCCGTTTCTCGCCGGCGGCGAAGTTGACGTAGGCCTCCGCCCAGCGCCGCGGCCAGTAGTCTTCCCGGCGGTCGAATCCCGCGGTCCCCTGCCAGTCCTGCCAGGCGAGCTCCACTGAGTCCTTCACGCCCAGGCGCCGCTGCTCGGGAGAGTCGACAAAAAAGAGACCCCCGAAGGACCACCAGGCCTGGCCGCCCAGGCCCTGTTCGCCTTCCTGCTCCAGCAGGATCACCGACCGGCCGGCATCCACCAGCTCGGCCGCCGCCACCAGGCCGGCAAGCCCGGCACCCACCACAATGACATCCGCGTCTCTTGGCTGCATCCGGCAAACGCTACCGGCAGGTACGCACTCCTGCCTAGGGATCACGCAGAGAGCCCCAGGCCCTGTCGGGACCGCGCAGAGGTTCCTAGACTGGAAAAGCAGAGGCCGTAACCAGCTATGGAGGCACTCATGAGCACCACACCGAATGACGAAGACCGCACGCACAACGAGGACCCGTCGGAAGGCGAGGAATCAACAGCGCCCGACGCCGGACGGGACCATTCCCAGAACGCAGCAGAAGGCGACGAAGGGCAGTCATAGAAAAGACCTTTCGTTCCCGGCGTCCTGTTCGGCGTCGGGAACGAAAGGCCTTGGAGACCCTGGGGGCGGAGCTACGTCAGGATGCCTTGGCCCTGCCCGTGTTGCGTTTGGCATCTGCCACGACATCGGCATCTTTGCTGTGGTCCACGACCGGCCCGGTTCCGGCGATCTCCCGCATCTGCTCAATGCCCGCTGCTGCCGCTTCCTTTGTGGGGAACATTGCGGACACTGCCATGAGCGCTCCGTCGCCGGAAATGAGCTTGATCCGGAATGCGCCGTCGTGGGCGTCAACCAGCTTAAAGTAGCCCGACATCTCTTACCTCCTTGTAAGGGGTACCTTCAGTGCGATTAATAGTAAGCCGACTTAGTGCTTTTGGGGCCCCTTCCGTGGCAACTGTGGACTGACGATGCAGGATCGAGACCTTGGAGCCTGGCGCTAACGGCTCCGCGATGTGCCGCTGGTCAGGGCCTGGAGAAGTTCTTCCTGCGTTGCGGGCAGTGACGTAAGCAGCGCAGCCAGCATCCTCGCCTGGACCGGAGCGAGGTCCCCGCCGGGAATGGCTCCGGCACGGACCAGGTCCAGCCCGCCGCCGGCACCGTACGCCGGAACCACGGGACCGGCCGGTACCCGGCTGCACAGGATCACCGGACAGCCTCCGCGCACGGCGTCCTGCACCGCTTCGGCAAAACCCTCTCCGGCGTTGCCCACGCCGGTGCCGGCCAGGACGACTGCATTGGCACCGGTATGGACGGCGTGGGTAAAGAGTTCCGGGTCCGTTCCCAGCGCGCAGACAATGATCTCAACGCGGGCATTGTCAAAGTCCTCACCCGGAAGGGGCAGCGGTGCCGGGCGGACCGGAATGGCCGTGACGTGCAGGCTGCCGGCAATAAAGTGCCCCACCTCCACTCCACCGGCGAAGGGGCTGGCGGCCACGGTGTGGACTTTCCTGGCTCCGCGGGCGGACTGGACCTGGCCCGCGAAGGAGATCAGCACGCCGGCGCCGCGCAGCCCGCCTGCGGCAGCCGCGGTGACGGCTTCCTCCAGGTTGGCCGGACCGTCAGCGACAGGGCTGTCGGCCGGACGCTGCGCTCCCGTGAACACGACGGGTTTGGGCGAGTCGTGGACCAGGTCCAGCGCGAACGCCGTCTCCTCCATGGTGTCCGTGCCATGGGTAACAACGACGCCGTCAACGCCTTCCTCCGCCACGGCGGCACGGACAGCTTCCGCAATGAGGCGGACGTCCGAAAAGCGCAGCCTGAAACTGTTGGCATTCGTAACGTCCCGGACGGAATAACTGTGCCGTCCGGAGAGCGAGGCCGTGATGTCTTCTGCCCGTCCGGCGGAAGCTGCGCCGTCGCGCCCGGTGCGTGACGCGATGGTCCCGCCGGTCGCCAAGATTCTGATGTGGGCCATGGAACAGCTGTCCTCTCGCCGGCATCCACAGCCAACATATGCCCGCCGCGGACCCGTTGGCTAGGCAGTGCCGCTTTCCTGCACTGCCCGGCAGCAAACCTGTCCAGGGACCTAGACTGGCGGCATGGCAGATACGGTCTCCGCGGAACAGCGCAGCCGCAATATGTCCCGCATCCGGTCCAAGAACACCAAACCTGAATTGAAGGTCCGGCGCCTGCTGCACCGTGCCGGTTACCGTTTCCGCCTGCACGGAGCCACCGCGGGCGGATCCCTTCCGGGCAAGCCGGACCTGGTTTTTGCGGGACGGCGCAAGGTCATTTTCGTCAACGGCTGTTTTTGGCACACACACTCCTGTCCGGCGGGCACCCACGCACCGGCCACCAACCCCGAGTTCTGGGCAGCCAAGCGTGCCCGGACGGTTGCACGGGACGCGGCTGCACTCCAGGCCCTCGAAACCACCGGCTGGGAAGCACTGGTGGTGTGGGAATGCGAGCTGCGCAATCCCAGCACACTGGAGGCGGAGCTCCTTGCCTTCCTCGGCCCGCCCGGAAAACCGGTGTCCGGCCTGGAGGAAGACGCACCTCGTTAGACTCGTCAGACACACTGCACCCAACCTGAGGGAATCTGCGATGACCGAAACCTCCCGGCCGCTGCGCGGCGTACTCTTCGACGTGGACGGCACCCTGGTGGACTCCAACTACCTGCACACCGTCGCCTGGTGGCAGGCCTTCCGCCGGCTGGACTATGACATTCCCATGGCCAACATCCACCGGGCGATCGGCATGGGCGGAGACAAGCTCATCGGCCATTTGCTCGGCGGCGACCCGGACCCTGACGTGGAAGAGAAGCTCGATTCCAGTCACGGGGCGATCTTCTCCACCACCTGGCCTGCCCTGCGGGCCTTCGACGGCGCCGCCGACCTGCTGCGCGAGTGCGCGTCCCGGGATCTCGCCGTTGTGCTGGCCTCCTCGGCCTCCGAGCCGGAGCTCCAGGCCCTGCGCCAGGCGATCAGCGCCGACGACGCCATTACCAGCGTCACCAGCTCCTCCGACGCCGAGGAAAGCAAACCGGCCCCGGACATCCTCCAGGCGGCCCTCGAATCTGCGGAGCTGGAAGCCGGAGATACCGTCTTCGTTGGCGATTCCGTCTGGGACGTGAAGTCCGCCGCAGCCCTGGGGATCCCGACCATCGGCCTGATGTGCGGAGGTACCAGCGAGGCGGAACTGCGCGAGGCAGGGGCCGAACAGGTCTACGCCTCACCCCGCGAGCTGCTGGACAACCTGAAGGACAGCCTGCTCGGCGCGGGCTGACCCCTATCTGAGAGGACCTGATCATGACCACCGAACCAACCGGACCCGCCAACGACGCCGAGGACCCGCTGGGCCCCAGCGCCCCGCAGCCGGAGCCCACCGGCTCGCCAAGGACTCCCGGCAGGACCGATGAATCCGCCGGGAACATCCGTGAAGAAAAGGGCACCCATGCGCCCGGAACCGTGCCCCCGGCATACTCCGGAGCGGACGACGGCGATGCCCGCGGCCAGGCCGGAGCGCGCCCCGAGGACGCACTCAACGAGTCCGGCTCAGCGGACGGCTAGCCGGCGTGCCCGTTCATGCGCCGGGGACGTCTTATGCTGCCGCGGCCGACGGCACGGCGCTGGCCTGGTCCTCGGCCGGGTCCGGGGAACCCCTGCTGCTCATTTCCGGGCAGGGTGTTGATTCCACTGCCTGGACCTCCGTCCTGCCCGCCTTCAGCGCCCGGCACCGCGTGATCACGTTCGACCACCGCGGCACCGGGGACAGTGAAGCGGGCGGGGAAACCAGCTTCACTACGCGCACCTTCGCGCAGGACGCTGCAGCGGTGCTGGACGCCGCCGGGGTGGAACGGGCCCACGTTTACGGGCATTCAATGGGCGGTCGCGTGGCGCAGTGGATGGCCATCGACACGCCCCGGCGCGTAGGTGCCCTGGTCCTTGGAGCCACCACCGGCGGTGACGAGGGCGGCTTTCCCCGCTCTTCCACCGCCACGGCAGACCTGGCCAGCGGGGATGCCCGGAAGCTGGCGCGGCTTTTCTTCGAGGGCGCGGAGCTGCGGGAGGATGCCACGGCCTTCTTCACCCCGGGTACTACCCGCCGGAACCGGCGGCTGCATTACCAGGCAAGCCGTGCACACGACACCTGGGACCTGCTCCACCGGATCAACGCACCAACACTGGTGCTCCACGGTTCCCGGGACGAACTCACTCCGCCAGCCAACGGCGAACGCCTGGCTGAGCTGATTCCCGGAGCCGAGCTGCAGATCCTTCCCGGTGCGCGCCACGGCTACTATCTTGAACGCCCGGATGCGACGGACGCTGTGCTGGAGTTCCTGGCAGCCCACCGGCTCTGACCGGACGCCTCTGGGCGCCGTCCGGATCCTTATGCCCGGCGCCAGCCAGGGCCGCTAGGCCAGCCCAGCTCGCCGCAGCGCCTCTGCCATCGCACTGTCCGGAGCCGCCGCAGGCCGGCGCGGCGCGCTGCCGGCTTTGCCTCCCTGGGGCTTCGCTGCCCCCTGCGGGCCCCGGCCACTGCCCGGGTTCCTGCCCTGCGGCTTCTTGCCATCCGGACGCGGCCCCCGCGGAGCCTTTCCCGAACCGCCGCCCGGTGCGGCAGTTTCGTCGTCCAGCCGCAGGCTCAGCGAAATCCGCTTCCGGTCAGGGTCCGCTTCCATCACCTTGACCTTGACCACCTGGCCCGACTTCACGACGTCGTGCGGGTCGGAAACGAAGGAAGAAGACATCGCGGAGATGTGGACCAGGCCGTCCTGGTGCACTCCGATGTCCACAAACGCACCGAACGCGGCAACGTTGGTGACGACGCCGTCGAGCACCATGCCCGGCCGCAGGTCCGCGATCTTCTCAATCCCGTCAGAGAAGGCTGCGGTCTTGAACGCCGGCCGCGGATCCCGGCCGGGCTTGCGCAGCTCGGCCATGATGTCCAGAACGGTCGGCAGGCCCGTGGACTCGTCGACGAACGCTGCCGCATCAAGGCCGGTGAGCTCCGCCCCGGCCGGGCTCATCTCGGCCTTGGCCGCGGACAGGATCCGGCGCGCGATTCCATAGGATTCAGGGTGCACGCTGGACGCATCCAGCGGCTCGCTGCCCTCGCTGATCCGCAGGAAGCCGGCGCACTGTTCGAAGGCTTTTGCTCCCAGCCTCGGCACCTTCAGGAGGTCCTTGCGGCGGGTGAACGGCCCGTTGGCGTTGCGGTGGGCCACAATGTTTTCGCTCAGCAGGGGCCCGACGCCGGCAACGCGGCTCAGCAGCGCCGGCGACGCGGTGTTCACGTCCACGCCCACGGCGTTGACACAGTCTTCAACGACGGCGTCCAAGGACCGGTCCAGCTTCGCTGCCGTGACATCGTGCTGGTACTGGCCCACGCCAATGGACTTCGGCTCAATCTTCACCAGTTCGGCCAGCGGATCCTGCAGCCTGCGGGCAATCGACACCGCTCCGCGCAGCGACACGTCCATCCCCGGCAGTTCCGCCGCTGCCAGTGCCGAAGCTGAGTAGACCGAGGCGCCGGCTTCGGAAACCACGAGCTTCTGCAGCTTCGCCTCCGGAACCAGGCGCATCAGTTCGGCGGCCAGTTTGTCAGTCTCCCGGGATGCGGTGCCGTTGCCGATCGCCACCAGCTCCACCCGGTGCTTCTTCACCAGGTCCGCCAGGCGCACCAGGGCCTCGTCCCACTTGCGGGCCGGGGCGTGCGGGTAGACGGTGTCCGTGGCGATGACTTTCCCGGTACCGTCCACCACCGCCACCTTGACGCCGGTGCGCAGGCCCGGGTCCAGTCCGAGGGTGGCACGGTTGCCGGCGGGCGCCGCCAGCAGGACGTCGCGGAGGTTGGCCGCAAAGACGCGGACCGCTTCAGTTTCGGCGTCCTGGAACAGGCGGACGCGCAGGTCAACGGAGAGCTTGGCGAGGATCCGGCGCCAGGCCAGCTGGACGGTCTGCTGCAGCCACGCGGCGGCGGCTCCCCCGGCGTAGGCGGCGCCCAGCCGGAAGGCAACGGAGTTCTCAAAGCGCTGCCGGGCGGCTGCCAGGGCCTCGGCGTCCGCCGGGTCGGCTTCGGCCAGGCCCAGTTCAAGGATGCCTTCCTTTTCGGCCCGGAGCAGGGCCAGCACCCGGTGGGAGGGCATGCCGGACGGTGCCTGTGCGAAGTCGAAGTAGTCTGCGTACTTCTGCCCTTCGGCTTCCTTTCCCGGCCGGACCTGCGAGCGCAGCCGGCCCTGCTTCCACAGTTTTTCCCGGGCTTCGGTCAGCAGGTCAGCGTCCTGGCCTGCGCGTTCAACAAGGATGGCGCGGGCACCTGCCAGCGCTTCCGCAGCGTCCGGCACGGCGTCGTTCAGGTAGCGCGCGGCTTCCGCCTCAGGCACCAGCGCGGGGTTGGCCAGCAGGGCATCGGCCAGGGGCTCCAGCCCGGCTTCGCGGGCAACTGCGGCCTTGGTCCGGCGCTTGGTCTTGTACGGAAGGTAGATGTCCTCCAGCCGGGACTTGGTCTCCGCGGATTCCACCGCGGCACGCAGTTCGCCGGTGAGCTTGCCCTGCGACTCGATTGCCTCCAGGACCGCGCGGCGCCGTTCATGGAGTTCACGCAGGTAGCGCAGGCGTTCGTCCAGTTCGCGCAGCTGGGTGTCATCAAGGGTGCCGGTTACTTCCTTGCGGTACCGGGCAATGAACGGAACCGTTGAACCGCTGTCCAGGAGCTCGACGGCGGCGCGCACCTGCCAGGGCGCCACCCCCAGTTCCGCGGCAATCTGGGCGTAGATACGCCCGGCGGCATCGGTTCCGGCGGACACGGCAGTGGACGGGCGGGAGGGCTGCGGGGCGGTGGTGAGACTCACCCGCCCAATTGTTCCCCATGACCGGACAAAGCGGCCAACCCCGGTTACCGGCCGCGGCCCGGGGACCGGAAGCTTCGCTGACACATTGGCTCATGATCTGCGGAACGGGCGCAGCCATGGGGTACAACATAGGGATGCCGGACGCCCAGGGGCGAACGGCAGTTCAACGTTTCAATGACGAAAGGTCGAAGATGACTCAGCCTGCACCGCTCTCCCCTCCCGCTGCCTCAGGAGCGGAGGTGAAGAGCGCCGGCCATGTCATTGTCGATTCCCTCATTGCCCACGGCGTGAAGCGCACCTATGTGGTGCCCGGAGAGAGCTTCCTGGACGTCCTGGACGGTCTGCACAACAGCCCGATCGAAACCGTGGTCTGCCGCCACGAAGGCGGCGCCGCCTACATGGCTGAAGCCGACGGGAAAATGAACCAGCTTCCCGGCGTCGCCATGGTGACCCGCGGCCCTGGCGCAGCCAACGCGCACGTCGGCCTGCACACCGCCTGGCAGGATTCAACGCCCATGGTGCTCTTCGTGGGACTGATCCCCTTCGAACACCGGGACCGGGAGGCGTTCCAGGAGTTCGACATCAAGGCCTGGTTCGATACCGGTGCCAAGCGCGTGATGGTGCTGGACCATCCGGAACGCGCCTCGGAAATTGTTGCCGAAGCATTCTTCGCCGCGATGAGCGGGCGTCCCGGCCCCGTGGTCATCGGCCTGCCCGAAGACATCATCCGCAGGGAAGTCTCCTCGGCGCTGCACCCGCCCATCCCGGTGGCTCCCGGCGGGATGACCGTTACCGACTGGAAAGCCCTGCAGTCCGCCCTCAAGGAAGCGGAGAAGCCGCTGTTCGTCACCGGCGGCAACGACTGGACCCAGGAGGGCGCAGACACCCTTACCCGCTGGCTTGAGGAACACCATCTCCCGGCGGCCGCCGAGTGGCGCTGCGAGGGCACCATCTCCTTCGACTCGCCCTCCTACGTCGGGCCGATTGGCTATGGACGGCCCAAGCCGACCTATGACCTGCTGGAGGAGACCGACCTGCTGGTCTTCGTTGGCACCGTCCCCGGCGACGTGATCACCGACGGCTTTGTGGTGCGCCAGGACTGGGGAAAGAAGAACTTCCTGGTCACGATCGATCCCTCGCTGCGCGGCCGTTCCGGCCCGGTGTCCTACCAGATCGTGGCCAAGCCGGACGTCTTCGTGCGGGACCTGGTGATGATGGACCTTCCGGTGAAGGAGGAGTGGAAGGCCTGGACTTCCCGCATGCGCGGGGAACAGGAGAAGTTCGCTGCCCTGCCTCCGGCCAAGCCGTCTGCCGGCCAGGCCAGGATGGACACCCTGATGGCCAATCTGGTGCCGACGCTGCCCGAGGACGCCATGATCACCCTAGGCGCCGGCGAGCACACCAACTGGGCGCACCGCTACTTCCCCACCCGCCGCTACGCGTCCATGCTCAGCGCCCGGAACGGTTCCATGGGCTACTCGGTGCCGTCCGCGATCGCTGCGTCACTGGCGCACCCGGGACGCCGGGTGGTCACGATCGCCGGTGACGGTGAGTTCATGATGAACGGGCAGGAGCTGGCCACGGCTGCACAATACGGGGCGACTCCACTGGTGGTGGTGATGGACAACCAGGAGTACGGCACCATCCGCACCCACCAGGAACGCCACTACCCCAAGCGGATCTCCGGCACGCAGCTGAAGAACCCGGACTTTGCGCTGATGGCGCAGGCATTCGGCGGCTTCGGTGTGCGGGTGGAGAACGACGCCGATGTGCCCGCCGCGATCGACGCCGCGCTCAAGGCCATCGATGACGAGGGCAAGTTCGCCCTGATCCACCTGATCGTGGAACAGCGGGTCAAGGCCTACTAAGGGGGATTCAGGCGGCCGGGCCGGGACTTGTTGTCCCGGTCCCGGCACAGCCCGGGTAACGCGCCGGCTAGTTGCCGCTGTCCCGCAGCGTAGCCGCAACCCTTTCGGTCTCTGCCTCAAACCGGATGAGCAGGCGCACCAGTTCTGCCCGGTCCCGGGGGCTCCAGTCCTTCAGCAACTCGTCAACCAGGGTATTTCCGGAACGCCTCAACGCCTGTCCTGCCAGTGCGCCCGCCTCAGTCATATCCAGCAGCGATGCACGTGAGTCATGGGGATCCGGTATCCGCCGGACCAGTCCGGCTTCTTCCAGCCGGGCCGTGATCTTGGAAATGTTGGAAGCGCCGGTGACCATGCGCTCGCTGAGCGCCGAGGGCCGCTGCGCCCCGGAGTTGTTCAGGATCGAGAGCAGCTTCAGCGCCGCGGAGTCCAGCACCACGCCTTCCCGTGCAGCTACCGCCGTCGTGAAGCCAGGCGCTGTCCATTGGGCCAGCAGGCGGTTCAGGAGTTCAATCAGCGCTGCATTCTGCTCAGTTGCCATGGCTAGGCCTCGGTGCCTCCGTCTACCGGCAACACAACGCCGGTAATGAAGGACGCCTGGTCCGAGAGCAGGAATGCGACGGCGTTGGCGATGTCTTCCGGCTGTCCCAGGCGCTTCATGGGGATCTCTGCAGCGTAACCGGCCTTGGCCTCCTCCGGCAGCGATGCCAGGGCAGCGGTTTCGATGGCACCCGGCGCCACGGCGTTGACCCGGATACCCGCCTCCGCGCATTCCTTGGCAACACTGCGGGTCAGGGAGACCACGCCGTGCTTGGCGGCACCGTACGGGGTGAGGTTCGGCGTGGCACTGATTCCCGCGAGCGAGGCGATGTTGACGATCGCGCCGCGGCCCTGGCCGGCGAAGTGGGCCATCTGGCCCTGCAGCGCGAGGAAAGTGCCCCGCAGCGTCACGTTGATGGTCCGGTCCCAGTCCGCCGTGCTGATCTCCTGCACCGGCTTGGGCATGGCTCCCACCCCGGCATTGTTCACGGCCAGGTCCAGCCGCCCGAAGGTTTCCAGGGCAAAGGGGACGAGGGTGCCGACTTCCTCGGGGTTGGACACATCCGCATGGACATACGCGGCAGCGCCGCCTGCGGCCTTGATGAGTGCGACGGTTTCAGCGCCGGCCTCATCATTGACGTCGGATACGACGACGGAGGCTCCATCGGCCGCGAGCCGGAGCGCGATGGCGCGGCCGATTCCGGCTCCTGCGGCGGTGACGAGTGCTGCCTGGTTCTCGAAAAGCATGCCCACTTCTTTCTGGGATCTAATTTACTGTCGTCCGGACAGCATATACCCGGGCTCAGGCTTACTCGTCGTCACCTCCCATGCCACCCTTCCCACGTTTTGTGACGCGTGTTGACTACTGGGACCCCACCTGCCGCACCCGCATCATTGCGCGGGAAATGCGGTCGCGGAGGATGCCCGGGCACGCGGCGGCGGGCGGAGAATCACAAAAAGCGGAACTGCCAGGCAGAGGGCAAACAGAAGGTCCCCTCCTCCCCAGGTGTCCGTGAGCGCTGAATGCGCCAGCGTTAGGCCGAGCATCAGCAGGACCGAAAACGCTGCGTAGAACCGCGTCCGCCGGCGCCGGTTCCACCACCCTGCCAGTCCGCCGCCCTGGCTGCCCCCGGCAGGGACGGCCACGCCCGGCCCGCCGCGGCCCAGGGCAGCAGCAACCGACAGCGCCAGCAGGATTCCGGTCACTATGCCCACCGGGAGCAGCTGACCGGTGATGAGCACCCAAAGCCCGGCGATTACCGGCAGCACCACGAAAAACAGCACCCGTCCGGAACGCTTCCCCAGGTCCATAACCCCCCCCTCCCGATTCCACTATTCGTCGTCGCTGCTCAGCACCCGCCTGCGGGTGCTGAGCAGCTGCACCTCGGGCCGGTAGGCAACCAGCCGTTCAGCGCTGTCCAGGACTTCGACCACGTGCGCACGGTCCGCAGCCACTATGCCAATGCCTACCTCCGCCCGCCGGTGCAGTTCCAGCTGGCCCGTCTCGGCAGCGGAGACGGCAAACTTCCGGGCCAGCTCCGCTACCAGCGGCCGCACCAGTGAGCGCTTCTGCTTGAGCGAATGAACGTCATCAAGCAGCAGGTCGAATTCGAGGGTCCCCGTCCACATGTTTCCCATCCTTGCCGGGGAATGGGATCTGTCAACGTCCGCGTTGGCAGCCGGGGGTTCAGCGGGGACCAGCGTGGTGTTACGTTCGAAAACATGACGCCGTCCCAGACAGTGCGTTTCCTTCGAGTCCCTTCCCAGTCGATAGCGCCACCGATCGAACCGGCGGCACCGCATGCATAACCACGGCGACTTCCCGGCAGAGTCCCTCTTCCTGATTCCCGCCGTCGCAGCGGCCGCGGCGTACTGGGCGGGGACCGTGTCAGGGAAGTCCGGGGCATGGCCCTACCGGCGGCTGGCGTTCTTCCTGGCCGGAGTGCTGGCCGTGCTGCTGACGGTCCTGGAACCGCTTTCGGGCTGGGCGCACCAGGACTTCGGTGCCCTGGCCCTCTCCCACGTCCTGGCCGGGATGGCCGGGCCGGCGCTGCTGGTCCTCGCCCATCCCGTGGAACTGGCGCTGCGGACTTTGGATTCCGTCCCGGCAGCCCGGCTGCGACGGACCGTCAACTCGCCCGGAGCCCGTTTCCTGGTCCACCCGGTAACCGCCACAGTGCTGGTGGCAGCCGGCATGTGGGCCATGTTCCACACCCCGCTGCTTCCGGCGATGCAGCAGTCCATGCCGGTGCACTGGCTGGTGACGGCTTACCTGGTAACAACGGGCTGCCTGTTCACTGCCGCTGTCCTGGATTGTGGGCCGGTGCCGCACAGTTTGCGGCTGCGGGCAGGGGCGCTGGCGGCCGCGGCAGCGGTGCACGCCGGCTCCGCCGCCTGGCTGCTGGTCTTTCCGCCCGCGGGTTCCGGCAGCATCCAGCCCGGAGCGCTGGTACTTCTGGGCTCCGGGCTGGCCGTCCAGACTGTCCTGGCGCTGATCATGCTGGGGCAGCAGCGGGGCACGGCCCGGCTGCTGCCCTCGGCATACGGAGCATAGGAACGCCTAGAGGACCTGCGGGAAACCCAGGTCGATTTCCGACGTCGCAGGGTCCGGCCAGCGGGTGGTCACCACTTTGCCGCGGGTGTAGAAGCGGATCGAATCCGGTCCGTACATATGGGTGTCGCCGAAAAGCGAATCCTTCCAGCCGCCGAAGGAGAAGGACCCGACGGGAACCGGAATGGGCACGTTGACGCCCACCATGCCCGCCTCCACGTCGAACTCGAAGGCCCGGGCGGCACCGCCGTCGCGCGTGAAGATCGCGGTGCCGTTGCCGTACTGGTTCTCGTTGACCAGCTGCACGGCGTCGGCGTAGGTCTCAACCCGGACCACCGAGAGGACGGGGCCAAAGATCTCGTCATCGTAGGCCTTCATGCCCGGCTTCACGTGATCCAGCAGGCTGACGCCCAGGAAGAATCCGTCGCCGTCGAACGCCGTTTCCCGGCCGTCCACCACCACAGTGGCGCCCTCATCGGCAGCACCCGCGACGTAGGAGGCCACCTTGTCCCGATGCTCGGCGGTAATCAGCGGACCCATCTGGGAGGACGGGTCGGTGCCCGGTCCGATCAACAGGCCCGCCATCCGCGAGCGCACGGCCTCAACCAGGTCGTCGGCGATCGAGCCCACGGCCACCAGCACGCTCACGGCCATGCACCGCTCCCCCGCGGACCCGTACGCTGCCGAGACCGCGGCGTCCGCTGCCATGTCCAGATCGGCGTCGGGCAGCACCACCATGTGGTTCTTCGCCCCGCCCAGTGCCTGGACCCGCTTGCCGTGTTCGGCTGCCCGCCGGTAGATGGTGCGGGCAATCGGGGTGGATCCGACGAAGCTGACTGCCTTCACGCCGGGATTCTCCAGCAGCACGTCCACGGCTTCCTTGTCCCCGTGCACCACGTTGAGCACCCCGTCCGGCAGGCCTGCTTCGGCGAACAGCTCAGCGATGAACACCGACGCGGAGGGGTCCTTTTCACTGGGCTTCAGCAGGACGGTATTGCCACAGGCCAGGGCGCTGCCGATCATCCACAGCGGCACCATGGCCGGGAAGTTGAACGGGGTGATGCAGGCGACGACGCCCACCGGCTGGCGGATGGAATGGACGTCGACGCCGGAAGCCACCTGCTCCGAGCGCTCACCCTTCAGGCTCAGGGCAAGGGCAGAGGCGAATTCGATGTTCTCCAGGCCGCGGGTGATCTCTCCCTCCGCGTCGGAGAGGACCTTGCCGTGTTCGCTGGTGAGGATTGCGGCGAGCTCGGCCTTGCGCTCGGTCAGGAGCTCACGGACCTTGAAGAAGATGGCCGTACGGCGTGCCAGCGAGGTGGCCCGCCAGGCGGGAAGTGCTTCCTGCGCTGCCTGGATGGCTTCTTCGACGCGGGCTGCGGAGGCGAGCGCCACTTCTTTCTCCTGGGCGCCGGTCGCGGGGTTGAAGACCGGCCCGTACCGCTCAGCTTCGGGAACCGGCTTGCCGTTGATGATGTGCGGAATGCGCTGCATGGGATCTCGATTCGTTTCGGCGCCGCTACGGCGCGGGGACCTGGTCCTGGGATTCGGCCAGCGAGCCGTCCACCAGTTTCACGATCATGGAGCAGTCCTTGCCGGCGTGGCCGGCGTCGATCAGCCGGGCGAACAGCTGCTGGACGTGCTCGCCGATTTCCAGCGGGGTGCCGGTGTCTGCGGCTGCGGCGATGGCCAGGTTGATGTCCTTGTTCGCCAGCTCGGTGGTGAAGGTCGGTTCAAAGTCATTGTTCGACGCCGCAGTCTGGACCACGCCGGGCACCGGGTACCAGGTGCGCAGGGCCCAGCTGTCCCCGGAGGAGACGGAGGCGATGTCCCAGAACACCTGCTTGTCCAGTCCCAGCCGGTCAGCCAGGACCGCCCCTTCCGCTGTTGCGGCGAGGTTGATGAAGAGCATGAGGTTGTTGCAGATCTTCGCTGCCTGGCCGGTGGTGGGCCCACCCGTGGGAATCACGTTCCCTGCCATGGGCTCAATGAACCCGGCGGCGTCGGCCACGGCATCCGCAGCGCCGCCCACCATGAACGTGAGCGTTCCGGCCTGCGCACCGCTCATCCCGCCCGAGACCGGGGCGTCCACGAACCGGAAGCCGGCGGCAGCGGCGGCGTCGTGCAGTGCCTGCGCGGATTCGACGTCGATCGTGGAGGAGTCGACCAGCAGCGTGCCCGTGGAGGCGCTGGCCAGGACACCGTCCGGTTCAAGGTACACCGCACGCGAATGCTCGCCCTTGGGAAGCATCGTAAACACAACGTCCGCTCCGGCCACCGCCTCGGCGATGCTGCCCACGGCCTGCACCCCTGCTGCTTCCGCCGTGGCCACGGCCCGCGGGCTGAGGTCAAAACCGCGTACGTTGTGACCGGCCTTCACCAGGTTCGCAGCCATGGGCGCCCCCATGTTGCCCAGTCCAATCCATCCCACTTCCGCCATCGCTAAGCTCCTTTGCCTAGTTGTGCTGCCTGAGTTGTGCGTGCTGTTTTGTACTGCGCAGCTGCCGCGAGTCCGCCGCGGAACCAGCGTGGCACCGCGCTAGAGTGCGTTCAAGACCAGAATCCACAGACCCCATGTGCACCCGTGCACAACGCGGAGAGGAGGAACGGCCGTGGACACCGCCAGCCGCCTGCCCAGCCCTGACGACCTGCTGATCCTGCTCACCGTGGCCCGGCTCGGACGTTTCACCGCCGTCGCCGAAACCCTGGGCACCACCCACACGACTATTTCCCGGCGGATCATCGCACTGGAGAAACAGCTCGGCGGCCGGACGCTGGCCCGGACCCCGCGCGGCTGGGAGCTCACGGCCCTGGGAGCCCAGGCGGTCCGGGCAGCCGAATCCATTGAGGAAAGCCTTGGCGCCCTGCGCTGCGCGCTGGCAGAGGACGCTGATCCGCTGGCCGGCGTGGTGCGGATCAGCACCGTGGACGGACTGGGAGCCGAAGTCGTCACGCCGGCACTGGTCAAGCTGCAGGCGTCGCACCCGAACATCAGCGTTGAAATGTTTTCCGCAACCCGCAAGGTCAGCCAGAACCGCTCCGGCGTGGACCTGGAGGTGGTGGTGGGCCACACCGATGTCCGCACCGCCCAGGCGATCCTGCTGGGCCACTACGTGCTGCGCCTGTATGCAGCGGAAGGCTACCTGCGGCGCCACGGCACTCCGAACGTCCCGGCCGACCTCGCCCAGCACTGCTTTGTCTCCTACGTTGAATCCGCCCTGCTGGTCGAGGAACTCGGCCACCGCTCCACCGGGCTCCCGGACCCGCGGTCAAGCTTCCAGGCGACCAGCATTTTCGCCCAGGTGGAAGCGGTCCGGAGGGAGGCCGGCATCGGCCTGCTGCCCAACTTCATGGTGGCCGGACGCGAAGGTTTTGTTCCGGTCCTCGCTGATTCATTTGAACGCCGGCTGCCTATCTGGGCGGTGGCCCGCCCGGAAGCACTGCGTTCTGCCCGCGTCCAGGCCGTCATTGAGGCCATCCACACTGAATCCGCCGCCCGCCGGGAGCACCTGGACTTCTGACGGGCAGCGGCTTCAGCAGTGCCGTTCCTTCCGCCGGGTTAGTTCTCCACGGCGGACTGGCTGCGCTTCTCCCCGGCAGCCTTTGAGGCAGCCAGCAGGTCTGCGGTTCCCTGCGCATCCGCGGCATCGACGTCCTGAAGCGAAATGCCGTTCGTCTCCCGCAGCAGCAGCACCGAGATGGCGGTGATGATGCAGGCGCCCAGCAGGTACAGGGCCACCGGGGTGGACGAATCGAATTCCTCCAGCAGCGACGTCGCAATAATCGGGGCCAGCGAGCCGGCCACGATCGAGGTCACCTGGTAGCCCAGGGAAACCCCGGAGTACCGCATGCGGGTGGGGAACATTTCAGCCATGATGGACGGCTGCCCCGCGTACATCAGTGCGTGGAACAACAGGCCGATCGTCACCGCGGCCAGGATCATCAGGTCATTCGCGGTGTCCATCATCGGGAAGGCGAAGAAGCCCCAGGTTGCGCCAAGGACGGCGCCTGCCATGTACACGGGCCGCCGGCCCAGGGCATCGGAGAGCTTTCCGGCAACCGGAACCGCGCAGAAGTGGATGAAGTGTGCCACGAGCAGCAGGAGCAGTATTCGGGATGTGTCGGTTTCCACCACGATACGCAGGTACGTGATGGAGAACGTGACCACCAGGTAGTACAGGATGTTCTCCGCGAAGCGCAGGCCCATGGCGGTGAAGACGCCGCGCGGGTAGCGGCGGAAAACCTCCGCCACGCCGTAGCCCTTGGCTTCCTGCTCCACCTCTTTCTGCGCCTCCAGGAAGATCGGCGCGTCGGAGACCTTGGTGCGGATGTAGTAGCCCACCAGCACGATCACGGCTGAAAGCCAGAAAGCCACCCGCCAGCCCCAGCCCAGGAACGCGTCCTCGCTGAGCGTGGCGGAGAGGACAAACAGGACGCCGGTCGCCAGCAGGTTGCCCATGGGAACGGCGGACTGCGGCCAGCTGGACCAGAAGCCGCGGGACTTGTTGGGGCTGTGCTCGGCCACCAGCAGCACGGCACCGCCCCATTCACCGCCCACGGCGAAGCCCTGGATGAACCGCAGCGCCACCAGCATGGCCGGAGCCCAGTAGCCGATGGAGTCGAAGCCCGGCAGGCAGCCCATCAGGAAGGTTGAAACACCCACCAGGATGATGCTCAGCTGCAGCAGCTTCTTGCGCCCGAACTTGTCCCCGAAGTGGCCAAAGACGATTCCGCCCACGGGCCGGGCGACAAAGCCGACGGCGTAGGTCACGAAGGCGGCGATGATGCCGTCCAGTTCCGTGTTGGCGTTGGGAAAGAACAGGCGGGCAAAGACCAGTGTCGATGCCGCGGCGTAGAGGAAGAATTCGTACCACTCCACGACCGTGCCGGCCATGGACGCCACAACAACCTTGCGCAGGCCTTCCGGTGCCTTCTGGCGTCCGGCCCGCCTGGGAATATCAGTGCTCATCCACTTCTCCTTTGGTGTCCTCGTTGACACTGCAGCCTCCGCCGGGCGCAGGGCACCTCAGCGGAGTAAGCAAGAGTATGGTGCTCGCCGGGCTGCGTGCTCAACGGCGAATACCGCATGGCGTATCTGCACAAATGCACAGCCCCTTCAGGTCAAGGTGCGGGAAAGGGGTCCCCGGAGGCCGGGGATGCGCGGGGCCCGCCGCGCCGGAGCATTGTGCGCTGAAGGTAGCTCACCTAACAATGGAGGATGACAGTTACGCTCAGATCACTGGAAACTGCTGTCCCTTCTACTGTCCTGGTGCAGGACCAGGTCCGCGATGTTTTTGCCGCACAGCCCGGGCTGACCCGCCTGGGCACCCGGCTTGTGAACACCTGTTTCAATTCAGCCGCCATCGACACCCGGCGCACTGCGCTGGAGGAACTCACGCTCGCCTCCACGGCGGAGAACCCTCAGTTCTTCGACCCGCAGACCGGCCTGCTGCTGATGCCTTCCACCAAGACGCGCAATGACATTTTTGCCACCGAGGCCACCAAGCTCTTTCTTGAAGCAGGCCGGAAAGCGGTGGAGAACTGCCCGGGCATCAGCCCCGAAGACATTACGCACGTCATTACGGTCTCCTGCACCGGGTTCTTCAATCCCGGGCCGGACTACAAACTGGTCCGTGCCCTGGGCCTGAACCCGTCCGTGCAGCGCTATCACCTGGGATTCATGGGCTGCTACGCGGCCTTCCCCGCCATGCGCGCCGCCAAGTCCTTCTGCGACGCCGACCCCGGCGCCGTCGTGCTGGTGGTCAGTGCCGAGCTGTGCTCACTCCACGTCCGTTCCTCCAATGACCCGGACATCATCATGGGGTCCTCGCTCTTCGCTGACGGGGCCGCCGCAGCAGTGATCACCGCGCGCGCTCTCCCCGGGGACAGTCCGGCGATCGTGCTGGACCACTTCGAAACCACGCTCACCCCGGTCGGCGAGGAGTCGATGGCCTGGAACATCGGAGACCACGGGTTCGAAATGGTGCTGGGCACCTACGTCCCGCACATCATCGACGACCACATCGTCGGTGCCCTGGAACCGCTGCTCGCCCGGGATCCGTCCCTGGCCGGGCTGGCATACAACGACATTGAGCACTGGGCCATCCATCCCGGCGGGCGCAGCATCCTGGACAAGGTGGAAGCCAAACTGGAGCTCAGCGAAGAGCAGCTGGTTCCCGCCCGCGAAACCCTGCGCAACTTCGGCAACATGAGCTCGGCCACGGTGATGTTCGTGCTGAAGAACATCCTGGAACAGCCCTTCTCCGGCGGCAACGAGCGGATCTGCTCCATGGCGTTCGGACCCGGGCTGACCGTTGAAACCGGGCTGTTCACCCGGGTTCCCGCAACCGGCGCCGCCGCAGCGGCAGATGCGCTGGCGGCGGAACCGGTTCCTGCCGCCGTCGGATAGCGCGGTGAGCCTGCTGGATACAGACGCTCCCCCGTTCCTGCCCCCGGACCTCAGCCGGCGTGCAGTGGACGCGGTGGAACAGATGGACCGCCCGGACTGCGACCCCGTCCTCCTGGAACGAACCTACGCGCAGTTCCCGCTGATCAACGCCGTGGTCTCCGGCTGGCGCCGGAACTACCGGCAGTTCGTGCGGCCGGTCCTGGCCGCGCAGGGCGGCGGAACGGTACTGGACATCGGAGCCGGCGGCGGGGACCTGGCCCGTGCCCTGGCGCGCTGGGCCCGCCGGGACGGCCTGGCCGTCCAGGTCACCGGCATCGATCCCGATCCGCGGGCCCATGCCTATGCTTCCGGCCGTCCGGCTCCCGCGGGATGCAGCTTCCGGGCGGCGCTGAGCTCGGAGCTGGTGGCCGAAGGCGCGGTGTTCGACGTGGTGGTCTCCAACCATGTGCTGCACCATCTGGACGCGGCTGCGTTCCGGGGCATCCTGGCGGACTCGGAAAAGCTGGCCGGATCACTTGCCCTGCACAGCGATATTGAGCGCAGCCCGTGGGCCTACGGGCTTTTCTCCGCCGGCACGCTGCCCTTCTTCCATGGGTCCTTCATCCGCCGGGACGGTCTGACGTCGATCCGGCGCAGCTACACCGCGGCGGAGTTCAGGGCTGCGGCGCCGGCCGGCTGGGAAGCGCTGCGCCGGCACCCGTGGCAGAACCTGCTGCTGTACCGGGCACCCGGGACGCCCCGGAGTGCACGATGAACCCTGCCGACGTCGACGTCGCGGTGGTGGGCGGCGGCCCCGTGGGCCTGGCCCTGGCGATCCTGGCGCTGCAGGACGGCCTGCGGGTGCGGGTCCTGGAAGCCCGGACGGAGCGCAGCTCCCACTCCCGGGCCATCGGAATCCATCCGCCGGGCATGGCCGCCCTGGAGGCGGCCGGAGTCAGTGGGCAGCTTGCTGCCGAGGGCGTGCAGATCCGCACCGGATCCGCCCGCACCCGGGACACCGAGCTGGTTTCCATCAGCTTCGCCAAAACCTCCACCGCCTACCCGTACGTGCTGGCGCTTCCGCAGGAACGCACCGAAACCGTGCTCGAGGCGCGCCTGCGCGAACTCGACCCGTCCGCGCTGCAGCGCGGACACCGGATTACCTCGCTGCACGACGACGGCACCGGAGTGTCCCTCGCCGGGACGCACGCCGGCGGTGACTTCTCCCTCCGAGCTTCCTGGGTGGTGGCAGCCGACGGCGCCCGCTCAGCCGTCCGGAACCTGCTGGGTATCCGGGCCGCCGGCACACTCCTGCGCGATTCGTATCTGATGGGCGACTTTCCGGACAACACCGGGGACGGCCCCGTAGGGGTGCTGTACCTGGAACCCGAAGGAATCGTTGAGTCCTTTCCGCTGCCCGGCGGCAAGCGCCGCTGGGTAGCGCACACCCGGACACTGCATGCCGACGCCGATGCCAAGGACCTGGCGCGGATCGTGGCTGCACGCACCGGCCGGACCCCGGACGCCGCTGCCAGCACCATGCTCAGCGCCTTTCCGGTCCGCACGACTGCCTTGAAGCAGCTGGTCCATGGACGCACCGTGCTGATCGGCGACGCCGCGCATGAGGTCAGCCCGATCGGCGGCCAGGGCATGACGCTGGGCTGGGTCGACGCCGCTGAGCTGGCCCCGCTGCTGGCCGCCGCAGTGCGCGGAGCGGACGTGGGGCCGCAGCTGGCTGCCTTCGACCGCCGCCGCCGGCGTGCCGCCGTCGTGGCCTCCGCCCAGGCCCGGCTGAACATGGTCCTGGGGCGTCCGCTGCCGGGCCCGGCAATGCGGGTCCGGAACACGGTGCTGGCCCGGCTTTTCCGCTGGCGCACGCTCAGCGACGGCGTGGCCCGCCGGTTCACCATGCAGTAGCGGAATCAGCGCGTGTTCTGGTCCAGGGTCACGGTGCGCAGGTCCAGGCGGCGCAGCACCCGGTCCACCGCCTCCGGGTCCATGCCCGACTGCCTCCGGGCCGCCAGGACTTCCTTCCGCGCTGCCGCCAGGGCCTCGCGCTGGACCGTGTCCATGACTTCCAGGGTGGCCTTGAGCTGCAGCATCTTCTGCGGATCGGACTCCGAGTCACGTTCCAGGATGGAGTGCAGGGAGGACATCCGGCGGGCCAGTGCCGCCCGCCGTTCCGGCGGCAGCTTCTCGGCCGCACGGGACCGTTTCATGGTTTCCATGGCCACCCGTTCGGCACGTCGTGCCAGTTCACGCTCCTGCTTGGCGACGGCGCCGTGGTCGCTGGGCAGCTTGAGCCGGCGCATCAGCGACGGCAGGGTCAGGCCCGGCAGCACCAGCGTGACCAGCAGGACTGCTCCTGCACAGACGATCATGAAGTTCCGGCCCGGAAGCTCGTCCCCGGCCAGCGTCGTGGCGGGCAAGGCGAGGGCGAGGGCCAGGGTGGCCAGGCCGCGCATGCCGCACCAGGTCAGGACCAGGACTTCCTTCAGGGAGCCGGGTACGCGGTTGCGCCGTTCGGTGCCGCCGAACCGGTACAGTCCGTACATCCACAGGAAGCGCACCAGGACCACGGCGGCGCAGACCGCGGCAACACCGGGAATGAAGCTGAAGATCTCGCGGCCCTCGTCCTCTATGACGTACCGCATTTCAATGCCGACCAGGCCAAAGGCGACGCCGGTGGTGAGCAGCTCCACCACCTCCCAGAACGCGGTGCGCGTCAGGCGCTCCTCGGAGTCCTGCGGGCGCGCCCGGCGGCCAAGTTCCAGGGCGGTCACCACGACGGCGACAACACCGGAGAAGTGCACCTCTTCCGCGAGGATATACACGGCATAGGGAGCCACCAGGGTGACGGCCGAACGGGCCACGAGGTTCGGGACGAAGCGGTTCAGGGTACCCACCAGCCAGCCCATGGCCAGGCCCAGCACCACGGCTCCGGCAGCTCCAATCAGGAAACTCGGGACGATTGACCAGCCGACCTCCCCTCCGCTGACGGCGGCGCCCACGGCAGCCTGGAAGATCACGATGGCGATCGCGTCGTTGAACAGGCCTTCGGTCTGCAGCACGGTAATCAGCCGGCGGGGCATGTTGACCTTGCCGGCCACCGCTTCCACGGCCACGGGGTCCGGCGGTGCAACGATGGCGCCCAGGGCTATCGCCGCGGGCAGGCCCAGCGCCGGAACGATCGCCCAGGCTACGCCGGCCACTACCCCAACGGTGACCGCGACCAGCGCCACCGCCAGCAGCACCAGCGAGCGCCAGCGGAGCCGGAAGACGGACCACGAGCTGCGCTGGGCCGCGGCGTAGAGCAGCGGCGGCAGGAACAGCGGAAGGATGAGCTCCGGATCAATGTGGATTTCCGGGATCATCGGCAGGAAGGCGAAGAGCGCCGAGAAGATGAGCATCAGCACCGGATACGGGAGCCGCACCCGCTCGCCGATCCCCACCACCAGAACCGTGCCGAACAGCAGGCCGATCAGCAGAATCAGGAAATCCATTGGTTCCGCCCTCTTTCCGCGGCACCGCAGCTTTCAGTAGCCTCCACCGATGACCTCCCTTAGTTGCCTGAGGTAACTTTACCGCCGGCAACTGGGAGGTTTCCGGACGTTTAGCTATCCAGGTGTGTTGGCGCGAACAGCCTCAGCAGCGTCTGGACCACCACGACATTCGGCCCTTCCTGTGCAAACGATTCTTCCAGTGCCTGCCGCACGCCGTCAGGATCAGTGCGCCGGGCCGGAACACCGAAGGATTCGGCGAGCTTCACGAAGTCGGGTCCGGCAAGCTCCGTGGCCGTAGCCTTGCCGAAAGCATCCACCATGTATTCGCGCAGGATTCCATAGCCGCCGTCGTCCACGATCAGCCAGGTAACCGGCAGGTCATGCTGGCGCGCGGTTGCAAGTTCGGCGATCGAGTACATCGCCGACCCGTCACCCGAGACAGCCAGGACACGTTCCCGGGTTCCCACCGCTCCGCCGAGGGCGCCGGGGTAGCCGTAGCCCAGCCCGCCTGCGCCCTGCGCAGAGTGGAACTGGCCGGACCTGGCGTCCCAGCAGCTCCAGGCCCAGTAGGCGGCGATGGTCATGTCCCAGTAGGTCTGCATGCCGGACGGCACGGCGGCCCGGATGTCTGCCATGAACTTCCGTTCCAGGCCGAGGTCCTGGTCATCCAGCCGTGCGGTGATCCGGGCCAGGGTAGCTGCCGTGACTTCCTCGGCAGTCTTCCCGCGCCAGTCCGGGACCCTTTCCGGCACGGGCAGTGCGGCGTCGAGCGCGGCCAGGGCCTGGCCGGCGTCGGCACGAATGCCCAGTGCCGGCCCGTTGGATTCAAGCACCCGGGGTTCGGCGTCGATCTGGATGATCCGCCCGCGCGGAGCGAAGGTGAAGTAGTTGGAAGTCACTTCGCCCAGTGACGAGCCAATGACCAGCAGGACGTCGGCGTCTTCCAGCAGGTCCGTTGCGTACCGGTCTTCCACCCAGGACTGCAGGGACAGCGGGTGCTCCCAGGGGAAGGCACCCTTGCCGCCGGGGGTGCAGATCACCGGCGCGTGGAGCTTTTCCGCGAGCGACAGCAGCGATTCTTCGGCCCGGCCGCGCCGGGTTCCGCCGCCGGCAATGACTGCCGGCCGCCTCGCCGCACCCAGCCACTTCACGGCTTCGGTGACGAGTTCGCTGCGCGGCGGGTTGTCGAACGGCTCGGCAAGCGCGTCTTCGACGGCCGGAACCATCACGGGAGCCAGCAGCACGTTCTGCGGCACCTCGACCCACACCGGCCCCATGGGCGCCGAGATCGCTTCGGTCCAGGCATCCTGGATGGCTGAAGGAATTCCGGACGCGTGCTGGATCAGGCGCTGGCTCTTGGTGACGTTGGCCGCGGACGCCTTCTGGTCATCGAGCTGGTGCAGCATTCCGCGCCGCCGGGCACCCAGACCCTCGATGGGGATCTGGCTGGCCACCACCACCATGGGTACTCCGGTGGCATAGGCCTCCTGCAGCCCGGCCAGCGCCGTCAGGGCGCCCGGCCCGGTGGAAAGGAACAGGACGCCGACCTTTCCGGTGGCGCGGGTAAAGCCGTCAGCCGCGAACGCCGCATTGTTCTCCACCCGGGAGGAAACGAACTCGAGTGTGGAACGGGAGAGCGCGTCGAACAGCCCCAGGGCGTGCTGCCCGGGGATGCCGAAGACCGTGGTGGCGCCCAGCGCTTCCAGGGTTTCGATTACCAGGTCCCCGCCGTTGCGCACTGCGGCCCCGGGTTCGGTGCTCATGCGTCCATTCCCATGAGCGTGATGAGGTCGTAGGCCACGTGGGAAGCAGCAACGGCGGTGATGTCCGCGTGGTCGTAGGCCGGGGCCACTTCCACCACGTCCGCGCCGATGAGGTTCATGCCGCGCATGCCGCGCAGGATCTCCAGCAGCTCGCGGCTGGTGATGCCGCCGGCTTCCGGGGTTCCGGTGCCCGGGGCGTGCGCGGGATCCAGCACGTCGATGTCCACGGAAATGTACAGCGGCCGGTTTCCGATCCGGTCCCGCAGCTTCGCGACGACTTCATCAACACCCTGCCGGAACACATCCGAGCTGGTCACGATGCCGAACCCGAAGCGGCGGTCATCTTCCAGGTCCTTCTTGCCGTACAGCGGCCCGCGGGTACCCACATGGGAAATGGCCTCTGTGTCCAGGATTCCTTCCTCCACCGCACGGCGGAACGGCGTGCCGTGGGTGTACTCGGCACCGAAGTAGGTGTCCCAGGTATCCAGGTGCGCATCGAAGTGCAGCATCGCCACCGGTTCGCCGGCACGCTCAGCGGCAGCACGCAGCAGCGGCAGGGCGATGGTGTGGTCCCCGCCCAGGGTCAGCAGCCGGGTTCCGCCTTCGGTCAGGTCCAGCGCACCGGCCTGGATGGTCTCAATGGCCTCGTTGATGTTGAACGGGTTCACCGCCAGGTCGCCTGCATCGGCGACCTGCAGGTTCGCGAACGGGGAGGTGTCCTGCGCCGGGTTGTACGGGCGCAGCAGCCGGGATGCCTCACGGATGTGGTTGCCGCCGAAGCGGGCGCCGGGACGGTAGGAGACGCCGGTGTCAAAGGGAACACCCACCACGGCGACGTCGGCACGCTCCACCTGGTCCAGCCGGGGAAGGCGCGCATAGGTGGCAGCCCCTGCGTAACGCGGAACCTGCGCGGCGTCGATCGGCCCTACTTTGCCGTTGGTGTTGATGCGCGGCTGGTTCTGGGACATATCCACTGTTGTGTTTCTCCGGTTTCGCTAGGGTCTGGCGCCTGAATTCCGAGCCTACCCGCAGGGAGGCCGAAAGTTATCCAATAGGCATCAAATGTTTATCGGAAGGCTAAAGTGGAACAGCCGTCGGCGTCAAGACTAGGCTGTGACTATGGCGGACCGGGTTTCCTATGCGAACAATGATGGAATGAACTACGACGTCGATGTCCTGATTGTGGGTGCCGGACCCACCGGGCTGGCCCTTGCAGCCCAGCTCGCCGGTTACGGAACGAGCTTTAGGATCATCGACCGCCGGCAGGGTCCCTCGACCCAGTCCCGGGCACTGGCTGTGCAGCCGCGCACCCTGGAGGCGCTGCGGCCCTTCGGCATCAGCGCGGAGATGGCCCGGGGCGGAACCCCCGCACACCAGCTGCATCTGCACCTGCCCGACGAGACGGTCCAGATTGGCCTCTTCGACATCGGCATTGAAGACTCCGCCCACCAGCAGCTGCTTTTCCTGCCCCAGTCCGAAACCGAACGCATCCTGCTTGCCTACCTTGGTGCCCGCGGAGTGCGCGTTGAGCGCGGTGCCGAGCTGCTGGAGCTTGAGCGCCTGGACCCGGAGGATCCCTTTGCCGGCGTGGAGGCACGGGTCCAGCGCCAGGACCGGGGCATCGACAGGATCCGGGCACGTTACGTCGTGGGTGCGGACGGCGCCGAGAGCACCGTGCGCCGCCGGGCCGGCATGGACTTCCGCGGTTCCGGTTACGCAGACACCTTCGTCCTGGCAGACCTTGAAGTTGACGGCGTTGAACCCGGCGCCGTGCACGCCTACCCGACCGACGACGGCTTTATGGTGCTCTTCCCGCTGGGACAGCCGGCATCCTGGCGCATGATCAGCTTCAAGGAGCGCGGGGACAACAGCGCCGCCACCCTCGAATACCTGCAGGGCATCGCGGACAAGTTCTCCGGCGGCGGCCTGACGCTGCACGACCCCAAGTGGATCAGCAGCTTCCGGCTTTCACACCAGATGGCGGAGTTCTTCCAGTCCGGTTCCGTGTTCCTGGCCGGCGACGCCGCGCACGTCCACTCCCCCGTGGGCGGCCAGGGCATGAACACCGGCATCCAGGATGCGCTGAACCTGGGCTGGAAGCTCGCACTGGGTGCACAGGGGCTGGCTGCCGACGAGCTGATCGACAGCTACGACGCCGAACGCCGGCCGGTTGCCCGCGGCATCGTCGGGTTCACGGACCGGCTCTTCAAGCTGGCCACCAGCCGCAGCGCCCTGGCGAAGCTCCCCCGCACCAAGCTGCTGCCCGCGCTGGCTCCGTCGCTGGCCGCCAGCGAGCGCCTGCGCAGCCGTGCCTTCCGCACCATGTCCCAGCTGGGCATCCATTACCGCGGCAGCACCATGACTGCCTCTGCTGCCAACCGCCTTCCCGCCGTGCTGGCCTCCGGGCCGCGCCCGGGCGACCGGCTGCCGGACGCCGTCGTACATTACCAGCAGAAGGAACGCCGGCTGCAGGACCTGGTGTCCGCTCCCGGTTTCCACATCCTGCTCACCGGCCCCGGCTGGCCGGAGGATACTCCGCAGCAGCTGCACGCCGCGCTGGCCGGCCTCGGCCGGCTGCTCAGTGTGCAGCGCCTGGTGGTGGGAAGCACGCTCACCGCCTCCGGTCCCGGCATCATCGAAGACGTCAGTGGTCTGGCCTTTGAACGGCTGGGCCTCTCGCCGCGGCGGCCGGAGGTACTGGTGATCCGCCCCGACGGGTACATCGGCTACCGGTCCAACGGAACGGACATCAACGGCGCGGTGGACTATCTGGAGCGGCTCACCGGGCCAGGCGCACGGTCTTCACTTCAAAGGGCCTGAAGCCCAGCTCCCAGCGGCCGTCGCCGCGCCGCGGCAGTTCCGCTGCCCCGTCCACCGGCCGTTCCAGCAGGTCTGTCTGCACCGCCGTGCGGGCCGGAAAACCTGCGGTAAGGACGGCATTGGTGTGCCCGCCGAGCGCTTCGTAGAGGCGCAGGACCACGTCCCCGGAGCGGTCGTCGGCGAGCTTGGCCGTTTCCACCAGAACGCTCCCCGGGGTGAGGACCGCCAGCGGAGGCACACTGCCGGCGCCGGCAGCGCTGACCGTCCGCAGGGGCAGGTTCAGGCGGTATCCGTCCTGCACGGCTTCTGCCACGGTGGCATCCGGACGCAGCGAGAACCGGAACGTGTGCCGGCCCTGGTCCGCTCCGGGATCCGGGAAAAGCGGCGCCCGCAGCAGGGAGGCGCGCAGCAGGGTCCCGGTGCCGGCATCCCTGGATCCGGTCCGTGAGATGTCATAGCCGTAGGTTGAATCGTTGGCCAGGGCTACGCCCCTGCCATGCTCCCCCGCATGCACCCAGCGGTGGGCGGGAACTTCGAAGCGCGCGTGGTCCCAGGAAGTGTTGGCGTGAGTGGGGCGCTGGATGTGCCCAAACTGGATTTCAGCCGAGGCCCGGTCAGCGAGCACGGCTACCGGGAAGGCGAGCTTCAGCAGCTTCTGCTCTTCATGCCAGTCCACGTCCATCTGCAGGTCCAGGGCGCGCCCGTCGGGGCTGAGCGTGATTTCCTCCCGCAGGGACGAACCGCCGAACGTGCATTCCAGGATCAGGCTGTCCCCTCCGTCATGCGTGAGTCCGCCGCGGAGCACGGTCGCACCGGCCCGGTCCGCCGCATCGATATCCCAGGCATCCCACTGCGCCGGGGTGTCGCGGAAGAGCTGGAACTGGTTCGCTTCCCCGCCGGGAACTACAAGCTCACGCCCGCTCCCACCTCGAAGCGACACCAGGGCACCCGTGGGCGAGAAGCGGGCCGTGAGGTGGCCGGAGGAGAGCTGCCAGCCGCCGTCGTACGCCTGGATCCGCGCCGCCGCCGGTTCCGCCGGTTCGGCGGCCGCTCCCATGGCCGGAATGCCCTGCTGGGCCACGGGCGCGGCGTTGAAGACCAGGGAACCGGCACCGTCACCGGCCAGCGGCCGCTGGGAGCGTTCGATGATCTGTTCAAGCTGGGCTGCGGTTTCCGCGTACGCCCGTTCCGCGTCGCGGTACACCCAGGCGATGGAAGAACCGGGCAGGATGTCATGGAACTGGCCCAGCAGCACGGTCTTCCAGGCGGCTTCAAGTTCCGTGTAGGGATAGTCCGTGCCCGAGCGGACAGCGGCCGTGCAGGCCCACAGTTCCGCTTCCCGGAGCAGTGCCTCACTGCGGCGGTTGCCGCGTTTGGTCCGGGCCTGCGAGGTGTAGGTGCCGCGGTGGAACTGGAGGTACATTTCGCCGGACCACACGGGCGGGTCGGCGTAGTCGGCTTCCGCCGCGGTGAAGAATGCCTGCGGGCTGGAGAGCTCCACCCGCGGCGAACCCTCCAGTGACGCGGTGCGGTGCGCGGCGGCGAGCATCTCCCGGGTAGGTCCGCCGCCGCCGTCGCCCCAGCCGAAGGGAACCAGCGAGAGGTTCGTGGCACCTTTTTCCCGGAACTGCCGCTGGGCCCGGGCCAGCTCCTGTCCGGTCAGGGCGGAGTTGTAGGTGTCAACCGGCGGGAAGTGGGTGAAGACCCGGGTCCCGTCGATCCCTTCCCACAGGAACGTGTGGTGCGGCATGACGTCGGATTCGTTCCAGCTCAGCTTCTGCGTCAGGAACCAGCGCGAGCCGGCCGCACGGATGAGCTGGGGCAGGGCGCCGGAGTAGCCGAAGGAATCCGGCAGCCACACGTCCAGCGGCTCAACACCGAACGCTTCCATGAAGAAGCGCTTGCCGAAGGTGAACTGCCGGACCAGCGACTCTCCGGAGGGAAGGTTGGTGTCCGCCTCGACCCACATCCCGCCGGCAGGGACGAACCGTCCTTCCGCAACCCGGGCGGCAACGCGGGCGAACAGCGCCGGGTGGTCTTCCTGGAGCCAGGCGTACTGCTGGGCTGAGGAGGCAGTGAAGACAAACTCCGGGTCCTTGTCCATCAGCGCCAGCACATTGGCGAAGGTGCGGGCCACCTTACGCCTGGTCTCGCGCACCGGCCACAGCCAGGCGCTGTCAATGTGCGCGTGCCCGACGGCGTGGATCCGGTGGGCGCTGGCTGCAGCGGGTGCGCTGAGCGCGGGTTCGAGCAGGGCGCGGGCGGCGCCTGCCGTGCCGGACACGTCCTGGGGGTCCACGGCGGCCGCAGCGCGTTCCATGGCCCTGAGCAGTTCGTGGCGGCGCGGGGAGTCCATGGGGAGTTCATGCATCAGGCCCCACAGCACGGCAAAGTCCTGGGCGAGGGCCCAGACCTGCTCATCCAGCAGCGCGGTATCTGCGCGGCGGAAGACGTACAGGGGTTCGCTGCCCGCCGATTCGGGGTCACCCAGCGGTGTTGGCAGGAAACTGAAGTTCCCAATGACGTTTGGGGTGGCCGCGGCCTCCACCCAGAGCAGCAGGCTGCTTCCCGGCTCCGCGTCCAGCGGTACGGCCATGTTCGTGGACTCAAGGGCTTTGAGAACATTGCCTTCGGCGTCGTAGACCAGTCCCTCCGCCTGGAAGCCGGGCATGTCCATGCTGAACCCCAGGTCGATCAGCGCCTCAGGCGCAAATCCCGGAGGTGCCTCGGGCACCGTGCCGGTGAGCCGGAACCAGGTGGTGCCCCAGGGCCGGCCCCAGCGGGCACCGGTGGAAACCGGCTGGTAGTCCTGACCAGCGGCTTCGGTGAAGCTGACCGGCTCGGCCGGGGCATCCCAGGCCGCAGCCTGGAGGGGAGCGGACGAGGTCCAAAGGTAAGGGGGCAGCCGCTGGGCGAGGAAGCGGGCAAGGCGGCGTTCGGTGAGCTCACGGTCCGGATGCATGCGCCCACTCTGCTCGCCGCACCGCCCGGTTGGGAAGGGAACTAGGCGGAGCCGGGGCTGACCAGCGTCCAGATCACCACGGCGGAGGCGTCCTGGTCCGGGTTGCGCCAGGAGTGCGGTTCCTTGCCGGGGAAGGTGACGGTGTCCCCCGCAGTGAGGTTCATGGTCTCCGCAGTGAAAATCAGTTCCAGCCGGCCCTCGGCGACGTGCAGCACCTCGACGTCGCAGTCCACGGAGTACAGGTCCGCCTCGCCGGCGCCCCCGGGAACAATTTCCGAGCGGATGACCTGGACCCGGCGTTCGGTCCGCGGAGTAACCAGCCGCTCGTTGATGCCGTTGCCGCCCAGGTTGATTCCCGGCGCTTCAGGCCAGCGCACCAGGGTGGTCTGCGGCGGCAGGAACAGGTCGCCGATGGAGATCGAAAGCACCTGGCAGAGGGTCACGAGCGAAGCCACCGACGGAGAGGTGAGGTCCCGTTCCACCCGGCTGAGGAAACCCTTGGTCAGGCCGGTGGAATCCGCTACCTGCTCAATGGTCAGGTGGCGCGCCTGCCGTGCCGCGCGGATCCGGGAACCAATGGCAATCGGGGCGTTGCTCGGTTCAACCGACAGTGCCTTCATGCGCGCAGCCGTCCTTTCGTTCCCACGTCTGAGCCTCCCGGCTGTTTCCGGAAAGCGTTGCCTGCGGCGCGGCTTCAAAAGGATCGAGCCGTTGCTGCACGTTTCACACTAATTGACCCGTGCCTCAGGCGCCCATTAGCGTGGGTAAACAATAGTTTCGTGACTTACAACGCCGGCAGCTGCCGGCCCCCAGTACCGCACCGGGTCCGGACGGTTAATCCCCTGCCCGTCCGGCCCCGGTGCTTCCCTTTTCGGCGGCATCCAGATCCTTGTCCTGCTCCGGCGAGGCGACTTCCGCCACTTCTTCGGGATCACCGGTGTCCTCGCCTATCCAGACCTTGATCACGGCCCAGCCGACGGCGGCAATCGGGACCGAGAGGATCGCGCCGATGATGCCGGCCAGGATCGTTCCGGCAGTGAGGGCGAGCAGGATAACCAGCGCGTGGATGCTCAGCGTCCGGCCCATGACCACTGGCTGCAGGAAGTTGCCCTCAAGCTGGTTCACCGCGATGATCACGATCACAACAATCAGGGCCACGACGGGGCCGTTCGCCACCAGGGCGATCAGCGCAGCCAGGACTCCGGCCGCGGTGGCACCTACCAGCGGAATAAAGGCGCCCACGAAAACGATGACGGCGAGGGGCAGCGCCAGCGGCACGCCGAGGATGAACAGCGCGGCGCCAATGCAGACGGCATCGACGGCGGCGACAATCGCGGTGCCGCGGACGTAGCCGCCCAGGACTTCCATGGTGCGGGCGCCGGCCAGGGCGGCTTTCTCCCGCCGCTCACCGCGGAACCAGCGGAGGATGAAGGACCAGATCTTGTCCCCGTCCTTGAGGAAGAAGAAGAGGACCACTGCCATCAGGACAAACCCGGTGGCGAAGGAACCTGCCGCCGAAATCCCGGCGATGGCTCCGTTGCCCACGCTGGAGGAAGTTGCGAACTCAAGGACAGAGTCCCGGGCGTCGGAGATCACCGAATCGTCAAAGGCGAAGGGGCCGTCCTGGACCATTGAGTACAGTTCGTCAAAGCCTGCCACTGCCTGGTCCACCAGGGTTGACCACTCGCTGCGCACCGCGAAGACGATGCCGGTGACCAGTCCGCCAAAAACGGCCAGCAGCAGCAGGAAGGACGTACCGGTGGCAAGCGCCCCCGGCCAGCCCTTGCGGCGCAGCCAGTTCACGAACGGCGCGATGGCGGCTGCCAGGATCAGGGCCAGCAGCAGCGGAATGACCACCAGGGTCACCTGTGTGAGGGCGTAGACGCCTACGCTCACCAGCAGAAGTACAAGCAGCACCTGCGCGGAACGCAGGGCGGCATGGCCGAGGCCGTCGTTCCAATATCCCTGCAGCCTTCTCGACTCGGGCACGTTCTGTCTGGAGCCGGGCTGGCTGTCCATGGGTTTTCCCCCGTCTAGGTTGTGGGTCCGGCCTCGTGGCCGGATCCTTTGTGCAGCAGAGACTCTTTGACGTGCCGGCGGAGCACCTTGCCGATCAGGGACCGGGGCAGGTCCGGTATCTGCACGATGCGCCGCGGCACTTTGTAGGCCGCCAATTCCGCGCGCACGTAGGAGCGCAGCTCATCGGCGTCGAATTTCATGTCAGGCCGGGCGACGACGGCGGCCACCACTTCTTCTCCCCCGCCGATCCGGGTCAGCCCCACAACAGCGGCCTCGGCTACGGCCGGGTGGCGCTTCAGGGCTTCTTCGACCTCGGAGGGAGAGACGTTGAAGCCTCCGGTGATGATCAGTTCCTTGATCCGGTCCCTGATGGTGACAAAGTCGTCGTCGTCCACCGAGACTATATCCCCGGTCCGGAACCAGCCGCCGTCGAGCAGCGCAGCCCGGGTTTCCACCGGCTTGTTCCAGTAGCCCTGGAAGACCTGCGGACCGCGGATGAGCAGCTCGCCGGCTTCGCCGCGGTGGCGTTCCTTCGTGGGATCCTCGGGATCCACCACCTTGATGTCAGTCAGCGGGAACGGAACGCCCACGGTCCCGGCCTTGCGCGTGGGGCCCATGGGGTTGCCCAGCGCCACCGGCGACGTCTCCGTCAGGCCGTACCCTTCGATCAGGTAGCCGCCGGTTGCCTTCTCCCAGGCGTCCACCGTGGCTGCCGGAAGGTTCATGGCTCCGGAGATGGCGAAGCGGACGCCCTTCAGGGAAAGACCCTGCTCCTCGGCACCGGCCACAATGCGGTCGTAGATCGGCGGCACGGCCGGGAGGAAGGTCGGCGGCGTCTTCCTGGCCGCTTTCAGGACCAGGTCGACGTCGAACTTGGGGAACAGGACCAGCTTGGCACCGATGCTCATGGCAAAGGTGAGGCTCAGGGTCAGCCCGTAGGCATGGAACATCGGCAGGACACCGTAAACGGTTTCCTTGCCCATCCGCAGGCCCGGAATCCAGGCCCGGCCCTGCGCGGCGTTGGCCATGAGGTTGGCGTGGCTGAGCATTGCGCCCTTGGGGTCGGCCGTGGTGCCGGACGTGTACTGGATGGCTGCGAGGTCATCCTCTTTGGGATGCGGATGGCGGCGCGGCAGCGGACGGTTGTCCAGCAGCTCTTTCCACGTCAGGACCCGGCGCCCGGCGCTTCGCGGTTTCTTGTCAGGCGCCAGGGCACTGCGGCTGCGGCGGGCGGCGGGCAGGGGAAGCTTCAGCGCCAGGCGGGTGGTGCGCGGCATGGCGCTGATCAGGTCGACTGACACGATGGTCCGCACGGGGATGTCTGCGGGCAGGGACTGGATCCGGTCCGCAACCTTGTCCCACACAATTGCGACGGTTGCTCCGTGGTCCTCGAACTGGTGGCGGAGTTCGCGGTCGGTGTACAGCGGATTGTGCTCCACCACCACCGCTCCCAGGCGCAGGACGGCGTAGAAGGCCACCACGTGCTGCGGTGCGTTGGGAAGTACCAGGGCCACCCGGTCCCCGGGTCCGACGCCGAGGCGCTTCAGGCCTGCTGCGGCGCGCCGGATCTGCTCACCCATTTCCCGGTAGCTGGTGGTGGCGCCGAAGAACTGCAGGGCCGGCTTGGAACCGTACTTGCTGATGGAGTCCTCCACCATGTCCACCAGCGAACCCTTGGGCAGCTTGAGGTTTTGCGGCACGCCTTCGGCGTAGTGGCGTGTCCACGGCCGGTGAAAGTCAGGGAGTCCCTTGGAAGCTTTACTCACGGTTTGAACTCTATCCGCTGCTGGACCGTGCTCAGGTACCCGGCCCGGGGTAGGTAGACCTGCATAGTCTCGCTCATCCTCCTGGGAGAAGTACGGCTGGTCTGGGCTACACTAAAAAGCTGAAGGGGAGTAGCTCCGGTACACCTCCAATCTTAGTTTCGGCTCCGGCCGCATCGAAATTGGAATTTGAACCGAGGCCTGTCGACATACTGGCTGCGCACGCAGCCCGGCAGTCCACCCGCGGTGCATGGCACCGGGGCGAGCGAGACCTTCGGCCAGTTATCAATTGCTGGCCGGAGCCTCCCCGCTTGCTCCGGCCATGACCAGGAGCGTTTGTGAACAACCAATCAGCCCACGGGGACTCTCCCCCTGAGCGCCCGCAGTCCACTCCCGCGGAACGCCGCCGGTGGCGTCAGTACCTTGCCGATGAACAGGCCGAAGCAGCCACCTACCGCTACCTTGCCGAACGGCGTGAGGGCGAAGAGCGGGACATCCTGCTGGCCCTGGCCGAGGCCGAGGGCCGGCACGAGGCGCACTGGCGCCAGCTGCTGGGCCCCGAAGCGGACAAACCGATGCGCCCGTCCCTGCGCAACCAGCTGCTTGGCCTGCTGGCCCGCCGTTTCGGGTCGGTGTTCGTGCTGGCCCTCGCCCAGCGGGCGGAGGGCCGCTCCCCCTACAGTGATGATCCCAATGCCACCAGCGCGATGGCTGCCGATGAGCAGATCCATGAAGAGGTGGTCCGCGGGCTCGCGACCCGCGGCCGCACCCGCCTGTCCGGCAACTTCCGCGCCGCAGTCTTCGGTGCCAACGACGGCCTGGTGTCCAACCTGGCCCTCGTCATGGGCATTGGCGCCACCGGCGTTTCCAGCACTTTCGTGCTTTTCAGCGGCATCGCAGGCCTGCTTGCCGGAGCCTTGTCCATGGGCGCAGGCGAATATGTTTCCGTCCGGTCCCAGCGCGAACTGCTTGAGGCATCCAAACCCACCCAGGTGACCCTGTCCGCGGCGAAGTCGCTGGATATTGATGCCAATGAACTCGTCCTCGTGTACCGGGCCCGGGGGATGTCCAAGGAAGCCGCCGAACACCGTGCGGCAGAGCGGATGGGCCTGTACTCCTGCGACTGCGACCCGTCCCTGTCCCTGCATCCGGAAAAGATGGAAGAAGCCGGCAAGGACGAACACGAGACGGTCGGCACCGGCCTCGGTGCGGCGGTTTCAAGCTTCTGCTTCTTCGCCTCGGGAGCCATCATCCCCGTCATCCCGTACCTGTTCGGGATGGGCGGACTTGCCGCCGTCGTACTCTCCTGCACCCTGGTGGGCATCGCCCTGGTGCTGACCGGCAGCGTCGTGGGCCTGCTCTCCGGAGCTTCCCCGCTGAAGCGCGGACTGCGCCAGCTGGCCATCGGCCTGGGAGCCGCAGCGGTGACCTACCTGCTGGGGATGGTCTTCGGCACCTCGGTCGCCTAGCCTTCCTCCCCATCGAGATGACAGAAACTGCCCGTATGAGCTCATACGGGCAGTTTCTGTAATCTCGGTCGAAGGCAGGGCTAGCGCGAAGTCGGCGCGCTGACCTGCCGCAGCTCCGTGGTGCTGGGGCCGTTGCCCTCATCCTCGGTGCAGATCAGGACGTTGCCTTCGCCAATGGCTTCGGGCATGACCTCCGGCTCCAGCCGGGTGGCCAGCGGCTTTTCCTTGATGAACAGGCACAGGATCGTCGCTACGACTGCCATCGGAACCATAAAGAGGAACAGCGGGATCAGTGCCTCGTTGTAGGACCGGATGATGATGTCCTGGATTGCCTCGGGCAGCTCGTGCACAAGCTTCGGCGTCAGCGAGTTTCCACCGCCGGTCGCCGAAGCGGCACTGGCCGGCAGCCGTTCGCCCAGCAGGTCGGAGAGCCGGTGCGCGAACAGGCTGCCGACGACGGCGGAGCCCAGGGTTGCGCCGATCTGGCGGAAGTAGTTGTTCGCCGCCGTCGCGGTGCCCACCTGCCGCATCGGGAAGGAGTTCTGCACCACCAGGACCAGGATCTGCATGTTCAGGCCCAGTCCGAGGCCCAGGATGCCGATGTAGACGCAGAGCTGCCAGACCGGGGAATCGGCAGTGATGGAACCCATCAGCAGCAGGGCAAGGATCATGATGGCCGAGCCCGCAATCGGCATCCACTTGTACCGCCCGGTCTTGGAGACCAGCGAACCGGATAGCACCGAGCTGAACAGCAGGGCACCCATCATGGGGATCATCAGCATTCCGGCCTCGGTGGCGCTGGCGCCGGTAGCCATCTGCAGATAGGTGGGCAGGTAGCCGATCGCACCGAACATTGCCACGGAAGTGAGCAGGCCGGAGGCTGTGGCCAAGTTGAAGTTGCGGTCACGGAAGAGTTCCATCGGGATGATGGGCTCAGCAGTGCGCCGTTCGACCATGACGAAGACGACGGCGGAGAGGATCGTTCCGCCGATCAGTCCGAGGATTACCGGGTCGCTCCACTCGTAGGTGCTGCCGCCCCAGCTGCTCACCAGGACCAGGCCCGTGGTGGCCAGGGCGATGAAGACCATGCCCCACAGGTCGATCCTGGGACGGGACGTGACGGCCCGCGGCTTGAGGAAGAACAGGGCGCCGAGCAGTGCCAGCACGCCCACGGGAATGTTGAACCAGAACGTCCAGCGCCAGCCCGGCCCTTCGGTGAGCCAGCCGCCGATCAGCGGTCCCACCACCGATGAGAAGGCGAACACGCCGCCCATCCAGCCCATGTACTTGCCGCGCTCACGTGCCGGCACAACGTCGGCAATGATGGCCTGGGAGAGGATCATCAGGCCGCCGGCGCCGATGCCCTGGATCACGCGGGCAACGATCAGCCAGGTCATGTCCGGGGACAGCGCGCCCACCACTGAGCCGGCCAGGAAGATGATGATCGCAGCGACCAGCAGGTACTTGCGGCCGATCAGATCGCCCAGTTTGCCGTAAATGGGCATCATCACGGTGGAGGCCAGGATGAAGGCCGTGATGACCCACAGCATGAGGTTGGCGCCGTTGAGCTCGCCCACGATGGTGGGAAGCGCGGTGCCCAGGATGGTCTGGTTCAGCGCCGAGAGGAGCATGGCGAGGACCAGGGCGGTGAAGACAAGCACGAGGCTGGGTTTTTTGCCCTGGCTTGCGGGAGCTGCAGCGGCAGCTGATTTCGTCATAGCAGTTCCTTGAAGACGTCTCTGAGAAGTTCCAGTCCCTGGTCGAGGGCCTGGAACTGGGCGGTGGCGGTCGGGTTGGACCAGGTTTTCTGCATCACATGGCGCATGCGGGTGCTGGCGGTGAGGACGATGGTGAAGGCGACGTCGTCGACGTCGTGCCCCTGCCAGGCCGAATTGGCCGGCATTTCCCGCCAGCGGCGGGACTCGGCGAGCTGGCTGGCCACCGTCTCAAGGACTAGCTGCTCGACCTTGAGGATGTACTGGTAGCGCCGGTGGCGCAGCTGTGGGTAGGCCTCGTATATGCGCCCGCGGAGCTCGGCTGAATCATCGCCGCCCTGGATGGAGCGCACGACGGCGAGCATCAGGCGGCTGACTTCCGCCAGGAGGTCGCCCTCAATGTCGAACGCCGCCAGCATTTCGGGCTCGACGGATGGTTTTTTCAGTCCCAGGACGGCGTCTTCCTTGCAGGGGAAGTAGTTGAAGAAGGTCCGGGCGGAAACGCCGGCCTCCTCCGCGACCACTTCGATGTTGACGCCTTCCAGTCCCTCGTCGAGGGCACGGCGTGCCGCGGCAGCGTGCAGCGCTGCCCACGTTTCGGCGCGCTTGCGGTCGCGGAGGGAAAGTAGTTGACTCACCGAACTACTTTGTCATCCGTAACAAGTTTTCACAACTGCAAAATTGCAGTTGTGCAAGGAATCACAGCATGCTGACGGTGCTGCTAGGGCTTGAGCATCACTTTCACTGACTGACGCTGGTCCATGGCAGCGTAGGCCTTGGGAGCGTCATCCAGGGGAAGAACCGAATCGAAGACCTTTCCCGGACGGATCTTTCCCGCCAGCACGTCTTCCAGCAGCTCCGGCAGGTAGGTGCGCACCGGTGCCATGCCGCCGCCCACCGTGATGTTCTTGGCGAACAGGACACCGATCGGCAGTTCCGCTCCCCCGGCAGGGACACCGACAAAACCGACCCGGCCGCCGGGCCGGGTGCAGCGCAGCGCCTGGTCCATCGACTCCGCTGTTCCGACGCACTCCAGCACGGCATCGGCAGGCACCCCGCCGAGCAGTTCGCGGACACGCGCCGCGCCTTCCTTTCCGCGTTCAGCAACGACGTCGGTCGCGCCGAATTCGCGGGCGAGTGCCGCCCTGTCCTCATGCCGGGACATGGCGATGATCCGCCCCGCCCCCAGCCTCGAAGCCGCAAGCACCGCACAGAGCCCGACGGCGCCGTCGCCCACCACCACGACCGTCGCCCCGGGTGAGACTCCGGCACTGACGGCTGCGTGGTGCCCGGTACCCATCACGTCCGAAAGGGTAAGCAGGTCCGCCAGAAGCTCATCCCCGGGATCGGAGACCCCGGGAACCTTCACCAGGGTTGCCTCGGCGTTGGGCACGCGGACAGCTTCGCCCTGCGCACCCTGGACAAAGTCGCCG
The DNA here is from genome assembly GCF_035792275.1 of Arthrobacter koreensis. Lineage (GTDB taxonomy): Bacteria > Actinomycetota > Actinomycetes > Actinomycetales > Micrococcaceae > Arthrobacter_B > Arthrobacter_B koreensis_A. The sequence goes on along the minus strand of NZ_JAMWKK010000004.1, from coordinate 102,369 downwards.
TGGGTGTCCGTGCTTCCCCAGCCCACCAGTTCCTCGCAGGCAACAGTGACGCCCGAGCGGCAGGGCGGGCACTTGCCGCAGTTGCCGGTGAACGGGGCAATGACAAAGTCTCCGGGTGCCAGGGACGCGACGTCCGCGCCAACGCTCTCCACCACGCCCACGAATTCATGTCCGATGGCGCGGGGTTCAGGGGTTTCCCGGATCCCGCGGTACGGCCACAGGTCCGATCCGCAGACGCACGCCGCACTGACCCGCACCACCGCGTCCGAGCCGCGCAGGACCGTTGGGTATTCCCTTTCCTCAACGCGGATGTCGCCGGGACCGTGAATGATGGTGGCGCGCATGGCAGCCTTCCTGTTTGCGGGCGGTGGTTCCATACCAGCCTAACGCCGTAAGGGAAAGCCGGGGGCATGGGTAGTTCTCCCCATGTCCCCTTTCCGGGTTCCGGTCTAGCGTGGGGTTGAGGGAGAACGAAAGCCGAAGAACGACTCACAGGAAGTCAAAGGACAGGTGAAAGATGCTTAGGCACTGCAAGGGAACGCCCGTCCGGCTGGCTCCGCGTGAGCGGATGCCGCGCACTCTGTGCCGCCGCAACTGGAACCGCATCCCCCGTTGCGTTCGGGCAGCATAGAGCACTCCCACTCTCGACAGATTTTCTTCTCACCGGCACAATGCCGCAGATGAGAAGGCCAGATCCACGCTCCTTGTGCGTCGTAGCCGCCGGGATCGTGCTGGCAGCAGGCTCGGCAGCCCCCCAGCCGCCCGCTGCCCCCGCCGCCGGTCCCCCAGCCGGCGGCGCCGAACTTACCGCCGCTGAAATCGGCGAAGCGCAGCAGACTGTGGCCGAAGCGCTCCTCGGAGCCCTCGGGCCCTCCGGATGGACCGGACCGGAGGGGAGCGTTCCAGCCGCGGACGGGCTCCCCGCCCCGCATGCAGTTCCCTGCTCGCTTCAGGGGCCCTCCGCCGCGCCGCCCAGTCCCGGCGCAGGCGCCCGGAGGCACCTGCTCTCGCTGCAGCTCACCGGCCCGGCCCCGGCGTCCCCGGAACGTGCCAGGGACCAGGCCCAGTCTGTCCTCACGGCCTTGGGCGCCGACATGCTCTCGGCGCTGACTCCCGGGCCGGATGCTCCTCCCGAAACCGAGTTCACCTTTACGGCAGCCCACGACGGCGGAGTAGTCACGTACGCTGCCAGCGGCTACCAGCAGAAGCTGCACATCACCTCACGCTGCTCCGCCGACCCCGCCCTGGCTGCCGGGACAGGCACCCCCGCAACCTGAGGGCTCCTGCTTCCGGGACAGAAAACTTTCGGCTTTCGGCCACCCGCGTGGGCCTCATGCCTTGTCCGCGGATCTTTAGGGAACCTAGTCTCTGGCTAACCTACTGGCCGGTAGAAAATCCGCCGGCCTGACAAAGACGTCACAGAAAAGGTCCTCCATGCGAAAAATCTCCGCCCTGCTTGCCGCGGGCACCCTCCTCGCCGCGTCCTTTGCGGCTGCTCCCCCTGCCTCCGCCCTGACCGGACCCGGCACGGCAGCTGCGCCGCCCCAGGTGCGCACCGACGTCGTTGTCCCCTCCTTTGACGGGACACCAATCCATACCAACTTCTTCCCCGCGCTTGGCCTGCAGGCCGGTGATACTGCGCCAACCGTCATGGTAGGGCCGGGATTCGGGCTGCCGGGAAGCCGCCTTCCGTCCACTACCACCAGCACCCTGATCGGTTCCATCGGAATCGCACCGCTGCGGGAGGCCGGCTACAACGTGGTGACGTGGGATCCGCGCGGCTTCGGCCTCAGCGGCGGGGAAGCATATGTGAACAACCCCGCTTTCGAAGGCCGCGACGGGCAGGTCCTCATCGACTTCATTGCCGAGCAGCCGGAAGCGGAGCTGGACGCACCCGGTGATCCGGTGCTGGGCATGGCCGGAGCGTCCTACGGGGGCGGCATCCAGTTTGTCCTCGCGTCGCTGGATGAGCGGGTAGACGCGATCGCGCCGACCATTGCCTGGAACAACCTGACCAACAGCCTGTACAAGGCAGGGTCGTTCAAGTCCGGCTGGGGCACCCTGCTGTGCCTGGAGGGAACGGTAACCGGGCAGCTCGGTGAACTTGTCGGCAACAGAGGAGCGCTGGCAGCCCCGGTGCGGAAAGCCTGCCGTGAGGGCATTGGGTACCCGAACACTCTCAGCCCGGAGTCGCTGGCCTACTTCGAATCCCTGACGCCGCAGAGCATGTTCACCTCAATCACGGCCCCTACCCTGATCATCCAGGGCACCGTGGACACACTCTTCACCCTCGATGAGGCGACCCGGAACTACAACCTGATCAAGTCCACGGGCACCGAGGTGAAGATGCTGCAGTTCTGCGGCGGCCATGGTCTCTGCTCGTCGGGAGTGGCCGGACCGGACCGCATCACCGGTGCGGTGCTGGACTGGTTCAGCAAATACCTGGACGGCAACGACGTATCAACCGGACCGGGATTCGAGTTCATCGACCAGCTCGGAACCACCCGGGCAGCTGAGGGATATCCCGCCCCCGTGGGGTCGCTGACGGGATCCGGCAAGGGCACCCTGCTGCTCTCCCCCGCCGCTGTCAGCGGCGGCGTCATTGCTGCTGCCTGGGCCCCGGTGGCCGTCAACGCTCCGGTAACGGCCCCGGCGGAGGCCACCCAGGTCTTCGGCGCCCCTGCGCTGACACTGACCTACCGCGGAACCTCCCGGACACCGAACACGCACGTGTATGCGCAGATCATCGACAAGTCCCGGAGCTCGCTGGTAGCCGGGAACCAGGTGACGCCGGTGCCGCTGGTCCTGGACGGCACGGAACGGACCATTACCGTTCCGCTGGAGGAGATCTCCTACCTGGTAACACCGCAGAGCAGGCTGGTGCTGCAGGTGACCCCCAGTTCCACGGTGTACACCCCGCCGAAGGTCACGGCCCTGACCACCTTCACTGCGTCAGTCTCGCTGCCTGTGATCGGCAGCTACCCGGTCGTTCAGTAGCAGCCGCGGATGCCGTCCGGATTTCCGGACGGCATCCGCCTAACCAGCAGTCCCTGCTACGCCTTGCGAAGCTTCAGCTCAAGCTCTTCCAGGGACAGGCCCCGGGTCTCCGGCATGAACCGCCGGACGAACAGCACGGCACAGATGCCCAGGGCCACGAAGATGAAGAACGTGTTGGAGATGCCCAGGGCAGCCATCAGCATGGGGAAGGAGAACCCGACGGCGAAGTTGGCCATCCACTGCACGAACACGGACAGGCCGATGCCCAGCCCCCGGACGCGCAGCGGGAAGATCTCCGCCAGCATCAGCCAGGTCACCGGGGACACCGCACCCTGCTGGAAGGCAAGGAACAGCACGGTCAGGGACAGGACAGTGAAGCCGCGGACGGTGCCCTCGGGCATCAGGATCGACGCGGCGCCGATGAGCGCCAGCGTGGTGGTGGTGCCGAGCAGCCCGGTGATCAGCATGGGCCGGCGCGCCACCTTCCCCAGGAGCCAGATGCCCAGCAGTGCCGCGGCGACGGAGACGACGCCGTTGGCAATGTTGGCGGTCAGCGCCGCTTCCGTGCCGAATCCGGCGTCGGCCAGGATCTGCGTGCCGTAGTAGATGATCGCGTTGACGCCGGTGATCTGCTGAACGATCGAGAGGCCCATGCCGATCAGCAGGACCCGCAGCAGCCACGGCTCGGCGAAGTCCTTCAGCCGGCCGGTGCGTGAAGTGCCGGCCAGTCCCTTGATCTCGTCGTACTCCGCCTGCGCTTCTTCGGCGCTGCGGATCTTCTGCAGTGCCGTGAGCATCTGCGCGTACCGGCCCTTCGAGCCCAGCCAGCGCGGGCTCTCCGGCACGAAATGCATTCCGATCCAGAGCGCGATCGCCGGGAGTGTGGCGACCAGGAGCATCCAGCGCCAGACGTTCCCTTCTTCGCCCCAGATGTTGCCGATGACGGCGTTGCAGACGAAGGCGGCCAGCTGGCCGCTAACGATCATCAGCTGGTCCCGCGTCACCAGCTGCCCGCGGCGCGCCGCGGGGGCGAGCTCGGCCAGGAACATGGGTACGACGGCGGAGGCGCCGCCAACGGCGAGGCCCAGGACCACGCGGGCCAGGACCATGACGCCGACCCCTGGTGCTGCGGCGGTGCCGGCGGCACCGAGCATGAATACGACGGCGAGGATCAGCAGCAGCCGGCGCCTGCCCAACCGGTCGGCGAGCTGTCCGGCACCGACGGCACCGAAGGCTGCACCAAAGAGCAGGCTGGAGGTGATCAGGCCTTCGGTGAAAGGGGTCAGCCCCAGGTCGTCCTGCATGTAGGGCAGCGCCCCGTTGATCACGCCGGTGTCGTAGCCGAAGAGGAAGCCGCCCAGGGTGGCGATCCAGGTGGCCCGGCGCAGTGCGCGCCGGTGGTCGCCGGGAACGGCCGGGGAAGCTGGCTTGGAACTCATGTAGTTGTTTTGTCTTCCTAGAGGTGGACGCACAAAACCCCCGTGCACCGGAGAACCGGGCACGGGGGTATGCGCTGGTGGAACTAGAGCGAAGCGAAAACTTCGCGCAGCAGCTCAGCGGTCTCGGACGGCGTCTTGCCGACCTTCACGCCTGCTGCTTCGAGTGCTTCCTTCTTGGCCTGTGCGGTTCCTGCGGAGCCGGAGACGATGGCGCCGGCGTGGCCCATGGTCTTGCCTTCGGGGGCGGTGAAGCCTGCCACGTAGCCGACAACCGGCTTGGTGACGTTGGCCTTGATGAAGTCGGCTGCACGCTCTTCGGCGTCGCCGCCGATTTCGCCGATCATCACGATCGCCTTGGTCTCGGGGTCAGCTTCGAAGGCTGCGAGGGCGTCGATGTGGGTGGTGCCGATGATCGGGTCGCCGCCGATGCCGATGGCGGTGGAGAAGCCGAGGTCGCGCAGTTCGTACATCATCTGGTAGGTCAGGGTGCCGGACTTCGAGACGAGGCCGATCGGGCCCTTGCCCGTGATGTTGTTCGGGGTGATGCCAACCAGGGCTTCGCCCGGAGTGATGATGCCGGGGCAGTTCGGGCCGATGATGCGGGTGACCTGGTTGCCGTCGGCGTCGACCTTGGACTGGGCGTGGGCCCAGAACTCGGCGGAATCCTGTACGGGAACACCTTCGGTGATGACCACAACGAGGCCGATGCCTGCGTCGATTGCTTCCATCACGGCGTCCTTGGTGAAGGCCGGCGGAACGAAGACGATCGAGACGTCAGCCTCGGTCTTTTCCATGGCCTCGGCCACGGTGCCGAAAACGGGGAGCTCAACATCGCCGTGGGTCACGGTGGTGCCGGCCTTGCGGGCGTTGACGCCGCCAACAACCTGGGTCCCGGCCTTGAGCATCAGGGCGGTGTGCTTGGTGCCTTCGCCGCCGGTGATGCCCTGAACGATGACCTTGGAGTCCTTGTTCAAGAAGATAGACATGTGTGAATTCTCTTTCTGGGGATCGGCTCGGTCAGCGAGCTGCGTTGGCGAGCTCGGCAGCCTTGTCGGCGCCGTTGTCCATGGTGGTTGCGAGGGTAACCAGCGGGTGGTTGGCCTCGGCCAGGATGCGGCGGCCTTCCTCCACGTTGTTGCCGTCCAGGCGGACGACCAGCGGCTTGTTGGCCTCGTCGCCGAGGATCTCCAGGGCCTTGACGATGCCGTTGGCAACTGCGTCACAGGCGGTGATTCCACCGAAGACGTTCACGAAGACGGACTTGACCTGCTCATCGTTGAGGATGACGTCCAGGCCGGCGGCCATGACGGATGCCGAGGCTCCGCCGCCGATGTCCAGGAAGTTGGCGGGCTTCACGTTGCCGTGCTTTTCGCCTGCGTAGGCAACGACGTCGAGCGTGGACATAACCAGGCCTGCACCGTTGCCGATGATGCCAACTTCGCCGTCGAGCTTGACGTAGTTGAGGTCGTTCGCCTTGGCCTTGGCTTCCAGCGGGTCCGCTGCGTCCTTGTCTTCCAGCTCGGCGTGGCCGGGCTGGCGGAAGTCGGCGTTCTCGTCCAGGGAGACCTTGCCGTCGAGGGCAACGATGTCGCCTGCGCCGGTCTTGACCAGCGGGTTGACCTCCACGAGGGTGGCGTCTTCCTTGGTGAAGACGTCCCACAGCTTCAGGATGGCGTTCACGACGCCTTCGCGCAGTTCCGGAGCAAAGCCGGCTGCGTCGACGATTTCTTCGGCCTTGGCCTGGTCGATGCCAACTGCCGGATCCACAGCGACGCGGGCAAGGGCGTCGGGACGCTCAACGGCGAGCTGCTCGATTTCCATGCCGCCTTCGACCGAGCACATGGCCAGGTAGTTGCGGTTGGCGCGGTCCAGCAGGACGGAGAAGTAGAACTCCTCGGCGATGTCCGCACCCTGTGCGATCATGACCTTCTTGACCGTGTGGCCCTTGATGTCCATCCCGAGGATGTTGCTGGCGTGCTCGAAGGCTTCGTCAGCGGTCTTAGCCACCTTGACGCCGCCGGCCTTGCCGCGGCCGCCAACCTTTACCTGGGCCTTGACGACGACGACGCCGCCAATCTTCTCGGCTGCAGCTTTGGCTTCTTCAGGAGTGTGCGCCACGATTCCGGCAAGCACGGGTACTCCGTGCGCCTCAAACAGATCGCGCGCCTGATATTCAAACAGGTCCACGGGCTAGTGTCCTTCTACGTCGAAGTAGGTTTACGTATTGATCAGCTGATCAAGAAGCAGATGCGTCGAGCCGGGCTGCCCCAATGGCACTTTAGTCCCTTAGCGCCGGGGGCCCACCACAGACTACCGCTTTAGTGACGAAGGGCACAGTTCGACGGTTTGTAGAAGAACCGGCCTTTCCGCTATGGGCTTCCGGCTGTGTTATGACTCCTTGGTCAGCGGGGCGTAACGCAGCAGCAGCCGCTTCTCGCCGACGTCGAACTTCACCTTCGCCACGGTCTTGTCCCCCGAGCCTTCGACAGCCAGAACCTGGCCGTGCCCGAAGGAGGTGTGGTTGACCTTGTCCCCGACCGCAACCGAAATGACTTCCTTCTGCGGCTGGACGCGGCCCATGGCCTTGGAGACGGGTGCGGCGGCGATGCTGCCGCCGGTGGACGACGGCGCTCCTGCACCCCAGTGTGATCCGCTGTAGCGGCTGGAGGTGATGCTTCCTCCGCCGCCCCAGGCGGGACGGTCCATGCCCTCGCGCTTCCACTCGATGAGTTCAGCAGGCACTTCCCCCACGAACTGGCTGGCCGGGTTGTACTGGCTCTGGCCCCACATGCTGCGGACCTCGGAACGCGTGAGGTAAAGCCGCTGGCGGGCGCGCGTCAGGCCCACGTAGGCCAGGCGGCGTTCCTCGGCCAGTTCAGCCGGATCAGTGGCAGAACGCTGGTGCGGGAAGATGCCCTGCTCCATGCCGGTCAGGAACACCACCGGGAATTCAAGGCCCTTGGCGGTGTGCAGGGTCATCAGGGTTACTACGCCCTGGCGCCGGGATTCCTCGACGGCGGCGGCCACTTCCTCGGCGGAGCCCTCGGGCGCGTCCGGGATTTGGTCTGCGTCCGCCACCAGGGAGACCTGCTCCAGGAACTGTTCGAGGGTTCCCTCCGGATTGTCGCGTTCGAATTCGCGGACGACGGCGACCAGTTCCGCCAGGTTCTCCACGCGGGACTCGTCCTGCGGGTCGGCGCTGGAACGCAGCTGCGCCAGGTAGCCGGTCTGCTCCAGGACTGCTTCCAGGGCAGCGGACGCCCCGGAGCCGGATGCCACTTCGGACAGGTCGTCGATCAGCTTGACGAAGCCGTTGACGGCGTTCAGCGAGCGCGTTGCCAGTCCGGGAGCATCTTCGGCCCGGCGCAGGGCAGCCATAAAGCTGATGCGCTCACGCTCTGCCAGCGCGGCTACCGAGTATTCCGCACGGTCGCCTATGCCGCGCTTTGGTTCGTTCAGGATGCGGCGCAGGTTCACGACGTCGTCCTGGTTCACCAGCACGCGCAGGTACGCCAGCGCATCCTTGATTTCCTTGCGCTCGTAGAACCGGGTGCCGCCAACCACCTTGTACGGCAGTCCCACGCGCACCAGCACGTCTTCGAGCGAACGTGACTGGGCGTTGGTGCGGTAGAAGATGGCGACGTCGCCGGGCCGCAGGTCCTCTTCATCCTGGAGCCGGTCGATTTCCTCGGCGATGAACCGGGCTTCCTCGTGCTCGTTCTCCCCCACGTAGCCGACGATCTTTGCGCCGTCTCCCTCAGCGGTCCAGAGCTTCTTTTCCGGGCGGTTGGGGTTGCGGGAAATCACGGCGTTGGCTGCGGACAGGATGGTCTGGGTGGACCGGTAGTTCTGCTCCAGCAGGATCGTGCGTGCGGACGGGTAGTCCTTTTCGAAGTCCACGATGTTGCGCACGTCCGCCCCGCGGAACGCGTAGATGGACTGGTCCGAGTCGCCCACCACCGTCAGCTCTGCGGGCGGAATGTCCAGGTGGCCTTCGCCTTCCACGCCCACGAGCTCCCGGACCAGGGCGTACTGGGCGTGGTTGGTGTCCTGGTATTCGTCCACGAGGATGTGCCGGAAGCGGCGCCGGTAGTATTCGGCAACACCCGGGAAGGCCCGGAACATGTAGACCGTCTGGGCGATCAGGTCATCGAAGTCCAGGGCGTTGGCCTGGCGCATCCGCTGCGTGTACCCGGTGTAGACCTGGGCCACGGCCTGCTCGAACGGATCGGAATAGTTGGCACTGGAGGCATAGGACTCATCATCGATGAGTTCGTTCTTCAGCCCGGAGATCTTGTTGGCGATGGCCTTGGGGGCGAACCGCTTGGGGTCCAGGTCCAGTCCCTTGGCCACCAGCGTGATCAGTCGCAGCGTGTCCGCGGAATCGTAGATGGAGAAGTTGGAGTTCATCCCCACGGCCTTGGCCTCCCGGCGCAGGATCCGCACGCAGGAGGAGTGGAAGGTGGAGATCCACATGGTCTTCGCGACGCCGCCCACGAGCGATTCGATGCGTTCACGCATCTCAGCCGCTGCCTTGTTGGTAAAGGTGATGGCCAGGATCTGGCCCGGGTTGGAGCGGCCGGTGGCCAGCAGGTAGGCGATCCGGTGGCTGAGCACCCGGGTCTTGCCTGACCCGGCGCCGGCGACGATCAGCAGCGGGGATCCGGCATGCTTGACCGCCTCCTCCTGCTGCGGGTTCAGGCCGCGCAGCAGATCCGCGGCCCGGGCCTCATCCACGCGGCCGGAGCCGGAACGCGGAGTGCCGGAGCCTGCTGCGGTGTCCGCGCCGGTCTTCCGCGCGGCGTCTTCCCCGGCTTTGCCCGCATCAGGGTCAGCGGAGGCCTTGGTCTTGGCGGGCGTGGAAAAGTACGGATCAAAGAGATAGTCCATGGTGGTTTTAAGTCTAGGTGCTGGCCCCGACATTTTCCCGGACGCAGTTTCCGTCCGGCCGGGCCGGGCCTGCTAGGTTCCCGAAAGCCGGTGCTGGATCTCACGCACCGCCGTCGCGGGGCCGGCAATATGCCAGCGGAACCCATTCACCTCAAGGACCGCAGCCGTGCCTCCGGAAGCCTCCACAATCGCCTTCCCGGGCAGCCAGTCCCATTCCGGGCAGCTGTGCTGGAACCAGGCACCGAGCCGGCCCGCAGCCACCGACCCCAGGTCGCAGGAACCGCTGCCGAGCATCCGCAGAGTTGCCGCCCCGGCGGCTGCCCGGGTCCAGGGGCCAGCTACGTCTTCACGCGTCAGCCAGGTGGGATGCAGGTACGTTCCGGCGCTGAGCCGGTCCAGCCCGGTGTCCTCCACCGGATCCAGCACAGCCCCGTTCAGCGTGGCGGGATGCCCGGGACCGCCAAGCCAGAGCCGGTCCTCCTGGGGCTGGTAGATCGCTCCCAGCAGCACCCCGGGATCCTCGTCTGTGCCGTCCGGGCCGGAATCGGCCCGCAGGGCCAGGGCAGAGCACCAGTAGGTGGACCCGGAGAGGAAGTTGTAAGTGCCGTCCACGGGGTCGATCACCCAGGTGCGCCCCGAGGTTCCCTGGTGGCTGGCACCTTCCTCGCCGAGGATCCCGTCCTCGGGACGCAGCCTGCGCAGGGTTTCCAGGACCAGCTTTTCTGCTGCGTGGTCCGCTGCCGTCACGACGTCGGAGACCGAGGTTTTCTGTTTGCCCGTCAGCCCTTCGCTGCGCATGGCCAGCGCCAGGGCTCCGGCCTCCCGGACCAGGGACCCGGCAAGGGCGAAATCTTCTTCAGTGGCATTCGCGCTCATGGGCCTTAGCCTAAACCGTTCTCCCCGCACCGTCCGCCGGGAAGCCTGCGGCACCCTCCGCCATACTGGAGGCATGGGTAAAACTCCGGCACAGCGCGCCGCAAAGCACGGCGACAAGGCACAGCTTCCGGCAGGGCAGCAGGTCCCCGCCAATCCAACAACACAGCGGACGCCGCAGCAGGCCAAGACCAACGCCAATTTGGTCGTGATTGCCGCGGCGGCCACCGCGCTGTTTATGTTCTGGTACTACCACTTGCTGGTGCTGAACCAGATGACCCAGCTTTCGGGCGGCCTGGCCATGCCGGACTCGCTGATCGGCGGGTACGACATGGAGTACCTGGCCGCCCTGCGCTCGGCAATGGATGCCGATGCGCTGGGCCAGCTCAGCTACGTCCACAAGACGGCGGGTACCCTCTTTCCCCTCATTTTCGGATTCGCCTGGCTGCTGATCATCGGCCTCAACACCCAGCGCCGAACGCTCCGCTGGGTGCTGTGGGCCGCGCCGATCCTCTTCGTCATAGCGGATCTCTGGGAGAACGTCGCCATTGACGGCGTTCTGGGGTCTGCGGAGCTAGCGGCCGGTGACGCTGGCCTGGCCAGCGTCCTCACGGTCTCCCGCTGGGTCCTCCTCGGGCTCAGCCTGGTGGCGTCCGTGCTTGCCGTGTTTAGCTCCCGGACGGCTCGGCCACCAGAACTTGTCGCCGAGGACAAAGACTAGGGCCGGCACGATCACGGTCCGGACGATCAGGGTGTCGAACAGGACACCGATTGCCACGGTGAGTCCAACCTGGGCAAGCGTGACCAGCGGCAGCACACCAAGGACCACGAACACCGCGGCCAGCAGGATGCCGGCGCTGGTGATGACGCCGCCGGTGGAGCGCAGTGCGGCCAACATGCCCTTCCTGGTTCCCATGGTGGCGGCGTTCTCCCGGGCCCGGGTGACCAGGAAGATGTTGTAGTCCACGCCCAGGGCGACCAGGAACAGGAAGCTGTACAGGAGGGTCAGCGTATCCAGGGCCGGGAAGCCCAGGACGTTGACGAACAGCAGCCAGCTGATGCCGCTGGCGGCGAAGAAGGTCAGCAGCACCGAGGCCACAAGCAGGACCGGTGCAACGAGGGACCGGAGCAGGGCGACGAGCACCAGGAACACCAGCAGAATCACCAGGGAGACCACCAGCGTCACGTCGTGCGTATTCGCGTCCAGCTGGTCAACCCGTTCGGCCGCCTCGCCGCCTACCAGGGCTCCATAGTCCGGATTCTCCGCAAGGTCCGAGCGAAGGTCCCGGATGAAGGTGTTGGCTTCATCGGTTCCCGCTTCATAGGTGGTGACCAGGTCGATCCGGGTCAGGCCGTCATGCTCGCTGCTGATGGTGGCGTTGTCCACGCCGTCCACGCTGCCCAGCTCGTCGGCTGCGGCTTCTGCTTCGTCCGAGTTCACCAGCACGATGACAGGGAAGGTCGAGCCGGCGGCGAAGCCCTCTTCGAGGGTCTCTGCCGCAGTTACGGCCTCCGGCTTATCCGTAAACTGCTCGTTCTCGCTCAGGCCGATCTTGGCGCTGAACAGCGCGCTTGCCATAACAAGCAGGACGACGACGGCGATGCCGGCAATCGTCTTCGGCTTGCGGGCGGTCGCGTCGCCCAGCCGGCCCCAGAACCTGCCTTCGCGGGCGGGGTCCCCCACCTTGGGAACGAAGGGCCAGAAGAGCTTCCGGCCCAGCAGCACCAGTGCCAAGGGAAGCAGGAAGAGTGCACTGAGGATCGCGAAGACAATGCCCAGTGCGGCCGAGAATCCGAGTCCGCGGTAGCTCATGGTGTCGGTGAAGAGCAGGGTCAGCAGCGCCAGGATAACCGTGCCGCCCGAGGCGATGATCGCTTCGCGGGTGCGGGTGAGTGCCTTGCCCATGGCTGCGTAGACGCTGTCATGCACACGCAGTTCTTCCCGGTAGCGGGCAATCAGCAGCAGCGCATAGTTCGTTGCGGCGCCAAACACCAGGACGCTGGTGATGCCGACGGCGGAGGGATCCACTTCGATGCCGGCCAGCGGCGCCAGGACGTCCACCATGCGCAGCGAGAGCTGCTCGACGGTGGCCACGATCGCCAGCGGGACGATCCACAGCCACGGAGAGCGGTAGGTGACGATCAGCAGCAGGGCCACGACGGAAGCGGTGACGGCAAGAAGGGTGAAGTTCGCGCCTGCGAAAACGCCGGCCAGGTCCGCGGTGAAGGCTGCGCCGCCGGTGAGTTCGGCCTTCAGCCCCTCCGGGGCGGCGTCGCTGATTGCCCCGCGCAGCGCCTCGACTTCCTCGCCCACGGCATCGCCGTCGTCGCTTGCAGCCTGCAGCGTAACCGGAATAAGGGCAACGACGCCGTTCTCCGACACCAGCGGAGGCACCTGGGCCGGAGGTGCCTCGACGCCGGATTCCGTCGCGGCGGCAGAGATGTCCGCGATGGCCGCGATGTCTGCCTGGCTCATTTCGCCGCCGTCTTCACGCGAAATCACGATCAGTGCGGTGGACTGCTGGGCGTCCGGGAATTCCTTGAGCAGTTCCTGGACCTGGGTGACCTGGTACTTGTCGCTGAGCTGCCCCACCGTCGAGCTCTCGTTCTCAGGGACCGGAATGGCAAAGAGCCCCACGATCACCACCAGGCCAAGGAACAGCGTGACTAACGCAGCCCTCGCCGATTTAACTATCTTCGCGCTCATGGTGATACTCCAGAGGTGTAGGTGTTGCAGCGGTCAAGTAACTAGCGAACAAAGTATCTCTTATTTAGAGATACTTCAACGTGAAGCTACTATGTGATGGTGGAGATGAACGCGCTGCGTCGTGAAATCGTGGAGGCTGTCAGGGGCATGGGCCTGGACGGCCAGCTCGTTGCGGATGCCTTCGCCCACAAACACGGATTGAACTCAACGGATATGCGGGCCCTGACGCTGGTCATGGAAGCCGAAGTGCGCGGCGTTCCGCTCACCGCCGGACGCCTCAGCACACTGCTGGGCACGTCCACGGGGGCGACCACGGCCGTGATCGACCGGCTGGAGCAGATCGGCCACATCCACCGGGCGCGGTCCGAAGCAGACCGCCGGAAAGTGACCCTGCACTTCGAACCCCTGGCCAGGCAGCTGGCCGGCGCCTATTTCGGTCCGCTCGGAGCGCTGACCACCGAAGTCATGGACCGCTACTCGGAGGCCGAGCTGGAAACGGTCCGCAGCTTCCTCGTTGGGATGCGGCAGGCCTACACCACGTATTTGCAGCTCCTGGAGGATTCACCCAAGGGCCCTGAGGCGCCGGGACCGGCGACGAAGCCGTAGCAGCGTGTCCCTGCAGGCCGCGCGGCACCTGGAGCCGAAAACAGGTAAGCTGTTTATCGCTGCCGGACGCCGGCGGCCACGCCTCCGTAGCTCAGTAGGATAGAGCGGCCCTCTCCTAAAGGGCAGGTCGTCGGTTCGATTCCGGCCGGGGGCACTTTTTTGTATCCGGCAGCCGCTATTTGACGGCGCCGGCGGTCAGCCCGCCGATGAGCCGCTTCTCGATCAGGGCAAACAGAATGATGACGGGAACAATCGCCACGATCGAAATCCCGAAGACGTACTGCCAGCTGGTGGAGTACTGCCCGATGAACTTGGTCAGCGCCACTGAAAGCGGCTGGTTCTCAGCCGTGGACATGATGACCAGGCTGGCAGCGAATTCGTTCCAGGCGGAAACGAAGGTGAAGATCACGGCCGTAACAATCCCCGGCCAGACCAGGGGCAGGTTGATGGTGAAGAGCACCCGGAACCGGCCGGCCCCGTCAATCTGTGCGGCCTCATCGATTTCCTTGGGGATGGCGGCGAAAAAGCTGTGCATGATCCAGAGGGCAAAGGAGAGGTTGAACGCGGCGTTGATCAGGATCATCGCCAACCAGGTGTTGTTCAGGTCCAGCCAGAGCATCTGGCGGAACAGGCCGGCGGTCAGGACCGCAGGCTGCAGCATCTGGGTGACGATCACCAGGAAGAGGAAGACCATCCGGCCGGGAAACCGGAAGCGGGCGGTGTAGTAGGCCGCGGGCGTCGCCACGAGGAGGACCAGGATGGTGGCGGACACCGCGATGATGATGGTGGAGCCCAGGTTGAAGGGTAACGGCGTCTCGGGTGTATCCCACATGGTGGCGTAATTGCCGAACTGCAACCCGTCCTGCGGGAAGTAGGCGGGCGGGACACTGAGGATTTCCGCGCGGGTCTTGAGCGAGCCGACCAGCATGATCAGATAGGGCGTCAGGAAGGCCAGGGCGATCAGTGCTCCGGCCACTGTCCTCCCGGCCATCCGGCGGCGGCTGATCCCGTCGACGCGGTAGCCCTTCGTCCGTTTGGGCAGGGGGGCCGGTGGCCGGACCTCGGCCGGGGCGGATACGGGTGCGGTGGCAGCCATCTCAGACCTCCTTCGTGGGCTTGACGACTTTGACGTACACCGCGACGATCACCAGCACCACGGCAAAGTTCACCACGCTGAGGGCACTGGCAATGTCCAGCCTCCGGTCGAATTGGAGGACCTTGAAGATGTAGGTCATCAGGGTGTCCGCACTGTAGCCGGGGATGGATCCGGTCATGATCTTCAGAATGGGCAGGTTGTTGAAGACGTTGATGATGTTGATCAGCACGGACACTGCCAACGCTCCGCGCAGCTGCGGAAGCACTACGCTGAAGAAGGTCCGGGCCGGCCCGGCGCCGTCCATTTTGGCAGCCTCCAGCGCATCGGCGGGAATCGCCTGGAACCCGGCGAGCAGCGTATAGGTGGTGAACGGCAGGGAGACGAAGACGCCCACGACGATTGCCGCGGCCAGTGCGGTGGCCACGTTTTTGGTGAAGCCGTAGGAGGCGTCCAGCAGCCCAATGTCCACCAGGAATTTGTTGATGATTCCGTAATCCCGGTCCAGGCCGTAATAGAAGACGGTGGTGGTCATGACCACGCTGGCCGCCCAGGGCACCACGACCGCCATGCGAACCAGTGTCCGGCCCGGAAAGGGCTTGTTCAGGAAGTTGGCGAGCGCCAGGGAGATCAGGACCGTCAGGGTCACCACCACAACCACCCACACCACCGTGTTCAACAAAATGCGGGGCAGGTTGGGATCACTGAAGACCGTGCCGAAATTGGCCAGACCGACGCCTTCCACGTTGGTGCCGGCCGCGCTGATCCGCCGGGTGGAGCTATACACCATGTAACCGGCCGGAAAAATCACCACACCAAAGATCAGGATCAGCACGGGGCCGATCCATGGCAGTGCTGCCAGGATGCCTTCGCGGCTCCGTGGCCTGCGTTTGCGGGCCAAAAGGCTCGGCTGGGGCAGTGAACTCATAGAGGGATACCGTTCTCGGTGCTGGAGTGGCCGGTCCGGGGACCGGCCACTCCGTGGCGGCTGCGGTCTAGGCGGCGTCGGCCTTGGCCTGGATCTGGTCCAGGACGGTGGCGGCGTCCTGGTCTTCGAGCTGGCCCATCAGTGACTTGAAAGCGCCGTCAGTGGCGTTCCAGGCCGGGTTGGTGGTCGGGTAGAAGTTGGCACTGGGCAGCATGTCCAGGAAGGGCTTCAGGGTTTCATCCGAGGCCATGGCCTCGGATCCACTCTTGGTGGTGGGCAGGAAACCTTCGGTCTGGACCCAGTCCACGTACTGGTCCTCGGCGAAGAAGAAGTCCATGAACTTGGTGATGGCCTCGGCCTTGTCTCCGTCGTTCTTGAAGGCCATCAGCCGGTCGGCGACCCCCAGGGTGGCGGGCTCCCCGGTATTGGTCGGGACGTTGGCGACGGCGTAGTTGAGGTCCGGGTTGGATTCCTCGATCTGTCCCACGGTCTGCGGCAGGGCGTAGACCATGCCGATCTGTCCCTGGGCGAAGACGTTGATCATAGGGGTGCGCTGGGTGGCGCCGGGATCGGGCTGGGTGACGCCGTCGGTGATCATCTTCTTCATGAACTCGGCTGCCTCGATGTTTTCGGGGGTGTTGACGGTGATCGTCGTTTCGTCCCCGTAGCCTCCGCCGTTACCGGCGAACCAGATCAGGCTCTCACCCTGGGCTTCCTCCGAGCCCAGCGGCATGCCGTAGCCCGGGGTGCCCGTGGCGGAGATTTTCTTGGCGGCGTCGTACAGCTCATCCCAGGTGGTGGGTGCGGCCTGGACGCCGGCTGCCTCGAACAGGTCCTTGTTGTAGAACAGTGCCCGCGCGGAGGCGATCAGCGGCAGTCCGTACTGGGTGCCGTCCAGGGCTTCGTTCGCGGCAAAGGATTCCTGGAAGTCGGAGATGGTTGCTTCCGAGGCCACTTCGTCTGCCGGATAGAGCAGTCCTTCGTCGGCGAACGCGGAGAAGGCCCCGCCGTTGTAGATGTCCGGGGCCTCGCCCGCCTGGACCTTGGTCTGCAGGACCGATTCGAGGTTTTCCCAGGATTCCACCTGGAGGTTCACATCGATTCCGTCATTGGCGGCCTCGAAGTCTTCGATGACGCCTTCCCAGAGTGCCTTGGTGCCGTCGGAGTAGGTAGGGACCAGCAGGTTCAGGGTGGTGGCGCCGTCTTCTCCGCCGCCTCCTCCGCCGAAACCGCAGGAGGACACCGCCAAAGTGCCGGCAGCAACCACGGCGACTAGGCCCAGGGGAAGTTTTTTCTTCATTGAATCCTCTTTCAGGTGGTGGTGCCGGCAGCGGTGCCCAGTTATCGGCACGGCTTCGTGATGAAATCTGATTACTAATACCGACTCACGATCATTAGCAAGCAGGCAGTGTCCACATAATTTCCCGCGGAAAGCGGGGAGTCAAGAGTTCTGCGAAAGTTTCTTCTGAACCTAAAGCGGCCTGATACCCACACTTCGGCCCAGACATGATGATTAATTATGATTGCTAGACAAGAGAAGCAATCATCAGCCACCATGTAGCTATTGCGCCCTGAGCGTGGCGTATTCCCGAGAAGGAGCAGATCCCGCATGCCCGAGTCTGAGTCTGAGTTCGCGACCATCCTGCCCTCCGCCGACCTGCCGCCCGGGCGGTGGATGCGCGAAGAGCTTCAGTCCCAGCCGGAGATCTGGGAGCGGGCCATCGCCCAGTCCCGGGGCGAACGCCTGCTGCCACCCGAGGGTGCCCGGGTAGCCGTGGTGGGCTGCGGCACCTCCTGGTTCATGGCGCACGCCTTCGCCGCCGCGCGGGAGTCCTCAGGACAGGGCGTCACCGATGCCTTTGCCGCTTCCGAAGCCGAGGGCCTGCCCGGACGCGGTTACGAGGCCGTCATCGCCATCACCCGTTCCGGGACCACCAGCGAAATCCTGGACCTGCTGGCTACGCTTCGCGGTACCGGCACCCCTACCGTGCTGGTCCTTGGCGCCGTTGACACTCCTGCCGCCCGGCTGGCGGACGCCGTCGTCGCGCTCCCCTACGCCGATGAAACCTCGGTGGTCCAGACCCGCTTCGCCACCACCACTCTCTGTTACCTGCTGGCGTCGCTCGGCTGGGACCTGTCCCGGGCTGTGGCTGAGGCACGGGAAGTCCTGACAGAAAGCACGCCGGCCGCATTGCTCGAAGCGGAGCAGTTCACGTTCCTGGGCCGCGGCTGGACGGTTGGGCTGGCCCACGAGGCTGCACTGAAGCTCCGGGAAGCAGCGCAGGAGTGGACGGAGGCCTACCCCGCCATGGAATACCGGCACGGACCGATTGCCGTTGCCGCTCCCGGCCGGGTAACCTGGCTCCTCGCGCCGGAGCCCCCCGGTCTTGGCAGCGACGTCCGCTCCGCCGGGGCCCGGTTCGAGGCCGTCCCGCGGCATCCCCTCGCTGAACTCGTGCGGATCCACCGGCTCGCCCTGGAGCGGTCCCTGGCCAGAGGACTGAACCCCGACAGTCCGCGCAATCTGGCCCGTTCGGTGATCCTGGCGGAGTAGGCGATGCTCAGCCCCATCCCGCCCGGAGGGGACGGCCTGGTCCTCGCCCTCGATATCGGCGGAACCGACATCAAGGCTGCCCTGCAGGACGCCTCCGGTACCTTCCACGGGCTCCGGAGACTGCCCACGCCGCACGATCCGCACCACCCGGGGGACATCATCGTGGACAAGGTGGCCGGCCTGGTCCGGGGTTACACAGCCCAGGCCGGTGACGTGCCCCTGCGCTCCATCGGCCTGATCGTTCCCGGCCTGGTTGACGAAGACGCCGGCGTGGGAATCCTCTCGGCGAACCTGGGCTGGCGGAACTATCCCTTCTCCCGGATGGTGCAGGAGGCCACCGGCCTGCCAGTCGCCTTCGGGCACGACGTCGGACTGGCCGGTGAGGCCGAAATGCGGCTGGGTGCCGGGCGCGGGCTGCGGGACGTCTTGGTCATTATCATCGGTACCGGAATAGCCGGCGCGCTCTTCTGCGATGGGCGCCGGGTCCACGGCGGCGGATTTGCCGGTGAGATCGGTCATGCGCCCATCCCCGGGGGCATCCCCTGCGCCTGTGGAGCTGCCGGGTGCCTGGAAACGCTCGCTTCAGCCGGCGCTATTGCCCGCCGGTACACAGAACTCACCGGTAATCCCGTGCCCGGTGCGGCGGAGGTTCTGGCCGCCGCCGGTACGGGCGACCCCACCGCGCGCAGGGTCTGGAGCGAGGCCATCGAAGCGCTCGCCGTGGTGCTGAGCCAGATGGTGGCAGTGCTCGGGAGCGAGGCAGTCATCCTGGGCGGAGGCCTGTCCCAGGCCGGGTCCGCCCTGCTGGATCCGTTGGGCGCCCTGATGGATTCCGCGCTCTCCTTCCACCGCCGTCCGCAGCTGCTCCGGGCGGTCCTGGGGCAGGACGCCGGGCTGATGGGCGCCGCCCTGCGCGCGCGTGACTTGTTGGCAGGACCCGCATGACGGGCGTTGCGGGGACGGTGCTGACGTTCACTCCCAACCCGGCCCTGGATGAAACCTATCCGGTGCCGGCCCTGGTGCCCGGCAGCACGCACCGGGTCCCACCCCCTCACACACGGGCCGGAGGCAAGGGCCTCAACACGGCCAGGGTGGTGCACCAGCTGGGCCATTCCGCCCTGGCCGTCACATCCGCCGGCGGTCCGACGGGTGCAGCGTTCACGGCCGAACTCACCGGGTCGGGTGTACCGCACGCCCTACTGGAGGTGTCCGCGCCCACCCGGCGCAGCATGGCCTTCGTCGACGCCGGCACCGGGCTCACCAGCATCTTCAATGAAACCGGCGTCCCGCTTCGCGCCGGCGACTGGGATGAGCTGTTCGCCCTCGTAGAGCAGGCGCTGCCGCACGCCGCCTGCGTCGTCGGCGCCGGAAGCCTGCCGCCGGAGGCGCCGCCGGACTTGTTTGCCCGCCTGGTCCGCCTCAGCGCCGCGGCGGGGCTTCCCTGCATCATCGATACCTCCGGCCCCGGACTGCTGGAGGCGGCCGCCGCAGGTGCGGACGTGCTTAAGCCCAATCGCGAGGAACTCCTGGAGGCAACGGGATGCGACGACGTCACCCGGGGTGCGGACATGCTGATCAGCGCCGGAGCCCGGCAGGTCCTCGTCAGCTCGGGCGCGGACGGCATGTCCTTGTTCAGCGCCGATGCCCCGGGAACCATCCTCACTGCAACCCTGGGACGCACGCTCAGCGGTAACCCGACAGGTGCCGGCGATGCCGCCGTCGCCGCCGTCGCCGTGCTGCTTGCTTCCGGAGACCGGGATCCGTACCGGCTGCTGCGCACCGCGACAGCGTGGTCCGCCGCCGCGGTGCTGATGCCGGCTGCCGGGGAGATCTCCCCCCGCCACACCCAATTCGCCAAGGAGGTGCGGATCCAGCGGGACGGCCGGGTTCCGTCCTCCGCCCGGGAGGAAACCGTATGAGCCTGATCCCTACCCGCACCCTGGTCGAAGCGGCGGCTGCCGCCGGAACCGGAATCGGCGCGTTCAACGTCCTGCATCTGGAGACGGCCGAGGCGATCGTGCAGGGTGCCGAGACCGCCGGGCTGCCCGTGATCCTGCAGATTTCGGAGAACTGCGCCAGTTATCACGGCGCCTTGGAACCGCTGGCACTTGCCTGCCGTTCAGTCGCTGCTGCCGCCTCTGTTCCCGTGGCCCTGCACCTGGACCATGCCGAGGATCCGGCGCTGGTGCACCAGGCGCTGGAACTGGGTTTCGGGTCGGTCATGTACGACGGCTCGCGGCTGCCCTACAGCGAGAACGTCGCGGCAACCGCACGGGTAGTCAAGCACGCAGATGCCTGCGGGGCCTTTGTCGAGGCCGAACTCGGCGAGATCGGAGGCAAGGACGGTGCACACGCCCCGGGGGTCCGCACGGACCCTTTTGAAGCCGTGGACTTCGTCCTGGCTACCGGCGTCGATGCCCTGGCGGTAGCGGTGGGCTCTTCACACGCAATGACGCAGCGCAGCGCCGAACTGGACCTGGAGCTGATCGCCGAGCTGCGCCGGACTCTGCATGTTCCCCTGGTCCTGCACGGGTCCTCAGGTGTCGCTGACGAGGTACTGGTGTCCGCCATCCAGGCCGGAATGACTAAAATCAATGTTTCGACACATTTGAACGGTTATTTCACCCGCGCCGTCCGCGGGGTCCTCGAAAACAACCCGGATCTGGTGGATTCACGCAAATACATCCGCGCCGGCCGGCAGGCGCTCGCACCGGAAGCGGGGAGGCTGTTGGCACTCTTCGCCCACGGCTGCCCGGCACAAGATTAGGAACCAATGGAAAAGACAGAGCGGCTGAACGCAATCCTCGACCTCCTCGCGGCGCAGGGCCACGTGCAGGTCGAGGACATTGTGTCAGGGCTGCGGGTCTCCCCCGCCACCGCCCGGCGGGACCTGGATGCCCTCGCCGCCCAGCGCCTGCTGACCCGGACCCGCGGCGGCGCCACGATGGAGGCTGTCGCGTACGACCTTCCCACCAGGTACACACGTGACGACCACGCTGCCGAAAAGCAGGCCATTGCCCAGGCGGCGAGCGCGCTCGTTCCGCGCGGAGCGGTGATCGGCCTCTGCGGCGGGACCACCAGCACCGCGATCGCCCAGGCCCTCGGCCTGCGCCGGGACCTGATGGAGCCCTCCAATAAGCCGACCCTCACCGTGGTGACCAACGCAATCAACATCGCCGCCCAGCTGGTGGTCCGCCCCAACATCCGTGTCATGGTCACGGGCGGGGTGGTGAACCCCCGCTCCTACGAACTCGTGGGACCGTACACGGACACCATCCTGCAGCGGGTGGCCCTGGACTTCGCCTTCGTGGGGGTCAACGGCCTGGACCCGGAAGTCGGCCCCACGGTCAATGACGAAGCCGAAGCAGCCGTGAATTCCCTAATGTCCCGGCGCGCGTCGGAAACGTACATCGTTGCCGATTCCTCCAAGATCGGGAACCGCAGTTTTGCCACCCTTGGCGGCTTTGTCTTCAGCAACCTCATTACCGACAACGGAATTACTGCCGACGAAAAAGCCGCCTTCGAAGCCGCCGGTATCCAGGTCACCGTCGCAGCCCCCAAACGGGCCGCCGCTGACCGCCGGTGACCTGGGTCAGGAGCAGTTGAAGAGGCCCCCGCCGTCGGTGGGACCGGAGGCAGCTTTGCCCTGCAGCCACACCGTGACCGTCTTGCCGCCGCCCACGAACCGGGTATTCACGTCCGCGTTCCCACGCAGCTCCAGCATTGGCATCGCCGAGCAGGACCAGCCGGGAGCCAGCGTGACGCCGTTGTTGCTGTCGGCAACGTTGGCGTTCACCTTGAAGCCCGGGTCCGCAAGGTTGAGCGTGAGCTGCCACTCAACGTCTTCGGAGTCAGAGGGACTCGTGATCGTGGCGTAGAAGTTGTAATTATCGGGCTCGGGGTAGCCCCAGGCGTCGACCCGCACGTCCGTCGCTTCGCAGGTCTTGGTGCCCGTCGGGTCGTTCAGGACAGTGCAGCTCACCATGGGGGCCGAGACCGGCGGGGTGTAGGTCCAGCTCGCGGGCACACCCCACGTTCCAACCGTGGCCGCTGCGCCGGCAACATCGGCGGGCGTATAGGCGGGCACGGTCACCGTGGTGGAGCCCTGGGCATCGGCGGCCAGGGACAGGGCCGCCGAAGTCAGCGCGTCGCCGTCGTCCCCGTACAGCGTCAGGTCAAGTTCCTGTCCGCCGCAGGCCGCGCCCAGCCCGGTGACCTCCACCGTGGTGGCTTTTCCGCCGGAGACCCCTCCGGCGGCCGCAGCCACGTGCGGGGTACACCGCCCGGCGACACTGGCGTGCGTCAGGCTTGCCGGTTCCAGGGGAAGATGCGCGGCGGAACCGGGACGCAGAGCCAGCGTCAGCAGCACCACGAACAGTGTCAGGATGGCGGCAGCTGTCAATGGTGCCAGCTTCGCAGAACGCGCAACCGGGCGGTGGATATTCACAGCAGCTCTCCTTTCCCTTGGGTGCTGACCAGCGTGGGCTCCTCCATGGGCTCGGGCTCCGCAACGGGCTCGGCCTCGGCCACGGCGCCGTCGGTTTCCGTCTCCGACGCTGTCCCGGAAGTCTCCGGGTCCCGCGGCCAGAGAAAGATTGCTGCGGCGAGGATCAGCAGCGAACCCCAGATCCAGGGATTCGACAGGCTGTACAGGATGCTGCCCAAGCGCGGAATGTGCACCGTGGCAATCCCCGCAACGTGTGAATCGTCCGGGTTCCACGGGTCAAGGAAGTCGTTGTTGTCTCCCTGCAGGACCCATCCTTCCGTGCCGTCTCCGCCAACGATGCGGTGGATGACGTGCGCACCGCCCGTATCCGGCGGCGTATACACAACAATGTCGCCCACGGCCGGTTCACCACAGCGCGACCACACGAAGTCCCCCGTGGAATAGGTGGGTTCCATCGAGTTTCCCGAGACGATGGTGAACGTGCTGCATCCGCCCAGTGACGACGGCCAGAAGAGATAGAGCATCCCGGCAGCGGCGGCCACCAGGAGCAGACTGGCAAACAGGGACCGAAGCCGGCGCGCGTGGGGCACGCATGCGTTCGTCCTGGTCCGGTCAGCCGAACCCCGCGGGCCGGCCGGCTGGGGGCTAGGAGTGGATGACGACCGCAACGTTGGAAACGTCCTTGGCCGGCACATCCGTCAGCGGCACCGTCAGCGAGGTGCCGGAAACCGTTCCGGTTGCCTCCTGGCCCAGCACGGAGCCATCAGCGTCCGTCAGGGTCACCTTGTAGTCGTGACCGTTGCAGGCAGGATCGATGGAGGTGAGGTTCAGGGCAGTTGCCTCATACCCCGGATTGGACCCTCCCGAGAAGGCACTGTCGAAGGCGACGTTGATCGGCGTTTCCTCGGGCTGGCAGCTGGCAATCACGGTTGTGCCGGCGCCAATGCTTCCGGTTCCCAGATTGAGCTGGGCAGCGGAAGCAAGGGACAGTCCCGCTACGCCCAGGACAGCGAGTCCGAGGGCAGCGGCCTTACGGGTTTTGGCAGAGGTGTTCTTTTGGGTATTGGTAGATGTCACGTTGTCACTCCACGTTCGAGGCGTTCCAGGAACGCTCATACAAACTACGACCACGCCAGCACCGCCGACAGGGCCGCCCGGGTTCTGCCACCCGGGACGAGGACCACCGCGGAGGAGTTATCCACAGGTGCGGCGCATTAATATTTATAAGCCAACCGGCGCGGCGCACACAAATCCGCCAGTGACGGTGCTATTCTCCGGCGAGCTGCCCGGCCACCGTGCTGGCACCGTCAGGATCGCCGGCCGCGAACTGGGTCCGGTACAGCTCGGCGTACCGTCCGTCCTGCGCCAGCAGCTGGGTGTGGGTGCCCTGCTCCGCGATCCGCCCGTCCTCGATCACCAGGATCCGGTCCGCGTTGCGGATGGTGGACAGCCGGTGGGCAATGACGACGGCGGTGCGCCCTTCCAGCGCTTCGGTCAGGGCTGCCTGGACCGCAGCCTCCGACGTCGAATCCAGGGCCGCCGTCGCTTCGTCCAGGACCACGATGCGCGGCTGGGCAAGCAGAAGCCGGGCAATGGTCATGCGCTGCCGTTCACCGCCGGAAAGCCGGTAGCCGCGCTCCCCCACCATGGTTTCCAGGCCGTCGGGCAGAGAACTGATCAGCTCCTGGAGCCGGGCACGGCGCAGCGCGTCCCAGATTTCGTCTTCCGAGGCGTCCGGGTTGGCCAGCAGCAGGTTGGAGCGGATGGTTTCGTGGAACAGGTGCCCGTCCTGGGTCACCATGCCCAGCGCGTGGCGCATCCCCTCGAAGCTCAGGTCCCGCACGTCCGTGCCGGAGAAGCGCACGGCGCCGGCATCGACGTCGTACAGGCGCGAAAGCAGCTGGGCGATCGTTGACTTGCCGGCACCGGAGCTGCCCACCAGCGCCACTGTCTGGCCCGGCTCCACCCGGAAGGACACACCGTGCAGCACGTCCTCGCCGCCGCGGCTGTCCAGCACGGCCACGTCCTCGAGGGACGCCAGGGAGACCTTGTCCGCCGTCGGGTAGGCGAAGCTGACGTTGTCGAACTCCACTCCCAGCGGGCCGTCGGGCACCGGTGCCGGATCTTCCTTCTCCTGGATCAGCGGCTTGAGGTCCAGGATCTCGAAGACCCGCTCAAAGCTGACCACCGCGCTCATGATTTCAACGCGGGCGTTGGCCAGGGAGGTAAGCGGTGCGTACAGGCGGGTCAGCAGCAGCGCCAGGGTCACCACGTCACCGGCGTTCAGGGTTCCGTTCATGGCGAACCAGCCGCCCAGCCCGTACACCAGGGCCAGTGCAAGGGCGGAGACCAGGGTCAGGGCGGTGACGAAAACGGACTGCATCATGGCAGTCTTGACGCCGATGTCCCGCACCCTCGCAGCGCGCACGGCGAACTCCGTGGATTCCTGCTCCGGCCGCCCGAACAGCTTGACCAGGGTGGCACCGGGTGCCGAGAACCGCTCGGTCATCTGGGTGCCCATTGATGCGTTGTGGTTCGCAGCCTCGCGCCGAAGCGCTGCCAGGCGGCTTCCCATCCGGCGTGCGGGCAGGAGGAAGACCGGGAGCAGCAGCATGGCCAGGATGGTTACCTGCCAGGACGTGGTCAGCATGACGATCAGCGTCAGGATGAGGGCCACCAGGTTGCTCACCACTCCGGAGAGGGTTCCGCTGAAAGCCTGCTGGGCGCCTATGACGTCGTTGTTCAGCCGGCTCACCAGTGCACCGGTGCGGGTTCGGGTAAAGAAGGCGATGGGCATGCGCTGGACGTGATCGAACACTTTGGTCCGCAGGTCCAGGATCACCTGCTCGCCGATGCGGGAAGAGAACCAGCGGGTGGCCAGCGAAACCGCGGCATCGGCCAGTGCGACCACCGCGATCAGCACCGCAAGCCACACCACTGTCTCCACGGAGGTTCCGGCCACAATGGCGTTGACCACCTCGCCGGCCAGGACCGGCGTGGCTACAGCCAGGAAGGCTCCCGCCGTGGACAGGGCCAGGAACCCAATCAGCTGCCTCCGGTACGGGGACGCGAAGGACAGGATCCGCCGAAGGGTTTCCCTGGAAATCTTCTTGTCTGTGCCCTTGGCTGTGGAGATCTTGTAGAGCGAACTCCACGCCGCACTTTCCATGCTCATACTGTTTTCTTCTTTCACGTAGCCCGGTATCCAGCTTAGGCGCGGTGCCGGCGCTTCCCGAGTCACATAACTGCCATACGGGACACGGAATTCCCGCATTTCCGGTACCCCGCGGGGACACAGAATGCCTGTGCCGCTCACCACAGGTAACAGGGGCCACACTGGGGTACACTGCAAATCGGTCCGACCTGTCCGGACCCAAGAACGAAAGGCCCCTATGCCGACGGCGCCGACTCACGAGGGCTTGTCCAAAGACTCCCTCAGCGAGGACCTGCCGGCTCTCGTAGCCGTCAGTGACCCGCAGCTGCGAAGCGAGGTGGAAGACGCTCTTGGCCTGGCCGGGCTCCGTCCCGTTCCGCACGGAACAACACCGGGCATGCAGCTGCCTGTTCTGGCCGTCGTCGACACCGCCGCAGTCCAGATGGCCGGAACCGACCTGCGCCGCTGGCTCCTGCCTGCCGCAGACGGTTCGGGGCCGCCAGTCATCCTGATCACCCCGGGTGAACTGCTCGACGTCGAAGACATGGTCCGCAGGGGCATCACCGATTTTGTGCTCAGCCCGGTCTCCGGCAGCGACCTTTCCTACCGTGCGGCCCTCATCCGGGCCGAAACACTGGCAGTGCGGCGCCGCCGCGAGGTAAATGCCGTCCTCCGCGGGAAGGCCCGCGTCATCTCCGCCGCCGTGCGCGCCACCAATGACCCCCACATCATGTCCGAGGCAGTGGTCTCCGGGCTGGGCGATGTGTTCGGCGCCGACCATGTAGCCCTCATGACGTTCCCGGACGAAAGGGTTCCGGAGCTGCTCACGTCCTGGAGCCGGCCCGGCGCGGCGGGCGCCATTCCGCCGCCGGATCCAGGGCAGGCCGCTGAAGTGGCCGACATGCTGTGGGACTCGGGAAAGGTGCTTGCGGCACGCGACCACCGGGATCCGGACCCGGACGTCCACCCGATCCTGCATCCCGCCCCGCGGGATGCAGGGCTGCGGACCTCCGTCATTGTTCCGCTGGGCCACGGCGACCGTCCGTTCGGCCTCATCTGGCTCGCGGGTGAGCATGCGGAGCGCACCTGGACACCTACCGAGCTGGCCCTCATCCAGCATGTCAGCGGAAACCTGGCCCACGGCCTGGTGCAGGGGCACCTGATCACTGCCCAGCGCACGGTCCTGGCCAGGCAGCGCGAGCTGGACCGGGAGAAAACGGACTTCGTGGCCACCATCAACCACGAGCTGCGCACGCCGCTGACCTCGATCACCGGCTACCTGGACCTGATCCTGGACGGATCCGGCGGCGGAATCTCGCCCGAAGTCGCCCAAATGCTCGAAATCGTGGGGCGCAACGCCACCCGGCTGAACCATCTGATCGGGGACCTGCTCACCATCTCCCGCGCAGACGCGGATGAAACCAGGATGGACGTCGAGGAACTGGTCCTGAGGGACCTGCTGGAGCAGGTCATCGCCTCGCTGACGCCCGCCGCGAGCAGCCGGAACATCGAGTTAACCCTCGACGAGCTGGACCCGGAGCTGCGCCTGGACCTGCGCCTGGACGGAGACCGGGAGCAGCTGGAACGGGTGTTCATGAACCTGATTTCCAACGCGGTCAAGTTCACTCCCCCGAACGGTTCGGTGCGGCTGACCGCGGAACTCTGCGAACCCGGCGACGGAACCGCGCCCATGATCCGTGTCTGCGTGCAGGACACCGGAATCGGAATCCCGGAAGAAGACCTGCCCAAGCTCTTCAGCCGTTTCTTCCGCGCTTCCAACGCCACTGCGGCAGCCATCCCGGGTACGGGCCTTGGCCTGGCGATCGTTCAGGACATCGTGAACCAGCACGGCGGCAGGCTCTCCATCTCCTCCACGATTGGCGAGGGAACCTGCGTCGAAGTGATGCTGCCCGCGAGCTAGCTCTCCGCAGCCGCCCGGGCAGGCACCTGGGCCTGGATGCGTTCCGGGAAGCAGTAGCAGTTCAGCGAGCTGCCGCGGCTGAAGCCCACCAGCGTCATACCGGCGTCGCGCGCCAGGTCAACTGAGAGGGCCGACGGCGCCGAGACTGCGGCCAGGACCGGAATTCCCGCCAGCTGTGCTTTTTGAACAAGTTCAAAAGATGCCCGTCCCGATACCTGCAGCACCGTTCCGCGGAGCGGCAGCATGCCGGCGCGCAGCGCCCAGCCCACCACCTTGTCCACGGCGTTGTGCCGGCCTACGTCTTCGCGCAGGCAGAGCAGTTCCCCTTCAGCACTGAACAGTCCGGCCGCGTGGACTCCGCCGGTCTTCTCGAACAGGGCCTGGCTTTCGCGCAGCCGTTCGGGAAGCTTCGCCAGGACCTCCAGCGGCACGCGCACGCCGTCGTCCGCTACCTCGAAGTGCGAGGACTTCCGCACCGCTTCGATGGATGCAGTCCCGCAGATCCCGCAGGAGCTGGAGGTGTAGACGTGCCGTTCCATGCCGGCGTCGGGCAGGGCCGTTCCGGGCCGCAGCTGCACGTCCACCACGTTGAAGGTCTGCTGGCCGTCCTCGTCCACGCCCGCGCAGTAGCGCATGGAGATGAGCTGTCCGGCCTCCCAAATGACGCCCTCGGAGACCAGGAAACCAGCCACGAGGTCGAAGTCGTCACCCGGAGTGCGCATGGTGACCGTGAAGGACCGGCCCTGGAAACGGATCTCCAGCGGCTCTTCTCCGGCCAGCACATCATCACGCCGGCTCACCGTGCCGTCAGTGCGGAACCTCGTTATGCGGGCACGCCGTGAAACCCGTCCCATCCCATCGCTCCTCAATAAGTCTTAGACTGGCCTCACTTCAGACTAGGTGATTTCCTACACAAGGACGTGGTGGCTGTGCCAAGCAAGGCTCCGAAAGACGGAATCGACGAATCAGAGCTGAGGGTTTCAGACCCCAAGACCCACGCCGTGGGCCTTCCCGCGGTTATCAACTCGCTGCGCATTTCCTTCGACCAGATGGGTCCGCTGCGCAGTGCCAAGACGCTGCTGAACGTCAACCAGAAAAAGGGTTTCGACTGTCCCGGCTGCGCCTGGCCCGAAGGGGACAAGCGGCACGCTGCCGAGTTCTGCGAAAACGGCGCCAAGGCCGTGGCGGAGGAAGCAACCAAGCGGAAGGTTCCGCCGGAGTTCTTCGCCGAACACTCGATCGCGGACATGCTGGAAAAGGACGACTACTGGCTGGGCCAGCAGGGCCGCCTGACCCACCCCATGGTGCTCGAAGCCGGGGATACGCATTACCGTCCGATCAGCTGGGACGGGGCCTACGACATCATTGTCGAGGAACTCGCCGCGATGGACACCCCCGACCAGGCCGTCTTCTACACCTCCGGACGCACCTCGAACGAAGCTGCCTTCCTCTACCAGCTGATGGTCCGCGGCCTGGGCACCAACAACCTGCCGGACTGCTCCAACATGTGCCACGAATCCTCCGGTTCGGCCCTGACCGAAACCCTCGGAGTCGGCAAGGGCACCGTCAGCCTTGACGACGTCCAGGGATCAGACCTGATCATCGTCGCCGGACAGAATCCCGGAACCAACCATCCGCGCATGCTCACCGCCCTGGAGCGGGCCAAGAAAAACGGTGCCACGATTATCGCCGTGAATCCCCTGCCCGAGGCAGGACTGCTGCGCTTCGACAACCCGCAGACGGCGTCGGGCCTGCTGGGCTCCAAGCTTGGCGGCGGCACCCAGCTGGCCGACGACTTCCTCCAGATCCGCCTGGGCGGTGACCAGGCACTGTTCCAGGGCCTGGGCAAGTACCTGCTGGAGCAGGAAGAGGAACACGGGAACGTGTTCGACCACGCTTTCATCGACTCCTACACCGATGGCCTGGATGCCTATCTCGCGGAGATCCGGAAGACCTCCTGGGAAGAAATCTGCCTCGCCAGCGGGCTGACCCGCGCTCAGATCGAAACCACCGGCGCACGGCTGACCGCTTCAAAGTCGACGGTGGTGTGCTGGGCCATGGGCCTCACGCAGCACAAGCACTCCGTGGCCATGCTGCGCGACATCGTCAACGTGCTGCTGCTGCAGGGCAACGTTGGACGCCCCGGCGCCGGCGTCTGCCCCGTCCGCGGGCACTCCAACGTCCAGGGCGACCGCACCATGGGCATCTTCGAGCGCATGCCGGAGGCGTTCCATGACAAGCTCGACGCCGAATTCGGCTTCGCGTCGCCGCGCCGCCACGGGTTCGACACCGTCAACGCCATCCGGGCCATGCGCGACTCCAAGGTCCGGGTGTTCATGGCCATGGGCGGCAACTTCATCCGCGCCACCCCGGACTCCGCTGTCACCGAGGACGCACTGCGCAACACCGAACTCACGGTCCAGGTGTCCACGAAGCTGAACAAGTCCCACCTGGTCCACGGCCGGCGTGCCCTGATCCTTCCCGCGCTGGGCAGGACGGACCGGGACACCCAGGCCGGCGGTGACCAGCGCGTGACGGTGGAGGATTCGATGAGCGCCGTGCACGCCTCGCAGGGCAGGCTGGATCCTCCGGGACCCGAGGTCCGTTCCGAAGTCGCGATCGTGTGCGAACTGGCCGAACGCCTGTTCACCGGCGACACGGCCCCGTACCGGGCGAACGCCCCGCAGCTGGACTGGATAGCCTGCCGTGCCGACTACTCCCTTATCCGCCGGCATATCGAGAACGTCATTCCAGGCTTTGAGGGGTTCGAGTCCAAGATCAAGTACGGCGGCGGCGGTTTCGTCCTGCCCAACGGACCTCGCGACGGACGCCGGTTCGCCACGGCAACCGGCAAGGCCCGGTTCACCGCAAATGAGCTGGACTACCCCAAGGTGCCCGAGGGGCGGCTGATCCTGCAGACGCTGCGCGCCCACGACCAGTACAACACCACGGTCTATGCCAAGGACGACCGCTACCGCGGGATCTACGGCGGACGCCGCGTGGTGTTCGTGAACGACGCGGACCTCGCTGCGGCCGGGCTGAAGGACGGAGACATGGTGGACATGGTCTCCGAATACGAGGACGGCGTCGAACGCCGCGCCGAGTCCTTCCGCGCAGTCGCCTACAACACCCCCGTTGGGTGCGCTGCGGCGTACTACCCGGAGGCGAACGTACTGGTGCCGCTGGACTCCGTTGCCGAAGTCAGCGGCACCCCCACTTCCAAGTCCGTGATTATCCGGCTGGAGGCTGCTTCACCGGCCACGGCAGAGGCAGCGCGCTGACGGACTGATCCGCGGTGCAGCCCTCTTCGGGCAGCACCATGACGGCGTCGGCCTCGGCCAGCCCGCGGAGCATGCCTGAACGGAAGTACTGCGAGGGAATGGCGCGCCCGTCCTGGATCCGGCACGGAACCAGGCGGGTGCGTCCCGGCAGCGGGGCCACATCCACACCGGCCAGCACATGGTAGTTCCTTCCGGCCGGTGCTCCGCGCAGCCCTTCCAGCAGCGGCTGGAGCACGGTAAAGACGGCCATCATGGCGGCGAGCGGATTGCCGGGCAGCGCCACGACGAACCGGCCATCCTGCAGCCGGGCCATCAGGGTGGGATGACCCGGACGCATGGCTATTCCGTCAATCAGCAGTTCAGCGTCGACTGCATCCAGGGCCCGGCGCAGGTGGTCTGCATCGGAGATGCCTGTACCTCCCGTGGTCACCAAGACGTCTCCTGAGGACATGGCGAGGGAGGTTTCGTCCACGGCGTCGGTACTGAGGGCCGCAATCACCTCGTCCAGCCGGTCCGGCAGCCGGCGGACCACGTCCGCGCGGCCGCCCAGCATTTCAACCAGCTGCGGCAGCTGGGGTCCGAAGGTGTCACGCACCTGCCCTGATTCAGGCAGGCCCGATTCAATAACCTCGTCACCGGTGAAAAGCATCGAGACGCGGGGTGCGCGCAGCACCGGCAAGGTGTCATGGCCGCAGACGGCGGCAAGGGCGATGTGCGCCGGGTTCAGGACAGTGCCGGCAGCAATCGTGGTCTCTCCGGCAGCGGCTTCTTCGCCAGCGGGACGGATGTGCTCCCCGAGCCGCGGTTCGTCTTCCCTCGCCGTGGGCGCCCGGCGCAGGGTGGCAGGTTCGCCGGGGGTCAGCACTCCGTTTTCCGTCCGGAGGACCGCTTCCGCCCCGGCGGGAACCAGTCCGCCGGTCAGGATGGACACTGCCTCGCCGGACTGCAGCGGCCGCCGGCCGGATTCCTTGTGGATCTGCCAGGGTTCCGGTTCAGGCTCAGGCACAACGATTGTCCACGGTTCCGGACCCGCCACTGCCCATCCGTCCATGGCGGACGATGCGTAGTGCGGCACCGGATGGAGCGCGACGGCGTCGGAGGCCAGGGTGTGCCCAAGTGCCTCGGCGAGGGGGACCGTTTCAAACGGAAGCGGACGTGCTGCGGCGTACGCTGCCTTCCTCGCCTCCTGCCAGGAGGTATTGGGCTGCAGAGGCAGGATCAGGGGTGCGGGACCGTTCACTTTGACTCCTTCCGGTCTGCTTCAGCGTCGCATTCGCGCTGGGCAGCCCTGATAGCTGCACGCATGGCAACGTTTTCGTCTGCCTGCCCGCTCCCTGCGGCGAGGCCTGCCGCAAGTCCGGCAACAAAGGTGGTGAGGGGCGCCGCGGGGCGCACCACGCTGTGGGCTGCTGCGGCCGCCAGGTCCAGCACGGCGTCGATGTCCACCTGCGTTCCGTCAAGCTCAAAGGCCTGCAGCAACCGCTGCGTCCACTTCTCGAGTTCCTTCTGCTGGGTACCCATCTTGGCTCCTTAGTCCTTGGCGGCGGCTGCGGATCCGGGTGGTGGAGCATCGGTGCGTGTCCCCGGCTGGATGCCCCACTTGCCGGCATCGGCCCAGGTGTCCACGTCCGCAGTGCTTCCCTCCGGAACGGCAACCTCTCTCCACTGCACCCTAGCAAGCATGCTGAACATTGAGAGATTTGCCAGTCCATCCGGCCCTGCTGCCGCGGCGTCGAGGAGGGAGCCGGTGCGGTACAGACCGGCCAGCGGCTGGACCTTTCCGGCTGTATCCACCGCCAGCACTGATCGGCTGGGGTCCGCCGCCGCTGCGGCCAGCAGCACCGGAACAGCGCGCTGAATCTCAGGCATGTCGCATGCCAGGACAAGGGTCCACGGGCTTCGGGCCCTGCCGTCCCGGTCCGCAGAGCTCGCAATCGCAGTCAGCGCAGCCCCGACGGCTGCTGCCGGCCCGGCAAAGGGCGGATCCTCACGAACCAGGAGGGCAGTTTCTCCGGACACAGGAAGCAGTCCGGCCAGGGACGGCGGCCCGGCTACGGCCACGTACGCGGCACCGTGTGCGGCCTTCAGCGTACGCACCAGCAGGGCCTCTCCCCCAACTTCCAGTTCAGCCTTGGGTTCCCCGTTCAGGCGGGAAGACCGGCCGCCGGCCAGGATCACGGCGTCGTAACCCGCCGGCACCGGTCCGCTCATGCAGCCGTGTCTCCCAGGAAAGGACTCCACTGTGCAGCGGGCTGCTCCAGCTCACGGATCTGCCACCGCGTGCCGTGCGGCGCGCGCGGCGTGAAACGCAGCTTCCAGCCCAGCTGGTTCAGCGTTCTGTCCCCCTTCTTGTTATTGCAGCGAAGGCAGCAGGCCACCAGGTTCTCCCAGCTGTCCTGCCCGCCGCGCGATTTCGGCACCACATGGTCCACGGTTGCTGCGGCCTTGCCGCAGTACGCGCAGCAGTGGCTGTCCCGCCGGAGCACACCCCGCCGGGTCGCTACGCTCGAATCCCGGTAGGGGATGTTCACGTACCTGTTAAGGAGAATCACCGACGGGCGGCCGAAAACGTCGCCGGGGCCCACCACGGGATCACCGCTCTCGGCCAGGACACTGGCCTTTCCGGTCAGGACGAGCACCAGCGCACGCCGGAAGGTAACCACCGCCAGCGGCTCATAGCCCGCGTTGAGAACCAGGGTTCGCATGCACGTTCCTCTTCGCCTGCCCGCCGCCGGGAAGAAAAACAACGTCCACCGGCCGCGCGGTACTTCGAATGTTCACTGCAAGGGTAAGCCGCGCAGCCCGATCCCGCCATTTAACCGCACCGGGAACGCCCCATCCCGGTGCGGAGCCGCCTGCCCCGCCGAGGTGCCCGCAACCGTCCGGAAACGGCAGAAGGGCCCTGCCGTTTCCGGCAGGGCCCTTCACTGTGTCATTCGGTACTGCTTAGCCGCCTACGCGGATGTAAACGCCGCCGGAGCCCAGCTCAGCCGGTGCAACCACGGTCTGGTTTCCGAAGAAACCGCCATGAACGGCCTGGCCGTTGCCAACGTAGACAGCGATGTGGGCCATGCCCATGCCGCCGTCGGCGTAGTAGATCAGGTCGCCCGGAATTGCTTCCGAGGCGCTGACGGTCCGGCCGAGGGAGAGGTATCCGGCAGGCCATCCGTGGTAGTTGATGCCTGCTGCTGCCAGAGCGTTGGTGGCAAGCATGGTGCAGTCCTGCATGACGCCCAGCTGGGCGTAGGCTGCGGCCGCGATGGTTGCCGCCACGCCGGAGGACGCCACGGCCGGAGCCGGTGCAGCCTGCGCTGCGGCCGGTGCCGCCGCCGTGGTGGTGGTGCCGGCAGCATTCCCCGCAACGGCTTCCTGCACAGCAGGAGCGGTCACTTCCTGGGACTGCACGGTAACCTCGGGGGCCACAGTTACGCCCGGAACGGGAGTCAGGCTGAGGTCCGGTCCGACGGCGTCGGCGGGAACCTGGAGCGGAATGGAGGACAGATCCAGCTTGCTGGTCTGCACATCGCGGGCAATCTCAGGACCGGCTGCATTTGCAGCTACACCGGTGCTGAGGACAAGGCCGGACGCAGCTGCGATAACGGCTGCCTGGCGGCCGACGGTGCCTGCGCTGCTGACAGCGTCGGCAAGGGCAGTCAGGGAAGCATTGCGCTGCACGGGCGCGCGGTGGCGCGCACGCTCAGTTGACGTGGTCATTTGCGGTTTTTCTCCGTGATTTCTGGCAACTGGGCGTCAGCTGACGCGGACGAAGCTTGCGCCGGGAAGATCGGACAGCGAGTGCAGGCCGGTGTTCATGCCGTTGAGGCCACCGCTGATGACCTGGCCGTTGCCGACGTAGATGGCAACGTGGCCGCCGGTGATGACAAGGTCGCCGGCCTGCGGGCTGCCAACAACCGTGCCGTAGGCGAAGAACTGGCCGGGAGCCAGGTCGCCGACGGACTTGCCAACCGAGCGCAGGGCCTTCTCGACCATTGCGGTGCAGTCCTGCGCAACGCCGATCTGGGAGTAGGCGGAGGCAACCAGGCCGGCGGCTACGCCGCTGGCTGCTGCCGGTGCGGGGGCGGGAGCGGGAGTGGAGGATGCGGTGGTGATGCCTGCAGCCGGTGCCGGAGCGGGAGCGGCGGCCTGCTGGGCGGCAGCGGCTTCCTGCTGCACGGCCAGGGCAGCTGCAGCGGCTTCCTCGGCTGCGGCCTGCTCAGCGGCGGCGATCTGTGCGCGGGTCTCAGCCCCGGACAGGGAGCCGGCGAGCGGCTGGACCGGAAGTTCGAAGGGTGCCTGCTCGGAGACCGTGACGGTCCCGTTGGAGGTCACAACGTTCAGGGGGGTGGCCTCGAGGGCCTGGCGGTCGGTGGAGACCGGAGCAGCCTGTGCCGGCATGCCTGCGGCCAGGACGAGGCCGGAAGCTGCGACGACCACGGCGGCCTGGCGGCCCACGGATCCTGCGTTGGCGGTTACTGCTTTGGACAGCGCGGTAAGCGGGCTTACAGGCGCGGAGGCTGCACGATGGCGGCCGGAATTGACTGATGACACAGTTTTGCCTCTCCCAATGCCTGCGAGGTGAGCTGTCGGATTCGGATGGGAGTCACCCGGTTGCTGGACCGCTAAGTCCGGCAACTTAACCCCTAGGGCTTCTTGCGAAACCCGAAATTGGTTCCCCCGCCTCTGCCATGCGATTTTGCGAACGGATCTCAAACAGTGGCAGAGCTCGGCGATCTGTTCGAGAGTGCCTGATCTTTGGCGAATCAGGCACGGTGACGAGAATATAACAACATCAGGGAAATGTCACGCTCAGGTCACGAAAGCGCGTTGGAGCGGTCACAACCAGCCCAGGGGGTCGACGGGAGTGCCGTTAACGAGTACTTCGAAGTGCAAATGGCAGCCGGTCGAGGCGCCCGTGGTTCCGCTGGCACCGACCAGGTGTCCCCGCTCCACCGTGTCACCAACGGACACGCTGATGGCGGAGAGATGGTTGTACGTGGTTTCAACGCCGTTGCCGTGATCGACCACCACACGGTTGCCGCCGCCCAGGGCGTGCCAGCCTGCAGACTTCACAGTTCCGGCGGCTGCCGCGGTCACTTCAGTGCCGCAGGCTGCGGCGAAGTCCTGGCCCGTATGCAGCTCACCTGCGGAACCGGTGATGGGGCTGACCCGGTAACCGAAGGAAGAAGTCTGAACCAGGTCGGACTTCAGCGGAGTGGCCAGCGTGCCCTTGGCAGCGGCCGGGGTGACGTCGTTGCCTGCGACGCTGAGGCCGCGGAGCTTGGCATCGGGATCGAACTTGGCGGTCAGCGCGGCCCGCTCAAAGTCAAGGACGGCATCCGGGTTGGCGTATACCGGTTCGGCAGCCACCGGCTGCGGTTCCATGGCCGGATCCGTGGCGGCCGCCGTCGTCGGCACCGCTACTGTCAGGACCAGCCCGGAGGCAGCGGCGGCAATGGCGAATTTCTGGGCGGTCCCGCCAACGGGGCGGTGGACAGGCTCTGCACGGCGCCTTCCGGCGGACCGGGCAGCGGTGCGCGGGCGCAGTTCGACGGCAGGAGTTTCAGCCCTGCGCCTGCCCGAAGCAGCATGCTTCGACAAGTGGTTCCCTCTCTAACAAGCCTGCGAAGTTAGCTGTCGGATTCGAGTAGAGAAACTCGGCCTGCGACACACAGTGACATCCCATGTGGATAGTCCTGTGCTGCTCGAAGGCTTCACCCCAAGGCAGCAGTGCTGCCGGTTGGTGGGTCCTCCGCCCCTGCCCGCGAACGGTTGCACCTGCGGTCCAGTGGCAGGGTTAGGCTGTTGGACCGGTGAACGGTGTTGTTGCTGTAGTCAGAAGCCACTATAGGGGAAAATGGCCAAAAGATACCATTCCGTTACCTGGCGCGGCGGGAGGTCACGAAGCGGGCGCGGAAACGAATACGTGCGAAGCCACTTCGGCAGGCAGTTCAAGGGCCCCTTCAATGCCGGGCACCCGGACGGAGATATAGCCGCCCACCACCTCGGCCGTGATCGTGGCGCCCGGCCGCAGTCCGGCTTCGTCGAGCTGGGTCAGCAGTTCGGGGTCCACCTGGATCGGTTCTGCCAGGCGTTCCAGCAGCATCGGCTGCCCGGCGGTCTCGGCTACGGCTGAAAGCAGGTCCCGGTACGGGGTGGGGGGCTGCACCACGGCTTCGCCGCCGAGGGCTTCCAGGCCCGGGATCGGGTTCCCGTACGGCGATTCCGTGGGCTTGCCCAGCAGGTCATAGAGCCGGCGCTCCACGCGTTCGCTCATCACGTGTTCCCACCGGCAGGCCTCGTCATGGACGTAGGCCCAGTCCAGGCCGATCACGTCTGCCAGCAGCCGCTCGGCAAGCCGGTGCTTGCGCATGACTTCGGTGGCGCGGCGCCGGCCGAGGTCAGTGAGCTCCAGCTGGCGGGTTCCGGACACAACCACCAGTCCGTCCCGCTCCATCCGTCCGATGGTCTGGGAGACGGTGGGGCCGGAATGGCGCAGGCGCTCAGCGATCCGGGCCCGCAGGGCCACGATGTTCTCTTCTTCCAATTCAAGGATCGTCCGAAGATACATCTCAGTTGTGTCGATGAGGTCCGTCATGACCAGCCGCTCCTAGCAATCGTGCAAAAGAGAATCACCACAGCGGCGCAGAACGCGCCGGCGGTTTTGTCTCCCACGTTAGCCCATCGCCGCAACCCGGGGAGAATTCGCACACCCGCTCACGCCGCCGCAGGGGACGGTCACAAATAGGAGCGGCACGGGCGCGGGGTGTTGAATAGAGGAGTACGTGAAGCACCCTGCCAACCCGCTTGGAGCATACAGAAAATGGGCGATACCGCCGTTACGATTCCCGCAGAACTTCTCCCCAGGGACGGGCGCTTCGGAGCCGGTCCTTCCAAGGTCCGTCCCGAGCAGATCCAGGCACTGTCCGACGCCGGAGCCAAGCTGCTGGGCACCTCCCACCGTCAGGCTCCCGTGCGGAACCTGGTGGGCAGCGTCCGCGATGGCCTTTCCTCCCTCTTCTCCGCACCCGATGGATACGAAGTGGTCCTCGGTGTGGGCGGGTCCACTGCATTCTGGGACATCGCTTCCTTCGGCCTGGTGGAAAACAAGGCCCAGCACCTCTCCTTCGGGGAGTTTGGCTCCAAGTTCGCTGCGGCCACCAATAAGGCACCGTTCCTCTCTGCCTCCAGCATCATCAAGGCCGAGCCCGGCACGCGTCCGGAGGCGGCAGCCGAAGAGGGCGTTGACGTCTATGCCTGGCCGCAGAACGAGACTTCCACCGGTGTAGCTGCTCCGGTCCGCCGGGTGGCCGGGGCCGATGCAGGCTCGCTCGTGCTTATTGATGCCACCTCAGCGGCCGGCGGCCTGGCCGTGGACCTGGCTGAGTCCGATGTCTACTACTTCGCCCCGCAAAAGAACTTTGCTTCCGACGGCGGCCTGTGGCTTGGCATGTTCTCCCCCGCGGCCCTTGAGCGTGCGGCCCGGATCAACGCCTCGGACCGCTGGATCCCGGACTTCCTGAACCTGCAGACCGCGGTGGACAACTCGCGGCTGAACCAGACGTACAACACGCCGTCGCTCTCTACGCTGGTCACCCTGGATGCACAGATCCAGTGGCTGAACTCCAACGGCGGCCTGGACTTCGCCGCCGCCCGCACCGCTGACTCGGCCGGACGGATCTACTCCTGGGCTGAGAAGTCCGGCGTCGCTTCCCCGTTCGTGGCCCGGGCGGAGGACCGCTCGAACGTCATTGCCACCATCGACTTCGACGATTCGATCGACGCAGCGGCCATCGCCAAGACACTGCGGGCCAACGGCATCGTGGATGTGGAGCCGTACCGGAAGCTCGGCCGCAACCAGCTGCGCATTGCCACGTTCGTGGCAATCGAACCTGATGATGTCAGCGCGCTGCTGGAGTGCATCGACTACGTGATCGAACACTCCTAACCAGCCAAACAGCCGGGTTCCGACCGGCTGGGTTGACCAACGAGGGCCCCGGTTCCGCTAGCGCGGGCCGGGGTCCTCGTTGGATAAGTCCGCGGCGGTGCCCTCGCTGGCGCTGCTGGTCAGGTAGAGGCGGCGCCGGACCGTACGGTCGTAGTGCAGCCGCAGGTGGTGTGAACGCCAGGCCCAGACCAGGCCGATGACGGCGGTGACCAGCCCGGAAGCCGCGGCGACGCCCAGGCTCCAGCGGGGGCCGAACGCATTTGACACCCAGCCCACGATGGGCGCTCCCAGCGGGGTGCCGCCCAGGAAGATCGCAAAGTAGAGGGCCATGACCCGGCCCCGCATCACCGGCGTCGTAGTGGTTTGGACATAGGCATTGGCGCTGGTCATCAGCGTCAGCGCGAACAACCCCACCGGGATCAGGGACAGCGCAAAAATCCAGAGGTTTGGAGACAGCGCAGCAATCATGCACGCCACGCCAAAGGCCCCGGCTGCCCCGAAGATGAACCTCAGCCGCGGCTTGTCCCGGCGGGCGGAAAGCAGCGCACCCGCAACCGATCCGATGGCCATGATCGAGTTGAGCAGCCCGAAGATTCCCGCGTCCTGGCCAAACTCGGTGCGCGCCATGGCTGCTATATACACGGCAAAGTTCAGCCCGAACGTACCCACGATAAAAATGGCCACCAGCACCATGATCAGGTCCGGCCGGTACCGCACGTATTTCAGGCCTGCCCGGATCCTGCCCTTGCCGGGCGGTGCCTTCGGCAGTACGCGCAGTTCGGACGAACGCATCTTCAGCAGCGCCAACACCATGGCCGCGAAGGTCACGGTATTAATAAGGAAGACCCACCCTGGCCCAACGGCCACCGTCAGCAGTCCGGCAGCGGCAGGGCCGATCATGCGCGCACCGTTAAAGGAGGCGCTGTTGAGCGCGACGGCGTTGGGCAGGTTCTCCTCGCTGACCACCTCGGAGACAAAGCTCTGCCGGGCCGGGGCATCAATGGCGGAGACCACGCCGAGCGCCAGCGCGAAAGCGTACACGTGCCACAGATGCGCGTGGCCTGAGAGCACCAGCAGGCCCAGCCCTGCGCCCAGCGCTGCCATGGCCACCTGGGTGGAGAGCAGGACCTTGCGCCGGTCGTAGGTGTCCGCGATCAGTCCCGCCCACGGAGCAAGCAGCAGCTGCGGACCGAGCTGGAGGGCCATGACGATGCCCATCGCGGCGGCGTCCTGGTTCGTCAGGATGTCATAGACCAGCCAGTCCTGGGCGGTGCGCTGCATCCAGGTTCCGATGTTGGAAACCAGTGCTCCAAGGAACCAGATGCGGTAGTTGAATATTCGAAGCGAACGGAACATTTGGGTTCACTTCTCCCTTCCGGGATAGTGAACCGCGTTCCGTGCACTCACCGCTTATTCGTCCTCCGTGGCCGCAGGCGTACCTGCGGTTTCTTCCTCAGTCGCAGTATCGGCCGCCGCAGCGTCCTGTTCCTTCAGGCTTTCCTGCGCAGCAACGTCCTCGGGACGGATGCGCATGGACCACGGGACCCACTCGGGTGCCAGGACGGCGTCGGCAGAGGGCAGCAGCCCCACCTCGCAGACGGTCGCGGCCTTGCCTCGGGGAACCCGCGCCACCGTGGCATACCATTCCCAGCCGCGATAGCCGGGACGGTTGGCCCGGAACCGGTGGGTGACCAGCCGGTCCGCTTCGGGAACAGCGCTCAGCCATTCCCCTATCTGCTCTTCCGGCACGACCTCCAGCAGCCCGGCCCGGGCAGTCTCGACGGCAGCGGCCAGCACCGCGTCCGGCTTGGACGGCTTGCGCGGAGGTTTCCGCGCGGCAGCGGGCTTCGTCGCTTCTTGGGTTTCTGTCGCGTCGGTAGTTTTCACTCGGTGGTTCTGCCCCTATGCATCAAGGTCATCAGCAACGGCCCGCAGCACCGCAGCCACCTTGGTTGCATGCTTCTTCTCGGGGTACCTGCCCCGACGCAGTCCGTTGGAGATTCCATCCAACAGTTTAATGAGGTCTTCGGTAATGACGGCCATGTCGTCCGCCGGCTTCCGGGTGGCCTTCGCCACCGACGGCGGTGCCTCCAGGATCCGGGCAGAGAGCGCCTGCGGGCCGCGGCGTCCGTCGGCCACGCCGAACTCCATCCGGGTCCCGGGCTTCACTTCACTCACGCCGGCGGGAAGCGCAGAAGCATGCAGGAAGACTTCCTGGCCGTCGTCAGTGGCCAGGAATCCGAATCCCTTGCCAGTGTCGAACCACTTGACCTTGCCGATGGGCACTTCGCTTACCTCGTTCTTAGCTGTCGGGTGCGGACTTTCGACCGCGTCATGAAAGGGGTGGTACGTCCGCGTGTATCCGTCTTCCGGTGTCCGGTCGGACCGGCGGCGGATGCCTGTTGAGATACTACGGGGAAGAGTCTTCCCTTTAGAATATCCCGAGCCCCCTAATCCTCAGCCTGTCCCGCTTTGGGTGCCCTGATTTTTAGCTGTTAGCGTTAAATACCATGGAGCATCAGGGCCCGGCCCCCGCAGACAAAACCCACGGCAGCACCGGTGCCGTCCCCCGTCAGGGAACTGACTTCAGCGGCAGCGCTGCACAACTTCCGGTACAGCGGAAGCGCTCTCCCCTTCGCCTGGCGGCCACCGCACTGGCTGCAGTACTTGCCGTGGCCGGCGTTGCGAGCCTCGCAGCCCTGCTGCTGGAGGCACTCCGCGGCGAGGTTATCTGGCCCGGTTTCGCAGCCGGAGCGTTCTATGCCCTGCCCCTGGCCTTCCTGATCATGGCGGGGCTGGTAATTGACTCAATCGTGCGGCGGCGCCGCGGCTGACCCGTTTGTTTTCGGTCCCACTCGGGTAACGTATTGGACGATGTCCGCGATCCGAGCATTGGCCGAAGACCTTGCAGCGCGCAGTGACGAACAACTGCGTGAGCTCCTACTCGCCCGGCCGGACCTGGCGCTTCCTCCGGTTCCGGATTTCCAGGCACTGGCTGCCCGTGCGTCTACGCGCATCAGCGTACAGCGGGCCCTTGAAAAACTCACGGCCCCGCAGCTGCAGGTGCTGGAGGCGCTCGACCTGACCACCAATGAAGACTCCCACCTGAGCACTACGGCGTCCTGGCTGAAGTCATCCATTTCCGGGTCCACCATCAAGGCACTGGATGCCATCCTGGGGTACCTCCACAGCCTCGCCCTGCTGCGGCGGGCAACTCCCCACCCCGGTGCCCCAAAGGCCGACGCCGGACGCAGGTTCTACCTTCCGGTCTCAGTCCTGGGCGAAGCGCTGGGCGCGTACCCCGCCGGACTCGGCCGGCCTTACTCAACGCTGGCTGCCCAGCAGCCGGAGTTCGGACAGCGGCTGGTGGGAATCGTCGAAGGGCTGCGCCAGCGCGGGCTGCCCATCGAGAAGGCGGACACTCCGGCCACGGCAGCTCATTCGCTGCACCACCTGGTCTCGGATCCGGCAGGCTGGGAGGCTCTCCTGGCCGATGCGCCGCCGCAGACCCACGACCTCCTCCGCCGGTTCAAGTACTCCCCGGTGGGAACGATTCCGCGCAAAGCCGCCATCAGCCGGGCGGTGCTGGACAACCCCTCCCCCACGCCCGTGGAATGGCTGGTAGCCCACGGCCTGCTGGTGCCGCTGGACGCGCTGCACGTTGAGCTGCCGCGTCCCGTGGGGCAGGCTTCCCGCGGACATGTGATCGTCTCGGACTTCCAGCTGGATCCGGTTCCGCCGGTACCGCGCCCGGTGCCGCACGCCCTGCGGGACAACGCCGCCTTCGGGGCCGTCGCGGAGACGCTGCGCCTGGTGACGGAACTGCTGGCCGTCGCAGCCGACGCCCCGATCGGAACCCTGCGCTCCGGCGGTGTTGGTGTGCGCGAGGTCCGCCGGATGTCCGAAGCGCTGCGGCTGGACGGGCTGGCCACCGCATGGCTGCTCGAACTCGCGGCTCTTTCGGGACTCCTGGTGCTGGATGCTGCGACGTCCCGCTGGGGTACGGCGGAAAGCGAATGGCACACGATGGACCGGGAGCTGCAGTGGCAGCACCTTGTCCGGGCCTGGCTCGAAGCTGAGCGCGCGCCGTCGCTGGTTGGCGGTCCGCTGCCGGGCGGGGGCTCCGTCAATGCCCTGGCCGCGGAACTTTCGCGGCCCGATGCACCACTGGTGCGTCGCCGCATGCTTGAGATGTTCTCTTCCCTGTCCGCGGCCGAAAGCCTGGAAGAAGGGCACTCGGGCGCCTACGACGCCGAAGACCTGATCAGCGCCCTGACCTGGTACCAGCCGCGGCTTCAGCGACGCTTCGCCCGGCTGGTACCCGGCATCCTGAAGGAAGCTGCCCAGCTGGGGCTGGTCGGATCCGGCGCCCTGACGGAGCTTGGCCGCGCGGTGGCCGCAGGGGACCTGGACGGGGCCGCAAACCGGCTCCGCGAGGCCCTGCCTGAGCCGCTGAGTTCCTTCCTGCTGCAGGCAGACCTCACTGCCGTGGCACCGGGATACCTTGATCCCAAGGTTGCCCGGCAGCTGGCGCTGGTAGCCGACGCCGAAGGGCAGGGGCCGGCC
Organism: Arthrobacter koreensis; assembly: GCF_035792275.1. Taxonomy (GTDB): domain Bacteria; phylum Actinomycetota; class Actinomycetes; order Actinomycetales; family Micrococcaceae; genus Arthrobacter_B; species Arthrobacter_B koreensis_A. The sequence continues at coordinate 58,968 of NZ_JAMWKK010000004.1, read as the reverse complement.
ACGATCTACCGTTTCTCTGCAAATTCGGTCCGCCGGGCCCTCGACGCCGACCTTGATGCCGCTTCCATCCTTGAGTTTCTTTCGCACTACTCCGCCACCGAAGTTCCGCAGCCGCTGCGTTACCTGGTGGAAGACACCGCGGCACGGCACGGTCGCCTGCGCATCGGAGCAGCGTGGTCCTATCTGCGCAGCGACGATGAGCCCGGGCTGAACGCTCTGATGGCCGATCCGCGGGCGGCTGTCCTGGGCCTGACCCGGCTCGCGCCTACCGTGATCGCCTCGGCTGCAACACCGCAGGAACTGGCGCAGGCCATCCGCAGCCTGGGTTATGCCCCGGTCATGGAGGGGCGCGCACGCGAAGCGTCCGGTTCCCATGCCCGCCCTCCTGTTCCGGCGCCGTCGTCATCCTCCACCCGCGTGAACCAGTGGGAGCTGACGGAGGATGACCTCGATGCCCAGCTTGCTGCGCTGCGCGGCCGGGGGCCCGCCGTGGCTGCCAAACCCGACGAATCGGTCCCCTTGGTAGGCCTGGAAACCCTGCGGAAGGCCATCCGCACCAAGAGCTCAGTGCGTATGGGAGTAGTGGACAGCCAGGGGAATGAACGCCAGGAGATCTTCGTTCCCCTATCCGTAGGTGACGGCCGGGTACGGGTCTTCGATCCGCGCCGGGACGTTGAGCGCGTAGTGTCGATACATCGGATAATGGATGTGGAAATAGTGGAGGGCAGCCCAGCACATGGTTGACGGACCTTTGATCGTCCAGAGCGACAAGACCATCCTGCTGGAAGTGGACCATCCCTCGGCCGTCGAGGCCAGGCACGCCATTGCAGCGTTCGCTGAGCTTGAGCGCGCTCCCGAACACATCCACAGCTACCGTCTCACCCCGCTGGGACTGTGGAATGCACGCGCCGCCGGTCTGGACGCCGAGCAGGTGCTGAACACACTTCTCACCTACTCCCGTTTCCCGGTACCGCACACCCTTCTGGTGGACATCGAGGAAACCATGTCCCGCTACGGGCGGCTGCGGCTGGAGAAGGACCCGCAGCACGGCCTGGTGCTGCGCACCAATGACTACCCGGTCCTCGAGGAAGTGCTGCACGCCAAGAAGATCCAGCCGCTGCTGGGCCCACGGATCGACGGCGAAACCGTGGTGGTCCAGTCCGCGATGCGCGGCCAGCTCAAGCAGCTCCTGCTGAAGCTGGGCTGGCCCGCGGAAGACCTGGCCGGGTACGTTGACGGCACCCCGCACCCCATCCTGCTGGACGAGGACGGCTGGGCGCTGCGTCCCTACCAGAAGCTGGCAACGGAAAACTTCTGGGCCGGCGGCTCCGGAGTTGTGGTGCTGCCCTGCGGCGCCGGGAAGACCCTAGTGGGTGCTGCGGCCATGGCCACCAGCTCCACCACCACGCTGATCCTGGTCACCAACACGGTTTCGGCACGGCAGTGGAAGGACGAACTGCTGCGACGCACCTCGCTGACCGAAGATGAAATCGGGGAGTACTCCGGTGCGGTCAAGGAAGTCCGCCCGGTCACCATCGCCACCTACCAGGTGCTCACCCTCAAGCGCGGAGGGCTGTATCCGCACCTGGAACTGCTGGATGCCAACGACTGGGGCCTGATCATTTACGACGAGGTCCATCTGCTCCCGGCACCGATCTTCCGCATGACCGCTGACCTGCAGGCCCGCCGCCGGCTGGGACTCACCGCCACGCTGGTCCGCGAAGACGGCCGCGAAGGCGAAGTGTTCTCGCTGATCGGCCCCAAACGCTACGACGCGCCCTGGAAGGACATCGAGGCGCAGGGCTACATTGCCCCGGCAGAGTGCATCGAAGTCCGGGTTGACCTGCCGCGGGACGAACGGGTTGCTTATGCCATGGCGGAGGACGGCGACAAGTACCGGCTGTGTTCCACTTCGGAGACCAAGTCCAAGGTGGTTCAGGACCTGGTCCGCAGGCACGAGGGCGACCAGATCCTGGTGATCGGACAGTACATCGACCAGCTCGATGAGCTCGCTGAGCGGCTGGATGCCCCGGTCATCAAGGGCGGAACGCCGGTCAAGGAACGCCAGCGGCTCTTCAATGACTTCCGCGAAGGGAAGCTGAAGACCCTGGTTGTTTCCAAGGTAGCCAACTTCTCCATCGACCTGCCCGAAGCATCGGTGGCCATTCAGGTATCCGGTTCCTTCGGTTCCCGCCAGGAAGAGGCCCAGCGGCTGGGCCGCCTGTTGCGTCCAAAGTCGGACGGCCGGGCCGCCCACTTCTACACCGTCGTCGCGCGGGACACCCTTGACCAGGACTTCGCAGCCAAGCGGCAGCGTTTCCTGGCCGAACAGGGCTACGCCTACTCCATCCAGGACGCTGCGGACATCGAAAAGTCCGCCTAGCTTCTTTCAATTCCCGCTTTTCAGGGCACAGTACGGGTTATCCCCATGGGCAGTTCTCCCCATAGCCCCCTTTTCATTCCTGCGTTAGGCTCTTGGCGTCGCACACGCTTCGACACAGGGAACGTATTTGGTTTTGCCGGCAGGAGGAAATGCCGGTGGTCGGGACCCTCGTGGGAGCAGTGGGAGGGCGGATCGGCGGAGCCGTTGGAGAAGGCGTCGGGAACTTCGCCAGGAATGCTTGGGAGACGGACATAGAGGAAGCTGTGGCAGGTGGCTTTAAGGAAGCGTGGGAAAACCTGAAGCTATGGTGACGGCCGGGACTATCCTTTTTATTGCAGTGGCTGTGGGTGGAATCGCTTATCTGCTCATTTCCGGTATAGCGGCATATAAGGGCACCTGGCGTACCTGGGATGCCCGGAAGAGTATTTATCAGTTCGGCAATCAGAACTACCTCGGGTTCTTCAGGCCATATTTGCAGCCGGTCATCATTGTGGCGACCCTGTTGAGCTTGGTGACCATCCTTGGCGCTGAGTGGGTCACGGACCTGGTGCTGCTGCTCACCATATGCTGGCGGCCGCGGTACCCGAGGTCCTGCCCAGCGGGGCAAACCGCCGGTCAGGTGCCGGACTTCTTCCGCCTGCTCATCCAGGCCGGTTCCTGCCAGCGCCTCGGCGATCTGCCGGACGCCCGACGGCGGCGCCGCCGTCGTTCCCCTGCTGCGCGGCGCCCTGCTGTCCCGTGCACGGAAAACGCGCGGCGCGCGCCTTGCCGCCCTGGAAGAAGCGTGTGCACGGTATTTCCTGGCGGAGGGGCAGGCATTGGAAGCCCTCCGCCACGCGACGGGTGCGGACAGCCTGGACCTTGCTACCGACGTCATTCGCAACTGAGCCCTGGAGCTGTTCACGTTCCACGGAGCGGAGACCAGAAAACTCCTTGAAGGAGTATCACTGCTCAGGCTGGCACGGCAGCCTGCCCCTGCCCTGGCCCTTGCCGTCCTCTACAACTCGTCGGCGTTTCGCCGTGTACGGGGCGCCGAACTGGCGTCACTGGCGCTTTCCGGCGCCCGTACCCTCATCCGGTCCATGCCCGAAGCCGAGCGGCTGCTGCTGATTCTCATTGAGGCAGTCGTGCTGCGGGGAAGCGGCCAGGCTGACAGGTCCGCGGCCCGCGCGAGGTCGGGGCTGCTTGCCTACGCAGAGATGCCCTTGGCTGAACGCGGAAGGATTGGACCGCTCGAGTCCGTCGCCGTGGCCCACCTGGGTATCTCCCTCTGGTGCGCCGAGGCCCATGCGGAAGCAGAGACGGCCTTCACGCAGGCCGCTTCGCTCGCCGCGGCCCAGGACCAGCCGGATTACGAGGGCTATTACCACTCCCTCACTGCCTGTCTCCTGGCCGAAAAGGGGGACCTTCCGGGAGCTGCCGGTTTCCTGCGGCGGTGCAGGAAACTGGGCTGGGGGGACGGCAGCCTGCACCACTACGCTGAGACCCCCTCCGCCTGGCTGAGGCCATGGCTGCCCTCGAAGCAGGGGACCCGGCATCAGCCAAGTCCGCCCTGGCGGGGATCCTCGACCAGGCAGATGCCATGGAACTGTGGCCCCGGACCAGGTACCTGGACGCAGTGTCGGATCTTGCTGCGGGCAACCCGGCGCCCGCCTTGGCCCGGCTGGAAGAGGTCCTGTCCCGCCAGCCGGAGCTGCCGCCTGTCAGCGGGCCGGAACGGGCACGGCTGGGCCGGGCGCAGTCCCTGCTCCTGCTTGCTGCCGGGCTGCCGGGCAGGGCCCTTGCGGTGGCGGGAAGCCTGCCGAAGCCCCAGCGTGAACTGGTGACGGCACGCGTCCACCTCGCGGGCGGGCAGGCGGGCAAGGCCCTCAGCGCCGTCGCCCGGGTGGGCACCGGCGGCTCCTACCGGCAGCAGGCCGAGGTGACCGGGCTGTCGGTTGCTGCCCGTCTCCAGCTGGAACCCGGATCCACTCCCGCGGTGAAACTCGAGCTGGCCCGGCTGTCGAACCTGTACCTAAACCACGGCCTTAGGCTCTCTACTGCGCTCCTTCCCGCTGCAGACCTCGACCGTGTCCGCAGCGCCGCGGCGGAAGCCGGTCTGGACGTGGGTCTGGGGGCTCTCACGCAAGGTGTCATTGGGAGTACTGCGGGCATGCCCGAACTGACTCCGCGTGAGCTGGCGATCCTGGAGTCGCTCGTCCATACCGGTTCACTCGCAGAGATAGCCGCCGTGCATTATGTATCGGTGAACACGGTCAAGTCCCAGCTGCGGGGCCTTTACCGGAAGCTCGGTGTATCCGGCCGGGACGAGGCCCTGAGTGAAGCCATGCGCCGGGGCGTGCTTTAACCGGAATCCAGGCTCCCCGAAGGAAGCCTGGATTCCCGCTGGCTGCGGCTGCCCGGCGTTGGGGCACCGGATCGCCGCTGCATGCCGGAGGCCGGCCGGTTTGGGGCCCGGCAGCTCTCCGGCGGTCCGTGGGTTTAAGCGTCGGTACCGTTCTGGTCCGGCAGCTGCAGACTCCGTTCGTGCCGGTAGAAACTCACCGGCCAGTGTCCGGCAATCACAGCCTGCGCCGGGAGGACCCGCTGCTCTTCCGCGGTGACGGGCGCGGCTTCGTCCCGCAGCGCCGGGTCGCCGGCCGGGGGCCTGCGGTCTACCGGCAGCCTCGCAGGTCCGGCCGCCGTGTGACGGGGAGACCGCTGCCTGGGCCCGGGTGTTGTTCCAAGCATCCTTGTTCCCCTTTCGCCGGTTCAGCTGCATTTCACTTACCTTCAATGCTCCCCGGTGCCCGGACCTGTCTCTGCCCGGGACGCGGCCGTTCATCCCGAACTTCACCCTCTCGCTGCCGCATCCGGTTCCCGCTATTCATACAGCAGACACTGAGTTAGCATTCAGGGAACGGTCAGCCAAATGCTAGAAACTAGGACACGTGACTAAATCTGCTCCTGAGGCCAGGCTCCTTGTTGTCGATGACGAACCCAACATTCGCGAGCTTCTTTCAACGTCGCTGCGCTTTGCCGGCTTCGACGTCGTTGCTGCCGGCAACGGCCGCGAGGCCCTGGCTGCCGTGGATGAACACAGTCCGGACCTGGCCGTCCTGGACGTAATGCTCCCGGACATGGACGGATTCACACTGACCCGCCGGCTCCGCGCCGCGGGACGCCATTTCCCGGTGGTGTTCCTCACCGCGAGGGATGATACCGAAGACAAGGTCACCGGACTGACCGTCGGCGGGGACGACTATGTGACCAAACCCTTCAGCCTCGACGAGGTTGTCGCCCGGATCCGCGCCGTGCTCCGCCGGACCCAGCCCCTGGATGACGACGACGCCGTCATCCGGGTCGAAGACCTGGAGCTCGACGACGATGCCCACGAGGTCCGGCGCGGCGGGGTCACTATCGAGCTCTCCCCCACCGAGTTCAAGCTGCTTCGCTACCTCATGCTGAATCCGAACCGTGTACTGTCCAAGGCACAGATCCTGGACCATGTGTGGGAGTACGACTTCAACGGCGATGCGTCGATCGTGGAATCCTATATCTCCTACCTGCGCCGCAAGATCGACAGCAGCCCTGATGCACCGGCCCTGATCCAGACCAAGCGCGGAGTGGGTTACCTGCTGCGCACGACGGAGAAGCGCTAAGCCTTGCTCCGCCGCTGGAAGTCCGCCTCGCTGCGTTCGCAGCTGGTGGTCATCATGGCCGTGCTGATGGTCGTCACGGTGACCATCACGGGCCTTGCCACCATCTATGTGCTGCGCCAGATCCTGATCAGCCGTCTTGATACGGACATCCAGGACAATGCGGGCGCCATATCCCGCTACCTGGTGTCAGGCAGCCCCTCCACCGATGCCTCGCTTTTCCGGTTCTATGGCCTGTACCTCAACGAGGACGGGACCCACGGACCCGAGACCCATTCCGAGCCAACCTTCGACACCCCGGTCATTGACGATCTGACCGCGGCAGACGTCGATGCCAAAGGCGGCCGCGGTTTCGATGTGCCCGGCACGGCGCCGGGCAGCAAGGGCTGGCGTGTGATGGTTTTCCACATCGCCAACTTCCCCGGCTCCATTGCCGTCGCCGTGCCGCTGGACTCCGTGGCTGAAACGGTGGATGAAGCGGCCTCTCTGGTCTTTTCGGTCGGTCTGCTGGGCACCCTCGGCGCCACCGGTATTGCCTACTGGGCCGTGACCCGCCAGTTCAGGCCCCTGAGCCAGGTTGAGAAGACGGCAGCTGCCATCGCCGCCGGCGATCTCTCCCGGCGCGTTGAGGTGGGCAATCCCGCCACTGAAATAGGCCGGCTCTCCAGATCCCTGAACGCCATGCTGGCACACATCGAAACGGCCTTCGCTGCCCGGACCGCTTCGGAGCAGAAGATGCGGCGTTTTGTGCAGGACGCCTCCCACGAGCTGCGGACTCCGCTGGTAACCATCCGGGGGTTCTCGGAACTGTACCGGCAGGGGGCCCTGCAGAAGCCTGAAGACGTCAGTGCCGCCATGGGCCGCATCGAGAGTGAAGCTAAGCGCATGGGCCAGCTGGTGGAAGACCTGCTGACGCTGGCACGCGTTGATGAACAGCGGCCGCTGGAGTACGGCCCCGTGGACCTGATGATCCTGGGCAACGACGCCGCACTGGACGCCCGCGCAAGCGCACCGGACCGGGAGATCCGGGTCATCGGCCTGGACGGCAGTTCCCCGCGCAGCGCTCCCACCATGGGTGATGAAGCAAGGCTGCGGCAGGTGGTTGCCAACCTGATGACAAATGCCCTGCGGTATACCCCTGCCGGCAGCCCGATCGAGGTTGCAGTGGGGGTGGCTCCGGTGATCCACGACCGTATGGATGCCGTCCTGGAAGTCCGCGACCACGGTCCGGGCATCTCGGAGGAGGACGCGGCCCGGGTCTTCGAGCGTTTCTACCGGGCGGATTCCTCGAGGTACCGGGAAACCGGAGGAACAGGTCTGGGACTGGCGATCGTCGCGGCCCTGGTGGCCCAGCACGACGGCACCGTCCGGCTGACCGAAACCGAAGGCGGCGGCGCAACCATGTCCATCCGGCTTCCGTATATTTCCCCCGACGGTGCCCGGGACCACGAGTCCAGCGAGGACGAGGGGTCCGCGAAGGACTAGGCCGGCACGGTTCCCCGCACGCGTCCGGGCGCCGTTTCCTGCGCCCTGCCTTTTCTATGCCGTGCCGCATGCCCTCCTGCACAGCCTGGCAGGTCCGCGCGCTGCGGCCGGATCTGCACACACCGCGGATGTGCTGCAGGGGCAGCCTGACCGGCCCTCGCCTACCGTTTTTCCCCTCAGGACAGCACAGGGCCGTCCTGCGGAACCGGGAGGGTACCCATGGCAGGTTTTTTCGTGGACAGCGATGTCCTGGCGGCCAAGAGCGCAGAAGTCCGCGGCACAATCGAGCGTCTTCAGGCGGACGTCAACACCATGCAGGCGGGGCTGGCGGCACTGGGCGAGTCCTGGCAGGGACAGGCCTCAGCGAACTTCCAGCTGCTCATCACGGACTGGAGAGCTACCCAGGCCCGGGTGGAGGAGTCACTGGCCAGCATTAACCAGGCCCTTGCGTATGCCTCGGCCCAGTATGCGGATACGGAGGCGGCCAACACGGCACTCTTTATGCGCTAGTCTCCCCGCGGGCGCTGCCGGATACGGCAGGAGCGCGGCACCCGAGGGTACCGCGCTCCTGGCTGATGGCGCTTAGCCGGACGAACCGGCCGGGAATGAGGGCTTAGAAGCCGCCCATTCCGCCCATGCCGCCCATGTCGTCTCCGCCGCCCATTGCAGGTGCAGCCTTTTCGGGCTTGTCGGCAACGACTGCTTCGGTGGTGAGGAACAGGCCGGCAATGGAAGCCGCGTTCTGCAGCGCGGAACGGGTTACCTTGACCGGGTCGTTGACGCCGGCAGCCAGCAGGTCTTCGTACTCGCCGGTGGCGGCGTTCAGGCCGAAGCCTTCGGCCAGGCCACGGACCTTGTCAGCAACAACACCGGGCTCGAGGCCGGCGTTGAAGGCGATCTGCTTCAGCGGAGCGTCGATCGCAACCTTGACGATGTTGGCGCCGGTTGCTTCGTCGCCTTCCAGGACCAGGTTGGCGAAAGCCTTCTGGCCGGCCTGGATCAGGGCGACGCCGCCGCCGGCAACGATGCCTTCTTCGACGGCTGCCTTGGCGTTGCGCACGGCATCTTCGATGCGGTGCTTGCGTTCCTTGAGCTCGACTTCAGTTGCGGCGCCGGCCTTGATGACTGCAACGCCGCCGGCCAGCTTGGCCAGGCGTTCCTGCAGCTTCTCGCGGTCGTAGTCGGAATCCGAGTTCTCGATTTCGGCGCGGATCTGGTTGACGCGGCCGGCGATCTCTTCGGGGTCGCCTGCACCTTCGACGATGGTGGTCTCGTCCTTGGTGACAACAACCTTGCGTGCCTTGCCGAGCAGGTCCAGCGTGGCGTTCTCAAGCTTGAGGCCAACTTCTTCAGCGATGACCTGGCCACCGGTAAGGATGGCAATGTCAGCCAGCTGGGCCTTGCGGCGGTCGCCGAAGCCCGGAGCCTTGACGGCTACGGACTTGAAGGTGCCGCGGATCTTGTTGACGACCAGGGTGGCCAGGGCTTCGCCCTCAACGTCTTCGGCAATGATCAGCAGCGGCTTGCCGGACTGCATGACCTTCTCGAGGACTGCAACCAGGTCCTTCACGGAGGAGATCTTGGAGTTCACGATCAGGATGTACGGATCTTCGAGAACCGTTTCCTGGCGCTCTGCGTCGGTGACGAAGTAGCCGGAGATGTAGCCCTTGTCGAAGCGCATACCCTCGGTCAGCTCAAGCTCGAGGCCAAAGGTGTTGGATTCCTCGACGGTGATGACGCCTTCCTTGCCCACCTTGTCCAGGGCTTCGGCGATCAGGTCACCGATCTGCTTGTCACCGGCGGAAATGGAAGCCGTGGCAGCGATCTGTTCCTTGGTCTCGATTTCCTTGGCGGAAGCGAGGAGTTCAGCCGTAACGGCTTCAACGGCCTTTTCGATGCCGCGCTTGAGGCCAAGCGGGTCGGCTCCGGCTGCGACGTTGCGCAGGCCTTCCTTGACGAGTGCCTGCGCCAGGACGGTTGCCGTGGTGGTGCCGTCGCCTGCGACGTCATCAGTCTTCTTGGCAACTTCCTTGACCAGCTCAGCGCCGATCTTCTCGTAAGGGTCGTCCAGCTCGATCTCCTTGGCGATGGAAACACCATCGTTGGTGATCGTGGGAGCGCCCCACTTCTTTTCGAGTACGACGTTGCGGCCACGCGGGCCGAGGGTGACCTTGACGGCGTCGGCGAGGGTGTTCAGGCCCCGCTCGAGGCCGCGGCGTGCCTCTTCGTCAAATGCAATGATCTTGGCCATAACGGCTATCGTCCTTCCGGAACAGTCATGCTTGGATGTTGCATTCCTGGCTGGAGTGCCCGCGACGGACGGGACAGAATGCGCGATCTCTTTACGAGCATCCCGGTCCCTCACCCCAGTGGCTTGCTGGTTCACTCAACGCCGCTGACTTAGCAGTCAGTCCGCAAGAGTGCTAAGTCAATAATTAGCACTCCCAACCTTCGAGTGCAAGCAGTCACGGCCCCCTGTGACCGGTGCCGTGCTCCGTTTGCCGCCTCCGGGCAAAAAGCCCCGGACTAATCTGCCGCGCTGCGCGCCGGATCGCAGCAGGCCAGCGTAGATTGGTGTCTGCACGGCCCCGGTTATGCCGCGGCCTGGTGCCCATCAATCGACGATGCCTAGGAGCAGGCCATGGAGCCCAACCAGCCCCCGAACCAACCTTCTCCCCCGGACGGAGAGGCTGACCGGCCGCGCACACCGCAGGCCCACGGCGCCAGCGCGGCTCCGCCGCCGTACGGCAGGCCGCCGGGCGAATACTCACCCGGCCAGGCACCGCATCCGGCAGCGTCCCAGGCTGAACAGCAGCCCGGCTACCCGCAGGGCCAGCAGCCCGGCTACCAGGGTGACTACGCGCAGGGCGGCCAGCCCTCCTACCAGCAGGGCCCTCCTCCCGGCAGCTACCAGCCCGGCTACCCGCAGGGATACCAGCAGGGTTACCCGCAGGGATATCAGCAGGGGTACCCCCAGGGCGCACCGGCACCCTATTACGGGTGGGCCGAGCCGAAGTCGCGGCTGGCCGCGGGTCTTCTCGGCATATTCCTTGGCGGACTGGGAATCCACCGGTTCTATCTCGGCTTCACCACGCTGGGAATCGTCCAGCTGCTGGTCACGCTCTTCACTTTCGGCTTTGGCGCCATCTGGGGCTTCGTTGAAGGGATCATGATCCTTGCCGGTGCACAGTCTTTCCGGACAGATGCCCGTGGAGTTCCGCTGCGGGAGTAAACCTGCAGGCCCGGAACATGGACCAGACAAGACAGTGAGCCGGTGCCCGTGGGCACCGGCTCACTTCATTTCTGTTCCGGCGGCCTGTTCTGCTGCCTAGACCGTCCGGACGTCTTCGGCCTGCGGCCCCTTTTGTCCTTCACCAATTTCAAACTCGACCCGCTGGCCTTCTTCCAGTGTCCGGTAGCCGGCGGACTGGATCGCGGACCAGTGGACGAAAACATCAGTTTGGGCTTCGTCAACGGTAATGAAGCCGTAGCCCTTTTCCCCGTTGAACCATTTGACGATCCCCTGCGCCATACTCATTCTCCCCTTTTAGGCTCCGCTGCCGCGATGGTGTCCCACGGCAGCAGCCAGCCCGGAGCTACAGGTGGATTGCCTGCTTACCCCGGATGGCTGGCCCTTACTTTAGCCACCGGCCGCGGCTTCACCCACGGGGCAGGGGGATAGTTATCGAGTCTTAACTAAACGCCTACTGGAACCCGGGTCCGGCAACAACCGTGACGAGAGAGAACTCGGGCGACTCGGTAATGGTCGCGATGCCGAGCAGCGCCGAGAGCTCTTCTGCGTTGGCGCGCTGTGCCTCACCGTTGTAGAAGATGACCGATGTCTGCATGGGCATGCCAGCCCAGTTGCCGACCTGCGCCGTCGTCCATCCGTCTGCACCGATCCGGCCGGAGATTCCCGCCCCCAGCCCGGACACTCCGCTGGCGTTGAGCACGACCACGGGCTGCGTCCGGTCCGCTTCCACGGCCTCCGGCGTCGGCTCCGGGGTGGGGGTGGGCGAGGGCGTGGCTGACGGCGTCGGGGAAGCACTGGGGCTGGCAGAGGGTGATTCTTCCGCGGCCGGGGTGGTCGATTCCGAAACCGCAGGGGTGGCACTGCTGCCTGCACCGATTCCGAGCCGGGGAAGGACGAAGTAGGCGGCCAGGCCCACCAGGAGAGCAAGGACGCCCACCGTGATGATCAGGCCCACTCCGCTGGAGCGCGCCGGAATAAGCCGCTCGCGGTGAACGCCTTGGCGGGTCGAGGTCTCCGGGACCTTGTCGAACTCATCCCTGGGGTATTGGCTCATGGCTGCGTTGTCTGTCCTTGTGTAAGGGGAATTGCCCTAGGCGTCGGTGCCCATGCGGCGGGCTGTACGCGCGCGCTGGCGTGTAGTACGCAGTCTACGCAGCCGCTTTACCAGCATGGGATCGTGCGCGAGGGCTTCCTCGGTGTCGATCAGGGCGTTGAGGACCTGGTAATAGCTTGTGGCTGACATGCCAAAGAGATCGCGGATCGCTTGTTCCTTGGCTCCGGAGTACTTCCACCAGGAGCGCTCAAGGGCGAGCATCTGCTGGTCGCGCTCACTCAGGGGACTCTGGGGATCGACCGCGCCGTCGAGTGAAAACGCCTCGGCTTCGGCTGATCCTGCCAATCTTCTGTCCCCGTTTCCCGGTGCGCCCGGACACGAACGCACGCAGGCACGGTCCAGGCAAAGAGTCTGCTTCCTTAGGCAATCGTAAACCGGAATAACACGGTTGTCATTCAGGCACCCTGCCCCGCCGGCTGGGTTCCTGCGCCGCCGTCGGTGAGACTTGAAGGGTGAACAGCAGCCACGACCCCGCCCTTTTCGACCTCGACGGTGCCGGCACCGGCCGCCCGCAGGCGCAGGGACCGGTCCCCTTTGTCTCCGGGAGCTCCCTGGCCGAGATCATGGCCCGCGACTGGGCCGGTGCGCTGGCTCCAGAAACGGAGCGGATCCACCGCATCGGCGATGAACTCCAGCGCAGGATCAGCAGCGGAGAGCAGGTCCTGCCGGCGCCGGACAAGATCCTCCGGGCATTTGCCTTCCCCATGGAACAGGTGAAGGTGCTGATCATCGGCCAGGATCCGTACCCCACCCCCGGCCACGCGGTCGGGCTGAGTTTCTCCGTCAGCCCCTCGGTGCGGCCGCTGCCGCGTTCACTGGTGAACATCTACAAGGAACTGCACGCAGACCTGGGCATTGAGCCGGCAGCGCACGGGGACCTCAGCGCCTGGGCAGACCAGGGCGTGCTGCTGCTCAACCGCGCACTGACGGTAACCGCCGGCCAGGCCAACTCCCACCGCGGCCTCGGCTGGGAGCCCGTTACCGAACTCGCCGTCCGCGCGCTGGCGGGGCGGCGGCGTCCTGACGGTTCACCGGTGCCCCTGGCCGCGATCCTCTGGGGGCGGCAGGCACAGTCGCTGGCACCCCTGCTCGGCGAGATTCCGCTGATCGAGTCGGCGCACCCCAGTCCGCTCTCCGCGAGCCGCGGCTTCTTCGGTTCCCGGCCGTTTAGCCGCGCGAACACCCTGCTGGAGGAGCAGGGTGCGACGCCGGTTGACTGGCGGCTGCCCGGGGTACGGTAGAACAACGACCGCGTTCGAGGAGAAACACCGCAATGCCTGATGCCCCCGCAACCCGCATGCCGGCACCTGCCCGGCGCGCCCGGCCTACGCACACCATGACCGTGCTCCGGCGCGAACAGCTCTCACCCCATATGGTGCGTATTGTTGCCGGCGGACCGGGGTTCGACACTTTCACTCCGAGCGCGAGCACGGATGCGTACTGCAAGATCTGGTTCGGCCGTGACGGCAGGCCCCTGGACGGTTCGATTCCGCTGGAAGAGCTGCGGGAGCAGACAGCGCGTGAGGACTGGCCGGTCTCACGGACCTACACGGTCCGCTGGGTGGACATGGCACGCCGCGAACTTGCCATGGACTTCGTGGTCCACGGTGACGAAGGCCTCGCCGGCCCGTGGGCGAACTCGGCCCAGCCCGGGGACGTGCTTACATTCGGCGGTCCGGGCGGCGGTTTTGCCCCCGATCCCGCCGCAGACTGGTACCTGTTTGCTGCTGACGAGTCCGCGCTTCCAGCTACTGCGGCCGCTCTCGAGGCCCTCGGGAAGGACGCCGTTGGCCACGCCTTCATCGAAGTGGAAGGCCCGGAGGACGTCCTGCCGCTGGCGGCGCCCAAGGGACTCGTGGTGACCTGGCTGTACCGCGGGGCAGGCGAGCCGGCCGGGCGGCTGCTGGTCGCGGCCCTCGATGCGCTCCCCTGGCACGAGGGCGAGGTGCAGGTCTTTGCCCACGGTGAGCGCGAGGCGATGAAGGCCCTCCGGGATATATTCTTCTCCCGGCATAAGCTCGAACGCGGCGCCGTCTCCCTGTCCGGATACTGGGCTGAGGGACGAACCGAGGATACTTTCCAGGCCGAGAAGCGCACTCCGGCCGGGAAAATCCTCTAGCGCCGGTTCAGCGGCGCCGGTTACGGCGGTCGTTGCCGTTCAGGTTCCGAGTCAGCGGCCTGGCGAGGTTGTCGCCGAAGACAACGCCCCCGGCGATGGCGAGAATGACGGTCAGGGCATTGAACAGGCCGATCACCCCGGCGGATATGTCATCCAGTCCGATGCTCAGCCCGTACATGGAGCGGAAGATGCTCAGCCCGGGGAAGAGGAACAGAATCGCGGGGACGGCGATCACCAGCTGGGGCGCACCCATCCGCAGCGCCACGATCCGCGACGCCATGCCAATGACGATCGCCGCGATCGCCGGCGTAAGCCTGGGCCCGATTCCGGCGGTTTCCGCGGCCACGGACACCAGGAATCCGCCCACCCCGATCAGTACCGTGGGCAGTACCAGGTTCGCGGGCGACTGTTCCGTGATGCTGATCGTGGCCAGCGCAACGGCGAGCAGCAGCAGGGTGACCGCGAAGGGATACTGCGAGGACGCAACTTCAGTGACTTCAAGCCTGGGCATCCCCACCAGCGCACCTGCTACCAGCGCGACGGCGATGCCCGCCACGATCGCGCCGAAGGTCAGGAACGCGGAGAGGAAGCGTCCGGCCGCGGTGACCGGGAAGCCGTTGATCGCATCCTGTACCGCGGAGACCAGCCGGCCAGTGGGCAGCATTAGCAGGATGCCGCCGGCGACCACGATTCCCGGGGCTATGTCCAGGTTGGCTGCATCCGTGGCGTCCAGCCACCAGAACAGCATGGCCAGCGCGGTGACGAGGAAGCCGCTGGCAGCGGTGGTGAAGAAGTCCGGAACACGCCACCGGCCCAGCACCCGCTGGACCAGACTGACCAGGATGGTGCTGGCGAACCCGACCGCTGAGCCCAGCGGACTGCCGCCGATGAAAGCGACGATGGCGGCCGCGAAGAGGCCGGCCGAGAAGGTTACGGCCCAGCGCGGGAACGGCTTGGGCTGGTGCACGATTGCGTTGAGCTGCTGCGATGCCTCGGCACGGGAGACGTTCCCGTCAACGATGTCCGTTACCAGCCGGTGCACCAGGGCAAGTCCGGCGTAGTTGTTGGTCCAGGAGCGCACCACCCGCATCACGGTGATGGGCGTCTGGTCCTTCGGTGAGTAATTGAGCAGGACGGACTGGTTGGTGATGTCCACTTCGATGTTCTCCAGCCCGTACGCAGCAGTAACGGCGATCATTGCCGTTTCCACTTCCAGCGCACCTGCCCCGTAGCGGAACATGGTTTCGGCCATGCCCAGTGCCAGGTCAAGGGTCTTGCGGGCGCTGGCGTCCGGGCCGCCGGAGCGGACCCGGGGGTTGGCGTAGGGGCTGCCTGCCAGCCGCTCGACGATCGACATCGCCTGGGTGGGAGGGGTCTCGCCCTGCACCAGACGCTTGAGTACGCGCCGCGCGGCAGCAGAAGATGAGTCCGCCCGCTGTGCAGAAGGACTGTGCTGGCGCGGCGAGGTCTTCCGGGCACGCGGTTTGCCCGTCCGCGGTGTAGTCCCTGCCGGACGGCCGGCCTTGGGATCGGCGCCGGCAGCCTTGCGGGCGGCCCCGGACTTCGAGGCGCCCTTGGGCATCCGCGGCACGCTGGACGTGGCCGGAGGAGGCTTCGGCTTGGTGCTCCGCAGCCCGCCCGGCCCGGGAACCGCCGGAAGGGCAGCCGAAGGAGTCTTGACGCCTGATGCCTCCGGAACCGGGGCAGCGCCGCTTCGCCGGCCGCTTTCCTCCTCCGGGCGCCCCGGCACCTTGATGATGGGAATCAGCCCCGCCACCGGCTCGGGCGTGGGCGCAGGCCTGCGGCGGTCGTCGTCGTTGTCCACGGTGTCCACCCCTGCTTTCCCTCCTGGTGAATGCGGTTTAGTAGAACGGCTGGTGGTGGCGCCGCCAGTAGATCTGGCGCGTCACGCGTTCACCGATGGTGTTCCAGATCCGGTAGCGGAGCGGATCCAGCACCAGGTCCCAGCAGCCGGTGAAGTCGGTAACGGTCTTGGAGAAGCTGGTCTTGAACAGGCCCAGCCCGTGGTGCGGGTGTTCCTTGTTCTTCAGTTCGCTGCTGGGCGGAGTGCCGCAGAAATCGTATTCCTCGATCCCGAAGTCTTCCTTGAGCTCGGTCAGCGCGGTCCACTGCACCAGGTGGGAGTCACCGTACTGGCTGCGGCGCGGTTTGGACCCGCCGTCCTTGTAGGTTCCCTTCCTGCCGTACGCGATGACGAAGGCACCCACGTTGGGTTCACCGTTCTCATCGAATGCGAAGTAGAAGCGCCCCTGGCCTGCGGCCACGAAGTTGGACCAGAACCGCTGGTAATACTCGTAGGAGCGCATCCGGGCATCGGAGCGGTCCTCAATGTGGCTCATGAGCTTGTACATGGTCCGCATGTTCTCTTCGGTGGGTTCCACCCGGCGCACGTCGGCGCCTTCGCGGATGGCCCGGCGGACGGCGTTGCGGGCACGGGAGGAGATGTTCTTGAGGATCTGCTCGGTGTCCGGGGTGGTGTCCAGCAGCGCGGTGGAGTCGTTGGGCTGCAGGTTGAACGTCTTGACGAATCCCGAGGAAGCGAACAGCTCCCGGACCTCGTCGCCATCCACGATGTCCGGCTCAACCTTCAGCGCGAAGACGCGGCGGCCGGTTTCCTTGATGAACCGGCCCAGTGCCCGGGCCATGGCTGGGACGTCCTCCGGGGCAGCGGCGTCGGGCCCCTTGATCAGGTACCAGAGGCTGCCCAGCAGCGGGACTTTCTTCTCGATCGCCAGGTTGTAGGAGGTGTACTCCGGGCAGCTGAAGACCACGTAGATCGGATTCCAGCCGTGGTGTGACTTGACCTCAGCGTAGGCAGCGGACTGCAGTACGTTGCCGCCGTTGGGGTTGGACTGGACGAGCTTGTCCCAGTCCGCAACCTCTTCAGCGGTGGCCAGGCGTGCACTAAAGTCTCGCAAAATTCCTCAACTAGTCCTCGTTGGTGGATCATTCTTCCGCCCCCGCACGGAGCACCGGCTCCGGGCCGTTTCCAAGTCTATCCGCCGGGTGCCCGCACCCCGTACGGCCTCCGCCCGGCGTGCCGGGTGGCGCCAGCCACGCGGTGCGGGAATAGCCCGCGTCCCGCCGCGGTTGTGCGCAACAATAGATGCATACGCATATGTACGACGACGAAGGCGGCTTGAGTGGCACAGCACATTGAACTGGGACTGGACACGTTCGGAGACGTGACGCAGAACGGGGACGGAGCGAAGCTGACCATGCCCGAGGTCATCCGCAACGTGGTGGCCGAGGCAGTGCAGGCAGATTCCGTGGGCCTGGACTTCATCGGCATCGGCGAACACCACCGCGATGACTTCGCGGTGTCCTCACCGGAGACCGTGCTGGCGGCCATTGCCGGCCAGACCAGCCGCATCCGCCTCGGTTCCGCCGTGACGGTTCTCTCTTCCGACGATCCGATCCGTGTCTACGAGCGGTTCTCCACCCTGGACGCGGTTTCAAGCGGCCGGGCAGAGGTCATTCTGGGACGCGGCTCCTTTACCGAATCCTTCCCGCTGTTCGGTTTCGACCTGTCCGACTACGAAGTGCTCTTCGAGGAAAAGCTGGACCTCTTCACCAAGCTGCTGCGCGAAGAGCCCGTGACATGGGAGGGCAGCTTCCGGCCGCCGCTGCGCGGCGTGCAGGTCTACCCGCCCACACAGGACGGGCAGATCCCCGCCTGGATCGCCGTCGGCGGCACTCCCCAGTCCGTGGTGCGCGCCGCGCATTACGGCCTGCCCCTGATGCTCGCCATTATCGGCGGCGAACCCGCACGGTTCACCCCGTTCGTTTCGCTCTACAAGCGCGCGCTCAAAGAATTCGGCAAGCCGGCCCTGCCCATCGGTGCGCACTCCCCCGGCTATGTTGCCGCCACGGATGCGCAGGCCCTGGACGAAGCCTGGCCGCATTACGCGCAGATGCAGAACCGCATTGGCCGCGAGCGCGGCTGGCCGCCGGTGACCCGAGCCGAGTACGAGGCCGGCGCCGGCCCCGACGGTGCCCTGTTCATCGGCTCCCCCGAGACGGTTGCGGACAAGATCATCCGGACCGCCCGGACGCTGGATCTGTCCCGGTTCGACCTGAAGTACAGCCTGGGCAGGCTGCCCCACGAAAACCTGATGAAGTGCATTGAGCTCTACGGCACCCAGGTGGCTCCGGCCGTCCGGGCCGCCCTTGCCGCAGACGGGGAGCAGGACTAGGCATCGGCCGGGAGGAACCAGCGCGTTTTCGGTTCCTCCTGCGCCAGCCCGGCGGCGCGGTCGATATTCTGCCGGTCGGCCCCGGTGAGGCGCTGATGCTCCTGGCGCATGTACTCCCGCCAGGTGGGAACGTCATAAACCTCCCGGAACTGGCTCGAGTCCGTGACAGAGTGCACCAGCTCCCAGGTGGTCGCCCCGGTCCGCAGCCGGGAAAGCCGCACTTCGCGCATGGCGCCAACGAACTCCGAAGCCTTCTCCGGGTCAAGCTCGTACGCCACCAGGATGGTCACGGGCCCGGCCCCCGGATCCGGCTCGGACTCAACTTCCAGGCCCAGGTCCGGTTCGGGAACGCTGCGGTCCAGCTGCCCGGTGCCCGGCAGCAGCGGCAGCGGCAGCACGCTGGCGGCAACCAGCAGGAGCACGACGGCGGCGCCGGCCAGCACTGGTGCGTAGCCGAAGGCTGTGGCCAGCGAGCCCCACAGCACCGATCCGAGCGCCTGCGTTCCGGTGAGCACCATCAGGTACACGGCAAGCCCCCGGGCCCTCACCCATTCGGGCAGCGTGAGCTGCATGGCGCTGTTCAGCGTGGAAAGCGTGTTGATCCAGGCCATTCCGGCCAGGACCAGCAGGATTCCCAGCGGAAGGGGCGGCAGGTAGCCCGCCGAGAATGTTGCCGCACCGAAAACGGCGGCGGAAACTCCCAGCAGCACGGTGTCCGGGAAGACCCTGCGGGTCCGCACGAGGAGTGCCACCCCAAGGATGGCTCCGGCGCCCAGCGCCCCGAGCAGCAGGCCGTAGCCGGAGGACCCCAGGCCCAGATGCCCGTTCACGGCCACGGGGAGCAGCGCATAGAGGGCGCTGGCTGGAACCAGGAACAGGACGCAGCGCAGCAGGATTCGCCGGATCCGGGGGGCCGCCCGGATGTAACGTATTCCGGCCGCCAGCGCCTCGCCGACGTGTTCGCGGTCCTCAGGACTCTGCGGAGCACTGCGCCAGAAAAAGACGGCCAGCGCCGTTCCGGCGAAGGACAGTGCGTTGAGCCCGAAGACGAAGGCCGGTCCGGCAACCGAGACCAGCACGCCGCCCAGGGCCGGACCCACGGCCCGGGCGGCGTTGACTGCCACGGACCCGAGCGCTGACGCTGACCTGATCTGTTCGCGCAGCACCAGCGATGGAGTCACTGCCTGCCAGGCGGGAGAGCTGAGAGCAACGCCGCAGCCGATCAGGAATGTGTAGAGCAGCAGTGAATCCGGACCCAGCAGGCCCAGCCCGGCAACCGCGGTGAGCAGGCAGCCGGCGCCGGCTGCGAACAGGTTGCTGCCCAGGATCAGCCGCCTCCGGTTGAAGGCGTCGGCAAGGACTCCGGCCACCAGCCCCAGCAGCAGCGCCGGGGCCATTGATGCGGACTGCACCAGCGAGACCAGCACAGGGCTGGCCCCGGTCTCCACGAGGTACCACTGTGCCCCGACGGTCTGCATCCAGCTGCCGAGGTTGGATCCCAGCTGCGCCAGCCACAGGATCAGGAACCACCTGTTGCGGAGCGGCGCCCAGGGAGATTCCATCGGATTCCTCCGTCGGTGGCGGCGCTCATCATCCGGGGAACGGGCCTGCAAGCGCCTCACTGGCAGGGTAGGTCCGGGGCCCCGCAGAGTCCAGACCATGGGCCCACCAGGAGTATGCTGACACCGTGTCACCAAAACTGGCCCGTGCCGAAGAGCCGGGCCCGGAAAGGAAATCCCCCATGTACGTGGTAGTCACACCCTGGAAATCACGCCTGAAACGGCCGAAGCCTTCGAAAAGGCCTTCATTGACAGCATGGCCCATCTTGAAGGCGTTCCGGGGCTGGGCCGCAGCACGCTGATGCGGCCCGAAGGTGCATCCAACACCTACCTCTCCACCATGGAGTTCGACTCCAGGGAGAGCTTCATGGCCTGACTTAAGTCTGATTCCTTCAAGGCTTCCCACTCCGATGACCAGGCTCCCGGCATGCAGGCACCCAATGCCGTGGCTGCCTACACCGTCATCAAGGACACCGCCGCCGTTCCTGCGGACTAGCCAGGTGCGCCGGGGTGCCTACCAGCCGTGTGCCCCGGCGAAACCCTTCCACAGACGGCGGAAGCTCTTCTCCGCGGCCCGGGTGCGCTGTTCCTCAACGGCGTGCAGCCGTCCGTAGGTGAACCCGCTGCCGCCGCGTCCGGGGTGCGCACCCAGGCCGGCCAGCAGCTCCCGGGTGACCACGCTGTCCTGGTGTTCCCCAAGTGCCTTTTGGACCCCTTCTGCAGCCTCCACCATGGCTGTGGCTTTGGCCCCTCCCACCGGAACCCAGGCTTCTGCGGCATAGCGCAGCCGCTTGGCGTCTTTCCGTGCCTCGTGGAAGATCTCCGCCCGCTGCGCGTCGTCGTGCTCCTGCTTGGCTTCGCCCACGCGTTTCCGCAGCCGGCGCAGGTCGCGCCGAATCAGCCGCCTGCCCACCTTTCGGGCGGATTTTCCCGCCGGGCCGGTGAGCTGCGGGTCCGCGACAAGCGCCCCCAGGTCCTGGACCAGTGCCGCATACCGTTCGGCGTCCAGCTCACGGTGAATCGCAGCAAGCGCGTCGTCGTAGCGGCCCAGCAGTTCCGCATCGATCCGGGTGGATACCGGCCCCCTCACCAGTTCCCGTGGCTGGGCGGCCACCAGCTCCTGGAGGCGGTGGCGCATCACCTGCGCATCGCGGGCTGCCCCAAGCAGCTGGGACAGCCACTTAAGCTCATTCCGGATCCCCCCGGCAGGTTCCCCGGGCAGCATCCCGCGGTAGCTGGAAAGCACGGAACGGAGGCGGCGGGTGCTGACCCGCATTTTGTGGACGCCGTCTGTCTCTCCGGCACGCAGCCGCAGTTCCTGTCGCAGCATCTCCGCATACTGCTCCGAAAGGTAGGCCAGCAGGGCCTCTCCCGCAGTGCTGCCGGCTCCGGCCGGGAGCACAGCGGGGAGGTCGGTCGCGGTAGCCATGGCTCAGTATAGGTCGGTGCCCCCTGCGCCGGGCAGACCCCCTGTACCCGGAGACGGCCACCGCCTAGCATCGGCTGTACCGGCCCGGTGCCGGACCACCCGCCGCCCGAGCCCAGCTGGAGGCCAGGCCCATGAACTCGATGCGCTACGTAAAGCTTGGCCGTTCCGGAGCCACCGTTTCGGCAATCGGCCTGGGCTGCCTGGGTTTTGGCGACCCCGCCCGCGGCACCCATTCCTGGACGCTGCGGGAGGAAGAGTCCAAGGCCTGCATCCGCCGGGCCCTTGAGCTGGGCATCAACCTCTTTGACACTGCCAACGTGTACTCCGCGGGTGACAGCGAACGGATCCTGGGAGTTGCCCTGCGCGAGTATGCCCGCCGGGAGGAAGTCGTGATCGCCACCAAGGTGCACGGGGAGGCGGCCCCGGGCCCGAACGGCTGGGGACTGTCCCGCAAGCACATCCTCTGGCAGGTGGAGGATTCACTGCGCCGGCTGGGCACGGACTACATCGACCTGTACCAGATCCACCGCTGGGACAGTTCCACCCCGCTGGAGGAAACCCTCTCCACCCTGGACCAGCTGGTGCGGGACGGGAAGGTCCGGTATCTGGGCGCATCAACCACGTATGCCTGGCAGTTCGCCAAAGCCCTGGACCTTCAGCGGCAGAACGGCTGGACGCCTTTCGTCACCATGCAGGACCACTACAACCTGATTTACCGGGAAGAGGAACGGGAGATGTACCCGCTCTGCCTTGAAGAAGGCGTCGGCGTGCTGGCTTACTCCCCGCTGGCACGCGGCCGCCTGGCCAGGCCATGGAACGGGGAAAGCCGCCGCCGCGGAAATGACTCGCTTGCCGACTCCATGTACGGCGCCCATGAGGAAACCGACCGCCGGATCTCCGACGCGCTGGGAACCGTAGCCGAGGCGCACGGCGTGTCCCGGGCCCGGGTCGCCCTCGCCTGGGTACTGGGCCACCCGGTAGTCACCGCCCCGCTGATCGGCATCACGTCAGCTGCGCAGCTGGATGATGACGCCGCGGCCCTGGACCTGGAGCTCAGCTCCGAGGACCAGGCGCTGCTCTCGGAGCATTACGTGCCGCACGGCGTCGTCGGTTTCTGACCAGCCCTAGCCCTTGACCGCACCGGCCACCAGGCCGGAAGCGATGTAGCGCTGCAGGAACAGGAACAGCGCCATCACCGGCACGGCGGCCAGCACTGCGCCCGCCGAGAACACGCCCCAGGTCCGCGACTGGTTGTCCCCCACGAACGAGTAGAGCCCGACGGCGAGGGTCTGGGTGTCCGGATCGTTGAGCACGATCGAGGCGATCATGAACTCCCCCGTGGTGGTGATGAAGGTCAGCAGGCCGACGATCGCCAGGATGGGGGTTACCAGGCGCAGGATGATGGTGAAGAAGATCTGGAAATGGCCCGCTCCGTCAATCCGCGCCGCCTCGTCCAGGGTCTTGGGCACCGTGTTGAAGAACCCGTACATCAGGTAGGTGTTCACGCCGAGGGCTCCGCCGAGGTAAACCATGATCAGGCCGAGCTGGCTGCCCAGTCCCAGCCAGGGAACAATGTCCGAGATCTCGGAGAGCAGCAGGAAGATCGCCACTACGCCAAGCATCTGCGGGAACATCTGGAGCAGGAGCAGGCTCAGCAGCCCCATGCGCCGGCCGGTGAAGCGCATCCGGGAGAAGCTGTAGGCAGCCAGCGCGCCGAGGAAGACCGTCGCGGCGCTGGTGACCAGGCCAATCACCAGGGTGTTCATGAACCAGCGGGCGAAAGGCTTCTGCGGGTCGGTGAACAGCGCCTGGAAGTTATCGAACCCGATGTCGCGGAACAGGCCGCTGGAGGCCACCAGCGTTCCGGTGGGGCTCAGCGCGGCAGAGAGGACGTAGGCCAGCGGCAGCAGGGCGAAGGCCGTCATGACCAGGCCCACCAGGTGCCGCCAGCCGGTGTCCTTGAACCAGGCCCCGAAGCTGCGGCGCCGCCGCCTCACGGGCGTGGTGCCGGCGGTTTCGGCGGCGGGGCGGGGAGGAAGGGCGGTGGAGGTGCTCATGAGTTCACTTCTTCCAGCGACTTGGTCTGCCTGAAACTAATGGCGGAGATGACGGCCACGATGATGAAGATCAGGATCGCCAGCGCACTGGCCAAACCGTAGTCACGCCCGGTGCCCTGGCCGAAGGCCACCTTGTACACCACAGTGATCAGCAGGTCGGTGGCGCCGATGTCCTGGCTGGTGCCGGGGAAGCGCGGTCCGCCCCCGGTGAGCATAAAGATCACGTTGAAGTTGTTGAAGTTGAACGCGAACGTGGAGATCAGCAGCGGTGCGGTGGAGACCAGCAGCAGCGGCAGCTTGATGGAGCGGAAGATCCGCCAGGCTCCGGCGCCGTCCATCCGGGCGGCTTCGTTGACTTCCTCCGGCAGTGACTGGAGGGCGCCGGTGCAGACCAGGAACATATAGGGGAAGCCCAGCCAGGTGTTGACCAGCAGCACGCTCGCCTTGGCCAGCCACGGGTCGTTGAGCCAGGGTATGGAGGCGCCGCCGAAGAACGTGCCGTTGATAAAGCCGAATTCCTGGTTGAGCATGCCGGACCAGACCAGACCGGCGAGGAAGGCCGGGAAGGCATACGGCATGATCATCAGTACGCGGTAGATCTTCTTGCCCTTGAGCGTGGGGTGGTTGAACGTGATGGCCAGGAAGAGCCCCAGCCCGAAGCACAGGGCCACGGAAGCCACCGCGAAGGTGAAGGTCCAGCCGATCACGCTGAGCAGCGGACCGCGGAGTTCCGGATCGGAGACGGCGCGCTGGAAGTTCTCGAAACCAACGTCGATCTTCCAGCCGGTGGCCAGGCGCTCGCCGTCGTCCGAGACGAAGGAACCCTCGCCGCTGTCCCGGTAGACCGTCCCGGTGTCAGTGTTGGTAAAGGTGTCGGCGGCCTCGTCATAGACCAGGACCGGCTTATAGACATAGGCGTTGGACCCGTCGGCAGTGGCCAGGGTGCCATCGTCGAGGTCATCCGAGAACGGAATCTTGAGCCCCAGGATTTCGGACTGGCGGGTCAGCAGCTCGTTGAAGGCGAGGGTTTCGTACCCCTCGACGCCGGTGGCTTTCCCGGTGCTGTCCGTCTGCGCGCCGCTGACGTCTTCCAACGGCATTTCGGCGCCGCCCAGCTGGACCTCCCCGTCCGGGTCCGTGACCAGCAGGAACAGCTCGCTGCCCTGTTCCAGCACGGATACCGCGTAGGCCGGGGAATCCGGAACCCGCTGCTGGGCGGTCAGGGAGATGGCCGCGACGGCGTCTTCCTTGGTGCTGTTGTGGCCGTCGCCGTAGTTGGTGAACGCCACGTAGCCGCTGTAGATGACCACAAAGACCTGGAAGACCAGCAGGAACAGCACGCCGGGGGCCAGGTACTTGGCGGGCAGCCCGCCCCTGCGCAGATAGATCCAGTTGATGATCACCGTGACCGCTGAGGCCACGGCGAAGACCACCCACTCCTCGTTGAGGAACAGGGCCATCAGGACATAGACGGCAAAGGCGTCCACGAGTCCAAGCAGCACGATCTTCGCCAGGGTTCCGGCCAGCGAGTCCGGGCTGCGCCGGCGGGACCGGACGGGTGCGGGTTTTACGGTGCGGACGGGGGCGTCCGTTGAAACGGCCATGTTGTTCTCCTACGAGTGGCCCGAACGGAGTTTCATTTCCGTTCGGGCCACTGAAGCGCCTGCGGGCTTGGTGGGTGCCGCTACTTGCTGATCTTGGACTCGATGTTGGAGACCATGGTGGGCCAGGCTGTGGCCGGGTCCGCTTCTCCCTTGATCAGGGACAGCTGTGTGCCTCCCCAGTCAGCCCAGACGGCTTCCATTTCGGGAATGGCGGGCATCGGGACGCCGTTGGCGCCGATCTCGCCGAAGGCGGCAACGATCGGGTCTTCTGCTGCCTTCTCGAAGGAGGCGGTCAGGGCCGGCGGCCGTCCACCGGCGTCGAACATGGAGTCCTGGACGGCTTCGGTGGTGAGGTAGTTCAGGGCGAACTCGTTGGCGGCAAGGGCGTTCTGGCTCTTGGCGCTGATGAAGAAGCCGTTGACGCCGACGAACGGCTGGGCGGGCTGGTCACCGGCGGTGGGCAGCGGATCGACGGCCAGGTTGATGCCGGCGTCGACGGCGTCGGGAACGTTCCAGGGGCCGGTCAGCAGGTACGGGGACGCGCCGGCGTTGAACTTCTCCTTGGCGATGTCCGGCGTGATGCTGGAGTTGAAGATGCGTTCGCCGGTATCTCCCCAGGCCACGAGCTTCTCGGCGAATTCGACGCCGCCGGGGTTGCCCAGTTCAAGCTTCGCCGGATCGTAGCTGCCGGACTCATCAGTGCCGAACACCGGAACGCCCATCGAGGTCTGCAGCGGGTACAGGTGGTACGGGTCGCCCTGCTTGGGATCCATCTGCACCAGGAACGGGAACTCTGCCTTGCCCTCGGCCACGGCGGCCTTGCCGTTGGCGATGACTTCGTCCATGGTGGCTGCCGGTTCGGAAACGATGTCCGTGTTCCGCAGCAGGCCGATGTTCTCGATCGAGTACGGGACCCCGTAAGTGTTGCCCTCGTAGGTCATGGCAGCGATGGCACTGTCCTGGAACTGGCTGGCCTTGTCACCGAGTTCGATCGGGGCGACGACGCCGTTCTGGACGAACTTGCCCAGCCAGTCATGCGGACCGACGATCAGGTCCGGGCCCTTGCCGGTGGGGACCTGGGTGATGAAGTCGTCCGATACCTGCTGGAAGTCCTTGGTAACCAGCTTGACCTCGATGCCGGTGTCTTCCTTGAACTTCTCGGTGACCTCGGTCAGGGCGGGGGAACGCTCGGCGTCCACCCACATGGTCAGCGTGGTTGCACCGGCGGACGCGAGATCGCTGGATTCGGCCCCTTCCCCGGTGTCGGACCCGCCGCCGCAGGCGGTCAGGACGAGGGCAGCGGTGACCGACACGGCACCGAGAGTAAGGGTACGGCGGCCAAAGCCCGCCGCACCCGTTGTGCGCACCTTCATTGGTGTACCTCTTCTGTTTTCAGGCCCCGGAGTGCCGGGGATGTATTTGGTGCCTGCCCGGAACCCGGACCATGGCATGGACGCAAGTGTAAGCGTGTGCGCAGTGTGCGTCCAGTCACAAACCAAATACGCCTGAATCCTGGCTTCGCCAAACACTGGAGGCGGTATCAGAGCAGGCCAAGGCACGTATTTCGGGACATAAGACACGATTGGTCATTTTGTGGAAGCGTTTGCATTCGGCATGGGAGGGTCCCTTAGGATGCAAGGCATGCTCAGCACTATCGCAGTCCCCTCCGTCCAGCTCCCCGGCGCCGGCCTGGTTCCGGTCCATGCAGCCTCCTCCGGGCGTGAGCGGCAGTGGTGGCGCTCCTCGGTGATCTACCAGATCTACCCCCGTTCCTTCCGCGACCTGCGCGGCGACGGCATCGGCGACCTGCCCGGCATCACCGCCGAAATCCCCGCCCTGGCGAGCCTGGACATCGACGCGATCTGGCTCTCCCCCTTCTACGTCTCCCCGCAGAAAGACGCCGGCTACGACGTCGCCGACTACTGCGACGTCGACCCCCTCTTCGGCACCCTGAACGACTTCGATGACCTCGTCGCCGCCGCCAAAAACCACGGCATCCGCGTCATCGTCGACCTCGTCCCCAACCACTGCTCCGACCAGCACCCCCTCTTCCAGGCCGCCCTCGCCGCCCCGGAAAACTCCCCCGCCCGGGACATGTTCATCTTCCGCGACGGCACCGGCGACAACGGCGAAAACCCGCCCAATAACTGGCAGTCCCACTTCGGCGGCCCCGCCTGGACCCGGGTCCAAAACCCCGACGGCACCCCCGGCCAGTGGTACCTGCACCTCTTCGACTCCACCCAGCCCGACTTCAACTGGGACAACCCCGCCATCCACGATGAATTCGAACGCATCCTGCGCTTCTGGCTCGACCGCGGCGTCGGCGGCTTCCGCGTCGACGTGGCCCACGCACTGATCAAGAAAAACGGGCTCCCCGACTGGGGCGGCCGCGCCGACGGTGCCTCCTCCGAAGGCTTCCCCGGCGACCAGGCACCAATGTTCGGCCAGGCCGGCATCCACGACATCTACCGCTCCTGGCGCAAGATCCTCGACGAATACGACGGCGACCGCGTGCTCTGCGCCGAAGCAACCATCGACCCCCTGGACCGGCTCACCGACTGGGTCCGCTCCGACGAAATGCACCAGACCTTCAACTTCGCCTACCTCCACCACCCGTGGAACGCGGGCGAGCTGCGCCGCATCATCGAAACCAGCCTCACCGCCTTCGACAAAGTCGGCGCCCCCACCACCTGGGTCCTCTCCAACCACGACGTCGTCCGCCACGTCTCCCGCTTCGGGCAGGCTCCAGGCCACACCCGTCCCGGCGACGGCCTCGGCCCGGAGGATTTCCAGCCTGACCATGAGCTGGGGCTGCGCCGCGCCCGCGCCGCGACACTGCTGATGCTCGCGCTTCCCGGCGGTGTCTACCTCTACCAAGGTGAGGAACTCGGACTTCCGGACCACACCATGCTCGAACACGGCCACCGGCAGGACCCAACCTTCCACCGCACCGGCGGCGAGCGCCTGGGCCGGGACGGCTGCCGGGTGCCGCTGCCCTGGACGGCGGATGCGCCGTCGTACGGATTCAGCAGCACCGGAAAGAGCTGGCTGCCCCAGCCCGATCAGTGGCGCGAACTCTCCCGGGACCTCCAGGAACAGGACCCGGACTCGACCCTGCACGTCTACCGGCATGCACTGGCCCTGCGGCGAGAACTGAACCTGGGCCACGGCTCCCTCGCCTGGTGGCCCGAGCACGATGACAAGGGCGTTGTCTCCCTTGTCAACGGGAACCTCCTCGCGGTGATGAACATGGGCAGCGAGCCGGTGGAACTGCCCGCGGGCGAGGTCCTGGTGCGCAGCATTCCGGAAGCCGGCGCCAACGGCGTGCTGGCACCGGACGCTGCCGTCTGGATTCGGCTAACCTAAGCCAGTGGAACGCAGCGCCCGCGGGGCAGGTATTCGGGAAGTCGCCGCCCGGGCAGGAGTCTCGGCCGCGACCGTCTCCCGGGCGCTGAGCGGCAACGGCAGGGTTTCGGAGAAGACGCGGGAGAAGGTCCAGGCCGCGGCCGGGGAGCTCGGCTTCGTGATCTCCTACAACGCGTCCTCGCTGGCCTCCGGCCGGAGCCGGAACATCGGAATCGTGATTCCCACCGTGGGCCGCTGGTATTTTTCCCAGGTCCTCGAGGGCGCAGCATCTGCGCTGATCGAGGCGGGCTATGACCTGACGCTGTACAACACCTCCGACGGTCCGGGCCACCGGGAGAGTGTCCTCAAGGAAATGCTGCAGCGCAAAAGGCTCGACGCCGTGATCACCGTCGCGCTGCGCCTCACCGAAGAGGAACTGGAACAGCTGCGCGAGGTCGGCAAGCCGATTGTGGCCATCGGCGGCCCGCTGCCGGACACCCCCACCGTGCGGGTGGACGAGTTCAGCATTTCTGCCCTGGCCACCCGGCACCTGATCTCGCTGGGCCACACGCGGATCGCCCACATTGGCGGCGGTGAGGAGCTTGAACGCGATTTCCGGATGGGCAGCACCCGGCAGGACGGCTACCGCTCCGCCATGGCTGAAGCCGGGCTCGCCGTCGAGCCCCAGTGGCTGCGCAGCTCCGTGTTCAGCGTGGCCGGAGGGTTCGCCGCGGCCAAGGCCCTGCTCGCCGACCCCGCTGCCGGAGTCACCGGGATCTTCTGCGCCGCGGATGAGATAGCGGTCGGCACCATCCTGGCCGCCCGCGAACTGGGGCTGCGGGTGCCGGAGGACCTCTCCGTCATCGGCATTGACGGCCATGAGCTCTCTGCGGTTTTTGGCCTCACCACCATCAGCCAGGATCCAGCCGGCCAGGGAGCCGCCGCCGTCGGCGCCGTCCTGTCCCTGCTGCGCAACCAGCCGGTGGGCGGTGAGCTGCTTACGGGGTTCTATCCCACGGAGTTCGTTGTCCGCTCCAGCACCGCAGTGCCGCCCGGATTCCAGGGCCGGACCGCTCCGTAGCTGTGCCTTGGCGAAACGGCTGGATAGGATGACAGAGCCGGGCCTGCCGGCAGGGAACGGGGGATTGAGGAACATCCATGCTGGTGTTTTTGTGGGTAGCGGAGATTGTGCTGGCCCTGCTGTACTTCGGCCTCGGAGTCATGCGTCTGGTTCAGCCCTACTCCAAGCTGGTACGGGTACTGCGCTGGCCGGCTGACTTTCCCGCCTGGGGCGTCAAGCTCATCGGCGTGGCCGAGATCCTCGGGGCCCTGGGCCTGCTGCTCCCCGCCGCCACCGACGTCGCACCCATCCTGACCCCCGTCGCTGCCTGCGCTCTGGCACTCATGATGGCCGGTGCCGTTGCCGTGCATGCGCGGCGCAGGGAACGCCAGCGCATAGCCCTTCCGGCGATCCTGCTGGCGGTGAATGTCTTCGTGGCCATTGGCCGGTTTGGACCTTATCCGGGATGACCCCTTCCCAGCGTTCGGAAGCCGAGGATCCCGCAGAGGCGGTCACCCGGCTGTACGGGCTGCTTCCCGGCGAGTTCACGGCGTCCCGCAATGCCGAGGCCGCCGCGGCCACCCGTGACGGGCACCCCGAACTTGGCAAACGGCTCAAGTCGCTGCCCAAGCCGTCGGCTGCCGCCTGGCTGACCAACATGCTCATCCGCGAGGAAGGTCCCTCAATAGCCAGTGTCCTCTCGCTGGGCGCGTCCCTCCGGGAAGCCCAGGCCGATCTTGACCGGGATGAACTGCGCAGGCTGAACTCCGACCGCCACCGTATGCTCCGGAGCCTGGCAAGGGACGCCCGCGAACTGGCCGAACGGCTCGGCAACCCGGTAAGCGCCGCAGTGGCAGCCGAGGTGGAGCAGACGCTCTGGGCCGCAATGACGGACCCGGACGCAGCAGCGGCCCTGGCTTCCGGCCGGCTGGTGCGCGGCCTGGAGGCGAACGGCTGGGAACCCGTGGACCTCGACGGCGCGGTGGCAGATCCGGATTCAGCCGTCCCTCTGGTCTCCGCCGGGGCCAGGCCCGGGGCAGCAGGAGGAAGAGCCGGGAAAGCCGGGACATCCCCCGCGAAAGGGACCACCCGGCAGCAGCAGGCTGCCCGGACGAAGGCCCGGAAGGAAGCCGAGAAGGCGCTGGCCGGTGCCAGGGAAGCAGCGGAGCAAGCCGAGCACAGGCTGGCCGAGGTCCAGTCGGAGGTTGAAAGCCAGACATCCTTCCGGGACGGACTGACCGAAGAGATCGATGACCTCCGGGAACGGATCCGGGACCTGGAGCGCGAAGTCAGTGACCTTGACCGCCGGCGCGGAGCGCTGGAACGTTCCCGGGACAAGGCACGCCGTGAGGCCAGGGCAGCCCGGCGCGCGGTGGAAAAAGCTGAGGCCAAACTGGACTCGCTAAGCTGACCGGCAGTCCGGCTGCGGTCAGCTCCGGTAAGAACGAAGCTGCTCCTGCAGGGCTCCCTCGCGCAGCAGCTTCAGCCGCAGGCTGCGCGCCGTCTCCATATGTTTCCGGGCGATGGCCCGCGCTGCGTCGGAATCCTCCCGGTCGATCGCGGCTGCCAGGGCGGCGTGCTCTTCCAGGGCGTCTTCCCAGCGCTGGCCCACGGACAGCGTGGAATGCGGGGCGTGGACCAGGTGGGTGGACAGCCGTTCCAGCAGATCCTGCAGCACCGGATTGTGGGCGCAGGCCCACACGGCGGAGTGGAACTCGAGGTTGGTCCTGATACGCGTCTGGTCATCAGGAGACTGCAGGCCGCGGTCCCTTTCGAGCAGGGCTTCGAGCCGCATCTGGTCGGTGAAGCGGCGGGCTCTTGCCGCCTGCCCTGCGGCTTCTTCTTCCAGCAGGATCCGCATGTCATAGACCTGGATGACCTGCTGCGGATCAACCTGGGGAACCTGCAGGCCGCGGGCAACGCGTTCCAGGAGCCGCTCCTGCTGCAGGCGGGAGAGCGCCTCCCGAACCGGAGTCCGGGAGACGCCAAACCGCTCCGCCAGAGTTACCTCGCGCATGGCCGTTCCGGGAGGGTGCAGCCCGGAGAGGATCTCCGACCTCAAGGTCAGGAAGATCGACTCTCCGTCCTTGCGGGTAGATGCCGGTTGGGCCACAGTGGATGTTCCTTGCACGAGAGCAGTTAGGGAAGGTCTACCGGCAACTTTACGCGAGCTGCCCTGCCCGCCGGCCGAAGACACAACCTGCTGCCAGGCCCGAACCGCCGGGGTAGTTGGTGCTGAACAGGCCGCCCAACATCTCCCCTGCCGCGAAAAGACCGGGGATCGGGGTCCCGTTTTCGTCCAGGACCCGCCCGTGGGTGTCTCCCCGCACGCCTCCGAAGGTGAAGGTGATGCCGCAGGTGACGCCAAAGGCGTAGAACGGGCCGGTCTCAAGGGGACTGGCCCAGTTGCTCTTGGGCGGCTGGGTCCTGGCTGCCCGGCCGTCCAGGACGTTGGGATCCAGCGGGACGGACCGGTCGATGGAACTGTTGAAGCCGGTGACGGTTTTCTCCAGGCTCTCCGGATCAATGCCGATTTTCGCTGCGAGTTCGGCGATGGTATCCGCTGTTTCGACCGAGACTCCGGGCATGTCGTACTCTTCGGTCCGGAGCATGGGACGCAGGTTCTGGTCGAAGATCTGGTATGCGATGGACCCGGGCTGCCGCAGGATCTCACGCCCGTACTTGGCGTAGGTGTAGTTGCGGAAGTCCGCGCCCTCGTCGAGGAAGCGTTCGCCGTCGCGGTTCACGATGATTCCCAGGGGGTAGCTCTGGCGCGTCAGGCGGTTGGTCAGCTCCCGGTTGGATTCGTTCAGCGCGGTGAAAGCGTCCCACTGGACGCTGTGGCACGTGTTCCAGTCACCGCCGCGGGCAGCACCGATCTCCAGTGCCGCCATGATCATGTCCCCGGTGTTGCAGGGGGTGCCGCGCACCTTGGCGTTCTCCCAGCCTTCGCCGAGGAACTCGCGCCGCTTGGCCGGATCGGACTCGAATCCGCCGGCGGTGAGAATCACGGACTGTGCAGAGAAGGTGCGTTCGCCCTCCGCTGTCCTAACCCGGACCCCGGTGACCGCACCGTCCTCGACGAGCAGTCCGGTGGCCGCATGCCCGTAGCGCACGTCCACGCCCAGACCCGCTGCCACCCGCGCATGATCCGCCATCATGCCCTCGCCGCCGCCTACGTTCCCGACATGCAGCCCGCCCCAGAACAGGTAGCTGCCGTCCGGCCGCTCGTACGCCTGCCGTTCGTACATCAGCCGGTACTTCAGTCCCAGCCCGGCCAGCCAGCGCAGGGTGGACTGGCTTTCGGCGATGAGGACTTCGGTGAGCCCGGGATCATTTCGCCCCTCGGTGACCTTGGCCAGGTCCGAGGCGTAGTCCTCGGCGGTGTACGGCGGAACCTCGGTAACCGGGTGCCGGTCATCGTCCTCGATGAACCCGCGCAGGTCCTCGAGTCCGCCGTGGACAATACGGGTGGCGCCCGCCGTGTAGAAGCTGTTGCCGCCGGAAAGCTCCGGGGTCCCCTTCTCGAGCAGGACCACTTTCCTCCCTCGTTCTGCCGCTGCATGCGCTGCGGTGAAGCCGGCGTTTCCGCCGCCGATCACCAGGACGTCGGCGTCCGGCTGATTCTCCTGTGGCATGACTGAACACTCTCTCTCATCGTCGCTGCGTATGACTGTATACAACGTAGCCCATAAAAATACATTGCGGAACATTCCTTTGGTTTCCCAATCGGAACCGCACGACATAACAGGCGATTGCCCATATGGCTAGTGGCCTGAGCGATGTTGCAGTGACGTGGATCACGGTATATACAAGTACTTCATTGTGTACAAACAGCGCCGCAAAGCGCTCCAAACGACCACCACGACGCTCTTTGGAACAGGAACCATGAAGCTAACCCTGCGCTCCGGCGCCTTCGCCCTGGTTACGGTGCTGGTTACAGTCCTTGCCTTCATCAACGCCGCTTCCTCCGGCGGAACAGCAACAGCCCGCAGCAAACTCACCCTGATCGCACCCGCGGCCCCCGGCGGCGGCTGGGACGGATTCGCCCGTGAATCCCAGCAGGCGCTGCGGGGAAACGGAATCGTGAACAACCCGCAGGTGGTCAACGTTCCAGGCGCCGGCGGAACCATCGGCCTGAGCCGGTTCGTCCAGACGCCGGGCCGGGAAGACGCCCTGCTGGTCACCGGCGGTGTGATGATCGGCGCCATCGAACTGGCGGATAACCCTGAATCCATGGACGATGTGGTTCCCATCGCCAAGCTGGCAGATGACTATGCAGCGCTGGTGGTTCCCGCCGACTCAGAGTTCCAGACGCTCGACGATTTCCTGGCGGCGTGGATCCAGAACCCGGGCGGAACCTCCATCGGCGGCGGCTCGCTGGGCTCGATTGACCACCTGCTGAGCGGCCTGCTCGCGAAAGAAGTGGGCCTGGACCCCAAACTGGTGAACTACGTGGCTTACTCCGGCGGCGGGGAGGCGCTGACCTCGCTGCTCTCACACACAACGGCGGCGGGGATGTCCGGCTACAACGAAGTGGCCGACCAGATTGAAGCCGGCTCGCTCCGGGCACTGGCCATCTCCTCCGAAGAGCGCCTTGACGGGGTGGACGTGCCGACCTTCAAGGAACAGGGCGTGGACGTGGCGATGTCCAACTGGCGCGGCGTCGTTGCCGCCCCGGGCATCTCCGACGCCGCCCGCGACGAATTCACCGCAATCATCACCGAGATGCGCGAAACCGATGACTGGAAAGACACCCTGGCACGCAACAGCTGGACGGACAGCTTTGCCACCGGAGAAGAACTCGAAGAGTTCGTCGCCGGCGAAGTGGCCACCGCACGCGAGATCGTAAAGGACCTGGGACTATAAGCATCACAGGCAGCAGGCCCGATGCCGGGCAAGACCAGAGCACTCAGGCTGCCGCAGCCGCCGGCCTCCTGCGCGGACGCAGCGAACTGCTCGTCGCCGTCGTGCTGTATGCCCTGGCCGTATTCCTGACCGCAGGAACCCTCACCATGAACGTGCAGGGCACGGCAGCGCCCGGCCCGCGGTTCTTTCCGATACTGGTCTGCATCCTGCTCTACGGAGTGGCCACAGCCCTGACGGTTTCAGTGCTGCGCAGCCCGAGTGTCCCGGACACCCGGAAGCACCCCGACCACGGAAACTTCTCCGACGACATGCTCCGGGACCTGGCCGGCCTGCCCGCACAGAAGTCCCCCGCCGGACCCGCCGGCACCTGGCGGACGTATTCCGACTGGCGGACCGTGGGGCTGGTGCTCCTGGGCGTAGTCGTTTTCACCGCCGTGCTCAACCTTCTGGGCTGGATCCTCAGCGCAGCCTTTCTCTTCTGGATCATCTGCTACGCGCTGGGCAGCCGGCGCCCCGTCTTCGACGCCGGGGTGTCCCTGCTCTTTGCCTCGGCAATCCAGCTCGCCTTTAACGCCGGCCTGGGCCTGAACCTGCCCTCCGGTTT
This sequence comes from Arthrobacter koreensis, assembly GCF_035792275.1. GTDB lineage: Bacteria > Actinomycetota > Actinomycetes > Actinomycetales > Micrococcaceae > Arthrobacter_B > Arthrobacter_B koreensis_A. The sequence goes on along the minus strand of NZ_JAMWKK010000004.1, from coordinate 24,232 downwards.
CCTGGGAGGACTTCTCTAGATGGATCAGCTATCCCTGCTCTTCGACGGCTTCGGAGCCGCACTCACACCCATGAACCTGCTGTGGGTCCTGATCGGCGCCGTGCTGGGCACCGCCGTCGGCGTCCTGCCCGGCCTGGGCTCCGCCATGGCGGTGGCCCTGCTCCTCCCGGTTACCTTCTCCCTGGATCCCACAGCGGCGTTCATCATGTTCGCCGGCATCTACTTCGGCGGGCTCTTCGGTGATTCAACCGCCGGGATCCTGCTCAACACCCCAGGCAACTCCTCCGCGATCGCCTCCACCTTCGAGGGCCACCGGATGGCCAAGAACGGCAATGCCGCCAAGGCCCTGGCCACCGCAGCCATCGGCGCGTTCATTGGCGGGCTTATCGCCACCACGCTGGTGGTCTTCTTCGCCCCCACCCTGGTGAAACTCGCTACCGTGTTTGGGCCGGCGGAGTACTTCGCGCTGGCCGTGTTTGCCTTCCTCGCCATCTCCGCCGTTGTGTCCGAGTCCGTGGTCCGCGGTCTTGCAGCCCTGGGCGTCGGTCTGGCCCTGGCGCTCGTGGGCATTGACGGCCCCAGCGGCACCGCACGCTTCACGCTGGGCATGCCCCAGCTGTTCGACGGCATCTCGATCATCGTGATCACGGTCGGGCTGCTGGCGCTGGGCGAAGTGTTCCATATCGCTTCCCGCATCCACCGGGACCCGGCAGCCACGCAGATCAAGACCCGGGGCCGGGCCCGCATCAATCTGCGCGACGTCCGCCGTGCCATGCCGGCCTGGCTGCGCGGCACTGCCTTCGGTGCTCCCTTCGGCCTGATCCCCGCGGGCGGAGCCGAAGTGCCCACCTTCCTTGCCTACGGCACGGAGAAGAAACTCGCTTCCCGCCGCAAGGACCCTGAGTTCGGCACCACCGGCTCCATCAAGGGCCTCGCTGCCCCGGAAGCTGCCTCCAACGCAACGGCCGGAACCGCCATGGGGGCGCTGCTGGCCCTGGGCCTGCCCACCTCCGCGACAGCGGCCATCATGCTCGCAGCATTCCAGCAGTACGGCATGCAGCCCGGCCCGCTGCTCTTTGAGCGCAGCGGTGAACTCGTATGGGCGCTGCTCGCGTCGCTGTTCATAGGCCTGGTGATCCTGCTGATCATCAACCTGCCCTTCGCCACGGTGTGGGCCAGGCTGCTGAACATTCCGCGGCACTATCTGTATGCCGGGATCACCGTCTTCTCCATGCTGGGTGTGTATGCGGTCAGTTCCTCGGTCCTGGACCTCTGGCTGCTGATCGCCATCGGGCTCCTTGGGTTCATGATGCGCCGCTTCAACATCCCGCTGGCACCGGTACTGATCGCGGTGATCCTGGGCCCGATGGCGGAAACCGAACTCCGCCGGGCGCTGGCGGTATCCGAAGGCGACCTTGGCATCCTGGTGGGCAGCCCCATCACCATCACCCTCTACCTGGTGCTGGCCGTCGCCCTGGCTGTCTCCGGCATCCAGCACCTGCGCCACCGCCGCACCCGGAGGACACCGGACCGCGAGGGGCAGCCCGTGGATGCCTGAGTGCGCTAGGCCGCGGCCGGAACGCCCAGCATCCCGAACCGGCTGCTGATGCGGGCCAGGTCGACTTCGTGGGCGGTCCCCGGAAACCTGCCGGCGTAGTCACTGAAGCCGAGCACGTCCAGGCGGCAGCCGGCGTCGTAAAGCACATCTACCAGATTGCCGAACCGCTGCCAGGCATTTGGATCCTCATGGGTGGTGTCCGGAACACCGGACACCACCCAGTGCCTGTATTCGCCGGCCAGGGCCAGATAATCCGACGCCGCTGACCGGGTGCCGCACAGCTCCGCAAAGGTGAACCAAAGCTGTCCGCCGGCAGCACGCGCCGCCGTCAGCGCCAGCGTTCCCGGCTTCAGCACCGCTGTTTCCGCCGGAACCGGCACCCGAAGTCCAGCTGCGCCCAGGGCCGCTGCATCCGGCGCCCGGAGATGGTGGCCGGCAGCAAATCCGGTTCGCCCGCGGGGACGGGCCGTGCGGTAGTCCAGCTCACCGTCCAGGGCTGCCACCTGCAGGCGGGTGGTGATCAGTTCGATCCCCGGCTCAAAGAGGTGGTGGAACATCGGATCCGGGAGCAGCTCATGCGGGGCGTAGTTCGACGTCGCCACCAGCACGGTTCCGCGTTCAGTCACCTGCCGGAGCAGCCGGGTCACAAACGCGGCTTCGGCCGGCCCGTTGACGTGGAATTCGTCAAAACAGAGCAGCCGGGCGTCCCCCAGGAGGGCGTCCAGCCCCGCAGTGAAGGCAGACTGCTGCGCGTAGCCCTTCCGTCCGTACCCTTCAAAGGTCCGGGCGTGCAGTTCCCGGAAGAAATCGTGGAAGTGCAGCCTGCGCTTTTCCGGCACGGGCACCGCCCCGTAGAAAGCATCCAGCAGCCAGGTTTTTCCACGGCCGGGAGGTCCCCACAGATACACCGAACTACCGGCTTCCGCCTCTGCAGACACCGCCGCAGCGCCCGCGCGGGCCAGCAGCGGAAGCACTGCCAGCTGTGCGCCGTCGAGCGTCAGACCCTCCGCTTCGGCGGCCTGCCGCACCGCTGAGGAGATGGTTTCAAGGTGGTCGGAGGTCATACACCGGTTATACCGAGTCGTTTCAGCGCCTCCAAATGCCCTCCTGTGGCAAGATTTCAGCGACGGCACGCGCAGCTGCCGGTACGTTGAAAAGAGCAGGCAAGGGACAGAGTGCAGCAGTTATGGGCGGGCCTGGATTTTTGGACGGTCAGCCAGGCAACGGCCCTGGTCTCGGCGGTTTTTGGAGTCTTTATCGTCGCCCGGGCGTGCTGGGACAATACCGTTCTGCCGGCCCTGACGGACCACTATCTGGAGCTCGTGGCACGGCGGGCAGCCGAACTGCGCCAGCCGGCGGAGCAGCCGGACCGTTCGGCCTCCGCCTTCGGCAGGCGCATGATCCGCACCCTGACCGATCCGCGCCTCATGATGCCCTCCGCCGACGAACGCAGCTGGGCCGGGAAACAGGAACAGCGCAGGCACTCCAGGCCCTCCCCCGGCCAGCGGCGGCAAAGCGCCGTCGCTCTGGCAGGCCTGCTCCGCCGCCCGCACCTTGTCCCTGAACAAGAGTCAATGCTGGCTGACGCGATGGCCCGGCTGGCACCGGCGGTAGCCTCCGCCGAGAGCTGGAGTGAACTGCGCAGTACCGCCCGGCTTCATGCGCAGACGGCGGCTTCGCTGCTCCGCACTTCCGCCGCCCGGCGTTTTCTCTCCGCGTTCCTGCCTGCCATGGGGCGCTACCTGGACTTTGTGGGGCGCGGCAGCGCCCTCGGGCTCGCCGTGGGAGTCCTGGCATCCGGCGGGCTAAGCGGGGACAGCACCCTGGTGGGCGTGCTCACCACCATCTGCGGCGTCGGCGGTGCCATCGTGTTCACCGCAACGGTCATCCGCTGCGATGCCAGGTCCTGGCCCGCGCCCCGGCGGAAAGTCCCGGAACCGCTGCGCAGGATCTACCCGGAAGCTTCCTTCCTGCTCCGGCTGCTGCTCACCGTCGCCGCCGTCCTGGTGGCTGTCTCCATCCTGCAGCAGTAGCCCCTACCCTCCGGCCCGGCGAATTACGGCCAAGAAATTCGTGCTAATTATTCGCCGGCTCCGGTGGTACGTTCGGAACTCGGGCACGATCCACTCCGGCAACATGCAACCAGCAACAAGCACGGGAGGAACCATGACTGACCATGTAGCACCCGTATCCGACTGTTCGGTCCATAGCTGCGACTTCAACCACGACGGCTGTACCGCCTACGCCATCACCGTCGGAGGTTCCCAGGACCACGCCAGCTGCGCCACCTTCATCGACACCTCCGCAACAGGCGGCCTGCCCAAGGTCCTCGCCACGGTCGGAGCCTGCCAGCGTGATGAATGCCGCCACAACAACCATCTGATGTGCGACGCGCATGACGTGCGTGTCGGCCCCGGCGCCGAGCTGGCTGACTGCCTCACCTACGAGCCGCGTTGAGGGCCTGCATCCGGAACTGCGCATGACCTCGGTCTTTCTTGCCTGGGACCCGGTTTGGCCTGAAGCGTGGCAGCCTGATTACCAGGCCGCCGCGGCTATCGCGGCAGACGCCGGTTTTTTCCGGGCAGTCTGGGACGTCGCGTCGGCGGAGGACGGCCCGGAACCGGGCTCGGATGCCTGGTTTGTTGTTCCCGGCGAGCGGCCCGGGCTGGCCGGGCACGGAGTCGTGGTTTCTGCTCCCTACGGCGTAGCGGATCCTGAAACTGCGGACGGCTGGGTTCGGCTGGTGGACATAGATATTGACGTGCTGCTGCCCCTGGACGAATTGGTCCTCCTGGAGGATTTGCCGCCGGAAATCGCAGGGCTGTGTCCCGAGGCCGGCGCTGCCGCTGTCCTGGACCAGGCCCTGAGCGGGGAACTGCGCCGGGCATGGTCCCGGAACGCCTCGCCTGAACCATCCGGCGGGCTGCTCCCGGGGTCGCTGCCGCAGCCGGCGGTGCGCTGGTCGCTCACCAGCCGCTGGGAACACGATCCCGGAGCGCGGCGCGTATGCCTTGCGCACCACGGCCCGGCCTGCTCGGCGTGCGGTTTCGATCCGGAGGCGGTCTTCGGCCCGGACGGCGCAGGTGTGCTGCAGGTCCATCACATTGTTCCGCCCAGCCTGCTCTCTGACGGATACGAGCTGGATCCCGTGACAGATCTCGTGCCGCTGTGCCCAACCTGCCACGCGGTGTCCCACCGGGGGTTCCCTGACCCGTTCACCCCGGCTGAACTGAGGCGGCTGCTGGCTTCGCGGGACGTCCCGCTGCACGACGCCGTCCTGCGGGGAACGCTCCCGTCACCGGAGCAGCTGGAGGCGGAGGCAGACGCCCGCAGGCTGCTTGGCTTCAAAGGCCGGCGGAGCGGTCCGGCAGACTAGACTCGGGAATCACCATGAGCATTCCGAACAGCAGCTCCAGGCCTGTGCGCGTCGACGCCTGGCTCTGGGCTATCCGCGCCTACAAGACCCGTTCCGCGGCAACAGCCGCCTGCCGGGCCGGTCATGTGAAGCTCAACGGCAACGCGGCGAAAGCGGCGGCACCGGTCCAGCCCGGTGACACTATCCGTGTCCGGCAGCCTGGATTCGAACGCATCCTGGAGGTGCGCGGGCTGATCGCCAAGCGGGTGGGCGCCGAGGCCGCGTCGCACTTCTTCACCGACCACACGCCCGAACGCCCTGCTGCGCCGGCGCTGGGCATTCCCCAGCGGGACCGCGGCACCGGCCGTCCCACCAAGAAGGACCGGCGGGAGCTTGAACGGCTCCGGGGCGCACGCTAGCAGTTCCTTTCCCTGAGCCCGGCGGACTTCAGGGGTGCCTGGATTCCTCCAGACAGGAGCGGCAAAGACGGCGCTGTCCCGTGTCATCCTGCCTGCAGACCAGCAGGGCGGGACGGTTGAATTCCCAGGTCCGCTGGACCACCTGGCACCAGGAAGAGTGAAAGACAGTACCCCGTCGCGTGACGTAGACCTGGTCCGGTCCCAGCGACGGCGGTGCCGGTACGGCCCTGGCACGGCTGGCCTGGACCCATCGGCGGACGGCCGCCGCTCCGGAGGCCGGAGTCAGCACATCAGTTGTTGGCTTCGTTTGCGTAACTGCGTTGTAAGTCCCCATGCAGTGACCATAGGAAACCGATGCCCGGCATCGGCGAAAGATATCCGCATTTTTTGCACAAGTTCGAGCGTGCCGCGCCCGGACCGCGGAGGTGCACCCGTATGGTGCAGTCCCCCCACCCGGATTCCCTGCCGGATTCCAGCTTCACCGGCTATCCTGTCGGCATGCTGAAGAGGATAGCCCGCAAGATTGCTGCGGCTGCACTGGCTCTTTTCGCCCTCGTTTCCGGACTGGTGGTACTGGGCGTCTACGCTCTTTTGTCCTTCGCGTCCTGGGCGATCTGGGGAGCGGTGCCTCCCGCCTACACCTTCGTCCTGGCGTTCGTGATTCCCCCGCTGGGCGTTGCCGCCCTCACCGGGCTGGGCCTGGGAGCGGGCAAGACGGCGAAGCTGCTCAGGGCACGCCGTAACCGGCTGTCCCGCGCCGCCGCCGCAGCGTCGTCGTGGGAGTCCGCAAACAGCCGCCGGGACGCGGCACTGGTGGCATGGTCCCGCTATGAAACGGATGTTTCCCTGCTTATCGAGTATCCGGTCATGACGGATTACAGCGATCCGGTAATCCGCGAGGTCATCGTGGCGATGCAGGGCATTCGGGAGGCAGAGCGGGGAACCGATCCGGTGCACCTGCACCTCGCCGTCGACCGTTTTGAAATTGCGCTGCGCACCGCAGAGAACTATGCCCGCCGCTGCGGGCAGTCCAAGCTCACGGAGGCTGAACGCGGCAAGCTGGCGACAGCCCGTGCCGCCCTCAATCTCCTGCTCGACGGCGGCGCGTCCCCCACCGAGGTGGAGGGCGCCTACCGAAGCCTGCGGCGGTCGCTGCGCGGAATCATCGACCTGCCGGCGCAGGCCGCCGCAGACCTGGATGCCCGTGCCCGCGATGCCCGCCGGCTTGGAGCGCTTCGAATGGCAAGCTAATCCGGCGCTTTGTCCCCTGCAAAACTTGACGTCCCTCCCAGTGGGGCCGCGGAAAGAGTACGTTGGCACCCATGACGGAACAGCCAGCGGCCGGCCCCCGCGGGAAGAAGATGCCCAAGGACAGGGCGGCCGCGGATCCGTGGGACCAGGTTCGGCGGGAATTCGGTCTTTACTCGATCAGCGAACTGGCCGGGTGGCTTGACTTCGGCGGACCGGAAAACCTGCGCGCCCGGCTCCTGACCGGCAAGGCACGGGTGCTGGCGGTGGCGGACAAGGCGGGCATCCGCTATCCGGGGTTCCAGTTCGATGAAACCCGACGGCGGGTGATTCCAGTCGTGAAGGACATCACCGCACTGGGACGCCGAAGCGGCTGGCGGGACGAGGAACTTCTCCAGTGGTTCTGCCGACCGAATCCGCTGCTTTCCGGCAAGCGTCCCGTGGACGTCCTCCAGGACGAGGAGCATCTGCTCCCGGCAGCCGAGCAGGACCTTTCCCGCTAGGGCTGCAGGGCCGCTGCCGGGGCCACGAACGCCGTGGCTGAGCCCGGGTCGATCTCAGTCAAACCTGCGTCAACAATGAGCGGGCCGGCACCGGCAGACGAACTGAGTTCCCGGAAAAGTCCCGCCCGGACTTCCGTCACCGCAGCACCGGGCCGGGCTGTGAACGCCTTCGCTTCTTCCGGGGTGAGGGCCAAATACCAGGCCAGCAGGGCATGGGCTGCCTGGGCCGCGGCCTTTCCGGTGGACATGGCCAGATCCTGGTTGAGCACAATCAGCGGGTTCGCCGGGCTGGCCGGCACGGGCTCGCCTGCCGGGAGCTGGGTTCCAGAGACCTGCAGCGAGCGCAGCGCCCGCGGCATGTCTTCGTAAGTCTGCGGCTCGAAGGCCGCTGCCTCGGCCTTGCCGATCACCACGGTCCCGGAGAGCGCGCCGGCACTGAGCTTGGCGAAGGGCTTGGGGCCGGCCCTCCGCACCGTCTTGGTGAACCGCCCGTGCACCCAGTCCTGCCAGGGTTCATCGCTGTCCCGCCGGGCATAGGCCAGCACGCAGGCCAGCGCTGCTGCCGCTACGGCGTCGAGGTGGGCTGCGGGGTCTTCCTTGTCCACGCGGAGCAGGATGGGCTGGACGGTATCGCTGGGCTGCACTCCCTCAGTTTCCCACGGCGCGGGAGCCGTCATGGTGGACCCTGCCTCGCGGTCCGCAGTTACGATAGGCGGGTGACTGTCGAACAGGCCCTGCTGGGCTTCACCGCCGTAGCCGTTCTGCTAACCATCATGCCGGGCCTGGATTCGGCCATGGTGCTTCGCTCGGCCATCAGCCAGGGCCCCAAACACGCGGTGGCCACCGGCATGGGCATCAATACCGGATCCTTCCTTTGGGGTGCGGCCGCCGCCGTGGGCATCTCCGCCCTGCTCACCGCATCCGAAGCTGCCTATACAGCGCTGAAACTGGCCGGGGCAGCCTACATGCTTTGGCTCGGCTTCTCGCTGCTCTGGAAGTCCTTCCGCCGGCGGCATGCCCCGGTGCCGGTCGACGGCGTTCCATCCCCGGCAGCGCCCGGCGAGCGTCTGGCTGCATCGTGGGCCAAGGGCCTGGGCACCAACCTGCTGAACCCGAAGGTGGGCGTCAGCTACATTGCCATGATCCCGCAGTTTATGCCCGCGGACGTCTCTCCCCTGCTCATGGGCCTGGCGCTTGCCGGCGTCCACGTGCTGCTCAGTGTTATCTGGTTCGGACTGATCATTTCCGCAGCGCACCTGGCCCGAAAGGCACTTCAGGCTCCCCGGTCAGTGAAGATCACCGATCGGATCACCGGCGTCGCACTGCTGGGCTTCGGGACGTCCCTGGCCCTGAAACACTAGCGCCGCCGGTCGGTAACAAAACGGCATCACACCCCTTACAGGTCTCTGACTAGGGCAGACGCCCCAGCGCGGCTCCTGCTAGGTCTGGTTGGACGGAGATATCGCTACCCTCCGCCCCCACCAGAAAAGGAGCACTACATGAAGTACCGCCTGCTGCCCGTCTTTGCCGCCGCCGCCCTCCTGGCCACAGGATGCACCGCCTCGGCAGAGGAGTCTCCCGCAGCGGCTGAGGACACCGGCCCCGGTTCCCGGCTCGAGGCAATCACCGAGCGCGGCTCCCTGAAGGTCTGCACCACCGGTGACTACCGCCCCTTCACCTATCTGGACCCGGAAACCGGTGAATGGAGCGGGATCGACATTGCCATGGCGCAGGACCTCGCCTCCCGGCTGGACGTCGACGTCGAGTTTGTGCAGACCAGCTGGAAAGACCTGATGCCCGATTTCCTGGCCGGCTGCGACATCGGCGTGGGCGGGGTTTCAATCTCGCTGGCGCGTGCCCAGCAGGCCTTCTACACCAACCCCGTCCTGGACGACGGCAAGACGCCGATCACCCTGTGCGGCAAGGAAGAGCTCTACGACACGGTGGAGGAAATCAACTCCCCGGACGTCCGTTCCATCACCCCGATCGGCGGCACGAATGAAATCTTCGCGGACACGAATTACCCCGACGGCGAGATCATCCGTTTCGAGGACAACAACACGATCTTCGACGAGATTGTCGCCGGCCGGGCGGACGTGATGACCACGGATGCCGCGGAGGTGAAGTGGGTCGCCAACGAGTACCCCGAACTGTGCGCCGTGGATCCGGACAATCCGTTCAATTTCTCCCAGAAGGCCTACCTGCTGCCGCTGGGGGACACAGTGTTCCAGGAGTACGTCAACCAGTGGCTGAACCTCGCGGAGAATGACGGAACGTACGACGCCGCGAAGGAACCGTGGTGGGGCGTGGCTGAAGGCTAGGCCACCGTTAAAAACAGGTGCCGGCCCGGAGCCGGTGATTCCACCCCCATGGAAATCACCGGCTTCGGCCCGGCGCTTGAATTTGTGCGTTGTTCCTCAATGAGAATAGCGAACATTGCTTTTTGCCTGCGCCGCTTTAGGACACAAATGGATACCAAACAGGTCGCCGGGCCGGTTTTGTGCGTCAGCAGGCTCCCGGCCCGGAAACTCCCCCGCTTACTGCGGGCGCTTCGTTCCCTGCGGCGCAGCACGCGCGTCGAGGCGGCGGACGGACTCCTGCACGGCTCCGTGCAGCATGATTTCGAGATCGCCGACCACGCGGTAGGGGTGTTCGGCCATGCCATCGGCAACCCACCGGAGCACCACTGCAAGCACGGCCGACGTGTAAAAGTCGACCACCAGCACCCGGTCCTGCGCGCGCCGCGGTCCGCCGCTCTCGTCCATGACGGCCTCGGTGACGGGCCGCATCTGCCGGAACAGGAAACGCTCAACCCCCGGCTGACCCACCCCGTTGATGACCCCAAGGGTCGTTGATCGGTTCTCCCGCATGTACAGCATCAACCGCACCAGGCCGTCGGCCCATCCCTCTTCGGCCGCGAAGGCCCGGACCCGGCGGGCCACTTCTGTCTCGAATACCCAGACGGCGAGGTGCCGCACGTCGGGGAAATGATAGTAGAACGCCTGCCGCGTCAGCCCGCAGTCCCGCACCAGTTCGGTGACTGTGACCTTATCCAGCGGCTGCGAGCGCAGCCGGGCTTTGAGCGCGCCTGCAAGAGCCGCTCTGGTATCCGTCGAGCGCTTCTTCGGGGGGACCGCACCGGTCATGCCTGAAGGTAACACCGTGTCCGGCTGGACACATCGCCTCAACTGTCTAATGATCCGCGGGGCGGGCGTTTCTACCTTTAAAACCGAAGGAACTACTACACCGGGCTGCTAAGGAGAGGTCCCCCAATGTTCTTGTTCGAATCGATTCCCTGGTATTCCTGGGCGATGTTCGGCGTCGTCCTGGTTGGCCTCATTGCGCTCAATGAGGTGACACGGCGCTGGAAGTGGGCCGGGCTGGCATTCTTCGTGGCGCTGCCGATCCTTTTGACCCTGTTCGTGTGGCCGACGACGGCAGGAGACGGATCGTCCACCGGTACCTGGTTCCACTGGGTGAAGGTGTACTCGGCACTCCTTGGGTGCCTGGGCTTCATGCTGATCCGCTACGTTCCCCGTTTGGCGAAGAACCGCTGGATGCTGCTGTTTCCTCCGCTGATCCTGGCGATCAACATCGCCGAGGCTGTTATCCGTGACTTTGAGGTGGCCGGCCTGCAGGGGATGCACGACGGCGTGTTCATGGTCGGCGGTCCGTGGAACTACATGAACGCCGTGGCCGGCATCCTGAACCTGCTCACCATCTGCGGCTGGATGGGCATTTTCGTCTCGAGCGATAAGTCAAAGGACATGATCTGGCCGGACATGATGTGGTTCTGGATCATCGCCTACGACCTGTGGAACTTCGCCTACGTGTACAACTGCGTCGGTGACCACGCGTTCTACGCCGGTGCGGCGCTGCTCATCTCCTGCACCATCCCCGCGTTCTTCCTGAAGAAGGGCGCCTGGCTGCAGCACCGCGCCCACACGCTGGCGCTGTGGATGATGTTCACTATGGCGGTTCCGACGTTCGTGAGCACGTCTCCGTTCGCCGTTGATTCCTCGCACAACCCGACCGCCCTGTTCGTGGTGTCGGCCATCTCGCTGGCAGCCAACATCGCCGTCGCGGTCTACCAGGTGTTCACCATTGCCAAGCGGCACCGCCACCCGCTGCGCGATGAGCTGTACACCGACCTGCCCCAGTACCAGGAGGTGCGCGACGCGAACCTTCCCGGCGATTCCGTCCGGCCCGGCTCCCCGGGAACGGGAAGTGCGGTTACCGTCTAAGAACACGATGATGCGCCGGCTCCGGCCGGAAATGCAGCGGACCATGCGCGCCGTGGCCGAGCCCCCCAGGCTCGGCCACGGCGCTGACGCATCCAAGGGGCCGCGCTGCCGCTGTCCTAGCGCCTGGTGCGGCGCAGGCACACGATGAGCAGTCCGCCGGTCACGGCGGACAGACCGCCAACCATGAGCAGCGCTGCCGGGGAGACGCCGTCCACGAGGATCCCACCGATAACCGCGCCTGCTGCGATCGCTGCGTTGAACATCACCACCAGCAGTCCGACGATCTGCTCGAGGCGGGTTGGTTCGGTGCGTGCACCCCAGGTCTGCAGCGATGTGGGCACACCGCCGAAGCCAAAGCCCCACAGTGCTGCGGCGGCGAACAGCCCAGCGGCAGACCCGCCGGTGATCAGCATCAGCAGCATCCCGGCGCCCAGGACGGACGGGAACAGGATCACTCCCAGCCGCAGCGAGCGGTCGGCTACGGGGCCGGCAGCCAGGGTGCCCAGGAAGTTGGCGATTCCGAAGACAAGCAGCATCAGCGCTATTCCTGCGGCATCCATACCGGAGAGGCTCTCGGCTGCCGGACGGATGTAGGTGAACCCGGCGAAATGGCCGCCGGAAATCAGGAAAGCGGCCAGCAGGCCCAGCAGCACTATTCCGGACCGGAGCGTGGAGCCCAGGGCGCGGAGCCCGCTGGCGGCACCGGCTGCAATCCCCGGCAGGGTGGCAGCCTGCAGGACCAGAGCCAGCACGGCGGCGCCGGCTCCCAGGACAAATACAGCTCGCCAGCCCCAGACCTCGCCCAGCCAGGCGCCGAGCGGAACCGCAGCCACAGTCGCGGTCGAGACTCCGGTATTCACCACTGTCAGTGCCCTGCCCAGGCGGTCGGCCGGCACCAAATGCGCGGCGACGGCGATTGCCATGGCCCAGAATCCTGCCAGGGCGATGCCCAGCAGCACCCTGGCCGCCAGGAGCACCGGAAGACTGGGGGCAAGGGCAACAAGGATGTTTGAGACTGCCGCGAGCAGGGTGAGTCCGAGCATCACCCTGCGGCGGTCGGCATGGGGCAGGACAACCGCAATCATCAGTGCCGTCACCGCCGCGGCCGCAGCAGTCATGGTGACGCTTTGCCCGGCCGCTCCGGCACTGACCCCCCAGATCCTCTGCCATACGCGGCAGCAGGCTTGCGGGCAGGAACTCGGCCATCACAATGGCGAAGATTCCCAGCCCCAGTGATACGACGCCGGCCCAGTTCGCCTTGGTTTGGGCCGGTGCATCAGTTACCGCGCTCACCGGTCTTCCTTGCCGGATTCGGTGCTGGGTGTCGTGGCCATAGCGTTCCTTTCGCCTTCTCCGGCCCGGTCTGGGCCTTTGAAAACGCTAGGACCGGCTGGGAAACACAGCCAGATTCCCGTTGAGACCGGGGCATGGGAGGACCCCCTGGAACGGGACGTCCGGCACCGAAAAACCCCAAAGAAAAACCCCTCCTGATCGGGCGTTTTACCTGATCAGAAGGGGTTTGGTGGAGCCCCCTGCCGGATTCGAACCGGCGACCCCCTGTTTACAAGACAGGTGCTCTGGCCAACTGAGCTAAGGAGGCGTGGGCCGCCAATGCGGGCCCCGCGCCGTCGTCGTCGCAGTCATCTGACAAACGACAAAACAGCGCTAGACAAGATTAGCCCAGCATGCCCGCCGGAACGAAACCGGTCCGGTTCCGTTCCGGCGGGCAGCCGGACCAGGTGGAACTAGGAGGAAGCCTCGGCCTTGTTGGCGTCGATGGCGCTCTGGACCGTGTCCACGAAGGAGTTCAGGTCCGCTTCGGCACCGTTGACGTAGACGGTCGGAGTTCCGGCGACGCCAGCTTCACGGGCCAGCGCATCGGAGTACTTCACGTACGTACGGAAACCGTCATTCTGGATGCAGTCCGCCGCGTCGGAAGCCCCAACGGACTCCGCCATGTCTGCGAGCGCGGCGTTGTTAATCTCACCGGAAGCATGCTGGGCGAAGATTGCCTTCATGAAATCCCAGTAGGACTCGGGGTTGGTGTCAGCGACACAGGCGGCAGCGTTGGCACCGCGGGAGGAGTAGTTGGTCGGAGAGCCGCTGTCCAGGAATGCCACCGTGCGGTACTCGAGGGTGACCTCACCGGCGTCGAGCCAGGTCTTGACCTGGTCTGAGTACGCGGAGGAGAAGTCGGCGCAGTGGACACAGTTGATGTCCACATATTCAACAATCTGCACCGGCTCGCCGGGAGCCGCTGCTTCCACGCCGGCGGGGACGGTCTCGCCCGCATCGTTCGTGGTGGTCGCTTCGGGGAGGTTGTTGACGTCAACCTCACCGGTGTCCGCCGGCTCGAGCGACGTGGTGGACGTCAGGGTGAACCCGCCGTTGACGTTTCCGTTGGCCGGAGCCGGGCCGGCGTCGGGGATTCCGCCGCGGACACTGTTGATAACGATCACAGCGACGATCACAATGACGGCAACGATTCCAGCGACAATACCCCAGCGGGTCAGCAGCTTGTTGCGGCGCTCCTTCTTCAGCTGTGCCTCACGCAGGGCCCGTGCCTTCTCGCGGGCGGCGGCCTGGCGCTCGGCCTTGGTGACCTTGGGATTCCGGTCGCTCATAGTTCCTTCTGTCTCTCAAACGGCCGCAGTTGGGCGGCATCAGGTACTCGGTCTTCAGGGACAACCATAATCCCTGCACCTGAGCGTCAACGCCCGGAGTGGGTACAAAGGTTCCCCCGTTGGATAGAGTGGCGAACAAACAAGTCAACTTAGGAGTGCAAAAGGTGAACGCTGTTGCCGCTGAATCGAAAAACGAGATTTCAACGGACGGGTACGGCGATTACGACTTCATAGTGGTCTCCAACCGCCTGCCCGTGGACCGGGTGGCGGACAACGGGTCAGAGGGCGGAGACAGCTGGCGCCGCTCCCCCGGCGGCCTCGTGACGGCGCTGGCGCCGGTGATGGCGAAAGCCGACGGCGCGTGGGTGGGCTGGCACGGTGCGCCGGATGAAACGCTTGAACCGTTTGACCATGACAACATGCACCTTCGGCCGGTGCCGCTGAGCGCTTCCGAAGTGGAGCTTTATTACGAAGGCTTCTCCAACGCCACACTCTGGCCGCTTTACCACGACGTCATTGCGCCCCCGGAATTCCACCGAACCTGGTGGGATTCATACCGCACTGTGAACCGCCGGTTCGCGGAGGCCGCTGCCGAAGTCGCCGCTGAAGGCGCCACTGTCTGGGTGCAGGACTACCAGCTGCAGCTCGTGCCGCAGATGCTCCGCAAGGCACGCCCGGACCTGAAGATCGGCTTCTTCAACCACATCCCCTTCCCGCCGCTGGAGATTTTCGCCCAGCTGCCGTGGCGGCGGGACATCATCGCCGGCCTGCTGGGAGCCGACCTCATCGGGTTCCAGCGGCCCAGCGACACCGCCAACTTCCTGCGCTGCGTCCGCCGGTTCGCCGGCCATTCCGTGCGCCAGCAGCAGGTGCACATCACCGACGAAGAGGGCAATACCTACATCTCCCGGGCCGAAGCCTTCCCGATCTCCATCGACGTGGACCAGATCACCGAGCTGGCCAAGCGCGAGGACATCATTGAGCGCTCCAAGCAGATCCGCCGCGAACTGGGCAACCCGAAGGTCATCCTGCTCGGCGTCGACCGCCTGGATTACACCAAGGGGATCAGCCACCGGCTCAAGGCCTACGGCGAACTCCTCGAGGACGGCCGGATCAGCGTCGAGGATGCCGCCCTGATCCAGGTTGCCAGCCCCAGCCGCGAACGCGTGGAACAGTACCGGCTGCTGCGCGAAGAGGTCGAAGGCACCGTCGGCCGCATCAACGGCACCTTCGACACCATGTCCAACACGGCCATCCGCTACCTGCACCACTCCTACCCGGTGGAGGAAATGGTGGCCCTGTACCTGGCCTCGGACGTCATGCTGGTCACTGCGCTGCGCGACGGCATGAACCTCGTGGCCAAGGAATACGTGGCCGCCCGCACCGAGAACACCGGCGCACTGGTGCTCAGCGAGTTCGCCGGGGCAGCGGACCAGCTCCGCCAGGCCGTGCTGGTCAATCCGCACGATATCGACCGGCTGAAGGACGCGATCGTTTCCGCCATCCAGATGCAGCCGCGCGAAGCCCAGCGCCGCATGCGCCTGATGCGCCGGCAGGTCCTGCAGAACGACGTCGAGCGCTGGTCGCAGAACTTCCTCAACGCGCTGCGCCTGGAAGGAGAACCCCAGTGATCACCTTGGAGCTGCGCTCCGCCCTCGCCACCCTTGCAACGGCCGACCACCTCCTGGTCGCAGTGGACTTCGACGGCACGCTTGCGCCGCTGGTGGAACACGCCGACGACGCCCGGCCGCTCCCGGCCGCAGCGGCAGCACTGCGGTCCCTGGCCGGCGTGCCGGGCACCGCAACGGCGCTGATCTCGGGCCGGGCGCTGGACAGCCTGCGTGCCGTTGCCACCCCCGAGCCGGAAACCCTGCTGGTGGGCAGCCACGGCGCGGAGACGTGGACCGGCCCCAACGCCGAACCGCTGCAGCTCACCCCGGAGCAGGCGGACCTGCTGGCCCGTGCCCGCGCGGCCGTCGCCGAAGTGGCCGAAGCCTGCGCCGGCTGCCGTGTCGAAGACAAGCCCGCAGGCGTCGTCCTGCATACCCGCAGCGCGTCCGACGGCGATGCCTCCGCAGCGGTCGAGGCAGCACGCGCCCGGCTGGGAGAGCTGGACGGAGTGCAGGTCACGGATGGCAAGCGAGTCCTGGAAGCCTCGGTTGTCCATGCGAACAAGGGCGAAGGCATCCTCGCGCTGCGCGAGCTGACCGGCGCCACGGCTGTCCTTTTCGCCGGTGACGATGTCACCGATGAAAAGGGCTTCGCCGTGCTGGAGCCCGGGGACGTGGGAATCAAGGTTGGACCAGGCGAAACTGCCGCAGAGTTCCGCGTTGAATCACCGGCCGAGTTCGCCGCCGTACTGGAGCATCTGCACGAACTGCGCCTGGCCGCCGTGGGAAATTAACCTTCCGGCAACCTGTTTTCCTTCTGTCCGCTGGACAGACGTGGCATACTTGCCACCAGTGAGCCTCCCCGTGGTGTGCATCACCTGTTTTTTACTGCTGTTTCACAACTAAACATCCACCCATTCACAACGGATCGTCGGGCACGTACCTGCCCGTGAAGGGAAATATCATGGCAACGGTAACGTTTGACCAAGCTACGCGTCTGTACCCGGGCACCGAGCGCCCTGCAGTCGATAACCTCAGCCTCGAAATCGCCGACGGCGAGTTCCTGGTGCTCGTTGGCCCCTCCGGCTGCGGCAAGTCCACCTCGCTGCGCATGCTCGCCGGCTTGGAAGACGTCAACTCCGGGCGAATCCTCATTGGCGACCGCGACGTCACCGACGTCCCGCCCAAGGACCGCGACATCGCCATGGTGTTCCAGAACTACGCCCTGTACCCCCACATGTCAGTGGCGGACAACATGGGCTTTGCGCTGAAGATCGCCGGAGTCCCGAAGGAAGAGCGCCTGGAGCGTGTCCGTGAGGCCGCCAAGCTCCTCGACCTTGAGGATTACCTGGACCGCAAGCCCAAGGCACTCTCCGGCGGCCAGCGCCAGCGTGTTGCCATGGGACGCGCGATCGTCCGTAACCCGCAGGTCTTCCTCATGGATGAGCCGCTCTCCAACCTCGATGCCAAGCTGCGCGTGCAGACCCGCACCCAGATCGCCTCGCTGACCCGCCGTCTCGGCGTCACCACCGTCTACGTCACGCACGACCAGGTCGAAGCCATGACCATGGGCGACCGCGTTGCCGTGCTGAAGGACGGCATCCTCCAGCAGGTCGACACTCCCCGCAACCTCTACGACAAGCCGATGAACGTTTTTGTCGCCGGCTTCATGGGCTCTCCCGCCATGAACCTGCTGGAACTGCCCGTCACTGAAGGCGGAGTAACCTTCGGCGGCACCGTGTACCCGGTTCCGCGCAGCATCCTCGACGCCGCTGCCGGCAACACCGTCACGTTCGGCGTCCGGCCGGAAGACATGGACGTTGCTGCCGAAGGCGAGGGCCTGAAAGTGGAGGTAGATGTGGTCGAGGAACTCGGCGCAGATGCTTTCGTCTACGGACACACCTTCCTGGACGGCCAGGAGCATGAGATCACGGCCCGTGTGGATGCCCGGAAGCCACCGGCCAAGGGCGACACCCTGTTCGTCAAGCCGAAGGCGGGCCACGTGCACCTGTTTGACACGAGCACCGGTAAGCGACTTGCTGACGAAGCATAGTCTTTAGCAACACTGTGCGCGTGCGGTGGCCTATCCCCTGATCTAGACTTTCAGGGGGAAGGCCACCGCACTGGTTTAACCCCATCCCAGCGCTGATAGAAGGCATCAATGCCAATGACTGAAGCTCCACGCGCCAACTGGCGAGATGAACCAACCAACTGGGAGCAGCCCGGCAAGCTCCCCCGCAGCCATTCGGAGGCCACACAGGAGCCCCTCGGATCGCTGAACATTACTGCCGCTTCCATGGACCCGGCCCTGCTGGACCTGCCTTGGTCCATACCGCTGGAAGACTGGCCCAAGGAAAACCTCGCGGCGCTTCCCCGCGGCATCTCCCGGCACGTTGTCCGGTTCGCACGGATGGGTGATTCGCTCATCGCCATCAAGGAAACCAGCGAACACGTGGCCCGGCAGGAGTACCACATGCTGCGCAAGCTCCGGCGGCTAAACGTCCCCTGCGTTGCCCCGGTGGCGGTCATAACCGGCCGCCAGGACGCGGACGGGAATGAGCTGGCACCGGTGCTCGTCACCCGCCATCTGCGCTTTTCCCTGCCTTACCGGGCAGTGTTTTCCCAGACCCTGCGGGAAGTCACCCTGACCCGCCTGATTGACGCTCAGGCCCTGCTGCTGGTCCGGCTGCATCTGGCGGGGTTCTACTGGGGCGACGTGTCTCTTTCCAACACACTGTTCCGCCGGGATGCCGGAGCCTTTGCGGCTTATCTGGTCGACGCGGAAACCGGTGAACTGTATCCGGAGCTCTCCCGGGGCCAGCGTGAATACGATCTGGAGATCGCCCGTGTGAACATCGCCGGTGAATTGATGGACCTCGCCGAGGGCGGCCTGATCGAAGAGAACATCGATCCGCTGGCTACCAGCGAACGCATCATGGACAGTTACCGGAATCTTTGGGCCGAGCTGACCGAGCAGGAATCCTTTGAGCTGGGCGAGCGCTGGCGCGTGAACGCGCGCATCCGTCGCCTGAACGAACTGGGGTTCGACGTCGACGAACTCACTATCCGCACCACGCCGGACGGTTCCCAGGTGCAGCTCCAGCCCAAGGTGGTCGACGCCGGCCATCACCAGCGCCGCCTGCTGCGCCTCACCGGCCTGGATGCCCAGGAGAACCAGGCCCGCCGCCTGCTGAACGATCTGGACTCGTACCGGGCGGACAACCACCCGGAGATGGACGAGGAACTGAGCGCCCACCTCTGGGTCACCCAGGTCTTCGAGCCGATCGTGAAATCCGTTCCGCGGGAGCTGGGCAGCAAACTGGAGCAGGCCGAGCTGGTGCACGAGGTGCTGGAGCACCGCTGGTACATGTCGGAGAAGGAGAACCGCAACGTACCACTGGCGGAAGCGGTGCAGTCCTACCTGGACAACGAGCTGCGCCACCGCCGGGATGAGGCTGCGATCCTGCTCAACCCGGATACCACCACCATGCGGATCCTCGAAAGCGGAGCGACTCCGAACTAGCTCACCTGTGAAAGCACGCAGGCCGGACCCTCGGCTCCGGCCTGCGTGCTTCTGGTGTCTGAGTTAGAGGGACTGTTCCAAGTCCTCAAAGCTGCCGCATTCGATCATTTCGCCGTCCACGAAGTAGGTCCCCGGTCCCCGCTCCGAGCAGACCTCGTAGAAGGTGCTCGCGGTGTCCACGGCGAAGACAAAGATGGCAATCGTGGCAAGCAGGGTCAGCAGGAACACGACCGCACCGATGATGATGCCGGCCAGGGCCGGCGCGTTGCTCATCCGTGCCTTCCGCGACTGCACGAATGCCACGATGCTCAGGATCACGCCCACCAGTGACGCGAACGGGATGAAGAACAGGCAGGAAAGGATCAGCCCCACGATGCCCATGGTCTTGCCGGGCTGCGGCGCGGGAGCCTGGTAGTTGCCCGGGTATCCGTAGGGCGAGGGCGGAACACCGTAGCCGGCGCCGTAATTCGGCTGGCCCGCCTGCGGCTGCCCCCATGGCCCCTGCCCGGCGGACGGAGAGTACTGCGGCTCCGGCTGCCGTGCAGCGCCCGGTGCTGCATCCTGTCCGGCCACCGAAGAGGCGGACACCGAAGAAGCGGCGTCCGGAGCGGTGTCCGGCTTGTGCTCCGATATGGCGTCTGGATTGGCGTCCGACGAATAGCTGTCATTCAGCGGCTGCGTCGGGGAATCGGCGTCGGCTGCGTTCCCGGGAGTCCGGCCCCAGGGCTGGGCCAGCGGGTCCTTCGCGGAATCGCCCGGGACGTCGTTGCGGTTCTCTGACATGGTTCTCCCGTGAATATCTGGTTGGTCGATTCGGAGGCCGGCCGGCCCGTCTACGGGCCGCCGGCAGTCGCGGTAAGTCTATCTGACGTGCACTAACGCTCCCTGGAGGTGCGTTTGCAGGGGCAGTCCCGGTGCACGGGCCGCCGGGACTGTGCGGGTTATCACGCCGCTTCCCCGGCACATAAGCGACCCGGACCTCGTTTAAACAGGAGTACCCAGACCGCACAAAAGAAAAGGGGTGATTCATTTCATGGACAACGCTCCCCGCGTACCTGTCGCACGAAACGGAGATCTCCGCGTGGTTCCGGTCCATGCAGCCTCCTCCGGGCGTGAGCGGCAGTGGTGGCGCTCCTCGGTGATCTACCAGATCTACCCCCGTTCCTTCCGCGACCTGCGCGGCGACGGCATCGGCGACCTGCCCGGCATCACCGCCGAAATCCCCGCCCTGGCGAGCCTGGACATCGACGCGATCTGGCTCTCCCCCTTCTACGTCTCCCCGCAGAAAGACGCCGGCTACGACGTCGCCGACTACTGCGACGTCGACCCCCTCTTCGGCACCCTGAACGACTTCGATGACCTCGTCGCCGCCGCCAAAAACCACGGCATCCGCGTCATCGTCGACCTCGTCCCCAACCACTGCTCCGACCAGCACCCCCTCTTCCAGGCCGCCCTCGCCGCCCCGGAAAACTCCCCCGCCCGGGACATGTTCATCTTCCGCGACGGCACCGGCGACAACGGCGAAAACCCGCCCAATAACTGGCAGTCCCACTTCGGCGGCCCCGCCTGGACCCGGGTCCAAAACCCCGACGGCACCCCCGGCCAGTGGTACCTGCACCTCTTCGACTCCACCCAGCCCGACTTCAACTGGGACAACCCCGCCATCCACGATGAATTCGAACGCATCCTGCGCTTCTGGCTCGACCGCGGCGTCGGCGGCTTCCGCGTCGACGTGGCCCACGCACTGATCAAGAAAAACGGGCTCCCCGACTGGGGCGGCCGCGCCGACGGTGCCTCCTCCGAAGGCTTCCCCGGCGACCAGGCACCAATGTTCGGCCAGGCCGGCATCCACGACATCTACCGCTCCTGGCGCAAGATCCTCGACGAATACGACGGCGACCGCGTGCTCTGCGCCGAAGCGAACGTCGATCCCCTGGACCGGCTCACCGACTGGGTCCGCTCCGACGAAATGCACCAGACCTTCAACTTCACCTACCTCAGTCATCCCTGGGACGCGGGCGAGCTGCGCCGCATCATCGAAACCAGCCTCACCGCCTTCGACAAAGTCGGCGCCCCCACCACCTGGGTCCTCTCCAACCACGACATCGTCCGCCACGTCTCCCGCTTCGGACTCAAGGGGAATGAGTTAAGGCTCGGAGACGGCATTGGCCCCGAAGATGCACAGCCGGACCATGTCCTCGGTCTGGCCCGTGCCCGGGCGGCGACACTGCTGATGCTCGCGCTTCCCGGCGGTGTCTATCTCTATCAGGGCGAGGAACTCGGACTTCCGGACCACACGATGATCCCCAATGAGTTCCGTCAGGATCCTACCTTCCACCGCACGGAGGGCATCCGGGTTGGCCGGGACGGCTCACGGGTGCCGCTGCCCTGGACGGCGGACGCGCCGTCGTACGGATTCAGCAGCACCGGAAAGAGCTGGCTGCCCCAGCCCGGGCTCTGGGGTACGCATTCGCGCGATATCCAGGAACGGAATCCGGACTCCACGCTGCGGATGTACCGCACCGCGCTGTCACTGCGCCGGGAGCTTGGCCTGGGCCACGGTTCCCTGGCCTGGTGGCCGGAGCATGACGCCGACGGCGTCGTCGCTTTCGTCAACGGGAACATCCTCGCGGTGATGAACATGGGAACCAAGCCGGTGGAACTGCCGGAGTACGAAATCCTGCACGAAAGCTCACCCGGTGCCATGGAACACACGCGGCTGCGCCCGAACCGGACGGTGTGGATGCGCCTGCCGTAACCGGTAGGTTCGCCGCTAGATTCCGGGGACGGCTTTGCCCGGGTTTAGGATGCCGGCGGGGTCAAAGATTGCCTTGATGTGGCGCTGCAGCTGCAGGACCTCTTCCTGCTGTTCCTGCGGCAGCCAGCGGAGCTTGAACTGGCCGATGCCGTGCTCCCCGGTGATCGTGCCGCCCATGCGCAGTGCCACGGTGATGGATTCGTCCAGGGCGGCGTTGAGCCTCTCGACGCCGCCCGCCCCCTCCTCGGCTCCGATCCAGAAGGTGGGATGCAGGTTTCCGTCTCCGGCGTGGGCAACTACCTTCAGCTGCACCCGGTGGTCCGCTGCCATCCGCTCAAGCTCTGCCACGTAATGCACCAGCTGTGAACGGGGCACAGCAACGTCCTCGCCAACACGGATCTCATGGTCGACGTCGTCGCCCCGGCTGTGGCGGCGCAGTTCAAGGAGGCGCTCGGCCTCCTCCGAGCCTTCGCTGCTGACGGTACCGCCAAGCTCGGTGAGCACCGCGCGCACTGCTGCTGCCTCGGCTTCAGCGCCGAACCCGTCCGTCTGGATCAGCAGCAGGGCGCCGCCGCGGGTGCCAAGGTCCGAACCATGCGCACCGTCCAGTGCGGCCATGGTGGCGCCGTCGAGCAGTTCCATGATGGAGGGCTGCACTCGTGCGGCGCCGACGGCCAGCACGCCTGCTGCCGCGGTACGGAAGTCCGGGAAGAATGCTGCCACGGTTCGCACCTCGTGGGGCAGGTAGCGCAGCCGCACGGTCACGCCGACCACGATGCCCAAGGTACCCTCCGAACCCGTGAAAAGGCCCGTGAGGTCATACCCGGCAACCCCCTTGAAACTCTGGTGTCCGGTGTGGATCAGGGTGCCGTCAGACAGCACCACGTCCAGCGCCAGCACTGAATCCCTGGTCACTCCGTACTTGGCGCAGCGAAGTCCGCCGGCGTTCGTGGCAACGTTGCCGCCGATGGTCGAGATCCTGTAGCTCGCCGGGTCCGGCGCGTACATCAGGCCGTGCGGCTTCACGGCTTCGTTGAGGTCGGCGTTGACGACGCCGGCTTCGACGACTGCGAGCTCGTCACCCGGGCGAACATCCAAGATGCGGTTCATTCTCTCCAGGCTCAGGACGATGCAGTTCCGGGTAGCGTGTGCACCGCCGGAGACGCCGGTACCGGCTCCCCGGGGAACAACCGCAGTTTTGGTCCGCGAAGCCCAACGCAGGATCTCCTGCACGTCGGAGACCGATTCCGCCCAGACCACGGCCAGGGGATCAATCAATTCCTGAATTGGGCCCTGGTCGCGGGCGTACCGCTTCAGGGTTTCAGGATCCGTGTCGATGCGGACACCAGGGATTGATACTTCCAGGTCGTGCAGGGCAGGCATGGTCATAGCAAGAAGGCTACCGGGCGCCCATGAAACGGGCGTAACGTTGCAGAACGTTGCGCCACAGAGCGCCTGCTTCCTCCCGCTGCGCAGCTCCGTCCGGCGCCGTGTCGAATCCGGTGTGCCGTACTGTCACGGCGGTCTCTGGACCTTCTGCAGTGAAGGCAATGCTCACTGAGGTTGAGCCGGTTCCGGGATTCCATTCAAGCTCCAGCAGCTCGCCGGGACGGATCTCCTGGACAGCTGCCCGGATTTCGGTCTCGTCGCCCTCGCTGGTTTCAACGAGCGCGCCGCCCTCGAACTCAACATGGGTGCCCTCACCGAAATCTGTGAACTCCGCCGGCCACCAGAGGTGGGGATACTCGTGGAACCCGCGGAAGGCCTCATCTGTTTCACGGGGAACAACACAGTTCTCGATGACATCGGCGACTGGTGCGCGGGCGCCCTCGGGCTCGGGTTCCGGGGCATGGGAGAAAAGCGAAGATGTCATCTTCCCAGCCTACGCAGTCCTTGGAGTGGTTTCCGGAATGCAGGAACTCTTAGCCCATGCTCATATGGTCAAGAGCAGCGCCGTCCTCTGGGATGGTTTAGCCCTCTGGAATGGTTTACCTGATCCGGCCTTATGCCGGCACCATGGGCGGAGTCGATTGGATGTGGTCCACGGACCGAGCTCGGTGACTGGGTCGTGTTCGATTTCGGGCGCCTTTGTGTGCCGCGGTTCCCATGGTGTGGGGCTGGTGTTGCCTGGTGTGGTCCCACCGGGTAACAGGTGTCACGGAGTGTGGGAAGGACGGTCGGGGTGTCACCGCAGCACGGTCCCTGGGGTGTTTTCGGTCCCCTGCTGGAAATGTGGTGTTAAAGCAGTTCAGGCCCCGCAGCTTTGCGGGGCCTGAACTTTAATGGTTGTCCGGCGGTGACCTACTCTCCCACACCCTCCCGGGTGCAGTACCATCGGCGCTGCGGGTCTTAGCTTCCGGGTTCGGAATGGGACCGGGCGTTTCCCCCGC
>NZ_JAMWKK010000003.1:0-295633 GCF_035792275.1 Arthrobacter koreensis | reverse complement strand
AGACCACGAAGAACGCTGCTCTCTGCTCCGCGCTATGCCGCGGACGGGACTGCTTTCCTGATGAAACAGACACGGTCGTTGCAACTCCCGAAATTCTCAGGTGTTGCAACGACCGCTAGAACCCGCCAGCTCCAGACGGGCAGTTTCTGCTATCTCGGGGAGGGGAGGGGTCAGCGGACGTCGAGGTCCTCGAAGACCAGGAACGTCTGGGTGTCCAGCACGCCGGGCGCGGACTGCAGCTGGTCGAAGATGACCTGCCGCAGGTGCAGGTTGTCCTCGGCACGGACCAGCAGGATGACGTCGAACGTCCCGCCCACCAGGGCCACATGGTGCACCTCGGGGATCTTGCGCAGTACTTCCTTGAGCTCCCGCCAGGACTGCTGGCGGACCTTCATCGTCACGTAGGCACTCGAGCGCAGCCCGGCCTTCACCGGATCCACCAGTGCAGTGAAGCGGGTAAGGACGCCGGAACTGGTCAGCTTGGAGATGCGGGAGTAGGCGTGCGCCCGGGAGATGTGGACCGCTTCGGCCACGGCGCTGACGGACGCGCGGCCGTCCCTGGTCAGCTCCGCCAGGATCCGCTTGTCGATCTCATCCAGTGCCGCATGCGTCTCCGCCATAGTGTCTACGTCCTTCAAAGTAATCCAGCTCACTTTTGCAACTTGTCCATCACAATACGCACCGGGATACAAAAAATCTAGGATTTCGGCCCGCGGTGGATGCTAATCGTCCTATTCCGCATACTGGGCTTACAGAAATTCCACCCAAGCCGGAGGAGCCGGGACGCCCGGAAACCCCTTCGGCATCCGCCGCGGCAGACGGAGATTCCAATGACAATTCCCACCGGCAACACACGCGCCGGGTCCGCTCAGGGCACGCGGCCGGAGGACAATGAGGACCGCACGGCCACCATGCTGCCCTCCGCCGAACCCGTTCAGCTGATCGATGCTGACGGCTCCCACCGCCGCAGCGAAAAGTACCCGCTGCCCGACGGCGAGGCGCTGAAGGCCGCCTTCGAAGGCCTCGTGACCGGACGGCGCATCAACGACCAGGCCAACGCGCTGGTCCGCCAGGGCCGCCTGGCCGTCTACCCGTCCTCCCACGGCCAGGAAGCATGCCAGATTGCCGCGGCCGCCGTACTGTCCGACGGCGACTGGCTGTTCCCCACCTACCGCGACACTGTGGCCGTTGTGCACCGGGGCGTTGATCCGCTGCAGGTCCTGACCCTGCTCAAGGGTGACTGGCATGCCGGCTACGACCCCTACGAGCACAACGTGGCACCCCAGGCGACCCCGCTGGCCACCCAGCTGCTGCACGCCGTCGGCGTCGCGCACGCAGCGAAGCTCCGCGGCGAGAACACCGTGGTGCTGGCCATGTGCGGCGACGGCGCCACCAGTGAAGGCGACTTCCACGAGGCACTTAACTTTGCCGCCGTCTTCCACGTACCCGTGGTCTTCTTTGTGCAGAACAACGAATATGCAATCTCCGTGCCGCTGAAGAACCAGAGCGTTGCGCCGTCCCTGGCGCACAAGGCAATCGGCTACGGCATGCCCGGCGAGCGGGTGGACGGCAACGACGCCGCGGCGCTGCTTGCCGTACTGGGCGCCGCCGTCGAGCGTGCCCGCGAAGGCGGCGGCCCCGCTCTGGTTGAGGCGCACACCTACCGCATGCAGGCCCACACCAACGCCGACGACGCCACCCGGTACCGTTCCGAGGACGACGTTGCCAAGTGGGTTCCGCGCGATCCGCTGACCCGGCTGCGCACCTACCTCACCGGACTGGGGATGCTCGACGGCGGGGCAGAAGAAGCCATGACCGCCGCAGCCGAGACGGTTGCAGCACGCATCCGCGAAGGCCTGAACACGGACACCGTGCCCGAGCCCATGGACCTCTTCAACTTTGTCTATGACAGCCGCACCCCGCAGCTCGCCGAGCAGGCCGCACTGCTCGCGGACGAGCTCTCCCGGGCACAGGACTAACAGGAGCCACCAATGACAGTCACAGCACAGGCGCCTGCGCCCGAAGACACCCGCGTCAGCCTGACCTTCGCGAAGGCGCTGAACACCGCCCTGGCAGACGAAATGGCCGCGGATTCAACCGTGGTGATGTTCGGTGAGGACGTCGGCCCGCTGGGCGGCGTCTTCCGCATCACCGACGGCCTGACCGCACGCTTCGGTGAAGAGCGCTGTTTCGATACCCCGCTGGCCGAATCCGGCATCATGGGCATGGCCGTGGGAATGGCCATGAACGGGATCCGCCCGGTTGTCGAAATGCAGTTCGACGCCTTCGCCTACCCGGCCTTCGAGCAGGTGGTCAGCCATGTCGCGAAAATGTCCAACCGTACCCGGGGCAAGGTCAAACTGCCCCTGGTGATCCGGATTCCGTACGCCGGCGGCATTGGCGGAGTGGAGCACCACTGCGACTCCTCCGAGTCCTACTACGCCCACACCCCGGGACTGACCGTCCTGGCTCCGGCTACCGTCGCCGACGCGTACACCATGCTGCGCGAAGCCATCCGCTTCCCGGACCCGGTGGTCTTCCTGGAGCCCAAGAAGCTGTACTGGACCAAGGAAGACGTAGACCTCGCTGCCCTGCGCGCGCCCTTTAAGGACAGCGCTCCGGAAGCCGGCCCGGCGATCGGCAAGGCCGTGGTGGCCCGCGAAGGAACCGACGCGACCCTGATCGCCTACGGCCCCTCCGTTTCAACGGCACTGTCCGCCGCGGAGGCCGCTGCCGCAGAAGGGCGCAGCCTGGAAGTCATCGACATCCGCAGCATTGTTCCCTTCGACGACGAAACCGTATGCGCGTCCGTCCGCAAGACCGGCCGCGCCGTCGTGATCTCCGAAGCCCCCGGGTTCGCCTCCGTTGCCTCGGAGATTGTCGCCCGCGTCCAGGAACGCTGCTTCCATTCCCTCGCTGCTCCCGTGCTGCGGGTAACCGGCTTCGACATCCCCTACCCGGCACCGAAACTGGAGCACTTCTTCCTGCCGGGCGTGGACCGGATCCTGGACACCGTTGATGAACTGCAGTGGGAGGACAAATGAGCGTGCGTACTTTCCTGCTCCCTGACCTGGGCGAAGGCCTGACCGACGCGGAACTGGTGAACTGGCTGGTCGCCGAGGGGGACACGATTGCCGTGGACCAGCCGGTGGCTGAAGTCGAGACCGCCAAGTCGCTGGTGGAGGTCCCCTCACCCTTCGCGGGCGTAGTGGAGACCCTGCACGGCGCTGCGGGGGAGAGCATCGACGTCGGCAAGCCCCTGATCTCGGTGCGCACGACGGCGCAGGCCCCGGCGCCGGGCGAAACGGCACCGGCCGCCCCCAGTGACCCGGACCCCGCCGGAGAAGCGTACCGGCAGGAAGAACGGGCCGGTTCGGGCAATGTGCTGATCGGCTACGGAACCCCGGGCGGACACGGCACCAACCGCCGCACCCGGGCGCCGCGCCGCGCGGCAGCCGCTCAGGCCGTTGCAGCTCCGGCACCCGCAGCAGTCGCAGTCGCCGACCCGGCTCCCGCTGCGCTCGAAGCTCCCCGGTGCATCTCTCCGCTGGTGCGCCGCCTGGCCCGCGAGTCCGGAATCGCGCTGCGTTCTGTCCCCGGCACCGGACCCGACGGCCTGATCCTGCGCCGCGACGTCGAACTGGCCATCAGCGGCGGTTCGTCCGCCGCGCCCGCCACGGCTCCCGTACCTGCCTCGCCGGCCGCTCCGGCCGAGGGCGACACGGATCCCCGTTCCGGTCTGGCCGTCACGTCCCGCACCCCGGTCAAGGGCCTGCGCCGCACCGTCGCCGCGAACCTCAGCGCCAGCCGCAGCGAGATCCCGGAAGCCACCGTCTGGGTGGACGTGGATGCCACCGCGCTCCTGGAACTGCGCGCGGACCTCAAGCGCCGGGACCCGGAGAATACCCCGGGCCTGATGGCTTTCCTGGCCCGGTTCACCCTGGCCGGCCTGCGCCGCTTCCCGGAGCTGAACACCCGCTACGTGGCAGGTGCCGGTCCGGATGCCGAGCTGGTTGCCTTCGACGGCGTGAACCTGGGCTTCGCCGCACAGACCGACCGCGGCCTGATGGTTCCTTCCATCCGGCACGCCGAGAAGCTCAGCGCCCGGGAACTGGACGCCGAGATCCGGCGCCTGACGGCGTCGGCCCGTTCCGGCGCAGCCACCCCGGCGGAGCTGACCAGCGGAACCTTCACGCTGAACAACTACGGGGTCTTCGGCGTGGACGGCAGCGCTGCGATCATCAACTACCCGGAGTCGGCAATCCTGGGGATTGGACGCATCATCGACAAGCCGTGGGTAGTTGACGGACAGCTGGCCGTGAGGAAAATGACCGAGCTGACCCTGGTCTTTGACCACCGGGTCTGCGACGGCGGCACGGCAGGCGGATTCCTTCGTTACGTCGCGGATGCAATAGAGAACCCGGGCAGCGTCCTGGCTGACCTGTAACCCCCGGCACACGGTAGGTTGGTTAGCGCAGATACCTGAAGGACGGATGCCATGACCCAGACCCACCCGCAGACCCCCGATGACTGGCTGGAGCTGGCACCGCACACCTATGTGCGGTCGAGCCCGGGCTGGGGAATGAACTCCGGCCTGGTGATTGGCCGGGAACGGGCGCTGCTGGTGGACACCGGAGCCGGTCCCGCCCAGGCGAAGGCTCTGCTGGACGGTGTCCGGAAGCTGACCAGCCTGCCGGTCATCGCCGTGAACACGCATGCGCACTTCGACCACTTCTTCGGCAACGCCTATCTGATGGACAACGGCGTCGAGGAAATCTGGGCGACCAGCGACTGCGCCCGGACGATCACCGCCTCGGGTGAGGAACAGCGTTCCTCCGTTGCCGCCGTCGAGCCGGGCATGGCAGCCGGCACCGGGCCGGGCACAGCCATTGTGGCGCCGCAGAAACTGGTTGACGGTGCTCCGGTGGACCTGGACCTCGGCGGGATGTCCGTGACGCTGTTCCACCTGGGCCGCGGCCACACGGACCATGACCTCCTGGTCGGCGCCGGAGACGTGCTGTTCGCCGGGGACCTGGTGGAGCAGGGAGCCGACCCGAACTTCGGCGATTCATACCCCAAGGAATGGATCCGCACGCTGGGCAAGATCGTAGCCCTGGAAGACCTGTACAGCACGGTGGTGCCCGGCCACGGCAAACCGGTGGACATGGATTTTGTGACCACGCAGATGAACAAGATGCGCACCGCCGTCGCGGTGACGCGCAGTGCCATGGACCAGGCCTCTACCGACATGACCAAAGCCATTCCGATCCTGCCCTACGGCCCGGAGCAGTCCCGGGCGCTGCTGACGCGGCTGCGCACCCTTGCGCGCTGGAAGTGGCTGAAGCAATAGATACCTTCAGCCTGCGGAGCATCGCCGTCCCGGCCTTCGGGCCCACCGTGCTGTACGGCACGGCGATCGGCGCAATCCTGCCGGTTGTTGCGCTCACGGCACGCGACCTGGGCGCCACGGTGGCACTCGCGGCGGCGATCGTCACGCTGACCGGCATCGGATCCCTGCTCACCAACGTTCCTGCCACCCTGGTCACCACCCGGTTCGGGGAGAAGTGGGCCCTCGTAGGGGCGGCCGCGTGGTGCGCCCTGGCCATGGTGCTGGCCGCTTCGGTGCCGGTGCTCTGGGTCTTCGCCCTGTCAGTTTTTATGGTGGGCATGGCCGGAGCGGTCTTTGGCCTGGCACGGCAGAGCTACGTTACCGAAGCAGTGCCGCTGCATTTCCGCGCGCGCGCGCTCTCCACGCTGGGCGGCTCCAACCGCATCGGCGTGTTCATCGGACCGTTTGCGGCTGCCGGTGTGATGTCTTTCGCCGGAACGCCGGGGGCGTACTGGGTGGGTGCCGTGGCCGCCTTCGCTGCCGGCCTGCTGAGCCTGACCGTTCCGGACCTGAGCGTGCGGGGTCCCGCGGGCAGGCCTTCCGGCAGCGCGCAGCTGGAGGAAGCAGTCGAGGCCGTGGCTCCGCCCACCATCGGCTCCATCCTCCGGAGCCACTCACGCGTCTTCGGCACGGTGGGCATCGGGGTGCTGCTCATCGCCGCTGTCCGGGCCACCCGGCAGGCGGTGATCCCGCTCTGGGCCCAGCACCTGGGCATTGATCCGGCCCAGACCGCCCTGATCTATGGCATTTCAGCGGGCATCGACATGCTGATCTTCTATCCCGCCGGGCGGGTCATGGACCTGCGCGGCCGGCGGGCCGTGGCCGTGCCGTGCATGCTGCTGATGGCAGCGGGACTGGGGCTGCTGCCGTTGACCTCGACGCCCCTGCAGCTGCTGCTGGCCGCGCTGCTGATCGGCTTTGGCAACGGAATCGGCTCCGGAATCGTGATGACGCTGGGTGCGGATTTCTCCCCGCAGCCGGGGCGCCCGCAGTTCCTGGGGCTGTGGCGGCTGCTCTCTGACATTGGAATCCTCAGCGGCCCGGGACTGCTGTCGGCCGTGACGGCGGCGGTATCACTCTCCGCCGGGATAGCGGCGACTGCGCTGATGGGGCTGGCCGGTGCCGTGGTCCTGTGGAAGTACGTGCCGAAGGGGCGCCGAACCGGGCCCTAGCGGTCGCCGGCCTGCTGCGTGAACAGCCAGGAGCCAAGCGCGGACAGCACGTAGCCGACTCCGACGATCAGCGAGAGCCCGCACCAGAAGTACAGCGGACGGTCGTCGAGGCCGGCCACTCCGCCGCCCCAGCGGGCATAGGCGTAGAGCGCTGCCGAGAGTGCCAGGGCCAGCAGGCCTGCCGTGGCGGTGAGCCCGGTCCAGAGCCGCCCACCCGCACCGCGGCTGCCTGCGGGCAGGGTGTTCCAGTCCCGGTTGGTGCGCATCATGACCAGCCCGCCCACCAGCGTGCAGGCCGAGACCACGAAGAACGCAGCAACGACGTCGGCGGGTCTGTGCCAGAGATTGAAGAAGGTCGCCGACCCGGCCAGCACCGCGTAGGTGCCTCCGAGTGCCGCGGCGGCAGGCCGCCAGCGGGGGGAAGACACCAGGAACACCGCGGCCATGGCGGAGGCCGCCATGGTGGTGTGGCCGGAGGGCAGGGAATTGAAAGCCAGCGTGATCACGCCGCGGTCCGGCCGGTCCAGCAGGAGGTTCTTGAGCAGCTGCGTGGCGAGGTTTGCGCCGGCCATGGTGGCAACGGCGATGACGGCAGGGGAGAAGCGCCTGCGGTACAGGCTCACCGCAATGATGACCGCCAGGGCAATGAACACCGAAGCCAGCGGCAGGCTGTCCAGGAACCGGAGCGCGGGAAGACGGGTTCCCGGTGCCACGAGCTCCGCCTCCCGCCACGCTGATTCGTCGGCCAGCTGGCCAGTGGTGGTTCGGACGAAGCCAAAATACGTTACGGCCGCCCCGGCTGCTGCCAGCAGTGCCGCAAAAAGAAAGAGCGCGGGGTTGTGCCCGGCCAGGCGCCGCACCGGCCGCCGGTTGTTCAGGAGATTGCGCGTATCCATCCACTCAAGCGTGCCATACCTCCGTGCAGGTTTCCTGTGAGCCGCTCAGCTTTCCCCGATGTTCCGTGCCGCAGTTGTGCCGGGCTTGCGCGGTAGGCTGGCCGGGTGGATCCGAACCTCCTTCCGTCCCTGTCCGAACTCCAGGAAAACGCCCATGTAGTCAGCCTGCCGATGCGGGTGAAGTTCCGCGGGATACTCCACCGCGAAGCGCTGGTCTTCCGGGGACCGGCCGGCTGGGGCGAGTTCTCGCCCTTCCCCGAATACGGGGACAGTGAAGCGGCAGCCTGGCTGGCAGCGGGCATCGAGGCGGCGTGGCAGGGGTACCCGGAACCGGTGCGCGGCTCGGTCCCGGTCAACGGCACGGTTCCCGCGGTGGGCGTGGAACAGGTTGAAGGGGTCCTGGCCCGATTCGGCGACGTACCTGCAGTGAAGGTCAAGGTGGCAGAACGCGGACAGAGCGTCGCCGAGGACCTCGCCCGCGTGGCCGAGGTGCGCCGGCTGCTGCCGGACGCGGGGATCCGCGTCGACGCGAACGGCGGCTGGGACGTTGCCACCGCCGTCGGCGCCCTGGAAGCGCTGGCCGAAGCCGGCCTCGAATATGCCGAACAGCCCGTTCCGGACATTCCGGGACTCCGTGCGGTCCGCACGGAACTGGCACGCCGCGGGATTCCGGTGCTGGTGGCCGCGGACGAAAGCGTCCGCAAGGAAACCGATCCGCTGCTCGTGGCCCGCGAGGACGCCGCAGACCTGATCGTGGTCAAGGCTGCGCCGCTGGGCGGGGTGCGCCGCGCCCTGGAGGTGGTGGCAGCAGCCGGGCTTCCCGCCGTCGTCAGTTCCGCGCTGGACACATCAGTGGGCATCCGCACCGGGGTCGCGCTGGCCGCCTCCCTGCCTGTACTGCCCTACGCCTGCGGGCTGGGCACGCTGTCGCTGATGGAGGGAGACGTGACCGCTGAACCGCTGGTGCCCGACGGCGGTGCCCTGGCCGTGCGCGACGTACCGGTCTCCGCGGAGCTGCTGGAGCGGCACGCGGCTGCCCCGGACCGGAAACAGTGGTGGCTGGAACGGCTGGCCCGCGTGCATACGCAGTTGCGCACCCGGCAGGGATGACCAGCCGGCGCTTTCCCGCCCGGGCAGTGGTTGGGTCATGCAGGGGCCGTTACCGGGCACGGCGGCACCGCCCGGGAACGCTGAACCCTAGGATGGAGAAGTGACCGGATCCTCCTTATCGTCCAGCCAGTCCTCCAGCTCCGTGCCCTCCAGGCCCGCGGAGGGCAACGCACTCAGCTCCCTGCAGGCGGCGCGGTCAGCTATCGCAGCGCTGGTCCGCACCGGGGTGCGGGACGTGGTGCTCGCGCCCGGGTCCCGCAGCGCACCGCTGGCCTACGCCCTCGCCGAGGCCCAGACACAGGGGCAGGTCCAGGTCCATGTCCGTATTGACGAGCGGGTTGCCGGCTTCACAGCGCTGGGACTGGCCCGCGGTGGGGCGCGCCCGGCTGCGGTGGTGACGACGTCGGGCACCGCCGTGGGCGAACTGGTCCCGGCGGTTATGGAAGCCCACCATGCAGGCGTTCCGCTGGTAGTGCTCTCTGCTGACCGCCCGACGGAACTGCACGGAACCGGGGCCAACCAGACCACGGTGCAGGACGGGATTTTTGGCCGCTTCCCCGCAGCTGCCGCAGACGTGGAAGCCGGAATGGACCCTGCAGGTCCGATCGCGGCTGCCTTCGCGAAAATGGACGGGCGGGCACCCGTGGGTCCGGTGCACATCAACCTGCAGTTCCGTGATCCGCTCGTTCCCACCCAGGCAGACGCGCTCGGGTCCGCGGAGGACAGCTTCGAAGGGCTTCCGGCCGCCGCGCCGGAGGAAACCCCCGGATCGCTGGCCGAGCTGGGCGGAACGCGGCGCACGGTGGTGATTGCCGGCGACGGCGCGGGGGAGACCGCCGCGATCTTCGCCCGGCGGGCCGGACTCCCGCTCCTGGCCGAGCCCTCCTCCAACGCCCGATTTGGCCCGAACTCAATCACCGCGTACCGCCTGCTCCTGGCAGACCTGGGACCGCAGATTGAACGCGTAGTCGTCTTCGGCAGGCCCACGCTCTCCCGCCCGGTTGCCGCCCTGCTGGCCCGCCCGGACGTGGAGAAGGCGCTGTACGTTCCCCGGCCGGTGAACTGGTTCACCCGGGGAAAGCGGCCCGAAACCATCGTCACCGATCTGGCTTCCCTCCTTGCCTTCGCGGGGCGGGGAACGCCCGGCTGGCTCGAATCCTGGCAGCGGGCCTCGGCGGCCGCCGCGGCCGCCATCAAGGACCTGCTGGCGGCTGAGGCAGGTCTGAGCGGCCTGCACGTTGCCGGGCTGGTGTGGGATAACTCTGACGCCAACCTGGTGCTGGGTTCCTCCAACGCGATCCGCGACGTCGACCTGGTGGCTGCCGGGAACTGGCATCCGCTGGATGTCTACGCGAACCGCGGACTGGCCGGCATCGACGGAACCATCTCCACGGCGTCGGGCATTGCCCTGGCCCACGGTATCCCCACCCGCCTGCTGCTCGGTGACCTCACCTTCCTGCACGACGCCGGCGGCCTCCTCCTTGGCGACGGCGAGGCGGAGCCGGACCTCCAGCTCGTAGTGCTGAACGACGCCGGCGGCGGCATCTTTACCACCCTTGAGCACGGCGAGCTGGGGGAACAGGAGGAGTACCGGGACGTCGTCGAACGCTTCTTCGGCACCCCGCACCGGGCTGACCTTGCGGCCCTCGCGGCGGGTTACGGAGTGCGGCACCAGAGCGCGGAGACGGCCCGGGACCTGGAGGCCGCACTGCA
The DNA here is from genome assembly GCF_035792275.1 of Arthrobacter koreensis. Taxonomy (GTDB): domain Bacteria; phylum Actinomycetota; class Actinomycetes; order Actinomycetales; family Micrococcaceae; genus Arthrobacter_B; species Arthrobacter_B koreensis_A. The sequence goes on along the minus strand of NZ_JAMWKK010000003.1, from coordinate 285,353 downwards.
GGCACCGGTGAAAGGCCGGTCCGTCATCGAAGTGAAGGTGGAGCGCTCCGGCCTGCGTGCACTGCACCGCCGGGTGCGGGCAGCGGTGCACAACGCCGTAGGTTGATCGGCGCAACGCCGTCGGCTAGCTCCGCAACGGATGCAAAATACGGCTGAGGCCTGCACCGGGAAGGTGCAGGCCTCAGCCGTATGGGCTCGAAACTAGAGAACCTTGGAAAGGAACGAACGGGTCCGCTCGTGCTGCGGGCTGCCCAGCACAGCCTCCGGGGCGCCCTGTTCGACGACGACGCCCCCGTCCATGAACACCACGCGGTCTCCGACCTCGCGGGCGAAGCCCATCTCATGGGTCACCACCATCATGGTCATGCCTTCCTGGGCCAGCTGGCGCATGACCTCCAGGACGTCGCCAACCAGTTCGGGGTCCAGCGCGGAGGTCGGCTCATCGAAGAGCATCATGTCCGGGTCCATGGACAGGGCGCGGGCGATTGCCACACGCTGCTGCTGGCCGCCGGAGAGCTGGGAGGGGAACGCCTTGGCACGGTCCGCCAGGCCCACCTTCGCCAGGTTCTTCATGGCGGTTTCCTCAGCCTCGGCCTTGCCGCGCTTCTTGGCCCGGCGCTGGGCCAGGGTCAGGTTCTGCAGCACGTTCAGGTGCGGGAAGAGGTTGAACTGCTGGAAGACCATGCCGATCCGGGTGCGCACGGCGTCGAGGTCCGTCTCCGGGTCCGTGATGTCCGTGCCTTCCACCAGGATGGTCCCGGATGTCGGTTCCTCGAGCCGGTTCACGCAGCGGAGCAGGGTTGACTTGCCGGAGCCGGACGGCCCGATCACGCAGACTACTTCGCCCTGGTTGACGTGGAAGTCGATTCCCTTGAGGACCTCGTTGTCGCCGAAGGACTTGTGCAGGTTCTGGACCTGGATGGCGGGAGTGTTCCCGGTGCGGTTTGCTGCAGCTGTGCTCACGCTGGGTTACCGGCCTCTCTGGTTGTGGCGTTCGAGTTTGGCGACCAGCTGTGTCAGCGGCAGGGTGATGATCAGGTACATGACCGCGGCCAGCACCAGCGGGGTGGCGTTGGCGGACTGGGAGACGGAGTCCCGCGCGAAGGTGGTCAGTTCCCTGTCCTGCAGTGCCATGCCGGCGATGAACAGCAGCGAGGTGTCCTTGATCAGGATAACCAGCTCGTTGGTCAGCGGCGGGGTGATGATGCGGAACGCCTGGGGAAGGGTCACCGAGACCATGGTCCAGGCCGGACCCATGCCCAGCGAACGGGCAGCTTCGGTCTGACCGGCCGGAACAGCCTGGATGCCGGCGCGGATCGTTTCGGCAATGTAGGCGCCGGAAACCATGATCAGGGCGATCAGGCCTGCGCCGGCGCTGCCGCCGGGCGGACGCCAGGAGAACGCGATCGGCACGGCGAAGGCAATGGCAAAGATAACCAGCAGGGCCGGGAGGCCGCGGAAGATTTCGATGTAGATCGTCGCAGCCCAGCGGTAGGGGCCCACGGGTGACAGCTTCATCAGCGCCAGGACCAGGCCGAGGATCAGGCCTCCGATGAACGCGATGATGGTGTAGACGACGGTGTTCTTAACGGCCACCGTGATGATGTCCGGGAACGCCCTGCGGGCCACTTCGGGGTCGAAGAAGTTGACTCCGATTGCCTTCCAGTCCGCGAGCAGGACTACGGCGAGGACGGCCAGGACGAAGACGGCATACAGGATGCCCCGGGTGAGGCGTCTGCGGGTGGACGGTTTCAAGAGGGAGAGCCTTCCGCGGAAGTGAGGTTCCGTCCCGGGCGGTGTCTCCCGCCCGGGACGGCAATCGGTCAGTCAGATGCTATTCGGTGAAGTACTTGTCGTAGATCTCCTGGTACTTGCCGTTGTCGCGCAGCTCGGCGAGCTGTTCGTTGACGGCGGAGACCAGCTCGTCGCTGGCGTTCTTGGCCATGGCGAAGCCGTAGGACTCATCGGTCTCGAACTTCTGCGCGATGGTGAAAGCACCGTCCTGGGTGTGGCCCAGGTTCACCGGGAGGTCCTGCAGCACGGCGTCGACCCGTCCGGCCTGCAGGGCGGGGAACAGCTCGGCGTCCGAGGGGAAGGAGCTGATCTCGGCTTCGGGAGCGTTGTCCCGCGCGTAGGCTTCACCGGTGGTGCCCTGCTGGACGCCGAGGTTCTTTCCGGCCAGGTCCTCGATGCTGGTGATGTCCGAGCCTTCGGGCACCAGGATGGACTGGAGCGAGTCGTAGTACGGGTCGGAGAACGTGAGGTTCTTCTTCCGGTCTTCGGTGATGGTCATGGCGCTGGCAACGAGGTCGCACTGGCCGGCGGCCAGGACGGTGCCGCTCTGCAGGCCGTCGAAGCCCGCGTCCTGGATAGCGAGTTCAAGATCCATGCCGGTGGCGATTTCCTTCACCAGGTCCATGTCGAACCCGGTGTACTCGCCGTCTTCGCCTTCGAATTCAAACGGGGCGTAAGGAATGTCTGAGCATACGGTGAGCGTGCCCTCGGAGACCAGGTTCATCCCCGAGTCTGATGCGGAATCACTTCCGCCGCCGCAGGCGGAGAGCGCCAGCGCGGACAGGGCCACAGCGGCCAGGACGGAAGATCGAGCTTTGTACGGCATGGATTGGTACCTTCTCTTGGTGCTGGGCAGGACCGCAGACGGCCCCGAACGTTTGATGGCGAGCAGTCTTGATTGTACGCATCCATCCCGTTAGGGGTGCCGAAGCTCACAGCGGCAGGGCGTGCCCTGTACAGCAGACGGCGCAGGCCCTGGGATCAAGGCCCGCGCCGTCGCGCAGCAGCAGCTGGGTTATTCGGTGAAGTACGTGTCGTAGATTTCCTGGTAGCGGCCGCTCTCGCGCAGCTCAGCCAGCTTCTCGTTGACCGCGGAGACCAGCTCCTCGCTTCCGTCCTTCTTCATGGCGAAGCCGTAGACCTCGTCCGTCTCGTAGGTCGCGGAGATGGTGAAGGCGCCGCCGTCGGTGTGGTCCAGGTTGACCGGCAGGTCCTGGAGGACAGCGTCAATGGCGCCGGCCTGGAGTGCGGGGAACAGCTCGGCGTCGGTCTGGAAGGAAACGACCTCGGCGTCGCCTGCGTTCTCCCGGGCGTAGGACTCGCCGGTGGTGCCCTGCTGCACGCCGATCTTCTTCCCGGACAGGTCCTCCAGCGACTTCACTGAGGAGTCCGCCGGAACCAGCAGCGACTGGAGTGAGTCGTAGTACGGCTCTGAGAATGTCATTTTTGCTTCACGTTCGGGCGTGACTGACATGGCAGCGGCAATCACGTCGCACTGGCCGGCGGCCAGCACGGTGCCGCTCTGCAGGCCGTCAAAGCTCACGTTCTGCATTTCCCAGTCCAGGTCCATGCCCGCGGCGATTTCGCGGGTCAGGTCCATGTCGAAACCGGTGTATTCCCCGTTGTCATCCACGTACTCGAAGGGCTGGAACGGAACGTTGGAGCAGACAGTCAGCGTGCCGTCATTGACCAGTCCCAGTCCGGAGTCCTCAGCAGAATCGGACCCCGAGCTGCAGGCTGCGAGGCTGAGGGCACCGGCTGCCAGGACAGCGGCGACGGCTTTGCGTGCTTTGTGGTGCATGGGTTTTAGAACCTTAGGTCGGAACGGAGCGCCAGGCTCCGGTTGGGGGCAGGAAAAAGGCGGCAGACAGCCGCTCTCCGGGAATAAATTGTACGCGCCGCTCAGGAAGGCTGGCCGGAGAGCACCCGTGCCCGGTCCAGTCCCAGGGCTTCAAGCATGGGACGGAACTTGGACCAGGTCTCCTCCAGTTCTGCGGCCGGATTGGAGCCCGAGACGATCCCGCAGCCTGCATAAAGGCGGACAGCCTGCGGGTCTTCGATCACGGCTCCGCGCAGCGCGATGCCCCATTCCCCGTTGCCGGCGGCGTCGAACCAGCCCACGGGGCCGGCATACGGGCCGCGGTCCATGTGTTCAAGTTCACTGATCAGTTCCCCGGCAACACTGGTGGGGTAACCGCAGACCGCTGCTGTCGGATGAAGCGCTTCGACCAGGTCCAGGGAAGTGGGCACGGCCCCGTCTTCCATCCGGAGTTCGGCGGTCACGTCCGAGGCGAGGTGCCAGACGTTGGGCAGCTCCAGCACAAAGGGCTCGCTGTGCGACGTCATGGAGGAAGTGAACGGCTCCAGCTGGCGGGTCACGGAATCTATGGCGATCGCATGTTCGTGCTGCTGTTTCTGCGACCCGGCCAGGACGCGCTTGGCGTAGTCCGGATCATCCAGCGGTGCGGTGGCGCGGTCCAGCGTGCCGGCGAGCACACGGGCGCGGGCCTTGCCGTCCTCCACCTTGATCAGCATCTCCGGGGTGGACCCGATGAGTCCGTCCACCGAATAGGTCCAGCAGCTTTCATAGCGCAGCGCCAGTTCCCGCAGCACCTGGGCGGTGGCTATGGGGGCGGACAGGCTGGCCACGATGTCCCGGGCCAGGACGATCTTGCTCAGTTCCCCGGCGGCAATGTGCGCCACGGACCGGGCGACGGCGTTCTTCCACTCGGATTCGGAAAGCATCCCGGGGAGGATGGTGTCGCCGCCGAGGGACAGCGAATCCGAGGAAATTTCCTCCAGGTACCCGGCCAGGGCGGCGACCACTGATTCGCGGTCCAGTACCGCATCAGGATCGGTTGTGGTCTGCGTGATCCAGGCCGTGCCGTTGCGGGAACCAACAATGATTTCGGGTACTACTACGCGGGAAAGGAAAGGGGAGCGCTTGGAGAACGCGAAGGAGCCAAAAGCGGTGAGGCCGGTCCCGGGTACCTGGACCTCGTCCTCGACGGCGGCGTCCGCGCGGACTGCGTTCCACCAGGTGCGGGCGGAGCTGAAGCGGTCCGGGCCGGTGGAAGTGTGGCGCAGGACCTCGCCGAATCCCACGAGGCCTTCGCCGTGGCGGATCCAGCACAGCTGGTCATTGCGGACCAGATACTCCAGCAGCCCGATGGCGGCCGACGGCACGCCCAGGGGAACAGTTAGGGAACGCAGGGTGGTCATAATGCCTCCAACCCTACTCCGCCTCCCTGATAGCCCCACATCCATGCGCCCGGGCAGAGTCCGGGAACACACGGGTCTGTGGCCAAATGCAAACCGGCAGGAGCCGGTTCGGCGGCGTGAATATTGTTTGAGACAATGAGCGGGTGAAGCGCGCAACTTTGGAAAAACGCCCCGATGAAGTCGCTGCCATGTTCGATGAGGTGGCCCCCAAGTACGACATCGTCAACGATGTGCTGTCCATGGGCCAGACCCGCCGCTGGCGCCGCCTGGTGGTGGACGCCGTAGGAGCCCGCCCGGGATCCCGCGTGCTGGACCTCGCAGCCGGTACCGGCACCTCCAGCGAGCCCTATGCCGACGCCGGCGTTTCCGTTGTGGCCTGCGACTTTTCCCTTGGAATGCTCAAGGTGGGCAAGCGCCGTCGCCCGGACATCGACTTCGTGGCCGGCGATGCGACCAACCTGCCCTTCGAAGACAACTCCTTCGACGCCACCACCATTTCCTTCGGCCTGCGCAACGTGAACGAGCCGAAGAAGGCCCTTGCCGAAATGCTCCGTGTCACCAAGCCGGGCGGCAAGCTGGTGATCGCCGAGTTTTCCTCTCCGGTGGTTCCGCTGTGGCGCACCATGTACACGGAGTACCTGATGCGTGCCCTGCCGCCGATCGCGCGCAAGGTGGCATCCAACCCGGACGCCTACGTCTACCTCGCGGAATCCATCCGTGCCTGGCCGAACCAGGATGAGCTCGCAGCCTGGATCGCCGCCGAGGGCTGGGACGACGTCGCGTACCGTAACCTTTCGGGCGGAATCGTTGCCATCCACCGTGCGGTTAAGCCTGCTCATCCTGCGGAGGCCGCCGGAGCGTGAGCGTCCTCATTGTCGGCGCCGGCCCGGCCGGCTCCACTGCCGCCTACTACCTGGCCTCGGCCGGGATCGACGTGACGGTCCTGGAGAAGACGGCCTTCCCGCGTGAAAAAGTCTGCGGTGACGGACTGACTCCGCGTGCCGTCCGGGAAATCCAGCTACTCGGCCTGCCGCACAAGGAAGCCGACGGCTGGCGCCGCAACAAGGGCCTGCGCCTGATCGCTTCCGGGCGCACCATTGAACTGCCCTGGCCGGACCTGGATGACTTTCCCGGCTACGGGCTGGTCCGCACCCGCCTGGGTTTTGACGAAGAACTTGCGCAGCATGCCCGCGCAGCAGGCGCACGGATCCTTGAACGCCACAGTGTCACCGAAGCCATCCGGGACGACTCCGGCCGGGTCAGCGGCGTCGTCGCCAATATCCTGGATGAAAAGGGCCGGAAGACGGGCGAAACACGCAGCTTCACCGCCGACGTCGTGCTGGCAGCGGACGGGAACTCCACCCGCACCGCGCTGAGCCTGGGTCTTGAGAAGCGCGACGACCGCCCGCTGGGCGTTGCCGTCCGCACCTACTTCACCTCTCCTCGCACCGACGACGACTGGATGGAAGGCTGGCTGGAACTGCCCGACGCCGCGGGCAACCCGCTGCCGGGTTACGGCTGGGTCTTCGGGGTCGGCGACGGAACCTCCAATGTGGGCCTGGGCATCCTGAACTCTTCGAAGGAATTCGGCCGCCTGGACTACCGGCAGGTCCTGCGTGACTGGACCGCCGGCATGCCCGAAGAGTGGGGTTTCACCCCGGAGAACCAGGTGGGGGAGATCCGCGGTGCAGCGCTGCCCATGGGCTTCAACCGGACCCCGCACTACTCTCCCGGGCTCCTGCTGCTCGGTGACGCCGGCGGCATGGTCAGCCCGTTCAACGGTGAGGGCATTTCCTACGCCATGGAGTCCGCACGCTTCGCGGCGGATTACATTGTTTCCGCCGAACAGGCCCGGCGGACCCCGGGCATGCTCTCGCCGCAGGCAGCGTACGACGCCGCGCTGGCGGGTTACGCAGAGCGGGTCCGGTCCGAATGGGGAAGCCATTTCACCCTCGGACGCGTGTTCGCCGGCCTGATCGGCAAACCCGCCGTGATGAAGCTGGCGCTCCGCACCGGCATGCCGATCCCCGTGCTGATGCGTTTTGTGGTGCGGATGCTGGCCAACCTCACGGACGGTTCTCCGCGCCGGATCGAGGATAGAGTGATTGCGTTGCTGGAAATGCTGGTTCCTGCCGCCTCCAACCAGGACGGCGCGTCCCGGCCCGTACGGGGCGCGGGCAGCAATGCCAGAGTTTGACCCCTGCCAACCCGTCCCCACGAGAAGTTAGCCTTGAACAGTGACTGAATCCACCAATGCCAGCCCGGATGCCCTCGGGGACGCCGAGATGGCGCTGCCTCCCGGGTTCACCCCCCTCGCGGAAGACCCCGTTCTGGGCCCTGCCATCGTGTCCGGCCTGGAAAAGGTCGAGGAAGAACTGCGCGAGGCGATCGCCAACTCCGACCCGTTCGCGGACGCGACCTCACGGCACCTGATGGAAGCCGGCGGCAAGCGCGTCCGCCCGCTGCTGGTGCTGCTGGCCTCCCACCTCGGACCCAACCCGGGCAACGAGCAGGTGCGCATGGCAGCAGTCGTGGTTGAACTGACGCACCTTGCCACGCTCTATCACGACGACGTGATGGACTCCGCGCCCGTGCGCCGGGGTGCACCCACGGCACATGAAGTCTGGGGCAACTCCGTTGCCGTGCTCACCGGCGACCTGATCTTCGCCCGGGCATCCTCGCTGGTCTCGCTCCTGGGCGCCGAAGCCCTCGGCATCCAGGCCCGCACCTTCGAACGGCTGGTCATGGGCCAGCTGCACGAAACCATGGGTCCGGCTGACGGCGAAGATCCCCTGGCGCACTACCTCTCCGTTATTGCCGGGAAGACCGGCTCCCTGATCGCGGCGTCGGGACAGCTCGGAGCCCTGTTCGGCGGAGCCGACAAACAGACCGTCGAGATCATGGTCGAGTACGGCGAGAAGGTGGGCGTTGCCTTCCAGCTCGCCGACGACGTGATTGACGTGGCGGGCCTGCAGGACAAGTCCGGCAAGACTCCGGGAACGGACCTGCGCGAAGGCGTGCCCACCCTGCCGGTGCTGCTGCTGCGCCGAAACGCTGCCGCCGGAGATGCAGAAGCCGCCGCCGTGCTGGAACTCGTGGACTCCGACCTGACCTCGGATGAAGCGCTGGCGGCCGCCGTCGCGGCCGTCCGGGGCAACCGTGCCACTGCCGAAGCCTGGGAAGTTGCCCGCCAGTGGGCCGCCGACGCCGTCGCCGCCCTGGCACCGATGCCGGACTCAGTGGTCAAGTCATCCCTGGCTGCCTTCGCCGAAGCCGTCGTGGAGCGCGAAGCGTAGAAGTCCTTAAACAAATGACGGCTGTCCGGTACGCACCGGACAGCCGTCATTTGTTTAACATCTAGTCTTCGTCGTCCTCGAAGACCCACTCGAACATGTCGAAGACGTACTCGCTGAACGTTCCCTCTTCGCTCTGCCATTCGCCGCGGGCGTTGTTGCGGCGCCATACGATCGGGTCCGGGACATCGAGCTGGTCGGCGCGGAAACCCCAGGTGAACTTCTCGTCCTCATCCTCCAGGAACAGCAGGAACCCGTCCTCGAGCTCAAGCTCGTCGGGATCCCAGAAGAAGTGGTAAGCCTCCATGAGGTCTTCACAGTTGCCCAGTGAGAGGTAGAACTCACGCAGGACCAGCGGGATGGAAAAGTCGTGCTCGCCGAGCATCTCGTCGAGTTCATCAGCGGTCAGCCCGTCGTCGGGGCGCCAGCTGTCCTCCAAGTACTTCGGGACCAGGGCACGGAACTTTTCGAGGAACATTTCACTCATTTGCAGGGCTCCAACGTTGCAGGCGGACGTACTTCTATCCTAGCCGCGGGGAAGGCCGGTCCCTGACGGGCACTGGACGCAGCGGGACGCAGCAGGCTCAGGCGGTGCGGCGGGCCAGTCCCGGGTAGTCCAGGACAACGCCGTCGGAATCCACGGTGATTTCCGCTGTGAAGCCGCCGGAGTCGGAAGAGTAGAGGACGATCGCATTTCCGCGTTCACCGCGGTAGGGGGAGACCTGGGAGTACACCTGTTCACTGGCCAGGACCCGCAGGCTGGGCATCTCCACCCAGGCCATGGTCAGCCTGGTTTCATCCGGAGGCGCGGCGTTGTTGAGCAGGTCCAGGCGCAGGATGGGCATGGTGTTTGTCAGCGGGCACAGGCCGAGGTCGCAGTCCTGGGCGTTGTCCAGGGAACGGGGATCCTCTATGCCGGGAGCGGGAAGGTCCACCGTCCCGCTGGTGCTCACGTGGGAATCCCAGCGTCCGTCGACTGACCGGGTCAGCTCCAGCGAACGGGACCAGCCCTCACCGGTGACCGTTACTTCCAGCCGGCGGGTCACCCAGCCGGGAGACGTGGACAGGGACCATGTTGCGCAGTAGTCATCGCAGGTTGAGGTGCCGCTGGCAGCCAGCTCGCTTTCGCGAAAGGATACGACCGCGGAATCCCGGCGTCCGGGGTCGTCAACGCCCGCCCAGTGAAGGGTCCTGGCGGGCTGAGCTGGCAAGTCCATCCCTACAGCGTAAAGTCCGGTACAAACCGGCACAAAACCGCACTGCCCGCCGCCATGGGCCGGAAGGCAGGCCGGCTGCCTACGCGGTGAGGCGGCGCACGTTCAGGGCCAGGTAGAGGTGCACCCGGTCTGCGGTCACCGCAGGGTCATATCCGGAGAGGTCCGCAATCTGCGTGAGCCGGTAGCGCACGGTGTTCCGGTGCAGTCCCAGGGCCTGGGCAACCTTCGCCACGGAGCCGTTCACGGCCAGGTACTTCTCCAGCGTCGGCACCAGCTCGGCGTCGTGCGCCTGGTCGAAGGCCAGCAGCGGATCCAGCGCTTCCGCAGCCAGGTCAGCCAGTGGAACGTCCCGGCTGGCCATGAGCAGGGACGCCAGGCTCAGCCGGTCCGGCTCATTCACAGCGGCTCCGCGCAGGAGGCCTTCCTTGGCCTCGTAGTAGCCCCAGCGCAGGCCTGCCGGCTCCGCGTAGGCGCCGCCCACGCCGACCTTCGCCTGGACACCGGCCTCCTGCAGGTAGCGGCCCAGCTCCGCAGCCAGCGCAGCGGGATCCCCGTCCGGTATCCACACCGCCAGCCGTTCCTCGCAGGTGGCGCTTACCGCGTCCTGGAACACCGGCGGAAGCGGCAGCGACGCAAGCAGCTTCGCCTGCGCAGCGGCGGCTTCCACCAGCAGCGTCAGCTGGCGGCGTTCGGTGCTGACGCCGGAGGCCCGCAGCCGGTGGACAGCGTCCTGGCCGGTGAGTTTCCCGGCCACAATGTCATCAAGCAGCTGGCCGTTGACCGCGCGTTCGCGGACCCGCCGCCTTGCCTGGTTGTTCAGCTCCACGCTGATCAGGCTCTGCGCGTAGGCAATCAGGTCCGGATGGCCGAACGGCTCCGCGACAGAGAGGGTGCAGCGGTCCCGCATGCCGGTGGCAATGGGTACGCGGTGCCAGACGGTCTGCTCCGGAATGCCGTTGGGCGGGGCCGTGGAGAAGACTTCGGTCCCGTACTGGTGGAGCGCGACTTCAGTGCCCAGGATTCCTGCCAGGTCCTTCAGCAGCCCGGTGAGACCGCGGCCGGAAAGCAGCGCCTTGGCCAGGACCTGATGTCCGGAAAGCAGTTCCTGGAGCTGTTCGACGTGGTCTGCGGACAGGGCATCCGCCACCAGCTTGCCCACGGCGATAAACGGGGTGCGGTACGGAACTTCGAAAACCGGGAGGCCTAGGCGGTTGGCCTCCTCCAGCAGGGGGCCGGGGACCCTCTCCAGGCTGAGCCCGGTGCCAAAACCAATCGCCAGTGCACCCGCGCGGTGCACGCTCTCCACGAACCGGCGCTGCACCGCGCCGGTCCGCTGGCGCATGCCGGTGGTCAGCACCACCTCTCCGCCGCTCAGGAAGGGGGAGGGGTCCTCCAGTTCGGTGACAGCGACCCACTGCACCGGTACGGGGGCAATAGCGGCGCTGCCCCGGATGGCCAGGTCCAGGTCCTCGGCGGAGAGCAGATCAGTGAGCGAGATAGGCACGGAACAACTATATGGGGAATCGTTTGGGCGCTTGCACCGCAATCAGTACATGTCATTGTGCGGGTGTCTGTGCCCTCCAGGGGCCGCGGCGCGTAAATTTGGATCACTGCGGCCCAGTGCAACCATCACTTTTCGCATTTCCGATCCCCCGTCGAAAGAGGCAACAATCCATGAGCACCTCAGCTACCGCCCCGGCCTTCCGGCTGGAACAGAAGCGGAACATCACCGGCTCCTTCCCGGGCCCGAAGTCCGCCGCCCTCAATGAGCGCCGCGCCGCTGTGGTAGCCAAGGGCGTCGCCTCCAGCGTCCCCGTTTATGTCCAGGACGCCGACGGCGGCATCATCGTTGACGTTGACGGCAACTCCTTCATTGACCTGGGCTCGGGCATCGCCGTGACCAGCGTCGGTGCATCCGATCCCGCCGTCGTCGCAGCTGCCCAGGAGCAGGTTGCCCACTTCACCCACACCTGCTTCATGGTGACCCCGTACGAGGGTTACGTTGCCGTGGCGGAAAAGCTTGCCGAGGTGACCCCGGGAACGCACGAGAAGCGCACGGTGCTCTTCAACTCCGGCGCCGAAGCTGTTGAGAACGCCATCAAGATTGCCCGTTCGGCTACCGGACGCCAGGCCGTCGTCGCCTTCGACCACGCCTACCACGGCCGTACCAACCTGACCATGGGCCTGACCGCCAAGGCCATGCCGTACAAGACCGGCTTCGGTCCGTTCGCCTCCGAGATCTACCGGATGCCGATGAGCTACCCGTACCGCGAAGAGAACCCGGAAATCACCGGCGCCGAAGCCGCTGACCGCGCCATCCTCGCCATCGAAAAGCAGATCGGTGCCGACCAGCTGGCTGCCCTGCTGATCGAACCGATCCAGGGTGAAGGCGGCTTCATTGTTCCGGCTGAAGGCTTCCTGCCCCGGCTGGCCGAGTGGGCCAGGGAAAACGGCATCGTCTTCATTGCGGACGAGGTCCAGTCCGGCTTCTGCCGCACCGGCGAGTGGTTCGCCGTCGAGCACGAGGGCGTTATTCCGGACATCATGACCATGGCCAAGGGGATCGCCGGCGGCATGCCGCTCTCCGCCGTCACCGGCCGTGCCGACCTGCTCGACGCCGTCCACCCGGGCGGCCTGGGCGGCACCTACGGCGGCAACCCGGTGGCCTGTGCCTCCGCCCTGGCTGCCATTGACACGATGGAGACCCAGGACCTGGCCGGGCGTGCGCGCCGGATCGAGGAAATCACCGTTCCGCGCATGCGCAAGGTCGCCGAAGAGACCGGCGTGATCGGCGAGGTCCGCGGCCGCGGCGCCATGCTGGCCCTCGAGCTGGTCAAGCCCGGCACCAAGACCCCCGATGCTGCTGCCGCCAAGGAAATTGCGGCTGCCTGCCTGGCCGAGGGCGTCATCATCCTGACCTGCGGCACTTACGGCAACGTCATCCGCCTGCTCCCGCCGCTGGTCATCAGCGAGGAACTGCTGTCCGACGGCCTTGACGTGCTGGAAGCAGCCATCCGCGCCCAGGCCTAAGCCGGCCGCGTAACGCCGGGGATTTGTTCCCCTCGGGAAAGGGCGGCACCCGGGAAACCCGGGTGCCGCCCTTTTTCTCTGCCGTCTGCGGTTGCCGCGGGTCAGCTGCCGGAGAACGCCGAAAAGCCGCGGATCAGTGCGTCGAGGCCGGACTCGAAGGCCTGCTCGGCAGCCTTCCCGCTTTCCCGGCCCGGTGCTGCCGCGACGGCTGCGGTGAACAGGGGGCTTTCTGCGGCCAGCGAACCGGTGTCGAAAATGTCCTCGGGGGCCACGGCGTCGAACGCTGACCCGAAGATGAAGGACTCCAGCGCCACGATTGCGGGAATGATCCTCGCCTGGTCCCAGCCCGCCCGCAGGAATCCCTGCGTGACAGCCTCGTACATGGCCAGTGTCCGCGGCGCCCCCGACACCTGGAGGACGGCGATGACGGCGATGAGGGGAGTATGGCGGGCAAATACGTCGCGGTAGGAGCGCGCCCAGGTCCGCACCGCGTCTTCCCAGGGCAGGTCGGTGAAGCAGGTGGTGTCCACCTCTGCCATCAGATCGTCCTGGATCCAGCGGAGGACTTCGGCCTTGGAGGAGGCATGGTTGTAGAGGGCCGACGGCGCCACCTGCAGCTTGGCGGCCAGCGAAGACATGGTGAAGCCTTCGTAGCCGCGGGCGGTGATGACCTCAAGGGCTGCTGAGGTGATGTTCTCCTGCGTCAGGACACGCTGGGACGGGCGGCCTGCGCTGCGCCGCGTGCGTGTTCCGGCCATCCGGTACCTCCAAGGTCTGCGGCACCCGGAGTGCCCCCAAAATTAATATTCGCACAGACTCTCCCCGGGACGCCGGGGGTCGGCTAGAGTGTCGGTACAAAATGAACGCTGTTCATTTACAAGGATTCATGCACATGGATTCAAAGACAGCGTTCGGTTTGAGCGGCCGGAGGTCGGCCGCTGGAGAGAGGAACTAAAGTGCGAACCCTGGAACGGAACGTCGTAATCATCGGTGCAGGCCCATCCGGCCTTACCGCGGCGCGGAAACTCAAAGCTGCCGGCCTGAGCGTGGCAGTGCTCGAAGCACGGGACCGCGTGGGCGGACGCACCTGGTCTGACACGATCGACGGCGCCTTCCTGGAAATCGGCGGCCAGTGGATCTCCCCGGACCAGGAAGCATTGAGCGAACTCGTCGAAGAGCTCGGCCTCGAAACCTTCGCCCGCTACCGCGAGGGCGAATCCGTGTACATCGGCGCTGACCACCGCGCGGTGCGCTACACCGGGGACATGTTCCCGGTGGCGGAATCCACCGCGCAGGAAATGGAACGCCTGATTGCGCTCCTCGACGAGCTCACCGCCAAGACCGATCCGGCAGCACCGTGGACCCACCCCGATGCCCGGGCACTGGACACGATTTCCTTCTCCGCCTGGCTGCGCGAGCAGTCATCGGATGAAGAAGCCTGCAACAACATCGGCCTGTTCGTGGCCGGCGGCATGCTCACCAAGCCGGCGCACTCCTTCTCCACCCTGCAGGCGCTGCTGATGGCGTCCTCCGCCGGGTCCTTCTCCAACCTCGTGGATGAGAACTTCATCCTCGACCGCCGCGTTGCCGGCGGCATGCAGCAGGTCTCCGAGCGCATGGCCGCCGACCTGGGCGACGACGTCGTGCTGGGCGCCCCGGTGCGCACCCTGCGGTGGAACGCGGAAGGCCCTTCCGTCACGGCAGAAGCCGACGGCGTCACGGTCCACGCGCAGTACGCCGTCATGGCCGTGCCGCCGAACCTCTACTCGCGGGTCTCCTTCGACCCGCCGCTGCCGCGCCGCCAGCACCAGATGCACCAGCACGTTTCCCTGGGCCTGGTCATCAAGGTCCACGCCGTGTACTCTAAGCCGTTCTGGCGCGACGCCGGCCTCTCCGGCACCTGCTTCGGTGCGCATGAGCTGGTCCAGGAGGTCTACGACAACACGAACCACGAAGACTCCCGCGGCACCCTGGTGGGCTTCGTCTCCGATGAGAAGGCCGATGCGATGTTCGAGCTCAGTGCTGAAGAGCGCAAGCAGGCCATCCTGGAATCCATTGCCGGGTACCTCGGCGACGAGGCGCTGACTCCCGAGGTCTACTACGAATCCGACTGGGGTTCGGAAGAGTGGACCCGCGGCGCGTACGCCGCCAGCTACGACCTCGGCGGCCTGCACCGCTACGGACCGGACCAGCTGGCGCCGGTGGGCCCCATCTACTGGTCCTGCTCCGACCTGGCAGCCGAGGGCTACCAGCACGTCGACGGCGCCGTCCGCATGGGTGCCAAGACCGCCGAGCGCATCATCGCGCAGTTCAAGGGCTGATTCCCGGTGCGCTACGTAGTCGGCTATACGGCCACCGAGCGGGGCCGGGATGCGCTCTTCCTGGCCTGCACCCTTGCCCGCACCCAGGGAGCGTCCCTGGACCTGGTGATCGTGGATCCGGAGGAGTCGCCCTACACGGCGGTGTATCCGCCGGAGCGGACATATTCGTCGCTGCTGGCCCGCCAGCTTCGGGACTGGCTGGAAGAGGCACTGGCGCTGGTTCCCGCGGGCATTGAGGCCAGGGGACATATCCGGACGGCCGACTCGGACGCGCGCGGACTGATAGAAGCCGCAGAGGAATTCGGTGCGGGACTGATCGTGGTCGGTGCCGGGAGCAACGGGCTGTTCAAGCGCTTCACCGTGGGCAGCGTGGCGAATGCCCTGCTGCACGCCGCCAGCGTGCCCGTCGCCCTGGCACCGCGCGGCTACAGCCGGACGGATCCGCTCACCCGCATCACCTGCGCGGTGGGGGAGCGGCGCGGCGCCGAGGATGTCCTGGAAGTGGCCTGCGCCTCGGCCGCCCGCCGCGGCCTGCCCCTGCGGCTGCTCTCCCTGCTGGCGCTGGACGCCCCCGGGGACGCGGCGGTTGAAGAGGCCCGGCTGCATATTGCGGACCGGGTCCAGCGTGCCCAGTCCCTGACCGGCGGCAAATGCGAGGTAACCGGTGTGGTGGCCCAGGGCCGGACCATCGAAAACGCCGTGGATGACCTTGCATTCGACGACGGCGAGATCCTCATCATCGGCTCCAGCCGGCTGGCCCGGAGCAACCAGCTCTTCCTGGGCACCACCGCTTCCAAGGTCCTGCGCAGCCTGCCGGTTCCCATGGTGGTCGTGCCCCGGAACTACACGCCTGCCCCGCAGCGCGAGACGTCAGGAGATCCGCAGTGAGCAACCGCACCAGCACCAAAAACGCTCCCGGCGGCAGCGGACTGAGCAGCAAGGGACTGAAAGGCGGGCAGGTAGGCCTGATCGGCGCCGTCGTGATTGGCATTTCCTGCATCGCGCCGGCGTACACCCTGACCTCCGGCCTCGGCCCCACGGTATCGGAAGTAGGCGTGCAGCTGCCGGCGATCTTCCTGGTCGGCTTTATCCCCATGATCCTGGTGGCCCTGGGCTACCGGGAACTGAACAACGCCATGCCGGACTCGGGAACGTCCTTTACCTGGGCCACCCGCGCCTTCGGACCCTGGGTTGGCTGGATGGGAGGCTGGGGGCTGATCGCCGCGACGATCATTGTGCTCTCCAACCTCGCAGCGGTGGCGGTGGACTTCTTCTACCTCATGCTTGCGCAGGTCACCGGCAATGATTCACTGGCGGACCTGACCCTGAACCTGCCGCTGAACATCGCCACCACGCTGGTGTTCGTGGCGATCGCCTGCTGGATTTCCTACCGCGGCGTGGAAACCACCAAGACCGTCCAGTACGTGCTGGTGGCCTTCCAGCTGATCGTGCTGACCTGGTTCTCGATCGCAGCCTTCGCGCACGTGGCCGGGGGAACAGCCTTCGACGCTACGCAGATCAGCTGGGACTGGTTCAACCCGTTCGCCGTGGAGTCCTTCTCTGCCTTTGCAGCCGGTGTTTCCCTCTCGATCTTCGTCTACTGGGGCTGGGACGTCACCCTGACCATGAACGAGGAAACCCGGGACCCGGATAAGACGCCCGGCCGCGCCGCGACGGCAACCGTCTTTGTGATCGTGCTCATCTACATGATGATCGCGCTGGCCGTGATCTCCTACGCGGGCGTCGGCGACGGCGAACTTGGTGCCGGCAACCCGGAGAACCAGGAGAGCATCTTCGCGGTCCTGGCAACGCCGGTGATGGGACCGTTCGCGATCCTGATGTCACTGTCCATCCTGTCCAGCTCCGCAGCCTCGCTGCAGTCCACGTTCGTCTCACCGGCACGCACACTGCTGGCGATGGGACACTACCGTGCCCTGCCGAAGCGGTTCGGCCGGATCAGCCCGGCCTACAAGTCCCCGGGCTACGCCACGGTCGCTGCCGCCATTGCGGCGTCCGCCTTCTACGTGGTTACGCGGCTGCTTTCGGAAAACGCCCTGTGGGACACCATCACGGCCCTCGGCCTGATGATCTGCTTCTACTACGGCATTACCGCACTGGCCTGCGTCTGGTACTTCCGCCGCGATGCCTTCGAGAGCGTGCGGTCCTTCCTGCTGAAGTTCCTGGCGCCGGCACTGGGCGGAATCATCCTGTTCATCATGTTCATCAAGACGGCCTTCGACTCCATGGACCCCGACTACGGTTCCGGATCCTCGGTGGGCGGCGTCGGCCTGGTGTTTGTGCTGGGCATGGGCGTGATCGTGCTCGGCGCGGTGCTGATGCTGATCATGTACCGGATCAATCCCGGATTCTTCCGCGGCGAAACGCTGCGGACCGGGAACTCGCGGTCAGCTGCCGAAGCCGAGCGCTCCGGGGTCCTGTAACCACAGATCCAAACGCGGCCCTGGCCTTTCCTTCGCGGAACGGCCGGGGCCGCAGTGCTTAGACGGCGGCCGCAGCCCGGCGGATGCGTGCCCGCCGCGGCGAACCCAGCATGTCGATGCTGAGCATCAGCAGGGCCAGCCAGACCAGGCCGAATCCGGCCCAGCGTTCGGCGGGCATCGCCTCCTTGAAGACCAGCAGGGCCAGCGTGAACTGCAGGATCGGGGCCAGGTACTGCAGCAGGCCAACGGTGCTCAGCGGCAGCCGCCGCGCCGCTGCGCCGAAGAACACCAGCGGAACCGCGGTGGCAACACCGGAGGCTGCCAGCAGCCAGAAATGGGCCGGGCCCTCGGTCAGCAGGGTTCCGGAACCGGTGACGGCGAGGATCACCAGCACGACGGCGGCAATGGGCGTGAGCACGGCGGTCTCAATGGTCAGGCTGGAGACGGCGTCCACCTTCCCGCCGACGTTCTTCTTCACCAGCCCGTACAGGCCAAAGCTGAACGCCAGTGCCAGCGCAACCCACGGCACGGTTCCGTAGCCGAAGGCCAGCACCAGCACTGCTATGAACCCCACGGCCATCGCTGCCCACTGGAGCGGCCGCAGGCGTTCCTTCAGGACCAGGACACCCAGCAGCACGGAGATAAGCGGGTTGATGAAGTAGCCAAGCGCTGCTTCCACGGCATGCCCGTTCAGAACCGCCCAGGCGAACACCAGCCAGTTCACCGCAATCAGCAGGGCGGCTGCGGTGAGGGTGGCAACTGCTTTGCGGTCCCGCATGGCAGTGACGGCTCGCCGCCAGGAACGCATGACCGTCAGCAGGGCCGCGCAGAACACGAGCGAAAACACCACGCGGGCTGCGACGATCTCCAGCGGCCCGGCCGGTTCCAGCAGCAGGAAGTAAAGCGGCAGGACACCCCAGATCCCATAGGCACCGATGCCAAACAGGAGCCCGGACCCGCTTGGCTTCTCGTCCGTACCGGAAGGGGGAGGCGAAGCGGCGCGGGAGGTGGTTCCGGCGGAAACCGGGGCGGCGGAAGGCGCCGTTGCTCCGGACGCCTGCGCGCCGGAGGAATTCTGATTGGCCATAAGCGTTGCAACCGGCTACGCCGTGGGCGTATTCCCGCGCGTGGAAGCCCATCCGTTTAGACGAGGCGGAAGCGGCCAATTAGAATATAAAAACGTGCGCCATTTGCGTGCCACGACTCCCAAGTAGAAGGACTCTAAGTGTCTAACTCAGCTCCGGACAGCTCGCAGCGTCCCATGCGAGTCGCAATTATCGGTGCTGGTCCGGCCGGCGTTTACGCCGCAGACATCCTGACCAAAGCGGACCGCGACTTCGAAGTCAGCATTGATCTCTTTGATCAGTACCCGGCACCCTACGGCTTGATCCGCTACGGCGTGGCCCCGGACCATCCGCGTATCAAGGGAATTGTCAACGCACTCGAGAAGGTGCTGGACCGCGGTGACATCCGCTTCCTGGGCAACGTGAACTACGGCCGCGACCTCACCCTGAAGGACTTCCGGCACTTCTACGACGCGATCATCTTTGCGACCGGCGCCCTGAAGGATGCCCCGCTGCAGATCCCCGGCGTCGACCTCGAAGGCTCCTTCGGCGGCGCGGACTTCGTCTCCTGGTACGACGGCAACCCGGACGTTCCGCGTGACTGGCCGCTGGACGCCAGGGAAATCGCCGTCATCGGCAACGGAAACGTGGCCCTCGACGTCGCGCGCATCCTGTCCAAGCACGCCGATGACCTGCTGACCACTGAAATCCCCTCCAACGTCTACGAGGGGCTGAAGAAGTCTCCCGTCACGGACGTGCACGTCTTTGGCCGGCGCGGTCCGGCCCAGGTGAAGTTCACTCCGCTGGAACTGCGCGAACTCTCGCATTCACGCGACGTGGACATTGTGCTGTACCCGGAGGACTTCGAATTCGACGAAGCGTCGGACGAACAGATCCGCACCAACAACCAGACCAAGACCATGGTCAATACCCTGACCAACTGGCTGGTCGAGGAACAGGACACCGGAGCCTCGCGGCGTCTGCACCTGCATTTCCTGCATTCCCCGGTGGAGATCCACGATGATCCCGCGACGCCCGGCAAGGTTGCCGGCATCAAGATGGAGCGCACCGAGCTGGACGGCACCGGCAATGCCCGGGGCACCGGAGAGATCATCGACTACCCGGTGCAGGCCGTGTACCGGGCCGTGGGCTACTTCGGATCCGAATTGCCGGAGGTCGGCTACGACTCCAGCCGCGGCGTCATCCCCAACGAGGGCGGCCGGGTAGTGGACACCAGCGGCGCACCCGTACCGGGCATCTACACCACCGGATGGATCAAGCGCGGCCCGGTTGGCCTGATCGGCCACACCAAGGGCGATGCACTGGAGACCATCGGCTACCTCCTTGAGGACCGCCGGACCCTGCCCGCCGCTGAAGAGCCGGAGCCGGAGGCAATCATCCGCCTGCTCGAGGAGCGCGGCGTCGAGTACACCACCTGGGAAGGCTGGAAGCGGCTCGATGCCCACGAGAAGTCGCTCGGCGCCGGTTATGTCCACGGCGATCCCGGAATCGGCGACCTGGTCCGCGAACGCGTGAAGGTTGTTGACCGCGAAGAGATGACGCGCATTTCCCGTGAAGGCAGCAACTAGGGCCTGAACACCCCCGCCGAAGCCAGGCACCGCACTGCGGGCCTGGCTTCGGTGCGTTAACGGGGCTGCTCTGGAACTGCAGGGTGAGCCGTGTCACTATGGACGGGCAGCCGCTGGCTGCCCGGAGCAGCGGCAGAACCCCGGCCCGGCTCCGGCCAGAACGGTCTCCTTATCAACGCGGATAGGTTGGACGGTGCAGCAGTCTTCCAGTGCCCTGCAGAGCAGGGTTTTCCGGAGCCCCGAAACACTCCAGCGTGATGCCTGGCTGGCCCACGAAAGCCTGCGCGCCCAGGGCGAAGTCCTGGACGTCCTGCGCCCGGGGGTCCGCGAATCATGGCAGCGCTCCCTGCAGCACCACCCTGATCCCGACGCCGCAAGGTCGGCCCTGGTTCTGGAAGGCGCGGAGCTGGCCGCCTACCGGCAGTCGCACCCGCTGGCCTCCATCATGCCGGTGATCCAGCGGCTCCTCGTTGAACCCGGCCGCGACACCGGCCTGCTGGTGGCAGTAGGGGACCAGCTGGGCCGGCTGCTGTGGGTGGACGGCGATCCCGAGCTGCTGCGCCGGGCCGAGAACATGATGTTCATGCCCGGGGCGGACTGGTCGGAAAACGCCGTGGGGACCAGTGCTCCCGGCACCGCGCTGGCTACGGGCCGGAGCGTGCAGATCGCCGGCGCCGAGCACTTCAGCCCGCAGGTGCACCCCTGGTCCTGCACCGCAGTCCCGGTCCAGGACCCCGAATCCGGCAGCGTGCTGGGCGTGGTGGACATCACCGGCAAGGAAGAAGCCGTTGCCGTACACACGCTGGCCCTTGTCCAGGCGGCCGTAGCGGCAGCCACTGCCCAGCTGCGCGTCGAACGCCTCCAGCTCAGCGGGGACCGCCCCGCCCGCGGTGGTGCCGGCACCCGGACTCCCCGCTCCAGCTTGTACCAGGACAGCCTGCAGGTTCTGGGGACAGACACCGCGGACCTGTGCGTGGACGGCATCCGGGTTCAGCTCAGCCAGCGCCACTCCGAGCTGATGACCCTGCTGGCGCTGCATCCGCGGGGACTGACCGCAGAGGAACTGGCTGTGCTGGCCTATCCGGAGGAAGCCTCGGTAGGCAGCGTCCGGGCGGAGATGCTCCGGCTGCGCAAACTGCTGTCCCGGTCAGCATCGGCACGGATCGTGCCGGAGTCACGGCCGTACCGCCTGCCCGCGGACCTGGTCCTGGACGCCGGTCAGGTGCGCGCCTGCCTGTCCCGCGGTGCCCACCGGCTGGCCCTGAACATCTACAAGGGGCCGGTGCTGCCGCATTCCCAGGCCCCGGGCATCGTGGAGCTGCGCCGCGGCCTGAGCGCTGAACTGCGTGAGGCGGTTCTCGGAGAGGCCGGGATCGAGACGGTGCTGCAGTACCTCAAACTCGAGGAAGCAGCAGACGACGCCGAAGCGTGGCGGCTGGCGCTCCAGCTGCTGCCCCCGCGTTCCCCGCGCCGGGCGGGGATAGTTGCAGGGCTGCAGCGGATCGAGCGGGACCTTTCCTAGGAGCGGGCCTCGCCGCCGGTTTCCGTCGCCCGGACGCCGGCAGGTTCACCGGCCTGCGGGCCAATGACCGGCCTGATCCGCAGACTGGTCAGGAAACCGATAAGCAGGGCACCGGCGGCGATCCAGCCCGCCAGGGACGCCCCGTTCGTCATCGCCTCACGCGCAGCGTCGGCAATGAATGCTGTCTGGGGATCGGCGGCCAGAGCCGTGATGCTGCCGCCGGACGTGGCATTCACCGAATCCACGGCTCCGGCCAGCTGGGGCGCGCCGGCAACGGCCTCCGCTGTCTGGTTCTCGGTTCCGGTTCGCAGAGTGGTGAAGAACGCCGTTCCCAGCACGGCGATGCCCAGCGCCGAGCCTGTCTGCCGGGCGGTGCTCTGCGTGGCGGAGCCCTGTCCGCTCTTGGCGACCGGAACCTCGGCAAGGATCACCGAGGTCAGCTGGGCCGTGGCCAGGCCAACGCCGATTCCGTAGAAGAGCAGGATGGGGGAAGTCAGCCAGGCTGTGCTGTCCGGACGGATCAGCAGGGCCAGGGCCGCGATGCTGAGGATTTCCAGCCCCAGGCCCATCCGCACCACCACCACGGGACTGTACTTTCTGGCCAGGGAGGCCACGCCTCCGGAAGCCAGGAAGGAGCCAACGGCCAGGGGAAGCAGTGCGAGACCTGCCTGGAAGGCGGTGTAGCCCAGCACGTTCTGGAACCACAGCGGCAGGGAGAGGATCAGCCCGAATTCACCGAAGCTCACGATCAGGGCAGTCACGTTGCCGTTGGCGAAGGACGGGATACGGAACAGGGACAGGTCCAGGATGACGCCCTTGCCCGCCGCGGTCCGTGAGCGTTCCAGCAGCACAAAGCAGACCAGCGCCACCACCGCGACCAGGAAGGCCAGCGGCACGGGGGAGAGGGTGCCCACCTGGAACGGTGCGTCCTCGGTGGCGTTCCACCAGCCGTAACTGCGGCCCTCGATCAGGCCGAAGACCAGCGCGCCGAAGCCCAGGATGGACAGTGCGGCGCCCCCGAGGTCCAGCCGCTGCGCGGCGCCGGTGATGGCTTCGGAGGATTCCGCCACGAACAGCAGCAGTCCCGCAACCACCAGCACGCCCACCGGAATGTTGATTCCGAACGCCCAGCGCCAGCTGGCGTGCTCGGTCAGCCAGCCGCCCAGCAGCGGGCCGATGGCAGCCATGCCGCCGATCGTTGAACCCCAGACCGCAAAGGCAATGCCGCGGTCCCGGCCCTGGAAGTTTGCGTTCAGCAGCGCGAGGGTGGTGGGAAGGATCATCGATCCGCCCAGGCCCTGCAGCGCCCGGCCCAGGATCAGGACGCCGCCTGATTCAGCCAGGGCACACAGCACGGACGCCGCCACAAAGAGCACGACGCCGATCAGCATGATCCGCCGCCGGCCCACCCGGTCGGCAATGCGTCCCCAGGTGAGCAGCAGTGCGGCGAAGAGGAGGGTATAGATCTCCTGGACCCACTGGATCTGGGTACTCGAAATGCCCAGGTCCCCGACAATCGACGGAACAGACACGGACACGATCGTGGCGTCCATGATAATCATCGCGACGCCCAGGCTGATGGCCAGCAGGCCCCACCAGCGGTAACGGACATACCGGTTTGGCTGCGGCTCCGCGCCGCTGCCACTGCGTTCGGAAGTCATTAGCGTCCCTTGTATCTCGGTCCATAAGAAATTGCCCTAGGTAACCATAAACCTCCTTGTGGGAAGCCGCCAGACATGTGCCGAACCGGTCCTGCTACGCGGATGCTACGTCCGCCTGCGTAGCGTTGCGCGCACCGACGGACACGACACCGAGGTCGTGTACCAACGCTCAAAACGAGGAGCAGACAAGTCATGACCGTTTACGCGCAGCCCGGCCAGGGCGAGGCACTTGTTTCATTCAAGCCTCGCTATGAGAACTGGATCGGCGGAGAATGGGTCGCCCCGATTAAGGGCGGCTACTTTGAGAACGTTTCACCGGTGACGGGCAAGGTCTTCTGCGAAGTTGCCCGCGGCACCTCCGAGGACATCGAGCTGGCGCTGGATGCAGCACACAAGGCAGCGCCATCGTGGGGCAAGACCTCCGTGGCGGAGCGTGCGAACATCCTGAACCGCATCGCCGACCGGATCGAGGAGAACCTCGAAATGCTTGCCGTCGCGGAAACGTGGGACAACGGCAAGCCGGTCCGCGAAACGCTGGCAGCCGACCTGCCGCTGGCCGTGGACCATTTCCGCTACTTTGCCGGCGCGATCCGCGCCCAGGAGGGCACCCTCTCCCAGATCGACGACAACACCACGGCGTACCACTTCCACGAGCCGCTGGGCGTGGTAGGCCAGATCATCCCCTGGAACTTCCCCATCCTGATGGCCACCTGGAAGCTTGCCCCCGCGCTCGCAGCAGGCAACGCCGTCGTGCTCAAGCCTGCGGAGCAGACCCCGGCGTCCATCCTGGTGCTGGCTGAACTGATTGCCGACCTGCTGCCTGCCGGCGTGCTGAACATCGTCAACGGATTCGGAGTGGAGGCCGGCAAGCCGCTGGCGTCCTCAAAGCGGATCCGCAAGATCGCGTTCACCGGTGAAACGACTACCGGCCGCCTGATCATGCAGTACGCCAGCCAGAACCTGATTCCTGTGACACTGGAGCTGGGCGGCAAGAGCCCAAACATCTTCTTCGCCGATGTGGCCGCCCGCGACGACGCGTTCTACGACAAGGCGCTGGAGGGCTTCAACATGTTCGCCCTGAACCAGGGCGAAGTCTGCACCTGCCCGTCCCGCGCACTGGTCCAGGAATCCATTTACGACTCCTTCATGTCCGATGCACTGGCCCGTACCGCTGCGATGGTTCAGGGCAACCCGCTGGACACCAGCACCATGGTGGGCGCCCAGGCCTCCAACGACCAGCTGGAGAAGATCCTCTCCTACATGGACATTGCCGGGCAGGAAGGCGCCAAGGTCCTGGCCGGAGGCAAGCGCAACGTTCTCGACGGCGACCTGGCCGGCGGCTACTACGTTGAGCCCACCGTCTTTGAAGGCACCAACAACATGCGTATTTTCCAGGAGGAGATCTTCGGGCCGGTGGTTTCGGTGACGAGGTTCTCGGACTACGGCGAGGCGCTGGCAATCGCGAATGACACCCTCTACGGCCTGGGCGCAGGAGTCTGGTCCCGGGACGGCAACACCGCCTACCGTGCCGGGCGGGACATCCAGGCCGGACGCGTCTGGGTGAACAACTACCACGCCTACCCCGCGCACGCGGCATTCGGCGGGTACAAATCCTCCGGCATCGGACGCGAAAACCACGCCATGATGCTGGACCACTACCAGCAGACCAAGAACCTGCTGGTCAGCTACGCCGAATCCAAGCAGGGCTTCTTCTAGAGTCCGGTTCCACCTGCCAGTCCCCCCAGCAGTACACCCCCGAACACAAGGAGATCGACATGGAACGCATGCAGGCCGCCGTCGTCAATACCCTCGCCGAGCCGCTCACGGTGGGAGAGAACGATATTCCCAGCCCCGGCCCGGGACAGGTCCTGGTCAAACTCGTCTCAACCGGGGTCTGCCACACGGACCTGCATGCAGCACAGGGGGACTGGCCGGTGAAGCCCACGCCGCCCTTCATTCCCGGACATGAAGGCGTGGGCCGCGTGGTGCAGCTCGGTGAAGGTGTGACCGAGCTGAAGGAAGGGGACATGGTCGGCAACGCCTGGCTGTGGTCCGCTTGCGGCGTCTGTGAATACTGCCGCACCGGATGGGAGACGCTGTGCGAGCAGCAGCAGAACGGCGGTTACACCGTCAACGGATCCTTCGGGGAGTACATGCTGGTTGATGAAAAGTTTGCAGCGCGCATTCCCGAAGGCGCAGATCCGGTGGAGGTAGCCCCCGTGCTCTGCGCCGGCGTCACGGTCTACAAGGGGCTGAAAGTGACCGAGGCCCGGCCGGGACAGTGGGTCGTGATCTCGGGCATCGGCGGGCTCGGCCACGTAGCCGTGCAGTACGCGAGGGCGATGGGACTTCGCGTCGCCGCCGTGGACATTGCCGATGACAAGCTGGCCCTGGCCCGTGAATACGGCGCCGAGGTCACGGTCAACGCCCTGAACGAGGATCCGGTCGAAGCCATCCAGGCCCAGACCGGCGGAGCGCACGGGGTGCTGGTCACGGCCGTGCACCCCTCCGCCTTCGGCCAGGCCATCGGGATGGCGCGCAGGGGCGGAACAATCGTGTTCAACGGCCTGCCGCCCGGGGAGTTCCCCGCACCGATCTTCGACATCGTCCTCAAGGGCCTGACCATCCGGGGCTCGATCGTCGGGACCCGGCAGGACATGGTGGAGGCGCTGGACTTCTATGCCCGGGGCCTCATCCACCCAAAGATTGCCACCCGTCCGCTGGATGACATCAACGACGTCCTGGATGAACTGGCCGCCGGCCGGATCGACGGACGGGTAGTGGTCCAGTACTAATGGATCCGCTTCCAGCTTCGGTCCTGGACGCCGCGCCGGCCCTGCCCGGGGAAACAGTTTCCCGGGTGGGGCTTACGCCCGCCGCCCGGGAACTGCTCAGGACACTGAAGCAGCAGCACGGGCCGCTGATGTTCCACCAGTCCGGCGGCTGCTGTGACGGTTCCTCACCCATGTGTTATCCCGAGGGAGACTTCATCACCTCAGATGCCGATGTTCTCCTGGGAGTGTTTGACCTGGACGGCGAAGACATCGGGTTCTGGATGTCTGCCGAACAGTTCGAGTACTGGAAGCACACGCACCTGACGGTGGACGTCGTGACCGGCCGGGGGAGCGGATTTTCCCTGGAAGCGCCGGAGGGAAAGCGTTTCCTGATCCGCTCGAAGCTCCTGGATGTGCCCGGATAGCCCCCAAGTAGTAAGGTTGCTGTTTAATTCCTTTCCGGCCGCCGGCTGGAAAGGATCGGACGGTACATCATGATGCCTCGAGCGGGGCGGGAATGAGGAACACCATGGTTAAGAAGATGACTTTTCTGGCAGGAATCGGTGTCGGCTACCTGATTGGTTCCAAGGCCGGCCGGGAGAAGATTATGTCCCTGTGGAACGACCCCAAGGTTCAGGACACCGTGAGCCAGGGTACTGACTGGGCCAAGGACAAGGTTCCGGGACTGCAGGAGAAGGTCACGGGGGCTGCCAAGGATGCCGCTTCCTCCGCCAAGGATGCGGCCTCGCACGCGAAGGACAGCGTCACGGGCAGCAGCTCAGGAACGTCGGGCAGCAACTCCAGCAGCTCCAGCAGTTCCAGCGGATCGTCGACGGTCGCGGGAACCGCCAATCCGGCGGACCGCTCCCACACCTCCGGCGGCGGCTCCACGATGGATCCGGCGCGCCCGCAGCCCGAAGGGCGCTAGCCCGACTGGATGCAGGGGCGGCTTCACCGCCGCCGCACAATGCCCGTCCCGGGAATCCCGGGGCGGGCATTGTTCTGCCCGGGTTCCGCCCCCGGGAAAAGAATTTGCCTCTCGTGCAAACTTGCACATAGTGTAGCGGCGTGACAGAGCAGCAGGTTTCCCGCAGGGAGCAGAACAAGACGGCAACCCGCCGGGCGATTGCCGATGCCACGCTCCGGCTGGTCCGCAGCCGGGGTGCCGGCCAGTTCACCGTTGATGACATCGCGGATGCGGCCGGCATTTCCCGGCGCACGTTCTTCAACTACTTTCCCAGTACCTCTGCGGCACTCAACGTGGCCATGGAGGACTTCCTCGACGGGGTGCTTGGGCACTTCCAGGCGCGTCCGCACCACGAGAACATCGTTGACTCGATGCTCAAAGCCCTTTCCCAGCCGGCCGATCCGGCGAACCTGGCCGTCATGGCGGAACTCCACGGCCTCGCCGAAGACCATCCGGACATGGGCCGCGTCCACCTTGAGGCCTGGGACCACGCCGAACACCGCATTGTCGACTTGCTGCGGACCCGGCTGGGACAGGACGCCGACCCGTTCTACACGTCCACGCTGGTCGCCGCGGTGCTCGCCTGCGGGCGCAGTGCGTTCGCCGAATGGCAGCGGCGCACGCACGGGGAGATCAACCCGAAGACCCTCACGCTGCTCGAAGAACTCTTTACCGAAGCCGTCGGATTCCTCCGTGACGGTTTTAGCCGCTAGATCCCACCACCTGAACCGTTCAAAGAAAGACACTCCATGGCATCCCTGCTTTACCGGCTCGGCAAATTCAGCTTCCGGCACCGCTGGTGGTTCCTGAGCTCCTGGCTCGTGCTGCTGCTTGGCATTGGCGGAGCGTTTGCCGCCTTTAGCGCCCCCACCTCGAACAACTTCACCATCCCCGGCTCGGAGAGCCAGCGGGTCCTGGACGAACTGCGCGAGCGGGTGCCGGATGCGTCCGGCGGATCCGGCAGGATCGTCTTTGAAACCGAATCGGGAGAGGCCTTCACCGAGGCCGAGCGCCAGGCGGTCACGGACACCGTGGCGGAACTGAACGGCCTGGACTTCCTGAAGTCGGTCAGCGATCCCTTCGAAATGCAGGCGCAGCTGGACGGCAGCGGAGAACAGCTCGCAGCCGGCCAGGCAGAGCTGGACGCTGCCCGCGCCCAGCTGGAGGCCGGCAAGCCGCAGCTCGACGCCGCAGCCGCCCAGCTGGCAGCCGGACGGGACCAGCTGTCGCTGGCCCGGATGCAGGCTGAACAGCTGGAAGCCGCCGGACAGGTTCAGCAGGCTGAGGCTATCCGTGCCCAGCTCAGCGCCCGGGAAGAGCAGCTCAGCGCCGGAGAAGCGCAGCTTGCCGAGCAGCAGGCAGCCTATGACGACGGCGTCGCCCGGCTGGCCGCAGGCGAACAGGAGCTAACGGACGCACAGCGCATGGCAGAAGCCACCGACGGACTGCGTTTCGTCTCCGAGGACGGAGCCACCGCATTCTCCGAGGTCCAGTTCCAGGAGCAGTCCTACTCGGTCACCCCCGAGCAGCGCCAGGAAGTCCAGGACACCGCCAGCCGCATTACGGACTCCGGGGTCCAGGTGTTCTTCAGCAAGGAAATCGTGGAGGACGTCTCCTCCCTCTTCGGGCCGTCCGAAGCGATCGGAGTGGCCGTCGCCGCCGTCGTGCTAATCCTGATGCTGGGCACGCTGGTGGCCGCCGGGCTGCCGCTGCTGATGGCGGTCGTCGGCGTGATCGCCGGCGTCGGCACCACCATGGCCCTTACCGGAGTCGTGGAAATGACCTCCATCTCCCCGATGCTGGCGCTGATGCTCGGCCTGGCGGTCGGGATCGACTACTCGCTGTTCATCATCAACCGGCACCGCACCCAGCTGCTGCACGGCATGGAACTGGAAGAATCCGCCGGCGTGGCCACCGGGACCAGCGGCAATGCAGTGCTCTTCGCCGGCCTGACCGTCGTGATCGCCCTGGCCGCGCTCGCCGTCCCCGGACTGCCGTTCCTCAGTGTCATGGGCCTGGCGGCTGCCGGCACCGTGGCCATGGCCATCCTCGTCGCGCTGACACTGACCCCGGCGTTCCTGGGCTTCATCGGGAACCGCATCCTCTCGAAGAAGGCCTGGACCAAGGCCGGCATCACGCCTCCCGGTCCGCACGCCCGGCTCTCGTCCGCAGACCAGGCCGCGGCCGCAGAGCACAAGGAAAACGGCAGCCCGCGCCGCTGGGGCCGGCTGGTCACCAACCATCCGGTAATCACCGTCATTCTCAGTGTCCTGCTGCTGGGCACCATGGCCATTCCCGCCGGCTCGCTGCGCGTGGGACTGCCCGACGGCGGATCGGAACCGGTTGATTCAACGGCCTACCAGGCCTACCAGCGCCTGGGGGAGAGCTTCGGCGAAGGCATCAACGGCCCCGTAATCGTCGTCGGATACCTCCCCGATGGGCTCTCGGAGAGCGAAACCTCCGACCTCACCTACGAAGTGGCGGACTCGCTGCGCGAACTGGACCACGTCACAACAGTGGTGCCCGCTTCCACCAGCGACGACGGAACCATGGTCGTCTTCCAGGTCATCCCCGAAGGCGGTCCTGCCGCCGAAGGCACCGAAGACCTGGTGCACACCATCCGCGACGACGCGGGGCAGATCAAGGATGACACCGGCGTCGAAATTGCCATTACCGGCCAAACCGGCATCAACATCGACGTCTCGGACAAGCTGATGGATGCCATGCCGGTGTACCTGCTGATCGTGGTGGGCCTGTCACTGGTCCTGCTGCTGCTGGTCTTCCGGTCCGTCCTGGTGCCGCTGATTGCCACCGGAGGGTTCCTGCTCTCCCTGGCCGCCAGCTTCGGCGCCGTCGTGGCGATCTACCAGTGGGGCTGGCTGGGCAGCATCTTCGACGTGCACAACCCCGGAGCCGTACTGAGCTTCCTGCCGATCATCCTCATCGGCGTGCTCTTCGGCCTGGCCATGGACTACCAGATGTTCCTGGTCTCCGGCATGCGCGAAGCCTACGTCCACGGGGAAGACCCGCGGCAGGCCGTCCGCAACGGCTTCGACCATGCTTCCCGCGTGGTCACGGCCGCCGCCATCATCATGGTCTCCGTGTTCGCCGGGTTCATCTTCGCCCACCTGACCATGGTCCGTCCGATCGGCTTTGCACTGGCCATCGGTGTCCTGCTGGATGCCTTCGTCATCCGCATGACCCTCATTCCGGCCGTGCTGCACCTGCTGGGCAAGTCGGCCTGGTGGATCCCGAAGTGGCTGGACCGGATCCTTCCGGACGTGGATGTGGAAGGCTCCGGGCTGCTGCAGGCGGCGAAGGACCGGGGCGGGGCCCAAACGGAACAGGAACTCGCATCGGCTGGACGCTGAGCCGAAATATGTCACACTTGTTGCGCTTCTGGCCTGCACAGCAGACAGTACCGGTTACCATCGGGGTGCACTGCCCCGTCCTACAGCCCCCACCAAGCATTGGAGAGTGAGCCTGAATATGGCTACTGATTACGACGCACCGCGCAAGGTCGAAGAGGATGCCGGAACCGCCTCAATCGAAGAGCTTCAGGCCCGGCGGAGCGACAAGCAGTCAGCCGTAGTGGACGTGGACGAATCCGAGGCCGCGGAAGCCTTTGAACTTCCGGGCGCGGACCTTTCCAGCGAGGAACTGCTGGTCCGGGTAGTGCCGGCGCAGGAGGACGAATTCACCTGCGGCTCCTGCTTCCTGGTCCGTCACCGGTCCCAGTTCGCCGTGGAGAAGAACGGCACCAAGTACTGCAAGGACTGCGAGGGCTAGAGACCCTGCCGGTCCTGCCAGGACCGGGCACCGCCGCCGCACCCGGATTCGGGTGCGGCGGTTGTGGTTAAGGCGGCCGGTGTGCTTTCGTACCTTGCATGGTCAGCGCGGTCCTTCTGGCAGCGGGGGCAGGGATCCGGCTGGGCCGCGGTCCCAAGGCCCTGCTGCCCTTTCACGGCCGCCCCCTGGTTGAACACCTCGCAGCGGAACTGCTGCGCGGCGGGTGCTCGCGCGTCATCGTCATCCTCGGTGCCGGATCTGCCCGGGTGAGTACTGAAGCGAACCTGGCCGGAATGCACGTGGTGATCAACCCGGACTGGGAAACCGGCGTCGGCTCCAGCTTCCGGGCCGGCATCGCCGAGGCCATCACGCTCGCCCCGCAGGAACCGGTGCTGGTTGCGCTGGCGGACCAGCCCGGGCTGAGCGCGGAAACGGTGGCGCGGCTGATCTCCCGTGCTGCGCCCGCCAGGGTCTCCTGTGCGGCCTACCGGGTGCCGGGCGGAAACCTGATGCGCGGCCATCCCGTCCTTTTCGCGCCGCAGCTGGCCAGGGCCGCCGCAGCAGGTGCCCGGGGAGATACCGGTGCCCGCTCCTTCCTGGCCGCCCATCCGGGCCTGGTGGATTTGGTTGAATGCGGTCCGGAGGGCGACGGGCGGGACATTGATACCCCGGAAGACCTGGGGCTGCTGGAGAGCCGGCGTGCGCCCGGATCGGAGGGATAGGCCGTGTTCGTCGCAGGCACCGGAGCGGATCAGGTAAAGTGGAGCCTTCGTAGGGGAGTATCCACCCACGCTGAACCTCGTCAACACGTAGGGCACCGACGCCCGGCCGGGGCCAGCGGGCAGCCAATGGCTGCCGGAGAGACTTGCGGTCCTTTGGCGTACCCTACGAAAGCAGAGACTCCATGACTGTTTCCCCCCTGATCTGGGGCGTGACGATCGTTGTCATCCTCGGCCTGCTGGCCTTCGACTACTTCTTCCACATCCGCAAGGCGCACATACCCACGCTGAAGGAAGCGGCCGTCTGGTCCTCCATCTACGTGGGCCTGGCCATCATCTTCGGCATCCTGGTTCTCGTCTTCGGCGGGGTGACCATGGGCGGTGAGTACTTCGCCGGGTACATCACCGAGAAGGCCCTTTCCGTGGACAACCTGTTTGTCTTCCTGATCATCATGGCGTCCTTCCGGGTGCCCCGGGAGGACCAGCAGAAGGTCCTGCTCTTCGGCATTGTCTTCGCGCTGATTGCGCGCACCGGCTTCATCTTCCTGGGCGCGGCGCTGATCAACTCCTTCTCCTGGATCTTCTACCTCTTCGGCCTGATCCTGCTGATCACCGCAGGCAACCTGCTCAAGCCCGAGGACAGCGAGAAGGACGAAGCGAACAACTTCATCATCCGCATCGCCAAGCGTGTGCTGCCCACCACCGACCACTACGACGGCGACAAGCTGATGACCGTGGAGAACGGCAAGAAGGTCCTCACCCCGATGCTGCTGGTCATGGTGGCCATCGGCGGAACCGACATCCTCTTCGCCCTGGACTCCATTCCCGCCATCTTCGGCCTGACACAGAACACCTTCATTGTCTTCACGGCCACGGCGTTCTCCCTGATGGGCCTGCGCCAGCTCTACTTCCTGATCGACGGACTGCTGGACCGCCTGATCTACCTCTCTTACGGCCTGGCCGCCATCCTCGCCTTCATTGGCGTGAAGCTCGTGCTGCACGCCCTGCATGAAAACACCCTGCCGTTCATCAACAACGGCGAGCATGTGGAAGTCGTCGAGGTCAGCACCGGCCTGTCCCTCAGCGTGATCATCGGCGTCCTGCTGGTCACCGTTATCGCATCGCTGGTAAGCCCGGCGGGCAAGGCCCAGACCGCCGTGAACAATGCCCGCCGCCACGCCAACGATTACCTGGATCTCTCCTACACCTCGGATGAGTCCGAGCGGGAGCGTATCTACCGGGCCCTCTGCGACGAAGAGAAGCAGATCCTGCAGATGGACAAGAAGTACCGGGACAAGGTGAAGGACATTGAAGATATCCGTGCCGAGGTTGCCCGTGCCCATGAGGAGCACGCCCGCTACTCAAGCAAGTAGTTAGTTACCGGGAAGGGTCCTTCGCAGCTGTCAGGCTGCGGAGGGCCCTTCCTGTATCAGGAGCCCGGAGTCAGCCCTGCAGGCGCCGCTGCAGCGGAGCGCCGGACGTTCCGGCGTGCGGCGGCGGGTTCCGACGGATGAGGCGGGCCAGCAGGATGCCGGAAAGCACTGAACCCAGGCCGCCGGCGGCGAGGTCTCCGATGGTGTCGCGGTAGCCAACATTGATCGTGGCGTCCACGTAGTAGTGCCCCCACCATTCGCCGAATTCCCAGAGCACGCTCAGCGCCAGGCCCAGCGACGTCACAACGGCGGGAACGGCGAATGCGGGCACCGGGCGGCCGGAATCCTGCCACGCGGTCACCGCGCCGTAGGCAGCGAGGAGGTACCAGGCCATGACGGCAATGGTCCCGGTCGCAGCGAAGTGCACGGCAAGGTCCCACCAGGAAATCCGGGCGTACAGGTCCATCACGCTGCTCCAGGCCGCCAGCAGCAGCGTCAGCCCGTAGAGGGAGGAAAACAGCGGGGCCGCGGGCAGGCAGCGGGAGACCAGCAGGCCCAGCAGCACCAGCGCAAACAAGGCGGCCTCAACCGGGCCGTGCCAGAGCAGGGCCGCGAGCAGGCTCACTGCACCGAGCAGGCGAACGCCGTCCGAAGCCACCTCGGCGGCAGAGGCCGGACGGCGCAGGAGGGCATCGATCATGTACTTACGGTAGCCGAGCAGAGTTGGAGCCGCCCAGACTCCGTGACCGGCAGGGAGACCGGAATTGCACGTAGGATCACTGGCATGCAAGCCCCTGCCCTGCCCTCCGGTTTTCCCTCGGTTAGCGTCGTGATTCCATGCCTCAATGACGCCGAAGCCCTCCGCGGGTGCCTGGCCTCGCTCGCTGAACAAAGCGTGCAGCCCGCGGAGATTGTGGTTGTCGATAACAACAGCACGGACAACAGCGCCCAGGTGGCTGCCGAATTTGGTGCCCGGGTGGTTTTCGAACCCCGCCCGGGCATCCCGGCGGCGGCTGCCGCCGGCTACGACGCGGCGGCGTCGGACATCATTGCCAGATGCGACGCGGACTGCATCCTGCCGCCGCACTGGATTAAGCAGTTAGCTGAACATTTCGCTGCCGATCCGGGGTTGGCCGCCGTCAGCGGTCCCGGACGGTTCTACGGCTTTGCTCCGTGGCTTGGGCGGATCCTTTCCGTCGCCTACCTCGGTTCCTACTACCAGGCAATGACCCTGGCGCTGGCCCGCCGGCCGCTGTTCGGGTCCAACCTGGCACTGCGGGCGGATGTGTGGCGCGAGGTTGGCCCGGACGTGCACCGGGAGGACGCCGAACAGCACGACGACGTCTGCCTGAGCGCGCACCTGGTCCTTGGCTACCGCTGCGGCTGGGACCGGAGCCTGGTGGTGGGCATGGCCCCGCGGGCGGTCATTGGCCGCGCGAACCTGGTCCGCAGGTTCCGCCGCGCCTTCCATACACTCGCGGTGCACTGGCGGGCCGTACCGCCCTGGGAACGCTGGGTCAGGCGTTTCCGGGGTACAGCAGGGGAAGCTGCAGCACCAGCCAGGGGCTGAAAGCCCACGGGGTCAGGCGCACGGATTCAACCAGCGCGGCAGGATCGGCCCACGTCCAGTCCATGACCTCATCGGCTGCGGGCACGGGATCCGCCTCGGCCACCGCCGTGTAGACGGGGCAGATTTCGTTCTCCACGATCCCCGAGGCATCCACGGCGCGGTAGCGGAAATCCGGAAGCGCGACGGCGATGCTGTTCAGTTTCAGTCCCAGCTCGCGCTCGGCCCGGCGCACCACGGCGTCCTCGGTGGCCTCACCGGGGCCGGGATGGCCGCAGAACGAATTGGTCCAGACTCCGGGCCAGGTGAGTTTTGACAGCGCCCGGCGTGTCACGAGGATGCGTCCGTCCGGATGGTAGACGTGCGT
Organism: Arthrobacter koreensis; assembly: GCF_035792275.1. Classification (GTDB taxonomy): domain Bacteria; phylum Actinomycetota; class Actinomycetes; order Actinomycetales; family Micrococcaceae; genus Arthrobacter_B; species Arthrobacter_B koreensis_A. Next base: position 250,643 of record NZ_JAMWKK010000003.1, on the reverse strand, counting down.
TGAGAAGGCCAGATGCAGCGGCGTATCGCGGGTATGCACGGTCATCTTGTCCGCGGTACCTATCATTTGGCCCCCTTTATCGACCAGAATGACTTCTTCCCGGCGTTGCGGCATTTCTTCCCCTAACGATCAGCGTGTTTACTTTATGCATGGAGACAGAACACTTGCCTGACGAGAGAATTGGCCATCAGCAGGTGGACCGTGTCCTGGACGGGTTCTTCACCGCGGCCAAGGAACGCGCCGAGCGGATCAGTCCCAGCTACCTTAGCCTCTGGGAGACGCTCGAAAAATCCACGGTCGGAGGCAAGCGGCTGCGCCCGCAGATCGTGATGACGGCCTACACGCACCTCGGGGGAACCGATCTTGAAGCGGCCGCCCGGGTGGGTGCCGCGTTTGAACTGCTGCACACCGCGCTGATCGTCCACGATGACGTGATTGACCTTGATTTTGTCCGGCGCGGACAGGACAACGTTTCCGGGGTGTACCGCCGGATGGCGGAAACTGCGGGCGAACCCGCCGAAGTTGCCCGGCACCGGGGCATGTCCGTCGGCATCATTGCCGGAGACCTCGCCCTGACCGGCGCTTTCCGGATGCTGGACTCAGTCTCCACCGATCCGCTGACCCGCGAAATCCTGGCCGGCATCCTCGACGAGGCCGTCTTCGCTTCAGCCGGAGGAGAGCTGATCGACGTCGACTTCTCCTTCGCCGCAGGTTCACCGCCCGTCGCGGAGATCCTGGACATGGAGCGCCTGAAGACTGCGGTCTATTCATTCGAAGCCCCCCTGCGCGCGGGCGCGGTCCTGGCCGGCGCCGGCACCGAGGTTGCCGCAGCCCTGGGCCGGTTCGGACGGGACACGGGTATTGCGTACCAGCTGGTGGATGACCTGCTGGGCGTTTTCGGGAATGAGAGCGCCACGGGCAAATCCAGCATGGGAGACCTCCGGGAGGGCAAGCGCACCGTGCTGATCGCCTACGCCGCGCAGACTCCGTGCTGGGCCGAACTTTCCGGGATCATCGGCCGGCCGGACATGGGCCCGGGGGACGCTGACCGTGCCCGCGGCATCCTGGTGGACTGCGGGGCCCGCCAGTACGCGCAGGACCTCGCGGCCCAGTATGCGGCCAGCGCCCGCAGCCACCTTGAATGCGCCGAAGTGCCGGCCGGCCTCGCTGCCGTGCTGGACGACGTCGTCTCCTCCTCCGTGAACCGGGGCCGGTAGCCGTGGGGCAGGCAACCGGACTTCCGCTGTACAACCAGGCGGCCCTGGAGACGGCAGCGGTCATGATCCGCGCCTATTCCACGTCCTTCGGACTGGCCTCCCGGCTGCTGGCGCCCCGGACCCGGCGCCAGATTGAAACCATCTACGCCCTGGTGCGGCTGGCCGATGAGATCGTGGACGGTGTCGCCGCGGCGGCCGAGATTCCTCCCGCCGGCATCCGGCGGATGCTCGATGAGCTCGAGGCCGAAACCGCCAGCGCCCTGCGCACCGGCTACAGCGTGAACCTGGTGGTGCACGCCTTCGCACTGACTGCGCGGCGCACCGGAATCGGCACGGACCTCACCGGCCCGTTTTTCCGGTCCATGCGGGCGGACCTCACCCGGGCCGAACACACCCAGGCCAGCTTCGAGGACTACGTCTACGGATCCGCCGAGGTGATCGGCCTCATGTGCCTGCAGTGTTTCCTGGACGGGCACACCGTTCCCGCCGACCAGGAAAAGCGGCTGCGGGAAGGTGCCCAGCGGCTGGGTTCCGCCTTCCAGAAAGTGAACTTCCTCCGCGACCTGGCCGAGGATTTCGAATCCCTTGGCCGCAGCTATTTCCCGGGCGTGACCGTGGACGCCTTCACCGAGGCTGACAAACACCGCCTGCTCGATGACATCGAAGCAGACCTTCTCGTATCCGGCGCGGCCATCGCCGAACTTCCCCGGGACTGCCGCCCCGCCGTCGCACTTGCCCAGGAACTGTTCGCCGAACTGGCCCGCAGGCTGCGCCGTACTCCGGCCTCCAGGCTCCGGACCACCAGGATCCGGGTACCCAATCCCGTCAAGCTGAGGATCGCTGCCGATGCCGTTTACCGGCACAGGCTGCGGCGCTCCTCCGCGCCGGCATTCTCCGCCCCCGACGCCGAAAGGGCGCCATGACCTCCGGAAAAACCAAGCCCAGGCCCCGCACCGCCGTCGTCATTGGCGGCGGCATTACCGGCCTGGCCACCGCTGGCCTGCTGGCCCGCGAGGGCCTGGACGTCACCGTCCTGGAAAAGAACAGCACACCGGGCGGACGCACCGGGAACTGGGAGACGGACGGCTTCCGCTTCGACACCGGGCCCTCCTGGTACCTGATGCCCGAGGTGTTCGACCACTTCTTCCGGATGCTCGGTACCAGTGCCGCCGAACAGCTGGACCTGGTCCAGCTTGATCCCGGCTACCGGGTGTACTTCGAAGGCGAGAAGGAGCCGGTGGATGTCCAGGCCACCCGGGAGAAGAACGTGGAACTGTTCGAATCCCTGGAACCCGGAGCCGGCGCCCGGCTGGAAAAATACCTGGACTCCGCGGCCGAAGTCTATGACATGGCCAAGAAGCGCTTCCTCTACAGCACCTTCGCCTCCTTCCTGCCGCTGCTGCGTCCGGATGTGCTTTCCCGCGGGCCGCGGCTGGCGAAGCTGCTGCTGCAGCCGCTGAGCTCCTTCGTGGCGAAGCGGTTCACCGACCCGCGAATCCGGCAGATCCTGGGTTATCCGGCAGTGTTCCTGGGGTCCTCTCCGTTCACGACCCCGAGCATGTACCACCTGATGAGCCGCCTGGACCTGTCCGACGGCGTGCTCTATCCGCGCGGCGGGTTCCACCGGCTGATTACGGTGATCGCATCACTGGCGGAGTCCCAGGGCGTGAAGATCCAGCTGGACGCCAACGTCACCGCCATCCGCACGGAGAGCACCGGCAAGGGCAAGGCGCGGGCCACCGGAGTTGAATACCGCGACGCCGCCGGAACGCCGGCGGCGCTCGACGCAGACCTGGTGGTTTCCGCCGCGGACCTGCACCACACTGAGACCCAGCTGCTGCCGGCCCAGCTGCAGACCTATCCGCCCAAATACTGGGAGTCCCGGATCCCGGGTCCCGGCGGGATCCTGCTACACCTGGGTGTTAAGGGGGAGCTGCCCCAGCTGGCGCACCACACGCTGCTGTTCACCAAGGACTGGAAAGCGAACTTCGAGAAGATCTTCGGGAAGCACACGTCGGTTCCGGATCCGGCCTCTCTGTACATCTGCCGGCCCTCTGCGACGGATGACGACGCCGCCCCGGCTGGCCAGGAAAACCTCTTTGTACTGGTGCCCGTTCCCTCGGACCCGGCGCTGGGCACCGGAGGGGTGGACGGTGCCGGTGATCCGCGGCTCGAAGCGATGGCGGACACGGTGATCGGGCAGATTGCCGGCTGGGCCGGCATCCCGGACCTGGCTGAACGCATCACCGTCCGCCGGACGGTGGGGCCCGGCGACTTCAGCAAGGACTTCAACTCGTGGCGGGGAACCCTGCTGGGTCCGGCCCACGTGCTGAAGCAGAGCGCCTTCCTCCGCGGCGCGAATGCCAGCCGCAAGGTGGACGGCCTGCTCTACGCCGGGGGATCCACCCTGCCGGGCATCGGTCTGCCCATGTGCCTGATCAGCGCGGAACTTGTGCTGAAGCGGCTTCGCGGGGACACCAGCACCGAAGCCCTGCCCGAGCCGCCCCGGGCGCCGGACCAGGCCCGCTGATGGGCGCTTTGTACCTGCTGTTCCTTCTCGCATCGATCGGCTGCATGATGCTGCTGGACCACCGCTTCAAGCTGTTCTTTTTCTCAGGGGCACCGCTGCGCGCAGCCGCCGTGCTGGTCACCGGGCTGGTGTTCTTCCTGGTCTGGGACCTCTCTGGCATTGGCCTGGACATTTTCTACCGCGGCGAAACCCGGTTCATGCTCGGACTCGAGCTGGCACCCCACCTGCCGCTGGAGGAAGCCTTCTTCCTGGCCTTCCTCTGCTACCTGACCATGGTCCTGTTCGGCCTGCTGAAAACGGCGGCTGCCCACTTCGGCCGGCACCGGTCCGGAGAGGCGGTCCGGCGGTGACCTACTGGCTGCTGAACCTCTGCTTCCTGGTCCCCGCGGCTGCCGTGCTTGCCGCGGCGCTGCTGCGCCGCCGTCGTTCCGGCATGCGTAACCGGACCTTTGTCCTGCGTCTGGCCGGCACGGCTGCCGTTCTGCTGCTGCTGACCGCTGTCTTTGACAACCTGATGATCGCCGTGGACCTCTTCGGCTACAACCCGGACCGGATCTCCGGTGCCTTCCTGGGCCTGGCTCCGCTGGAGGACTTCGCCTATCCGCTGGCGGCGGTCCTTCTGCTTCCGGCCCTTTGGGAACTTCTGGCCCCGCGTACCGCCGCCCTTTCCGAGGAGAACGAATGAGCGCCCCTGCCACCCGCAACGCCGGTACCCTGCGGATGCTGCTGCTCTCCTCCCGGCCGCTGTCCTGGGTCAACACTGCCTATCCCTTTGCCGCGGCGTATCTGCTGACCACCGGCGGGATCGACGCCGCGTGGGTGATCGGCACGCTGTACTTCCTGATTCCCTACAACCTGGCGATGTACGGCATCAACGACGTGTTCGACTACGAATCCGACCTGCGCAACCCGCGCAAGGGCGGCGTCGAGGGCGCCCTGCTGGACCGCCGGTTCCACCGGATCACGCTGTGGGCTGCAATGGCCACCAATGTGCCGTTCCTGGTCGTGCTGGTGCTGATGGGTTCCCCGCTGTCCTGGCTGGTGCTGGCCGTGAGCGTCTTCGCAGTCATCGCCTACAGCGCCCCGGGACTGAGGTTCAAGGAACGGCCTTTCCTGGATTCGATCACCTCAAGCACACACTTCGTGTCCCCTGCCGTCTACGGATTGGTGCTGGCCGGTGCCCAGTTCACACCCGGTCTGTGGGCGGTCCTGGGCGCGTTCTTCCTCTGGGGCATGGCCAGCCAGGCGTTCGGAGCGGTACAGGACATCGTTCCGGACCGGGAGGGCGGACTGTCCTCCATCGCCACGGTGCTGGGCGGCAAGGCCGTGGTGCGGCTGGCTTTCGCCGCCTACGCCGCGGCCGGCGCGCTGATGCTGCTCACTCCGTGGCCGGCACAGCTCGGCTCACTGCTGGCAGTGCCGTACCTGCTGAACCTGCTGCCGTTCCTGGGCATCACGGACGAGCGGTCCGAGGAAGCCAATGCCGGCTGGAAGCGGTTCCTGAAGCTGAACTTCCTGACCGGTTTCCTCGTGACCATGCTGCTGATCTGGTACTGGCCTTCCCGCTAACCCTTCCTCCTCGCCCCTCCCTCCCCCGAGAGGCCAGTTACGGCTCTTTTCAGGGCTGAAACGAGCCGTAACTGGCCTTTCGATGGTGGAGGAGGGGCCGGGGAACGCAAAAAGCGGCCGGCTCCCGAAGGGACCGGCCGCCTTTTGCTATCCGCTGGGGCGGGCAGATTACTCTGCGACGCCTACGAACTCAGCCTGCTCGTTGGCCGTGGTCTCGCCGCTGGCGAGGTTGGCACGGAGCTTGGCGCCGAGGTCGGCGTCAACGTTGGTCCAGTACTGGATGGCAGCTTCGCGGATGTGCGGGCGCTGCACACCGGAGACTGCACCGGTGATGGTTTCCAGGAAACGGGCCTTGGCGGCGTCGTCGAACACCTCGCGGTACAGCGTGCCGGCCTGGCCGAAGTCGCTGTCCTCGGAGTGCAGGGTCGCGGCGGAACGCACCAGGGCGCCGTCGTTCTCCCACGTGCCTTCGCCTGCGAGTGCCGGGTCGGCCACGGGGCCGCCCAGGGTGTTCGGGGCGTAGACCGGGGTCTCCGGGGAGTTGAAGGAGAAGCGGCCGTAGCCGTCCTGGGAGTAGTTGTTAACCGGAGCCTTCGGTGCGTTGACCGGCAGCTGGTTGTAGTTGGTGCCAACGCGGTAGCGCTGGGCATCCGGGTAGGAGAAGATGCGGGCCATCAGCATCTTGTCCGGGGAGGCTGCAATGCCCGGGACCAGGTTGGCGGGGGAGAGTGCCACCTGCTCGATCTGGGCGAAGAAGTTCTCCGGGTTGCGGTTCAGGGTGTGGGTACCCACCTTGATCAGCGGGTAGTCAGCGTGCGGCCAGACCTTGGTCAGGTCGAACGGGTTGAACCGGTAGTTCTTGGCGTCGTCGTACGGCATGACCTGAACGTGCAGGTCCCAGGACGGGAAGTTGCCGGCGGCAATGTTCTCGTACAGGTCGCGGCGGTAGTAGTCGGCGTCGGCGCCGGCGATGCGCTCTGCTTCTGCACCGGTGATCTCGTGGTTGCCCTGGTTGGAGGTGAAGTGGTACTTCACCCAGAAGCGCTCACCGGCAGCGTTGATCCACTGGTAGGTGTGCGAGCCGAAGCCGGGCATTTCGCGCCAGGAGCGAGGGATGCCGCGGTCGCCCATCAGGTACGTGACCTGGTGTGCGGACTCGGGGGAGTTGGTCCAGAAGTCCCACTGCATGTCAGCGTCACGCAGGCCGGAACCCGGAAGGCGCTTCTGCGAGTGGATGAAGTCCGGGAACTTGATGCCGTCGCGGATGAAGAACACCGGGGTGTTGTTGCCGACGATGTCGTAGTTGCCCTCGGAGCTGTAGAAACGCAGTGCGAAACCGCGGACGTCGCGCCAGGTGTCGGGGGAGCCCATTTCTCCGGCAACGGAGGAGAACCGCTGAATGGTTTCGGTGGTGGTGCCGGGCTGGAAAACAGCGGCACGGGTGTACATGGACACGTCTTCAGTGACGGTGAATTCGCCGAATGCGCCGCCGCCCTTGGCGTGCACGATGCGCTCCGGGATGCGCTCCCGGTTGAACTGGGCCAGCTTCTCAACCAGGTAACGGTCGTGGAGTACAACCGCGCCGTCAGCTCCGTGGGACAGCGAGTGTGCGTCGCTGGCAACCGGAGTGCCGGTCTGGGTGGTGGTGAAGTTCGACATTCTCTCTCTTTCTTCTTTTTGGGTGGAGTGTTTAAGCCGAGGGTCAGGAAGTCTTGCCGGGAGTGTCCGGCTTGGCCGCGCAGTCTGCGCAGAGCCCCTGGTACAGCACATCGGCAATCTGGATGGTCATGCCGTGGGTGTTGCTGGGGGTCAGGCACGGTGCGTGTCCGACAGCGCAGTCAACGTCCTCGATGCGTCCGCAGCCGGTGCACATCGCGTGGTGGTGGTTGTCATCAACGCGGGTCTCATAGAGTGCGGGGGAGTGCGGCGGCTCGATCCGGCGCAGCATGCCCGTTTCCGTGAGGTCCGTGAGGACGACGTAGACGGACTGGAGGCTGATGTCCGGAAGGGTGGCCCGCACAATAGCTGCGACCTCATCCGCACCTGCGTGCGGTGAATGGTCGACGGCGTCCAGCACGGCCAGGCGCTGCTTGGTGACCCGGCGTCCGTGTGCACGCAGCTGCGCTGACCACTTGTCAGTGGTTGCCGCGGAGGCTGCTGTGGAAGTCATGCGACTACCGTACCGGTTATTGTGATTTATTCATAATAAGGTCCGCCTAAGTGCTTCGGCTTAGGCTGGGGTTGCGGCCGTGAGCACTGCCGCGAATCAGGAGGCAACAGTGTCCGCAACAGCAGCACGGTCCCCGGTGCGCCGCGTGCGCGTGGGGGAGGCGGAAGTGGGGCTGCGCTCGTCGGGAACGCCGGGGCCGGATGTGGTCCTCGTCCACGGAATCGGTGCCTCCTCGCGCTACTTTGAGCGGCTGGCGGCTGAGCTCGCCCGGGACTGCAGCGTTCATCTGGTGGAGCTGCCCGGGCATGCCGGAATGGAGCGTCCGCGGGAGGCCCCGACCATGGCCGGGTACGGCTCCGCCGTCGCCGCTGCCCTGCGCCAGGCGGGGGTCGAAGACGCCCTGCTGGCGGGCCACTCGATGGGGTGCCAGGTGGTGGTGGAAGCAGCACTGGCGGATCCGGACCTCGCCGCGTCCCTCCTGCTCCTGGCCCCAACCGTGAACCAGGCTGAACGGAGCATCGCCGCCCAGGCATTCCGGCTGGCCCAGGACACACTGCGCGAAAGCGCTGCAGTGAACCGGATCGTCTTTACGGACTATCTGCGTGCCGGCCCGCGCTGGTACCTGGGCACCCTGCGCCGGATGATGGACCACCGGATGGAAGAACGCCTCGCCCTGGTGGAATGCCCGGTGGCGGTGATCAGCGGCAGCACGGACCCGATTGTGCCCCGCTCCTGGCTGCTGCGGCTGGAAGCTGCCCGGAGCGGCGTCGCTCTCGGCGAAATTCCCGCTGCCCCGCATGTGCTGATGTGGACGCACGCCGGCCAAACCGCAGAGTGGGTGCGTAAACTCCGGAAGGGCGTGCAGTGAGCGGCCCCCGTCTGCCCCACCCGGCGCACCGGCTGGGACACCGGCTGGGACATCGGCTGCGGCTCGCCGCCGCGTGGGCAGCGGACTATGCCTACGTAGCGCGGTGGCAGGTGCAGGGGTTTGTGTGCCGGGAGGATCCCTCCGGTTACCTGCAGCCGGCCCAGGGGACGGCGCTCCGCGAACCGGTGGTGCTGATTCCCGGAGTCTATGAGGACTGGCAGCTGCTGCGTCCGCTGGCCGCGGCCCTGGCCGCGGAGGGACACCCGGTCCACACCGTGAAGACCCTGGGCTACAACCGCGGCAGGATCGATGAGATGGCCCGCCGGGTCGAGTCCTATCTGGTGTCCGCCGGACTTGAGGATGCGGCAATAGTGGCTCACAGCAAGGGCGGACTGATCGGCAAACAGGTCCTGCTGGGTGCCGAGGGGAACCGCATCCGCCGCATGGTCGCGGTCAATACGCCGTTCTCCGGTTCCCCGTATGCCCGGTACTTCCTGATCCCGTCCATCCGCGCCTTCTCGCCGCGCAATGCGCTGCTGCGCAGCCTCCAGGCCAGCCTCGAGGCGAACACCCGGATCACATCGGTTTACGCAGCGTTCGACCCGCATATTCCGGGAGGCAGCGGGCTCGACGGCGCCCGGAATATCCAGCTCGAATCGATGGGACATTTCCGCCCGCTGGGCGATCCTGAGCTGCACCGCCTGGTGGTACGCGAACTGCAGGAAGGGAAACCCTAGCTCGGCCCCTTGGCCAGTGCCTGCTCCACGGCCGACTGGACACCGGAGGTCCACGGGTCGCCGTGGCCGGTGAGCACTGTCCCGGCCCCGGTGTCCGCCAGCGCCTGCAGCGAGGCAAGGGCCGCAGCGCTGTCTGCTGTTGCTGCGCCGGAGACAATCTGCGGGCCCCGTCCTCCGGTGTACGGGTTCAGCGTCACCAGGGCATCCCCGGCGATAAGGGCTCCGCGGTCCGGGAAATGCAGGGCGGTGTGCCCGGCAGTATGCCCCGGCGTGGGTATCGCCACCGGCGCTCCGGGCAGTCCGGCCGCGGCCGCTGCATCCAGGTCGTGGACATCTGCCACGCCGCGGACCAGCAGGGCCCCGGCCATCGTCATGGCGCCAAGCTGGCGCAGCGAGCCCGGGAACCGGAACGGATACTGGAACCGGGGCCGTTCGTGGCCGTAACGGTAGGGGTGCGCTGCAATGTAGTGGTCCGCAGGGTGGGCGAGGACCGGGGCACGAAATTCGGTGCGCAGCTTTGCGGCGGTGCCCACGTGGTCAAAGTGCCCGTGGGTCAGGACAATCGCGCTGACCGAACCCGGCCCGTATCCCAGTGAGCGGACAGCCGAGGAAATCTCGTGCTGGGCGGCCGGCAGCCCGGAGTCGACGATCAGCACTTCACCGTCGCCCTCAACCAGGTAGGCGTTGGTGTAGGCGTGCTCAATCAAGTGGATACCGTCGGCAACGTTGCGGGTCAGCATGGATCCTCCTGGTACGGGCGTCCTGGACGGACGGTCAGGGCAATATGGTAAGCATGCTTTGCCCCGCCGGGGATGGTGGGCCGCGGCGTACGGAGCGCGGCGCCGGGACAGCCGGACGCGCTCGCCTAGACTGCTCTGGTGCCCAGACTGCTAGCTGACCTTACCCCGCTGCGTGAAAGCCGGGATTTCCGCCGGCTCTGGACCGGAACCGCGCTCTCCGCCGTCGGCACGCAGCTGACGCTTGTGGCCGTGAGCCTGGAGGTCTACGAGCTCACCGAATCCAGCCTTTACGTCGGCATGCTGGGTGTGGTGGGACTGGTGCCGCTGGTCCTGGCCGGCCTTTACGGGGGCTCGGTGGTGGATGCCTATGACCGGCGGAAGGTGGCGTTGTTCTCTGCCGCCGTCCTGTGGCTGACTACCATCGGCATTGCGGTCCAGGCCTGGCTCGGCCTGGAAAACGTGTGGCTGCTCTTCGCGCTGGTGGCCGTCAACGCCGGCGCCGGGGGACTGAACCATCCGGCCCGCAGCGCGATTATTCCGCGCCTGGTCCGCCCGGAACTGCTGCCCGCCGCCAATGCGCTGAGCATGATCACCTTCGGCATCGCCATGGCAGCGGGTCCGCTGCTGGCGGGCGTGCTGGTGGGGCAGGTCGGCTACGGCTGGACCTACACGATCGACGTCGTCACCTTCACTGCGGCGATGTGGGCGCTGTACCGCCTGGATCCCATGCCGCCCATCGGGCAGGTGCAGAAAGCCGGCCTGAAATCCGTGCTGGAGGGATTCACCTTCCTGGGCACCCGTCCCAACATCCGCATGACCTTCATCGTCGACCTCGCCGCCATGGTGCTGGCCCAGCCGCGGGCACTGCTGCCCGCCATTGGTGCCCTGATGCTTGGCGGCGGCGCGGAAACGGTCGGGATCCTGCTGGCTGCCACCGCTGCCGGCTCGTTCCTGGCCGGCCTGTTCTCGGGTCCGCTGGGTCTGGTGCGGCGGCAGGGCCTGGCTGTGATGTGGGCGGTGGTCGCCTGGGGGCTGTCCGTTTCGGCCTTTGGGATTGTGGTGGTCCTGGCCGGAGAGCACGACGGCGGCGGTGTCTCACCGTGGCTCCTTCCGGCCGCGCTGGCCATGGGAGCTGCCGGAATTGCCGACTCGATCAGCGGCGTCTTCCGCTCCACGATTCTTCAGGCAGCGACACCGGATGCGATGCGCGGCCGGCTGCAGGGCGTTTTCGTGGTGGTGGTGGCCGGCGGTCCGCGCCTCGGTGACCTGGTTGCCGGCGTCGATGCGTCCTTCCTCGGCGAAGGCTGGGCCGCAGTTGCCGGAGGCCTGGCCTGCGTCGCCGCCGTCCTGCTCCTGTCCCGGCTTCAGCCGGGCTTTGCCCGCTACGATGCCCGGCATCCGGCGCCGTGAGCTGCGCCACCGGCCCGGCAGGCGCGGAACAGTGCGGGTCCCGGATACGTTAAGGCTTACGAAAAGTACTGCGGAAGGTTTTGGACCTGCGCTCCTGGTGGGAGGGCTGGGCCTTCCGCCCAGGAAGGATCGTGTACACGTGCACCGACATTTCAACGGTTTGAAGACCGCCCTCCTCTTTGGAGTGCTCTTCGCCGTGCTGCTGGGCATCGGCGGCCTGCTTTCCAGCGGCACGGGGAATTCCTCGTTCATCTGGATCTTCCTTCTGATCGGGCTTGCCACCACTGCCTACAGCTACTGGAACAGCGACAAGCTGGCCATCCGTGCCATGCATGCCGTGCCGGTAACGGAGGCGCAGGCCCCGGAAATGTACCGGATTGTCCGCGAACTCTCTGCCAAGGCCAACAAGCCGATGCCCCGCCTCTACATCTCGCCGACCATGGCGCCGAACGCGTTCGCCACGGGCCGCAACCCGGAGAACGCCGCGGTGTGCTGCACCCAGGGCATCCTGCAGCTGCTCAATGAACGCGAGCTGCGCGGAGTGCTGGGACATGAGCTCATGCACGTCTACAACCGGGACATCCTCACCTCCTCGGTGGCAGCTGCGATAGCCGGCGTCATCACCTCACTTGGACAGTTCCTGCTCTTCTTCGGCGGCGGTGACCGCCGCAACCAGAATCCGCTGGCCATGATCGCCATGGCCATCCTCGCCCCGCTGGCAGCCTCGCTGATCCAGATGGCCATTGGCCGCACCCGGGAGTACGACGCCGATGAGGACGGCGCCACCCTGACGGATGATCCGCTGGCGCTGGCTTCGGCGCTGCGGAAGCTTGAATCCGGTACGCAGCAGGCGCCGCTGCCCAACACGGACCAGAAGCTGGTCAACACTTCCCACCTGATGATCGCCAACCCGTTCCGCAACGGTGTGCGCGGCCTGCTGGCCACCCACCCGCCGATGGCCGACCGGATCCGCCGCCTCGAAAACATGGCGGGACGCCCGCTCGGTTCCTAAGCGCAGCGGCCTCGAAACAGAGAGTGAGCACAGATGCGGCTGATCCTCGTCCGCCACGGCCAGACACCGTCGAACATTGAACGGCTGCTGGATACCGGTGCCCCCGGGCCCGGGCTGACCGAACTGGGCCTGGCCCAGGCGGCCGCCCTGCCGCAGGCCCTGGGACATGAACAGATCAGCGGAGTCTATGCCTCGAACCTGGTCCGCACGCAGCTCACTGCCACGCCGCTGGCCGATGCGCTGGCCCAGCCGATCGAGGTGCGGGACGGGCTGCGGGAGATCTCCGCGGGGAACCTGGAAATGCGCGGTGACAGCGAATCCATCCAGGCGTACCTGCGCACCGTTTATGCCTGGGTGCAGGGCGACCTCTCGCTGGCCATGCCGGGCGGGCCGGACGGCGAGGAGACCCTGGGCCGCTTCGACGAGGTGGTGACCGAGCTGCAGCGCTCCGGGCAGCAGACACCGGTGATCTTCAGCCACGGAGCGATCATCCGGGCCTGGGCCACCGCCCGCGCCCGCAACGTGGGACCGGATTTCATTGTCCACAACACGCTGAGCAACACCGGGATCGTGGTGCTTGAATCCAGGCCGCGTCCCGAGGCCCACGGGCATGCCTGGGAGCTGCTTACCTGGCAGGGAGAAGCGGTTGGCGGTTCTGCCCTGGAAGATCCGGACACCGACGGACCGGCAGCCGAGGACGTTGAGCTGGCGCCCTAGCGGCAAGGCAGGCAAAACTACGACGGCGGTGCTCCCCCCTGGGAGGGGAGCACCGCCGTCGTTCGTTTCGCTGCCCGTACGCCGGAGGGCGAACGCCTAGCGGAAGTTGATGAACTGCAGATCGACGTCCAGGTCTGCGCCCTTCAGCATGGCCATGGTGGCCTGCAGGTCGTCGCGGGACTTGGAGCTGACGCGCAGCTCATCGCCCTGGATCTGTGACTTAACGCCCTTGGGGCCTTCGTCGCGGATCATCTTGTTGATCTTCTTGGCCTGGTCCTGGGCAATGCCTTCCTTCATGGAGGCCTCGATGCGGTACTCCTTGCCGGAGGCATAGGGCTCGCCGTCATCGAGGGACTTCAGCGAGATGCCGCGCTTGACCAGCTTGGACTGGAAGACGTCCAGTACGGCCTTGACGCGTTCCTCGGAGTTGGCCTTCATCAGGATCTTTTCGCCGCTGAAATCGACCTCGGCGCCTACGCCCTTGAAGTCGTAGCGCTGCGCGATTTCCTTCTGCGCCTGGTTCAGGGCGTTGGCGACTTCCTGCTTATCGATCTTGCTGACGACGTCGAATGATGACTCGCTGGCCATAATGCGCTCCTTTGGTGCGTGGGTAAACGGACTTGTCCTGTGCACCAGCCTAATAGGTGGGCGCCGCCGGAGGGCAGCCGCGGGCGCTCACAGCAAGTATCCAGCGGGAGCGGACGGTCCTCCCATCTTGCTGGGAAAGGGTGGGGAACATGAGCACGCACCCCACTGATCCAAAGGAACCTCCGCGTACAGCCGAGCCGGCACGGGCCCGGGACGGGGCTCCGGCCAGAGCTAGGGAAGGGACCCCGGTGCAGTCCGGAATGCCGCTTCCGCCCGGGGCAGCAGCCCAGGTGCCTGCCGCATTGCCGCGGCGGTCCGCCGGGATCCTGCTGCGGCGTGCGGCAGCGTCCTCCATGCTTGCAGCAGTCTCGGTGACAGGGGTGGGTGCGGTATCAGCACAGGCGCGGGAGCCGCAGGAGGCTTCCTTCTCCTATCCCGCCGAGGACGAGGCGGCCGCCGCCCTGCGTCCGGTTCAGGCCGCCGCTGCCCCGGACAGCTCGGAACGGCTCGCGGGCGTCCGCCGGGACCTGGCCAATGCCGTCGCCTGGGGCAGCGTGACAGCTGCCCAGGCGGAACATTTCTACGCGCAGATCAGCGCCCGGATTGCCCGCGGGCTGTAGGCCCGGGGGCCGATTCGATTCTTGGACGAATGTTCTGTAAAGTTGTCTTGCCCGCGGTTACCGCGGACAAAGTCTTCGCAAGAAGGCCTTCGGCAGATTACCCGAGCGGCCAAAGGGGGCTGACTGTAAATCAGCTGGCAATGCCTACGGGGGTTCGAATCCCTCATCTGCCACCGAAGAGAGAGCATCCCCGGTCTGAGGACCGGGGATGTTTTTTTGTTTCCGCACGTCCCGGGGCCGCCGAACGTGGCCCGCAGCCAAAATCTCGGCACAAAAGTGCCCGATATGGGCACGCCCCCAAGAACTAAGTGACTAGGGCGTCTAGTGTTTCTAAGCATGAAAGAGGACCTGGCTCTGGACCGGCTTGCCGAAGATTTCCGGGAAGCGCTGCGCGAGGCCGTCTTCCTGGTGCGCCATATGGATACGGAGTTCGGAATCACCTCCAATCAGCTGGGAACCCTGCGGATGGTTGCCGGGGACGGAATGCGCGTCTCGGACATCGCCAGGAACCTGGGCGTCAAAGTGCCAAGTGCCACGGAGCAGATCATCCGCCTCGAGCATGCCGGGCTGGTGCGCCGCAGTCCGGATCCGGAGGATTCCCGCGGGGTACGGGTCAGCCTGACGCCTGACGGGCGGCGCAAACTCGCCGTTGAAACGGAGCGGCGGGAGTCGCTGCTCTCGGACCTTCTGGGCCAGCTGGGCTCGGGGGAACGCGAAAAACTCCGTCAGGCCCTGCCCGTGATTGCCAAGGTGACGAACATGGGATTCTCTACCATCAGCTGAATCCGTTCTTCACCGCAGAGCGAACAATTGCAGACATCGTCCGCCATGGGCGATAGCGTGGCTGGTATGGCAACTATCGACATCACCGAGGCAACGTTCCCCGAAACCATTGAGGACAACGACATTGTGTTCGTTGACTTCTGGGCGGACTGGTGCGGCCCGTGCAAGCAGTTCGCACCGGTTTACGACGCCGTCTCGCAGCAGCACGAGGACATCACCTTCGCGAAGGTGGACACCGAGGCAGAGCAGGGCCTTGCCGCCGCCGCCGGCATCACCTCCATCCCCACCCTGATGGCTTTCCGTGAGAAGGTGCTGGTGTTCTCCCAGCCCGGCGCCCTCAATGCGAACCAGTTCAGCGAACTGGTCGAGGCGGTCAAGGGTCTGGACATGAAGGCGGTCCACGAGCAGATCGCCGCCCAGGAACAGGGCCAGGCTGCCGCAGGCCAGGACGGCCAGGCCAGCTAACACCCCCCCCACAGCGCAGACACGCAGGGAGCTCCTCCGGCTATGGAGGAGCTCCCTGCTGCGCTTTAACGCCCTGGGCAGCGCCCGCGAAGACTTCCTGGACCGCACATATCTTCCCTAGCCGCGGGCACTTTCCGGTTGTAGGCTCGGACACCCGGGGGGAGCTGTGCGGCCGCCGGCTGCCCGCCCGCCGGGGAAACCAGTCAAAGACGACCAAGGTTAAAGGCGAGGAATACCAATGAGCGGTAATCGAGCAGTTGCTTATATCGAACCCGGTGTTGTGGAAGTCCAGGACATCGACTACCCGACCTTCGAGCTGAAGGACGGCCCGGGTGTGAACCCGGCAAACGTGGGCCGGAAGCTGCCCCACGCGGCCATCCTCAAGGTCCTGACCACCAACATCTGCGGCTCCGACCAGCACATGGTCCGGGGACGCACCACGGCGCCGCCCAACCTGATCTTGGGCCACGAGATCACCGGCGAGGTGGTTGAAACCGGTCCGGATGTGGAGTTCATCAAGGTAGGGGACGTTGTCTCCGTGCCCTTCAACATTTCCTGCGGCCGCTGCCGCAACTGCAAGGAACGCAAGACCGGGATCTGCCTCAACGTGAACCCGGACCGTCCCGGCAGCGCCTACGGATACGTGGACATGGGCGGCTGGGTGGGCGGCCAGGCGGAATACGCACTGGTGCCCTACGCAGACTGGAACCTGCTGAAGTTCCCGGATTCAGACCAGGCGATGGAGAAGATCATGGACCTGACCATGCTCTCCGACATCTTCCCCACCGGCTACCACGGGGCCGTCACCGCGGGCGTCCGCACCGGCTCCACGGTCTACATCGCGGGCGCTGGCCCGGTGGGGCTGGCGGCAGCGGCGGGAGCGCAGCTGCTGGGCGCCGCCGTCGTCATAGTCGGTGACCTCAACGAGGACCGGCTGGCACAGGCACGCAGCTTCGGCTGCGAAACCGTAGACGTCTCCAAGGGCGACCCCAGGGACCAGATCGAGCAGATCCTGGGAGTTCCGGAAGTTGACTGCGGTGTTGACGCGGTGGGCTTCGAAGCCCGCGGCCATGGACACGGGGCCGGGCACGAAGCGCCGGCAACGGTCCTGAATTCACTGATGGACATCACTGCAGCCGGCGGAGCGCTGGGCATCCCCGGGCTCTACGTCACCGGCGACCCCGGAGGCGTGGACGAGGCAGCGAAGGTCGGCTCGCTGTCCCTCAGCCTGGGGACCGGCTGGGCAAAGTCCCTGTCTTTCACCACCGGCCAGTGTCCGGTGATGAAGTACAACCGTGACCTGATGATGGCCATCCTCAATGACCGGGTGCAGATCGCGAAGGCAGTGAACGCCACCGCGATCCGGCTCGACGATGCGCCCGAGGCCTACCGGGAGTTCGATTCCGGTGCCGCAAAGAAGTACGTCATCGATCCGCACGGGGTCACCGGCGCCAACGCCAACTAGGGACCTTCCGCGACGGGCCGCCGGGACGGCATCAGCACGATTTGCTTTCCCCGGCGGCCCTTTGCGCGCCCGCACCTTCCGCCCGCAGAACCCGCCTCGCTAGACTCGACGGGCCGGAGATACCCCTCCAGTGTCATGGACCTCCGGCGGCACCACTCATGCGGGACACGAGTTGGAAGCGGGGACAACATGCGCGAACTCCTCAAACGCCGGGATGCTTTGCCGGCCCTGGACCGGGGCACGTCCCCGCCGTCCTGGGCCAGGGATCCCCACCGGGCCGGAGCCCTCCAGTGAACGGGGCGGATACCGCCTGGGTCCTGGTCTGCGCCGGACTGGTGCTGTTCATGACGCCGGGACTGGCCCTCTTCTACGGCGGGATGGTTCCCGTGCGGAACGTCCTGACCATGATGATGCAGAACATCATTCCGCTGGGCATCATTACCCTGACCTGGGTTCTGGTGGGCTACACCCTGGCATTCAGCAACCAGGGGAATTCCGTCCTGGGCGAGTTCGACGCGTTCGCGCTGCTCGATGTGGACACCCCCCAGTTCCACACCGTCGCTGCGGGCGTGACCATCCCTGCCCTGGCCTTCGTGGCCTACCAGATGATGTTCGCCATCATCACGCCGGCCCTGCTCACCGGTGCAACAGCCGGACGGCTGAAGTTTGCCGGCTGGACCGTGTTCCTGGTTGCCTTTTCGATCCTGGTCTACCCCCAGGTGGCACGCTGGCTCTGGCATCCCAAGGGGTGGCTCGCCCAGCTCGGCGCGCAGGACTGGGCCGGCGGGCTGGTGGTCCATGCGTCCGCCGGCGCAGCGGCCGTAGCCGTGCTCCTGGTAGTCGGACGCCGCCGGGGCTGGCCGCGGCTGAAGACCTCGCCCAACAACCTGCCGCTGATGCTGGTCGGGGCGGGCATCCTGTGGTTCGGCTGGTTCGGGTTCAACGCCGGAGACGGGCTGCAGGCCAACGACATCGCAGCCCAGGCCCTGATCAACACCCACGTGGCCGGCGGAGCCGCCATACTCACGTGGCTGCTGGTTGAACGCCTCACCAGCGGACACTCCACGCTGGTTGGGGCAGTGTCCGGAGCCGTAGCGGGCCTGGCCACGATTACCCCGTGCGCCGGATTCGTCAACACCGGCTCCGCGCTCCTCATTGGGCTGATCGCCGGCTGCGTCTGCTGCTTCGCCGTCCGGCTCAAGCACCTGCTGCGCTACGACGACGCTCTGGACGTGATCGCTGTGCACTTCGTCGGCGGCCTCATTGGGTCCTTCATGCTGGGCTTCTTCGCGGACAGCAGAGTGAACCCGGTCAGCGCCGACGGCCTGTTCGCGGGCGGCGGCGGGATCCTGCTCTGGCACCAGATCGTGGCGATCGTCTGCGTGGTGGTGTTCTCCTTCGTGATCAGCTGGCTGGCAGCGGCCATCATCAGCCGGACCATCGGCCTGCGCGAGCCGGGACCTGAACAGGATTCACTGGACAAGGTGCAGCAGGGCCAGGCGGCCTACTCCCTCAGCGGGGTCACCGCCCATCCGACTACCAGCGGCCGCGGTGCGGATACGCCGGAAGCCGAAGCCGCTCAGGCGGGCGGGCCCCGGCACGTGATCAGTGCAATCGTCAACACCGACCGGATCGACGGGCTGCGCGATGCACTGCTGATGGCCGGCGCCCGGTCCATTGAACTGATGGAGACCACGGTCTACACCGGCCGGGTCCACACCGAGGTCTTCCGCTCGGACGTACGGCAGCTGGACTTCGAAGACCGGATGCGGGTGTACGCAGCTGTCGACGACGAGCACGAAGAGGCAGTCGCAGCTGTCCTCCGGCGCTTCGGCGCTGAACCGGAATCGATCCACCGGGTGGAAATCAGTCCGTAGCGGCCGGCGCCGTGACCCTTAACTCTTCCCGGGCCGCACACTGGCGGCCCGGGAACAGTTTTGCAGGGGACTAGCCGCGGTGCAGTGCCACGGGTTCTGCCAGCAGGGCGCTGAGGGATTCATCCAGGTCCTGCTTTGCGGTGCCGCGGGAATGCCGGGCGAGGTCTTCCTCGGAGGCCCACTGCTCGGTCAGGACAATCCGGTCCTCGGACTCCTCGGTGATTTCATACCGCAGGCAGCCGGGCTCCGCCTGGACCTGCTCGATCGCGATCTCCAGGGCCAGCTTCACGCGGAAGAACTCTCCGGGGTTGGGAACGAATACGGCTGTCAGGTCTACGGGTGCGCTCATTTACCCAACTGTAGGCGAACCGGATGGCGGGGCGGAGATCAGTGACGGCGGTGGTCCTGGGGAGCCAGCCGCGGCCCCCAGGCCTGCTTGCGGAAACCCGTCAGTCCGATCAGGCGCACCACCCGCTGGCGGTGTCCGCGCCAGGGCTCGAGGAGAAGCAGCATGCCGGCGTCGTCAGTCCGCTTACCGGTGAGCGCGGCGCCCACCTCCGCGGCCAGGTGGAAGTCCCCAACGGCAACGAGGTCGGGGGAGCCGTGCGTGCGCTGCAGCGTTTCCGCAGCACTCCAGGGCCCGATCCCGGGCAGGGACTGCAGCTTGGCGCTGGCCTCCCCGGCGGGCAGTCCGGCCAGCCGTTCCACGCCCGACGCCGACGCACAGGCACGCAGGATGGTCCGGGAACGGTGCGAATCAACACCGGCGCGGTGCCATTCCCAGCTGGGTACCCTCCGCCAGCCGGCGGCATCAGGGGGAAGCATCAGCCCCGGGGGCACCGGCCCCGGAGCAGGCTCACCGAAGCGCTGGACCAGGTAGCGCCAGGCATGCACGGCTTCCATCTGCGTGACCTTCTGTCCCAGCACTACCGGCACCAGTGTCTGCAGCATCCTTCCGGTACTGGGCAGCCGCAGTCCGGGATGGCGCCGCCGGGCTTCCCGCAGCGCCGCCGGCAGGGTCGCCAGGAAGCCCGGCTCGTCGAAGGACGACCAGTCGTCGTGTTCGCCGAGCAGTGCCGGAACAGAGGCCACGGCCTCCGCGGCGCCGGGACCCCAGGCCTGGGCGGACACCCGCGCCGGGGAACGCAGGGCACCGGCATGCTGGGTAAGGAACAGGGTGGCCGGCCCGGAGCCGGTACGGAAAGCCAGCCAGGCGCCGGCAGGGAGGATCCGTACCGAGGGATCGGCGGATCCGTGCGCCACGGTTCTCAGGGTGCGGGCGAGCTCCAGCGGGCGGGAGAATTCGAACTCACCGCGACTGGAGGCCGAACCGGAAGACATGTCACCATGCTCGCACGTCCGGTGTGAACTTCTGTCCCAAAACCACGGCGGCCGTAGGCAAGTTTGCTACGCCGTGTTCAGCCCGGCCTGTTCCTGCGCGGTGCAGCCAGTAACGTGGTGCCCATGAAGTATGCCAACACTGTCCTGGACCTGATCGGCAACACCCCGCTGGTGAAACTCCACCACGTCACCGAAGGCATCGAAGCCACGGTGCTGGTGAAGCTGGAGTACCTCAATCCCGGCGGATCCATCAAGGACCGCATCGCCGTGAAAATGATTGAAGCGGCCGAGGCGGAGGGCAAACTCCGCCCGGGCGGAACAGTGGTTGAACCGACCAGCGGCAACACCGGCGTCGGC
Organism: Arthrobacter koreensis; assembly: GCF_035792275.1. GTDB lineage: Bacteria > Actinomycetota > Actinomycetes > Actinomycetales > Micrococcaceae > Arthrobacter_B > Arthrobacter_B koreensis_A. Next base: position 230,177 of record NZ_JAMWKK010000003.1, on the reverse strand, counting down.
CTGGCCCTGGTAGCCCAGCAGAAGGGCTACAACTGCATCTTCGTCACCCCGGACAAGGTGGGCGTGGAAAAGCGTGATGTGCTGCGCGCCTACGGCGCCGAGGTAGTAGTGACCCCCACCGCCGTCGCACCCGAAAGCCCCGAGTCCTACTACGGTGTCTCCGACCGCCTGGTGCGGGAAATCGACGGCGCCTACAAGCCTGACCAGTTCTCCAACCCGGCCGCCCCGGCCAGCCACTACGAGTCCACCGGTCCCGAGATCTGGAAGGACACCGACGGCAGGCTCACCCATTTCGTGGCCGGCGCAGGCACCGGCGGAACCATCACCGGCACCGGCCGCTACCTGAAGGAAGTCTCCGCGGACCGCGACTCCGGCCCGGTGAAGATCATCGCCGCTGACCCGGACGGATCGGTGTACTCCGGCGGCACCGGACGCCCGTACTTCGTCGAAGGCGTCGGCGAGGACATGTGGCCCGGCAACTACGACCCCTCGGTTCCCGATGAGGTCATTGCCGTCAACGATGCCGAGTCCTTCGCCATGACCCGCCGCCTGGCCCGTGAGGAAGGCCTGCTGGTGGGCGGTTCCTCCGGCATGGCCGTGGTGGCCGCGCTGCGCGCCGCCAAGGACCTGGGCCCCGACGACGTCATGGTGGTCCTGCTGCCGGACAGCGGCCGCGGCTACATTGGCAAGATCTTCAACGACGGCTGGATGAAATCCCACGGGTTCCTGGACGAGACCGGCCAGGATGCCACCGTGGCGGACGTGCTGGCAGCCCGGGGCAGCGAGGCAGCACCGTACGTGCCCAAGACCGCCACCGTGCTGGAGGCCGTTGAACTGCTGGGCCGGCACGGCAGCAGCCTTCCGGTCCTCTCGCACGAACCGCCCGCCGTACTGGGCGAAGTCCACGGTTCAGTGGACGAGCGCTCGCTGACCGAAAAGCTCTTCCGCGGCGAAGCCAAGCCCGGCGACCCCGTCAGCGACCACCTCTCTGCCAAGCTGCCGCAGATTGGAGCCGGGGAACCGGTCTCTGCCGCCATGGAACGCCTGGCTGACGCCGACGCCCTGCTGGTCGCCTCCGGCGGAACCTGGCACGGCATCCTCACCCGCCGCGACCTGCTCTCCTACCTCAGCGCCTAGGCGCCGTCCGCAGAGTCCAATCCCGACCGCCGCGCCGCCGGCACAGGAGGAAAAACCATGACTGAAGGCTTCAATACCCGCGCCATTCACGCCGGGCAGACCCCGGACCCGACCACCGGCGCAGTGATCCCGCCGCTGTACCAGAGCACCACCTATGCCCAGGACGGAATCGGCGGGCTGCGCAACGGCTACGAATACGGACGGGGCACCAACCCCACACGGGATTCACTGCAGCTCCAGCTCGCCGCACTGGAAGGCGGACGCCACGCGTTCTCCTTCAGCTCCGGCCTGGCAGCCGAAGACGCCCTGATCCGTGCACTGCTGGCACCCGGGGACCACATTGTCCTGGGCAACGACGCCTACGGCGGAACCTACCGGCTCATCAACCGGGTGCTCTCCGCCTGGGGCATCACCAACGCCGCCGTGGACATGTCCGACGCCGCTGCCCTGGAAGCTGCCATTGCGGCCGGGAACACCAAGATCGTGTGGCTTGAGACGCCGTCGAACCCGATGATGAAGATCTCCGACATCTCCGCCGTGGCGAAGGCAGCACACGACGCCGGTGCCCTCCTGGTAGTGGACAACACCTTCGCGTCCCCGTACCTGCAGCAGCCGCTGGCCTTCGGCGCGGACATCGTGGTGCATTCGACCACCAAGTACATCGGCGGCCACTCCGACGCCGTGGGCGGCGCAGTGATCCTGAACGACGACAGCGCTGCGGAAAAGATCGGGTTCATCCAGTACGCCGCGGGTGCCGTGTCCGCCCCGATGGAAGCCTGGCTGACCACGCGGGGCCTGAAGACCCTGGGGGTTCGCATGGACCGGCACTCCTCCAACGCCATGGCGGTTGCCCGCTGGCTGCGGGAGCAGCCCGCCGTCGAGTCCGTGCTGTATCCGGGGCTGGAAGACCATCCCGGGCATGACCTGGCCAAAGCCCAGATGAAGGACTTCGGCGGCATGGTCTCGGTCAGCTTCAAGGGCGGGGAAGCCGCCGCCCGCAAGGTTGCCGAGTCCACGAAGGTCTTTACTCTGGCCGAGTCCCTGGGCGGAGTCGAGTCCCTGATGAACTACCCGTCGGAAATGACGCACGCTTCCGTGAAGGGCACCGAGCTGGCCGTTCCGGAGAACCTGCTGCGGCTTTCAGTCGGCATCGAGGACCTTGAGGACCTCATCGCGGACCTGGACCAGGCGCTGAAGCAGCTCTAGACCCCGAAGCAGTCCGAAGGTTCAGCGGCGCCCCGTGAGGCGGCGCCGCCGGACCTTGGGGTCCGTCTGGCCGTAGAAGCGGGTGCTCTGGGGCAGCCAGAGCAGCACGGCGCAGGCGAGCAGGAGTGCACCCAGCGCCATGAGCGAGGGGCCGCGGAACAGCAGCGGAACGCCGGCGATCAGCCCCAGGGTGGTCAGGGTTTCCCGGCTGCTGCGCCTGCCGCGGCGAAGCCGCAGTGCGTAGAAGGCAGTGAGGGCGCCCAGGGCAATGCCGAGGATGCCCAGCGTCAGCAGGCCCTGGGAATCCTGGCGCTGGGTCTGTGCCGTAAACAGGAAAGACGCGCCGGCCAGGATCAGGACGACGGCGGCCACCAGCCAGGCAGCAGCAGCCAGCCGCATCGTTCCCGGCATTGGCGTCAGTGGATGTGTCTTGCTCAACCTGGTTCTCCTTATCGGGGATCCTGTGCCGCAGCAGGCTGTGCAGGTATCCCGTTCACTGACTACGGTAGCGGCACCGGGCGGCAGGCTGCCGGAGCTGAGCCGCCTCAGGAGCAGCGCTTTTCCCGAATGCGGGCAGATCGGTGTCAAAAACCCCGTCCGCCGCCACTTGGCGAAGGCAGGCGGGTAGAGTGTGGCTCGCTCGCCCGCTCGCCGAACGGCGGCGGCGCAGGAGGGAAGCAGATGGCCCAGGGACTGCGTTCACAGGCCGCGGGAGCGGCACTGATGCTCGGCGCGGCCGCGGTCTGCGCCGGACTGCTGGCTCTTGCCCTGCTCCTCGCACCGCGGGACGGCATCGACTTCCGGGTCTACGTGGCCGGCGGACAGACTGTGCTGAAGGCCAGCGGCGAACTCTATTCCGTTGGCATCCCCAACCCTCCGAACCCGTCGCTGATGTTCACCTACCCGCCCGCAGCCGGACTGGTGTTCGCCGTCCTGGCGCCTTTCGGGGACGTCATCGGCTTCAACATTTTCTTCGGCATCTCCCTTGCCCTGACGGCCCTGACCGCGCTGTGGCTGGTGGCCCACTTCAGCGGCGCGGGCAGCATCAGGGCAGTGTTCAAGGGGTTTTGGCTCCGTCCGGCGGCCATCACGGCGTTCGGGCTGACGGCAGCTCTCGGCCCGTGGCGGGACACCCTTGCCCTGGGCCAGATCAACATCATCCTCTTCGCCCTGGTGATGATCGACTTCCTGAACCGCAGCGAGCAGTGGCCGCGGGGCCTGCTCACCGGAGTGGCTGCCGGGCTCAAACTGACGCCGCTGGCGTTCGCGTTCTATTTCCTGGTGCGCGGTGACTGGCGGGGGCTGAGGAACATGGCGTTTGGTTTCCTGGCCACCTTCGGGCTGGGATTCCTGATCCTGCCCCGGGAGTCCAAGATCTACTGGGGCGAACTGCTCCCGGACACCTCACGTGTTGGCGGGGGAGCCTACGTGGACAACCTCTCGTTCCGCGGCGCGCTGCTGCATTTTGCCGGCCCGGAGGCGGATGTCACCGTTCCGTGGCTCCTGCTGTGCCTGGCCGCTGCGGGCGCCGCCGCCGTCGTCATCCGGCTTGCCACACTGGCGGGGGCCGACCTGCTGGCGCTTGCCGCCGCAGCGCTGCTGATGCTCCTTGCCTCACCGGTTTCCTGGTCGCACCACTGGGTCTGGGTGGCGGTCTGCCTGCCGCTCGTCGGGGCAGCAGTCCTGGCGCTGCCGCGGGAGCGGCGGGCCATGCGCATCACCGGCTGGATCCTGCTCGCCGCAACGGCCGTTTCCTTCTACCTCACACCCAAGGGCATAGGCGGGCTCCTGGGCGCCCGGAACCTGGACTCCCAGACTCCGGAGCTGTGGCTGATGGCCGCCAGCGCAGGAGTCTTCTGCGGTGCCGGCATGTTCGTCTGGTTCCTCGTGCTGCTGTGGCCCGGCAGGCCCCGCCGCTGGTGGCGCGCCGCACCGGTTTCCCGGCCGATCCAGGTTCCGCGCACCTAGACTGTTGCCCATGACTTCCGGATCCCTCCTGGCTATCTGCCGTGTGCACGCGCTGCGGCCCACCTCCGACGCCGTTGGCGTGAGCGCGATCGACAAGCGGGCCGTTGACGGACCCGTCAAGGTCTACGCCCTGGGACTCACCGGCGACGTGCAGGCAGACCGCCGGCACCACGGCGGCGAATCAAAGGCCGTCTACGCCTACTCCCAGGAAGATGCTGATTACTGGGCGGCGGAACTGGGTGAGCCGGTGCAGCCGGGCCGGTTCGGTGAGAACCTGCGGGTGGCCGGCATCGACGCATCCCATGCAGTGGTGGGGGAGCAGTGGCGGATCGGCGCGGACGTGGTGCTCGAAGTGACCTGCCCACGCACGCCCTGCCGCAACTTCGCGCAGTACATGGGCCAGCCCCGGTGGGTGGCCCGGTTCGCCGCGGCCGGACGGCTGGGAACCTACCTGCGCGTCGTTTCCCGGGGTTCGATCCAGGCCGGAGACAGCGTGGAGCTCATCTCCCGGCCGGAGCACGGCGTCAGCGTTGCCGATGTGTTCGGCGGGCTCTCCCCGGAACAACATTCCCGCTTGTCAGAAGCCGGTTCCTCGGGAATGTACCTGTCTCCGGAGATCCGCAAAGTGCTCCGCCGGCAGCCCGTGGGGCAGGATGCGGTGCCGGGCGCCGTATAGGCCATGTGCCGGACCTCACGGCGATAAGCGGCGGGTAAGCGGCTGCCATGCCGTACACTTGAGTAATCCCCCACTCCGGTATTCCCTGATTTCCCTGCGGACTTGAGTCCATTGCAGGTACGTTGTGTTGGGGCCCGCATGAAACATGCGGGCAGATTCATCTCCTGGGAGCGCCGGCAAAGAAATCGTCACACCGAGCCGCGGTCGCAACCCAGTGATACTGGCCCACAGCTGTGACGGAGAGTCCTGCCTGGGATTGCAACAGTGCCCGGACTTATGTACTCGCAGCCGCCAGAACCGGCTGCCCGGCCCCACTGATGAGGAATATCCCCTTGCCTGAGAACACCCAAGAAATTGTCGAAGAAAACACTGCCGCCGAAGCTGAAGAAGCCCAGGTGCTGTTCTCCGATTTCAACCTGGATGCACGCATCCTTGCTGCGCTGACCGACGTTGGCTACAAGACTCCGTCGCCCATCCAGGCAGCCACCATCCCCGTCCTGCTCGAAGGCCGCGACGTCGTGGGCCTGGCCCAGACCGGCACCGGCAAGACCGCCGCCTTCGCTGTTCCCGCCCTCTCCCGCATGGCTGAGCTGGCCGAGGTCAACGGACCTACCAAGGACACCCAGATCCTGGTCCTGGCCCCGACCCGCGAACTCGCCCTGCAGGTAGCCGAGGCCTTCACTTCCTACGCCGTGCACATGGACGACTTCACCGTCCTCCCCGTCTACGGCGGATCCCCCTACGGTCCCCAGCTGGCCGGCCTGCGCCGCGGTGCACAGGTTGTTGTTGGTACCCCGGGCCGCGTGATCGACCACATCTCCAAGGGTTCCCTGGACCTGTCCAACCTGCAGTACCTGGTCCTGGATGAAGCTGACGAAATGCTGCGCATGGGCTTCGCCGAAGACGTTGAGCAGATCCTCTCCAGCACCCCGGACGAGAAGCAGGTTGCCCTGTTCTCCGCCACCATGCCCGGTGCCATCCGCAAGATCGCCAAGAAGTACCTGAACGATCCGGCCGAAATCACGGTCAAGTCCAAGACCACCACCGGCGCCAACACGCGCCAGCGCTACGTGCAGGTCATGGGGCCGCACAAGCTCGATGCCATGTCCCGCATCCTCGAAACCGAGGACTTCGACGGCGTCATCGCCTTCGTGCGCACCAAGATGGCCACCGAGGACCTCGCGGACAAGCTGAAGTCCCGCGGCTACAAGGCAGCGGCGATCAACGGCGACATTCCGCAGCAGCAGCGCGAGCGCACCGTCGAGGCACTGCGCGAGGGCAAGATCGACATCCTGGTCGCCACCGACGTCGCCGCCCGCGGTCTGGACGTTGAGCGCATCAGCCACGTCTTCAACTACGACATCCCGCACGACACCGAGTCCTACGTGCACCGCATTGGCCGTACCGGCCGTGCCGGACGCACCGGCGACGCCATCCTCTTCATGACTCCGCGCGAGAAGTACCTGCTGCGCGCCATCGAGAAGGCTACCCGCCAGCCCGTCGAGCACATGCAGCTGCCCGGTGTTGACGTTGTCAACGCCAAGCGCCTGGCCAAGTTCTCCGAGCGGATCACCGAGACCCGCAACTCCGAGGACCTCTCGGTCTTCCGTGAGCTGGTTACCAAGTACATCGCCGAGAACGACGTTCCCGCCGAGGAGATCGCCGCTGCACTGGCCGTCATGGCCCAGGGCGGACGCCCGCTGCTGATGGAAGAAATTCCGCAGGCACCGGCCCGCCAGCGCGAGCGTTCCGAAGGCCGCAACGACGGTTTCGGCTCCCGCGGCCCGACGCGCCCGCTGACCGAAGGCAACGCGACCTACCGCATCGCCGTCGGCCGCCGCCAGCGTGTCATGCCCGGCTCGATCGTGGGCGCCATCGCCAACGAGGGCGGCCTGTCCTCCTCGCAGATCGGCGGCATCGACATCCGCGCCGACCACACCCTCGTGGAACTGCCCGCTGACCTTTCCAAGGACCAGCTGCGCGCCCTGTCCCGCACCCGGATCGGCGGCGAGCTGATCCACCTGGAACTGGACAAGGGACGCCGTCCCGCACGTGAAGGCGGCTCCTACGACCGCGCTGACCGCGGTTTCAAGAAGGATTTCAAGAAGCGTGACGGCGAGCGGTCCTTCGGTGACCGCGGTTCGGACCGTCCGTACAAGAAGAAGTTCGACGGCGACCGCAGCTTCGGCAAGCCGGCCGGTGCCGGTGCGGGCAAGCCGCGTTTCCGCGACTAAGAATTGCCAACAGGTTGGGTGTTCCCGGGAGGGGGCACCCAACCTGCGTTTAACGCCGGTTGGCTCCCCGGCTGGCAGCCATCCGTGCCGCTTCTGCCGGATGAGCGGGGCGGCTTCGGTGGGCGCGGTACAGGTGGACGAACCACAGTGCGGGTCCCAGGACGGGGAAGCCAAGCACGCCCAGCAGGCACAGGAACTTTATGCCCGGTGCCAGGTTCTTCTGCCGGGCCAGGGAAATGACCGCCGCGACGGTCAGCACCAGGACCACGGCGCCCATGGCGGTGACTGTGAACTCCCACCACATGGGCATTATCGGGTTGGCGCCTTGGTCCATGGTGTCCTCCTCTGTGAACGCTGCCGGATGCCGGCGCAGTTCCGGGTCAGTCTGCCACAGCAGGTTCCGCGGGCACGTAGCCAGCGGTATCGCGGGCGTCCCGTACGTCCTGCCGTAGCTGCAGGATATCCGCCGCAAGCGCTGCGAGGTCGCGCAGCGTGGCTTCCTGGTCGCCGGTGAGGCTGCGCGCCGCGCGGTCCATGACGCACAGGGTGCCCAGGGCCAGCCCCTCAGCATTGCGCAGCGGCACTCCGGCATAGAAGCCGAAGCCCGGCGAAGCGACCACCAGCGGATCAGCAGCGGTGCGCAGGTCATGCTGCACATCGTCGACTATGAACGGGGTGTCCTCGCGGACGGTAACCGGGCACAGAGACTCCTGGGCTGCCGCTGAACCCCGCCGTGTGCCGCTTCCGGACACAGTCCACACCCGGTCGGCGCCCACAATGGACACGGCGGCTACGGGAACACCGAGCAGTCTGGAAGTCAGTGCCGTGATCCGATCCAGCGCCGGATCACCTTCGGCTTCAACAGTGGGCCCCAGCTCCTCGGCTGCACGGACACGATCAGGATCTTCGAACGCCTCGGTGCTGCGCCGTCCGCGCCCGGCCCTGGTGAGGTCCTGCATAACCTCGGAGACTTCGTGGGCGGAGGGCCGGTCACCCGGCTCCAGTGCAGTCATGGCCTCCAGAACCCCCGCCCACTCCGGTCCCACGGAATCCGGGATGACCGGACCGCGGAACAGGCGGGCCAGGGCGCTCTCCACCGCCATGCCCGGGAAAGCGCGTTCCCCCGTGAGGCACCGCAGCAGCACGAGTCCCAGTGAGTAGACGTCGCTGGGTGGACCGGCGGGCTCCGACCGGACCTGTTCAGGGCTCATGAAGCCGGCAGTACCGGTGAATTCGTCGCCCTGGGGGCTGGGGTCTCCGGCCATCTGCGCGACGCCGAAGTCGGTCAGTTTGGCACGCAGCCGGGTCTCATCTTCCCGGTAGTCGAAGAGCAGGATGTTTGCGGGCTTGATGTCCCGGTGCACAATGCCGCCGCGGTGCATGTAGTCCAGGCCGATAGCCAGATCGTAAGCCAGGTACGCAACCTGGCGCGGCGGCAGCGTGCCCTTGCTCAGCCGGCGGCTCAGGTCCGAACCCTGGACCAGTTCCATGGCCAGCCACACAATCGAGGTGCCGGACGGAGAGACCTCTGTTCCGGCGTCGAACAGTGTGATCAGGCTGTGGTGGTTGAGCTGGGACAGAACCTTGGCTTCGGCCTCGTTCCGGCTGCGCTCTTCCTCGGTGCGGGCAAGGGAAGCGATGAGTTTCACGGCCACTTCGCGGCCCAGGAGTTGATCCACGGCGCGGTGAACCGATCCCATGGAACCGGAGCCGATCCGCTCCTGCAGGCGGTACCTGCCGCCCACAACCGTTCCTGGACCCATTTGCCTTGGCATCCGCGCACTCCTGTAAGAATCTAATCCTGCCGGCGGGGGAAACGGCGGTAGCGGAAACCCTGTTGTTTCCTGTTTCCCATTCTACGGTCGCGGGCCCTCCCAGGGCGGCAAGACAGGCTGCTGACCTGCATGGACAGTGTCTTCGGTCACAGATGACCGGATTGGCCCGAATCGATTTCGTGATGCGGAGAAAGTACTGGTAGAGTCTTATGTCGTTGCCCCGGTAAGGGGCGATGCCCCGATAGCTCAGTGGTAGAGCGCCATCTTGGTAAGATGGAGGTCCCGGGATCGATTCCCGGTCGGGGCTCTCAATGGGAGGGTCCGCGTTTGTAAGCCTGTTGTTCAAGACTAGGCGAAGCACGCGGGCTTGACTCATTTATGGCGGTGTAGCTCAGTTGGTTAGAGCGCACGACTCATAATCGTGAGGTCGGGAGATCGAGCCTCCCCACCGCTACAGAGAAAAACCCCCGGGATCCGCGAGATTCCCGGGGGTTTTCTGCTTTCCGGGACACTGCCGTGTGCGCCGCACCGGTGGATTTGGCCCGCCGGAATGTGGGTGTGACACGCAGCGCTCCGCCCGGGCGGAACGGGGGCGGCTTGTAGGATCACTGGGAGAGCGCCGTCCTAAGTCAATCGCCCGAGCACGGAACGAAAGATGCAGACCCGATGACAGAGAAGAACCCTGCCGCTGAAGAGCAGGCCCTGCCGACCCGGCGCGCCCGGCGGGCAGTGCAAAGCCGCGAGGGATCCGCTCCGGCGGACAGTGCCGGGGAACGGCGCCAGGCGCAGGGACGCGCCCCGGGCCGTGCCGAGCCTCCGGCCCGGGACGAGGAAGCCCCTCTGACCCGCCGCCGTGCCCGGGCTGAGCTCAGGTCCTGGGGGAGCAGCGCAGCGCCCGACGCCGGTAACGGGTATGCCGTGGACGGATCGCCTTCGGTGCTGGTCGACGAACAGGACGCTGCCGGCCCGCAAGCGCCGGAGGATCCGGAGCCGGGATTCCGCCACCGGGAAGACGGCGCCCCCGAAACCGCGCACGGTGCGCCTGTGCCGGGGGAGCTCGAAACAGCGCTGCGCACCGATGAGCCGTGGCAAGCCGAAACGTACCAGGAACAGGCCAGCCGCGAGGAGCCGCAGATGCCCGAAACACCGCAGCTGGACTGGCCGGCCGAAGAGTATGCGCCGGAGCCGCCCGCTCCGGTATCCACGGATGCTGAGTCCACGGACGCTGAGTCCCCGGGCGCCGAGCCGCGCTGGGAACCTTCCTGGGATGCGACGGAACAGGCTGACGCCCCTGAATCCGGGTCCGAACACGAATCAGCGCCGGAGCCGGAGCCTGAGCCTGAGCCGGAGGCTGACGTGGAACCCGAGTCAGCGGCTGAGGCCGCGGTGCAGCCAGCACCTGCGCCGGATGCCGGGGAAGACAGCCAGCGGCTCGCCGTCGTGCTTCCGGAACCGCCGGCCGCGCCGCCTGCCGGGCCGCAGCAGGAGATTGAAATCCGTGGCAGCGGTTCGATTGAGCCGTATGCCGGCCATCCTTCCGGCCTGCCTCTGGAGCCTGCCCAGATGCCGGTTGACCTGCGCGAACGCACCCGCGCCGCGGTGCGCGGGGAGCCCAATGACGTGCGCCGGGCAACTTTCCTGGACACCCAGACCGCCAAGATCCCTGCCGCGCGCGGATTCCGCGGTTTCCTGGCGTCGCTGGGCATTCGGATCGCGCCGTCTGCCCGGGAGCTGGAGGAACGCCGGGATACCCGGATCGTCAGCCAGCACTGGCCTGGGCCGCGTACCATCTCCGTGGTCAACGGCAAGGGCGGGGCGAACAAAACCCCCACCACCGTCATGCTGGCCGCCATCTTTGCACGCAACGGCGGCGGTCCGGTCCTGGCGTGGGATAACAACGAAACCCGGGGCACCCTCGGCTGGCGGACGGAACAGGCACAGCATGACGCCACCGTCATGGACCTGCTGCCTGAGACCGGGCTGCTGCTTTCCCCGGCGGCGCAGTCGGCCATGCTGGCGAAGTTCGTCCACCACCAGACGGATGACAAGTACGACGTCCTGCGCTCGAATCCGAACGTGCTGGCCTCGGAGCAGAAGGTCACCAAGGCGGACTTCGACGCGCTGCACTCAGTGGCGTCCAAGTACTTCCGCCTGAACGTCGTGGATTCAGGCAACGACGAAAGCGCCGAACGCTGGCTGCGGATGATCGACCACACCGACCAGCTGGTCATTGCCACTACCACCGTTGAGGAACACGCCGAGGCGGGCGCACTGCTGCTTGAAGCGCTGCAGGAACGCGGCGGCAAGTATGCGGAACTGGCGCGCGGCGCCGTCGTCATTGTTTCCCAGGCCGACCGCAACGGCACTGAGGCGCAGGCGCGGAGGGTCGCCGAGGCGTTCAAGGTGCTGGCCCGCGCGGCCGTGACCATTCCGTACGACCCTGCGCTGGTGAAGGGCCAGATCCGCTACGCCTCGCTCCGGCCCGCCACCCAGCGTGCCTGGCTGAGGGCAGCGGCAGCCGTAGCCGGAGGCCTGTAGAAAGATCAGCTTGCTTATCATTGCTGTTTTTTCCTAGGGTAGAGGGCAGAGGCGGTTCAGACCGGACCGCCTGACCACGAACGGAGGCAAAATGTCAGCACATGATATTTCCGGCAAGAAGGTCGCTTTCCTGCTCACGGACGGCGTGGAGCAGGTCGAACTCACCAGCCCCTGGGAAGCCGTAAAGGAAGCCGGTGGATCACCGGTCCTGGTTTCGCCGTCCAGCGGCAGCATCCAGGGCTTCAACGGCGTGGACAAGGGTGACACCTTCACCGTGGACCTGGACGTGGCGGATGCCAGCGCTTCAGACTTCGATGCACTGGTCCTGCCCGGCGGCGTCATCAACGCCGACTACCTGCGCGTGAACAAGGATGCCCAGCGCTTTGCCCGGGACTTCTTCGAGGCCGGCAAGCCGGTGGCAGCGATCTGCCACGGACCGTGGCTGCTGATCGACGCCGAGGTGGTCAAGGGACGTGACCTCACCTCCTTCCACACCCTGGCCACAGACCTGCGCAATGCAGGGGCCAACTGGAGCGACGAAGAGGTGGTGGTGGACCAGGGCCTGGTCACGAGCCGCACCCCGGACGACCTTGAAGCATTCAACGCCAAGGTGGTCGAAGAGATCTCCGAAGGACAGCACGCAGGGCAGCACGCCTGACGTTTCCCTTCACGCTCCGCCCCGGCAGCCGTCAGGCTCCCGGGGCGGAGTGCTGTCCGCAGCCGGTCGCGGCCTGTACAGCTTGACCACCTGGTTGGATGAGACGTCCAAGTCCTTTCCGCCGTGCACACCTAGGGTGGGGGAGACTAAGGAATCCAGCGAAGGGGAGCACGTGTGACCAGCCGAGAGAAGCTGCCGGACGGCCAGCGGCCGCTGGAAGGAATCCTGGTGGCGGACTTTTCCCGGGTCCTGGCAGGTCCGCTCTGCACCATGACACTGGCAGACCTCGGAGCACGGGTCATCAAGGTTGAACGGCCCGGAACCGGAGACGACACCCGCAGCTGGGGACCGCCGTGGTCCGGCACGGGGGCAACTTACTTCGAGTCCGTGAACCGGAACAAGGAATCCGTCTGCCTGGACCTTGCCGATGAAGACGGGGTGCGCTTCGCCCGGGAGCTGGCGCTGCGGGCTGACGTGCTGGTGGAGAACTTCAAACCCGGCGGCCTGGAGAAGCTGGGACTGGGCTACGCGGAACTGAGCAAGGCGAATCCAGGCCTGGTGTATGCCTCGATCTCCGGTTTTGGCGACGGGGGCGGCCGGGACCTGCCCGGCTACGACTTTGTGGTCCAGGCCCTGGGCGGGCTGATGAGCATCACCGGCGAGCCCGGCGGGACGCCGATGAAAGCCGGAGTGGCCCTGGTTGACGTACTCACGGCCAAGGACGCCGCCACCGCGGTACTGGCCGCGCTGCACGCCCGGACCGCCACGGGCAGGGGAAGCCATGTCCGGCTGAACCTCCTCTCCAGCCTGCAGGGAGCACTGGCCAACCAGGCCCAGGCCTATCTTGGAGCCGGCGTGGTGCCCGGCCGCATGGGCAACGCCCACCCGTCGATCGTCCCGTACCAGCTGTTGAGCTGTGCAGACGTTCCGCTGGCGGTGGCGTGCGGCAACGATTCGCAGTTCACCGCCCTGGCCCGGGAGCTCGACGCTCCCGGACTTGCAGATGATGAGCGGTTCGCGACCAACAGTGCCCGGGTGAAGCACCGGGGGGAACTGATTCCGCTGCTGGAGGAGCGGCTGGCCGCGGCCCCGGCCGCCCACTGGCAGGAACGGCTGAGCCGGGCCGGAATCCCTGCCGGTAAGGTCGCCGGCATAGATGAGGGGATCGCCTACGCCGAATCCCTGGGACTGGATCCGGTGCTTGAGCTGCGGGACGCCGACGGCGCTCCGGCTGGCCGGCAGATCCGGCACCCGGCGCTGTGGGAGCCTGCCCTCGCCCCGCGGGCCGATGCCCCGCCTAGGCTGGGGCAGCACACGGAAGACGTCCTGAAGTGGCTGCAGGAGCCGCCCGGTGACGCCGCGGCGGACGGACGCTACGCCTCGCGCTGACGCAGTTCCAGCCACAGCGGCGCGAACACATCCGGATCATCCAGGTCGACGCCCAGCAGTGACGAGACCAGGGCCATCCGGTGCCGCAGCGAGTTGCGGTGGATGCCCAGCGCACGCGAGGCGTTCTCCCAGTGCCCCCGGTGCCGCAGGTACTCGGTGACTGTTCCCACCAGGTCCGCCCGGGAATACCCGGCCAACTCCTGCACCCAGGCCTGTGCTGCTGCATGGGCAGGCGCCGCTGTTCCGGCGAGCGTTCCGGCCGGGGCCTGGGCCAGTGCGCGGCGCAGGCCCGGCAGCACACCCGGAACTTCCGACAGGCTCACCGGATCGCTGACAGCCCCGGACAGTTCGGCAGGCTCCGCCGGCACATCCGCGGCTTCGTTCCAGGCATGGCTGGTCCCGGCGCCGGTGTCCCCGGCCCCGGTGCTCCCGTCTTCGGGCAGGAGCACATACAGCACCCCGTCCCGTTCGTGGCGGAGCGTGCAGTCCGGCAGCCGGGCCGTCAGCGGCGGCACTCCCGGCGCGGGTTTCAGGGCCGGTGCCGCGAGCAGCAGCTGACCGGGGACGGAATCACCGGGCGCAGCCAGTGCCAGGACCCTCATCCGCCGCGGCAGCTCGGGATGCCCGGCGTCCTCAGCCAGGATCCGGGCCGCTTCCGTGTGGCCGTGGAGCACAAGCTTGGCCACCGCCGCCTCCAGGACCGCGGCCGCATCCGAGGCAGCTTCCCGCTGACGGGCCTTCAGCGCCAGGAGGGTGCAGACCGTCATGATCACCTGACGGTCCGGTGCAGCAAGCTTCCGGCCGGGCCCCACGGCCAGGAAACCGTGAATCCGGCCGCCGGCCGAAATGGGGTACTCCACCACCGGCTGTCCGTGCAGTTCGAACGTCGCCGCTGCATGAGTGCCGGCACGGTTCAGCCGAAGAGTCTCCTCCCGCAGCAGGGGAAGCAGCGTGACGGTGCTTTCGGGCCAGTACCGTGCCGGCTCTGCGCCGGAGGGGAGGAAGGCCGCCCAGCCGCCCAGGGCCTGTGCCAGGCCCCGGATGACGGCAGCGGCGCCGCCCGGACGCATCGCTGCCTGCGCAAGCGATGTCTGCGTGCCAAGGCTCCCCAGCAGCTCCGCCTCGCCGGTCCGGGCTGAGAGCCGCCAAAAGGCACGGGAGACGTTCTGGAACGGCACGCCGTCGGGCACTGCCAGCAGATGGATCTGCGCCTCGTCGCACGCCGCGGACAAGTAGTCCGGCACCGAAGCCAGCCACGGCCCCAGCCCAATTCCCAGGGCATGGACCCCCCTGCTGCGAAGCCGCTGGACATAACGCCCCGTGGCCGCAGGGTTTCCACCCAGCGGCATTCCGGTAGTGAGCAGGAGTTCACCGCCGTCGAGGTAGGGCGTGGGATCCTCAAGCTCTGAAACGTGGACGCCGGTCAGGTCCCGGGCGGGAAGGGACCGTCCGTTGACGGGTATCAGATGTGTCCCGAGGACGGTGCAGAGCTCAGCAAGGGAAACCATGGGATAAATCATCCGGTATACGCCCATAAATTGGCCCGAATGCTCAATGACGCATGTCGCGCGCCTCCGTAGCGTGTGTTGATGTCCCTCACCTCGCCGCCGGCATTCCAAGAGAGAAGAGCACCATGAGCACCACAGCTGTCCCGGCCCCGGAAACCCTGGATCCCTCCGACCTGATCAGCTTTGACTCCCTGCTGAGCAGCGGGGAGCTGGAACTCCGGGCAAAGGTCCGCAGTTTTGTGGATGAAGCAATCCGGCCCAACATTGCGGGCTGGTTCGAAGCGGCGCACTTCCCGCTGGAAATTGTTCCGGAAATGGGAAAGCTGGGACTGCTGGGCATGCACCTGCACGGATACGGCTGCAGCGGCCGCTCGGCTGTCGAATACGGTCTGGCCGGCGCCGAACTCGAGGCAGGGGATTCAGGGCTGCGGACCTTCGTGTCCGTTCAGGGCTCACTGGCCATGAGCGCCATCTCCAAATGGGGGTCCGAAGAACAGAAGACCCGCTGGCTTCCGGGCATGGCGCGGGGCGAGGAAATCGGCTGTTTCGGCCTCACCGAACCCACGGCAGGTTCCGACCCCTCGGCTATGAAGACCTTCGCCCGGCGTGAGGGCGGCGACTGGGTCCTTAACGGCACCAAGCGCTGGATCGGCCTGGCCAACGTCGCCTCCGTGGCGGTGATCTGGGCGCAGACCGACGACGGCATCCGCGGCTTTGTTGTGCCCACCGATACGGCCGGCTTCACGGCCACCCCGATTGAACCCAAGCTCTCGATGCGGGCCAGCATCCAGTGCGAAATCGAACTCAGCAGCGTGCGGCTCCCCTCCGACGCCGTGCTTCCTGATGCGCGGGGCCTGCGCGGACCCTTCGCCTGCCTCAATGAGGCACGCTACGGGATCATCTGGGGCTCCATGGGAGCAGCCCGGGATTCGTTTGAAGCCGCACTGGCCTACTCTAAGGACCGGCTGCAGTTCGACAAGCCGCTGGCGGGTTACCAGCTCACCCAGCAGAAGCTGGTGGACATGGCACTGGAAATCAACAAGGGCTTCCTGCTGGCGCTGCACCTGGGCAGGCTCAAGGACTCCGGATCGCTGCAGAACCACCAGATCTCCGTGGGCAAGCTGAACAACGTCCGGGAAGCGATCGCCATTGCCCGGGAGGCCAGGACCATCCTGGGCGGCAACGGCATCACCCTCGACTACTCGCCGCTGCGCCACGCCAACAACCTTGAGTCCGTGCGGACGTATGAAGGCACGGATGAGGTCCACACCCTGATCCTCGGCCAGCAGCTCACCGGAGTCCCCGCTTTCCGCTAGCCTGCACCGTTCCACCCAGCACAGGAGAAGGCCTTGGCCAACAGCATCCCCGCCGCCCTGCGGCAGTTCATCGCCGGCAAGTGGGAAGACGGCGACGGCGCAGACCTCGTCTCGTCCAACCCTGCCCGGCCGGCGGAAACCGTGGCCGCCGGCCGGCAGGCGGCTCCGGAACAGCTGGAGCGGGCCGTGGAGGCTGCCGCCGGCTCGGCCAGGGCCTGGGCCGCGGCACCCATGCACGAACGCGGTGCCATCCTGGTCCGTGCCGCCGGAATACTGGACGCGGCTGCGGACGCACTTGGGCTGGAGCTCGCCCGGGAAGAAGGCAAGACCGTGGCCGAGGGCAGGGGAGAGGTTGCGCGGGCAGCGCAGATCCTGCGCTACTACGGGAATGAAGGGGACCGGGCAGCCGGTGAAGTGTTCTCCTCGCCGCGGCGCGGGGAGCAGATCCTCGTGGTACGCAAACCGCTGGGCGTCATCGGCGTCATTACGCCCTTCAACTTTCCCATTGCGATTCCGGCGTGGAAGATCGCCCCGGCCCTGGTCTACGGCAACACCGTGGTCTGGAAACCGGCCAGCACGGTACCCCTGCTGGCCCAGCGCCTGGCCGAGGCACTGGATGAAGCGGGGCTGCCCAAGGGTGTGCTGAACCTGGTGGCCGGATCGGGTGCGCTGGGCACGGCCCTGGTGGAACATCAGCTGCTGGACGGCCTCACCTTCACCGGGTCCACCGGAGTTGGCCGAAGGCTGGCCGCGGCCGGCGCGGCACGGGGAGTGCCGGTGCAGGCTGAAATGGGCGGCAAGAACGCCGCGGTGGTCCTGGCCGGCGCGGACCTCGACCTGGCCGCGGAGCAGGTGCTCTTCGGTGCGTTCCGCTCGACCGGCCAGAAGTGCACGGCAACCTCACGGCTGATCGTGGAGGAGCCGATCGCTGATGACTTCCTGGCCCGGCTCACCGGCAGGCTGCAGCAGTGGAGAACCGGCGACCCGGCGGATCCGTTCGTCCAGATGGGACCGCTGGTGTCCGGGTCCGCGGCGGAGGGTGTGCGGCGGGGGATCGATGCAGCGCTTTCCGGCGGTGCCCGTCTGGCGTTCCAGGGCAGCCTGCCCGAGGACGCCGGGGCGGCATTCGTTCCGCCGACCGTCCTTGAACTGCCCGCAGAGGCGGACGCCGCGGAGTCCAACCCCGCGTGGACCGAGGAGCTGTTTGGCCCGGTGCTCGCAGTCCGCCGCGCCAGCGGTGCCGCACAGGCCTTCGAGTGGGCAGGGCAGGGCGAATATGGGCTCTCCGCCGCCGTCTTCACCCAGGACATCACGCGGGTGCTCGGCGCCGTGGACGGCATCGACGTCGGAATCCTGCACGTGAACTCCGAATCTGCCGGGGCCGACCCGCATGTTCCGTTCGGCGGGGCCCGGAAATCCGGGTACGGTCCGAAGGAACAGGGACAGTCCGCCAAGGAGTTCTTCACCCACACCACCACGGTCTACCTGCGCGGAGGCACACCCGCCTAGGGCCCTGCCCGGAGGAATCCGGCCCCGGGCCCGGCGCGGGCGGGACTGTCTGCGTGCGATACCGTGAAATGGAACCCCTAGCATTCCGGAGGCCCCGCCGTATGACCGACTCGATGTACCTGTGCGGCGGCACGGCCTGGGACGGCGAGGGAGCGTTCCTGCGCCTGGTCCAGCCCGGCGGGAACAGGGCCGTGCTGAGGCTCGCTCCCGGGTCGGAACTGCGTTTCCGGGTCCGGTCCGAGGCCGCGCGCTACTGCCTGGGCTACGAACTGGTGGAAGAAAGCGGACGCAGGTCCCACTCCTGCCCGGCCAATGCCGCTGCGGAGCGGGGCTACCAGTGCAAACGCTGCTTCTTCCAGGACGAGGGCCGTTTGGTACACAACAGCCACCGCGGGGGCGGGCTGCCTGCCGGGCTCCGGAGCTACCTCGCCCGCCCGCAGTGGCTCTACATTGCTACCTTCGCGGACGGAACCACCAAGGTCGGCACTGCAGCCGACCGGAGGAAAGTGCTGCGCCTGACTGAGCAGGGCGCCCTCGCCGCCCAGTATGTCGCCCGCGCTGCCAACGGGCTGCAGGTCCGGGTCCTGGAGGACGAGATTTCCGCCGCACTTGACCTGCCGCAGGCCGTGCGCGCGGGACACAAATGCGCGGCCCTGGCTGCTCCGCTGCCGGAGGCTGAACTCGCCGCCGTCAACGCTGGCCACGCCGACGCCGCCAGGGCAGTCCTGTTCGACCGGGACCCGGAGGGTTTCGAGATAGTGAAGGAGGCCTGGCCGCGGCCGGACGCGTTCCGGACAGTCCTTCAAGAGCCTGCTCCGGGCCTCTACCCGCTGCCGCTTTCCGCCGGCGAGCACGGACTGGTGATCCGCGGCATGCTGGGCAGCACTGCGCTCGCAGCAACGGACGACGCCGGACTCTGTTTCCTCGCTGACCTCACCGCCCTCAAGGGCCAGCGGATCGAATTCGGGGACTTCCGCACCGGCCTGCCTGCACTTCAGCAGCCGCTCTTCTGACGGTCGGGAGTGCTTCGCCGTTTCGGTGCCCACGGCACCGCGACTGTATTCTGAAGCCATGCTTAACACCCCCTGGGAAACCGGTTCTCCGCTCTACCGCCGCCTCGTCGTCGTTGCACTTTCAGTGACCGGCGCGGGAATCCTGATGGTCATTCTGGGCGCGGTGACCAACCAGCAGGTCATCATGTACCTGGCCCTGCCGGTGATTGTTGTGGGTATGAGCGTTCACCTGAGCGGTATGGTGGTGCGAGCCCGTGACGCCCGACGCCGGATGAAGGGAAACAAATGAGCATCAACCCCGAACTGCAGGGCCGGAGGTACCCCGCCGGTGAGTCCTATCAGGTGGGCCGCGAGAAGATCCGGGAGTTCGCCCGTGCCGTGAAGGCCACCAGCCCGGCCCACTTCGAGACCGCTGCGGCGCAGAAGCTCGGTTACGCCGACCTGGTTGCCCCGCCCACGTTCGCGATCATCGTGGCCCAGCAGGCCGACGCCCAGCTGATCCGGGACCCGGATGCCGGCATCGACTTCTCCCGCGTGGTCCACGCAGACCAGCGCTTCACCCACCACCGCCCGATCGTGGCCGGCGATGAACTGCTGGCGGAACTGCATGTCGACACCGTGCGGGCGATGGGCGACGGCGCCCTGGTCACCACGCGCGCGGAAATCTCCACTGTGGAGGGCGAGAAGGTCGCCACCACGGTCTCATCGATCCTCGTCCGGGGAGAAGGCCAGTAGCCATGTCCATTGCACTGAGTGAACTGCAGGCCGGGCAGGAAATTGGCCGGACCACCCTGGAAATCAGCCGCGCGGACCTCGTCCGCTATGCCGGAGCGTCGGGAGACTTCAACCCGATCCACTGGAACGAACGCTTTGCACGCTCCGTGGACCTGCCCGGGGTTATTGCCCACGGCATGTTCACCATGGGAGCTGCCGTCCAGCTGGTCACGGACTGGATCGGGGACCCGGGAGCGGTCCTGGACTACCAGACCCGCTTCACCCGCCCGGTCACCGTCGAGGACGTGGATGACGCCCCGGGTGCCGTCGTCGAAATCACCGGCATGGTTGGCGCCGTCGATGCGGACAACTCCACCGCCAGGATCGATCTGGCAGTGACGTTCAACGGCCAGAAGGTACTGGTCAAGGCCCAGGCGGTTGTGCGGGTCTGGTGAGCGCTCTGACCTCGATGCAGCTTGCATCCCTCACGACATCCCGCGTGGGCGGGCCGGCCAGGCGCTACCTGAACGCCGAAACCCCCGATGAGCTTGTCTCCATGGTCCGCGCGGCGGATGAAGCCTCCGAGCCCCTGCTGATCGTTGGCGGCGGCTCCAACCTGCTCATTTCCGATGCAGGTTTCGACGGCGCCGTGGTGCACATTGGCAACCGCGGGATCGAGTTCCGGGAAGGCGACGGCGGCACTGCCGTCGTCGACGTCCAGGCCGGACATCCCTGGGATGACCTCGTGGCCAGGACTGTGGCCGAAGGCTATGCGGGTCTCGAAGCGCTCTCCGGAATCCCCGGGCTGGCAGGGGCGACGCCGGTGCAGAACGTGGGTGCCTACGGCTCCGACGTCTCGCACAGCATTGTCTCGGTCCTTGCCTGGGACCGCCGGGAACGCTCCCGGCGCCGTTTCGGCGCGGCTGAACTCGGGTTCGGCTACCGTGATTCGCTGCTGAAGCGCACCACGGTGAACGGATCTCCGCGCTACGTTGTCCTCAGCGTGGAGTTCGCTCTGACCAAGGGGACGGCCAGTGTCCCCGTTCGTTACGCCGAGCTGGCACGCGCCCTGGGCGTCGAGGTCGGCGAGAGCGCCGATGCCGCCGACGTCCGCCGCGAGGTGCTGCGCCTGCGGGCCGGAAAGGGAATGGTCCTGGATCCTGCGGATCCGGACACCTACAGCACCGGGTCCTTCTTCACGAACCCCATTCTGCCCGCACCGGATGCAGACCGGCTGCCTGCCGAAGCACCGCGCTATCCGGCTGCTGAACCGGGCATGGTCAAGCTCAGCGCAGCCTGGCTGATCGAGCATGCAGGTTTCGGCAAGGGGTTCGGACTCCCGGGCACCGCCGGGGAGGGCCTCGCAGGCGGCCGCGCATCGCTTTCCGCCAAGCACACCCTGGCCGTCACCAACCGCGGCAGCGCAACGGCCGAAGACCTGCTGGCCGTTGCCCGTGCGGTGGCCGACGGCGTCGAGCACCGCTTTGGCATCCGGCTGCACCCGGAACCGCTGCTGATCAACTGCGCTTTGTAGCGCTCTTCCCCAGTCACCGAGACAGCAGAAACTGCCCGTTTGGAACTCCAACGGGCAGTTTTCTGCTGTCTCGGGCTGTTTCAGCACCGCGGAGAAATTGTACTTAGACCTTCGAATACTTAGAATCTTTAACTATGAGCTTCGATGAGTCCCTGCAGCTGTCACAGCAGCTGCGCCCGATGCTGCCCCGGCTCTACCATCTGAGCCGCCGCCGGATTCCGGGCTGGGACCTGACGGCCTCACAGTCCTCGGTCATGAGCACCCTCGTGGACCGCGGTCCGCTGCGGATGGGTGAGCTTGCCGCACTGGAAGGCGTCCAGCTGCCCTCCGCCACTTCAGTGGTCAACGGGCTGGTCAAACTGGGCCTCGTGGAACGCCGTGCCGATCCAGCCGACCGGCGCGCCGTCGTCATTGACCTGACCGGGAAAGGCCGCCGGCAGGTGGATGAGCTTGTGGAGCGCAGGAACCACTCCTTTGCCCTGCTGCTCGAGCGGCTCCCCGAAGAGGACCGCAGACTCCTCCGGGACGCCGTTCCGGCAGTCACCCGGCTTCTGTCCCTGGGACCGGATGCGCCGGAGGCTGACCAGCCCGGCTCCCGTCACTTAGCGGACGGCTAAAGACACTTCGAAAGGCACCACAAATATGAGTAAAGCTGCAGCCGTGCGGGAGGCATCCGCACATCCACGGCTCGCGGACGCGCTGCGCGGCCAGCCGAAAACGGTGTGGGTCACGGCGTTTGCCGCCGTGATCGCATTCATGGGCATTGGGCTGGTGGACCCCATCCTGAACACCATCACCGAGGAACTCGGCGCGTCTCCCACTGAAACCACCCTGCTTTTCGGTTCCTACCTCGGTGTCCAGGTCCTGGCCATGCTGCTGACCGGCGTGATGTCCTACCGTTTCGGTGCCAAACGCACGCTGGTGACAGGACTGGTGCTAATTGTCCTGGCGGCGGGGGCCTGTTCGCTCGCCAACAGCATCGAGACGCTCGTGTGGCTGCGGGCCGTCTGGGGACTTGGCAACGCGTTCTTTATCGCCACAGCCCTGTCCGTGATCGTCGGTGCCGCCGCCGGAGGGCAGGCCGGGGCGATCCTGCTCTATGAGGCAGCACTGGGTGTCGGGCTCGCCGTCGGGCCGCTCCTGGGCGCAGTGCTGGGCACCATCTCCTGGCGCGGGCCCTTCGCCGGGACCGCAGTGCTGATGGCCATCGGCGTCATCCTCTGCACTGCCCTGCTGGCGAAGGACAAGGACAAATCCGCGCGGCAGAAGATCCGGCTCATTGATCCGATCCTGGCGCTGCGGAACCGGAACCTGCTGATGACTTCCCTTGGCTCCGCGTTCTATACCGCCGCGTTCTTCTCGATCATCGCCTGGTCGCCCTTCGTCCTGGAGGAGGGCGCCTTCTTCGTCGGCTTTGTCTTCGTCGGCTGGGGCCTGTGCGTGGCGGTCTCCTCCGTGGTGCTGGCACCGAAGGTGGCCGGCTGGTTCGGTGAACGCGGCGGAGCCGTGATTACCGTGCTCATCTACGCCCTGGTACTGCTGGGCATGGCTGCCGGGAACAAGGCCGTTGTGGTGATTGGCATCATCGTCTCGGGCATCTTCTCAGGCATCCTGAACACCCTCTTCACCGGCACGGCGATGAGTTCGGGGGCGGGCCCGCGTGCTGTGAACAGCGCCGGCTACAACTTCCTTCGCTGGTTCGGCGGCGCAGTCTCAGCCATCCTGGTGGGGCACGTTGCGCAGTGGCTGGGCATGCGGGCGCCGTTCTGGATAGGAGCGATCTGCTGTGCGGCGGCTGCGGGACTGCTGCTCCTGCGCAGCGGGGCGGGTGACCCGGATCCGCACGCCGTACCCGAAGCGGCTGCCGCCGTCGGCGCAGACTAGCTTGCCTGCAGGCGCGCACGAAGCCGCGCCTCATGACAGAAGCCGTCCGTTTGGAACTCCAAACGGACGGCTTCAGTCATTAAGGTTTCAGGCCTACAGGTTGCCGGTGGCGATGCGCAGCATCCGGCGCAGCGGCTCCGCGGCGCCCCAGAGCAGCTGGTCGCCGATGGTGAACGCGCTGATGTACTCCGGTCCCATTTCAAGCTTGCGGATCCGGCCCACCGGAATGTCCAGCGTGCCGGTCACGGCTACCGGGGTGAGCTGTTCCATGGTGGCTTCCTTGGTGTTCGGAACCACCTTGGCCCACTGGTTGTCCGCGTCGATGATCCGCTCGATCTCGGCGACGGACAGGTCTTCGGTGAGCTTCAGGGTCAGCGCCTGGGAGTGTGAGCGCATGGCGCCAATGCGGACACAGAGCCCGTCGAAGGGGATCCGGCCGGAATCGGAGCCGAGGCCCAGGATCTTGTTGGTCTCCGCGCCGCCCTTCCACTCTTCCTTGGACTGGCCGTTGCCCAGGTCGGCATCGATCCACGGGATCACTGAGCCGGCCAGCGGAACGCCGAACTGGGAGGAGCCCATGGAGGGATCCTTCTGCTGGGCCAGTACTGCGCGGTCGATCTCCAGGATGGCCGACGCCGGATCGGCCAGGTTCGCTGCCACGGCGGAGTTCAGCGCGCCGAACTGGTTGAGCAGTTCGCGCATGTGCCGGGCGCCGCCGCCGGAAGCTGCCTGGTAGGTCATGGACGTGCCCCACTCCACAAGCCCGTTGCGGAACAGTCCGCCCAGGCCCATGAGCATGCAGGACACGGTGCAGTTGCCGCCCACGAAGTTCTTCACTCCGCGGGCCAAACCGGCGTCGATGACGTCCCGGTTAACCGGGTCCAGCACGATGATCGCGCTGTCATCCATGCGCAGCGTGGAGGCGGCATCAATCCAGAGGCCGTCCCAGCCGGCGTCGCGCAGCTTGGGGTACACCTCGGAGGTGTAGTCACCGCCCTGGGTAGTGACAATAATCGGCAGCTTGGCCAGCGTCTCAATGTCGTAGGCGTCTTGCAGGGCACCGGCACCTTCGGCAAAGGACGGCGCTGCGCCGCCCGCGTTCGAGGTGGAGAAGAAGACGGGGTTGATCAGGTCGAAATCACCTTCGTCCTGCATGCGCTGCATAAGGACGGAACCGACCATGCCCCGCCAGCCGACGAAGCCCGCGGTGGGAACAGAAGAAGCTGCTGAAGTCATGGTTTCAGTCTAGGGCAGGGGCTGGCGGCCGTCCTGCTCGGTTACGTTCCGGTTCCGGGTCCACAGCGCGAACCGGTACTGCAGGCCGTTCGCTGATGTGTACCAGTCCTGCGCCGGGCTGACGCCGCTGAACGTCCAGTCCGAGCCCAGGTGCGGCGCGTAGCTGTCGCCGTCGGTCGCGGTGTTGATCACAGTGACAACCGCAACATCCGCCAGGGGCTCAGCGGCGGCATACACCTGGGATCCGCCGACGATCCAGATCCGGCTGCCGCCGTCACTGCCTTCGGCCGCTTCCAGCGCCGCTTCCAGGGAGGGTACGACGACGGCGCCCGCCGGTTCCAGCTCGGCGGCCAGCCCTTCGCGGGAGGAGATCACAATGTTCTTCCGCCCCGGCAGCGGACGGAACGCTTCGGGGAAGGACTCCCAGGTGCGCCGGCCCATGATCACCGGGTGGCCCAGGGTGCTGGCCTTGAAGTGGGCGAGGTCTTCGGGCAGGTGCCAGGGCATCCCGCCGTCCTTGCCGATCACGCCGTCCGTGGTCTGGGCCCAGATCATGCCAACGAGCGGCACACCGGTGTTCCCGTAGCCCCGGGCTGCCAGGGCGTCGTCGAGTTCCAGCCCTTCTTCGCCGGCGCGGCCAACGGGATAGTAACGGGTGGAATCAGCGAACCTGTTCGATTCAGTCAAGACGGGTGCCCTTTCACACGGCGATAGGTGCCTTGATGCCGGGGTGGTGCTGGTAGTCCAGGACCTCGAAGTCATCAAGCTCGTAGTCGAAAATGCTGGCAGGCTTCCGCCTCAGCCGCAGTTTAGGATACGGGAACGGTGAACGGGACAGCTGCTCTGTGACCTGGTCCAGGTGATTGTCATAGATATGCACGTCGCCGCCGGTCCAGACGAATTCGCCCGGTTCCAGGCCCACCTGCTGCGCCACCATCAGGGTCAGCAGCGCATAGGAAGCGATGTTGAAGGGCACGCCCAGGAAGGTGTCAGCCGAACGCTGGTAGAGCTGGCAGGAGAGTTTGCCGTCCGCGACGTAGAACTGGAACATCGCGTGGCACGGCGGCAGCGCCATGTTCTCCACCTCTGCCGGGTTCCAGGCAGTGACGATATGCCGGCGCGAGTCCGGGTTGTTCTTCAAACCGTCAATGAGCTTGGCGATCTGGTCGATCTGGCCGCCGTCCGGTGTGGGCCAGGAGCGCCACTGGACGCCGTAGACCGGCCCCAGCTCGCCGTCGTCGTCCGCCCATTCATCCCAGATGGTGACGCCGCGTTCCTGCAGCCAGCGCACGTTCGAGTCTCCGCGCAGGAACCACAGCAGCTCCAGCGCCACGGATTTGAAGTGCACCCGCTTGGTGGTGATCAGCGGAAAGGACTCGCTGAGGTCAAAGCGCATCTGCCGGCCAAAGACACTGCGCGTTCCGGTGCCCGTGCGGTCGGATTTCGGGGTGCCGTGCGCCAGGATGTCGCGCAGCAGGTCTTCGTACGGTGTGGGAATCGTGGTCACGGCTCCAGTCTAGTAGGGCGGCTCATGGCTGAAGCCAGCAGGCTGAGCACAACGGCGTCGGGAACCCCGTGCCGGCGTGCCGCCTCCGCAAGCTGTCCGACGGCGTTGCCCACCTCGGCGGGGACACCTCCCGGTTCGCCGGCAGGCGCAGCAGCACGCTGCGCTATGACGGTGCCCCGGCGGCGCAGCGCTGTGACGGTTCCCTCGGACTCGAGTTCCTTGTAAGCCCTGGCCACCGTGCCCGGAGCCACGCCAAGGTCCGCGGCCAGGGTGCGGATGGTGGGAAGCCGGTCACCCGGTGCCAGGATTCCCGCTGCTGCGAGGGAACTCACCTGCGAACGGATTTGTTCATACGGCGGAACGGGAGAGGCCAGATCCACCCGGATCTGTGCGCTCATGCCCGCTGCGCCGGAGGGAGGTCTGCCTGCTCCGCGTAGCGCGGATCATCCGGGAAATGCGACGGGCCGAACTGGCGCCACGCCACCACAACAGCGGCGAGCAGCAGGAGGGTGCTGACCGCACTGCTTTGCTGGACCAGCGGAGCCAGCCAGTCCAGCGGCGGTTCAAGATCGATGTCCGGAGCGTAAGTGGTAGCCCAGCGGCTCTGGCGGGAGACATCGGTGAGCACCAGGCCCGCGGCCGCGAGACAGGTTGCGGTACTGGTCCGGGCCAGGCGGAACAGCGCCACCCGGCGCAGCCTCAGGTCAACGTCCCGGTCTCCGGGCAGCGCAGGCCGGGCCAGAACCTTCCGGGACACCAGATCGGTGACCAGCGGCAGGAGCAGGACCAGCAGGGCGGAGCCGAGGGCAAACCGCCACTCGAAGAAGGGCTCGGGAACAATTGCCTGTCCCGCGGACGGCAGACCCGGGACGCTGCGGATGCCGGCTTCATCTTCGGCGTAGCTCCGGGCCGCGCGGTCAATGGACGGGCTGAGCAATGCCGCGCCCAGGAGGATGCAGAGGGTCAGCGCTGCCCCGGCTGTGCCGGTCCACCTGAGCCAGCGCGGCGGGCGGAGGAAGTCTGCGGACTCCTCATCCAGCGCTTCCGCGGTGGGATGAATCCTCCGGATACGGCGCGCATGGGTATATTCGGTCACCGCGCACAGCGCCGTGAAGGTGACCGCCGCGGCAGCCAGGGCGAGGACTGCGGCCATCCGGTGCTCCATGGCCAGCCCAAACACGACGATCCCGAGGGCGCCTGCGGCTGCCGGTCCGGCAATCGTCAGGCGGAGGCTCGTGGCAGTGGCCTTCACCGCCAGGGGAGAAGAGGGAGGGGGAGCGCCGTCGGCATTGGACGGCTCCGGCAGGGGAATCCTGGGCGCCCGGACCAGGAGGGCCAGGATGCCGCCGAAGGTGATCCAGAGGGATACATACCGCAGCGCTTCACCGCCCGCGCTGAGTCCGGGTGGATTCGGGTAGTTCGAGAGGAAGACGCCTCCGGACCAGGCAAGCATGATCATGACCCCGGCCGCGGCGCGCAGGACCCGATGGGCCGACGCCAGGCGGAGTGCGGCGTCGGCTTCGGGTGCCGTGCCCGGAACCACGGGCCGCACGGAGATGAGCATGAGGACGCCGGCCACCGCTGCCACGGTGAGCAGCAGCCACGGCGCCCAGCCTGCCAAAAGCTGCTGTGCGGACGCGGATCCGGGGTCCCGGGCCAGCGTCGTCGCCAGGATAAGCAGGTTGTAGGCCAGGAAGAAGCCAGCCACCGCGGTCATGTAGCGGGGGACCAGGGCGATGACTCCGCGGTGCTCCAGACGGGCGGTGCGGACCGATCCCCGCGGCCGGGGCCAGGTCAGTTCACCGGCCACCAGTACGCCCAGGGCGAAGACTGTGGGAGCGCCCAGCTGGACCACTGCGGAGGAGAGGGCATAGTGCCCGTTCCACCAGAGCTCGCCGCCGGTTTCCCGGAGCACGGGCTGGAGCACTCCCGGGAGCCAGAGGGCTGTGCCCAGGGCGACCATGCCGATACGGCGGGCGTACTTCTGTGCCGCTTCGGTAACAGTCCGCGGATCAGTCCCGGGCCTGGGCCGGACCGTGAGCACCACAAAAGCAACGACGGCGGCGCAGAAGGCAATGGTGCCAAGAACAGACAGTGCGGCCGCAGCCATAGGATCCCCCGGAGCTCTGAATGTCAGATTGTGCCAAGTCTCTGGTACATAACTCCGGGGGTCAACCCCTGCCCGTCCACCGAGAGGCCAGTTACGGCTCTTTTCAGGGCTGAAAGCAGCCGCAACTGGCCTTTCGGTGGTTAGAGGGCGCCGCCGGCAGCTTCGGGAGCGCCGGCGTCGTCTCCGCCGTCGCCCACGCGCTCGCGGGCCATGAAGTTCTCGAGGTCGAACAGGTTGTCAGCGCGGCGGGCTACGGTCAGCAGCGTGCTCATGGAGGCAACCTCCTCCACCTGCTCCTTGAGGAACCAAAGCATGAACTGCTCGCCCAGTGCGTCGCCTTCCTCGCGTGCTGCTGCGAAGAGCGCCTCGATCTGGGAGGTGACCTGCTTCTCCTGCGCCAGGGCCAGCGCGATCGGCTCCACGACGTCGCTGAAGTCATTCTTCACCGGATCGACGCCGGGGATACGGACCGGCAGGTCACGGTCAAGCATGTACTGGACCAGCATCATTGCGTGGTTCCGCTCTTCGACTGACTGGGCGTAGAAGTGGCGGGCCAGCTGGGGAAGGTCTTCGCCGTCGAAGTACACGGCCATGGCCACGTACTGCTGCGACGCGTTGAATTCGTTGCCAATCTGGGCTTCCAGAAGATCAGTGAATTTGCTCATGGAGCCACAATATGCCCGCTGACCTGCGCAGAAAAGGACGGATAGGCTTAGCTCGCCAAGGCTTGGCTTGCCTCAGCAGCGTGCCCGGACACTAGTCGTCGAAGGGCCGGTACCGTTCCAGGGAGACCACCCGGCGGGGGTTGCGCCGGCTGACCTGGCACACGACTATCTCGCCCGGTGCCAGATAGGGGTCCTTTTCAGGCAGCAGCGCCGCCATCCGGTCCGGCATCTGGTCTGCAAGGACGCCGAAGACCAGCGGAAGCACCGGGCGGTGCGTGCACAGCGCCACGGCACGGGCCTTCTCGAACAGGTTATCCACGGCCAGCCGTGCCTTGGCGGGCTTGCGCTTGGCGTTGTGCTCGGTGATGGCGTCCACCGTCTTGAACTTTGGTTTCCGCGTGTTCACATACGGGCCCATGGTCTGCACGCACCGCAGCCAGGGACTGGAGACCACACGGTCCGGATGCCATGCCTGCAGCAGCCGGGCAACGGCCTTCGCCTGCCGCTGGCCGGTGGCAGCCAGCGGCCGGTCGCCTTCGGCCCGGGCCCAGGACGAACGCGGCTTGGCCTTGGCATGGCGGACGATGATCAGCGGCCAGGTTTCAAGGTCGCCGGCCCGGAAAGCGGTGACGAGGGCTTCCAGCGGCAGCCGGTCGGTGGGATTGGTCAGGAGTCCCGCCGCTTCCTCCGGGGAGCACCAGCGGACTCCGTCCACTTCCTTGCCGTCCGGCCGGGGTTTGGCGTTCGTTCCGTTGGCTGCCCAGTAGTGCACGGCTTTGATCCCGGAAGAGACCGGATACCGTGTTTCCGGCAGGGCGATGCCCAGCCGGATATCGAGGCCAATTTCCTCTTTGACTTCCCGCACCGCGCATTCGGGAATGGTTTCCCCGGAATCCAGCTTGCCCTTGGGCCAGGACCAGTCGTCGTAGCGCGGCCGGTGGATCAGCAGCACTTCAAGCTGGTCGCCGCGCACCCGCCAGCACAGGGCCCCGGCAGCGATGACCTTGGGTTCCCCGGCCAGGTCCAGGGCCGTCGTCCGGCCGTCCAGCAGCAGCGCAGCGGTGTCCTCCGGTGTGTCCCTTCCACCCCCGGGGGTGTCCAGCGGCAGGTTTTCCGCAGCGGGCTCCTCCGTGTGCATCAGCGGCGGGCCAGTGCGCGCTGGCGCGAGCGGGAGGCGAGCAGCCAGGACTGCACATCCTCAAGCGGGTTGCCTTCGTCATCCATGTGGTGCCGCGTCCAGATCCCGTCCGCGTCCAGATGCCAGCTGGCGGTTCCGGGATCGAGGTAACGGTCCATGAGTTCGATCAGGTCGGCGATGTCCTCGGCGGAACCCAGCTGGACCAGGGCCTCCACCCGGCGGTCCAGGTTGCGGTGCATCATGTCCGCTGAACCGATGTACACCACGGGATCGCCGCCGTTGGCGAAGGCGAAGACACGCGAGTGCTCCAGGAAACGGCCCAGGATCGACCGGACGGTGATGTTCTCGCTGAGCCCGGGTACGCCGGGGCGCACCGAGCAGATGCCGCGCACGATCACGTCTACGCGAACCCCGGCCTGGGATGCCCGGTAAAGGGAATCGATAATCGCCTCATCCACCATCGAGTTCACCTTGATGATGACCCGGGCGTCCAGCCCGGCCTTCTTGTTGGCGATCTCGCGTTCAATCCGGTCGATCAGGCCCGAACGCACCGAACGGGGTGCCACCAGGAGCCGCTTGAACGTGGACTTGGGGGCGTACCCGGAGAGCTGGTTGAACAGCTTGGTCAGGTCTTCGCCGACCTTCTCGTTCGCGGTGAGCAGGCCCAGGTCCTCGTAGTAGCGGGCGGTGCGCGGGTGGTAGTTGCCGGTGCCGATGTGGCAGTAGCGCCGCAGCCCGTCAACTTCCTGGCGCACCACCAGCGAAAGCTTGCAGTGTGTCTTCAGGCCCACGATGCCGTAGACCACGTGGACGCCGGCCTGCTCCAGCTTCCGGGCCCAGGAGATGTTCGCCTGTTCGTCAAAGCGCGCCTTGATCTCGACCAGGGCAAGCACCTGCTTGCCCGATTCAGCGGCGTCAATGAGCGCATCCACAATCGGGGAGTCGCCTGACGTCCGGTACAGCGTCTGCTTGATGGCCTGCACCCGGGGATCGGCGGCAGCCTGTTCCAGGAAGGCCTGTACCGATGTGGAGAACGAATCGTAGGGGTGGTGCAGGAGGATGTCCCGGCGCCGCATGGCCGCGAAGACGTCCGCCGGCTTGGACGTTTCGGATTCCTTCAGGTGCAGGGAAGTGTGCGGAACCTGTTTCGGGTAGTGCAGGTCCGGACGGTCGATCTGGCTGATCGGGCTCAGGCCGCGCAGGTCCAGCGGGCCGGGAAGCGTGTAGACCTCGTCCGCTTCGACTCCCAGCTCACGTACCAGCAGCTGGCGGATGCTCGGATTGATGTCCGGTGTTACTTCCAGCCGGACGGGCGGTCCGAACCGGCGGCGGAGCAGTTCCTTCTCCAGCGCCTGCAGCAGGTTCTCGGCGTCGTCCTCTTCGACCTCCAGGTCCTCGTTGCGGGTTACCCGGAAGGTGTAGTGCTCCACCACGTCCATGCCGGGGAACAGCTGGTCCAGGTGCTCGGCGATGACGTCTTCGAGCGGGATGAACCGGGCAGTGCGGCCGGCAACGTTCCCGGCACGCGGTCCGTCCACCGAGATCAGGCGCGGCAGCTGGTCCGGGACCTTCACGCGGGCAAAGAACTCCTTGCCGCTGACCGGGTTGCGCACCACGACGGCGAGGTTCAGGGAGAGCCCGGAAATGTAGGGGAAGGGATGGGCCGGGTCTACTGCCAGAGGGGTGAGGATGGGGAAGACCTTGGCTGCGAACTGGCGGTGCAGCTGGGCCTTGGAAGCGTCGTCAAGATCGCTCCAGCCCACCAGGTGGATGTTCTCTTTCTCCAGGGCCGGACGGATCTGCCGGGCGAAGACCTCGGCATGGCGCTGCTGCAGCCGGTAGCCCGCTTCGGTGATCTGTTCCAGCTGTTCCACCGGGCTCAGGCCCGCGGCGGAAGGAACGGCCAGTCCCGTTGCGATGCGGCGCTTCAGGCCCGCCACCCGGACCATGAAGAACTCGTCCAGGTTGGAAGCGAAAATGGAGAGGAAGTTGACCCGTTCCAGCAGGTAGAGGTCCGGGTCTTCGGCAAGTTCCAGCACCCTGGCGTTGAAATGGAGCCAGCTGATTTCCCGGTCCAGGAAACGCTCCGGGGTAATGTCACCGCTGGGCAGGAGGGCCGGCCCAAAATCCGGAATATCGATGCGGTCCTGTGTGGCCCGCGGTGCAGGCATTGCCTCGGATGACCCAAAGGGCGACCGTGCGCCGGCTGCAGTGTCGGAATCCATAGTGTTTCTCCCTGGCAGTTCTGGCAGGCCAATTGCCCCCTGCATCGCAGGCGGCGAAGGCCCTCATCCTCAACCCTACAAGCAGCCGGTGCTTATTCGGCCGCGTACATCACGTCCACGTCCCAGCGCACAAAACCGAGCTTGCGGTAGAGGGCCACCGCGGCAGTGTTGTCCGCGTCCACGTAGAGCATGACGGCGTCCAGGCCGGACTCGTGCAGGTAGCTGATTCCCGCCAGGGTCAGGGCCTTTCCGAGGCCTGAGCCCTGGGCCTGCGGCGTCACGCCAACCACGTAGACCTCGCCGATGGCCGGGTGGCTGCCGCTGCGCGGATGGACCTTGGTCCAGTGGAAGCCCAGCAGCTCGCCGTCGGATTCGCGGACCGCCAGCAGGAAGCCGCTGGGGTCGAACCAGTCTTCGGCCATCCGCGCTTCAAGGTCAGCCCGGGTCATCGCGCCCTGTTCCGGGTGGTGGGCAAAAGCCGCGGCGTTCGCAGCCAGCCACGCCTCCTCGTCCTGGCCGGGCACGAACGGGCGCAGCTGCACGCCCTCCGGCAGGTCAGCGGCAGGAAGACCCTGGGACAGTGCGTCGTGGGACAGGCGCATCCGCCACAGTTCGCGTACCGGGTGGAAGCCGAACCGGGCAGCGAGCTTCACGGCAGCCTCATGGTTCCCGTGTGACCATGCCTTGAAGTTCTCTCCGGCATCTTCCCGGGCGGCCTGGGCCAGGGCAGTGCCGACGCCCTTGTTGCGGTAGTTGGGATGAACCACCAGTTCCAGCACGCCGCCGCCGTCATCCGCGGAAAGGGTGAGGACCGCTGCGCCGGCAAGCTCCTGGGCCGTAGCCGGATCCGAGTGCTCATCGTGGGTCAGGGCCAGGAAAACACGCACCCGGTCGGGATCCGCCGACGAGGAGCGCAGGTCAACGAGGGTCTGCTCGGAGAAAGGCGGGTTGCCGTCGGCTTCGGCAGCGGCGGCGGCCAGTTCCAGGATGCCGCGCAGGGCGGATTCCTCCGGGGTGCCGCGCGTAGTGAGGACAGGCCATGTGGTCAGGGGGTTCTCGCTCATTGAAGAAGACTAACCACTCAGGCGGCCGGACGGGAGACGGCTCAGGCTTCGTGCCCCGCCGCTGCTGTCTGCTCCTCGTGGGTTCGTGCCTTCGCGAAGCGGTAGCCCACGTTGCGGACGGTGCCAATCAGGTTTTCGTGATCCGGTCCAAGCTTTGCCCTCAGGCGCCGAACGTGAACGTCCACGGTGCGGGTGCCGCCGTAGTAGTCGTAGCCCCACACCTCGTGCAGCAGCTGGTCGCGGGTGAAGACGCGGCCGGGGTGCTGTGCCAGGTATTTGAGCAGCTCGAACTCTTTGTAGGTCAGGTTCAGCGCCGTGCCGCTGACGCGTGCGGTGTAGCTGGCCTCGTCAATCACGACGCCGGAGGCGTGGATCTCGGTGCTGGATTCTTCGGCGGCGGCCTCGGTCCGGGAAACTGCCAGCCGAAGGCGGGCTTCAAGTTCAGCCGGCCCGGCAGTGTCCAGGACGACGTCGTCGGCCAGCCAGTTCGCCGCGACGGCCGCCATGCCGCCCTCGGTCAGGACCAGGACCAGAGGGGTGCCCAGCCCGGTGGCCTTGAGCAGCTGCGTCAGCGACCGTGCCCCCACCAGGTCCTTGCGGGCGTCCACCAGGACGACGTCGCAGGGGTCGATATCAAGGAGCGCAGTGGGTTCCGCGGGGAGGATGTGCACCTTGTGGTTGAGCAGTTCCAGGGCAGGCAGGACCTCGACGGATGACCCCGGACTGTTGGTCAGGAGCAGAATGTGCGACATAGATCCTCCGAAAGTTAGGCGCACATCATCGGGCACGTTATCCCATCCGGTCCCCAGCGGCCGAAGAGTGGTTGAAAGTATACCCAGCGGCAGCCCGGCACCCCGTAGCTTTTATCCACGCTGCGTAATAAGGCAGTATGACTAGGGTGAAACTTTGGAGCATAGCGGTGCCGGCGGCGATTGTACTGGTCGGAATCGTGGTGGCGTCCTTTGTTTCCCCCGAGGCTACGGCGCTCTTCACCGGTGCCGCTGCCGCCCTGGCCGGGTTTGGCTGGCCGTACCTGCTTGGCGTTCCCGCACGCAAGAGCCAGGGGCTGGTTCTGGCCCTCGTGGGTGCCGGCGGCGTGGCCGCTGCCTACTTTGCCCCCGCCACCGCCATGCTGACCTGGATGCCCGGCATCGTGGCCGTTGGCGTGGGCGCCGTGTTCCTTATCCAGCTGCTGCGCGGCACCGGTCAGCCGCACCGGCTTGAATCGACCATCGGCGTGATTGCCGGGGCCCTCGTTTCCGGCATGGCTGCCGGCTGGGTTGCCGCAGACCGCCTTCCGGGCGGAGAAGGCCCCGAAGGGCTCATCTCGGCGGGAGCGGCGGCCGTCGCCGTAGCCATCCTTATCTCCCTGATTCCGCTCGCGGACAGGATTACCGCGCCGGTCGGCGTCGTTGCCGGAGCCCTCGCGGCTGCCGGCGCTGCCGCGCTGGTACCGGGCCTGCCTATTCCGGCGGGAGCCTTCGTCGGTGCGCTCTGCGCTGCGGTGATCGTCGCCGTCCGCCGTCTGGCGCTGATCCGGGACGACTCCCCGGGAATCCTGGGAATCGTCGCCGCCGGAGCTTCGCCGGTCCTGGCGCTGGGCACAGCCGTGTACTTTGCCGGCCGCCTTTTGGTCCCCTAGACCGCCCCTGCGCAGGGAGTCACAAGAGACAAAGCACCCGCGCGGCGGGTTAGGATGTAGGCATGTCGCTTCTTGCTCTTGAAATCTTCTTCATTGTCCTTCTGGGTATCACTGGCCTGGCCATGGCAGGTTTCGCAGCCCTGGTTGTTGCTCGCCTGTACAAGGGCCAGAAGTAACCCCAGCCCCCAACACCACCCCGAGCTGAAAAGG
Organism: Arthrobacter koreensis; assembly: GCF_035792275.1. Classification (GTDB taxonomy): domain Bacteria; phylum Actinomycetota; class Actinomycetes; order Actinomycetales; family Micrococcaceae; genus Arthrobacter_B; species Arthrobacter_B koreensis_A. The sequence goes on along the minus strand of NZ_JAMWKK010000003.1, from coordinate 195,321 downwards.
GAAGGGTCCGGCCATGCCAATGGAGATCCCCACAGACCTCACGCCCGAACTCGTCCCGCTGTCCTGGCTGCTGGGCGTCTGGGAAGGAACGGGCCGCCTCGGCGAGGGGGATGCCGAGTCCGAGCATTTCTCCCAGCGGGTGACCTTCCGCCAGAACGGGCTGCCCTACCTGCAGTACACGGCGGAGAGCTGGCTGACGGACGAAGAGGGCACAGTGCTGCGCCCGCTCGCCGTCGAGACCGGGTTCTGGGCGCTGGACCGTCCGCTTAACGACGCCGACGGCGGCCCCGGCCTCATTCCCGCGGACATCGTGCCGGCCCTGCGCAGCGCCGACGAAGTCGAAGAGCTCCGCAACGATTCGGGCGGCTTCGACATCACGGCCACGATTGTGCACCCGGGCGGAATCGCCGAGCTCTACTACGGCCAGATCAAGGGCCCGCAGATCCAGCTCACCACGGACCTGGTCATGCGCGGGGTGAACTCCAAGGAGTATTCCGCCGCTACCCGGATCTACGGCCTGGTGAACGGTGATCTCTACTGGCGCTGGGACGTTGCAGCCGAAGGCAAGGCCCTCGAAGCGCACGCCTCGGCGATCCTCAAGAAGAAGGACTGAACCGGAGTTCGATTCGAAGGGGAACGGAATACCGTTCCCAGGCTAGGACGTTGCACCTGACATGAGCATCAAAAGCCCCCTCCTTGCCCGCCCCGGAGCTGTCGAAGCCGCCGGCGCCGATGCCGGTACGGCAGCCCACTACGGCGACCCCCTGCGCGAGCAGCGTGCACTGGCACGCGGCGAAGCCGTTACGGACCTCTCCAGCCGCGGCGTCGTCACTGTCTCCGGAGCTGACCGGCTGAGCTGGCTCAATACCCTTTCCTCCCAGCAGGTCGCTGCCCTCAAGCCGGGGGAGAGCTCTGAACTGCTGCTGCTGAGCATCCAGGGCAGGATCGAACACGACGCCCGCATCCTCGACGACGGCGAACGCGCCTGGCTGATTGTTGAAGGTGCTGAGGCGCCGGAGCTCGCTGCCTGGCTGAACAGCATGAAGTTCATGCTCCGGGTGGAAGTCCGGGATGTCACTGCCGACTGGGCAGTGGCGGGATCGGTTGCGCCGGTGCCTGCCTGGTCGGACTTCGCAGTCTGGACGGATCCCTGGCCCCGGGTGGGCCCGGGCGGACACGCGTACACCGAAACCGCAGATCCCGCCCACCCGGGGTACGAGCGGCCCTGGTACGAGTACCTGATTCCCCGGGACAGCCTTGAGACGGCTGTCAGCGCCGCCGGGCGCCCCGTGGCCGGATCCATGGCGGCCGAGGCCCTCCGCATCGCCGCCTGGCGCCCGCGGCTGGGGGCTGAGACCGACGACAAGACCATCCCGCACGAACTGGACCTCATCCGCACGGCCGTCCATCTGGCGAAGGGCTGCTACAAGGGCCAGGAGACCATCGCGCGCGTGCACAACCTGGGACATCCCCCGCGCCGGCTGGTGTTCCTGCAGCTGGACGGTTCGCAGCACACCCTCCCGGCGGCAGGAAGCCCGGTCAAGCTCGGCGAGCGGGTGGTAGGACGGGTGACCTCTGTGGCACAGCACTATGAAATGGGTCCGGTCGCGCTGGCCGTCATCAAGCGCTCGGTGGATCCGGACGCCGAGCTGGTCGTCGAGGACGACGGCGAACTCTACGCAGCGGCGCAGGAACTGGTCGTTTCCCCGAACGCCGGCCAGGCCGTGGGACGTCCCAGCGGACTGCTGCGCACCCCGCGCCCGCGCAGCTAGGCCCGGCCCGCCAAGGACAAGATTCACAATGGCCGGCAGCCGCCGGCACGGAAGGACGAGCCAGATGAATGAAACACCGGACCAGACGCAGGACGGCGGAGCTGACCAGGAGATGCTGGAGCTCGCCGAACGCCTGTTCGACGGCGCGCGCCAGGGAGACACTGAGCTGCTGCGGACCTACGTAAACGCCGGTGTGCCCGTCACCCTGACCAATGCAGCAGGAGACTCCCTGCTCATGCTCGCGGCCTACCATGGCCACGCCGAAACGGTCCAGGCGCTGATTGGGCTGGGCGCGGACGTCAACACCCTCAATGACCGGGGACAGTCCCCGCTGGCAGGAGCCGTGTTCAAGGGCCATGCGGACGTTGTCCGCACGCTGCTGGCTGCCGGCGCGGATGCTGACACCGGAAACCCTTCGGCCCGGGCCACAGCCGCCTACTTCCAGCGCGCCGACCTGCTCGAGGGCTAGTCCGCCCGCAGACGCGGAGCAGGGGAGCGTTCGCCCCGGCCCACCTCCGCTGGACCGCTAGGCAGGCAGGGACACTGAGGTGCAAAGGCCGGCGGAGACGAAACCGGCACCCGCTGCGGTACGGCTGGCACCCAGGTTATTGGACTGGATGCGGGACTGGGGGATAAGTCCCGCCGCCATTGCGTCTTCCACTGCGATCGACGTGACATAGGAACCCAGTCCCCGCATCCGGTGGTCCGGAGCGGTCAGGGTGCCAACATCGGCCAGGATGCCCTCGCGGATCGTGTAGCCCGCTCCCGCCAACGGGACGGGAGTTCCCGGGCCTGTGTCATCGACCAGGACGAACAGGATGTCGTGGCCGGAGAGCTTGGCTTCCACGACGTCGTCCGGAGGGCACAGCCGCTCAAGGGCCTCTGCGTACTGATAGTCGTCCGCCACCGCCAGTTCTTCGGCCACCGGGATCGGCGGATACGAATCCGTGTAGTAGAGGTGTTCCTCCGCCATTCCCCGTCCGCCATGGTCAAGGGAGAGCCGCAGCAGTCCGGAGAAGCTGCTCAGTTCGGCCGTGCTCTTGGAGCGAACCTGTTTGGCCGCCCATTCCGGTCCGGAAAAAACTTCGCGTCCGAACAGGCGGACGAACTTCACTTCGCTCGCCTCGTCCTGGACGTCGTAAATGCGCTCTTCGTCCACTGCGGCTGAAAGGGCGTCGTCTTCCAGCCCCAGCCTGCGGGACCAGGCGAGCTGGATGATGGCAACAGTGCCGGGGTCTAGGTCCATACGACTCAAGCTACACGGGTGTGCGCAGGGCGGCGCAAGGTGCGGATGGCAAACTAATAGGGGACCTAACCAAAAAGAATGGCGGCTTCGTCGTAGCGGCTCTGCGGAACCGTCTTGAGGTTGCCCAGTGCCTTCTCGAATCCGACCCGGACAATGTCCGTTCCATGCAGGGACACCATCGTGCCCCACAGTCCGTCCATGACCGAATCGACTGAGGCCATGCCAAGCCGGGTGGCCAGCACCCGGTCGAAAGCGGTGGGGACACCTCCGCGCTGGATGTGGCCCAGGACGGTGGCCCGGGTTTCAATGCCGGTACGCGCCTCGATTTCGGGTGCCAGGAGCTCGCCGATCCCGCCAAGCCGGGGCCGGCCAAACGAATCGAGTCCGCGTTCGGAGTGCGGGGCCTCCATGTCGGTGGTGACGAAACCTTCCGCCACCACTACCAGGGGTGCACGTCCGCGTTCCCGGGCCTCGTTCACCCACTGGGCGATCTGGTCCAGGCTCACCGGCTTTTCGGGGATGAGGATGGCGTGGGCTCCGGAAGCCATGCCGGAGTGCAGTGCAATCCAGCCGACGTGGCGGCCCATCACTTCCGCAACCATGCAGCGGTGGTGGGATTCGCCGGTGGTGCGGAGGCGGTCGATCGCTTCGGTGGCAATCTGCACGGCCGTGTCGAATCCGAAGGTGAAGTCCGTGGCATCCAGGTCGTTGTCCACGGTCTTGGGAACGCCCACGATCTTCAACCCGGCGTCCGTGAGGCGCTGCGCGGCGGCAAGGGTACCTTCGCCGCCAATGGCAATGACGGCGTCGATCCCCAGCCGTTCGAGTGTCTTCCGGATGTTCTCCGGGCCGCCGTTGGGACCTTCGAAAGGATTGGTGCGGGAGGTCCCCAGAATGGTGCCGCCCTGCTTTGAAATGCCGCGGACCCGGGTACGGGGCAGGTCGATGATGTCGCCGTCGACTACGCCGCGCCAGCCGTCGAGGAAACCGACGAACTCCACGTTATGGGTCTTGATCCCGTTGAGTACCGCTCCGCGGATAACCGCGTTGAGTCCGGGGCAGTCGCCCCCGCTGGTAAGGATGCCGATCTTCATTACGTGACCCCTGGATCTGGTAGGTGGGCGGCGGCCTCCTATGATTCTAGCCACCAGCCGGCGGCCGCCCGGTACCCGGCACTCCGCCGGGGCCCGGCATTACGCGGATTAGTTCCTGCGGCGCGTAACAGAAGCTGCCGGGCCCGGCCTGGGTCAGCGCTTGATGAACTTCTGCAGCGGGATCGTGCCGTCCGTGGTCGGCAGCAGCAGCCAGGCCACCAGATAGGTGCCGATGCCGATGAACGGCAGCAGGAAGCTGAGCAGGACCACAATCCGGACCAGCGAAACGTCCCACCCGAACTTCTGGGCTATGCCGGCACAGATTCCGGCCAGCCAGCCGCCGCGGGCGCGTTTGATGGGGGAGGAGCGGAGTACGTCGAAAAACTTGTCCATCGGTTGATTCTTCCTTCTTTCGTGGTGTTCCGGGCCGTGTGCACGGCACTTTCGGCCAGGGGCGAAAAGGGGCAGCGGGTCAGGCCTCGCGGTTCCTGCCCAGGACGGCCAGCAGGCCGCCGATCACCAGGGCGGCGCCGGCACCGATGAGCAGGCCAAGCAGCACCATCCCCGTGTCCAGGCGGATGCCGGTGAGCTGGACTGCGAGGATCAGTGCTCCGACCACCGCCAGCACCAGGCCCCAGACGATGGTGCCTACGCGCAGCGGCCGGCGTTCGGGTTCCGGCGCGGGTACATAACCCGCCGGTGTGCCGAAGGAAGCCGGATCGGCGTCGTAATTGCGGGGTTCGTTTGGGGATTCGCTCATCGGTCCAGGCTGCTTTCGTTTGTGGTCACCAGGACGTTGCTGGCGACACCTTTGATTTCGATGATGATGCGGTTGCCCCGCGCCCCGGGATTGAGCTGCCGTTCCTGCGGGCCCACCCACAGGCCGCCCGCAGAGGTGTGCGTGCCGCCGTATTCAAGCTCTACGTTGCCAAGGGCCATTTCGGAGTAGACCGAGACGGGCACGTCATCGGGTACCAGGATGCTGAGGTCTCCGGCTGCCACGCTGACCGGAACAGTGATGTCTCCGTCCTTCAGGTCGTCGGCCACGCCGCGCAGGTCGAGGTTTCCGTCCGCAGCTGCGACGCTGTAGCCCTCCGCGGCGGTTCCGGACTGGCTGGCGCTCCAGCTGGACTGGTTGGCCACCACAAGGTTCCGGTAGGCGAAGCTGCCGTTGAACAGCAGTGCGGCAATCAGGGTGAGGACGCCGAGTCCGCCGGCCAGCCCGGATGACCTGCCGGCGGCACCCAGTCCCACGATCCCGAGACCGAGGACAACGCCGGCTGCGGCCAGGGCCACGGTGACGGGGGAACCGGTTTCGTAAATGCCTGCGTAATCCAGGGCCAGCAGTGCCCCGGCTGCCAGGAGGGCAAACCCGCAGATCAGCGCAACCCACGACGCCGGCGGGTGGCAGTTTACGGGCTTCGGATCCTTGCCGGGCGGAGGGAACTGCACGTAGATGCCGTCGAAGTCCCGGGTGGAAGCGTGCCCCGGCCCGGCCGGATCAGCCTGGTGCGCTCCATACGCCAGGGGCATCGTCGGAGCTTCGGGGCCGGGGTATCCGGCAGCGGGTGCGCGGCTGGCCGCGGGCGCAGCGGGCCGGAACGGTCCGTTCCCTGCAGGGTCCGGTGTCCCGGAATAGGTGCCGGCCGAAGACCAGTCCTGCTCGCCTGCCGGTGCCTGGCCCGGAACGCCCTGGCTCGGAACGCCCTGGTTCGGAGATACGTACGTGGAAGGACCCCCGGACATGTTCGGGGCGACCCGGTCCCTGCCGTTGTTCCGGGTGCTGAGCCAGTAGATGCCCAGCACCACGGCCGCTATCCAGAACAGGCCCCAGAAGATGGAACCCAGCCAGCCGTCATTGGCCCAGAACGAAATGCCGGGCCCGCTCACGCCCAGGATGGTGAAGACAAGGGCTCCGGTCATCCCGGAAGACCAGGTTCCGTGGACGGCTTCCTCCAGATGGATCCTGCCGTCGGGCTCGGGCAGCAGCGCCCAGGCGACGCCGTACAGGACGACGCCGATGCCAAAGATGGAGAGCACGATGACGATGCCGCGGACCAGCACCGGGTCGAGTCCGGTACGCCGGGCGATTCCTCCGGCGACGCCGCCGATCCAGCGGTCGGGAGAGCGGTGGATGCCGAGCTGGCGGATCCAGGTGAAGAAGGAATTCTCGGGGAATGGGCCGTGGGGCGCCGGGCCGGGCATGGGCGGCGGTACCGGCCGGGTGTGGTCCCCGCCCGGCACTCCGGGGTCAGTAGGATGCGAGTTCATGGTTCCAGTCTTCCAACCAGGCGGTGCGGTTACATCCGGGTTTCCCCTGAGGCGCCCCTGAACGTACCCCTGAACCTCGCACAGGGAAGGAAATATGTGCCGGTTCCCGGCCCCTGCCGTGCTTGGATTGGACCATGAGACCTCCCCTGCTCCGCTCACCCGAAAAGGTGGTTGCCGGCGTCTGCTCCGGGCTGGCTGTCCATCTGGGCATGCCGGTGGCTACGGTCCGCATCCTGATGGCTGCCCTTTCGCTGGTAGCCGGTGCCGGGATCGTCCTTTACGGCTGGCTCTGGATCATGGTGCCCACCGCGGAGGAACAGGCAGCAGCGGGGGACAAGAACCCGCGCAGCGTGGCGGAGAACTTCGCCCGGTACCTGCAGCAGGGCCAGGAAACACGGACGGGCACCAAGGCGGGGCTGATCGGCAGCCGCGAAATCCTCATTGGTCTCGCCCTGCTGATACTGGCCGCCGCAGTGGTGGCCCAGGCCCTGGGGGCCCAGATCAACCTCCAGCTGCTCTTCCCCTTCGCGGTGATCGCCGCCGGCGCAGTCCTGGCCTGGTCCCAGCTCGACGCCAGCCGGAAAGCCGGGCTGGTTGCCGGGGCCGGAGCAGACCGCAGAATGGGACTGCTGAGGCTTATCGCCGGACTGGTGCTGGTCATCTCAGGATTCCTGCTCGTTGTTTCCGGCTCAATCACCTGGGACGTACTGCTGGCTGCCTCGCTTGCGTCCCTGGCAGTCCTGGCCGGCATTGCACTGGTGCTGGCGCCCTGGGCCGTTCGGTGGTGGCGGGCCTTCCAGGCTGAACGTGCCGGCCGCATCCGGCAGACCGAGCGTGCGGAGATCGCCGCGCACCTGCACGACTCCGTGCTGCAGACCCTGGCGATGATCCAGAACCGCGCAGGGTCCGAGTCCGATGTCATCAAGCTGGCCCGGGCCCAGGAACGGGAACTGCGCCAGTGGCTCTACGCAGACCCGGAGAAAGGCACCGGCACCCTGGCGGACGCGCTGAAGGCCGTCGCCGCCGAAGTGGAAGACGCCTACGGGCATCCGGTGGACTTCGTGGCGGTGGGAACAGCAGAGCTGACGGTCCACAGCTCAGCCCTGGTGCAGGCGGCCAGGGCCGCCCTCTTCAATGCAGCCCAGCACGCTGGCGGACAGATTTCCCTGTATTTGGAGTGCAGCGCAGAGACCGCGGAGGTGTTCGTCCGCGACCGGGGCGCAGGGTTTGACCCGGAGTCAGTGCCGCAGGACAGGATGGGCCTGCGGGAATCGATCATGGGCCGCATGAAGCGGCACGGCGGCACTGCCCGGGTACGGACCAGTCCGAACGGCACCGAGATACATTTGGCATTGCCCCTGGCCGGCACGGACTCACCGGCCGCGCAGCAGAAGGAAGCGGAGAACACGTGAGCATCGCGGCAGAACCCATCGATGTGGTGGTAGTGGACGACCACGCCATCTTCAGGTCCGGTCTCAAGGCCGACCTTGACGCCCGGATCCGGGTACTCGCCGAGGCGGCAACGGTGGAAAGCGCCATTGCGGCCATCCGGAGTGCACGCCCCGCGGTGGTCCTGCTGGATGTCCACCTTCCCGGCGGTTCCGGAGGAGGCGGCGCCGAGGTCATTGCGGGATGCGCCGACCTGCTCGGCACAACACGGTTCCTGGCCCTGAGCGTCTCGGACGCGGCTGAGGACGTGGTTACGGTGATCAGGGCGGGTGCCCGCGGCTACGTCACCAAGACCATCTCCGGTGCGGAGATTTCCGACGCCGTCGTCCGGGTGGCCGGCGGCGACGCCGTGTTCTCGCCGCGGCTCGCCGGGTTTGTGCTCGATGCCTTCGGAGCATCCACAACGGTCAGCGTAGAGGACGAACTCGACCGGCTTTCTGTCCGCGAACGGGAAGTCATGCGGCTGATAGCCCGCGGCTACAGCTACAAAGAGGTGGCCAAGGAGCTGTTCATCTCGGTGAAAACCGTCGAAACCCACGTTTCAGCGGTCCTGCGGAAGCTGCAGCTCTCATCCCGGCATGAACTGACCAGATGGGCTGCAGCCCGCAGGCTGCTCTAGGCCTTCGCCTGACCCAGGAAATCCTTCAGCCGGTCCATGCCGGTGGCGAGGTCCTCGTCGCCCAGGGCGTAGGAGAGACGCAGGTACCCGGAAGGGCCAAAAGCTTCGCCCGGAACCACGGCGACTTCGGCAGCGTCCAGGATCAGCGCAGCAAGCTCCGCCGAGGTCTGCGGCCGGACAGCCCCACCGGCATTGGGGAATTCCCTGCCAAGCAGGCCCCGCACATCCGGGTAGGCATAGAAAGCACCCTCGGGCATCGGGCAGACGACGCCGTCGATCGAGTTCAGCGCCTCCACCATGGCCCGGCGACGGCGGTCGAACGCAATCTTCATCTCATCCACGGCAGTCAGCGGCCCCGAGACCGCGGCCAGCGCGGCCATCTGCGAGATGTTCGAGACGTTGGAGGACAGGTGTGACTGCAGGTTGGTAGCCGCCTTGATGACATCGGGGGCTGCGATCATCCATCCGACCCGCCAGCCCGTCATGGCGTAAGTCTTGGCCACACCGTTGAGGATGACCACCTTGTCACCCAGCTCGGGGCAGCGGGTGGCAATGGAGGTGAAGGGCACGCCGCCGTAGGTCAGGTGCTCGTAGATCTCGTCGGTGACCACAAACAGGCCGTGGTCCGCGGCCCACATGCCGATCTCAGCGACGTCGTCCGACGGGTAGACCGCGCCGGTCGGGTTGGACGGAGAGACGAAGAGCAGCACCTTGGTCTTCTCGGTCAGTGCTGCGTCCAGCTGGGAGACAGTGACGCGGTAATCCTGCTCGGGGCCTGCGAAGATCTCCACCGGCACACCGCCGGCAAGGCGGATCGCCTCGGGGTACGTGGTCCAGTACGGGGTGGGGACCAGGACTTCGTCACCCGGGTTGAGCAGGGTTGCGAACGCTTCGTAGACGGCCTGCTTGCCGCCGTTGGTTACCAGCACCTGGGACGGATCCACCGAGTAGCCCGAATCACGCAGGGTCTTCTCCGCAATCGCCTTCTTCAGTTCAGGCAGTCCTGAAGCAGGGGAGTAGCGGTGGAAGCGCGGATCCTGCGCAGCGGCCACGGCGGCGTCGACGATGTAGCCGGGAGTCGGGAAATCCGGCTCGCCGGCACCAAAGCTGATGACCGGCCGGCCGGCCGCCTTCAGCGCCTTGGCCTTCGCGTCAACTGCAAGGGTGGCGGATTCTGCAATGGAGGCGATGCGCTCTGAGATTCGGCCGTTGGAAGGCATGGCGTTCCCGTCTGGTTTGGTACTGGATGCGTGCGGTATTGAATGCAAAACAAGCTTAGTTGCGCAGAGAACACATTTCAGTCTTTTACAGTTCCCCGGCCGGGTCCGGTGCCCTGATTTACGGCTCCGTTCCAGGCTCCCGGCCCGCTCGGGGGCGGCGTTTGGGCCGTGCCGGGGGGCCGGTTCGACTCCGGGGCAAAGATTGCGTAGACTTGTTCCTCGGTGTTGTTCTCTTGATGCTGGAGCATGCCCGCGGACCGGTTAGGTCGTATGCGGGATGTGCCGGTAAAGTGGAACTCTCCCGAAGGGTAGTGGCGCAATTGGTAGCGCAGCGGTCTCCAAAACCGCAGGTTGCAGGTTCGAGTCCTGTCTGCCCTGCGCATGACGTCGGTTTCGCCGTCTAAAGCAGTCCTTCATGAAGCAGCGGTGCCCAGCCTGAGGCTGCGGCACCGTGAACCGAACAGATGAGTGAGGCGAAAGGTGACCGAGACAGCTGCCAGCAGCTCCAAGGGACACCCCTCCGGCAAGCCTGCGAAGAAGCGGGGCTTCTTCGGCGCCATCGCTCTCTTCCTGCGCCAGGTCATCGCCGAACTGAAGAAGGTAGTGACCCCCACCCGCAAGGAGCTGGTCCGGTTCACCATCGTGGTTCTCGCCTTCGTGGTGGTCATGATTATCATCGTGTCCCTTCTGGACTTTGTCTTTGGTGCTGGCGCACTGTGGATCTTCGGTTCGGGCGGCGGCGAAAGCTAGCCATCGAATTCCCTTCCGCCCGCCGTGCGGGGAAGGTCCGTTCGAAGAACTGAGCTAGTGACAGACCAATAGAGCTGAAGAAGAAAGCAGGAATCTACGTGTCCGAGCAAGAACTCGATTCACAGATCAATGACGAAACCGCTGATCTGGACACCGAGGATCAGGTGACCGAAGCAGACGCTGCGGCGGATGCCGGTGACGCATCGGCCGAAGACGCGGAGAATGCTGAAGAGGCTGCCGCCGAAGACGCAGAAGCCGGGGAGGAAACCCCCGCTGCCGCCGAGCCCGAAGAAGATCCCGTTGCCGCCTTCAAGGCAAAGCTGCGCCGCCAGGAAGGTGACTGGTACGTCATCCACTCCTACGCCGGTTACGAAAACCGCGTGAAGGCCAACCTCGAGACCCGCATCCAGACCCTCGACATGGAAGAGAACATCTTCCAGATCGAGGTCCCGATGGAGGAAGTCGTCGAGATCAAGAACACCACCCGCAAGATCGTGAACCGCGTGCGCATTCCCGGCTACGTGCTGGTGCGCATGGAACTCACGGACGCTTCCTGGGGCGTTGTCCGCCACACTCCCGGTGTCACCGGCTTCGTGGGCAACGCACACAACCCGGTCCCGCTGAGCCTGGACGAAGTCTTCTCCATGCTTGAGCACACCGTGGTCTCCCCGAAGACCACTGCCTCCGGAGCACCGGCCAAGGCCGCGCAGGCTGCCATTGCCGTGGACTTCGAAGTGGGCGAGTCCGTGACCGTCAACGAGGGCCCGTTCGAGACCCTCCCGGCCACGATCTCCGAGATCAAGCCCGAATCCCAGCAGCTGGTGGTTCTGGTGACCATCTTCGAGCGCGAAACCCCGGTTACGCTCTCCTTCGGACAGGTCACCAAGATCCAGTAACAGACTTCGCTCCGTGCAGGACCGCTTTATCCTGCACGGCAGCGTACGGCCGCCGCGCCACGGCGGCCACCAACCCGGACGGACGCTCCTGTCCTTCGGGAACTTATTTCAGAGAAGGACCCTTTCATGGCCCCCAAGAAAAAGGTCACCGGCCTTATCAAGCTGCAGATCAATGCAGGCGCCGCCAACCCGGCTCCTCCGATTGGTCCTGCCCTTGGCCAGCACGGTGTCAACATCATGGAATTCTGCAAGGCGTACAACGCTGCAACGGAATCCCAGCGCGGAAACGTTATTCCGGTCGAGATCACGGTCTACGAAGACCGCTCCTTCACCTTCATCACCAAGACGCCGCCGGCGGCTGAACTGATCAAGAAGGCTGCAGGCGTTGCCAAGGGCTCCGGCACCCCGCACACCGTCAAGGTTGCCAAGCTGACCCAGGCACAGGTCGAAGAGATCGCCACCCAGAAGATGGAAGACCTGAACGCCAACGACGTCCAGGCCGCCGCCAAGATCATCGCCGGCACCGCCCGCTCCATGGGCATCACCGTCGAAGGCTAATAAAGCCTCACCGCACGGCCTAGCGCCGGGCACATCCAAAATCATTCAGCCGAATCGCCCGCACTGGGCGCCGCGGCACGTGGCAGGGCCGAGCGCGGTCCGACAGACCACAACTGCACAAGGAGAAAAAGCAGATGGCAAAGCGCAGCAAAGCATATGAAGCCGCTGTGGCAAAGATCGACGCGGACAAGCTTTACGCGCCGGTTGAAGCCGTAGCACTGGCCAAGGAAACCAACCCGTCCAAGACGGACGCCACCGTTGAGGTTGCTTTCCGCCTGGGCGTTGACCCCCGCAAGGCTGATCAGATGATCCGCGGCACGGTCAACCTGCCCAACGGCACGGGCAAGACCGCCCGCGTCCTCGTCTTCGCCACCGGCGAGAAGGCTGAAGCAGCTATCGCTGCCGGCGCCGACTTCGTTGGTTCCGACGACATGATCGAAAAGGTTGCAGCAGGCTGGACCGACTTCGACGCCGCAGTGGCTACTCCGGACCTCATGGGCAAGGTTGGCCGCCTGGGCCGCGTGCTCGGCCCGCGTAACCTGATGCCGAACCCGAAGACCGGCACCGTGACCCCGAACGTCGCCAAGGCTGTCTCCGACATCAAGGGCGGCAAGATCGACTTCCGCGTCGACAAGCACTCCAACCTGCACTTCATCATTGGCAAGACGTCCTTCGACGCCCAGAAGCTGGCCGAGAACTACGCCGCTGCCCTGGAAGAAGTACTCCGCCTGAAGCCGTCTGCGGCCAAGGGACGCTACATCCAGAAGGCAACCGTGACCACCACCTTCGGCCCCGGCATCGCCGTCGACCCGAACGTGACCAAGGTCCTCGCCGAAGCGTAGCCTTACCGCTTCCGGCCCTGGCCGGCAGCCTTCAAAGCGGCCGCAGCGTAACGCTGCGGCCGCTTTTGCGTGTCCGGAGTGTCTCCGGGTGACAGGTGCCGGGCCTGCCTGCAGGATGGATCCATGACTACCACGTTCGGCCCGGTACGGGTCTCCCCGGTGCCGCGCAGTCTTGGCGGCGAAGGCGCCGATGTGTTCCTCGCCGTCGTCCGCATGCTCAATAACCGGTACCGGAAGCTGTGGGGGCATTCGGACTTTGAGGAATCCGCGGCCGCCCAGCTGGCGGTAATGCAGCCGCGGAAGGACGGTATCCGGATCATCCTGGCTCCGGAGGGTGCTGAACCCGCCGGTGCTGCCGTGCTCATCCTGCCGCTGGCTGACAACACCCACCTTGCATGGCTGGACATCCTGGTGGACCCCGGTGCCGAGGGACAGGGGCTCGGCAGGGCACTGCTGCAGGCTGCGGAAGCGTACGCCGCGGAGCAGGGCCGAACCGTCCTGGAGGGGGAAACAGAACACCGCTTTGCCTCCAAAGGCAGCCGCGTGCTGGTCCCCGCCACCGGTGCCGGGGAGGTTCCTGCGGACCGGGCGGCCCGTTTCGCCGGCGCAGCGGGATTCACGCTGGAACAAGCGGACCGGATCAGCCTGCTGCAGACAGCTGAAACAGATCCGGAACCGGTTCTGGACCGCGCCCTCGAGGAGCTGCAGGGCCGCTACGAGCTGGTCGCATGGACCGGAAGTGCGCCGGAGGACGTGCTGGAGGACTATGCACTGCTCCGCCGCCGGATGAGCACCGACGCGCCGATGGGCAACGTCGACTGGGAAGAGGAAGACTGGGACGCTTCCCGGGTGCGGCTGAGCGAGGCGACCCGCGCGGCCGCCGGTTACGAGGTGCTGTGCACCGCCGTTAGGGACTCAGCCTCCGGAAAGCTTGCCGGACACACGGTGCTGGAGGTCAACAGGGAGCGTCCCGACGTGGCCATGCAGGATGACACATTGGTGCTCCGCGAGCACCGGGGGAACGGCCTGGGCCTGCTGCTCAAGGCTGCCAACCTCGGCCGGCTCCGCTCGCAGTACCCGGATGTGCGGCGCGTGTACACGTGGAACGCAGCAGAGAACCGGCACATGCTGCGGATCAACGAGGCGCTGGGTTTCCGCCCTGCGGGCTGGGCCGGCCAGTGGCAGAAGCGGCTGGGACGGTGATTTGGTCCCTGCCCGGATCTCACGTACTCTTGAACTACCAAAGACCGTCGGTCGATGTGCCTTCAATCCCACAGCCAAGCTGAACCTTCAGTTTCCGCGTGTGGAATCCGGTTGGAGAACCATCCGAAAGTCCCTTCCAAGGGCGGCCTGCGCAGGTGAACGAAGTGAACTCCGGAATCCAGTTCCGTTGAGTGCCGCCCCGTGCATCTGCCCGGGGCGTTTTTTGTGTTTGGGACCCGATCAACCGGCATTATTTCCCCGGAAGGAGGGTTATGGCAACGCCAACCAAGGTGTCAGCAGTTGAAGAAATCGCCAACGATTTCAAGGATTCAACCGCTGCTGTCCTAACCGAATACCGCGGGCTCACCGTTGCACAGCTCAAGGAGCTGCGCCGTTCGCTCGGCCAGGACACCAAGTACTCGGTCGTCAAGAACACCCTGACGGGCATTGCAGCCAAGGAAGCCGGCATCGACGCGTTCGATGGCCAGCTCTCCGGCCCCACTGCAATCGCCTTCATCAAGGGTGACGCAGTTGCCGCTGCGAAGAGCCTGACGGATTTTGCAAAGACCAACCCGCAGCTGATCATCAAGACCGGTATCTTCGAGGGCAACGCCCTTGACGCCTCCGGTGTTGCTGCCCTGGCTGCGCTCGAGTCCCGCGAGTTCCAGCTTGCACGGGTCGCCGGTGTCCTCAAGGCCCCGATGTCCATGCTGGCCCGCTCGGTCGATGCCCTGCGCATCAAGCTCGAAGAAGAAGGCGGCGCTGCTGCTCCCGCTGCGGAAGAAGCTCCGGCTGCCGCAGAAGAAGCACCGGCCGCCGAAGCAGCCACCGAAGAGTAATAACTCTTCACCCTCAACTCCCGGTGCTCCGCGCACCACTTATAGGAAGGACGCCACATCATGGCGAAGCTCACCAACGAAGAGCTCATTGAAGCTTTCAAGGAACTGTCCATCATCGAGCTCTCCGACTTCGTGAAGCTCTTCGAAGAGACCTTCGACGTCACCGCTGCTGCTGTTGCAGTTGCCGGTCCGGCCGGCGGCGGCGCTGCTGAAGCTGCTGAAGAGAAGAGCGAATTCGACGTTATCCTCGAAGCCGCTGGCGACAAGAAGATCGCAGTGATCAAGGAAGTCCGCGCGCTGACTTCCCTGGGCCTGAAGGAAGCCAAGGACCTGGTTGACGGTGCTCCGAAGGCTATCCTCGAAGGCGCCAACAAGGAGACCGCCGACAAGGCCAAGGAAGCCCTCGAGGCTGCCGGCGCCACGGTTACCCTCAAGTAGTACTGCTTCTGCGGCACTGCCGCAGGATACGCAAAACCCCCGTTTCGTTCGCGAAGCGGGGGTTTTGCGTATCCGGGTTCCGGCGGCTTAGGGAAGCGGATCGGTGATGTCCGCAACGGTAGCGTCCAGGGCCGCAAGCAGGGCGTCGCCGTCGACGAAGAGGCTGGCACCGTGCTCACCGGCCCCCATCGAGACGCGGCGGCCGCGGATATCCGGTGCGGCGAAGACCGGCCACGCCATGGTGCTGCCGAGCGGTGTGATGGTCCCGCGGGTATATCCCGTGGCCTCGAACGCCTCATCCGCAGGCGGCAGCATCAGCTTGTTGGCGCCGGCAGCCGCCCTCAGCTTGGGCCAGGAAATCTGCGCGTCGCCGGGAACGAGGACAAACAGGTACTCACCTGCCCTGCGGCGGACAACCAGGGATTTGACGATGTCTGCCGGGGTGATGCCGAGCAGCCGGGCCGCTTCAGCCAGGCTGGAAGCCGCGGGCCGCTCGGTGATCTCGACGTCGAGGCCAAGGCGGTCCGCGGCTGCCAGCACCCGCTCACGGCCGGCGGGGGAGGGCACCAAACCTAGTTCCGGTACAGCAGCAGGGCTTCACCCTGGCCACCGCCTCCGCAGAGCCCGACGGCGGCACGCCCGGAGCCGCGCCGGTTCAGCTCATGCGCGGCGTGCAGGGCCAGCCGCGCGCCGGAGGCACCGATCGGGTGGCCCAGGGCGATCGCACCGCCGTGGATGTTGCAGTCCGCCAGGTCGACGCCCAGTTCCTGCAGCGACTGCACGGCGACCGAACCAAACGCTTCGTTGATCTCCACAAAGTCCAGGTCCGCCGCGGTCCAGCCGGCCCGCTTGAGCGCCTGGGAGATTGCATTCGAGGGCTGTGAGTGAAGGCTGTTGTCCGGTCCGGCAACCTGTCCGGGCATGCCTACTGCAGCCAGGATGGACAGCCCCTGCTCCTCGGCGAAAGCCCGGGTGGTCAGGACCAGGGCGCTGGCGCCGTCGGACAGCGGGGATGAGTTCCCTGCGGTGATGGTGCCCTCAGGGTCGAACGCGGGCCTCAGGCCCGCCAGCGTCTCAACGGTCGTGGACGGGCGGACGCCCTCGTCGGCGGTAAGCACCAGCGGCTCGCCCCTGCGCTGGGGAACCGTGACCGGTGCAATCTCGACGTCGAAAATGCTGGCTGCGGCGGCTGCGGCGGCGCGCTGGTGCGAAGCGGCAGCCACCTCGTCCTGGGCGGTTCGGCTGATGCCCAGGGCACCGTTGCCGCGTTCAGTCGAGACGCCCATCGACTCGTTGTCGAAGGCATCCGTCAGGCCGTCATGTGCCACGGAGTCCAGCACGGACATGCTTCCGTAGTTCCAGCCCTGCCGGGAACCCGGCAGGAGGTGCGGGCCCCTCGTCATTGATTCCTGGCCGCCGGCCACCACCACGGTGGCCTCGCCGCCGCGGATCAGCCGTGCCGCGTCGATCACCGCAGCGAGCCCGGAGAGGCAGACCTTGTTGATGGTGACGGTGGGGACGTCCCAGCCCAGGCCGGCCTTGATGGCGGACTGCCGGGCCGGATTCTGGCCGCAGCCCGCCTGCACCACGTGGCCCATGATTACGCTGTCCACCTGGGAGGCGTCCACACCTGAACGCTCCAGTGCGCCGGCGATGGCAAACGCGCCGAGTTCGACGGCGGTGAAGGGCGCAAGCTGGCCGTTCAGCCGTCCCTGCGGGGTCCGTGCCCCGCCGACTATGACAACCTCGGGTGCCGGCTCCGTCCCGGATCCCGCAAGTGCCCCGGTTCCTGCATATGCGTCAGTGCTCATGCCGCTAATCCACTCTCATAGAAGGTGATCCGATTTGTCCTGCGAATTTTGCCTTTAGGCTACCCGCTTGCAGTGGTGCGGGACACATTGGGAACCTGCCGGCATTCGCATTTTCTTCTGCACAGGCAGGCGCACCGGCGTCAGCGGAAAGAAATCGCGCAGATCCGCCGGACTTGGGGTACTCTATGTGGGTAGCCAAGCGTCATATCGGTTCGCTGGCACCGCCCGCAGCTCCCCAACAGGAAGCCGCAGCTGAGGAACTTTGAAGTTCCCGCCGCAGGATCCGGGGTTGAGCTGGCAGGGGTTTCGATTACCGGGTAGACTTCTGTGTCCCCAATGCCCTATAGTAGATATTTGCTTCCCTCTCTTAACCTTCAGCCTTCATATAGCGGTGGGCTGTGTCACGGGCCAGGCGGCGTCCGGAGTGTTCACGCAGGCGTTTCACGCACACGCGCTGGACAGTTACGGCGCCCGGGACCGCCAGGACGCACGCGGACCAGGTCCGTCAGTGCAGAGTGGGAGCGCGAAACACGCCTGAAGGTCTGTGGAAGGATCCCTCTTGGTCGCCTCGAGCACCTCTAATAATGCAACCGCTACCACTCCGGAGAACGCAGCTTCCCGGATTTCATTCGCAAAGATTCACGAACCGCTGGATGTTCCCAATCTTCTTGCCCTGCAGACGGACAGCTTTGACTGGCTCGTAGGCAACGAGCGCTGGAAGGAACGCCTGCGGAAGGCCCAGGAAGAGGGCGACGCAGGTTTCGCCACCACCTCCGGCCTCGCGGACATCTTCGAAGAAATCTCTCCGATCGAGGACTTCCAGGGCACCATGTCCCTGAGCTTCTCGGAGCCGGAATTCGCTGACCCGAAGTACACCATGGCCGAGTGCAAGGACCGGGACGCAACGTACTCGGCGCCGCTGTACGTCAAGGCCGAGTTCATGAACAACAACACGGGCGAAATCAAGCAGCAGACCGTGTTCATGGGCGATTTCCCGCTGATGACCGACAAGGGCACCTTCGTCATCAACGGCACCGAGCGCGTCGTCGTCTCGCAGCTGGTCCGTTCCCCGGGCGCCTACTTCGAGCGTGCCGCCGACAAGACCAGTGACAAGGACATCTACACCGCGAAGATCATTCCTTCCCGCGGTGCCTGGTTCGAGCTGGAAATCGACAAGCGCGACCAGGTCGGCGTCCGCCTCGACCGCAAGCGCAAGCAGTCCGTCACCATCCTGCTCAAGGCCCTTGGCTGGACCGAAGGCCAGATCCTGGAAACGTTCGGCGAGTACGACTCGATCCGCGCCACCCTGGAGAAGGACCCCACGGAGACCCAGGAAGATGCCCTGCTGGACATCTACCGCAAGCTCCGTCCGGGAGAGCCGCCCACGGTCGAAGCAGCCAAGACCCTGCTGGAGAACCTGTACTTCAACCCGAAGCGCTACGACCTGGCGAAGGTTGGCCGTTACAAGATCAACCGCAAGCTCGGCGTCGAGAAGCCGATTGGCGATGCTGACGCTTCGGTCCTGAACATCGACGACATCGTCGCGATGATCAAGTTCCTCGTGGCACTGCACGCCGGCGAGAAGACCATCCCGGGCAAGCGCGACGGCCAGGACGTGGACATCCGCGTTGAGGTCGACGACATCGACCACTTCGGCAACCGCCGCATCCGCGCCGTCGGCGAACTGATCGAGAACCAGATCCGCACCGGCCTTTCCCGCATGGAGCGCGTTGTCCGCGAACGGATGACCACCCAGGACGTCGAGGCAATCACGCCGCAGACCCTGATTAACATCCGTCCGGTCGTTGCTGCGATCAAGGAGTTCTTCGGAACCTCCCAGCTCTCGCAGTTCATGGACCAGAACAACCCGCTGGCAGGCCTGACGCACAAGCGCCGCCTCTCCGCCCTGGGCCCGGGCGGTCTGTCCCGTGACCGTGCAGGCATGGAAGTCCGAGACGTCCACCCCTCGCACTACGGACGTATGTGCCCCATCGAAACCCCTGAAGGCCCGAACATCGGCCTGATCGGTTCGCTGGCGTCCTACGCCCGGATCAACGCCTTCGGCTTCATCGAGACGCCGTACCGCAAGGTAGTCGACGGCGTCGTCACCGACCAGGTCGATTACCTGACCGCAGATGACGAAGTCGAACGCACGATCGCACAGGCAAACGCCCCGCTGCGCGAAGACATGCACTTCGAAGAGGACCTCGTCCTCGTCCGTGCCCGCGGCGGATCCGGCGAGCCCGTGCTCGTCGAGCCCGAAGGCGTGGAGTACATGGACGTTTCCCCGCGCCAGATGGTGTCGGTCGCAACGGCCCTGATTCCGTTCCTCGAGCATGACGATGCCAACCGCGCCCTCATGGGTGCGAACATGCAGCGCCAGGCAGTGCCGCTGCTCCGTTCCGAGCGTCCCGTCGTGGGCACCGGCATGGAGAAGTACGCAGCCATCGACGCCGGTGACTCCGTCACCGCCGCCAAGGCCGGCGTCGTCACCGAGGTTTCGGCTGACCTGGTTACCGTCATGAACGACGACGGCACCGAGACCAGCTACCCGATCATGAAGTTCGCACGCTCGAACCAGGGCAACGCCTACAACCAGCGCGTGATCGTCTCCGAAGGCACCCGCGTTGAGGTCAACGACGTCATCGCCGACGGCCCCTCCACGGACCAGGGCGAACTGGCACTGGGCAAGAACCTGCTCGTTGCGTTCATGTCCTGGGAAGGCCACAACTACGAAGATGCCATCATCCTCTCGCAGCGCATGGTCTCCGACGATGTCCTGACCTCGATCCACATTGAGGAGCACGAGGTTGACGCCCGCGACACCAAGCTTGGTGCCGAGGAAATCACCCGCGACATCCCGAACGTGTCCGAGGAAGTCCTCTCCCAGCTCGACGAGCGCGGCATCATCCACATCGGTGCCGAGGTTGAAGCAGGAGACATCCTGGTTGGCCGCGTGACCCCGAAGGGCGAAACGGAACTGACCCCCGAAGAGCGCCTGCTGCGCGCCATCTTCGGTGAGAAGAGCCGCGAAGTCCGCGACACCTCCCTGAAGGTTCCCCACGGCGAGTCCGGAACCGTCATCGGCGTGCGCATCTTCGACCGCGACAACGACGACGAGCTGCCCCCGGGCGTGAACCAGCTGGTCCGCGTCTACGTGGCACACAAGCGCAAGATCACGGACGGCGACAAGCTGGCCGGCCGCCACGGCAACAAGGGCGTCATCTCCAAGATCCTCCCGATCGAAGACATGCCGTTCCTGGAAGACGGCACCCCCGTCGACATCGTCCTGAACCCGCTGGGTGTTCCGGGCCGAATGAACGTCGGACAGGTCCTGGAAATCCACCTGGGCTGGGCTGCCAAGCAGGGCTGGAAGATCGAAGGCGAGCCGGACTGGGTCAAGGACCTGCCCGCACTGCCGCGTGAAACCGGTCCCACCACCGTTGCCACCCCCGTGTTCGACGGCGCCAGCGAGGATGAGATCACCAACCTCCTGGACTCCACGAACGTGACCCGCGACGGCGACCGCCTGATCGGTGCTTCCGGAAAGGCACGCCTGTTCGACGGCCGCTCCGGCCAGCCGTTCCCGGATCCGATCTCCGTTGGCTACATGTACATCCTGAAGCTGCACCACCTTGTCGATGACAAGATCCACGCACGCTCCACGGGTCCGTACTCCATGATCACGCAGCAGCCGCTGGGTGGTAAGGCACAGTTCGGCGGCCAGCGCTTCGGTGAAATGGAAGTCTGGGCCCTGGAAGCCTACGGTGCCGCTTACACCCTGCAGGAACTGCTCACCATCAAGTCCGATGACATCCACGGCCGCGTCAAGGTCTACGAAGCCATCGTCAAGGGTGAGAACATCCCGGAGCCCGGCGTTCCGGAATCGTTCAAGGTGCTCATCAAGGAAATGCAGTCGCTCTGCCTGAACGTGGAAGTCCTTTCCACCGAAGGCAACACGATTGAAATGCGTGACTCGGATGAAGAAGTCTTCCGGGCCGCGGAAGAGCTGGGTATTGATCTGTCCCGCGCAGAGCCGAGCTCAGTAGAAGAGGTTTAGGTTTCATCCGTCCTGGCTCCGCACCGGTGACCGGAACGGCGGCAACGAAATTCCTAGCTCGCAGAGCTCGCAAGGAATATTAAAGCCGCCTTCCTCCGGACACCGGCGCGGGGCTGGGGCTGGATCTTTCCTTTCGCTTCTTCCCGTACCCGAGACATTCAGATTTAGAGAACAAGAGAGAACAGGGACCCATGTCCAACGATTCCACGTTCGGCCTCATGCGAATCGGCCTTGCCACTGCGGACGAAATCCGCAACTGGTCTTACGGCGAGGTCAAAAAGCCGGAAACCATCAACTACCGAACCCTGAAGCCGGAGAAGGACGGTCTTTTCTGCGAAAAGATCTTCGGTCCTTCCCGTGACTGGGAGTGCTACTGCGGCAAGTACAAGCGCGTACGCTTCAAGGGCATCATCTGTGAGCGCTGCGGCGTCGAAGTTACCCGCGCCAAGGTTCGCCGCGAACGGATGGGCCACATTGAGCTCGCCGCTCCGGTAACCCACATCTGGTACTTCAAGGGTGTTCCCTCCCGCCTGGGCTACCTCCTTGACCTGGCTCCGAAGGACCTCGAAAAGGTCATCTACTTCGCTGCCTACATGATCACCTCGGTCGACGAGGAGAACCGCCACGCCGAGCTGCCGAACCTGCAGGCCGAGCACGACCTGGAGCGCAAGCACCTCGTTGACCAGCGCGACTCCGACATCGCCGCGATCGCCAAGGACCTCGAAGACGAGCTGGCTCGCCTCGAGGGCGAAGGCGCCAAGGCTGCGGACAAGAAGAAGGCCCGCGACTCCGCCGACCGCCAGATGGCCAAGGTCCGCCGCGACGCCGACAACAACATCGAGCGCCTCGAGCAGGTCTGGGAACGCTTCAAGAACCTCAAGGTCGGCGACCTCGAAGGTGACGAAGGCCTGTACCGCGAACTGCGCGACCGCTACGGCCTGTACTTCGAAGGCTCCATGGGTGCCGAAGCCATCAAGAAGCGTCTTGAAGACTTCGACATGCAGCAGGAGTCCGAGAACCTGCGCGAAATCATCCAGAACGGCAAGGGCCAGCGCAAGACGCGTGCCCTGAAGCGCCTGAAGGTTGTCAACGCGTTCCTCACGACGTCCAACAGCCCCATGGGCATGGTCCTCGACGCCGTCCCGGTGATCCCGCCGGAACTGCGCCCGATGGTCCAGCTCGACGGCGGCCGTTTCGCGACCTCCGACCTGAACGACCTGTACCGCCGCGTCATCAACCGCAACAACCGCCTGAAGCGCCTGCTGGATCTCGGTGCCCCCGAGATCATCGTGAACAACGAAAAGCGCATGCTGCAGGAAGCCGTTGACTCCCTGTTCGACAACGGCCGCCGCGGCCGTCCGGTCACCGGACCGGGCAACCGTCCGCTGAAGTCGCTCTCGGACATGCTCAAGGGCAAGCAGGGCCGGTTCCGCCAGAACCTGCTCGGCAAGCGCGTTGACTACTCCGGCCGTTCCGTGATCGTCGTCGGCCCGCAGCTGAAGCTGCACCAGTGCGGCCTGCCGAAGCAGATGGCGCTGGAGCTCTTCAAGCCGTTCGTGATGAAGCGCCTGGTTGACCTCAACCACGCTCAGAACATCAAGAGCGCCAAGCGCATGGTCGAGCGTTTCCGCCCGCAGGTCTGGGACGTGCTGGAAGAGATCATCACCGAACACCCGGTGCTGCTCAACCGTGCACCCACCCTGCACCGCCTCGGCATCCAGGCCTTCGAGCCGCAGTTGGTTGAGGGCAAGGC
Organism: Arthrobacter koreensis; assembly: GCF_035792275.1. Classification (GTDB taxonomy): domain Bacteria; phylum Actinomycetota; class Actinomycetes; order Actinomycetales; family Micrococcaceae; genus Arthrobacter_B; species Arthrobacter_B koreensis_A. The sequence goes on along the minus strand of NZ_JAMWKK010000003.1, from coordinate 172,500 downwards.
CCTTCAGCTGCACCCGCTGGTCTGCGGCGCCTTCAACGCTGACTTCGACGGTGACCAGATGGCAGTGCACCTGCCGCTGAGCCCCGAGGCCCAGGCTGAAGCACGCATCCTGATGCTGTCCTCGAACAACATCCTGAAGCCGTCGGACGGCCGTCCGGTGACCCTGCCTTCGCAGGATATGATCATCGGCCTGCACCACCTGACCACCAAGCGCGAGGGCGCAGCCGGCGAAGGCCGTGTGTTCTCCTCGATGGCGGAAGCCATCATGGCGAACGACCTCGGCGAGCTGCACCTGAACGCTCCGGTCAAGATCCGCGTCGAAGGCTTCGTGCCCAGCGATGAGCAGCCGGCTCCGGAAGGCTGGGAAGAAGGCACTCCTGCCCTCATCCCGACCACCCTCGGCCAGGTGCTGTTCAACCAGACCCTGCCCGTGGATTACCCGTGGGTTGAGGCTGTCGCGGACAAGGGCCAGCTCTCCAAGATCGTCAACGATCTTGCCGAGCGCTACCCGAAGGTCGTCACCGCTGCAACGCTGGATAACCTGAAGGATGCCGGTTTCTACTGGGCCACCCGCTCGGGCGTCACCGTCGCCATCTCCGACATCGCTGCTCCGATCGACAAGCCTGCCATCATGGAGGTTTACGAAGCACGTGCCGCAAAGGTTGAAAGCCAGTACGGCAAGGGCCTGATCGCTGAAGACGAGCGCCGCCAGGAACTGATCGACATCTGGAACCAGGCAACGAACGAGGTTGCCAAGGCTATGCGCGACAACATGCCGATCCAGAACAACATCAACCGCATGGTTTCCTCCGGTGCGCGAGGCAACTGGCTGCAGGTCCGGCAGATCGCCGGTATCCGTGGCCTGGTGGCCAACCCGAAGGGCGAGATCATCCCGCGTCCGATCAAGTCTTCCTACCGTGAAGGCCTGTCGGTTCTGGAATACTTCATCGCCACGCACGGTGCCCGTAAGGGTCTGGCCGATACCGCACTGCGTACCGCCAACTCGGGTTACCTGACCCGTCGTCTGGTGGACGTTTCGCAGGACGTCATTGTCCGCGAAGAGGACTGCGGTACCGAGCGCGGCCTGAACGTCACGATCGCTGTTCCGGATCACAACGGTGAACTGGTCCTGCACGAAGAGGTCGAGAACTCGGCGTACGCCCGTACGCTGGCTACCGACGTCTCCGACGCTGAAGGCAACGTCCTGGCCAAGGGCGGCGACGACGTCGGCGATGTGCTGATCGAGAAGCTGTTCAAGGCCGGCGTCACCGACATCAAGGTCCGCTCCGTGCTGACCTGTGAGTCGGCTGTCGGAACCTGTGCCCTCTGCTACGGCCGTTCGCTGGCCACCGGCAAGACCGTGGACATTGGCGAAGCCGTAGGCATCATCGCCGCACAGTCCATCGGCGAGCCCGGTACCCAGCTGACCATGCGTACCTTCCACACCGGTGGTGTTGCATCGGCGGAAGATATCACCCAGGGTCTGCCCCGTATCCAGGAGCTCTTCGAAGCACGTACCCCCAAGGGCGTTGCTCCGATCTCCGAGACGGCCGGCCGGGTCACCATCGAAGAGACCGACCGCCAGATGCGTCTGGTTGTCACTCCCGATGACGGCTCCGAGGAAATCGCCTACCCGGTTCTGCGCCGTGCCCGCCTGCTGGTTGCCGACGGCGACCACGTTGAGGTTGGCCAGCAGCTGGTCGCAGGTGCAGTGGATCCCAAGCAGATCCTCCGCATCCTCGGCCCGCGCAAGGCTCAGGAGTTCCTGGTGGACGAAGTCCAGCGCGTGTACCGCAGCCAGGGTGTAGGCATCCACGACAAGCACGTGGAAGTCATCGTCCGGCAGATGCTGCGCCGCGTGACCGTGATCGAATCCGGCGATTCCGACCTGCTCCCGGGTGAGCTGGCCGAGCGCCGCCGGTTCGAGAGCGAGAACCGCCGCGTGGTTTCCGAAGGACGCCGTCCGGCCGCTGGCCGTCCGGAACTGATGGGTATCACCAAGGCATCCCTGGCGACCGAGTCCTGGCTCTCCGCTGCTTCCTTCCAGGAAACCACCCGCGTCCTGACGCAGGCGGCCATGGAAGGCAAGAGCGATCCGCTGCTCGGCCTGAAGGAGAACGTCATCATCGGTAAGCTGATCCCGGCCGGAACGGGCCTGCCCCGTTACACCGAGGTCACGGTTGAGCCGACTGAGGAAGCAAAGGCCAATCTCTTCACCGGCCCGAGCGCCTTCAGCGACTTCGACTACGCCGGAGTTGACGGTGGCCTGAGCCCTGAGTTCCATGCCATCCCGCTGGATGACTACGACATGGGCAGCGAGTTCCGCTAAAGAGCTGAAAGGCTAAACGGAACCGCACACCGCGAAGGAAGGACCCTGCCGAAAGGCGGGGTCCTTCCCCGTTTAAGTCCGGGATCCGGCGAAATTCGCTTGCAGGGGCCATTTTGCAGGGGCCATTGTCCGGCTGAGGCAACGAGCCTAGAGTTTTTGGCGGGGGAGTGGCCCGTCTCCCGCAGAAGTTTCTGTAAGGGGCAATCCACATGGCTGACTTCTTTACGGCCGAACCCGGTGAGACACCGGCCCCGCTCCCGCCGGGGCCGGTCCTCTGCACGGGAACCGCTGGTATGCGGCGCATCCACCGCTTCTTTCTCTGGGCCTACGACGAGGCACCCGGCCTGGTGCGCTCCGCCGATGCCGGGGATACGGTCCGCGCGGCCTATGTTGGCGACGTGCTGGGCAACTTTGACCGGGCGCTCCACATCCACCATGAAGGCGAAGACCTGCTGATGTATCCCCGGCTGGAGAGCCGGGCACCGGGGTGTGCACTGCATATCGCCCAGATGCAGGAGCACCACCGCCAGGTGGCACAGCGCGTTGAACAAATTGAACCGGTCCGGCGGCGCTGGATGCAGACGGCAGACACGGCCGCCGGCCAGGAAGCCGCTGAACGCTACGAGGACCTGTCCGCCCTGCTCAAGGTCCACCTCCGGCGCGAGGTCACCGAGATGATGCCTGTTGCCGACAGGGTGCTCAGCGAAAAGGAAATGAACGCGGTCGGTCAGCACGGGATCGCGCAGTTCGACAAGAGATTCCTCGTGGGCTATCTCGGGATGGTGCTGGCCACGAATCCGCTGGAGGACCGGAAGGCCCTGTTCAGGGAGATACCGTTGCCGGTCCGTCTCGCCTACCTGGTCGTGGGACGCCGGCTGTACCGGCGGCAGTATTCGGCGCTTTTCCCCGGACGCAGCATTCCGGAGACGCTTTAGGCATCCCTCGCTGCGTCCTTCGGCGGTCCGGGCCTGTGCCAAAGTACTGGTATGGCCAATTCCCCCTCAGGCGACTCAATGGCGGAGCGGATCGTTCGCATGATTTCAGCGTTCGACGCCGAACATCCGGCCATGCCTGTGGCGACCCTGGCCCGCCGGGCGGCCCTTCCGCTGTCCACCGCGCACCGGCTGGCAGGGGAACTGGTCTCGCTGGGGCTGCTGCAGCGCTCGGACACCGGTGAGCTGCGCCTGGGCCTGCGGCTCTGGGAACTGGCGAGCCGAAGTTCCGCCGCACTGGACCTGCGCCAGGTCGCCATGCCGTTTATGGAAGACATTCAGGCAGTCATCCGCCAGCACACGCAGCTTTCCGTCCTGCAGGAGGACGAGGTGCTGTTTATCGAGCGGCTGTCCAGCCGCGGATCCGTCTCCAACTTCGCCAAGGTTGCCGGCCGGCTGCCGCTGCACATCTCTTCCTCCGGGATGGTGCTGATGGCCCATTCGCCCCGGCATGTGCAGGAAGCATTCCTGGACCGGCACCGCAGCGACCCTTCACCCTTTCCCGATGCCAAAACCCTGCGCACCCAGTGGGCGGAGATCCGGCGGGAAGGCTGCGCCACCCTGCCCGGCGTCGTCGACCCCGGCACCACCGGAATTGCCGTTCCGGTCTTCGGTCCGCAGGGTTCTGCCGTCGCTGCGCTGGGAGTAGTGGTGCCGCGCGGCCGGGAGAATACCGCCGCCACCGTACCGGCGCTGATGACAGCCGCGCGCGGAATCTCCCGCGGCCTCGGAACGGACTCCGCCGAAGCCGGTCCGCGCAGCGGTCCGGCAGGAACGCCGCCGGCCTAGCCCCGTCCCCGCCCGCCCCCCGCTTCCATTGAGATGGCAGAAACGGCTCTTTTGAGCGCTCAAACGGGCCGTAACTGGCATCTCGATGGATTGTTCTCATTGAATGGGAACCGGGTCGCGCCGGACATGTGCTGGTCCTCACACTGAGAGGAAGGCCTTTCCGCCCCGTTCTTCCCGCCTGTCCAAAAAGGAGTCCTGCATTGGCTGCAGCCCGCACCGTCCTCAAGACCAAAGTCGGCATTGTCGGAGGTGGTCCCGCTGGATTGATGCTCTCCCACATGCTGGGAAAGTCCGGCATCGAGAGCATTGTCGTGGAAAAGCGGGATCACGAAACGATCCGCACCACCCACCGTGCCGGCATCCTGGAGCACGGCAGCGTCCGGATGCTCACCGAGGGCGGCGTCAGCGACCGCGTGCTGACGGACGGCTACAAGCATGACGGAATCGACCTGCGCTTCGGCGGGGAAAGCCACCGGATCGACTTCGAAGAACTGGTGGGGGAGTCCGTCTGGCTCTACCCGCAGAACGAGGTCTTCGTTGACCTCGCCGCCGCCCGCGAACGGGACAACGGCGACGTGCGCTACGCCGTCAGCAACACCGAAGTCCTCGACCAGACCACCTCGGTTCCGAAGATCCGCTTCACCGACGCCGAAGGCAACGACTTCGAAATCCACTGCGACATCCTGGTGGGCGCTGACGGCTCCCAGGGCATCTGCAGGCGTTCAATCCCCAAGGAACTTCGCACCGACAACTTCATCGAGTATCCGTTTGCCTGGTTCGGCATCCTCACTGAGGCACCGCCGAGCGCCCCTGAACTGATCTACGCCAACTCTGAGCACGGCTTCGCCCTGATCAGCCAGCGCAACGACAACGTGCAGCGCATGTACTTCCAGTCCGACCCCAACGAGGACGCCGATGCCTGGAGCGATGAGCAGATCTGGAACGAGCTGCAGCGCCGCGTCGACGGCCCGGACGGCTTCCAGCTCAAGCGCGGCCCCATCTTCGAAAAGACCGTGCTGAAGTTCCGTTCCTATGTCTGCGAACCGCTGCGCTACGGAAACATGTTCCTGGCCGGCGACGCCGGGCACACGGTCCCGCCGACCGGAGCCAAGGGCCTGAACCTTGCCCTGGCAGACGTGAAGGTGCTGTTCGAGGCAATCGACTCCTTCTACGCGACGAAGTCCGCCGACCTGCTTGACGGGTACAGCGAGAAGGCGCTGAAGCGGGTATGGCGGGCACAGAACTTCTCCTACTGGATGACCTCGATGCTGCACACCCGCCCCGACGCAACCGACTTCGAACGCAAGCGTGCGCTGGGTGAGCTGAACGGCGTCGTATCTTCCCGCCACGGTCAGGCGTACCTGGCTGAGGCGTACACCGGATGGCCCGAACACTAGTCATCCACCTCCGCGTTCGTAATGTGAACGCATGTACACCAAGTGAACAAGCGTGTAACGTGGTTGACACCACTGGGATGCTTGGACGACGACGAGGAAGCGCCGCGAACGCATCCTTCCCGAAAGGAATAAACATGGAGACGGAAAACGGTCTGCTCCCCGAAGGCCAGACAGTGGAGGGTCCGGACTCGGCCCAGAGCTCGCAGGATGAGATCACTGCCGAAATCCAGGATCTGCACAGTGCGTACCGCAAGGGTGTGGAGAACGGCGAAGCAGAAGAGACCCAGCCGCGGCTGGACTTCCGCCCGTACCGCAGCTCGATCCTGCGCCACCCCACCAAGGATCCGCACCACACGGACCCGGAGACCATCGAGCTGTGGTCCCCGGCCTTCGGCCACCAGGATGTCCATGCCCTGGAATCGGACCTGACCATCCAGCACAACGGCGAACCGCTCGGCGAGCGGATCGTGGTTGCCGGACGCATTCTCGACGGCGACGGCCGTCCGGTGCGCAACCAGCTGGTTGAAATCTGGCAGGCAAACTCGGCCGGCCGCTACATCCACAAGCGCGACCAGCACCCGGCTCCGATCGACCCGAACTTCACCGGCGTGGGCCGCTGCATCACGGACGAAAACGGCAACTACCGGTTCACCACCATCAAGCCCGGGCCCTACCCCTGGAAGAACCATTTCAACGCCTGGCGTCCGGCGCACATCCACTTCTCCCTGTTCGGCACTGACTTCACCCAGCGCATGATCACCCAGATGTACTTCCCCGGTGACCCGCTGTTCGCCCTGGACCCGATCTACCAGTCGATTACCGACCAGAAGGCGCGTGACCGTCTCGTAGCTACCTACGACCACAACCTCACCCAGCACGAATGGTCCACGGGCTACAACTGGGACATTGTGCTCACCGGCAGCAACCGCACCTGGATGGAAGACGAGGACGCAGAGTAATGAGCGAGCAGAAACTCACCGCCACCCCGGGCCAGACCGTCGGCCCCTTCTACGGCTACGCGCTTCCCTTCGAAAAGGGCAACGAGCTGGTCTACCCCGGCGCCAAGGGTGCGATCCGCATCCAGGGCACCGTCCGCGACGGTGCCGGGGACGTCATCCCCGACGCCCTGCTGGAAATCTGGCAGGCCGATGAACAGGGCAACATCCCGCAGAAGACCGGCTCGCTGGTCCGGGACGGCTACACCTTCACCGGATGGGGCCGCGCTGCCGTGGACAACACCGGCAACTACACGTTCACCACGGTCAACCCCGGTCCTACGGAGGAAGGCTCAGCGCCGTTCATCTCCGTGGTGGTCTTCGCCCGCGGCCTGCTGAACAAGCTCCACACCCGGATGTACCTGCCGGACGACGAGGAAGCACTGGGCAAGGATCCGCTGCTTTCCTCGCTGCCGGAAGAGCGCCGCCGCACCCTGATTGCCACCCGCGAGGCCGACGGCGGCCTGCGCTGGGACATCAAGCTGCAGGGCGAAGACGAGACCGTCTTCCTGGCCTACCCGGGAGCGTAATCCCTTGGCCTACGCGGAAACTGCCGACTACGGACTACTGTCGCCGGCATGGGCCGGCACCCGCGCGGCTGCGCTGACCTCTGATGAGGCGCTGCTGCAGGCCATGCTCGACGTCGAACTCGAGTGGCTGCGTGTGCTCGCTTCCGCGGGCCTGGTCAAACCGGAGATTCCCGACGCCGTTGCCCCGGCCTGCCAGGCGAACCGCTATGACATTGCGGACCTGGCAGCCCGGGCGCAGGGCGGAGGGAATCCAGTTATTCCGCTGCTGGCCGACCTCCGGGGAAAAGTCCGCGAAGAGGCACCGTCTGCGGTTGGACCGATCCACAAGGCCGCCACCAGCCAGGACATCCTGGACTCAGCACTGATGCTGATGTCCGCGCGGGCCCTTGAAACCATCCTGGCTGATGCCTACCGTGCACAGGCCGCCCTTGCGGGTCTCGCGCGGGAGCATGCGGATACCCTGAGCGTGGCCCGCACCCTCACCCAGCATTCCCTGCCTTCAACCTTCGGGCTCAAAGCAGCCCAGTGGCTGCACGGTGTTGGGCAGGCAACGGCAGCCCTCGAAGCTGCTGCAGCTGCCCTTCCGCTGCAGTGGGGCGGAGCCTCCGGCACCATGGCAGCCCTCACCGCGGCAGCTGAAAGTACCCCCGCCTCGCCCCTGGAACTCTCCGCGGACCTTGCGGCCCGGCTCGGGCTGGCCGATCCGGTGGCGCCATGGCAGACGAACCGGCTGCCGGTCACCGCCCTCGGCAGTGCGCTGGCCGACCTGCTCGCCGCAGCCGGCAAAATCTCCAACGACGTCCTGCTGCTCAGCCGGCCGGAAATCGGAGAAGTCAGCGAACCCCGTGAAGAAGGCCGCGGTGGTTCCTCCGCCATGCCGCAGAAGCAGAATCCCGTTCTCTCCGTACTCATCCGCAGCGCCGCCCTGGCGGCCCCCGGATACACGGCCATGCTGCAGGCCGCTGCGGGCGCAGCAGACGACGAACGGCCCGGCGGGTCCTGGCACGTCGAGTGGCAGGCCCTGCGCCAGCTGCTGCGGCTGGCCGGGGGAGCGGCCGCCAAACTCGCGGAACTGGCAAGCGGGCTGCAGATCCATACCGATGCGGTCGCCCGGAACCTCGCCCTCGCCGGACCGCTGGTGGTCAGCGAGAAGGTCATGGCGCGCGTGGCCCCGCTGCTGGATAACGGCAGCCCCGGATCGGGCAAGAAGAAGGTCCAGGCACTGGTCTCCCGCTCGCTGGCAGGGGAGGACTTTGCCACGCTGCTGCGTGCAGAAGTACCTGCCCTCAGCGAGGCAGAAATTACTGGCCTGCTGGACCCCGCAAACTACATCGGCCAGTCCGGTGAACTGATCGAACGAATCATCTCGGCCTACCCCGGAAGGAAAAACGCGTGAGCGTCCCGCAGATTAAGGCAACCCAGCTCTCCAACGCCGGCCCTTCGGCACCCGTGCTGATTGCCGGTCCCTCCCTGGGCACTTCCGGCACCGCGCTGTGGGCCAGCACGGCGGCCCTGCTGGAGGGCTTTACCGTCATCGCCTGGGACCTGCCGGGCCATGGCAACAGCCCTGCTGCCACCGAAGCATTCTCCATTGCGGACCTGGCCTCCGCCGTCCATGGGCTGCTGGAGAGCGCGGCCGCTGCCGGGGACATTTCCCCCCAGCAGCAGGTCCACTACGCCGGCGTCTCCCTGGGCGGAGCAGTGGGGCTGCAGCTCGGGCTGGACTTCCCCAAGGCGTTCACCTCCCTGGCCATCCTCTGTTCCGGTGCGAAAATCGGGGATGCCGAAGGCTGGGAAGCACGGGCGGAGACTGTCCGGAACCAGGGAACCCCCGCCGTCCTCATCGGCTCGGCCCAGCGCTGGTTTGCCGAAGGGTTCATCGAACGTGAGAAGGGTGCTTCTGCAGCGCTGCTGCACTCGCTGCAGGATGCCGACCGGTTCTCCTACGCTTTCTGCTGCCAGGCGCTGGCCGGATTCGACGTCCGAAACCGGCTGGCAGAGATCCATGTCCCGGTCCTTGCCGTGGCCGGAGCCGAAGACGTCGTGACTCCGGCGTCCTTCGCCGAGCTGATTGCCGGCGGCGTGCCGGACGGACGATCCGTCGTCGTGCCCGATGCCGCCCACCTGGTGCCGGCCGAGCAGCCGGCCGTGACCGCCGAACTGCTGGGCAGCTTCTTCCGCACGGCACAGTAAACAACGCACCCCACTACCCCCTGAAGTCCAGAGAACAGGCAACACAGTGAACGAACAGTCCGGCGCCAAGACGCAGCAGGAAATCTACGACGAGGGAATGGCGGTGCGCCGCGAGGTCCTGGGCGATGCCCACGTGGACCGCGCCAACGCAGCCAAGGACAGCTTCACCACTGACTTCCAGGACATGATTACGCGCTACGCCTGGGGGACCATCTGGACCCGCCCCGGACTGGACCGGAAGATGCGCAGCGCGGTTACCCTGACCGCGCTGATTGCCCATGGGCACCTGGAAGAACTGGCCATGCACGTCCGGGCTGCCCTTCGGAACGGCCTCACCCGGGATGAAATCAAGGAAATCCTGCTGCAGTCCGCGATCTACTGCAGCGTCCCCTCCGCGAACTCGGCCTTCAAAGTTGCCCAGAATGTCTTCGCCGAGCTGGACGCATCCGAAAACTAGGGCTGGCACAAAAAGCCAAACTCGGATAAATTCGCATCTTGTACGCGTGTTCGCTGATTGAACACATAGGGTGCCGCCTGTTAGCGGTGCCTGTCTGCGGACACGGGTGCAGCAACCAGCCAAAGGAGCCACGGTGAACCAGGCCTACATTTACGACGCCGTCCGGACCCCGTTCGGACGCTTCGGCGGAGCCCTCGCGGGCGTCCGCCCCGACGACCTCGCAGCACAGGTGATCCGGGCCTCCGTGGCCCGCGCCCCCGGACTTGACCCGGCACGGGTCGACGAAGTCATCTTCGGCAACGCCAACGGTGCCGGCGAGGAAAACCGCAACGTAGCCCGGATGGCAACGCTCCTCGCTTCCCTTCCGGTCTCCGTGCCGGGCACCACGGTGAACCGGCTCTGTGGTTCTTCCCTCGACGCAGCCATGATCGCCTCCCGGCAGATCAACACCGGCGAGGCAGACCTGATGCTGGTCGGCGGCGTCGAATCCATGAGCCGTGCGCCCTGGGTGCTGCCCAAGAACGAGAAGCCTTTCCCTGCCGGAGACCAGACCCTGGCCTCCACCACGCTCGGCTGGCGCCTGGTGAACCCGGACATGCCCCGGGAATGGACGGTCTCCCTTGGTGAGGCAACCGAACAGCTGCGGGAGAAGCACGGCATCAGCCGTGAACGCCAGGACGAATTTGCCGCGAAGTCCCACGAGCAGGCAGCCCGCGCCTGGGATGAGGGACGGTACGCCAACCTCACCGTCGCCGTCGACGGTGTTGACCTGCAGCGGGACGAAAGCATCCGTGCCGGATCGACTGTGGAGAAACTCGCCACGCTGAAGACGGTCTTCCGTCCGGCTTCCGATTCCCCTTCCGGCGGAACCGTCACCGCTGGCAACGCCTCCCCGCTGAACGACGGCGCCTCCGCAGCATGGCTGGGCAGTGAAGCTGCCGCCGGCCTGCTGGGCCTTGAACCGCTGGCCCGCATCGCCGGCCGCGGTGCAGCCGCCAACGAACCCCAGTTCTTCGGCTACGCGCCGGTGGAAGCTGCCAATACCGCACTCAAGCGCGCCGGCATTTCCTGGGGCGATGTGGGAGCAGTGGAACTCAACGAAGCCTTCGCTGCGCAGTCCCTTGCCTGCCTGGATGCCTGGGATATTGATCCCGCAATCGTCAACGCCTGGGGCGGCGCCGTATCCATTGGGCACCCGCTGGGCGCCTCGGGCACCCGGATCCTCGGCACCCTCGCTCGCCGGCTCGAAGCCACCGGCGAACGGTGGGGCGTGGCCGCCATCTGCATCGGCGTCGGGCAGGGCCTCGCCGTCGTACTCGAAAACACCAAAGCCTAGCTCCTGAGGAGAACCGTGCTGAACATTCTGCAGGACGTCGACGAAGCCGTCGCACCGATCCATGACGGGGCCACCGTGATGATCGGCGGCTTCGGCAAGGCCGGGCAGCCGGTCGAGCTGATCGAGGCGCTGCTCCGCCAGGGCGCCAAGGACCTCACTGTCGTCAATAACAACGCCGGCAACGGCGAGGAAGGCCTGGCCGCCCTGATTGGTGCCGGCCGGGTCAAGAAGATCGTCTGCTCCTTCCCACGGCAGTCCGATTCGCAGATCTTTGACGCGAAGTTCCGCGCCGGCGAAATCGAACTTGAACTGGTTCCGCAGGGGAACCTCGCCGAGCGCATCCGCGCTGCCGGTGCCGGGATCGGTGGGTTCTTCACCCCCACCGCCTACGGAACCCCGCTGGCCGAAGGCAAGGAAACCCGGATGATTGACGGCCGCGGCTACGTCTTCGAAACTCCGCTGCACGCGGACTTCGCCCTGGTGAAAGCGCTCCGGGCAGACCGCGCCGGGAACCTTGTCTACCGAAAGACCGCCCGGAACTTCGGCCCGATCATGGCTGCAGCCGCCAGGAACGCGATCGTCCAGGTACGGGAAATCGTCGACGTCGGCCAGATCGACCCGGAAGTGGTTGTGACTCCCGGCATCTACGTCAACACCCTGGTACAGGTCTCCCGCGAGAAGGAACCGGCAGCAGCATGAGCGAGAAGGCAGAGATCACTACCGTGAGCGAAAAACTGGACCGCAACTCACTGGCCGAACTCGTGGCACGGGACATTGCGCCCGGTTCGTTCGTCAACCTGGGAATCGGCCAGCCGACCCTGGTGTCGAATTACCTCAAGCCGGAGCAGCACGTCACCCTGCATACTGAAAACGGCATGCTGGGCATGGGACCCGAGGCGCAGGGCGAGGAGATTGACGGCGACCTGATAAACGCAGGCAAGATCCCCGTCACTGAACTGCCCGGCGCGTCGTACTTCCACCACGCAGACTCCTTCGCGATCATGCGCGGCGGACACCTGGATGTCTGCGTGCTGGGCGCCTTCCAGGTTTCTGCAGCCGGCGACCTGGCCAACTGGCACACCGGCGCGCCCGACGCGATTCCCGCCGTCGGCGGCGCCATGGACCTGGCCACCGGTGCCAAGGATGTCTACGTGATGATGTCCCTGTTCACCCGTGAAGGGGTGAGCAAGCTGGTGAAGGAATGCTCCTACCCGCTCACGGGCGTTGGCTGCGTCACGCGCGTTTACACTAATGAGGCGGTCTTTCTCCTCAAGGAGGACGGCGTCCACGTTCGCGAGACCTACGGGATCAGCTTCGAGGAGCTTGCCGCGAAGGTGGACGTGCCGCTGATCGGCCCGTCAGCCGGCACCGACTAAGACCAACAGCGGGGGAGACATGAGCGAAACCATCGCGGCGAGTGACCAGTTTGTCCAGTCACTGGCCCGCGGCCTGTCCGTGATCCGGGCGTTCGACGCCGAACACGTGCAGATGACCCTCAGCGATGTCTCCCGCCGGACGGGCCTCACCCGGGCCACGGCCCGCAGGTTCCTGCTGACCCTGGTGGAACTGGGCTACGTACGGACCGACGGCAGGAGCTTCGAGCTGACCGCACTGGTCCTGCAGCTTGGCTACTCCTACCTGGCCGGGCAGTCCCTGCCGCAGCTGGCACAGCCGCTCCTTGAGGACCTGTCGCGCGAAATCCACGAGTCGACGTCGGCCTCGATCCTGGACGGCAACGAGATTGTCTACGTTGCCCGGATCCACACCCGGCGGCTGATGACGGTTGGCATTACCGTTGGAACCCGGTTCCCCGCGTACGCGACCTCCATGGGACGGGTGCTGCTCGCCGGACTCGGCGAGGCGGCTCTGGACGCCTACCTGTCGGAAGTCGAACTCGTTCCCCTGACCGAACGGACCATAACCGACGAAGCCGCCCTGCGCCGGGAAGTTGAGCAGGTGCGCGAGCAGGGGTGGGCCGTGGTGGACCAGGAACTCGAGCGCGGACTGCGCTCGGTGGCCGTGCCCATCTTCAGCCCCGCCGGGGAAGTGATCGCCGCCTTGAATACCTCCATGCAGGCCACCCTGGGCCTGGACGGGCCTACACTGGAGGAAGCGGCGGCGCAGGTGCTGCCGCATCTGCAGGAAGCGTCCCGGAAGATCACCCAGGCGCTGGCAGCCCGGAGCTGATTCCGGGCTGAACGCAGCCCCGGCTTAAGCCTGCCGGGATGTCTGCTAGACTGTCAATAATTGTTTGTGTGGCAGTGGATGAAGGCCGCTCGCATGTTCTCTCGGATTCCGTCTCCGAGGCGCGGGTGGGGGCCTGTTTCCGGGTTGCAGGGTTCTTGTGCAACGAATGCCACACTTTTGCACGCCTACGGTCGCTTCGGAATCACGGAACGTCTCGGGGGTACTGCGGCAACAACTTTGAAAAGCCTCGCTCAGGGCCTGCAGGAAGCGGACCGGAGCAAGCGCAACCAGAGAATTTTTCTCGAGATAAAACGGAGAACTGATAAGTGCCTACGATTCAGCAGCTGGTCCGCAAGGGCCGCTCACCCAAGGTCTCCAAGACCAAGGCTCCCGCCCTTAAGGGCAGCCCGATGCGCCGTGGTGTGTGCACCCGTGTTTACACCACCACCCCGAAGAAGCCGAACTCGGCTCTGCGTAAGGTAGCCCGTGTCCGCCTCAACGGCGGCGTGGAAGTTACTGCCTACATCCCCGGTGTGGGTCACAACCTGCAGGAACACTCCATCGTGCTGGTGCGCGGTGGCCGTGTGAAGGACCTGCCCGGTGTCCGTTACAAGATCGTTCGCGGCGCACTGGACACCCAGGGTGTCAAGAACCGCAAGCAGGCTCGCAGCCGCTACGGCGCGAAGATGGAGAAGAAGTAATATGCCCCGCAAGGGTCCGGCCCCCAAGCGGCCGCTCGCAGTCGATCCCGTCTACGGCTCCCCGCTGGTCACGCAGCTGATCAACAAGGTCCTCATTGACGGCAAGAAGTCCACCGCAGAGCGCATCGTTTACGGCGCACTTGCCGGTGCTCAGGAGAAGACCGGCCAGGATCCGGTTGCAGCCCTGAAGAAGGCCATGGACAACATCAAGCCGAGCCTTGAGGTTAAGTCCCGCCGCGTCGGCGGCGCCACCTACCAGGTTCCGGTTGAGGTTAAGCCGGGCCGCGCAACCGCCCTGGCCCTCCGCTGGCTGGTTGGCTACTCCAAGGCCCGCCGCGAGAAGACGATGACCGAGCGTCTGCGCAACGAGATCCTGGACGCCTCAAACGGTCTTGGTGCTGCTGTGAAGCGTCGCGAAGACACCCACAAGATGGCCGAGTCCAACAAGGCCTTCGCCCACTACCGCTGGTAATAAGCACCACGTACGTCTTTTCAGCCCAGGCCCTGCGGCCCGCTTCGGCGGGCCTCAGGGCCGCAGGCCGAATTGATGACCGGCGGGGCCAGAACCAAAACTAGGGAGTAACCGTGGCACTGGACGTGCTTACCGACCTCAACAAGGTCCGCAATATCGGCATCATGGCGCACATTGATGCCGGCAAGACCACCACCACCGAGCGCATCCTGTTCTACACCGGTGTCAACCACAAGATTGGCGAAACGCACGACGGCGCTTCGACCATGGACTGGATGGCACAGGAGCAGGAGCGGGGTATCACCATTACCTCCGCAGCTACCACGTGCTACTGGGACAACAACCAGATCAACATCATCGACACGCCGGGTCACGTTGACTTCACTGTCGAGGTTGAGCGGTCCCTGCGCGTGCTTGACGGCGCCGTAGCCGTTTTCGACGGCAAGGAAGGCGTGGAGCCGCAGTCCGAGACTGTCTGGCGCCAGGCTGACAAGTACAACGTTCCGCGTATCTGCTTCGTCAACAAGATGGACAAGCTGGGCGCCGACTTCTACTTCACCGTCGACACCATCATCAACCGCCTGGGCGCCAAGCCGCTGGTTCTCCAGCTGCCGATCGGTTCCGAGAGCGAATTCGAGGGCGTCGTCGACCTCCTCGAAATGCGTGCACTCACCTGGCGCGGCGACGCCAAGGGTGACGTGACCATGGGCGCCAAGTACGAAGTTGAGCCGATCCCCGCAGACCTGCAGGAAAAGGCCGAAGAGTACCGCGCCAAGCTCGTGGAAACCGTTGCCGAAGCCAGCGAAGAGCTCATGGAGAAGTACCTCGAAGGTGAAGAACTCACCCTTGAGGAACTGAAGGCCGGCATCCGCAAGATGACCGTCAACTCCGAGGTCTACCCGGTGCTGTGCGGCTCCGCGTTCAAGAACCGCGGCGTTCAGCCGATGCTCGACGCCGTCGTTGCCTACCTGCCGAGCCCGCTCGATGTTCCGAACATCAAGGGCCACGACATCCGCGACGAAGAGGTTGAGCTGGAGCGCGCTGCAGACGCAGACGCACCGTTCTCGGCCCTGGCCTTCAAGGTTGTGACGCACCCGTTCTTCGGCCGTCTGACCTACATCCGCGTTTACTCCGGCAAGGCTGCTTCCGGTGCTCAGGTCATGAACTCGACCAAGCAGAAGAAGGAGCGCATCGGAAAGCTCTTCCAGATGCACGCCAACAAGGAAAACCCGGTCGAAGAGATCACCACGGGTCACATCTACGCTGCCATCGGCCTGAAGGATACGACCACGGGCGATACCCTGTGCGACATCCAGAACCCGATCGTGCTGGAATCGATGAGCTTCCCGGAGCCCGTCATCTCCGTGGCAATCGAACCGAAGACCAAGGGTGACCAGGAGAAGCTCTCCACGGCTATCCAGAAGCTCTCCGAAGAGGACCCGACCTTCCAGGTCTCCCTCGACGAAGACACCGGCCAGACCATCATCGCCGGCATGGGCGAGCTCCACCTGGACATCCTGGTGGACCGCATGCGCCGCGAATTCAAGGTCGAAGCCAACGTGGGCAAGCCCCAGGTTGCTTACCGCGAAACCATCCGCCGCGCAGTCGAGAAGTACGACTACACGCACAAGAAGCAGACCGGTGGTTCGGGCCAGTTCGCAAAGGTCCAGATCGCGATCGAGCCGCTGGACACCTCGGAAGGCGCTCTGTACGAGTTCGACAACAAGGTCACCGGTGGCCGTGTTCCGCGCGAGTACATCCCCAGCGTTGACCAGGGCATCCAGAGTGCACTCAACGACGGCATTCTTGCCGGCTACCCGGTAGTCGGCATCAAGGCCACGCTGCTCGACGGCGCTTACCACGACGTCGACTCCTCGGAAATGGCGTTCAAGATCGCCGGCCGCCAGGCTTTCAAGGAAGCTGCACGGATGGCCAGCCCGGTTCTGCTCGAACCGGTCATGGATGTCGAAGTCCGCACCCCTGAGGAATACATGGGTGAAGTCATCGGTGACATCAACTCGCGCCGCGGGCAGATGCAGTCGATGGAAGACGCCAGCGGCGTGAAGGTCGTTCGCGCCCTCGTTCCGCTGTCCGGCATGTTCGGGTACATCGGCGACCTGCGGTCCAAGACCCAGGGCCGCGCCGTTTACTCGATGCAGTTCAACAGCTACGCAGAGGTCCCGAAGGCAGTAGCCGACGAGATCATCCAGAAGACGCGCGGCGAGTAAGACCCCGCCGGCGTTCCGGGGAAATCCGGAACGCCGGCCGTGTGCGGCCCGTCCCAGGGGGAACCCGGACGGACGGGCCGCACGGCCAGACTGAGCGGGACCTGCGGGAACCGCGGCACAAGGCAATTTCATCAAATAAACAGCCCCAAGTAGACTTGTATCGGATCAGTTGCGAGAAGCGCGGCTGGTGATTGAGTCTTCTAACCTTTCTAGGAGGAACCCGTGGCGAAGGCAAAGTTCGAGCGGACTAAGCCGCACGTCAACATCGGCACCATTGGTCACGTTGACCATGGAAAGACCACGTTGACCGCTGCCATTTCGAAGGTGCTTGCTGACAAGTACCCTGACCTGAACGAGCAGCGCGACTTCGCTGCTATTGACTCCGCGCCGGAAGAGCGCCAGCGCGGTATCACCATCAACATCTCGCACATTGAGTACCAGACCGAGAAGCGTCACTACGCACACGTTGACGCCCCGGGCCACGCTGACTACATCAAGAACATGATCACCGGCGCTGCTCAGATGGACGGTGCAATCCTCGTGGTTGCCGCCACTGACGGCCCGATGGCTCAGACCCGCGAGCACGTTCTGCTTGCCCGCCAGGTTGGTGTTCCCTACCTGCTGGTCGCGCTGAACAAGTCCGACATGGTTGAGGACGAGGAACTCCTCGACCTCGTGGAAATGGAAGTTCGCGAACTGCTGAGCTCCCAGGAGTTCGACGGCGACAACGCTCCCGTCGTTCGCGTTTCCGGCCTGAAGGCACTGGAAGGCGACCCCAAGTGGGTTGCGTCCGTCGAAGAACTCATGGAAGCCGTTGACAACAACGTTCCGGACCCCGTTCGCGACAAGGACAAGCCGTTCCTGATGCCGATCGAGGACGTCTTCACCATCACCGGCCGTGGCACCGTTGTTACGGGCCGCGCCGAGCGCGGTACCCTCGCTATCAACTCCGAGGTCGAGATCGTTGGCATCCGCCCGATCCAGAAGACCACGGTTACCGGTATCGAGATGTTCCACAAGCAGCTCGACGAAGCATGGGCCGGCGAGAACTGTGGCCTGCTGCTCCGCGGCATCAAGCGCGAAGACGTAGAGCGCGGCCAGGTTGTCGTCAAGCCGGGTTCCATCACCCCGCACACCGACTTCGAGGCCAACGTCTACATCCTGTCCAAGGATGAAGGCGGCCGCCACAACCCGTTCTACTCGAACTACCGCCCGCAGTTCTACTTCCGCACCACCGACGTCACGGGTGTTATCACCCTGCCCGAGGGTACGGAAATGGTTATGCCCGGTGACAACACCGAAATGACCGTTGAACTGATCCAGCCGATCGCAATGGAAGAGGGCCTCGGCTTCGCTATCCGCGAAGGCGGCCGCACCGTTGGATCCGGCCGCGTCACCAAGATCATCAAGTAATTTGATGTTCTGACGCCGGACCATACGGTTCAGCATTGAAGGGCCCCGCTGCTACGGCAGCGGGGCCCTTTTGCATGCCCGGGGCCTGCGCTGCCAGGCGTGCCGCCACGGCCGCTCCGGTTTCAAGCCCCTGGGCGAAGGCACGGACGGCATTAAGGCCGGCAGCCGAGGCAGCCCCGCCGATGGGAGTGTGGGGGATGCCTGCCGCAGCGAGCCCGCGCTGCAGGGCGGTGTTCTCCACCTGGCCGGCGGCGATGACGACGGCGTCTGCCGCAATGAGTTCCGAAGCCCCTTCCGGATCTTCGATCAGTAGGCCGCCCGGTACCAGTTCCCGGTAGCTGATGCCGGTTCGCAGCACTACGCCTGCATTGCGCAGGGCCTGCAGCGCCGCCCAGCGTGTGGTCGGTCCGATCCCTTCACCGATGCGGGAACCTCGGCGCAGCAGCGTGATCTGCCGAGTGCCCCGCAGCTGCGGGTCCGGGCTGAGGTGCTCGCGCATGAAGCGCGCTGCGGCCCGTGGTCCTGATTCAGGTTCCGGACGTTTGGAGCCAGCCTGCAGCAGCAGGTGCGCGAGGTCCACGGCGATGCCTCCGCCGCCGACGACGGCGATGCGGCCGGGGAGCGCACCCGGGTCCGCAAAGGCCTGGCGGTAGTCCAGGACCGGAACTCCGGAGCCTGGAAGCTTCACGTCCCGGGGCCGCACTCCGGTTGCGTCCACAACGTGGCTATAGCCCCGGAGCTCTGCTGCACCGGCAGTGACGCCGAGGTGCATCCTTACCCCGAGCCGGGGGAGTTCGCCGGCGAAATAACGGATGGTGTGCGCGAAATCGGCTTTCCCGGGTACATTCCGGGCGAGGCGGAACTGCCCGCCAATCTCTCCTTCGGCCTCGAAGAGGTGGACCACTGCACCTGTTGCGGCGAGTGTCGCTGCAGCCTGCAGACCTGCCGGGCCTGCCCCCACAACGGCCACTGCCGGGCCTGGGACAGGGAAGGCGGCCGCCGGAAACTCAAGTTCCCGTCCCGCCCTGGGATTGACCAGGCAGGACACGGAAGCCGTGCCCAGCGACCGGTCGATGCAGGCTTCGTTGCAGGCAATGCAGGTGTTGACCAGATCGGCGCGCCCCGCTTCGGTCTTTGCCAGGATCCGCGGATCCGCCAGGAACGGGCGTGCCATCGACACGAAGTCCACGCTTTCGGCGGCCAGCGCGTCGTTGGCCTGTGCCACGGAGTTGATGCGGTTCGAACCGATCACGGGTATGAGGCTCCCATGGCTGCGCAGGCTTGCGCGGATCCGTGCGGCGACGGGCAGCCAGCTGCCGTGCGGCACGAGTGACTGGACGGTAGGCAGCCTGGACTCATGCCAGCCGATTCCGATGTTCAGGGCGTGGGCCCCCGCCTCAGCCAGCACGCCGGCCAGTGCCCTGTATTCCTCCGGCGGACCGGAGCCATCGACGAGGTCCGCACCGGACATCCGGAAGATAACGGGGAAATCGGCACCGGCCGCGTCCTGGACAGCAGCCAGGACAGCCAGCGGAAAGGACTGCCGGCGTGCCGGGTCTCCGCCCCAGGCATCGTTGCGGAGATTGGTTGCCGGGGAGGCGAACTGGTTGATGAGGTAGCCTTCGGACCCCATGATTTCCAATGCGTCGAACCCCAGGTCCCGTGCCTGCCGGGCAGCGGCACCGAAGTCCCCGAGCGTCCGCTGGATCTGCGCCTCGTCCATGGCCAGGGGCAGCACGCGGGAGTAGCCGGACCACACCGCGGACGGGGCAAGCGGCGGCAGCCCGTAGGTGTCGGTAAAGGCATAACGGCCGGCATGGAAGAGCTGGAGCGCAAGCCGCCCCCCGGCGTCGTGCACTGCCGCCAGCGCGGCCCGCGCGGCGGCGGTGAAGGCAGGTTCCCCGCACACCAGATAGGTCCTGCCTCCGGACCCTTCCCGGCTGACCGCAGCACCTCCGGTCACGATCAGCGCCGCACCGCCGGCTGCCCGCTCGGCGTAGAACGCGGCCAGCGCATCCGCGTTGGACTCGAAATTCAGGTGCATGCTGCCCATGATGATGCGGTGCGGCAGGGTCATGGAGCCAATCCGGCCCGGGGCGAAGGCATGCGGATAGCTTCGGACTCCCAGCCGCGGATCCGTGGGCACGCGGCCGTCCCTAGCCCAGCGCTCCGCCGAGGATCGCCTTGGCGATGACGGATTTCTGGATCTCATTGGTGCCCTCTTCGAACCTCTGGGCCCGGGCATCGCGGTACACGCGCTCAATCGGCTGCGACTGCCAGTACCCAATGCCGCCGTGGACCTGCAGGGCCTTGTCCGTCACCCGGCCAAGCATGTCCACTGCCGTCAGCTTGGCCATGGAGGAGAGGGCAGGGGCCTCGGGGCCGGCGTTCTGCCAGGCGGCCGCGGCGGTAAGGGTGAGGGCTTTGGCTGCGGCGATATCTGCGGCGTTTTCAGCCAGGCTGAACGCAATGGCCTGCCGGGAAGCGAGCGGCTTGCCGAAGGTCGTCCGCTGTCCGGCGTAGGCAACAGCCAGCTGCTGGGCGCGCTGGGCCAGGCCAACGCAGCTCATGGCCACGGAAATGCGGCTGGGGGTGAGGAAGCCGCCCAGGGCCACAGCCAGGCCTTCACCTTCGGCGCCGAGCCGGTTGGCCACCGGAACCGGCGCATTGGTGAACGTCAGTGACGCGTGGTCGGTACCGCGCACCCCCATGGTCCTGGACGTGTCCTCCACCTCGGCGCCCGGGGTATTGCGGTCAACCAGCAGGGCCACGGTGCCGTCCCGTCCGGTGGTTCCTTCCAGCCGGGCGAAGAGCAGCCAGTAGTCGCAGCGGACTCCGAAGGTAATCAGGTGCTTGGAACCGGTGAGGTAGTACGTGTCGCCGTCGCGCCGTACCGAGGACGTGATGTCCACGCCGCTGCCGTTGGCTGGTTCAGTGAGGGTGAAGGCAACGACTGACTCCCCGGCGACAGCGGGGAGAATGAATTTCTGCCGCTGCGCTTGATCAGCAAAGGGGTTCATTGCCCGCCACGTCCCGTTCAGTACGTGGACGATCATCCGCACCGAGGCATGGGAACGGGAGAAGACTTCCATGAGGCCCATCCACTGCAGGAAACTCAACCCGGCACCGCCCAGGGTGCGCGGCGCGGCCAGGGAAAGGAAACCTTCGGTGCGGAGCTGTTTCCACAGCTCGTCGGAGACTGTTCCAGTGGCCTCAATTTCCTCGGCCCAGTCCTCACCGGGTCCTTCCACCCAGTCGGTTACCCGGGTGAGCAGCGCCTGGTACTCAGTGTCGGGGATCGAGCTTCCGCGTCCGTCAGCGGTCACCTCTGTGGTCATCACGCCTGGCTCCTGTCTGTACCGGCCGGGACGCCCCCGGCCAGTTGCCGTGCCCTGTCCCGCAGTACGAATTTCTGGACTTTGCCCACCGGATTCCGGGGGATGTCTTCGAGCAGCTCCAGCCGCTCCGGCCAATAGTGCTTGGAGACCTGGCAGCTGTCCAGATACCGGGTGAGTTCAGCCAGTGTGGGGCTCGCACCTGGAACCGGAACCACAAACGCACAGGCCCGCTCGCCCAGGCGGGGATCGGGCATGGCGGCCAGGGCGACGTCGTCAATCATGGGATGCCGGTACAAAAGCTGTTCGATCTCGGCGACCGGAATCTTCTCACCGCCGCGGTTGATGACGTCCCGCACCCTGCCGGTGATCCGCAGGTACCCTGCGTCGTCGAGGGTGGCAAGGTCCCCGGTACGGTACCAGCCGTCTTCCGTGAAGGCTTCCTTGGTCAGGTCCGGGCGGTCCAGGTAGCCTTCGAACATCGTGGGGCTGAGCAGTTCGAAGTTGCCTTCTGCCCCCGCCGGGAGCAGCTGGCCGTCATCGCTGACGATCCGGGCCTGCACGCCGGGGAGCAGCTGCCCGTCCGTGCCCCACACCAGCGCAGGGTCGCCGCCGGGGGAGGACACCGCACCCAGGCACGTCTCCGTGGTGCCAAAGGCTCCGCAGACCCACGCTCCCAGGACGCGGGTGGCCCGCTCCGCCAAATGCCGGGGAACACCGGCACCGGTATTGACGAAGATCCTCAGGCTTGCCGGGGCTTCAGCTCCGGCTTCCACGGCCTTCACCAGGTCCGCCAGGAACGGTGTGGCCGCCTGCACGAAACTTCCCTTCCAGCCCTGCATCAGGTTCAGGGCACGGGCCGGGTCCCAGACCGGCTGCAGGATCTGCGG
This sequence comes from Arthrobacter koreensis, assembly GCF_035792275.1. Classification (GTDB taxonomy): domain Bacteria; phylum Actinomycetota; class Actinomycetes; order Actinomycetales; family Micrococcaceae; genus Arthrobacter_B; species Arthrobacter_B koreensis_A. Next base: position 150,256 of record NZ_JAMWKK010000003.1, on the reverse strand, counting down.
AACCCCCAGGACAAAAGAGAGCCACATGCCGTAGAGGAAACCGGTCTGATGGGCCAGCGGGGAGGGGATGAACACTGCATCCCCGGAATGCAGTCCCAGATGCCGTGCCTGCATAGCCGCAGCCCGGGAGAGCGTCGAGTGCCGGTGCACCACTGCCTTCGGCTCACCCGTGGTGCCGGAGGTGAACAGCAGCTGGGCTGCGGCGTCGGCTGCGGGCGCAGCAGCATCGATCCGGTCCCGGTCAACGTGGATTTCCGCCAGTTCCTGTTCCCAGCCGTGCCAGGTGGTGCCGTGCCGGCCCGGCATGGCGGGGGCGGCGCCGCCGATAACCAGGACATGGCGGACCGCGAGCTCATAGCCCGGGTCCGTTCCCGTGCCGGAAGAAAGGATCCCCTCCAGCTCCTGCGCGTAGTGCCGGCCCCGGAACGTTTCGGGAACAACGACGACGGCGGCACGGGAGCGGTGCAGCGCGAAGGCGACTTCCCGCTCCCGGAAGATGGGCATGATCGGGGCAGCGACGGCACCGATACGCAGCACAGCAGTGCACAGGAGAACAAAATCGGTCCAGTTGGGCAGCTGGAACGCCACCCGGTCGCCGGGGGCCACCCCCAGCTCCAGCAGCAGCGCGGCAGCTTTGTCCGCTCCGGCGTCGAGCTGGGCCCAGGTCAGATGACCTGAGACCTGCGGGCGTCCGTCCGCCACCGCTGTGTGTCCCGGACGTTCGCGGGCCCAGCGGCGCACCCAGTCCGCGGCCGGTACAAGTGAGGCGGCCTCGGGTGACACGGCGGAATTCTGCGCAGTGGAGGATCGGGATCTCCCGGCCGAACTGCGCCGGGGGACCGGGCCCTGTTCCACCTGCATCGGCAGGCCAAAGGAATTCATGGCGTTGAGGAACTCCGGATAGGAAATCCGGTACGCATTGGGGTAGCTGAGCGTGCTGCGGCCCACTGCGCCCGAGGCGGCAACGGCCAGGGACATCAGCACCCGGTGGTCGTTGAAGGAGGACAAGTCAGCGGCCGTGAGGGCATCGGTGCCGCGCACCACCAGGTCGCTGCCGGCCGTCCTCACGGCGGCGCCCATTGAGTTCAGCTGCGCCATGGCTGCCACCCTGTCCGACTCCTTGAGCCTGACGTGGGCGACGTTGCGGAAGACGCTCTCCCCGTCGGCGCAGGCAGCCATCGCGGAAAGGACGGGCAGCATGTCCGGCACCGAGCGGCAGTCGATGTCCGCCGGCTGAAGCCTCAGCCCGTCGTGCCGGATGCGAACCCCGTCCAGGGCGGCGTCGTACTCCATGGGCAGTCCCATGGCAGCGGCGATGTCCAGGAAGTCCGCCTCGGGATGGTCTGCGCCGCGGGCGGTAACGGAACGGAGGCCGCGCAGCACAAGGTCAGATGGATGCAGGGCAGCCGCCGCCAGGCCAAAGGCCGCCGAACCGATGTCCTCCGGCATCCGCAGGTTGGCGGGCACGGCCTGCTGGCCGGCCGGTATCTCGAAGCGGTGCCAGTCATCCCGGACGTCTACCTGCAGGCCAAAGGTACGCATCATCTGGACCGTCAGCTCCAGGTAGGTGCGTTCATTCAGGGATCCGTCCACCACCACAGTGGTTGGCCGTTCCGCGAACGGAGCAAGCAGCAGGAGGCCTGAGATCCACTGGGACAGGGTCCCGGCAATATGGACCTCACCGCCGGAGGGGCGGCGGGCCCGCACCCGGATGGGCGGGCAGCCGGTGGGGGAGTCGACGTCGAGCCCCATTTGCGTCAGGGCCGCGAGCAGGGGGCCGATGGGCCGGCGCTGGAAGTACTTCTGGCCCGTCACCGTGACGTCCCTGGAACCCAGCGCTGCCAGTCCGACCATGAAGTACAGGGTGGTTCCGGAACTGCCTGCGGAGACTTCGTTCCGGGCCGGGCGGTACGGGCCGCCGTGCACCACATAGGTGCCGCCGTCGACGTCGATGCGGGTACCAAGCTGGCGAAGCATGGCAACCGTGTAATGGACGTGCCGGGCATCGGTCAGGCCGGTGATCCGGCTGGTCCCGGACGCCAGCGAGGCAAGGATCAGGGCACGGTGGGCGTGGTATTTGGAGTTGGGCACCTGTGCTTCACCGCAGATGCGCTGCTGCGTTCCCAGGACCGAAAGATACATGGCAGTAAAGCCCTTCCGCCGGCTGTCCTTCTCTGGCGGCCACCCCGGGCCCGACGTTACCAGTTGCCCTGTGGGGCCGGAACAGGCCACGGACGCACCGGGCCCGAGGAGCCGCCATTGGCCTGAAGGGCCCGGGTTTTCCACAGCAGGGCATGCCTCCGGGCACGAACGGCGCGGGCCGCCTAGGATAGGCGGGTCTTGATGTCCAGGGGGAAAGCAGCAGGTCATGGGGGAGATCATTCTTTTTCTCGTCGTAGCAGCGGCGGGATTCGGGGTGGGGCGGCTGACGTCCCTCAGCCGGTCCGGGGCCAGCGGGGAGCCGGGCAACGCCTACGGTTACGGGCGAGCGCTGCCGCATCCTGCCCAGATCTTCCAGGAGGGTTATGAGGCCGGCCTGCGGGAAGCCGGGCTCGCTGCTCCGGCTTCCGCCCAGCCCCAGGCTGGCGGGAGCGCGCAGTCGGCTCCGCAGCAGACGGCCCAGCGTCCAGCGGTGCGACCGCAGCCGTACCTGGCGCCGCCGTCGCAGCCGCAGCCGTACCTGGCACCGCCGTCGCAGCCGCAGCCGTACCTGGCACCGCCGTCGCAGCCGTACCTGCCGCCCAGCCGGTCAGCGCAGTTCCCCCCGCTGCAGCTGCCTCCGGTGACGCAGGCCGGGCGCCAAGGGCCGGTCCCCCCGGTCCAGCTCCCGCGGCCGCAGCCCCAAACCGCGCAGCAACACGCCGCGCAGCCCCAAACCCAGCAGGCACATGCGCTGCAGCCTTCCGGCCTGCCGCCCCGCACCCCCGCAGGTCCGGGCACGCCGCGGCCCGGCAACCCCATACTGACCGAACCTGTATCCACCGCGCCCCGCGGTTTCGTGCCGCCGCTGCCGCCGACGCCGCGGACAGCGGCTGAGCTGGCCGAGCAGAAACGCCGCAGGGACCTGCGAAACATCAACATCACGCTGTACTCCGGGAGCCTGCTCCTGGTAGCCGCGGCGGCGCTCTTCATCGGAATCTCCATCCCGGAGCAGGCGCGGTTCGCAGGGGTAGCTGCGCTCGCTGCCCTGTTCTACGCATCCGGTCTGGTGATCCACGCCCGCCGGAAGAGTCTCCGTCCGGCCGCAGTCGCGTTCACCGGCACCGGCCTGGCCCTGGTTCCCGTGGTGGGACTCGCGTTCTACAACCTGATTCTTCCGGATCCGGACCTTGCCTGGCTGATCACCTCGGTGGCAGGAACCGCTGCCTTCGCCTTCGCGGCCGCGCGGCTGGAGAGCCGGGTGGTGTCCTATCTGGCACTGACTTTCCTGCTCTCCACTGCCCTCGCATCGGGTGCTTCTCTGCGCGCAGGCATCGTCTGGTATTTCATCTGCACGGTCCTGCTGGCCACGCTCCTCAGCCTTGCAGCCGTTAGGAGACCGGCCTGGCTGGGGAACATCTACCTCGACGCCTTTGTTGCGGCACACCGGTTCCTGGTGCCGGCCGCCGCGGCAGCTGCCATCCTTACGGCTCCGGATCTGGGATCGGGACCGCTGGCCGTCCTGTTCCTCGCCTTCGCTGCCTACTACGGCGTGCTGCTCTGGCAGGGGCCGGGGAACCAGGTGCTGCTGCACAGCTATGGCCTGAGGGCTGCTGCTACAACGGGCCTGGCTTTGCTCACCTACCGCCTGACGGACAGCTGGCAGGCCACGCTGCTGGCTGCGGTTGTTCTGCTTGGCGCGCAGGAGGCAGGGCTCTTCGCTGCTCCGGGCCGCTATCTGCGGACTGCAGCCCGGGCCGGTCTTCCCGGACTCGACAGGGACCGCCGCCCGGATGCCGGCGGAGCACCGAACAGCCCGGGACGGCGCTCTGCACGGATCTACCTTGCTGACGTCCTGAGTGTGCTGTCGCTGCAATTCCTGGCCGGCTTGGCTGCAGCTGTGTCATATGCCGTGTACGCACAGGAAGGGGAAGGGAATCCGTTCCTCTTTGCAGCGACGGCGGCAGCAGTCCTGCTGGCATTGTGCGCGGCTGCCTGGCGCCTTTCCGGCCGGGCGGAGTTCGCCGCTCCTGCAGGCGTTCTCATCCCCGCGTCGGCGTGCCTGCTCACACCAGCCGCCGACCGGTGGCCGGTGCTGCTGAACCTGGTCCTGATCACCGGGTACTTCGTTCTGCGTGCGGCGCGCTCGCAGGGGCTGCGGCGCGCAGGCTTTGTCCTGGCTGCCCGCGCTGCTGCCGCCGTCGTGCTTCCGCTGGCAGTCTTCCTGGCGGCCCGGGACCAGATGCCCGATACCGCCGGGACCTGGACCACGGCAGCGGCTTTCCTGGCAGCGGCGGCCAGCCAGCTCTGGTCCGTGCTGGCGGCAGCCGCCGGCCGGACGGAAATCTTCCCGCGAACGGTGCCCGCTGTGTCTGCAGCCGCGGCACTCGTTTGCGCCGCGGCGCTGCGTTTGGAAGATTCCCCATCCACTGCACCCGCGCTGGGTGCGCTGTGGATTGTCGTCCTGCTCAATGCCGCCTATTCGCTGCTGTCCCTGCGTTCCAACCGGGCGCTGGGAGCTGCCTACGCGCCGTCGGGTTTCTTCGCCGCCGCACTCCTGGGCTCCGGGCTGCTCGGAGTACGCGGATATGAGCTGCTCACTGCCGCCGCGCTGGCCTACTGCGTGCTTCAGGCACTGCGGCCGGTGGTGCCCGCACTGCGCGGCTACCACTTTGCTGCCGGACAGGTCCTGCTGACGGTCCTGGCAGGATTGCTCGCCTGGGACCTCGGACTGGGAACAGACGGCGTGTTCGTCGTGGCCGCTGCGGTCCTTGCAGCGCAGCACGCAGCGCGGATCCTTCTGGGCCGGTGGCTGGCCGTGTTTGGCCCTGTCCACGTTCTCTGCTGGGGGACACTGCTGGTACTGGCGGCTATGCCTCCGGCCTATTTCCTGGTGCGTTCCACTGACGCCGGCGCGGAGACGGGCAGCGTCCTGCTGCTGATCGCGGCTGGAAGTGCAGTGCTGGCCCAGCTTGCCGCAGCCCTGCGTCCACATACGGCTGGAGGCTTCCCCGGCGCTGCTGCTGCTTCAGCACTGGTCCTGCTGCTGGCCGCGGGTGTACGTGCCGTGGAGGCGCAGTCAGCGGAGACAGTGCTGACCCTCACGGTGCTGTGGGTGGCTCTCACCGCTAACCTGCTGACTGCTGTCCTGAACCGGCACGGCCGTCTCGCTTTCCTCGCTCCTGCCGGACTCGTGGCCGCGCTGCTGCTCGGAGCCGGGGTCCTCGGCGTTCGGGGTTACGAGCTGGTCTTCGCCGCGGCCCTTGCCTACTGCCTGGTTCTGGTCCGGGACCGTTCGGTTGGGCACCGCGGCATTTACCTTGCAAGCGCGCAGACTGCGGGCACAGTGCTGGCGGCCCTCCTGGCAGCCGACGCGGCGGGGAACTTCCTCAGCGCGTTCTACGCCGCCCTGGGCATCGGACTGGCTGCGGGCCAGGTGCTGCGCACGGTCCTCCACCGCCGGGTGGGCGTCCTGGGTGCAGCCGAACCCCTCCGGTGGGGCGGGCTGGCAGCCCTTGTCCTGGTTCCCGCTGCGGTACTGCCGTTCGGCAACCTCATCGATGCGGCCGCCCAGCTGGCAATGGTACTCAGCGCCGCAGCGGCATTTATGGTCAGCCAGCTGGATGCGGCCCGCAGGAGCAGCCGGGGAACCCCCCTTCCTTCCGCCGCCGGCTTGATTCTTGGCACGGCAGCTGCGGCAGCGCTTGCCGTGCCCGCCGTCAGGCTGATCGACGGACCGTACGCTGCCTGGGCGCTTGTCCTTCTGTGGGCGGGACTTGGTGCCAACCTGGTTTCCTCGCTGCTGCTCGGCCCGGGCCGCTGGGAGGCCCTGACAGCGGCCGGGTTCGGCGGCGCTGCCTTAACCGGTGCGGGACTGCTGGGCCTGCGGGGATACGAGCTCCTGGTCCTGGCTGCCCTGGCCTGCGCTATGTTCCTTGCCAGGCATCGGATTGCGCACCGCGGGCAGTACCTTCTGGCGGCACAGCTGCTGTTTGGGGTACTGGCGGTCCTGGCGGCGCGGGACGCCGGAGCCGACGTTCACGGACTTGTTGCTGCCGGAGGCGGGGCCGTGGCGGCAGCGCAGATCCTGCGTACACTTCTCCAGCCGCGTCCTGAATCCGCCTGGGCACCCGCAGCGCTCTGGACCACCCTGGCAATCCTGGCGGCAGCCCCTGCCGCGTACGCTGCGCTGGCTGCCGGCGGTGTCCACCGCGACGTTACGGCCCTGCTGCTTGTTCTCCTCCTGGCGGTCAGCGCGGCAGGGCTTGGCCGTGGCCGGCAGTTCGCCGCCCTGTATGCGGGGCTGTACGCCGCCGGTGCGCTGCCGCTGGTCCTCTCCAGCACCGTGAAGTTCGCGCCCGGTGGAGTCTTGCCGGAACCGATGATGCCGGCCGCAGCCGCGGGCCTGGTCCTTGCCGTGCTGGCCGCGGCGGCACTGGCAGGGTATACCCGGCTGGGCAGCGCGGGCTCGCCGGGGTCCGCGCTCCTCGCTGCCTCAGTGGTGTATTCCCTCGCTGTGCTGCCCGCTGCTGCAGCGGACGTGGACCTGATCCTTGCGGCCCTGGCACCTGGCCTGCTTGGCGCGGTCTGCCTGGCGGTATCCCACACCCGGCGCAATCCCTGGCTGGCTGCCGGCACGCCCCCGCTGCTGCTGGCTGCGGCACTGCTTGCTGCTGCCGGGTTCGAGCAGGAGTTCCTGAGCCGGCCGTTCCCTCCGGGCTATGGGCTGCTGTGGGCGGTCTGGGCCACGGCCCTGGTGGTGCAGGCGACGCGGCTGTTCACGTCCCTTGGCCAGAATGCCTCCGGGCTGAGGCTCCGCATCATGGGAGCAGCATCCTCCTTCATCCTCCTCATCGGTTCGGTGCCGGCGATGGCGGAGTACAGCGGTTCGGCTGTTGCCGGGGCGCTCACCCTGATGGCTGCCCTGGGCCTGGCGGTCAGGGAAGTTCCCCGGTCCCTTCGCGAGACCGCCGCCGAGGCGGCGTGCCTGCCCGCAGCCCTGGCCCTTGAACGGATTCTCTGGTTCGCGGCCGGAGGCGCAGACCTCTTCTGGTCGGTCCAGTACTGGTCAGTGGTGCTGGCCGGTCTCGCCGCGTGGGAATACCTGCGGCACCGGCAGGACCGGGGAACGCTCCTGCTGGCTGCCTCGGCCGTGATCCTTTCTGCGAGCGGACTGGGCACGGTTGTCTCCGGGGGGACAGGGGAGCAGCTATGGGCACTGGTAGCCCATGCCGGACTGCTTGCTTTCGGCCTGCTGGCAAGCAGGCGGCTGTTCACCGTGTGGGGAGCAGCAGGCGTTGCGCTCGCCGTCCTCTGGTACCTGCGCGGATACACCTTCCTGCTGCTGGCCCTGCTGGCGGCCGGATTGATCGCCCTGGCAGTGTGGCGCCTGTCCCGGGTGCGGACGGTACCTGAACAGCCTGCAGAAGACGCCGCAGAGGAGAGCTGAAGCCCATGCTTCAACGTGCCGGGAGGCAGAACGCACGGCACCGGGGCGCGGCAGTTTTCTGTTCCGACGGGACCTGACAGTGCCCGTCCCGCTCCGATAGGCTCGGGGGATGGAACTCCTGATCTTCTTGGTCGTTGCCGCTGCCGTCGTCGGCGGGCTGGCCTGGGGCCGCCGGCACTTCTCGCACGAGATTGACCGCGCCAGGCGCATCCGCCGGGCCAACCGGAACGAGCCCTAGCCCCGCCGCCCCGGGGGAGCGGGGAAGATGGCAGCACCCTGGCCCGGATTTCAGCACGCAAGTGCCCTGGGCTAGACTTGGAGAAAATGACGCGCCATGGATCGGGCAATTCGGGTCCACGGTGAATCCATATGCTAGAAGCCAGAGGCACCTGCTGGACGCTGATTCGCGTTCCGGAGGACAATCTGGCAGACTAGAGAAGTTGTTCAAGCGCTTTTGTGCCCGCACGCGCTGAGCAGGCCGCTAAAACGGCACTGTGTGCGTGATGAGATTGCGTCCCGGTCAGGATAATGCCTGGCGCAGGGGCGGATCCTTCAGGGGAAAAGCCCATATATAACCCGCCCCCATTCTTGAACGGGTGTTGCCAGTTTCGAATCTGCGACACGCCCGAGCGCGGGGGTCGGAGCCTCGGCAGGTTGAGGAACCCGGAGCTTCCGGATTCAGCTTGTTGGAGGAGCGCCGGGGCCGACATGGCCGCCAGGGGCAAAAACTGTACAGAGAGCAATACTCGAAGAAAGAGGCACGACGCCATGGCGGGACAAAAAATCCGCATCCGGCTGAAGTCGTATGACCACGAGGTCATCGACGTATCAGCACGGAAGATCGTTGAGACGGTCACGCGTGCAGGCGCAACGGTAGTAGGCCCCGTGCCGCTGCCCACGGAAAAGAACGTGTACTGCGTTATCCGTTCGCCGCACAAGTACAAGGACAGCCGCGAGCACTTTGAAATGCGCACGCACAAGCGTCTGATCGACATCATTGACCCCACGCCTAAGGCCGTTGACTCGCTGATGCGTCTTGACCTGCCTGCAGACGTGAACATCGAAATCAAGCTGTAGGGGGGAGCAGATACTTATGTCTTCTTCACTTACCCGCCAGGTTAAGGGCCTCCTGGGCACCAAGCTGGGCATGACCCAGGTCTGGGACGAGAACAACAAGCTCATCCCCGTCACCGTGGTCCAGGCTGATTCCAACGTCATCACCCAGCTGCGCAATGCGGAGAAGGACGGCTACACGGCCGTTCAGATCGGCTACGGCCAGATCGATCCCCGCAAGGTCACCAAGCCGCTGGCCGGCCACTTCGAGAAGGCCGGCGTTACGCCGCGCCGCCACGTTGTTGAGCTGCGCACCGCTGACGCTGACACCTACGAGCTCGGCCAGGAACTCTCCGTTGAGATGTTCGAAGCCGGCCAGAAGGTCGACGTCGTCGGTACCTCCAAGGGCAAGGGCTTCGCCGGTGTCATGAAGCGTCACGGCTTCCACGGCGTCGGTGCTTCCCACGGTGCCCACAAGAACCACCGCAAGCCCGGCTCCATCGGTGGCGCATCCACCCCCGGCCGCGTCTTCAAGGGTCTCCGGATGGCCGGCCGCATGGGCGCCGTCCGCCACACCACGATGAACCTCACCGTCCACGCCGTGGATACCGAGAAGTCGCTGCTGCTGATCAAGGGTGCCGTCCCCGGCGCCCGCGGCCAGGTCGTCCTCGTACGCACCGCCGTGAAGGGAGCTTAGTCTCATGGCTAACAAAGCAACTGTTGAATTCCCCGCAGCAATCTTCGACGTTCAGACGAACGTTCCGCTGCTGCACCAGGTAGTTGTGGCCCAGCTTGCTGCTGCCCGCCAGGGTACGCACAAGACCAAGACCCGCGCCGAAGTTTCCGGTGCAGGCCGCAAGCCGTTCAAGCAGAAGGGCACCGGCCGCGCCCGTCAGGGTTCAATCCGTGCTCCTCACATGACCGGTGGCGGCGTTGTCCACGGACCGACGCCCCGCGACTACAGCCAGCGCACCCCCAAGAAGATGATTGCCGCCGCACTGCGCGGAGCACTCTCTGACCGGGCACGCAACGGCCGCATCCACGTGCTGGAAACCCTGGTTGCCGGCGAAACGCCGTCCACCAAGGCTGCACGCGAAGCGCTGCGTTCACTTACCGACCGCAAGAACATGCTCGTTGTTATCGAGCGCGCCAACGATGTTGCTGCACTGTCCGTGCGCAACCTCAGCGATGTTCACGTGATCTACGTAGATCAGCTGAACACCTACGACGTGCTCGTTGCTGACGACGTGGTCTTCACCCAGGCCGCCTACGACGAGTTCGTCGGCAAGAACACTGTCAAGGAGGACGCCAAGTGAGCGCGACCACCGCAAAGGACCCTCGCGACGTGGTGCTTGCACCCGTCGTCTCGGAAAAGAGCTACGGCCTGATCGACGAAGGTAAGTACACCTTCCTGGTCGACCCCCGCTCGAACAAGACCGAGATCAAGCTGGCCGTGGAGAAGATTTTCTCCGTCAAGGTCGACTCGATCAACACCATCAACCGTGCCGGTAAGCGCAAGCGCACCAAATTCGGATGGGGACAGCGCAAGAGCACCAAGCGTGCGATTGTCACCCTGAAGGAAGGCACAATCGACATCTTCGGCGGTCCGCTCAGCTAGGGCGGAGACCACTTTAACGAGGAATAAATAATGGGAATCCGTAAATACAAGCCGACTACCCCGGGCCGCCGCGGCTCGAGCGTAGCCGACTTCACCGAAATCACGCGGTCGACGCCGGAAAAGTCGCTGGTACGTCCGCTGCCCAAAAAGGGCGGCCGTAACAACACCGGCAAGATCACGACCAGGCACAAGGGTGGCGGACACAAGCGCCAGTACCGCCTGATCGACTTCCGCCGGCACGACAAGGACGGCGTCAACGCTCGCGTTGCCGAGATCGAATACGATCCGAACCGCACCGCCCGCATTGCGCTGCTGCACTACGTTGATGGCACCAAGCGTTACATCATTGCGCCGAACAAGCTCAAGCAGGGCGACTTCGTAGAGGCCGGCGCCGGGGCTGACATCAAGCCCGGCAACAACCTGCCGCTGCGCAACATCCCCGTGGGTACCGTTATCCACGCCGTTGAACTGCGTCCGGGCGGCGGTGCCAAGATGGCCCGCTCCGCCGGTGCATCGGTTCAGCTGGTTGCAAAGGAAGGCCGCTTCGCCCAGCTGCGTCTGCCTTCCGGCGAAATCCGCAACGTCGACGTCCGCTGCCGCGCCACTATTGGCGAGGTCGGCAACGCCGAGCAGTCCAACATCAACTGGGGCAAGGCCGGCCGCATGCGCTGGAAGGGCGTTCGCCCGACCGTCCGCGGTGTCGCCATGAACCCGGTTGACCACCCGCATGGTGGTGGCGAAGGCAAGACCAGTGGTGGACGCCACCCGGTCAACCCGAACGGTAAGCCCGAGGGCCGTACCCGCCGCCCCAACAAAGAGAGCGACAAGCTTATTGTGCGTCGCCGTCGTTCCGGCAAGAACAAGCGATAGGAGCCTGGAAACATGCCACGCAGCCTGAAGAAAGGCCCCTTCGTCGACCAGCACCTCTTCCTTAAGGTGCAGGCCGAAAACGAGAAGGGCACCAAGAACGTCATCAAGACGTGGTCCCGCCGCTCGATGATCATCCCCGACATGCTCGGGCACACGATCGCCGTGCACGACGGACGCAAGCACATTCCGGTGTTTGTCACCGAGTCGATGGTCGGGCACAAGCTCGGCGAATTCGCTCTGACGCGTACATTCCGCGGCCATGTGAAGGACGACCGCAAGGGCAAGCGCCGCTAGGCGCTGCTCTTTCGGCAGAAGACGAGAGAAGGAAAGCAATGGAAGCCAAGGCAATTGCGCGTCATATCCGCGTAACGCCTATGAAGGCCCGGCGCGTCGTCAACCTTGTTCGTGGCAAGCAAGCGAATGAGGCATTGGCAATTCTGAAGTTTGCCCCCCAGGCAGCTTCGGAGCCGGTATTCAAGGTAGTTCAGTCGGCAATGGCCAACGCACGTGTCCTCGCGGACCGTGACGGCGTGGCCTTCGACGAAGGTGACCTCTACATCAGCGAAGCATTCGTTGACGAAGGACCCACCATGAAGCGGTTCCAGCCGCGTGCCCAGGGCCGCGCCTACCGCATCAACAAGCGGACCAGCCACGTCACCGTGGTTGTCGCAACCCCCGAGAACGAGGAGGACCGTTAAGTGGGACAGAAGGTAAACCCGCACGGGTTCCGACTCGGCATCACCACTGACCACGTTTCGCACTGGTTTGCTGACAGCAACAAGCCGGGCCAGCGTTACAAGGACTTCGTCCGCGAGGACATCAAGATCCGTCAGCTGATGTCCACCGGCATGGACCGCGCCGGCATCGCCAAGGTTGAGATCGAGCGCACCCGCGACCGTGTCCGTGTGGATATCCACACCGCACGTCCGGGCATCGTGATCGGCCGCCGCGGCGCCGAAGCAGACCGCATCCGCGGCGAGCTCGAAAAGCTCACCGGCAAGCAGGTCCAGCTGAACATCCTCGAGGTCAAGAACCCCGAGATGGAAGCACAGCTGGTTGCCCAGGGTGTTGCAGAGCAGCTCTCTTCCCGCGTGGCTTTCCGCCGTGCGATGAAGAAGGCAATCCAGTCCGCACAGCGTGCAGGCGCAAAGGGTATTCGTATCCAGTGCTCCGGCCGCCTGGGCGGCGCTGAAATGAGCCGTTCGGAGTTCTACCGCGAAGGCCGTGTGCCCCTGCACACCCTGCGCGCGAACATCGACTACGGCTTCTTCGAAGCCAAGACCACCTTCGGCCGCATCGGCGTGAAGGTTTGGATCTACAAGGGCGACGTCACTTCCAAGGAACTGGCTGCACAGCAGGCTGCTGCACCGTCCCGCGGACGTTCCAACGACCGTCCGGGCCGCGGCCCGGCCGACCGTGGGGACCGTCGTCGTCGTAACGACCGCGGCGACAAGGCCGCCGCGCCTGCTGCAGAGGCTCCGGCCGCTGAGGCAGCTGCCCCCGCAGCAGAAGGAGGACAGGCTTAAATGCTTATCCCACGTCGAGTCAAGTACCGCAAGCAGCACCACCCGGGTCGTTCCGGCGCTGCAACCGGTGGCACCGCTGTCAGCTTCGGTGAATGGGGTATCCAGGCTCTCACGCCTGCATACGTAACCAACCGCCAGATTGAAGCTGCACGTATTGCCATGACGCGCCACATCAAGCGCGGCGGCAAGGTCTGGATCAACATCTACCCGGACCGTCCGCTGACGAAGAAGCCGGCCGAAACCCGCATGGGTTCCGGTAAGGGTTCGCCGGAGTGGTGGGTTGCAAACGTCAAGCCGGGGCGGGTTCTGTTCGAACTCTCCGGTGTTTCCGAAGAGGTAGCTCGCGAGGCACTGCGCCTGGCGATCCATAAGCTGCCGTTGAAGGCACGCATTGTGCGTCGCGAGGGTGGTGAATAGCAATGGCTATCGGTTCAAAGGAACTTGCAACTGATCAGCTGGACGGGTTCGACAACGAGCGTCTCGTTGAAGAACTGCGTAAGGCTAAGGAGGAGCTGTTCAACCTCCGCTTCCAGTCCGCCACCGGGCAGCTGGAGAACAACGGACGGCTCCGTGCCGTAAAGCGCGACATCGCCCGCATCTACACGGTGCTCCGTGAGCGTGAACTGGGAATTCGTCCCGAGGCAGTTGCTCCCGTCGAGGAAGCAGCTCCCGAGAAGAAGAAGTCCAAGAAGAAGGCTGCGGAGTCCGAAGCTGCGGTTGCCGAGGATGATGCCAAATGAGCGAAAACAAGAATGAGGCAGCAGTGACAACTGACGCAAACGGAGCCGATGCCCGCGGGTACCGGAAGACCGCTCGCGGCTACGTGGTCTCCGACAAGATGGACAAGACCATCGTCGTCGAGGTCGAAGACCGCGTGAAGCACGCACTGTACGGCAAGGTTCTTCGCCGCACCGAGAAGCGCAAGGCCCATGACGAGCAGAACTCTGCCGGCATCGGTGACCTGGTGCTGATCGCCGAGACCCGGCCGCTGTCCGCTACCAAGCGGTGGCGCCTGGTCGAGATCATCGAAAAGGCCAAGTAGCCAAACGCCGTAAGGCAACAGCTGCAAAGCACATAAAAGGCCGGAGCGTGTGCCGGGGGAGAGGCTGCAAAGCAGCTCCTTCGGCACACAGGCGCCGTCCACAGCGTCAGGGCCCCGGCGGCGGAATCACTGGATTTCGTTTCCGGGGCCCTTTCGCGGTAAACTTGAAATCTTGTCTGTGTGGTGCGGAAGCATGTCCTCTTTCGGACGACCTTCCTCACCGCCGAATAAGACAAAAGCCCGATAATCTTGTTCAGCATGGTGCTGCGGCTTGCGCTGCAGAGCGGCCCGTAGGGGTCGGTGCTGAGTACCAGTATTACGGGGTCCACCCATATCCGTTCCGCAAGGCTCAGGAAAACTGAGAACCAGCGCGACGACAGGAGTAATAAGTGATTCAGCAGGAGTCGCGACTGAAGGTCGCCGACAACACGGGTGCCAAGGAAATCTTGACCATCCGCGTTCTCGGTGGATCCGGCCGTCGCTACGCAGGCATTGGCGACACCATTGTTGCCACCGTCAAGGATGCAATTCCCGGCGGCAACGTCAAGAAGGGCGATGTGGTCAAGGCCGTCATCGTCCGTACCAAGAAGGAACGCCGCCGCCAGGACGGTTCCTACATCAAGTTCGATGAGAACGCTGCAGTGATCTTGAAGAATGACGGCGACCCCCGCGGTACCCGTATCTTCGGCCCGGTCGGCCGCGAACTTCGCGACAAGAAGTTCATGAAGATCATTTCGCTGGCTCCGGAGGTGCTGTAGATCATGGCAAAGATCAAGAAGGGTGACCTGGTTCAGGTCATCACCGGTGCCAAGGCTGAGCGCGGCGGAGACCGCGGCAAGCAGGGCAAGGTTCTGAAGGTTTTCCCGGAGACCAACCGCGTGCTCGTTGAGGGCATCAACCGCGTAACCAAGCACACCAAGGTTGGCCAGTCCTCCCGTGGTTCCAAGACCGGCGGCATCGAGGTTGTTGAGGCCCCGATCCACGTTTCCAACGTGGCCGTCGTGGATCCCGAGACGAAGAAGCCCACCCGTGTTGGCTACCGCACCGAAATCGTCGAAAAAGACGGCCGGACCCGCACCGTGCGCATCCGCGTCGCCAAGGGCTCTGGGAAGGACCTCTAATGACTGAGACTGTCACCAAGATCGTTCCCCGTCTGAAGACCCGCTACGCAGCGGAAATCAAGCAGACTCTGCAGGACGAATTCAACTACGCAAACGTCAACCAGGTTCCGCGCCTCGTCAAGGTCGTTGTGAACATGGGTGTTGGAGATGCCGCCAAGGACTCCAAGCTCATCGACGGTGCTGTTCGCGACCTGACGGCCATCACCGGCCAGAAGCCGCAGATCACCAAGGCACGCAAGTCGATCGCACAGTTCAAGCTGCGCGAAGGCATGCCGATCGGTGCGCACGCTACGCTGCGCGGCGACCGCATGTGGGAATTCGTGGACCGCCTGGTCACCCTGGCGCTCCCGCGTATCCGCGACTTCCGCGGCCTGAGCGGCAAGCAGTTCGACGGCAACGGCAACTACACGTTCGGTCTGACCGAGCAGTCGATGTTCCACGAAATCGATCAGGACAAGATCGACCGCGTACGCGGCATGGACATCACCGTGGTTACCACCGCAAAGACCGATGACGAGGGACGCGCGCTGCTGAAGGCGCTCGGCTTCCCGTTCAAATCCGAAGATTAATTACTACGTAAAAGGTCTGTTGCACAACGCGGGGCACGCTTCGCGCCGAGCAGCAGAAACCGTTACGAGGGAGGGCTAGAGCCCACATGACAATGACAGATCCTGTCGCAGACATGCTTACGCGTCTGCGCAACGCAAACTCGGCATACCACGATTCCGTGTCCATGCCGTACAGCAAGCTGAAGGCACGCGTTGCCGACATCCTGAAGGCCGAAGGCTACATCTCGGGCTGGAAGGAAGAAGAGGCACAGGTTGGCAAGACGCTGACCCTGGACCTCAAGTTCGGTCCGAACCGCGAGCGTTCGATCGCCGGCGTACGCCGCATCTCCAAGCCGGGCCTGCGTGTATACGCAAAGTCCACCAACCTGCCGCGTGTTCTGGGTGGGCTGGGTATCGCCATCCTGTCGACGTCGTCAGGTCTGCTGACCGACCGCCAGGCCGCCAAGAAGGGTGTGGGTGGGGAAGTCCTCGCCTACGTCTGGTAGCAGGGAAGGGAAAGAATAATGTCACGTATTGGACGTCTGCCCATCTCTGTCCCCGCCGGTGTCGAGATTGCCATTGATGGCAACACCGTCACGGTCAAGGGTTCCAAGGGCGAGCTGAGCCACGTTGTGCCCAGCCCGATCTCGGTTTCCATGGACGAGAACACCATCACCGTCGCCCGCCCCAATGACGAGCGCGAATCCCGTTCCCTCCACGGCCTGACCCGCACCCTGATCTCCAACATGATCACCGGTGTGACCGAAGGCTACAAGAAGGACCTGGAAATCGTTGGCACCGGTTACCGCGTGCAGGCCAAGGGCTCGGACCTCGAGTTCGCCCTGGGCTACAGCCACCCGGTTTCCGTGAAGGCTCCGGAGGGCATCACGCTCACCGTTACGGGCCCCACGAAGCTCACCGTTTCCGGCATTGACAAGCAGCAGGTCGGCGAGGTTTCCGCCAACATCCGCAAGCTGCGCAAGCCTGACCCCTACAAGGGCAAGGGCATTCGTTACGCCGGCGAGATTGTCCGCCGCAAGGTCGGAAAGGCTGGTAAGTAATCATGGCCATCAGCATCAATAAGAAGCGCAATTCCAAGAGCAAGTCCGCTTCCCGGAGCCGCCGCCAGCTGCGGATCCGCAAGCGCATTGCCGGCACCGCGGCCCGTCCGCGCCTGGTCGTCAACCGCTCTGCCCGCCACGTATTCGTCCAGGTTGTCGATGACAGCCGCGGCGTAACCGTTGCATCCGCGTCCACCATGGAAGCAGACCTGCGTTCCATGGAGGGCGACAAGACTGCCAAGTCGAAGCGCGTCGGCGAGCTCGTTGCCGAACGTGCCAAGGCTGCAGGCGTCGAAGCCGTGGTGTTTGACCGCGGCGGAAACCGCTACCACGGCCGCATCGCGGCTGTCGCAGACGGCGCACGCGAAGGTGGGCTGGCACTGTGACCGAGGCAAACAAGGAAAAGGAAAATCAGGTGACTGAAGCTACATCTGCTGAGGCAACTGAGACCAAGGAAACCGCTGCCGCAGGCAACGACGACCGCCGCGGCGGCCGCCGGGGCGAGCAGCGCTCTGACCGTGGAGGCCGTGACCGCGGCGGACGCGGCGGACGCGACGGCGGACGCAATGATGACAAGGACAAGTTCATTGAACGCGTCGTGACCATCAACCGCGTCGCCAAGGTGGTCAAGGGTGGTCGTCGCTTCAGCTTCACCGCCCTGGTTGTTGTCGGTGACGGCAACGGCATGGTCGGCGTTGGCTACGGCAAGGCAAAGGAAGTTCCCTCGGCTATCGCCAAGGCAGTCGAGGAAGCGAAGAAGTCCTTCTTCCGCGTTCCCCGCATTGCCGGCACCGTCCCGCACCTGGTGCAGGGCGAAGCAGCCGCAGGCGTCGTCCTGCTCCGTCCGGCTTCCCCGGGTACCGGTGTTATCGCCGGCGGTCCGGTCCGAGCCATCCTCGAGTGCGCCGGCATCCACGACGTGCTTTCCAAGTCGCTGGGTTCCTCCAACGCGATCAACATCGTGCACGCCACGGTTGACGCGCTGAAGCGCCTCGAAGAGCCCCAGGCTGTGGCTGCCCGCCGTGGCCTGCCGCTGGACGAAGTTGCTCCCGCAGCGATGATCCGCAACATGCAGAAGGCTGGTGCATGATGACTACTCCGAAGCGCGTTGCCGTCAGCTCGGCACAGCTGGAAATCACCCAGATTAAGTCCACCATCGGTGGTAAGCAGAATCAGCGCGACACGCTGCGTTCACTCGGCCTGAAGCACATCGGCGACACCGTCGTCCGCAGTGCTGATGCCGTGACCGTTGGCATGATCAACACGGTTCCGCACCTCGTGAAGGTTGAGGAGGCGAAGTAACATGGCCGAAGATAACAAGGCTCTGAAGGTCCACCACCTGCGTCCTGCCCCGGGTGCCAAGACGGCTAAGACCCGTGTTGGCCGCGGTGAAGGCTCCAAGGGTAAGACCGCTGGCCGCGGTACCAAGGGTACTGCCGCCCGCTACCAGGTCAAGGCCGGTTTCGCAGGCGGGCAGCTGCCGCTGCACATGCGCCTGCCGAAGCTGCGCGGCTTCAAGAACCCGTTCAAGGTCGAGTTCCAGGTTGTAAACCTGGACAAGATCTCCGAACTGTTCCCCGAAGGAGGCGAGGTCACCGTTGAGGCCCTCGTTGCCAAGGGTGCCGTGCGCAAGAACCAGCCCGTCAAGGTGCTGGGCACCGGCGACATCACCGTCAAGGTTGATGTCAAGGCGGATGCATTCTCTGCAAGCGCCGCTGAAAAGATCGCTGCAGCAGGCGGATCGACCACGGCGCTCTAAGCACCGTGTTCTTCCGCGCACAGCCAAGCTGCCGGCCCCGGGTTTCCCGGGTGCCGGCAGCCGGTTGTGCGCTGCGCCAGCATGACACTAAGCTCCCGGAAGGCCTTTAATCGGCCGGCCGGGGGCTTGGTGCCTTTAACGCTCCCGCCGCTGTTATGTTCAATAACGCAACAGCGGCCCTGAGCGGATAGACTCAGGTTTTGTTCAAGTCCCGCCGGGACTCATTTCCACACTTTCTTCAGGAGGACGCTTGCTTAGCGCTATTGGCCGGGCTTTCCGGACGCCAGACCTGCGACGCAAGCTGTTGTTTACGCTGGGAATCATCACTATCTTCCGCATGGGTGCTTTTATCCCGGCCCCGGGTGTTGACTACGGCAATGTGCAGCAGTGCTTGGCTCTTGGCGCCACCTCGGGTGGTCTCTACGAGTTCGTAAACCTCTTCAGCGGCGGCGCCCTGCTGCAGGTCTCAGTCTTCGCCCTCGGCATCATGCCGTACATCACCGCCAGCATCATCGTGCAGCTGCTGCGCGTGGTCATCCCGCACTTCCAGGCTCTCTACGAGGAAGGGCAGCAGGGCCAGTCCACGCTTACGCAGTACACCCGCTACCTGACGATCGCCCTGGGCCTGCTGAACGCAACCACCGTGGTCTCGCTGGCCCGGTCCGGTGCGCTGTTCAACAACCAGTGCGCAGTGCCGATCATCCCGGACGACAACATCATCACCATCCTGCTGCTGATCATCACCCTGACGGCCGGTACCGGCCTGATCATGTGGATGGGTGAACTGGTGACGGAGAAGGGCGTCGGCAACGGCATGTCCCTCCTCATCTTCACCTCAATTGTGGCCAGCTTCCCCAGCGCCCTGGGAGCCATCCTGACCGCTCAGGGCTGGACCATCTTCCTCGGCGTGATTGCCATCGGCATTGTCACCGTCGCGCTCGTGATCTTCGTGGAACAGTCCCAGCGGCGTGTTCCGGTCCAGTACGCCAAGCGCATGGTTGGCCGGCGCACGGTCGGCGGGACGAACACCTACATCCCCATCAAGGTCAACATGGCCGGCGTGATCCCCGTGATCTTCGCGTCCTCCATGCTCTACCTGCCGTCCCTGCTGGCCCAGTTCAACACCCCCTCTGACGGTTCGGCTCCGCCGGAATGGGTTGTCTGGATCAACAACTACCTGACTTCAGGGGACCACCCGCTGTACATGGCCGTGTACTTCCTGATGATCGTGTTCTTCACGTACTTCTACGTGTCGATCACGTTCAACCCCGAAGAAGTCTCGGAAAACATGAAGAAGTACGGCGGCTTCATTCCCGGCATCCGTGCCGGCCGCCCCACCGCCGAATACCTGCAGTACGTGCTCTCCCGCATTACCCTGCCCGGCGCCATGTATTTGGGCATTGTCGCCCTTATTCCGCTGATTGCCCTGGTGCTGGTCGGGGCAAACCAGAACTTCCCGTTCGGCGGAACCTCGATCCTCATCATGGTTGGTGTGGGACTCGAGACGGTCAAACAAATTGACGCGCAGCTCCAGCAGCGTCACTACGAAGGGTTATTGCGATGACACGTCTGCTCATTATTGGGCCTCCCGGTGCCGGCAAGGGAACACAAGCTTCCCGTATTTCGGAACGCCTTGGTGTCAGCGCGATCTCTACCGGGGACATCTTCCGCTCCAACGTGAAGAACCTGACCCCGCTTGGCATCGAAGCCAAGAAGTACATCGACGCCGGCAACTTCGTTCCGGACGAAGTCACCAACAACATGGTGCGTTCCCGCCTGCAGGAAGAAGACGTCCAGGACGGCTTCCTCCTTGACGGCTACCCGCGCACCACCGCGCAGGTCGAGGAACTCGACGACATTCTCGCATCACGCGGCGAAAGCCTCGACGCGGTGCTCCTGCTGACCGCCGACGACGAAGAGCTGGTCCAGCGCCTGCTCCGCCGCGCGGAAATCGAAGGCCGCGCAGATGACAACGAAGAAGTCATCCGCCACCGCCTCGAGCTGTACAAGCAGCAGACCGCCGACGTCGTTGACAGCTATGAGAAGCGCGGAATCGTTGCCCGCGTCGACGGTCTTGGCGACATCGACGAGGTCACCGAGCGCGTCATGCAGGCACTTAAGCAGACCAGCTAGAACAGACAGAAGGCGAGACGTTGGCCCAGCCGCGGATCCAGTACAAAACCAATGCGCAAATGCGCACCATGCGCGAGGCAGGCCTGGTGCTGATCAAGGCACTGGATGCGGCGGTCGCAGCCGCCCGCCCCGGCATCACCACGGCCGAGATCGACAAGGTCTTCGCCGGAGTGCTTGCCGAGGCGGGCGCGACGTCGAACTTCCTGGGGTATTACGATTTCCCGGCCACGATCTGCACCTCGGTCAACGAGGAAGTTGTTCACGGCATCCCGGGTAGCCGCGTGCTGGCAGACGGGGACATCATCTCGATCGACGGCGGTGCCGTGGTGGACGGCTGGCATTCAGACTCGGCCCGTACCGTCATTGTCGGCACGGCTGACCCCGAAGACCAGCGGCTCTCCGATGTCACCGAGAACGCCATGTGGCACGGTATTGCTGCTGCTGCCAAGGGCAGGTTCGTTGGTGACATTGGAGCAGCGATCGATGACTACGTCAGTTCCGTCCCGGGGAAGCCCCTTGGCATCCTCGAGGACTACGTGGGCCACGGCATCGGTTCCGAAATGCACCAGGCCCCGGACGTGCTTAACTACCGGACCAGCCACCGCGGTCCGAAGCTGAAGCCCGGGATGTGCCTTGCCATCGAGCCAATGCTCGTGCGCGGCGGTATTGAGACTGTCACCCTGGAGGACGACTGGACCGTGGTAACCACGGACGGCGCCCGCTCCTGCCAGTGGGAACACACAGTGGCCATCCACGAGAAGGGGATCTGGGTGCTCACGGCTCCCGACGGCGGTGCCTCGCGGCTCGCGCCGCTGGGCGTCACGCCGGTGCCTGTTCCCTGATCCCGTTTCCGCCGGTTTCTTCACCGGCTTGCCTGGTTAAAGGCCCGTTCTGCGTACCCGCGGAACGGGCTTTTTCCGTATTCCCGGAGGGTTCCGCCTGCGCCGAAGTGGTACCGGCAGGCGCCGAACGCCGGTACCACTGCAGGCAGAGAATGATCATGACCGCGACTTCCACGGCTCCGCCGGCGTAGTACATGGCCATGGCTCCGGACTCGGCGGCGGCAGCCGGGATCCCGGCCGGCGGATCAGCATACAGCGACTTCGCCAGGACGTTATGCGCAGCCGCAGTGAGGATCAGTACGCCGGCCCGCACACGCAGGCCCGCACGGTGCGGATTGGGGTCCCGTCCAACCAGGGCAGCCGTCCACAGGTAGCCGGCGGCTACCAGATGAAACGTCACCAGCCAGTGCACCGGAGCCAGGGTGGCCATGGCCCCGAACAGCGGGGTCCTGAACATCAGGAACATTCCGCCGACGTTCAGGACGGCGGCGGTTACCGGGTGTGCGAGGAACCGGGCAGGGCGGCTGCGCAGAATCCGGACCGTGCGCCTGGCCGGCATCCTGTCCATCACCCGGAGCCCAAGAGTGACCGGGCGGGAGAGAACCAGCAACAGCGGTGCCAGCATGCCTGCAGACACATGGGAGAGCGCCAGCCAGGTAAAGTCCGCATGGGCCAGCACCGGGAGGGGGCCAAGAACCGTCAGCAGGACGAGGGCGAGGCCCAGGACGAAGAGGACGCTCCGGTGCACGGGCCACGGGGCTGCCCGGCCCGAACGGGCGCCGGCAACGTAGGCCACTGCGGCGGCACAGGCAGGGACAAGGAACAGGACCTCTGCCGGATAGGTGCCGGTGGAATGGTGCATTAGTGCCCGTGGCCCGCCGGTTCCGCGGACCGCGTGCGCACCAGCAGGAAGACACCAACACCGATCATCAGCACTGCCACGGTGTTCCAGGCGATGTCGTAGGGCAGTTCAACGTTGTACCGGATCTGGTGCAGCGTCAGCAGCTTGTGCTGGATGGTGCCGTCGTAAAGCTGGAAACCACCCGCACCTACCAGGAGCGCGCCGGCCCACCGAAGGGGCATAAGGAGGCGGTGGCGGCGGAGGTCTGCGAACAGAAACAGCCCCGCCACTACGGCGAACCAGCCGAAGGCATGGAACAGGCCGTCGGAGAACAGGCCGGCCGAAGCAGTCGACTTGTCGTAGAAGTGATGCCACTGGAGCAGCTGGTGAAAGACCACCTCGTCGACGAAGGCTGCGATGCCGATCCCCACCAGCACTCCGGAGAGCACATTCCTGCGGACCGGCCGAATTACTGCTGTGCGCGGGGAATCCATGGCCCCGACCCTAGCAAACCCGGCTTCGGAAGCGGAGCAGGGCAGCTCCGCGGAAGGCCGTCCGTTCCGTGTCACAAAGTGAACGGCTGCTGAACGCGGCCTGAAAGGACATCCAACGGGTGCTGAAGTCTTCCCCAAACGACCGGAGCAGGCCCGTTTGCCCCTGCCGCAAAACCTAGGCTGAAGGCGTCAATTCGCTCTCGACGAAGGTTCGCACCCGAACATGTCATCTTCCACTTTGTCCCCGCCCGGGCATGCCGTGCCGCCCGTCCCGGGAACCGGTCCGGATGGTCCGCTCCCGCGCCGGAGCCAGTCCCGGCCGCCGGTTTCCCGCCGCCGGCGCAAATCCTCAAACTGGCTGCTCTTCGCACTCCTGGCAGGCCCCAACATCGCCCTGCTGCTCGTCTTCACCTACAAACCACTGCTTCAGTCGTTCTACTACTCAACACTCCAGTGGAATATCGGTTCTGCTATCGCCCGCCCGGTTGGTTTGCGGAACTACACCGACTGGCTGACGGCGCCGGGCACCCCGCAGGTCGTCGCCGTCACCGTGGTCTTCACGCTGGCCACAGTGGGCGGCGGTATGGTCATCGGACTCGCCCTCGCCCTTCTCCTGAACAGCAGGCTGAAGCTCAGGGGAGCGGCCCGCACCATCGTCGTCGCGCCGTACGTGCTTTCCGGCGTCGCCGTCGGGCTGCTGTGGCTTTTCGTCTTCGATCCGAACTTCGGAGTGACGTCCGCGCTGCTGCAGGCCGTTGGCCTGCCCTCACCGGACTGGTACAACGATCCGGGCTACGCGCTGGCCATGGTCATCATCGTCTACCTCTGGAAAAACGCGGGTTACGTCGCCCTCATCTATCTGGCGGGCCTGCAGGCAATTCCCAGGGACCTGCTGGAAGCCGCGTCCCTGGACGGGGCGGGACGGCTCAGGACCCTGGCGGGGATTACCCTCCCGCTGCTTGGGCCGACAACGTTCTTCCTCTCGGTGACGACGCTGCTCAGCTCGTTGCAGTCGTTCGACATCATCCAGGCCATGACCAAGGGCGGGCCGCTGGAAGGCACGACCACCATGATGTACCAGATCTACCAGCAGGGCTTCGTGGCCGGAACCGCGGGTTACTCCTCGGCGATCGCGACCATCCTGTTCCTGGTGCTCCTCGCCGTCACGCTCCTGCAGCTGAAATTCGTTGAACGGAAGGTGCACTACTCGTGAGTACCGTACTGCGCCCTGCTGTGTCCGGATCCCAGTCCGCAGGGCCCGGGACCCGGAGACGTCCTGCCTTCGCAGGCTACGCAGCCATGGCGGCAGCCGTCGCCGTCATGGTCCTCCCGCTGATCTGGATGATGCTGGCCAGCTTCAAGGAACCGGACGAGATCTACACGGTTCCGATCCAGTGGCTGCCTGCCGGCTGGGACTTTTCCAACTACGCCGCGGCCGCCGAACGTGTTCCGTTCGGCGCGTTCTTCGCGAATTCGCTCCTCGTGACAGTGATCGGTGCGGGCCTGAAGATCCTCCTGGGGCTGACCACGGCCTACGCGCTGGTCTTCGTGGACGTGCCGTTCAAGAAGGTGTTCTTCGCCGTCGTGATTTTCGCCCTGCTCATCCCGCAGCAGATCGTGATCATCCCGAACTACACGCTCGTGGCAGAACTGGGCTGGCTGAATACCTACCAGGGCATCATCCTCCCGGGGCTGGCCAGTGCTTTTGGAACGTTCCTGTTCCGCCAGCACTTCCTCTCCCTGCCGCCGTCGGTCATGGAAGCAGCGGTGCTCGACGGCGCCGGCCACCTGCGCAGGCTGTTCCAGTTTGTGGTGCCCATGTCCGCACCAACCATCGCCGCCGTAGCCCTGGTCTCCGTGGTCAACGAATGGAACGAGTACCTCTGGCCCCTGCTGGTGGTGGACCGCGCCGAGATGATGACGCTGCCCGTGGGGCTCACGCTGCTGCAGAACAACGACGGCGTCACCAACTGGGGCGTGCTGATGGCCGGCACGGTACTGGTCACCGTCCCTGTCCTCGCCCTGTTCTTTGTGCTCCAGCGCCGGATCGTCTCCGGTCTCACCGCCGGCGCGGTCACCGGCTAAGCCGGCCACACCACCACGCCCGCCTTTCATCCAACGCATCCCGTATCGAAAAACCGAAGGAAACCATGAACAAGCGTCTTGCCCCTGCCGTTGCCGCCTCAGCTCCCGCCGGTCTCACCCGCAGGAACATCCTGGCCCTCGCCGGAATCCTCGGCGGATCCGCCGCCCTTGCCGCCTGCGGCGGCCCCTCGACTGCCGGAACCGGGGGAGCGGTCGAAACTGCCGGAACCGACTGGGCTTCCGTCACGCCCGCCAAGAAAATCACCTGGTGGTCCAACCACCCCGGTGCTTCCAAACCGATCGAGGAAGAACTCATCCGCCGGTTCACGGCCAAGACCGGCATCGACGTTGAACTGGTGACCGCAGGCGCCAACTACGACGAGGTTGCTCAGCGCTTCCAGGCCTCGGCCGGCACCAATAACGTTCCGGACCTCGTGGGGGCCAGTGACGTGTGGTGGTTCCGCTACATGATCAACGGCCAGATCCTCCCGGTCGACGACGTCGCGGCGCACCTGGGCATTGAAACCGCCGACTACAACGCAGGCCTGTACAACGACTACGAGTTCAACGGAAACCACTGGGCCTTCCCCTACGCCCGCTCCACCCCGCTGTTCTACTACAACCGGGACCTGTTCAAGGCTGCCGGCCTGCCCGACCGGGCCCCGAAGACCTGGGAGGAGTACAACTCCTGGGCTCCGGCACTGGCAGCAGCGAACGGCGGAGCGGCGCCCATGGCCCTGGGATCGGACACCTCCTGGTCGGCCTGGTGGTTCTGCAACATCATGTGGGGGCTGGGCGGGCAGTACTCCCGGGAATGGACGCTCACCCTGGATGATCCCAAGACTGTCGAAGCAGGGGAGTTCCTGCGCGGGATGATCCACCAGCAGAAGACGGTGGCCGTTTCCGCCGCCGACTACGTCGCTGACTTTACTGCCGGCGTGAGCGCCTGCACCATTGCCTCCACCGGTTCGCTCAGCGGCATTATGGAAGCCGCGAAATTCGACGTCGGCACCGGATTCCTGCCCGAAGGACCCGCCGGACCCGCATGCCCCACCGGCGGCACCGGAATCGCCATTGCGGCTGAGAAGTCACCCGAGGAACAGCTGGCCGCGGCGATGTTCCTGCAGTTCATCGGCGAACCCGAGCAGACAGCGTACTTCTCCGCGAACACCGGGTACATGCCCGTCCGGACCTCCGCTGCGGACGGAGCCGAGATGCAGGCGGTCTATGCCAAGGCCCCCCAGTTCCGCACCGCCGTCGACCAGCTGGCCACCACCCGGGTGCAGGACTGGGCACGGTCCTTTGTTCCCTCGGGCGACCAGCACTTGACCACGGCGCTGGAGAAGATCATGCTTCAGGACACTCCGGCGGCGGACGCATTCGCCGCTGCGTCTGACGCCATCGCCAAGTCCTTCGAACAGAACGTCGAGCCGTACCTGTGAACCTGCTGACCGTCGCCCACCGGGGCAATTCCGCATACGCACCTGAAAACACCCTGGCCGCCTTCGCCTCCGCTGCGGCGGCCGGGGCAGCAATGATCGAGACCGACCTGCAGCTCAGCGCTGACGGGGCCGTAGTCCTGATCCACGACGACACCCTGAACCGGACTGCCGGACGGGACGGCCGCGTAGCGGACCTCACCGCGTCCGAGCTGCAGAGCGCAGACGCCGGATCCTGGTTCTCTCAGGACTACGCAGGAGAGCGCGTGCCGGTCCTGGCAGACCTGGTGGACTTCGCTGCCGGGCATCCGAACCTGGGCTGGCTGCTCGAATTCAAGGGGGAGTGGAACCCGGACCAGATCGCCGCGGCAGCAGCGCCCCTGCGCGAGGCCGGCCTGGCCGAACGCTGCGTACTGCAGGGTTTCTCGCCGCGCACTGTGCGGAGCCTGCACGCTGCCGCACCTGATATTGAGCGGGGGCTGCTGATCACGATGCAGCCGGTCGCGGGAGAGGAACGACAGTTCCTGCGCTTTCTCACGGAAACCGCCGCCGGCTACTGCAATCCCCACGGCGGGATCCTGCGTTCCTCCCCGCAGCTGGTTTCGCTGCTGCAGGACGAGGGCGTGAAAGTCTGTGTGTGGACGCTAAACGAACCGGATCAGTGGGAAGCGGCGGCCGCGGCGGGAGTGGACGGGATCATCACCGACCGGCCGGGGGAGCTGGCAGAGTGGTCCAGGCTGGCCTAACGCGGCAGCCGAAGGCCCGGACGGGCAGCGGGATTTAACTTATCCGGGGTTGTGGCGTAGAGTTATCTGTTGGTTGTCTCTACATTCGTGCCCTTTTCCAACCGGCTCCGGCCAGCTGGGACGGCACGCGGGTGAGACCATCAAACACCAAAAACCGCTGCCCCGGCAATTAAGGGCGGCACAGACGTTAGCGGAGGATATGGCCAAGAAAGACGGCGTCATAGAGATTGAGGGCTCGGTCAACGAAGCCCTGCCCAATGCGATGTTCCGCGTTGAGCTGGCCAATGGCCACATTGTGCTCGCACACATCTCGGGAAAGATGCGTCAACACTACATTCGCATCCTCCCCGGAGACCGCGTTGTGGTGGAACTTAGCCCGTACGACCTCACCCGGGGCCGTATCGTCTACCGCTACAAGTAACAACCAAGGCTCCGGTTCGTTCCCCCGGGAGAGGACTGGAGCTCAACCCTGCAACCACGCAAAGGAAAACCATGAAGGTCCAGCCGAGCGTCAAGCAGATCTGCGATAAGTGCAAGGTGATTCGCCGTAACGGCCGAGTCATGGTGATCTGCGAGAACCCGCGCCACAAGCAGCGCCAGGGCTAAGAAGCGGTTACTGTTCCGGCCCAGGCCGGAACGCGCTAAGCCCACGCGTAGTAATTGAATATGGCAGTACAGCGTCTGATACGCGTGACGCATACCCCCGGTACGGAGGCCGGGGACCTGGAAACAGGGACGTACTGCTTCAGACCTCCGGTAACACCAAAGGAGAACCGCCAATATGGCACGTCTCGCCGGCGTAGACATTCCCCGCGAAAAGCGGGTTGTCATTGCGCTTACCTACATCTACGGCGTGGGCAAGACCCGTGCAGAGCAGACCCTGGCAGAGACCGGCATCAGCCCGGACACTCGCGTCAAGGACCTCACCGATGCTGAACTCGTTCAGCTGCGTGACTACATCGAGGGCAACTTCAAGGTTGAGGGTGACCTCCGCCGCGAGGTGGCAGCCGACATCCGCCGCAAGGTCGAGATTGGCAGCTACCAGGGCATCCGCCACCGCCGCGGCATGCCTGTCCACGGCCAGCGCACCAAGACCAACGCTCGTACCCGCAAGGGCCCGAAGCGCACCGTTGCCGGTAAGAAGAAGGCCGGCCGCTAAATAACGCGGTCCAGGCCATGACCTGCACAGCCAGGTCACCTAAACCAAACTCTTTGTAGGAGAAGTAATGCCCCCCAAGACTCGTGGAGCGGTACGCAAGCCGCGTCGCAAGGATAAGAAGAATATCGCGCTGGGCCAGGCGCATATCAAGAGCACTTTCAACAACACCATCGTGTCCATCACGGACCCGACCGGTGCTGTCATCTCATGGGCTTCCGCCGGTGAGGTTGGCTTCAAGGGCTCCCGTAAGTCCACCCCGTTCGCTGCGCAGATGGCTGCTGAAGCCGCTGCCAAGCGTGCACAGGAGCACGGCGTCCGCAAGGTCGACGTCTTCGTGAAGGGTCCGGGATCCGGGCGCGAGACCGCGATCCGTTCGCTGCAGGCCACCGGCCTGGAAGTTGGCACCATCCAGGATGTCACCCCGAGCGCACACAACGGCTGCCGTCCCCCGAAGCGCCGCCGCGTCTAATTCGCATTCGTTGCCGGTGCCTGTGCCGCGTCTGTCCCTGTCAAAGGGCCCGACGCGGCGCAGGCCCGGGTGCGAGGCTGCTAGCCGTCCAAGACGCGCGCGGGGTGTCCCCGCCGTCGTCGTTTCCACCATTTGTGTTGCGTCATATAGCGGACGCTCGCTGAAAGGAAATGCAAGTGCTCATTGCACAGCGCCCCACCCTCACTGAAGAAGTAGTAGCCGACAACCGCTCACGGTTCATCATCGAGCCGCTGGAGCCCGGTTTCGGCTACACGCTTGGCAACTCGCTTCGCCGTACGCTCCTTTCCTCCATCCCCGGTGCTGCCGTAACCAGCATCCGGATCGACGGAGTTCTGCACGAGTTCACCACCGTTCCGGGCGTTAAGGAGGATGTCACTGAGATCATCCTGAACGTCAAGAACCTCTCGGTGTCCTCCGAGCACGACGAGCCCGTCGTGGCCTACCTGCGCAAGCAGGGCCCCGGCGTCGTCACTGCCGCGGACATTGCTCCGCCGGCCGGCGTCGAGTTCCACAACCCGGATCTGCACATCGCCACCCTGAACTCGAAGGGCAAGTTCGAACTCGAACTGACCATCGAGCGTGGACGTGGTTACGTTTCCGCAAGCCAGAACAAGTCCGGCGACCAGGAGATCGGCCGTATTCCGGTTGACTCCATCTACTCGCCGGTCCTGAAGGTGACCTTCCGCGTGGAAGCCACCCGTGTCGAGCAGCGCACTGACTTCGACCGCCTGATCGTCGACGTCGAGACCAAGGATGCCATTGCACCGCGCGACGCTGTCGCTTCTGCAGGCACCACCCTGGTTGAGCTTTTCGGCCTGGCCCGCGAACTGAACACCGCAGCTGAAGGCATCGAAATCGGTCCGAGCCCCACGGATGCCGCCCTGGCAGCCGACATGGCCCTGCCGATCGAGGACCTTGAGCTGACCGTGCGCTCCTACAACTGCCTCAAGCGCGAAGGCATCCACACCGTGGGTGAACTCGTAGCCCGCTCCGAGGCTGACCTGATGGACATTCGCAACTTCGGTGCGAAGTCCATCGACGAGGTGAAGGCGAAGCTGGTTGAACTGGGTCTGTCCCTGAAGGATTCCCCTCCCGGGTTTGATCTGGCCGCCCGCGCCGCAGCCATCGAAGAGGACGAGTCCGAGTTCTCGGACGACGAGCTCTAAACACGCAAAATCTTGCCGTCAGTGCCTAGGAGCACTGCACAGCACCGTTTGAGGAGAAAATGTAATGCCTACACCCACCAAGGGTAAGCGCCTCGGAGGCAGCCCGGCTCACCAGCGCCTGATGCTGGCGAACCTGGCAGCCCAGCTGTTCGAGCACAAGCAGATCACCACCACGGTGACCAAGGCCAAGCGCCTGCGCCCGTACGCCGAGCGCCTGATCACCTTCGCAAAGCGTGGAGACCTGTCTTCCCGCCGCCGCGTCCTGGCCCTGATCTCTGACAAGGGCCTCGTTCACGAGCTCTTCACCGAGATCGCACCGGCCGTTGCACAGCGCGACGGCGGTTACACCCGCATCACCAAGATCGGCAACCGCAAGGGCGACAACGCTCCCATGGCTGTCATCGAACTGGTGCTGGAACCGCTTTCCGCCAAGCAGTCCGTCGTTGCAGAGGCTTCCACCGCCGCTGCAGCCGCTGCTCCGGCTCCGGTTGCTGAGTCCGCCGATTCGGCTGACTCCGGCGAGTCCGCTGATTCCGCTGAGTCTGCCGACTCCGCAGAGTCCGCTGAGTCCGCTGATTCCGCAGAGTCTGCAGACTCCGCTGACGAAGCTGCTGAGGAAACCGAAGAGAAGAAGTAATTCTCTGATTTCCACGCCATGCCCTTAATATTGGGGTATGACGATCGAGAGGCCCGCTGTCCCTAACCCGGACGGCGGGCCTTTTCGTATTCGGCTGGACCTTTCCTACGACGGTGCTCCGTTTGCGGGGTGGGCTGTCCAGCCGGGTCTCGTTACCGTGCAGGGGACCCTCGAGGCCGCCCTGGCTGTCCTCTTCCGCCGGCCCATAAGAGTAACGGTTGCCGGACGGACCGACGCCGGTGTCCACGCCCGCGGCCAGGTGGTCCACTTTGATGCCACCGGGGCGGAATGGGCGGCGCTGGCCCGCAGCACGGACCTTGAGCCCGCAGAAGCGTTCAAGCGGCGCCTGCGCGGAGTCCTGAACCGTGAGCTGACCGTACCGCTGAAGGAAGCCGGACTTTCCCGGCGTGCGGTGGAAGCTATGGCAGGCGCCGTTGAAGTCCACCGGGCCTCCATTGCCCCGACCGGCTTCGACGCCCGCTTCTCGGCACTGTGGCGCCGCTACAGCTACCGCATAGCAGACTGCCAGGAGGACTGGGATCCGCTGCTGCGCAATATCACCCTGTGGCACAAGACGCGGTTGGACGAGAATGCGATGAACCAGGCAGCTGCCGGTGTGCTTGGAATCCAGGACTTCCTATCCTTCTGCAAACCCCGCGAGGGGGCTACCACCATCCGTGAACTGCAGGAGTTCGTGTTTGTCCGCCGGCCGGACGGCATCCTCCAGGCAAGCCTGAAGGCGGACGCGTTCTGCCACAACATGGTGCGGTCCCTCATCGGAGGCGCACTGCTTGTCGGAGCGGGGGAGAGGCGTCCCGGCTGGCTGGCCGAGCGGATGTTCGCGCGGATTAGGGACTCCAACTCAAAACTGGCTCCGCCCCACCCCCTGGTTCTGGAAGAAGTGAAGTATCCCGGGGCTGCGGAGCTCAGTGCCCGGGCGGAAACAACGCGGGCCCTCAGGGAATAGAATGGTCCCAGGCGATCGCATGCCTGCCGGGACTTTGACCTGACCCGGCAAGCAGGCTATTGTTTATAGTCGTTGTGCGTGTCCTACCTCGATAGGCCTATGCCCACGGGAGCGGCTCAGTTGCAGAGCCACCTGGCCCCGGGGAGATAGCCGAGATCTCAGGACCACTGGTTAATTCAGTCCTCACCTGACCATCCGGTAACGCATAGAGAAGCTGCACTGCGTATGGCATCCATACGCGGCGCGCCACCTAAGAAGAAGAAACGAAGGCAAAAACCGTGCGTACGTACACCCCGAAGCCCGGCGACATCAACCGCCAGTGGCACGTCATTGACGCCACCGACGTTGTCCTAGGCCGTCTTGCCAGCCAGACCGCAACACTGCTGCGCGGAAAGCACAAGCCGACCTTTGCTCCCCACATGGACATGGGCGATTTCGTCATCATCATCAACGCTGAGAAGGTTGCCCTCACCGGCGCCAAGCTCGAACAGAAGCGTGCCTACCGCCACTCCGGTTTCCCGGGCGGTCTGTCCTCCGTCAACTATGCCGAACTGCTGGAGAAGAACCCGGTGCGCGCAGTTGAGAAGGCCATCCGCGGCATGCTGCCCAAGAACTCCCTCGCTGCACAGCAGATGGGCAAGCTGAAGGTATACGCAGGTGCCGAGCACCCGCACGCCGCCCAGCAGCCCAAGACCTTCGAAATCACCCAGGTCGCCCAGTAGTTCTGGCCCGCCAACTAAGAAATTAATTCAAGGAGAATCGTGGCTCAGAACACTGAAGAGCTGAATGAAAACACCGAGGAGCTCACCAGCTACACCTCGGAAACCCCTGACGCTGCCGAATCGGCCGTCAAGGAACGCCCGGCCCTGACCGTTGCAGGTTCCGCAGTTGGCCGCCGCAAGGAAGCAATCGCCCGCGTGCGCGTTGTCCCCGGCACCGGCAAGTGGATCGTTAACGGCCGCGAACTGGCTGACTACTTCCCCAACAAGCTGCACCAGCAGGAAGTCAACGAGCCGTTCAAGCTCCTCGACCTCGACGGCGCATACGACGTCATCGCCCGTATTCACGGCGGCGGCGCTTCCGGCCAGGCCGGCGCACTGCGTCTCGGCGTTGCCCGCTCGCTGAACGAGATCGACCGCGAGAACAACCGCCCGGCCCTGAAGAAGGCAGGCTTCCTGACTCGTGACGCCCGCGTCATCGAGCGCAAGAAGGCTGGTCTCAAGAAGGCCCGCAAGGCACCTCAGTACTCCAAGCGCTAAAACGCGCCTACCCAATCGGCTGCCGCTGGCGCGTCAGCCGATTGGGGCCCTCGGCGCCTTTTGGCGCTTGGCTCCACAAGCGCTGATTCAGCTCAGTGGGTGTTTGGTTCCACAAGCGCTGATTCAGCGTTTGCTGGACGTGAGGGTTTATGCAGAAAGCCCCCGGCAGTTGCCGGGGGCTTTCTGTGTTCGTCAACCGGGTTGCTTCAACACAGCGGCGGCAGGCCAGGGCGGACACCAGACGGGTGGTTGTGCGGAATCGGACATCAAGCGGCAGAACCCCCTAGCCAGCGTGGGGTCCCTGCGCCTGAACCACCCGCTAATCCACCGGATTTGCCCGTGAGCAGCAGCGGGTGTTTCGCCGCAGGTGATACTGAGGTGGCAGAATAGGCGCGGGGGTTGCGCCTTACCCCCGCCCGGGTACTTCCCCACGCACCCGGTTTTCCCTGGCGGCCGCATGCTTTAAGGACATTTTCTATGACACGACTGTTTGGTACCGACGGGGTTCGGGGCCTGGCCAACGGACTTATTACCGCCGAGGTCGCCCTTGAGCTGGCGCAGGCTGCAGCCGTGGTGCTTGGACACCAGCAGGTACCTGAGGGGAAACGGCCGGTAGCAGTCGTGGCCCGCGACCCGCGGATCAGCGGTGACTTCATCTCCGCGGCTGTCGAGGCAGGCCTGGCCAGCTCAGGTGTCGATGTCTTTGATGCCGGCATCCTGCCGACTCCCGCGGCAGCATTCCTGGTCGCGGATCTCGAAGCGGACTTCGGCGTCATGATCTCTGCTTCCCATAACGCGGCACCGGATAACGGAATCAAGTTCCTGGCGCGCGGCGGCCAGAAGCTGGATGACGCCTTGGAAGACGCCATAGAAGCCGAGATGCAGGCGCCCAGCCACCGCCCCACGGGCGCCGCCGTAGGCCGCATCAAACGCTTCGCCGACGCAGAAGACCGTTACGTGGTTCACCTGCTGCAGACGCTGCCTAACCGGCTCGAAGGACTCAAAGTCGTGCTGGACTGCGCGCACGGTGCCGCCAGCGGCTGCTCGCCCCAGGTATTCGCCGACGCCGGTGCTGAAGTCATCGTCATCGGTGCGGACCCGGACGGCATCAACATTAACGACGGCTACGGCTCCACGCACCTCGGACCCCTCCAGGCGGCGGTCCTGGAGCACGGGGCGGACCTCGGCATTGCGCACGACGGCGACGCCGACCGCTGCCTCGCCGTGGATGCTGAAGGCAGCATCGTGGACGGTGACCAGATCATGGCCATCATGGCCGTAGCCATGAAAGCGTCGGGTGAACTCAAAGACGACGCCCTCGTAGCCACAGTCATGAGCAACCTTGGCCTCAAGCTGGCTCTGCGAGACGCCGGTATCAGCGTCCGCGAGACCGGAGTCGGTGACAGGTACGTACTCGAAGCCATGCGCGAGGGCGGTTACAGCCTGGGCGGCGAGCAGTCAGGCCACGTCATTTTCTCCAGGTACGCAACCACCGGTGACGGCGTCCTGACAGGACTCCAGCTTGCCGCACAGGTAGCTAAGACAGGGCGCAGCCTCAAGCAGCTGGCCAGCATCATGGACAAGCTTCCCCAGGTACTCATCAACGTGAAGAACGTGGATAAGACGGCAGCAGCCACGAACGAAGCTGTGCGGCAGGCGGTTATTGACGCACAGGAGAAGCTCGGTGAGACCGGCCGCGTCCTGCTGCGCCCGTCGGGTACCGAACCGCTGGTACGCGTGATGGTCGAAGCCGCGGACATGGAAACGGCACAGAACGTCGCGGCCAGGCTGGCTGCCGTAGTTGAGGCGAACCTGTCGCTGAAAGCTTCCGAGGGCGCGGGCGTCTAGGACGGGCCCGGGCGGGCCGGGCTAGTGTTTCGGCCCGCCGGAAGACTGGGCTGCAAGGACATCCCGGATCTCGGTGAGCAGGGCGACCTGCGGGTCGGCGGACTGTTCCGGAGTGATTCCGAGCCTGCGGTTGCGCCGTTCAATCATCCTGTTCATCGGCAGGACTATCACGAAGTACACGGCCGCTGCCACGAGCAGGAAGTTCACGATTGCCGTGAGCAGCACGCCGAACTGGATCTGGTTTCCGTTCAGGGTCACCACGGCGAAACTGTCGAAATTGGGGGAGCCCACGAGTGCCGAGATGAACGGCATAAGCACCGATTCGACCAGCGCGTTAACGACGGTCGTAAACGCAGCTCCGATGATGACGGCTACGGCAAGGTCCAGGACGTTGCCCTTCATAATGAAGTCTTTGAATCCCTTTAGCATGTGGCCAGAGTAGCCGCCTTCAGGGCGCCGTCAGTGCCTTTCCCCGCTTTTTAGGTTTTGCGGAGCAGCATGCGCCGCACCGAGTGATCAGCGTCCTTGGTGAGGACCAGCTGGGCGCGGCCGCGGGTGGGCAGGACGTTGGTCACCAGGTTGGGTTCGTTGATCCGCTTCCAGATGTCCAGCGCAGTCTGGCGGGCCTCATGGTCCGTCAGGGCAGCATAGCGGTGGAAGTAGGACGCAGGATTCGCAAAAGCCCCGCTCCGAAGTGACTGGAACCGCTGGACGTACCACTCCTCGATGTAGGAGGTGCGCGCGTCAACATAGATCGAAAAGTCGAAGAAATCGCTCAGCGCCAGTCCTGACCGACCGTCCGGGCGCGTGCGCGCGGGTGCCAGCACGTTCAGGCCCTCGACGATGAGGACATCGGGACGGCGAACCACAATTTCAGAGTCGGGAACGATGTCGTACGTCAGGTGCGAGTACCGAGGTGCCCTGACTTCCTCGGCGCCGGACTTGACCGCGCTGACGAAACGCAGCAGCCGGCGGCGATCGTAGCTTTCCGGAAAACCCTTGCGTTCCATCAGGCCCCGGCGCTTCAGCTCGGCGTTCGGATAGAGGAACCCGTCAGTGGTTATCAGTTCTACATTCGGGGTATCCGGCCAGCGCCTGAGCATCTCCCTCAGCACACGGGCTGTGGTGGATTTCCCGACGGCGACGGAGCCGGCGACGCCGATCACGAACGGCGTGCGCGTCGTCTGTTCCCCCAGGAAGGTCGTAGTGGCACTGTGCAGCCTACCCGCGGCGGCCACGTAAAGGTTCAGCAGCCGGGAGAGCGGAAGGTAGACCTCGCGTACCTCGTCCAGGTTCAACTGGTCGCCCAGTCCCCGAAGGCGGGTGATGTCTTCCTGGTTCAGGGGAGACTCAATTTCGTGGGACAGGCGTGACCAGGTTTGCCGGTCCAGCTCAACGAACGGAGTGAAGTTAGTCTCTTGGCCGTTGCCGGGCGCCGGCTTCGGAGTTGGTTCGGTCACTCTAGGAATTGTGCACTGCCCCGGCGGTCAATCCAAACGGAGAAGGACTTGGACACCGGGGCGCCCCGGGGGAGTGTTTACAACCTCAGCGCCTGCTGCCGGTACTCTTAGATGCATGTGTGGAATCGTAGGTTATACCGGCCGCCCGGGCGCTGCCGCAGCAGTGGGGCACAGCGCCCTGGACGTTGTCATGGAGGGTCTCAAGCGCCTTGAATACCGAGGCTATGACTCTGCGGGAGTCGCTGTGCTCACCCCTCTGGGAGTCGACTCCCGAAAGAAATCCGGCAAGCTGGCCAATCTGGTAGCTGAGCTGGATTCCGCACCGCTGCCCGAGGCAACAACCGGTATTGGCCACACCCGCTGGGCTACGCACGGCGGGCCCACCGACGGCAACGCACACCCGCACCTGGCGGACAACGACCGGCTGGCGCTGATCCATAACGGCATCATTGAGAACTTTGCCGAGCTCAAGGAAGAGCTCCTGGCGGCCGGAGCCGTATTCCGCTCCGAAACAGACACTGAAGTGGCCGCCGCACTGCTGGGCAGCATCTACGCCGGCAACGGCGGCGGAGACCTCGCCCTGAGCATGCAGCTCGCCTGCCAGCGCCTTGAAGGAGCGTTTACCCTCCTCGCCGTCCACGCAGACTCCCCGGATACCGTAGTGGCCGCACGCCGGAACTCCCCTCTCGTCGTCGGCCTCGGCGACGGCGAGAACTTCCTGGGCTCTGACGTTTCCGGCTTCATCGATTTCACCCGCCGTGCCGTTGAACTGGGC
The DNA here is from genome assembly GCF_035792275.1 of Arthrobacter koreensis. Classification (GTDB taxonomy): domain Bacteria; phylum Actinomycetota; class Actinomycetes; order Actinomycetales; family Micrococcaceae; genus Arthrobacter_B; species Arthrobacter_B koreensis_A. The sequence goes on along the minus strand of NZ_JAMWKK010000003.1, from coordinate 113,729 downwards.
CAGGACCAGATCGTCACCATCACACCGGACAGCGTCGAGATCACGGACTTCTACGGTGCGCCCGCCAAGGGGACAGAATTCGACGTGAACTGGGACGCCGCTGCGGCCGAAAAGGGCGGCTATGACTCCTTCATGGAGAAGGAAATCAATGACCAGCCCCAGGCTGTCGCCGATACCCTGCTGGGCCGTTCCGACGCAGACGGCCGGCTGACCCTGGACGAACTGCGGGTCAGCCCGGAGGAACTGAAGTCGATCAACAAGATCATGGTCCTGGCGTGCGGCACTTCCGCCTACGCCGGCCAGGTGGCCAAGTACGCCATCGAGCACTGGTGCCGAATTCCGGTGGAGGTCGAGCTCAGCCACGAGTTCCGCTACCGTGACCCGATCGTTGATGCGAACACCTTGATCGTTGCCATCTCCCAGTCGGGAGAGACCATGGACACGCTGATGGCTGTCCGGTACGCCAAGGAACAGGGCGCCAAGGTCCTCGCCATCTGCAACACCAACGGCTCCACCATCCCGAGGGAAGCCGACGCCGTTCTCTACACGCACGCGGGGCCGGAAATCGCCGTAGCGTCCACCAAGGCCTTCCTCGCGCAGATCACCGCAACCTACCTGCTGGGGCTCTACCTGGCGCAGATTCGCGGCAACAAGTTCCAGGGCGAAATCAAGGACATCCTTGCGGACCTGGCCAAGGTTCCCGCCAAGATCCAGCACGTCCTGGACAGTGCCGAGGACATCAAGGAACTCGGCAACCTGATGGCCGGTGCCTCCTCGGTCCTGTTCCTGGGACGCCACGTAGGCTTCCCTGTGGCCATGGAAGGTGCGCTGAAGCTGAAGGAACTGGCATACATCCACGCCGAGGGCTTCGCTGCCGGAGAGCTCAAGCACGGACCGATCGCGCTGATCGAGGAGGGCCAGCCGGTCTTCGTCGTTGTTCCTTCGCCCCGCGGACGCGATTCGCTGCACGCCAAGGTTGTTTCCAATATCCAGGAAATCCGTGCCCGCGGCGCCAAGACCATCGTCATCGCGGAAGAAGGCGACGACGCGGTCAAGGCCTACGCCGTGCATGTCTTCTACGTGCCGGAAACACCGACGCTGCTGGCTCCGCTGCTGACCACGGTTCCGCTGCAGATCTTCGCCTGTGCCCTGGCTACCGCCAAGGGGTACGACGTGGACCAGCCGCGTAACCTGGCCAAGTCCGTCACCGTCGAATAGTCCGCATAATCCGAATAACGTGCCCGCCAAAGGGCCAGGGGGAACACCATGATTGTCGGTATCGGAGTGGACGTGGTGGATGTCCCAAGGTTTGGGCGCCAGCTTGAACGGACGCCGGGGCTGCGGGCCCGGCTGTTCGTCCCGGCTGAGCGTGAACTGAACCTTCGTTCGCTGGCTGCCCGGTTCGCAGCCAAGGAAGCCGTTGCCAAAGCGCTTGGTGCACCGGCGGGCATGAACTGGCAGCACTGCCAGATCGAACTCGACGCAGCCGGGGCGCCGCGCGTACGCGTCGAGGGTACGGTTGCCGCGGCTGCCGAAGCACGCGGCGTACGGGTTTGGCACCTCTCTCTGAGCCACGACGGCGACCTTGCCACTGCCATGGTGGTCGCTGAAGGCTAGTCTGTACGCATGATCAGTGCGTACTCCGGATCAGCGGTCCGGGCGGCCGAGCGTCCCCTTCTGGATGCCGGCGCGGGTGCAGAACTCATGCAGCAGGCCGCCTACGGGCTCTACGCAGCCGCGGCGCGCCTGCTGAAGGAGCGCCGGGGCAGGATTTACGGGGCGTCCTGCGTGGTTCTTGCCGGCGCCGGCAACAACGGCGGCGACGCCCTGTACGCGGGAGTCCGGCTGCTGCGCCGCGGCTGCGCTGCCGCCGCTGTGCTCACCTCACCCTCCGCACACGCCGCCGGCCTGGCCGCGTTCCGTGCCGAAGGCGGGCGGGTACTCGAACTCAGCGAAGACACGGCAGACTCGCTGCTGCGGCTCTGTGAAGAAGCCGACCTGGTCCTGGACGGAATCCTGGGAACCGGCGGCAAGGGCGGGCTGCGGGAACCGTCAGCCCGGCTGGCTGCCCTGGCACCGGCGCGGCAGCGGCGCGGACTGGCTCCCGCCGTCGTCGCCTGCGACCTTCCCAGCGGCATTGACGCGGACACAGGGCAGGCGCCCGGCCCGCACCTGAGCGCAGACCTGACAGTAACTTTTGGTGCGCTGAAAAACGGACTGGTTGCCGGCCCGGGCGCCGAAGCCGCCGGACGCATCGAACTCGTGGACATCGGGATCACCCCATACCTTGGAACACCTGACGTGCAGCGGCTGCTGGCCCCGGACATCGCTGCCCTGCTTCCCCGTCCCGCAGCCGGGGACCAGAAGTACAGCCGCGGAGTACTTGGCATCGCGGCGGGATCGGACACCTATCCCGGGGCTGCTGTGCTGGCTACCGGCGCAGCGCTTGCAACAGGGACCGGCATGGTGCGGTACCTGGGACCGGAACCGGTTCGCCGGCTGATCAACCAGGCGCATCCAGAGGCCGTCTGCGCGGACAGCACCGTTCCGCTCACCCACGTGCAGGCCTGGGTGGCCGGACCCGGGGCAGGCACAGACGAGGCGCAGCGGCGCCGGGCCGTGGACGCGATGGCCTCCGGACTGCCGTGCGTGATCGACGCCGATGCGCTCTCCGCCGTCCAGCCGGGTCTGGGCGAACAGGTGATCCTCACCCCGCATGCCGGGGAAATGGCGGCGCTGCTGAACCGGCTGGGCGAGAAAGCGGAGCGGGAAACCGTGGAGTCCGATCCGCTCACGTGGGTGCGGAAAGCCGCCGAGCTGACCGGTGCTACCGTCCTCCTCAAGGGGTGGGCAACGCTCGTGTCTGCCCCGGGCGGCCCCGTCTACAGCCAGGCCGAAGCAACGCCCTGGCTGGCCACCGCAGGCAGCGGCGACACACTCTCCGGCATCCTCGGGGCGATGCTCTCCACCTCCCGGACGCCTTCGCCCGGTTCGGGGTACTACGCCCGCGTGGCAGCGGCGGCGGCAAGCATCCACGGCAGGGCCGGAAGTCTCGCAGCTGAACAGGGTCCGGTCCAGCCCTCCCTTCTCCCGGAGGCCATTCGCGGGGTGGTCTCCGCTATGGAACAGTGGCGTCCCGGCCCCGGTGAAGCTGGCATACTGTAGAAAAGTAAGCAGGCATAGTATTTTGCCTGCCACCCACCGCAGCGAGGAGCTTTGAATGGAAGTGTGGCCCGGAGATGCCTACCCGTTGGGAGCAACTTACGACGGAAACGGCACGAATTTCGCTCTCTACAGCGAGGTGGCAGAATCCGTAACTCTCTGCCTGTTCGACGACGACGGCACGGAGACGTGCGTCGCGCTCACGGAAGTGGACGGCTATGTGTGGCACTGTTATCTGCCCCATGTAGTTCCGGGGCAGAAGTACGGCTACCGCGTGGACGGACCGAACGACCCTGAACAGGGCAACCGCTGCAACCCCAGCAAGCTGCTGCTGGATCCCTACGCCAAGGCCGTATCGGGGCAGGTGGACTGGAACCAGTCCCTGTTCGGCTACAACTTCGGCGACGAAGACTCCCGCAACGACGACGACTCGGCACCCCACATGATGAAGGCCGTGGTGGTCAACCCGTTCTTCGACTGGGACGGCGACCGGCGTCCGCGCACGGAGTACCACCAGTCCGTGATCTACGAGGCCCACGTCAAGGGCCTCACCCAGCAGCACCCGGAGGTTCCCGAGGAACAGCGCGGGACCTACGCCGGAATTGCGCACCCTGCCGTGATCGCACACCTGCAGAAGCTTGGCGTGACCGCCCTGGAACTGATGCCGGTGCACCAGTTCGTGAATGATTCAACCCTGCAGGAAAAGGGCCTTTCAAACTACTGGGGCTACAACACCATCGGCTTCTTCGCCCCGCAGAACACCTACGGCTCCACCGGAGAGGATGGACAGCAGGTCCAGGAGTTCAAGGCCATGGTCAAGGCCCTGCACGCGGCCGGCATCGAAGTGATCCTGGACGTGGTCTACAACCACACCGCCGAAGGCAACCATCTGGGCCCCACCCTCTCCTTCCGCGGCATCGACAACGCGGCGTACTACCGGCTGGTGGAGGACGACAAGCGCTACTACATGGACTACACGGGCACCGGCAATTCCCTGAATGTCGGCAACCCGCACTCCCTGCAGCTGATCATGGACTCGCTGCGCTACTGGGTGACGGAAATGCACGTAGACGGCTTCCGTTTCGACCTGGCTTCCACTCTGGCCCGCGAGTTCTACGATGTGGACAAGCTCTCCACGTTCTTCGAGCTGGTGCAGCAGGACCCGGTAGTCTCCCAGGTCAAACTGATCGCTGAGCCATGGGATATCGGCCCCGGCGGCTACCAGGTGGGCAACTTCCCGCCGCAGTGGACGGAATGGAACGGCAAGTACCGGGACACCGTCCGGGACTTCTGGCGCGGCGAGCCTTCGACACTGGGTGAATTCGCGTCCCGCATCACGGGTTCGGCGGACCTTTACGAGTCCTCGGGGCGCCGTCCGGTGGCCTCCATCAACTTTGTCACGGCCCACGACGGGTTTACCCTGCGGGACCTGGTCTCCTACAACGAGAAGCACAACGAGGCCAACGGCGAAGACAATAACGACGGCGAGTCCCACAACCGTTCGTGGAACTGCGGCGCGGAGGGCCCCACTGACGACCCCGAAGTCCTCTCCCTGCGCGCCCGCCAGCAGCGCAACATACTGGCCACGCTGCTGCTCTCCCAGGGCGTTCCGATGATTTCCCACGGCGATGAGCTGGGCCGTACCCAGAACGGCAACAACAACGGCTACGCACAGGACTCTGAGCTGACCTGGATCAACTGGGAAAACATGGACGCACCGCTGATGGAGTTCACGGCCGCGGTGAACAAGCTGCGCGCAGAACACCCCACGTTCCGGCGCCGCAAGTTCTTTGACGGACGGCCGGTTGAGCGCGGCGAGGAAGACGTCCTGCCGGACATCGTCTGGCTCAATGACGACGGCACGCCCATGAAGCCTGAAGACTGGGACAGCCAGCTGGGCCGGTCCCTGGGTGTGTTCCTGAACGGGCAGGGAATCAGAGGCAACGACCGCCGCGGACAACCCATTACCGATGACAGTTTCCTGCTGTACTTCAACGCCGACGACGACGCCGTGACTGTCAACCTGCCGCCGCAGGAATACGGTGATCTCTGGGACCTGGTCATCGACACTGCCGGTGAAGGGGCGGACGGGGAGCCAATCGGCAGCGACGGCAAGCTGCAGGTCGCGGCGAAGTCCATGATCGTGCTGCGGGTCCACCCGCAGGAGGAAGAAGTCCACGACCATTCAGTCGCGGCTTCCCTTGCGGCGCTGGCCGGGGCAAAGACCCGGGAGAGCACCGTATGAGGGCGCCCCGCTCTACGTACCGGCTGCAGCTGCACGAGGGATTCACCCTGCACGACGCCGCCGCCCTTGTTCCGTATCTGAAGGACCTGGGCGCGGACTGGGTCTATCTCTCACCCATCCTGACCGCGGAGCGGGGCTCTACCCATGGTTACGACGTAACCGATCCCTCTGCCGTGGATCCGGCACGCGGCGGGCCGGAAGGCCTAAAAGCGCTTGCTGATGCCGCCCATGAGGCCGGCATGGGAGTGCTGGTTGATATTGTTCCCAACCACATGGGCGTAGCCACTCCGGCAGCCAACCGCTGGTGGTATTCAGTGCTGCAGGAAGGACGGCAATCGCGCTATGCCGAAGCCTTCGATATCGACTGGGAGGCAGCAGCGGGGCGGCTGAGGCTGCCGGTACTGGGAGAAAACAGCGATGCCCTGGAGGACCTGCGCATTGAGGACGGCCAGCTGCACTATTACGAGCAGTCGTTTCCCATCGCGGACGGAACCTTCAGTCCGGGCGATACGCCCCGGGAGGTGCATGACCGCCAGCATTATGAATTGGTGAGCTGGCGCCGCGCGGACGACGAACTTAACTACCGCCGGTTCTTTGGAGTCAACACACTCGCCGGTGTCCGGGTGGAAGTTCCGTGGGTCTTTGATGAGACCCACGCCGAGATTGGGCGCTGGTTCCGGGAGGGCCTGGTGGATGGCCTGCGGATTGACCACCCGGACGGCCTGGCAGATCCCGCGGGGTATCTGGAACAGCTCGGTGAGCTGAGCGGCGGGGCCTACGTCCTCGTGGAGAAGATCCTGGAACCCGGCGAAAAGCTTCCCGGGCGCTGGCCGGTGGCCGGAACCACCGGCTACGACGCGCTCGCCGAGGTGGACCGGCTGTTCGTTGACCCGCAGGCAGCCGCGCTGCTCACGGACGCGTCCGACGCCGAACCCTACCGGCACATGATCCATGACACCAAGCGGGCTGTTGCCGACGGGCTGCTGCATTCCGAAGTCCAGCGCCTGGTACGCCTGCTGCCCCGGGACTCCGGATTGGATCCAGCCACGGCCGCGGACGCGATTGCCGAGCTGCTGGCCTGTTTCCCTGTCTACCGAAGCTACCTGCCCGACGGCGCTGCTTACCTCGAGGAGGCCGCGCTGAACGCCCGGGTGCGCCGGCCCGACCTTGAACCGGCCTTCGAGCTGCTGCTGCCGCTGCTGCGCGGAGATAGAGCCGGGACTACGGGTTATCTGGATGAACTGCCCGTGCGGTTCCAGCAGACCTCGGGCATGGTCATGGCGAAAGGCGTGGAGGACACGGCTTTCTACCGTTACTCCCGGCTAACGTCCCTCAACGAGGTTGGTGCTGATCCCTCGCTTTTCGCCCTTGAACCGCATGACCTGCACCTGGCCATGCTCGTGAGGCAGCAGGACGCGCCGCTCGCCATGACCACTCTCAGCACCCATGACACGAAGCGGAGCGAGGACACCCGGGCCAGGATCAGCGTCCTGTCCGAGATCCCGCAGCGATGGTCAGAGGCCGTCACCGAGCTGGAGGAGCTGCTGCCGCTGGGAGACCGTCCACTGGCGGACCTGCTGTGGCAGGCACTGGCTGGAACCTGGCCGCTGGAACGCGAGCGCGCCCACGCGTACGCGGAGAAAGCCGCACGGGAAGCAGGGCAGAGCACCACCTGGACGGCGCCGGATGAGGCCTTCGAGAAACAGCTTCACGCCCTGGTGGATGGTGCATATGACCACCCCGAAGCCAATGCGATCCTGGTCTCCGTGGCTGAACGCATCGGTTCCGCAGGCCGGTCCAACGCCCTGGGCGCCAAACTCGTGCAGCTGACCATGCCAGGCGTCCCGGATGTCTACCAGGGGACAGAGTTGTGGGACCACTCCCTGGTGGACCCGGACAACCGGCGCCCGGTGGACTACTCGCTCCGCACGGCAGCCGCCGCTGCGGAGGCGGGCACACCGGTACCCGTTGATGCATCGGGGGCTGCCAAGTTCCACGTCACCCGTGAGGCCCTGCGCCTGCGGCGGGACCGTCCCGAGTTGTTCACCGGTTACTCGGCGGTGGGAACCGAAGGACCGGCCGCGGAGCACGTGTTCGGTTTCGACCGGGGCGGGGCCCTCACGCTGGTGACCCGTCTTCCCCTGGGACTCGAAGCTTCCGGCGGCTGGAGGGGAACTCTCGTTCACCTGGCGCCGGGAACCTACGTCGACCGGCTGACCGGCAGGCGCCATGAAGGCGGGAGCGTTGAAGCCGCAGACCTGTTCCAGCACTATCCCGTGGCGCTGCTGGTACGTCAGGAGGCATCGTGAGCACTGTATTCAGCGTATGGGCACCGCAGGCCCGCACCATGAGGCTCCTGGCCGGTGGGCGGGAAACGGCCATGGACGCCGGCGAAGACGGGTGGTGGCATGCATCCCCGGTGGTCGTGGAACCCGGCGGCACGAACATTGACTACGGCTACCTGATCGATGACGCCACGACTCCGGTGCCGGATCCGCGGTCCCGCCGCCAGCCGGAAGGTGTCCATGGCCTCTCCCGGACTTTTGATCCGTCCGGTTTCCGCTGGACGGACTCAAACTGGGTCTCTCCGGGCATGGCCGGGGGAGCGATCTACGAACTGCATATCGGTACCTTCACGCCCGAAGGTACGCTGGACGCTGCCGCCGCGAAGCTGGGCTACCTCGCTGACCTGGGCATACAGTACGTGGAACTGATGCCGGTCAATGCGTTCAACGGCACCCACAACTGGGGTTACGACGGCGTGCTCTGGTATGCGGTCCACGAAGCCTACGGCGGACCAGAGGCTTACCAGCGCTTCGTTGACGCCGCGCATGCCCACGGGATCGGAGTCATCCAGGACGTCGTCTACAACCACCTGGGTCCCAGCGGCAACTATCTGCCGCTGTTCGGTCCTTACCTTCAGCAGGGCAGTGCCACCTCGTGGGGCGATTCGCTGAACCTGGACGGACCGCTGTCCGACCACGTTCGCCGGTACGTCCTGGACAACCTCGAAATGTGGTTCCGGGATTACCATGTGGACGGCCTCCGGCTGGATGCAGTCCATGCCCTGCGGGATGAGCGGGCGCTCCATATCCTGGAGGAAATGGCGGCACTTACGGACGATCTCGCAGCTGAGCTGGGAGGGGCCCTGTTCCTGATCGCTGAGTCGGACCTGAACGATCCGCGGATGATTACGCCGCGGAACCTCAATGGCTACGGCATTGCGGGGCAGTGGTCAGATGACTACCACCACGCGGTACACAGCAACCTCACGGGGGAAACCCAGGGGTACTACGCTGACTTCGACTCACTCGAGGCAATCGCGAAGGTGATCACCGACGGGTACTTCCACGACGGAGGCTATTCCTCCTTCCGCGCCCGCAGCCACGGCCGGCCGCTGGACAAGTCAGTGATCACCCCCCGCCAGCTGGTGGTCGCCGTCCAGAACCACGACCAGATCGGCAACCGGGCCGCCGGTGACCGCAATACGGCTGTGCTGGGCTACGACCAGCTTGCGCTCGCTGCCGTCCTGAACCTGGCGTCGTCGAACACTCCCATGATCTTCATGGGTGAAGAATTCGGTGCCTCAACCCCGTGGCAGTTCTTCACCTCCCACCCCGAGGAGGCCCTTGGCCGGGCTACGGCGGAGGGACGGCTGGCGGAGTTCGCCAGGATGGGCTGGGACCCGTCCCTGGTTCCCGACCCACAGGACCCGGATACGTTCGCACGGTCCAAGCTGGACTGGTCCGAAGTGGGCAATGACGGGCATGCCAGGCTGCACCGGCTGTACCGGGACCTGCTGGCCCTGCGCCGCACGGTGCCGGAACTGACTGAACCCGATTTCCGGAACATCAGCGTGGATTTTGACGAGATCTCACGCTGGCTGACCATTCACCGCGGGAACGTCATCGTGGCGCTGAACTTCGCGGATTCAGCGCGCGAGCTCCCGATTCCCCTTGTCGGCGAGGCACAGGTGCTGCTGGAGACTGCCCCTATCCTGACCTTCGACGGCGCTGTGGAGCTTCCAGGCTTCGGTTCGGCGATTCTATCCGGCACCCGGACGGCGCCGAACTGACATGCCCGCTTCCACTACTACCCCGGACACCGATGGCAGGATGGATCCATGACGTACACTCCCGCAGAAGACCGCTACGAAACCATGCCCTACCGCCGCGTTGGCCGCAGCGGACTGCAGTTGCCCGCCGTTTCACTCGGGCTGTGGCACAACTTTGGGGACGACGTCCCGTTCGAGAACCAGCGCGCCATTCTGCGCCGGGCCTTCGACCTGGGGGTCACGCATTTTGACCTCGCCAACAACTACGGGCCGCCTTACGGCAGTGCGGAAACCAATTTTGGCCGGCACATGAAGGATGATTTCCGGCCTTTCCGCGACGAGCTCGTCATTTCCAGCAAGGCCGGGTATGACATGTGGCCGGGCCCCTACGGCAACTGGGGTTCCCGCAAGTACCTGCTCTCGAGCCTGGACCAGTCCCTGGAACGGATGGGGCTGGACTACGTGGACATCTTCTACAGCCACCGTCCTGACCCGGAAACCCCGCTGGAAGAGACCATGGGTGCGCTGGACACCGCGGTGCGTTCCGGCCGGGCCCTGTACGCGGGCATCTCCTCGTACTCGGCGGAGAAGACCGTTGAAGCAGCACGCATCCTGCAGGAAATGGGGACCCCGCTGCTCATTCACCAGCCTTCCTACTCCATGCTCAACCGGTGGGTGGAGCAGGGCGATCCGAACCTCTTCCAGGCACTGGAAGAGACCGGCGCAGGGTCCATTGCCTTCTCCCCGCTCGCCCAGGGGCTGCTGACCAACAAGTACCTCGGCGGTGTACCGGAGAATTCACGTGCCGCGGCCGGCAAATCGCTGGATCCCTCCCAGCTCTCTGAGGAGAACCTGGACCGGGTGCGCGGACTGAACCGCATCGCCGAGTCCCGCAGCCAGACCCTGGCCCAGATGGCGATCGCCTGGGTGCTGCGCACTCAGCGCAACGGCGTCTCCATCACTTCTGCCCTGGTGGGCGCCTCCAGCGTCCGGCAGCTCGAAGACAGCCTGGCGGCCGTGCAGAACCTGGACTTCACGGACCAGGAGCTTGCGGACATCGACACCTTTGCCCAGGACTCGGACATTAACCTCTGGGCTGCCGCCCTGGACGCCTGAGCACAGCGGTGGGGATAGGTATCCGCGAAGCGGACGCTGCAGACTGGCCGCAGATCTGGCCGCTGATGGAACCGATCGTCCGGGCCGGTGAAACGTACTGCTGGGACCGGGACATGACAGAAGACGATGCGCGGGACGTTTGGCTGGAGGAACGTCCCGCGTACGTCTACGTCGCCGAGGAAGCGGGGCAGATTCTCGGCACGGCCCAGCTGCACCCCAACCGGGCAGGCGGCGGCAGCCATGTGGCCAACGCATCGTTTATGACTGCTGCACCGGCCAGCGGACGCGGCGTCGCCCGGACGCTCGCCGCGCACGTGCTGGAGCAGGCTGCAGCGCAGGGTTACCGCAGCATGCAGTTCAATGCGGTGGTCCAAACCAACGAGCGAGCGGTGGCCCTGTGGGAGTCCCTGGGTTTTAGGATTCTCGCCACAGTTCCGGACGCTTTCCGGCACCCGGTGCACGGGTTCACCGGCCTGCACATCATGCACAAGGACCTCGAGGAACACCGCCGGTGATTCCCTGCCGGGTCCGCAGTGACAGAATGGACCCGTGAATTACCTCGAAACTGTCCCCGCGGCGGAGCGCAGCGCCGTCGTCGATCTTGCCGCGATCCGGCACAACGTCCGCCACCTGGCCGAAATTGCCAAGCCCGCCCGCCTGATGGCGGTGGTCAAGGCTGATGCCTACGGCCACGGTGCGCTGGAAGTGGCCCGTGCCGCGGTCGACGCCGGAGCCTCCTGGCTCGGGACAGCGCACATTTCCGAGGCACTGGCCCTGCGCACGGCGGGAATCTCCACGCCGGTGATGGCCTGGCTGCACACCTCGGACAGTGACTTCTCCGCTGCCATCGCTGCGAACATCGACATCGGTGTCTCCGGCTGGGAGCTCGAGGCAGTGGTAGCCGCGGCACGTGACCTCGAAGTCCCGGCCCGGGTGCACCTGAAGATCGACACCGGCCTGGGCCGCAACGGCTGCCCGGAAGAACTCTGGGAATCCTTTGTGGGCGCGGCCCTGGCCTACCAGGAGGAGGGCCTGCTGCGGGTGGTGGGCATCTTCTCCCACCTGGCCGTCGCAGACGAGCCGCGCCGGATGGAAACCGACGAACAGCTGCAGAAGTTCCGCGAAGCGGTAGCCGTTGCCGAGGACGCCGGGGTGGACCACGAAGTGCGGCATATCGCCAACACCCCGGCAGTCCTGTCCCGGCCCGATTCACACTTCGACCTGGTCCGGGTGGGACTGGGCATGTACGGGCTGTCGCCGTTCCCCGGCCAGAGCGCCGAAGAGCTGGGACTCATCCCTGCCATGACGCTCAAGACCACCATCGCCAACTGCAAGGAAGTGCCGGCAGGCCAGGGCGTTTCCTACGGTCTGCACTACCGCACTGCCGAACCCACCACGCTCGCGCTTGTTCCGGTTGGCTACGCCGACGGCATTCCGCGCGTCGCGACCGGCGGGCCCGTTATGGTCAACGGCGAGGTTTTCCCTGTGGTGGGCCGGATCGCCATGGACCAAATGGTCATAGACCTTGGCCGTACCGGGGTGGCCGGAACTCCGGATTCTTTCCTGGGCAGGGAAGCGGTGCTCTTTGGGCCGGCAGGGTTCCCCAGCGTTGATGAGTGGGCGCAGGCCAGCGGTTCCATCAACTACGAAATCATCACCCGGATCAGTGGCCGCGTCACGCGCAGCTACGTCGACTCCGGTGCCGCCGCTGATGCTGTCGTAGCCCTCGAGCCGGATTCCGAGGCGGTGCTTCCGTGACCACCGGTATGGAAGCGCCGGTCTGGGAGCGCGACTACAGAACTTCCAGTGCTGCCCAGACGCAGGATCTGGCCCGCGCTCTTGGTGCTTCCCTGCGGGCCGGGGATCTGCTGCTGCTGACCGGGGAGCTGGGTGCGGGCAAAACGACGTTTACGCAGGGTCTGGGGGAGGGGCTGGGAGTCCGGCCGGGGATCATTTCTCCCACATTTGTCCTCGTCCGTATCCACCCGTCACTGGGCAGCGGGCCGGACCTGGTGCACGTGGACGCCTACCGGCTTGAATCTGCCGGCGAAATTGATGACATCGACCTGGAGAACACCATGGACACGTCTGTGACCGTGGTGGAGTGGGGGCGCGGTCTGGTGGAGCATCTGTCCGACAGCCGGCTGGAAATCACCCTGCTGCGTGCCACCGGTGGAGCTGCCGGCGGTTCCGGGGAACTGGTCACCGACTTCTCTGTGGAGGACGACGACGAGGAGCGCACCATCCGGATCACCGGGTACGGTCCCCGCTGGGAGTCAGCTCCTCTTCCCATTCCCTGACCCGGCGTAGGCGATCTCCGGTCTCCCGCCACCCCTTCAGGCCGCGGAAGATACGATAAAACCCAACCTGACGCCGCGTCCTAGGCGGTGGCGTCGGAGGGACCGGACCGAAAGCCAGGTTCAATGGGATTTCTGCTGGGGCTGATCCTGAGCCTTGTGGTGCTCGCCATGGGGTGGCGCGCCTATACCGGCCGATGGCGTACGTGGGTGGGGCACCCCGGGCTCCTGCCGAAGGTAAAGGCCTACCCCGCCCTGGGCATGCTCTACGGGGGCATTGGACTGCTGACCGGTACTCTGCTGTGGGACATGGACGGCGATTCCCTGCCCCGTCCCCTCCTCGCAGCGCTGCTGATACTTGTGCTCGGCGGAATCTGGACGTTCCTGATGAGCCTGGTGTGGCTGCCGCGCTTTATGGTTCCCCACTGGGTCAAAGTGGCTGAGGACGTCAGGGATTCCCGAACACCCGGCGGCTTGCTCCGCGAAACGGGAGCATCGGGCGACGGCGTAAACTGAACACCGTGCTTATCCTCGCCATCGATACCTCCGCCATTGCCAGTGCGGCACTTCTGACCGGTGAGGGGGAAATCCTCGCGGAGTTCGCTACGGAAGATACCCGATCCCATGCCGAAGTCCTCGCCCCCGGCATTTCGAGGCTCCTGGAAGAAGCGGGTGTAAGCGGAGCCCAGATCGATGCGCTGGTTGTCGGCGTCGGACCCGGTCCTTTCACCGGTCTCCGCTCGGGCATCGCGACAGCTCGAACCCTTGCCTTTGCCTGGAACAAACCACTGCACGGAGTCATGAGCCTGGATGCCATTGCTGTAGACGCTGCCCTGGATGCCTGGCGGGCCGGCGTGGATGAGTTCGTCGTGGCCACTGATGCCCGGCGCAAAGAGGTCTACTGGGCCCGCTACCGCAGCACCGGAGGAACACCGGAACTGCTGGACGGCCCCCACGTTACCTCTCCGTCTGAGGTTCCGGAGCTGCCGGCCTATGGCGCCGGTAGCGGCCTGTATCCGGATGTCCTGCATGCGGTGCAGGACTTTGCCCGTGCCCAGCCGACTGCTGCAGCGCTGGGGCGCACCGCCGTCGTACGTCTGGTCCGTGGCCTGGACCTGCGTCCGGATCTGCCGCTTTATCTGCGTGAATCCGACGCGAAGGTTCCCGGTCCGCGGAAGCGAGCGCTGTGAACGGGCAGCTTCCGGCCATCCGGCCCATGACGGAAGAGGATATTCCTGCCGTCGACGCGCTGGAGAAGGCGATGTTCCCCGTTGATGCCTGGCCCACGGAGATGTTCTATGACGAGCTCCGCCAGCGGGACACCCGCGCCTACTACGTGGCTGAGGCGTCCGACGGCACCGTCATCGGGTATGCGGGGCTGATGTGCGTGCTGCCGATTGCGGATGTCCAGACCATCGCCGTCGATGCTGCCCACGAAGGTTCGGGTACCGGGTCCCGGTTATTGGCCACCCTTATCGATGAGGCGAAAGTCCGCGGTGCTGATGATGTGCTGCTGGAAGTGCGTGCCGATAATCCCCGTGCGCAGCGGCTTTACCGCTGGTTCGGGTTTGAACAGATCCATGTCCGTCCGCGCTATTACCGGGATGGAGCCGACGCGCTGATTATGCGTCTGGAGCTTTCCTCCTGGCATGGTGCTCCGCCGCGCGAAACCAAACAAGTGAAGGACTTCCAATGAACTGCACCGAACCTCTGGTGCTTGGCATCGAATCCTCCTGCGACGAGACCGGCGTCGGAATTGTCCGCGGAGACGCCCTGCTGACGAATGCTGTGTCTTCTTCCATGGAGGAGCATGTCCGTTTTGGCGGCGTCATTCCGGAGATCGCTTCCCGTGCTCACTTGGACGCCTTTGTTCCTACGCTGCGCCAGGCTCTTGACGAGGCCGGCGTCACGCTGGAAGACATCGATGCCATTGCTGTGACGTCCGGTCCTGGTCTTGCCGGTGCCCTGATGGTTGGTGTTTGCGCTGCCAAGGCTCTTGCCGTTGCTACCGGCAAGCCGCTCTATGCGATCAACCATCTGGTTGCCCATGTCGGTGTTGGTGTTCTGGACGGCGGCAAGCTTCCGGAGAATCTTGGTGCGCTGCTGGTTTCCGGCGGGCATACCGAGATTCTTCGTGTTGGTTCCCTGACTTCGGATGTCCAGCTTCTCGGTTCCACCATCGATGATGCTGCCGGTGAGGCCTATGACAAGGTCGCCCGCATTCTGGGTCTGGGGTATCCGGGTGGTCCTGCTATCGACAAGCTTGCCCGCCAGGGCGATCCGAAGGCTATCCGTTTTCCCCGCGGTCTGACCCAGCCCAAGTACATGGGCACGGCTGAGGTTCCCGGTCCGCACCGGTATGACTGGTCCTTCTCGGGATTGAAGACTGCCGTTGCCCGTTGTGTCGAGCAGTATGAGGCTGCCGGCCAGGAGCTTCCGGTTGCGGATATCGCTGCGTCTTTCCAGGAGGCAGTTGTGGATGTCATTACGTCCAAGGCTGTTCTTGCCTGTACTGAGCAGGGGATTACGAACCTTTTGCTTGGTGGTGGCGTCGCTGCGAACTCCCGGCTTCGTGAGCTGACTGCCGAGCGTTGTGCTGCTGCCGGTATTTCGCTGCGTGTTCCTCCTATCCGTCTGTGCACCGACAACGGTGCAATGGTTGCTGCTTTGGGTGCGCAGATAGTGATGGCGGGCGGCGAGCCTTCCGGTGTCGAATTCACTCCCGATCCGTCCCAGCCTGTGACGAGTATTCACCTTCCTGCTGCCTAGCGGAGGACGCCTGTCGCCTAGGTGAAGGGCGGACCTGCGGGCAGTGGGTGTGGTGGCTGGCGCCGCCGGGTGTCTGCTGCCCGTCGCATGCCAGCCACTTCGCGTAGTGCCGAAGGGCGAGGGAGTCGGACCTAGAAGGGCGGTGGGTCGCCACCTGCGTCGAGGCTCTTCCTTTTCTGGCTCTGCCGCGGGATCCGTAGTCCCGTTGCCTGCCCGGCCGGGACGTAATCCAAGGTCGGGTCGGTGGCGTAGGTGCGTCCGGCGGGGGAGTCCCATTCGACGGTTCCGGGTTTTGGTTGGCGTGCTTTCCAGTGCCCGAGCGTCTTGAACCGGTGGTGTTTGGGACAGAGGTGTTCCAGGTTCGAGTGGTCTGTTGGCCCGTGTGGTCGATCTCTGCGTGGGTCACGCTCACTGAACATCCGGGGAAGCGGCAGGTTCCGTCCCGTGCCTGGAGCCAGCGTTTGAGGCCTGCTGGGATGCGGCGGGTTCGTCCCACGTTCAGAATCTCGCCGGTGGCGGGGTCCTGGAGCAGGGGCGTCCAGTGCAGGGCCTCAAGAATCACGGTCCGTGCGGTTTCGGCGCTGATGGGTCCGTAGCCGTTGAGTTCTGCCGGGTTCTCGTTGAGTCCCGCGAGGGTGTCGGCGTTGATCAGGACCATGACTTCCGTGCTGACTTTAGAGCGGTTCTGGTTCCGATTGCGGTGCCGTTCGGCCCGCCGGGGATGCTTGCCTTTCCGCCTGGTGCCGCGGAGTGAGTCCGCCGGGATATCCGTGGGTTCGGCTTTCCCCGAGCCGGTGCCCGAGCCCGAGGCCGGGCCCGCAGCCGGGCCCGCATTGCCAAACGATACAGAGGCAGCTGACTGAGCCTCCAATGAGGACCCGGGTGTGTTTCCTGGAGTGAGAGTGTCGGTGGATAGGGCCGCGGGTTCCCCTTCGAGGAGCAGCTCGGTGAGGGTGTCGGCGCGGAGTTGGTCCATGGTGCGGGGGTCTCCGGCCCGTTTGCCGGCTTTCGCGGCACTGGTGAGGGCGGCGAACATGGCTTGGCCCTTTTCCGCGGCGATGATCGCGCTGAGGCAGGACATACCATCGGGCAGGGGCTGGAACATGACCCGGCGTTTGTCCTTGGCCTCCCGGTGCCGGACCGGAATCAGATCTGGGAAGCGGGATTCGCGGAGCCTGCGGGCCCGCCGGCCGAATCCGGCAGCAGTCCTGCCTTCAGCTTCCGCGAGCAGATCGCGTTCAAAGGCATTACGGACACTGAGCGCTTCGGCATCACCTGGTGCATCGGCATCGGCATCGGCATCGGAGCCGTTCACGTTATCTGGGTCCGGTTCATGGAGGCCGAGTTCCAGTTGTTCTGAGTCGTCGTTTGATGGATCCGCAGCAGGACTGTCGAGGCCGGCAACCGCCCCCGCTTCCGGAATGTCAGGGACGTTGGCGGGTAGGTTGTGGGTTTCTTCGAGGATGATCCGGGCGTGCTGGAGGCCGATCTTCCCCTCGGCCAGACGGTCAAGAGTGTCCGGCGCCTCAGTACACAGCCGGGTGGATTCACTGATGAGCTGCATCGCGGTCATGTGCGGAATGTTCAGGACAGTGGAAGCCTCCGCAGCAGCAAGACTCATAGCCAGGGCTGGTTCTTCCCTGCCGGATGCTTCGGCAATATCCCGGGCGAAAAGCACTTCCAGACGGGCAGCGACACGTGCCTGCTGCGCCTGCGCCCAAGACACCAGCATGCCCAGACGCTGCAGAGCGGAGACGGTTTCCTCATAACCCAGACGGTCGGCGCCGCGGAACGACAACCGCCCGGCAAATCCCTCGGGAAGGGACGACACCGACGAGTCATCAGCCACCGCCGGATCGGCACAGAACACGGATCCGGAAGAGTTAGAGGAATCGGGATGCGGGCCAGACGGGTTCCTGGCATGAGACTCAGTCGGGTTACCAGCATGAGGCTCCGACGGCTTACCGTCATAAGCCTCATTCGGCTCACCAGGACGAGGACCAGACGAGGCACCGGTACCCGGGCGAGCGAAGGATTCGGCACCCGCTTCTACACCGGGTCCAGCCCCCGGCACGCCGCAACGTTCCCGGTCAGCTGACCGGGAGAACGGTGTGTCCGAGGAACGGTTCATGCCCCTAACACTGTCAGCTGCCACCGACATTTCAGGGCCTAAATCGGCCCTTTTCAGGACCACCAATTACCGGTGATTTACCCGCTTTTCCGAGGCGCGAAACGGAAGGTTACGGGCCTGTCTAATGCAGAGGAGAAAGGGGGGGGGGCTGGCTAAGCCGGACCGATGCTTACGTCCTGCCGGAAACCAGCCAAACCTGGGCACCACGAGCCGAACCAGCCAAACCGAAAAGCTAGCCTTCGCCGCGCAGCTGCCGAACGCCGTCGTGCACCACAGCACGGAGGTCACCACCGTTGGCCTCGGCAACCCGCCGCTGGCGCTGGTAGCCGGCACCACGCTCGATAATGCCGGCAACATCAGCAAGTTCAGCACTGCAGCCAAGCTTCTCGGCTACAGGAGCCAGACGGGGAAGCACATCTTCGAGCAGGTGCTCAGTGACCAGCTTCTCGTTGCCGGCAGCATCCAGAATGATGATGGCATCAAGGCCGTAGCGGGCGGCACGCCACTTGTTCTCCTGCACATGCCACGGAGGCATGGTCGGAATGGTTCCGCCGTTGTCCAGAATCGTAGAGAACTCATCGACAAGGCACTGGGTCAGGGCAGCAATGGCACCAATATCGGTGGGCGTGGAGAGACCGTCGCAAACCCGCATCTCAATTGTTCCCAAAGCAGGAACCGGACGGATATCCCAACGGATCTCACTGATCGAATCGATAACACCGGTGGTGAACATGTCCTGGACGTAGGACTCGTACTCGTCCCAGGAGCGGAACTGGAACGGCAGTCCTGCGGTGGGAAGCTGCTGAAACATCAGGGCGCGCTGCGATGCATAGCCGGTATCGTCACCGGACCAGAACGGAGAGGAAGCCGAAAGCGCCTGGAAGTGCGGGAAATAGTTCACCAAACCGTCCAGGACGGGAAGGACCTTATCCCGGGAGTCCAAACCAACGTGGACGTGAACACCGTAAATCAGCATCTGCTGGCCCCACCACTGGGTGCGGTCAATGAGCTTGGCGTAACGCTCTTTGTCAGTCACCGGCTGGGACCGGGGAGTGGCAAACGGATGGGTACCGGCGCAGAACAGCTCCACGTTCATGCGGTCGGTTACCCGGCGGACAGCGTCCATGGACCGGGCGAGGTCGGCTTTGGCTTCGGCCACCGTTGTGCAGATTCCGGTAACAAGCTCGACTGTGTTTTCAAGCAGCTCCTGCTTGATATGGGGGTGTTCCTCATCCGCACTCAGCGACGGGTCGTCCTCGTTGACTGCGCGCAGGACTTCATCGGCGACTGAAACCAGGTCACCGGTCTCCCGGTCGACCAAAGCCAGTTCCCATTCGACGCCAAGCGTCGACTGCGCCGAGGACGCAAACTCAATCTTCAATACATCTCTCCTGCTGTGTGCGTACCTAATAGACCATTCCGGTTCCGCACCCTTGCGTTTGAGAACCCGGTTCAATCCTAGCCCCGCGCCGGCAGGCGCGGTTCCACCGCCGCTTGAAGGGCCCAGCCCGACGGCGGCACCCTGGGAATGCGGCCGGGGGCCGACGGCGGGACCTGGGGAAGCGGCCCAACCAGCGCCGCTGCCCAACCAGCGGACCCGGCACCGTCATGCTCCCGCTTCCGGGCGGCCGCACGCGATAATGGTCCAATGCCGATCCTGAACAAAGACATGACCCTGTGCATCTCCCTGGCCGCCCGCCCGAGCAACATCGGCACCCGGTTCCACAACTACCTCTACGAACAGCTCGGACTGAACTTCATCTACAAGGCCTTCGCGCCCGCAGACCTGGCCCAGGCAGTCGCAGGCATTCGGGGCCTGCCCATCCGCGGCGCGGCAGTCTCCATGCCGTACAAGGAAGAAGTCATTGCGCTGGTGGACCGGATGGATCCCTCCGCAGCAGCGATTGACTCCGTGAACACCATCGTGAATGACGACGGCGTGCTCACCGCCTACAACACCGACTACCTCGCCATCGCACGGCTGCTGGCAGACCACGAGGTCTCCCCATCCAGCTCAGTGCTGCTGCGCGGCTCCGGCGGCATGGCCAAAGCCGTGGCTGCTGCACTGCGCGACGCCGGATTCGGAGACGTCACCATCGTGGCCCGGAATGAAGGCACCGGACGGGCCCTGGCAGACCTGTACGGCTTCAACTGGGCCCCGGAACCAGGCGAAGCAACAGCAGACCTGCTCATCAACGTGACGCCCCTGGGGATGGCCGGAGCCGACGAGGACGTCCAGTCCTACGAAAACGAAACCATTGCCGCCGCGCAGACGGTGTTCGACGTCGTCGCGCTTCCCTCGGAAACACCGCTGATCCGTGCCGCCCGTGCTGCCGGCAAGAAGGTCATCACCGGCGCAGAAGTCATCGCGATCCAGGCCGAGGAACAGTTTGTGCTCTACACCGGGGTCCGTCCCACACCCGAACAGGTGCGCGAAGCCAGCGAGTTCTCCCGCAGCTAGCCTTCCACCGGTGAAGAAACAGGCTCGACGACGATCGCCACACGGTCCTCACCAATCCGGGTGAGGACCAGGGTGGCCTTGTTCGAGCCCTTGCCGGTGCCGGTCAGCAGCTGCTTGCGCAGCTCCTCGGGAGTGACGGCCATGCCGCGCTTCTTGATGTCCAGGACCCCGATGCCATTGGCACGGACCCAGGCCTTCAGCGCCTTGACGTTGTAGGGACGCACCTCCAAGATCCGGTAGGCACGGGCAAACGGCGTCTCCATCAGTTCCGGCGACGCGATGTAGGCGATCTGCGGATCGAGCAGGTGCCCGCCCAGGGAACGCGCGACGTCGGCCACCAGGCCCGCACGGATCACCGCGCCGTCGGGCTCATACAGATAACCCTCAGCCGGACCAACCCGCACATCCTGGGCTCCCGGTACATAGTCCTCATGGGAGGTCAGCTCCGCGGCGCCGGACGCACCAA
The DNA here is from genome assembly GCF_035792275.1 of Arthrobacter koreensis. Classification (GTDB taxonomy): domain Bacteria; phylum Actinomycetota; class Actinomycetes; order Actinomycetales; family Micrococcaceae; genus Arthrobacter_B; species Arthrobacter_B koreensis_A. The sequence goes on along the minus strand of NZ_JAMWKK010000003.1, from coordinate 93,028 downwards.
TCACCAGCGCGGCACGGCGGATGCCGGGACGGCGCAGCTCATTGAACCAGAGCGAGGCCTCAGTGACGTCCCCGCCGACGGACACCCACTGGACTTCGCAGCCCGCCGGAATCGACTCATGCGGGATACCCGGCCCGAGCTTCACGCCAACGGGCATGCCTCGCTCGGCAAGGGACTCCACGAAGGACAGGGGAGGGGAGAAGGCTTCCGGATCGAAGATACGGGAGGTTCCCGACGTCGACGTGGTGCGCCGGGCGGGATCCAGCCACACGCCGTCGAACCCGGTGAGGTCAAAGGACTCAGCATCGCCCTGCACCACTTTCGCCTCCGGCCACGGCATGAGGTTGATGGTTGCGACGGCGGCGGTAATCTCATCGAGCTCGACGGCCGTCACCTGACGGTCCAATGTGGCCAGGGCGAGGGAATCAGCTCCGATTCCACAGCCCAGGTCAGCAACCTTCTCCAGACCTGCTTCCTGGTAGCGCTGGGCGTGCAGCGCTGCGACGTTCAGCCGGGTGGCCTGCTCCAGGCCAGCGGGAGTGAACAGCATGTGCTCCGCGAACGGTCCGAACTTGGCGCGGGCCTTCATCCGCAGCTTTGCCTGGGTGAGGACGGCGGCCACCAGCTCGGGTGAGTGCCCGGCCTTGCGCAGATCGGTGTTCAGTTTCAGGGACTCGGATTCAAGATACGGGCCGAGCGAGTTGAGCAGTGCCCAGCCTTCGGGGGTCAGGACGTGGGCAAGGGAAGTGTCGGGCATGCTTACAAGCCTAGTTCTTCCGGTGCAGTGCGGGTTAGGCGGCCTTCCACGGGGCGGGAGCATGGGTACTTCTCCCCATCGCGCACCCCGGACTGTTTCATTTACAGTCACAGGGTCCGCAATGAACTATGGGGGAAGAATTGGCTCTGCCCGGTTATGACATATCAGTAGAAGCGTGCCGTGGAATTCTAAACAGGGTAGGGACTGATCCAGGCCCTGAAACCGCACATACCCAGCTCAGTGCTGCAGTCGACCAGGTCCTGGGGACGATGTCGAGTCCCGCCATCGCCGCTGCTCTGACCGATCTGTGGAACGACACACTCCATCTGCAGTGTGAAGCCGCCCAAACCCGGACGGCCAACGCGGTAAACGGCGTAGGAAAAGCAGTCAGCGCATACATCGCCGGTGACCTGCAGATGGCCGAGGAAGCCCGGCTCGCTGCGGTGGAGGTGCCTTCCCTTGAACTTGATGATGTAAAGAGCTTCTGATGCTGGATATCTCAGGACTGCAGAACTGGGTGGATGCCGAGGCCACCCAAACGGGCGCGGAAGCACTCCGAACCGCCGGCGAGGCGTTCCGGGATGCAGTCCAAAACCAGGAAACGGCGTGGGACGGGCTCTCAGGCTGCTACGACGCACCTGAACGGGAGGACATCCTCGGTGTCTTCAGGAACGTCACTCCGCACTCGGAACTTGTGGAATCAGCAAGCGCCCAGGCCGCGTCTGCGCTAACGGACTTCGCGGACCAGGTAGCCGCACTGAACATCCTGCGACGGGACCTACTGGCACGGGTTGCCGCATTTGGTCCTCCGGCCTGCACCCCGGAAGATCCGGACGGCAGCCTCCAGGACTTTCAGCGGCTGGTGCTCCAGACAGAGATTGACAGGCTTGCCCGCAGTTATCAGGAAGCGGAAGAAACATGTGCCGCCGCTCTGAAGAACGTTAGCGGGCACAAACCCGGCCTGGCAGGATTCCTGGCCGGTCCAAACTTTGGGCTTGTTGCTGCTGCGGCTGACAACATCATGGGAGTACATACCTTCCGGCGCGTCACGGTCGAAACCATCCGTGAGGTACCCATGCCGGCCTTGGAACGGCGCTTCACCCCGCTACTTGGATCCTTTGACCGGCTCACTGGCCCGGAGCAACTGGGTCACCGCTGGCTCTGGGAGGACGGCCGGTGGATTTCTGTTCATTCACCCCTGCACCCTGATGCAGGCATTACGCGCCGCCAGCGGTTTACCGAGGAGATTTACCGCACGGTTCGCGAGTGGCGCCCTGAGGTAAACCGGAGCATGTACAACCGGTCCGAGTGGTACCGGACACGCGTCGACGCCCGGCCTGACCGCTGGCACGTTCCGGATCCGCAGACTCCCGGCTGGGCGGAGACGCCTAACTCCCTGAAGGGGATCAAGGTTGGTGGCGCCGTCCTGACCACTGCGATGGCCGGGTTCACCTTCATGGACAACAGGGCAGAGAACCACAACCAGCTGTTGCAGGACAACCCGGAAATGAGTGACACCGAGCGGGACTTCCGGGCCAGTGAGATGGCTGCTGTGCAAACGGGCACTTCCGTCGTAATCGACGTTGGAGCAGGTGTCGCCGGTGCTGCGGTCGGCACGATGATTGGCGGTCCCTTGGGCACCGTGATCGGGTTCGGGGTTGGCATGGGCATATCCTGGCTGACGGATGCCGGAAGCGACGGCAACAGCGTCAAGGACAGAGTCTCTGATGTGGCCTTGGATTTCTACGACAAGGCAAAGGACGGAGTTTCAGCCGGACTCGAGGCTGCAGGGGACGCCTGGGACAGATTGTGGGGGAAATGAATCTCCGGCCTAGTGTTGGAGCACGAGTCTGCGATCTCCCGCCTCGTGGAATCCAGCCAGAGAAGGACGTTGCATTGTGAGTGATTCGTTGGTTTTCGGAATCTTGGCAGGACTGGGGCTTTTCCTGCTCCTCTGCGGGGTTATGGTGCACTTGAAACGTTGGCTGCGGCTCCTGCTCATGAACGGACTGTTTCCGGGGCAGCCAGCCCTGGCGACCACGTGGCTCGGGTTATCACTTTGCCTGCTGGGCGCGGGTGGCCTAGTGGGGATGGACAGGTTGCCGGATTCGGTATCAGGTCTCCTGGGACTGATCTTGTTCCCTGCCATGGTGGCGGGCGTGATCGGAATGTTCTGGTATCCAATGTTCCTGCGGCCCCGCTGGATGCGCCGTGACGCAGAGCTGGAGGCCAAAGGCGAAGACCTGTTCGCCAAACGCTTCCTTCAAGGGCAGGGCCAGCCGTCAGACGGGCAGCAGCAGTGAACGGCGGGCTCACATCCGATGTCGCCGCAGGGCTCCTTATACCCCGGCCCGAAAGCTGGGAACAGCTGGATGGGCCGGCAGGCAGCGTTGTGCTGGCCCATCCGCCTGTCCCCGAAGGGCACTTCCGCCCGAACCTTGTTCTGCGCCGGAGCGGCTCAGACCCCGTTTCACTGCCCCGGCTATCCACTGCTGCGCTCGCGGGCACACTTGTCCTTCCAGGAACGCACATCATCTCCAGCGAGCTGTGGCATCAGCAGCTGGAACCACAGGGGCCCCTGGTCGAAGGCCGTCAGCAGCGCTTCGTCAGAGTGGCGGAGGGACAAGTCGTATGTGTGGACCGCTGGCTTTTCAGCGACACCAAGGGTTCGCTGGAAGCCACGGCAAGCTATGCGCTCGAACAGCACACGGGAATGCGCCTACTGTTCGAAGATATGGTCTTCCAAATGCGCCGTGCAGCTCCGCCCGCAGCGGGAGCCCCGGCTTCTCCGACCGGTGCGGAGCCGCGGTTCGACTCGACAGCTTCGCGGCTGCTCCAGACAGCTGCTGAGGATCTGGTGCCGCTCCGGACCGAGCAGGAGCACCACGCGAGCGGACAGGTCATTGGCCCGGAAAGCCTTAGCCTGCTGCTGTCCATGGCAAACCGGGATGCGCTGGGGCGGTTCGACGCCGCCGGCGCCCGGGAATCCGTGGCACAGCTGAAGGACCTTGGGCTCCTGGACGGCCGGCGGCTGACTCCGGAAGGAAAGAAATTTGTCCAGCCGCTGCGTGGGCTGCAGGCACAGTTCACTGTCAGCGCTGTCGGTCCGGACGGCTCCACCGGCATGGACGCCTGGCTGGGCGCCGGTGCGGCTTTGGTGGCCGCCGGTCCTGCTGCTTCTGCTCTGCAGACCACGGTCATTCCTTCTGGAAGCTGCGAGCTGCTGAGTATTGATGCTGCAGCGCTGCCCGTCTTTCTGGCGAAATGGCTTCCTCTGGTTCCGGCCTGGACCGTGGGCCAATACCCGCTGCGGCTGGCCGGCGACCTGTTTGAGCGCCGGCTCAACGAGGGCTCCGCCGTCGAGCCTCCCGAAGGACTCGGGGAAGCCGAAGCGCGGATGTGGGCCCAGCCCTGGGTTGGCTGGAACGTTGAGCATGTGCACAGCGGCAGGAGGCTGGGCTGGGTCACGGCAGGTCAAGCGGGACCTTTCCTCGCGACTGCCGATCCGGGCAACGGCGATGTGGTTCTCGAACCCGAGCCTGTGTCGGCGGTTTGGGACACGTTGGTCAATTTCATCCTTGCGGCAGCCCAGGGAGCATTCAGCCCGCGGTAGGCGGACCCGCCACAGGCACGCCAGCCAAGGCACGGATACGGGTATCTTGGGGCCATGACTGAGATGGCTGTTGATTCCCTTGACGTTCTTCGTCTTCGTACCAGCGCCAAATGGCGCACCTATCCCGGTGACGTGCTGCCGCTGTTCGTAGCGGAGATGGACTATCCTCTCGCGCCCCCGGTGGCCCGCGCGATGATCGAACGGATCGAAGCATCCGACGTAGGCTACATATCCGGCCCGGGTCCGGTGGGTCCGGCGTTCGCAGGCTTCGCGCAGCGGCGCTGGGGCTGGGATGTGGACCCGGAGGATGTCCGGACCACAACAGACGTGAGCGTGGCCATCGTGGAGACTCTGCGGCAGATTCTCGAGCCGGGCGACGAAGTCATCATCACTCCGCCCGTGTATCCGCCGTTCTTCGATCTTCCGCTGGAGGCGGGCGGCAGGACCCGTGAGGTGCCGCTGCTGCAGGACGACGCCGGATGGTCCCTGGACCTGGACGGACTCGAGACTGCGTTCGCCGGCGGTGCCAGCGCTCTGCTGTTGTGCAATCCGCACAACCCGCTGGGCCTGGTGCACCCGAAGGAAACGCTCGACGCCGTCGCCCGCCTTGCAGCGAAGTACGGCGCCACTGTGGTCAGCGATGAAATCCATGCGCCGCTGGTCTATTCCCCGGAGGCCTTTACGCCCTTCCTCTCGGTGTCCGACGAGGCACGCGCCCACGGTGTATGTGTCACTGCGGCCAGCAAAGGGTGGAACATTGCCGGGGCGAAATGTGCCCTGATGATTGCCTCGGCCCCGGAGACCCGGCTGCTGCTGGATGAAATGCCGGAAGAAGTAGGTTTCCGGACCTCGATCCTGGGCCTGCACGGCACCGCCGCCGCGTATGCGGAGGGCGATGAGTGGCTCGACGGCGTCCTGGCAGTCCTGGCCTCTAATCGGGAACTTTTGCGCGAGCTGCTGACCGCGGAGCTGCCGGGGGTGGGATACCGGATGCCGGACGCGAGCTATCTCGCCTGGCTGGATATGCGTGCACTGGGCTGGGGGACGGATCCCGCGGAGTATGCCCTTGAGATGGCTCGTGTAGCCGTTGAACCGGGCCTGAAGTTCGGGACTGCCGGGGCAGGCTGCGTCCGGTTGAACTTCGGCTGTGCCCCGGAAGTCCTTGAAGAAGCTATCCACAGATTGAGCGCAGCCAGAGAGTAACTGCCTGGAAACCCGTACGCTCTTCCGAAAAGGAGCACAGCGCCGGCGGGGGAAGGAACCTCCGGCGCCGACTATGGAGGGTGTGGGACATGCCGCTGAATGGCTACAGCGTCAATCCGGAAGGATGCGCAAGTGTCCTTTCCCAGGTAGAGGAAGACGAATGCCGGCACGAGGCAGCGTCTGCCCTGCGGAACGGCTTGTGCGCGGCAAAGGCAGCGTGCGCGGGCGGTTCCGGAATGGTGGCGCAGGCGCTCGCCGAGGTATGGCAGGACACCATGAGTCTGCAGATAGAGGCGGCGGAGGCCCGCATCCGCAACGCGGCTGAGGGCGTCCGGAAAGCCATCACCATTATTGCGGGCGCGGACCAGGAGATGGCCGAAACAGCGAAAGCCAGCCTCGCTGAGGCACAGGCCGGATGGGAACTTCAATTGAACAGGGCCGGCTGATGCTGATCGAGACGTCCAGTCTCGCTGGCTGGTGTTCGCCGGACGCGGTGGAGGGCGCGGCACCAGCAGTGAAACGGGCCGGGGATGCGTATCTCCAAAGCGCGGAACAGGCCGGCGACACCTGGAAGCAGCTTGGATCGCACTACGCGGGGGAAGGCTCAGCCGAGGTCATCGCTGCGTATCGGAACGTAGTGCCGAACGCCGCAATGGTCGCGGACACAGCCCAGGTTGTCAGCACAGCGCTGACGGAATTCGCGGAGGGAATTCGGTTCCTGAAAATTCGGCGGACGGCGCTCCTGGAACGAGTGGAAGCCGCAAACCTGCGGGCTGCGCAAGAGCAGGAGTCCGTCTGCCGCCCAGATCCGGTATACACACCGCAGCCGGCAGCAACGGCGGACCTGCTGCTGCCGGCCGAAGTGGCTGCCCTGGCTGCCCAGTACCGAGCCCTTGAAGAGCAAACCGCTGCAGAACTGCGGTCCGCTTTCAGAGGTGAAGGCTCGCTCCTGGACGCCGCCACGAGTATCCCCGCGACGGTTCTCTACGCAGTAGTAGGCACAGGGATAAACGCCACTCAGGTTCGGCAAACAGCTGTTAGGGAATTGCGGCCCGCGCGGTTGTACCTCGGACACCAAACTGCAGCACAACGTATGCGCATGGTCAGGGGCAGCTGGACAACTCAACTGAAACCTACAGCCTTCTTCAGCTTCGACCTTCGCCCGAAAGCCTCAAGGGATCTCTACAACCGTTCGGACTGGTACCGCAACCGGGTAAAGGCGAATCCGTCGAACTGGGTCCTGCCGGACAGGTATAAGGATCTTGGTGCGGCAGCGAAAGGGATCAACGTCGGTGGCGCCGGCATTCTCTCCGTAGTCTCAGCTGGCTTTACTGTTGCCGGTGAACGGGAGTCCGCCTACAACGAATTACTGCAGTCGAACCCCGGCTGGAGCAGGGAAGAAATCGACCGGCGGGCAAACCTCGAGGGCGGGATCAAGGGCGGTACCAAGGCGGGCATTGACATCGGTGCAGCTGCCGCCGGTGCGCTCATCGGTACCGCAATCGGCGGGCCGGTCGGTACTTTGGTTGGCGCCGGAATCGGTATCGGCATTTCAGCGGTTACCTCAATAGAATTTGATTTCTTTGGCGGGCGCACGGTGAAAGACGTAACAGCCGACGGTGTCATGGATGCCGTAGACAGTTTCGCGAAGGGGTGGGACAAACTCTTTGGCGGTTGACCACTTACCGGAATGGAATACAAATGCGGAGTATGACAGAGCTTAAGTGCATGACGAAGCCCTCTCGCGTCGGCAATCAAAAGCAAGGTGCAGCGCGGCATGGAATCTGAAACCAACTATTGGGTGTACTTTGCGTTCATGTTGCCCTTTGGGCTCATTGTGTTCACTGGTGGCCTCCTCCTTTACACAAAAAAGTTTGTGGGCCTGCTGGTCCTGGATAGCTTCATGCCCGGAAAGCCCTCCCTGGCGCAGACATACATTGGAGCATGGCTCCTTTTGATGGCACCGAGCGAATTCGTACTTCAGTCCGACATCGACGCCCTCATTGTTCCCTACAGCTTTGTGCTTCTCGGATGCCTCGCCCTTGGCTTGCTGGGCTGTTTCTGGATGCCCAAGTTCCTCCAACCCAAGTGGATGAAAGAGGGAGACAAACTCGAGGCCCGTGGGAAAGACCCGTTCACCAAACGTTTCTACAACGGGGAAAGCTAGCCCATGACATCCGGCGTCGAAGGCCTCAGCCACGAACAGATAGCCGGTCTCTGGGTCCCCCGGCCGCAGGACTGGGAACTGGAACAGCTGGCTGCGGACACGATTGCCGTCGCACATCCACAGGTGCCCTCCGGGATCTTTCGACCCAACATAGTACTGCGCTGGGCACCTGCGAACGGGACCTCGCTGGCCCGATACGCAACCGCGGCACTGGCTTCGACCATGCAGACAGCACACCAAGTCCGCATTCTTGCCCACGAGGTGTGGCCAATGAACGGCCCCGAAGGCCCGGTAGCCGGCCGCAGGCAGCGCTTTGTTCATCTGGTGGAGCAGCACCCGGTGTGCGTGGATCGCTGGCTGTGGATCGCGGGAGAGCGGGTCTTCGAGGCAACGGCAAGCTATACCGTTGACCAGCTCGTTGGAATGAAGCCGCTGTTCGAGCAGATGATCAAGGACCTGCGGATCGACGCCGGAGACGGGCCCTCGGCGGGAACGAGCCGGGAACACAGCGTCCTGGAGACCATCGCGCCCACCGAACCGCACTTGGATGATGATGCAACACGGTTGGCGGGAGAGGACCGTGAGGAGCTGGCCACGCTCGCAGCTGCCCAGCCCTGCCAGGAACCGGCACTTCTCCTGCCCATCCCCGCCCTGGAGCTGATGGACAGCATGGCCAAGCGGAACCGGCTGGGAGTGTTCCAGCGCAAGGGGCCGGAGTTCGCAGCCCTCAAGGACGCCGGTTTCCTCTCCCCAGAGGGTTCGCTGACACCGGCCGGAACTGAGTTCGTGGCCCCGCTCCGCAGGCCGGATGCGGCATTCAGCGTCACGGCAGGCGACGCCTTTGGCGGGGCCGTTCTGCAGGTATGGATAGGCGGAGGCATTGGCCGGGTGACGGCGGAACCAACACGCTTCCACAGCGAATCCGCCCGGGTGCCGGGCCCGGACGACCTGGCCGTCCAGGTGCTCCAAGCCAACGCAGTCCCCAAAGCGATAGCGGACTGGCTGGGCTTCTCGCCGGCTTGGAGTGTTCCGCATGAGCCCGTAGTCCTGACGAAGGACCAGTACGAAGCGAGAATGAAGTCCGCCCAGGCAGAAGCCCCGGAAGGCCTGGGCGAGGCGGCCGCGCGCATGTGGGAACAACCCTGGACTGAGTGGGAAATCGTCGACGAGGGGGATGGCAGCTGGTTCGGATTCGTGAACGCGGGACCGACCGGCCAGTACCGCCTCGGTCCGGCAGCAGACGCCGGATCGGTGATGCTGGAGCCGGTCACGTCAGCCACTGTCTGGGACACTCTCGTGCGGTTCATCCACGCTGCGGTTGAAGGGACCCCGCTCTGGGTCCCCGAGCTGCCGGGCTTCGATGACCGGCCGGCGGACGGCAGAGCCCCGGAAGGCAAGGTCTGGGAAGCGTACCCCTAAGCGGTCCTAAGCGAAGTACACGCCGATCCGGTTACCTTCGATCTCTTCGATCCGGATATCGATCTCGTAGATGTCCTTCAGGACCTCAGGTTGCATGATCGTTGACGGAGGCCCCTGGTGGAGCAGCTTGCCGTCTGCCATGGCAATGATGTCGTCCGAGTAGCAGGACGCGAAGTTGATGTCGTGGATGACCAGGACAACGGTCTTGCCCAGTTCATCGGTCAGCCGGCGGAGCAGCCGCATCATTTCCACGGAGTGCTTCATGTCAAGGTTGTTCAGCGGTTCGTCCAGCAGCAGGTAATCGGTGTCCTGTGCCAGCACCATGGCAATGAACGCACGCTGGCGCTGGCCGCCGGAAAGCTCGTCGACGAAGCGGTCCGCCAGCTCCGTCAGGTCGAGGAAGGTCATGGCCTGCTCGATCTTTTCCCGGCACAACGACGTCGCGCGCCCGCCGTTGTGCGGGTACCGGCCAAAGCCAACGAGGTCGCGCACCGTCAGCCGGACGGTGAGGTGGTTGTCCTGCCGGAGGATGGCCATCTTGCGGGCCAGGTCCTTGCCCGGGGCGCTGGAGACATCCAGCCCGTCCACGGTGACCGATCCGGTGTCGGCCTTGAGGAGGCGGCTGATGATCGAAAGCAGCGTGGACTTGCCGGCTCCGTTGGGGCCGATGATCGAGGTGACGCCGCCTTCCTTGATGTGGCAGCTCACCTCGTCCACAACAGTGTTGCCCGCGTACTGCTTGGTGACGCCGGTGACCTGGATCATTTGAGGGAGCCTTTCAGGAGCAGGATCAGGAAGACGATCCCGCCAACGAATTCAATGACAATGCTCAGCGCGGTGTCGAAGGCGAAAACGCGTTCGAGGACCAGCTGGCCGCCGACCAGGGCAATGATGCCCAGCAGGACGGCGATGGGAACCACTGCCTTGTGGGAGAAGTGGGAGCACAGCTGGTAGGCGAGGGAAGCCACCAGCAGGCCGAAGAAGGTGACCGGGCCAACCAGTGCGGTGGAGACGGCAACCAGGACGGAGCAGATCACCAGGACGCCGGTGACCGAACGCTTGTGGTTCACGCCAAGGTTGATGGAGGTATCCCGCCCGAGGGACATGACATCGAGGGAGTGCCGCATCCGCCAGGCCGGAACGCTGACGATCGCCACGGCGATAAGCGAATAGCCCAGCAGTGCGCCGTCGACATTATTAAAGGACGCGAAGAACAGGTCCTGCAGGATGATGAACTCGCTTGGCTCGATCAGCCGCTGCAGCAGGGAGGACATGCCGCGGAACATGGTGCCCAGGACGATTCCCACCAGCAGCATCAGGTGCAGCGACTTGCCCCCGCCGGTGAAGAGCCAGCGGTAGAGCAGGAAGGAGAAGCCCACCATCAGGGCAACTTCCATGCCGTAGCGCAGCGGCTCGGACATGGAGAGCACCAGTCCGCCGCCGAAAGTGAATACCAGGACGGTCTGGATCAGCACGTACAGGGCGTCGAAGCCCATGATCGACGGCGTGAGGATCCGGTTGGCGGTCACCGTCTGGAACAGCACGGTGGAAACCCCGACGGCGTAGGCCACCAGGATCATCGAGCCCACCTTGATGGCACGGCGGGGCAGCACATAACCGATGTTTCCGCGCAGCTCGATGGTCATAAAGACGGTAACCAGGACTGCGGCCACCACGGAGAGCGCAATGATCCAGAACTTGGGGGAGAGGTTGCGCACCGGACGGCGGCGCTGCACCGTCATTGCCGAGGGCAGGACGCTGGTGGGGGAGCTAGGCACGGGCGGAGCGCTTTCTCAGGAGCAGGTAGAGGAACAGGACGCTGCCCACGGCAGCGACGATCACTCCTACCGGAATTTCGTAGGGGTAGCGGATGGTCCGGCCGATGATGTCGCAGGCCAGGACAAAGCCGGCGCCGAAGATCGCCACCCAGGGAATGGCGCGGCGGACGTTGTCACCGACCAGGAGGGAAACAAGGTTGGGAACGATCAGCCCCAGGAACGGCACGGAACCGACACTGACCACCACGACGGCGCTGATCAGGGACACGATAACCAGGCCAAGGGTCATGACGCGGTTGTAGTTCAGGCCGAGGTTCGTGGTGAATTCCTGGCCCATGCCGGCAACAGTGAAGCGGTCAGCAGCCAGGAACCCGATCAGGGTCAGGGCGCCGACGATCCACAGCAGCTCATAGCGCCCGCGCAGCACGCCGGAGAAGTCACCGGTCATCCATGAATTCAGGGTCTGCAGCAGGTCGAAGCGGTAGGCGAAGAACGTGGTGACGGCGGCGATGACACCGCCGAGCATGATGCCAACCAGGGGAACAATCAGGGTGTTGCGCAGCGGAATGCGGCGCAGGATGAGCAGGAACAGGGCGGTCCCGGCCACGGCGAAGAGGGTGGCGGTGGACATTTTCATGAACAGCGAGGCGCCGGGGATGAGGACCGTTACCACGAGGATGCCCAGGGACGCCGATTCGATCGTGCCGACGGTGGAGGGTTCCACGAACTTGTTCCGCGCCATCAGCTGCATGATCAGCCCGGCCACGCTCAGTGCCATCCCGGCGAGGATGATGCTCAGGGTCCGCGGCACCCGGCTGACCCAGAAGATGTTCCAGGCGTGTTCGTCGCCGGCCAGCAGTGAGGACAGGGAGACATCGCTGACCCCCACGAACATGCTCACGACGGCGAGTACGAGGACGGCGGTACCGCCGAGGACCAGCATGGCTGCCGGGCCGGGGACCCGCCGTCGTGGTCCGGACATGGCAGCGTCCCCGGCGGTTGCCGGAGCAGCGGGGGTGCTGATCTGTGTTGTCATGAAGGTTCCGTCTCCCTCATCGGCCGGGGCCGCCCGAAGGCGGTCCCGGCCAGTGAGGATCTAGCAGGTACGAAGGACGGTTAGGAGATGCCGTCCTGGACAGCGCTGACCATGGCGTCAACGTTGTTCAGGCCGTAGCCCACCAGGTACCAGCTGGAGGAATCGAGCATGGTGATGCGGTCGTTCTTGGCAGCCTTGGTGCCCATCACGAGTTCGTTGTCCAGAACGGCGGAGGCGACTTCACCGGCATTGCCGACTGCGACGTCGCGGTCGATAACGAACAGGTTGTCCGGGTTGATCTCGGCGACGTATTCGAAGGAGACGGATTCGCCGTGCTGGGCTTCGGACTTGATGTCGGCTGCGGTCGCAACGCCGAGGACGTCGTGGATCAGGCCGAAGCGCGAGCCTGCGCCGTAGGCCGTCATCTCGCCGCCGCTGGTCATGATGATGAGGCCGTTTCCGGCGTCGGCAGCGGTTGCCTTGGTTTCTTCGACCCTGGAGTCGAGCGCGGCGAGCTTCTCCTCAACCTCGGCTTCCTTGCCGAAGATTTCACCGATGATCTCGGTGTTGGAGATGAAGGAGTTCCACGGGTCCGCAGCGTCGGTGCTGAGGTTGATCGTGGGGGCAATCTTGGAGAACTCTTCGTAGGAGTCGGCAGTGCGGCCGGACATGATGATCAGGTCCGGAGCGCCGGCGCTGATTGCCTCGAAGTCCGGTTCCTTCATGCTGCCGATCTTGGCGTAGTCATCCGAGCCGTACTTCGAGAGGCTTTCGGGGAAATTCGCTGCCGGAACGCCGTCAACTTCAATGCCGAGGGCGTCGAGGGTGTCCAGCGCACCGAGGTCGAATGTGTAGACGACCTCCGGGTTCACGGGAACCTCCGTGGTGCCCTGGGTGTGCTCCACGGTGACGGTGGTCGACTCTGCGGCCGCGGGTTCCGCGGCGGCGTCAGTCTCCGCGCCGCATGCGCTGACCGCGAGCAGGGAAACCAGGGCGGTTCCGGCCAGGAGCCGGGACTTCAGGGTGGTCTTCACTTGGGGGTGCTCCAGATGTTCTCTTCAGGTTGGCCTGCCGGCGGATGCCTCCACCATTAGGTCACAAAATCGTTTGCTAATTTCGCGCGCCTTTGAAAACTATCTTGTTAGGCAAGGCTAAGCAACTTGAATGTAACGTGGCCGCACGCCCTCCGAAGCCCCCGCGCTGGCCGGGAAGAATAATCTGGCATGTTTGTTGGCACTCACCTTGACCGAGTGCTAACCGTTGCATAAAGTCGGAGCTAGCACTCCCCGCGTGAGGGTGCTAATTCCTGAGGGAAGCGCCCACCGGCACCCGCGACGACGGCAAGCGCCTACCGACGGTCCACAAACCCGTTAGTAACTAAGCAAAGGAGAGCCCGAGTGTCGGTCTCTATTAAGCCCCTTGAGGATCGCATCGTTGTTCGCCCGCTCGAAGCTGAGCAGACCACGGCTTCCGGCCTGGTTATCCCGGACACCGCTAAGGAAAAGCCCCAGGAAGGTGAAGTCGTAGCAGTCGGCCCCGGCCGCGTTGACGACAACGGCAACCGTGTGCCGATCGATGTTGCTGAAGGCGACGTCGTCATCTACTCCAAGTACGGCGGAACCGAGGTCAAGCAGGGCGGCCAGGAATACCTGGTGCTCTCCGCACGCGACGTGCTGGCCATCGTCGTGAAGTAAGTCTTCGAAGACCCCGGCCAGATTCGGCCGGGGTCTTCTTTTGTAGATGTAGTTCTCGAAAGGACACACACATGGCAAAGCAGTTGGAGTTCAACGACTCCGCTCGTCGTTCACTGGAAGCCGGTGTCGACAAGCTCGCCAACACCGTCAAGGTCACCCTCGGCCCGCGCGGCCGCAACGTGGTGCTCGCCAAGACCTGGGGCGCCCCCACCATCACCAACGACGGCGTCACGATCGCCCGCGAGGTGGAGCTCGACGATCCGTATGAGAACCTTGGCGCCCAGCTGGCCAAGGAAGTCGCCACCAAGACCAACGATGTTGCCGGCGACGGCACCACCACCGCCACCGTCCTGGCCCAGGCACTGGTCAAGGAAGGCCTGCGCAACGTAGCCGCAGGTGCCGCACCCGGCGCCCTGAAGCACGGCATCGAGACCGCTGTTGAAGCCGTGGCCGCACGCCTGCTTGAAAACGCCCAGGAAGTCGAAGGCAACCAGGTTGCCCACGTCGCTGCAATCTCCGCCCAGAACGAGGAAGTCGGCCAGCTGCTGGCCGAGGCCTTCGACAAGGTCGGCAAGGACGGCGTCATCACCATCGAGGAATCTTCCTCGACGTCCACCGAACTGGTCATCACCGAAGGCATGCAGTTCGACAAGGGCTATCTCTCGCCGTACTTCGTCACCGACGCAGAGCGCCAGGAAGCCGTCCTCGAAGACGCACTGATCCTGATCAACTCCGGCAAGATCTCCTCCGTGGCAGAGTTCCTGCCGCTGCTGGAGAAGGCGCTCCAGGCCTCCAAGCCGCTGTTCATCATTGCCGAAGACGTGGACGGCGAAGCCCTCTCCACCCTGGTGGTCAACAAGATCCGCGGCACGCTGAACGTTGTTGCCGTCAAGGCACCGGGTTTCGGCGACCGCCGCAAGGCCATGATGCAGGACATCGCCACCCTGACCGGCGCCCAGGTTGTGTCTCCGGACCTCGGCCTGAAGCTGGACCAGGTTGGCCTGGAGGTGCTGGGTTCGGCACGCCGCATCACCGTCACCAAGGACAACACCACGATCGTTGACGGCGCCGGCTCGGAAGCCGACGTTGCCGACCGCGTTGCCCAGATCCGCGCCGAGATCGCACGCACCGATTCCGACTGGGACCGCGAGAAGCTCCAGGAGCGCCTCGCCAAGCTCTCCGGCGGCATCGGCGTCATCAAGGTTGGTGCTGCAACCGAGGTTGAGCTCAAGGAAAAGAAGCACCGCATCGAGGACGCCGTGTCCTCTACGCGTGCTGCCCTGGAAGAGGGCATCGTGGCCGGCGGCGGTTCCGCGCTGGTCCACGCTTCCCGCGCCCTGGACACCGATTCCGAGGTGGCAAAGCTCGACGGCGACGCCGCGACTGCCGTTGGCCTGGTCCGCCGCGCTCTGGCCCAGCCGCTGCGCTGGATCGCTGAGAACGCCGGTGCCGAGGGCATGGTAGTTGTGTCCAAGGTGGGTGAGCTGGACGTCAACAACGGCTTCAACGCCGCCACGGGCGAATACGGCAACCTGATCGAAGCCGGCGTCATTGACCCGGTCAAGGTCACCCGCTCCGCACTGCGGAACGCCGCTTCCATTGCCGCGCTGGTCCTGACCACCGAGGCACTCGTCGTCGAAAAGCCGAGTGACGAGGAAGACGACCACGGTCACAGCCACTAATTCCGGCTAAGCCCAAGGCCCCGTCAGGCACGGATTCGTCCGCGTCCGGCGGGGCCTTCGGCGTACTTTGGAGGCAGTGCGGGGCGGTGGGATTCAGGCTTCAGAGCGGCAGGCCGGTAAACTCATGCGGTATTTGCCGTTTTGAAAGGACACCAGCAAGTGTCAGCACCCGTGCAGCACGCTGCCGCTTCGCCCAACCCTCCGGCTCCCGCGCCGCGCACCGCAGAACGCCGTTACCGTCCCGAAGTCCAGGGCCTGCGTGCCCTCGCGGTGGTGCTGGTTGTTCTCTATCATGTCTGGCTGGGCCGGGTCTCCGGGGGAGTGGATGTCTTCCTGCTCATCTCGGCGTTCCTGCTCACGGGATCCTTTGTCCGCAAGGCTGAAAGCGGGCGGGCGCTGGCCCTGGGCAGGTACTGGCTGCACCTGTTCAAGCGGCTGCTGCCCGCCGTCGCCGTCGTACTGCTCGCAGTGCTTGCCGCAGCGGCGGCCCTGCTGCCTGCCAGTGCGCGCCAGGACCTGATCAGCCAGACCTGGTCATCGCTGTTCTATTTCCAGAACTGGGCCCTGGCCAACAACGCCGTGGACTATCTGGCAGCGGACCACAGTGCCGCCAGCCCCCTGCAGCACTTCTGGTCCCTTTCCGTCCAGGGCCAGGTCTTCATCCTCTGGCCGCTGATCTTCGCCGCGGCGCTGCCGCTGGCCCGGCTCCTTCGCAGGAGCTACCGAACGGTGCTGACCGCCGTTTTCGGTGCGGTGTTCGCCGTGTCCCTGGCGTTCTCAGTCTGGCAAACCGGCGCCAACCAGGCCTACGCCTACTTCGACACACGAACCCGACTCTGGGAATTCGCGCTTGGTTCCCTGCTGGCGCTGGCTCTTCCCCACCTGCGCCTTGGGAGGCGGGTCCGGATCCTGCTCGGCTGGACGGGTGTCATTGCAATGCTCAGCTGCGGCATTATCCTGCAGGTCCAGCAGCAGTTCCCCGGCTACCTCGCCCTCTGGCCGACCCTCGCCGCCGCAATGGTGATCGCCGCCGGAGACACGGGAAGCCGGGCAGGCGCCGACCGCTGGCTCACGGCGAAACCGCTGGTGAAACTGGGGGACAACTCATACGCCCTCTATCTCTGGCACTGGCCGGTGCTGGTGTTCTGGCTGATCGCCTCCAAACAGCAGAACGCAGGACTGGTGGACGGCGCCGTCGTCATTGCGGTCTCGCTGCTGCTGGCCGTGCTCACCACCAAGCTGGTGGAGGGTCCGCTGCGCAGCTGGTCCTGGCCGCAGGTCTCACCCTGGCGTTCCGGCCTGGTCCTGGCCGCATCCTTCGCCCTCGTCGCAGCGCCGCTGGCGGGCTGGCAGGAGCGGGTCGATGCCCAGGCCGAGGCCGTGCGGCTGCAGTCCATCGCGGACAACCCCGGTGCCCTGTCCCTGGATCCGGACTTCCAGACCGCCTCTTCCACAACGGCGCTGGTGAAACCCGCACCGTCGGACATGGACCAGGAGTGGGCGCAGCTGGATGAGGCCTGCGAGGAAGGCGTTGCACCGGCGGCGGACAGCCTGCTGGAAAAGCACTGCAAGCAGATCGGTACCGCAGACGGCGCGCAGAAAACCATCGTGGTCCTGGGGGATTCCCACGCCATGCAGTGGACTGCCGCCCTGGGGCCGGTGGCCCGCGCCAACGACTGGCATGTGGTCACGGTCCTGAAGATGGGCTGCCGTTACGGGGCCGAAGATCCGGAGCGCTCCGAGGAATGCAACGCCTTCAACCAGGCTGCGGGGGAGTACGTCCTGGACCTGATGCCGGACGCCGTCTTCACCGTGGCCTCGGTCACCCGGGAGTCAGTGCCCGATGAAACGCTGGCCGGCGGCTACGACGAGGGCGTCCGCGGTTTCGCCGACGCCGGAATCCAGGTGCTGGCGATGCGGGACAACCCGCGTTTCGAGTTCGATATGTTCAAGTGCCTGGAGGACAGCGGCTTCGATGTCCAGGCCTGCCACGTTCCGCGCAGCCAGCTGCTGGCCGCCGTTTCGCCGCTGGACGGGCTGGAGGAACGCATCCCCGGTGTCCGGGTCCTGGATATGAGCGACCAGTTCTGCTTCGACGACGCCTGCCCGGGAATCATCGGCAACGTGATCGTCTACAAGGACCACGACCACCTGAACCGCACCTACATGGAGACCACGTCCCATGTACTCGCTGAACGCATCCTGGCCGCCACCGGCTGGGAAGGCGTCACAGTGCCCGGAACCACATAGCGCAAAGCACCCGAAGGAATAGGGAAGGGCGCTGATTTCGTTCTACGATTGGATAAACGCGGGCGTGTTGTCCCAGCCACCCCACAAAAATCTCCGGTCCTGAAAGAGGCGCGCACTTGAGCCAGCAGTCCCCAGAACACGATCCGTTCGGCTTCGTCGGACTTACCTACGACGACGTCCTTCTGCTGCCCGGCCCCACGGACGTCATCCCGTCCGAGGCGGACACCAGCTCCCGCCTGACCAAGCGCATCACCGTGCAGACCCCGCTGCTTTCGGCAGCGATGGATACGGTCACCGAGTCCCGCATGGCGATCGCCATGGCCCGCCACGGCGGCCTGGGCGTCATCCACCGCAACCTCTCCATCGCCGACCAGGCCGAGCACGTTGACCGCGTCAAGCGCAGCGAATCCGGCATGATCACCAACCCTGTCACCATCGACCCCGACGCGACGCTGCAGGAACTCGACGATCTCTGCGCCCACTTCCGCGTCTCCGGCCTGCCGGTCGTCGACCCGGAAAACAAGCTCCTGGGCATCGTGACCAACCGCGACACCCGCTTCATCCCGCGCTCCGAGTACGCCAGCCGCAAGGTCGGCGAAGTCATGACCCGGATGCCGCTGATCACCGGCCGCGTGGGCATCACCCCGGAGGAGACGGTTGAGCTCCTGGGCAAGAACCGCATCGAGAAGCTTCCTCTGGTTGACGACGACGGCCGCCTCCAGGGCCTGATCACCGTCAAGGACTTCGACAAGGCCGAGCAGTACCCGCTGGCCACCAAGGACGACGAGGGCCGGCTGCGCGTCGGTGCCGCCGTCGGCTTCTTCGGCGACGGCTACGAGCGTGCCATGGCACTGGTCGACGCCGGCGTTGACGTCCTGGTAGTGGACACCGCCAACGGCCACAGCGCCGGCGTACTGGAAATGATCGCCCGCCTGAAGAAGGACCCGGCTGCAGCCCACGTGGACGTCATCGGCGGCCAGGCGGCCACCCGCGAAGGCGCCCAGGCGCTGATCGACGCCGGTGCCGACGCCATCAAGGTTGGTGTTGGTCCGGGCTCGATCTGCACCACCCGCGTGGTTGCCGGCGTTGGCGTCCCGCAGATCACCGCCATCTACGAAGCGGCCAAGGCTGCCATTCCCGCCGGTGTTCCGGTGATCGCCGACGGCGGCCTGCAGTACTCCGGCGACATCGGCAAGGCAATCGTCGCCGGTGCTGACACGGTGATGCTCGGCGGCCTGCTCGCCGGCTCCGCCGAAAGCCCCGGAGACCTGGTGTTCGTGAACGGCAAGCAGTTCAAGACCTACCGCGGCATGGGCTCCCTGGGCGCCATGCAGACCCGCGGGAAGAACACGTCCTACTCCAAGGACCGCTACTTCCAGGCCGACGTGCCCAGCGACGAGAAGCTGATCCCCGAAGGCATCGAAGGCCAGGTGCCCTACCGCGGCCCGCTGTCCGCCGTCGCGCACCAGCTGGTAGGCGGGCTCCGCCAGACCATGTTCTACACCGGCGCCCACACCATCCCCGAGCTGAAGGCCAAGGGACGCTTTGTCCGGATCACCTCCGCCGGGCTGAAGGAATCCCACCCGCACGACATCATGATGACTGCCGAAGCACCGAACTACGGCCGCCGCTAAAGCCAGCCCCTCAGGAAGCAGGCACCGTTCCAGCCGGAACGGTGCCTGCTTCTTTTAGCGACTGGGATAACCTAGAGCAGTGACTAACGAGATAGAGATCGGCCGTGGCAAGCGTGGGCGCAGAGCCTACTCCCTGGATGACGTAGCGATTGTGCCCTCGCGGCGCACCCGTGATCCCCAGGACGTCTCGGTCAACTGGCAGATAGACGCCTACCAGTTCGAAATGCCCGTCATCGGCGCCCCGATGGACTCGGTGATGTCTCCGGCCAGTGCCATCGCCCTGGGCCGCATGGGCGGACTCGGCGTCCTGAACCTCGAAGGACTGTGGACCCGGTACGAGGATCCGCAGCCGATCCTGGACGAAATCGCCGTCCTTAGCGAAGAGAACTTCAACCCTTCTGCCACCCGCCGCCTGCAGGAGATCTACACCGCGCCGATCCAGGCCGAACTGATCACCTCCCGCCTGGCAGAGATGCGCGAAGCAGGCGTGACCGTAGCCGGTTCGCTGACCCCGCAGCGCACGCAGGAGTTCTACAAGACCGTCCTGGCCGCAGGCGTGGACATCTTCGTGATCCGCGGAACCACAGTTTCCGCCGAGCACGTCTCCAAGAACGTTGAACCGCTGAACCTCAAGCAGTTCATCTACGAACTCGACGTCCCAGTGATCGTCGGCGGAGCCGCAGGCTACACCCCGGCCCTGCACCTGATGCGCACAGGTGCTGCCGGCGTCCTCGTCGGTTTCGGCGGAGGGGCAACAACGACGACGCGGCGCGCGCTGGGCATCCACGCCCCGATGGCCACCGCGATTTCCGACATCGCCGAAGCCCGCCGGGATTACATGGATGAGTCCGGCGGACGGTACGTCCACGTGATCGCCGACGGCGGCATGGGCACCAGCGGCGACATCATCAAGGCGATCGCCATGGGCGCAGACGCCGTGATGCTCGGTTCTGCCCTGGCCCGCGCCGAGGAAGCCCCCGGCCGCGGCTGGCACTGGGGGCAGGAAGCCCACCACAGCGAGCTTCCGCGCGGGGACAGGGTCCATCTGGACACCGTTGGTCCGCTGAAGGAAGTCCTGTGGGGCCCCTCGCACCACACCAACGGAACCTCCAACCTGATGGGGGCACTGCGGCGGGCAATGGCAACAACCGGCTACTCTGACCTGAAGGCGTTCCAGCGCATTGACGTGCTGGTCTCGCCTTACCCTTACAACACCTGAGCACGTCCAACCCCACCACCAGCGGGGCACGCTTCAGAGAGGAACCTAGACCATGGCAACAGATGCACTCAGTCCGGAATACCGCGAAGAAGCCCTGCAGAAACTGCGTTCGACGACGGAGCCCGGCGGCCAGCTGGACATCCTGATCGTGGGAGGCGGGGTGGTGGGCGCCGGTGCTGCACTGGACGCCGTGACCCGCGGACTGAAGGTCGGCATGGTGGAGGCCCGGGACTGGGCCTCCGGAACGTCTTCCCGGTCCTCCAAGCTGATCCACGGCGGCCTGCGCTACCTGGAAATGCTGGACTT
Organism: Arthrobacter koreensis; assembly: GCF_035792275.1. Lineage (GTDB taxonomy): Bacteria > Actinomycetota > Actinomycetes > Actinomycetales > Micrococcaceae > Arthrobacter_B > Arthrobacter_B koreensis_A. The sequence continues at coordinate 72,270 of NZ_JAMWKK010000003.1, read as the reverse complement.
CGCCCTGGTCCAGGAAGCCCTGAAGGAGCGCGGCCTGCTGCTGCAGCGGATCGCCCCGCACCTGGTGAAGCCGGTCCCGTTCCTCTACCCGCTGACCAAGCGCTTCGTGGAGCGTCCGTACGTGGGCGCCGGCATTTTCCTCTATGACACCCTGGGCATGACGTCCGGCAATTCCCGCGGCGTGCCCATGCAGACGCACCTCACCAGGCGCGGCACCCTGCGGGCGGCCCCCAGCCTCAAGGATGACGCCATGATCGGCTCCATCCGCTACTACGACGGACAGGTGGACGACGCCCGGTACGTGGCCAACATGGTCAGGACCGCCGTCCATTACGGCGCCGCCGCCGTGAACCGGCTCTCCGTCGTCGACTTCCTCCGCGAAGGGGAGCGCGTTGTCGGCGCCCGTGTGCGGGACCAGGAGACCGGCGAAGAGTTCGAGATTGCCGCCAGCCAGGTGGTCAACGCCACCGGTGTCTGGACCGACGAGACCCAGGCCATGGTCACTGACCGCGGCCAGCTCAAGGTGCGGGCGTCCAAGGGCATCCACCTGGTGGTGCCGCGCGACCGCATCCAGTCCACTGTCGGCATGATCCTGCGGACCGAGAAATCGGTACTCTTCGTTATCCCATGGGGACGGCACTGGATCATCGGTACCACGGACACCGACTGGAACCTGGACAAGTCCCATCCGGCTGCCACGTCAGCGGACATCGACTACCTGCTGGAGCACGTCAACCGTGTGCTGAAGCGTCCCCTGACCCGCGAAGACGTCGAGGGTGTCTACGCGGGGCTCCGTCCGCTGCTGGCCGGCGAGAACGATTCAACCGCCAAGCTTTCGCGGGAACACGTCGTCGCACACCCGGTGCCCGGACTCGTCGTCGTTGCCGGCGGCAAATGGACCACCTACCGGGTGATGGCCAAGGACGCCGTGGACGAAGCCGCACGGGCACTGGATGAGAAGGTGCCGGAATCCTGCACGCAGACCATCCCCCTGCTCGGCGCCGTGGGCTACAAGGCCGCCTGGAACCGGCGCCACCGGACAGCCGACGAATACGGCATCCACGTTGTCCGCGTTGAACACCTGCTCAACCGCTACGGGGCCCTCGCCGGAGAGGTCCTGGACCTCATCAAGGCCAAACCGGAATTGGGCGAACCGCTTCCCGGAGCCGACGACTACCTTGGTGCCGAGGTTGTGTACGCCACCACCCACGAGGGCGCACGCCACATCGAGGACGTGCTGGCACGCCGCACGCGGATCTCCATCGAGTCCTGGGACCGGGGCGTCTCCGCGGCACCCGTTGTCGCAGACCTGATGGCACCGATCCTCGGCTGGGACGAGGCCCGGGTAGAGGAAGAAGTACGCCACTACCTCGCCCGGGTGGAAGCCGAACGGCTTAGCCAGGAACAGCCGGACGACGTGTCCGCCGACGCTGCCCGGCTTGCCGTCCAGGACATCGCCCCGCGCTGATCCGGAGCACTGACGCATGAGTGAACTCAGCCTGAACGCGTCCGGCGCCGTCCTTACCGAGCCGGAAATGGTCATCCTGGAAATGGAGGCCAAGGACAGGGACGACGCCGCGGCACAGCTGGCCCAGCGCATGTACGCCCTGGGCAGGCTGGACGACTTGGACGGTTTCCTGAGGGACGTCGCTGCCCGGGAGCACCAGATGGCAACCGGACTGCCCGGAGGGATCGGCCTGCCGCATGCCCGCAGCCGGCACACGGTGAAGACCTCCATCGGCGTCGGAATCTGCAAATACGGGCACAGCGTGGACTTCGGAGCCTCCGACGGCCCCGCGACGGTGGTGCTGCTGATTGCCACGCCGGCAGCAGCCTACTCCGAGCACCTGGAGGTGCTCGCCACGCTTGCCCGGTCCCTGTTCCGGCCATCTTTCCGGGAATCCCTGCGCCGGGCACAGGATCCGGAAGTCATAGCAGAGCTCATCAATTCCTCCCTCGTCTTCTTCGACCACTGACCAGTCCCGGAGGCGGCATTGGGTTTTCTACACGACTACGAAGTACCGTTAACCCGTGCTTAAGACTGCCCTGCAACCGCGATGGATCGCCGGACTGCTGTTTGCCCTGGCCATCTCCACCGTGTTCGTGCTGCTCTCCGAGTGGCAGTTCTCGGCAGCCGAAAACGAGGGACCGCCGCCCGCAGAGGACACTGAGGTGGTCCGCCCGCTGACGGACGTTTTCACCCCCGGCGTTCCGCTCTACGGCACCCAGGCAGACCAGATGGTTACCTTCACCGGTTCCTTCGATCCCGAAGACCAGGTCCTGATCGGGAACCGCCTGCAGGACGGCGAAGAGGGCTACTGGGTAGTCACGGCGTTCGACGTCGACGGCGCCCCGCAGGACGCATCGATCCCGGTTGTGCGCGGCTGGACGGAAGAAGCGGACGACGCCGGATCAGCCCCCGAGGGCGAGGTCACGATTACCGGCAGGCTGCTTCCGCCCGAAGCGCCGATCGCCGGGCCGGTGCCCGAGGGCATGGTCGCTGCGCTCTCCAGTGCAGAGCTGGGCAACATCTGGGACCGGCCGCTCTACTCCGCCTTCGTCACCGCCCACGAGACCCTCGTGGACGGTGCCCCGGCGGACACCGGGCTGCAGACCGTGACAGTGGCACCGCAGCCGCAGGAAACCACGATCAACTGGCTGAACATCTTCTACGCCGTCGAATGGGTGGTCTTCGCCGGCTTCTCCGTCTTCCTCTGGTGGCGCCTGCTGGCCGACTCATACCAGCGCAGCCTCGAAGAGGACGAGTACGAGGACGACGACTACGAAGACGACGAGTATGACGACGAACCCGGTACAACTAGCAGTGAGGTAAAGAATTGAGCGACCCCGCAGTCACCCGGCCGCCCCGCCCGAAGAAGAAGAAGCGCCGCTTCGGCGGCACCCACGCGCAGATCCGGACGGCCCTGGCGTTCTACAAGGTCTCCTCGTGGGTAACCGGTATCTTCCTGCTGCTGCTCGTGGCCGAAATGATCATGAAGTACGTGCTGGAGATTCCGCCGGTAATCGTGGGAGGACTGAACCTCTACACCGCGGTGCTGATCGCGCACGGCTGGCTCTACGTGGTCTACCTGTTCGCTGACTTCCGGCTGTGGCAGCTCATGCGCTGGCCGTTCTCCAAGTTCATCGTCATTGCGCTGGGCGGTGTGGTGCCGTTCCTCTCATTCATCGTTGAAACCCGCACCCACAAGCAGGTCCTCGCGGAACTTGAAGCGCATCCGGAAGCCGCCAAGCGGTACTAGCCGCTTCCACCCGGGAATCCGCAGCCGGCACAATGTGCGGGCGGTGCGCCGGGGCGACTATCCTTGAAACCGTGACTAATCCCGCGACTGCTCCCATTGAAGAGCGCCCCGTCCTGGTTGTGGACTACGGCGCCCAGTACGCCCAGCTGATTGCCCGGCGCGTACGCGAAGCCGATGTCTACTCCGAGGTCGTGCCGCACACCTACAGCACCCAGGAACTTCTGGCCAAGAATCCGGCGGCGATCATCCTTTCCGGCGGACCCTCCAGCGTCTACGCCGAAGGCGCCCCCAAGGTGGATCCGGACCTGTTCGACGCCGGTGTACCGGTTTTCGGCATCTGCTACGGCTTCCAGGCCATGGCTGCGGCCCTTGGCGGCAAAGTCGCCAGGACCGGCATGCGCGAATACGGTTCCACCGATGCGGCTGCCGTCAACGGTTCCCGCTCCATCCTTGAAGGAACCCCCGAGCACCAGAACACCTGGATGAGCCACGGTGACAGCGTCCACGAAGCCCCCGAGGGCTTCGAGGTGCTGGCCAGCACCGCCGGCGCACCCGTTGCCGCTTTCGCCAACGAGGAAAAGAAGCTCTACGGCGTCCAGTGGCACCCCGAAGTGAAGCACTCGGCCCACGGCCAGCAGGTGCTGGAGAACTTCCTCTTCAAGGGTGCGCGGCTGGACCGCAGCTGGACCACCGGCAACATCGTCGAAGAGCAGGTCGAACGCATCCGCGAACAGATCGGCTCCTCACGCGTCATCTGCGGCCTTTCCGGCGGCGTTGATTCCGCCGTGGCTGCCGCACTGGTGCAGCGCGCCGTCGGCGACCAGCTCACCTGCGTCTTCGTTGACCATGGTCTGCTGCGCGAAGGCGAAGCAGAGCAGGTTGAGCGCGACTTCGTCGCCGCAACCGGCGTCAATCTCTACGTTGCCAATGAGCAGGAACGCTTCCTGAGCGCGCTTGCCGGGGTCACCGATCCCGAAACCAAGCGCAAGATCATCGGCCGCGAGTTCATCCGAGCATTCGAAGAAGCCGAACGCGCCATCATGGCCGAAGCCAACGCTGCCGGGGAACCGATCCGGTTCCTCGTCCAGGGCACCCTGTACCCGGACGTCGTCGAATCCGGCGGCGGCGAAGGTGCAGCGAACATCAAGAGCCACCACAACGTCGGCGGCCTGCCCGAGGACATGCAGTTCGAACTGGTTGAGCCCCTGCGGCTGCTGTTCAAGGACGAAGTCCGTGCCGTTGGGCGCGAACTCGGCCTGCCGGCGGAGATCGTTGGCCGCCAGCCGTTCCCCGGTCCCGGACTGGGCATCCGCATCATCGGCGAAGTAACCAGGGAACGCCTGGACCTGCTTCGCCGTGCAGACGCGATCGCCCGTGCCGAGCTCACCGCAGCCGGCCTGGATGAGGAAGTCTGGCAGATGCCGGTCGTCCTGCTGGCAGACGTCCGCAGCGTCGGCGTCCAGGGTGACGGCCGTACCTACGGCCACCCCATCGTCCTGCGCCCGGTATCCAGCGAGGACGCCATGACGGCGGACTGGTCGCGCCTGCCGTACGACCTGCTGGCACGGATCTCCAACCGCATTACCAACGAGGTGGACGGCGTTAACCGGGTGGTGCTGGACGTCACCAGCAAGCCCCCGGGAACCATCGAGTGGGAGTAGCATCATAGAGCGCGGGGGACGGCTGAAGAGCCGTCCCCCGCGTTGCTATCCGGAGCTATCCCGGCAAATGACGATAGCTTGGAAGGTATGCCAGTTTGGTCGAGATCGTCGCGCGGAAGTGCAGGAAAGAGGGCATCAGTGTCTGAGCAGAATCCCGGGGACAGCGCCTCGGACTTCCTGCTGCCGTGGCTGGCCGGGCTGGGCCAGCACGCCGGGTCGGACACGCTGCTGCATTTCACGGTCACGCCGGAGAACAGCATCGACCTGACCCATGCCCACCCCTCCGGCCTGGCCCAGCTGCTCGCCGGGCGGAAGACCAGGCTCTCAACCCTGCTGCGCGACGCGGACCACTACAGCACGGCGATGCGTGCAGCCCGCGCGCTGCGGGCCAAGATCTACGAACTGGGCTCCGACCGCGGCATCGACGTCGGCTATCTTGCCGCAGGAACCGCATCCTGGCGCTACGCCTCGGATGAAGCGCTTCGCCCGGAATCCCTCACCGCTCCCGTGCTGCTCACCGCCGTCAGCCTCACGGTCCACGCTTCCCAGGACGATTACGAGCTTCAGCTCACCGGCAAGGCCGAACTGAACCCCGCCCTTATCCGTCACCTCGAGAACCAGCAGGGCCTCGACGTCGAGGCCGAGTCTCTGGCACGGCTGGCCTATGGTACGGCCCGTTTCGACCCGCATCCGGTCCTGGAACGGCTGCGTGGGCTCACCGAGGGTGTGCGCGGCATGAACATTGAGCACCGGCTCCTCGTGTCCACATTCGCTGACCTGCCCGACCTCGCCGAGGATACGGCCCTGGACCCCGCCCATCCCGTCCTCCGGGCGCTGATGGACGCAGCGGTCGACGGCGGCGCCGAAGTCCCGGAACCCGCCGACCCGGGGCTCCCGCCCCTGGACGACCGCGCCCCGGCCTCCGAACTCCTGGTCATGGACGCTGACCGCGAACAGCAGGATGTACTGGACCTGGCAGGCGCCGGCACCTCCCTCGTGGTTTCGGCACCTCCGGGAACCGGCCAGACGCAGACCGCGGTCAATTCGGCGGCCGCCCTGGTCAACGCCGGCAAGTCGGTCCTCGTGGTCGCCGAGCGGCGCGGGACGCTGAACGAGTTCGTTTCCGCCCTGGACAGCCTCAATCTTGGTTCGCTGGTGCTGCAGCTCGGGGCCGGCCTCAGCGAAGACGCCCTCCGGGACCGCCTCATCCGCGCGATCGTGCGCAGCGAGAAGGCAGCGGAACCGAACCTTGGCAACCTGCACAAGGTCCTGCAGGAAAGCCGCCACCAGCTCCGCGACCATGTGAAGTCCCTGCATAACGTGCGGCAGCGCTGGGGCTGCTCGCCCTACCAGGCCATGCAGTCCCTGGCTGAACTCACATCCCTGACTCCGGCACCGGCCACCACGGTGCGCCTGAAGCGCAGCGTCCTGGACAGCATCACGGACCGTACCGAGCTGACGGGCCGGCTGCGCCGCGCCGCGGAACTTGGAAGCTTTTCCCGCGCCGCCGTCTCCAGCCCCTGGTTCGGGGCCAAGCTGCTCAACCGCAAGGAGACCGAAGCAGCGCACAAGCTGACCGAGGAGCTGGCTGAGGCACTGCCGCAGCTGCGCACCCGGGTCCAGGAAGTGGCCGAGCACTCACAGATCCGGCTGGGGGAGACCTTCGCCCAGTGGGGCGAGCAGCTGCAGCTGCTGGTTGCGGTCCGCGAGAGCCTGGACAAATTCACCCCGGACATCTTCGACCGGCCCGTGACGGACCTGATCTCAGCCACTGCATCATCCTCCTGGCGCCGCGAACACGGCGTGGACATGAGTTCCATGACGCGTTCACGGCTGCGGCGCGTGGCCAAGGAATACATTCGTCCCGGTGTGCACATTGCGGATCTGCACACGTCACTGGTGCAGGTGCAGCAGCAGCGCGGAACCTGGACGCGGTACGCCACGACCCAGCGCCATCCCTCGGTACCCACGGGTCTGGCAGACCTGAACCGCACCTATCTTGAGGTCAAGGGCCAGCTCGACGAGCTGACGCGGATCCTCGCCGGAACTCCGGACCGGCCCAACCTCGCCGACCAGTCACTGGACGACCTCGAGAAGAAGCTGAGCGCCCTCGCCGGGGACAAGGAAACCCTTGAAACCCTGCCCGAGCGCACCCTGCTCGTGGACGAGATGCGCGGACAGGGCCTTGGCGAGCTGCTTGACGACCTTGAGGCCCGCGAAGTGACACCGCGGCAGGTCGGCTATGAACTGGAGCTGGCCTGGTGGCAGTCCGCACTTGAAGCCATGATCAGCGGCGATGACTACCTGGCTATGTCCGACGGCGACAGCCTGCGCCGCCTGGAGGCCGAATACCGCCTGGCGGACAATGCGCACATTGCCTCCGGCTCTTCCCGGCTTCGCTGGGAGCTGGCACGGCGCTGGCGGGAGGGAATCAAGTCGCGGCCCAAGGACGCCGCACGGCTCCGCGAAGTCATCAAGACCGGTCCGCTGACGGTGGATTCACTCTCCGGGCAGTCCGACGAGCTGGTGTCTTCGCTGCTTCCGGTCTGGGCCGCGAGCCCGCTCCTGCTGCCCATGATGCTTCCGGGATCCAGGCGCTTTGACGCCCTGATCATCCTGGACGCTGAGTCCATGAGCCTGCAGGCTGCCGTCCCGGCGATTGCCCGCGCAGAGCAGGTACTTGCCTTCGGCGACGGAAACCTCGGCGGCCCGCGTCCCTTCACCATCAACATTCAGCACCCGGACACGGGGACCGCAGAGGACGAACTGCCCAGCGCCTTCGACGCGCTTGCCCGGATCCTGCCCGTCCGGAACCTGTCGACTGTCTACCGGGGTACCGATAAGCACCTGCTGAAGCAGCTCAGCGACGAGTTCTACGGCGGACGCCTGTCCTGGGTGCCCCGCGGCGATGAAGTGGCCACCGGTGAACGGCCGCTCACGGTGGAGTACCTTGCTGACGGCACGGGCATGCCCAGTGCTGACCAGGAAGGCGTTGAAAGTGTCTCCGCCGAGGTCAACCGCGTGGTGGACCTGGTCTTTGAACACGTCCGGCGCCGTCCGAGCCAGTCACTGGCCGTCATCACTGCCAGCCCGCGGCACGCCGTTCGGGTGGCTGAGGCAATCCGTGTGCAGATGGCCAACTTCCCCTGGGCAGCGGATTTCTTCGCCCCCGGCGCCGAATCCTTCCGGGTGGTACCGGCTGACCGCGCTGCCGGCCTGGTCCGCGATGCGGTGATCTTCTCGCTCGGCTTCGGCAGGACCCCGCACGGCCGGGCGCTGCACAACTTTGGCCTGCTCTCCGAGCCGGGCGGACGGGGACGGTTCGTCAATGCGATGACCCGCGCCCGCCACCGCCTGCATGTGCTGACCTGCTTCCAGCCTTCGGACCTCGACGAGTCCAGGCTCGGCCACGGTGCCCGCGACTTCTACCAGCTGCTGGTGCGCGAGCTCGACGGCGGCCCGGCCCAGCCCACCAGCGAACGCCCTGCCGGAAACTCGATCATGGCGGATGACCCGCTGGTAGCGGACCTGGTGGGACGGCTCCGCTCGCGGGGCGCGGACGTCTGGGACCACTACGACGACGTGATTGACATTGTGGCAACAGTCCGGCGTTCCGCGGAGGCGGATCCGGCCGTGCCGATGGCTATCGAGTCCGACGGCACGGCACGGTACCGGGGCATGAGCGTTCGGGAACGCAGCCGGCTGCGTCCGCAGCTGCTTGAGCGGCTGGGCTGGCGCTACATGCCGCTGTGGACCATCGAGGTCTTTACCGATCCCGCCGCCTGCGCCGACCTGGTGGGACGGTACCTGGGACTCCAGGCCCCGGCGCCGGACCCCGAACCGATCCGCGACGTGAGCGCGGCGGCCGCCCCGGCCACCGTGGTTCCTCACGGCAGCACGCGGATCCGGCCACGGTCAGAGGAACAAGCCAACCCGGCGATTCGCGCCGCGGCAGCAGCTGCAGCGGCGGCCGGGGGAATCGACAGGCAGCATGAGCCAGGAACAGAACAGCCAACCGAATCCCGGAATGACGAATCCCGGCGACGGTGAAAACCGGGGGCCGGCTACGGGGAACCCACCGGCAGATGCTCCGGCGGCAGGCAAGCGCCGGTCCCGGCGGAGCACCTCTGCACCGACCAGGCTGAAACAGGCCGCACAGCTTGTGCATACTGCTCCGGCCTCCCCGGCAGCAGAAGCCGGGCCTTCCGCACCGGGCACCTTCGAGGGATCCCGTCCGCCGGAGACAGACAGGGCCGGCGGCAAACCGCATCCGGATTCCCGAAAGGCTCCGCAGCCGCGGGGCACTGGAATCCTGCCGCAGACCGCGGCTGAGGACGATCCCCGCGCGTGGGGAGACGCGCCTGAGGACACCTCAGACTGGCTGCGCGAACAGCGTCCTCCGCACTGGGGATAGTTTTGCGATGACCTGCGGAGCTACCGGGCACTGGGGATGAGGTAAAGCCCGCCACTGGCTGAGGCGACGGCCAGCTCCGGTGCGTCAGCTGCCCGCGCCGCGACCACCACCAGCTGTTCTTCCGCTGCGGCATCGGCCCCGGGCCACGAACCGGCCCCGCTTCCGGCCCCCGTTACCCACAGCACAGGGACACCGGATGCAAGGACTACCGGAGGGCCGGCCCCATCGAACCCCTCGTCGGCGGCGGCGACCACGTCGATCAGGACCCCGGGAGCCAGCAGCCGGGCGGACGCAGGATCAGCCGGACGGAGGGGCAGCGCTGCAGTTCCCTCCGGCGAACCCGCCAGCAGCCCGTCACCTACCAGGAGAGTCTCACTCAGCACCGTGCCGCTGCGCAGCGGCACGGCCAGCTGCTCCCCGGCGGCGGAACCGGTGCCGGTGAGCGCTCCAGGAGGCACGGCCTTCGGCGGAAGCCGGACCATGCGAAGGTCGCCGGGCGTAATGATGTGACCGGCGGGAAGGTCTCTGGCGGCAGCAGCCGCCGCGACCGCGGCAGGCTCGGCAGGCAGCATCGCCTGCACCGTGATTCCGGCAGCGGCAGCAACGAGCACTCCCGCCAGGAAACGCCGCCGGCGGACGAGGACGCGGTGAAGGCGCCCGCGTCCCGGGGAAACCCGGCCGGGAGGCGCCGGAGCCGGCCTGGCTCCGGCTGGCTGGACGTTGTCCCGTTGGCGGATCAACCGGCCGCGCCGGAAAGTGCTGAACATGCGGCCACGCTAGGCCGGGGGAGGGCCCGGTGCGCCCGCCAGGAGAAGTCCTGGGGAAAACAAAGGGCGCCCCGGGCTCCTGTGCAGGAGCCCGGGGCGCCCTTAGGTTTCAGGACCGCACAGTTTCAGCACTGCGTGGTTTCAGGACCGCACAGCGGAACCCCGAACGAGCTAGCCGGCGGCCGGAGCCGAAGCCGCAGAGGCCGGCGCGGAGGAAGCAGCCGGTGCAGCCTTGGCCGCAGATTCCTTGGCGGGAGCGTCCTTTGAGGGGGCAGCCGGAACGGTCGAAGCAGCGTCGCGGGAGTCGGTGCGGTAGAAACCGGAGCCCTTGAAAACCACGCCTACGCTGTTGAACTTCTTGCGCAGGCTGCCGCCGCACTCGGGGCAGACGGTGAGGCTGTCATCGGTGAAGGACTGCTGGATATCGAACGCGTGGCCGCAATCCTTGCAGGCATAGGCATACGTGGGCACTCTTACTCCTCCTGAAGGGCGAAAGGAAGGCCTCAGCAGTGTCGTCATCCGCCGAAGATCGGCTGGATTGGCACTCTGTGGCCTAGAGTGCTAAGTATACACCTCCGGGCTGGTCACCGGCGTATAACCGGCCGGGCACAGTACGCCGTCCACCGGAACATCCAGGGCATCAGCGGGAAGAGTCCCGGCGGGAACGAACTCATGGTCATGCACCAGTGCCACCACCGGGGCAGTACCCCCGGCGGCACGGAACCGGGTAAGGAACCTGTCGTAGTAGCCGCCGCCCTTGCCCATCCTCGTGCCGTCCCGGGCGACCGCAAGGGCCGGAATAAGCAGCAGGTCCAGCCCCATGATCTCCGGGAGGTCCCAGCGCGGACCGGCGGGTTCCGGGATCCCGGGAAAGAGTCCGGGAACCAGCCGGACTCCCGGAGTCCACGGACACCAGGAAAGCCGGTGGGCAGGTTCACAGACGGGCACCACGACAGTGTGGCCGGCTGCGGACAGCGCAGCGAGGAGACCCGAGGTATCCGGTTCCTTTCCGGCCGAGAGGTAACAGCTGACCATCGACCCCGGTTTCAAACCGCTCAGCAGCGGTAAGGCGGCGGCGGCGAGCTGTTCGGCTGACTCCCTGCCGTCCATTGCGCGCCGCTGCTGCTTGAACCTGGTCCGCACCTCTTCTTTTGTTATGCCGGTCATGCACCCATTGTGCCCGCAGCGGCGGTGCATTTGGCGCGCCGTGCGTTCACTTAGGTACTCTTACCGTCATGACCTCACGCCCAAAGATCACCAAAGCCGTAATTCCCGCCGCCGGTCTGGGTACGCGCTTCCTTCCGGCCACCAAGGCCATGCCGAAGGAAATGCTTCCGGTGGTGGACAAGCCGGCCATCCAGTACGTCGTTGAAGAAGCGGTTAATGCGGGCATGCCCGACATTCTGATGATCACCGGCCGCAACAAGCGTTCCCTTGAGGACCACTTCGACCGGGTGCCCTTCATCGAGCAGACGCTGAAGGACAAGGGCGACGACGAAAAGCTTGCCCTGGTCCGTGAGTCCTCTGAACTGGGCGAAATCCACTACCTGCGCCAGGGCGACCCGAAGGGGCTCGGCCACGCAGTCCTCCGCGCCAAGCTGCACATTGGTGACGACCCCTTCGCCGTCCTGCTCGGTGACGACCTCATCGACGCCAGGGACCCGCTGCTGGAAACAATGGTCGAAGTCCAGGCGAAGACGGGCGGCTCCGTCGTCGCCCTGATCGAAGTTGAGCCGGACCAGATCAGCGCCTACGGCTGCGCGGATATCTCCGTCATCGAGGGCGAAGACTACGTACGCGTCAACAAGCTCGTTGAAAAGCCCGACGCCGCTGACGCGCCGTCAAACCTCGCGGTCATTGGCCGCTACGTCCTCCACCCGTCCGTTTTCGGCGTGCTCGAGGAAACCGGACCCGGCCGCGGCGGGGAAATCCAGCTCACCGATGCCCTGCAGACCCTGGCAGGCACCGAGGGCGAGGGCGGCGGCGTTTACGGCGTCGTCTTCCGTGGCCGCCGCTACGACACCGGCGACAAGCTGAGCTACCTCAAGGCCGTTGTCACCCTTGCCTCCGAGCGCGAAGACCTCGGCCCGGACCTGCGCGCCTGGCTGAAGGACTTCAACAGCTCCGACGAAGGCTAGCTAAATGCTGGGGTCGGCGATTTGGCCGGTGACGCTTGAAAGCGGCGACCTCATCCTCCGGCCGATCCGCTACCGTGACCGCACCGAATGGAATTCGGTGCGGTCACGGAACGCCCGGTGGATCGGGCCGTGGGAAGCCACCAACCCGCTGCCCGGAACAGTTCTTCCGTCCTATACCGGGATGGTCCGGAGCCTCAACCAGCAGGCCCGCCAGGACACCGCCCTGCCTTTCGTCATCACGGAGCGCCAGGGCGGAGTGCGCAGCAACCCGGCGATTGTCGGCCAGCTGACCGTCTCGTCCATCATCTGGGGTTCGGCCCGGATGGCGACCCTGGGGTACTGGGTCGACGAGGCGCGGGCCGGCCGCGGCATCGCGCCGACCTCCGTTGCCCTTGCCACCGACCACTGCTTCAAGGTCCTGGGCCTGCACCGGATGGAGATCAACATCCGCCCGGAAAACCGGCCCAGCCTGCGGGTAGTCCAGAAACTTGGATTCCGGGAAGAAGGACTCCGGCGCCGCTACCTGCACATTGCGGGGGAGTGGGCGGACCATCTCAGCTTCGCCCTTACGGCGGAAGAAGTGCCGGAAGGACTGCTTTCCAGGCTGGCATCTTCGCGCTGACTTCGGGTTATGACGCACTTCTTTTCTCCGGAAGTGATTCGACACACCCCTGCCAATGCCGCAACCGGTGGGGGTTTTCTCATACGGTCGTAGTTGTGGACTTCCCTCTTAACAGCTCCCTGGTCCTGGCGGCAGCCGTCGGGCTCTGGCTGCTCTGGGTTGCCCCGCAGTACCTGCATGGAAAGCAGGTGCCTGCCCCGTCCCAGGGACGTGCCGGCACCTCCGTCCGCGCAGCCAGCAGTGCCGCCATCGAACCGGACCCAAGTTCTCAGGGGAACACCATGCACAACACCAGCACCGGCGTCCAGCACACGCCGCACCTGAAAGGGAGCACCGCAGCAGGCGGTGCGACTGCAGGGCAGGCTGTTCCGGCATCTGCCCCCGGTCCCCTGAACATCCGCTACGGACGGCTCACGCTGGCTGTCCTGGGGCTGCTCTTCGCCGTTGCCATCCCGGCCGGAGGCGCGGCGGCCCTCTTTGGTGCTGTGTCCTGGTGGATCCCCGCCGGGGCAGCTCTGGGAACGGGCGCCGCCGTCGTGTCGCTGCGCGGCCTGGCGGTCCGTGACCAGCGGGAACGCCGCACCCGCCGCGCCGCTGCCGCTGCCCGGCAGAAACCGGAACCGCAGGCACCGGTACGCAGCAACCCCAAGGCGGACACCGTTTTCGACGCCGCCGGTGACGACGCGGCCCGCAGGGCAGAACTGCCGGCAGCGGCGGAACCTGCCCGTCCCGCCGCTCCGGAGCCCAAGCCCGTTCCGCGTCTTACCGCGTCGGAGCTGCGTGCGGCGGCCCTCGCCGAAGCAGCGAAGAGCGCCGAAGCTTCGTCATGGCAGCCGGTTGCCGTGCCCAAACCGACCTACGTGGACGCCCCGATGGCACCGCGTCCTGCACCCGCTCCGCTCGCTGTGCCTGCCTCGCCCAAGCCCGTCCTGAAGACGCCGATCCGGCCCATCGCCGCTCCGGCTCCCGGCAGCACGGCCATCGAACCGCGCCCCGCAACCGGCATCCTGAACCTGGACGACGTACTCCAGCGCCGCCGGGCCTAGCCTCCCCACATGTCTCCGAGGCCACGCGGCCGGAGAGCGGACGGCGACCGCGCGGCTTCGGCCAGCAGCCTGCACCCTGTTCCCGCACGTGAGCTGCTGGAAGGGTCCGGAATGGCTGTTCCCCTGGCCGAGCTGCTCACACCCGGCCGTCTGGTCCTGGACATCTGGACCCACGAGCGCACCTTTGACCGGCCCGGTGCCGGGGCCACCGCCCTGTACCGCATCACCGCTGTCGATCCCTCCGGTGCGGGGATCAGCCTCTACGCGGGCGCGACGACGTCGCCCGCTGCGGCGGAAGGACCGGTGCTTCGGACCTCTCTGTCCGGGGTCCGGCTTTTCCTCTGGCTGCACCCCCATGATCCGATGCTCCGCGACCTGGCATGGGCACTCTCACCGGCCGAAGTTGCCCGGGAGGTTTTCGGGTCAATTCAGGGCGGCCCAGCGGTGCTGGAGATGTCCGGGTACCGGCCTCTGCGGCGCGCTGTCGTGCATGCGGTGCACGGTGCGGAGCAGGCCTATATCAAGGTGGTGCTGCCCGGCCACGTGGACGGACTGCGTGCCCGCCATGAGCTGCTCGCGGACTCCGCTGTCCCGGCGCCGGAGCTGCTGCCCGGCGCGGAAGGCCGCAGCGCCGTCGTTCTCTCCGCCCTGCCCGGTGCCCCGCTGCTTCATACCCTGGCGGCCGGATCCGGACGCATCACGCCGGCGGACCTTACCGCCGTCCTGGATGCCCTGCCCGAACCGGCCCTGTCCCTGCGCAGACGGCCCGCCTGGGCTGAGCGTGCGAAGGCGTACGGCCTGGCCGCCGCGGGTGTCCTTCCGGGGGAGGAGCGGCGGATCCGGGACCTCGCCGGCGGAATCGAAGCCCTGGTGAAGGCACTGGACGCGGGGCCCGTAGTGCCGGTGCATGGAGACTTCTACGAAGGAAACCTGCGCTGGGACGGCGGCAGGATTACCGGTGTCCTGGACGTGGACGGGCTGGGGCCCGGGCACCGTGTCGATGACCTTGCCTGCTTTCTGGGCCATCTCGCAGTCTTGGCCAGGCTTTCCCCGCAATCGGCGCTCCCGGACCGGCTGGCAGAATTCCAGCCCGGATTCGAGGCGGCCGCTGTGCAGGCGGGCAGCTCCGCCGCGGCCCTGAACGCGCGCGCGGCAGGCGTCGCCCTCAGCCTTGTTTCCGGAGCCCGGGCAGGGCGGCTGGACCGGCAGGCAAACGCTGCGCTCCGGCTGTCTGCAGCTGATGCGCTCCTGGACCGTGCCCGGCAGGGCGCGGACGCCTGATCCGCGCGGCCGGGATGCCAAATGTGCTCACAATATCCGGTGGAGCTTCTCCTCTGCGTAGGCTAAAGGAATGCAATCGAGCACCAGCGCATCCAGCCCCGGACAAACTACCCCCATCACAGCCATCGGCCTCGACATCGGCGGCAGCAAAACACACGGAATCCGGCTCGAGGGGCAGGTGGTGGCAGCAGAAGCCGTCAGCGGAAGCGCCAATGTGCAGAACGTTTCGCGTGAACAGGCGCGGCACAACCTCGCCGAGATTTTCGCTGCGCTGGGCACCAGCGGCGTCACCCGGGTGATCGCGGGTTCCGGGGGAGTGGACACTGCTGACGACGCCGCCGCGCTGGGGGAACTGATCCTCGAACAGGTGCCGGGGGCAGACGTGACCGTCGTGCATGACACCCGGCTGATCCTCGCGGCTGGCGAAGCCCCGGACGGCATCGGCCTGATCGCCGGGACCGGCTCCGTGGCCTGGGGCATGACACCAGGCGGTGAGCAGGCCCGGTCGGGCGGCTGGGGCTACCTGCTCGGCGACGAAGGAAGCGCCTACTGGATCGGCCGTGAAGCGGTGCGCCACACCCTGCGCCTGCACGACCTCGGCCAGCAGCCCGACCGGCTGGCCGCCGAACTGCTGCTCGCAGTGGGCGTTGAGGAACCCGATGCGCTGATCGCCCGGTTCCACGCCGGCACCGGGCGGCGCTACTGGGCGTCCATGGCGCGGGTGGTCTTTGATGCGGCGCAGGAAGGGCATGCGCCTAGCCGCAGCATCATCGCTACGGCAGCGAGGGACCTGGCGTCACTGGTGGCCGACGTCGCGGCCCGGCTGGGCATCAGCGGCCCGGTGGTGGTGGGCGGCGGCATCGGAGTACACCAGCCGCTGCTCCAGGAACTGCTCCTGGCCGGGCTCTCTGCCCGGGGACTGGGCGACATCCGGTTCCTGAGCCAGGACCCGGTCTTCGGCGTGCGTTACCTGCTGCAGGGCGAGGCGGCATGAGCGAGCGGGCCTTTGACGTCCGGGTGGGCGCCTACGCCGTGGTGGTCCGGGACGGGCAGATCCTGCTGGCGCACTGGAACCAGCACGGCAATTCGGCCTGGACCCTCCCCGGCGGAGGACTTGAGTACGCGGAGGACGCCCCGACAGCCGCCGTACGGGAGGTCCGCGAAGAAACCGGGTTCTCGGTGGAGCTTGAGGACCTGCTGGGGGTGGACAGCCATTTTGTGCCGGCTGAACGGCGGATGCGGGGCGAGGGCAGGATGCTCCACGCGCTGCGGGTGATTTACCGGGCCAGGATTATCTCCGGCAGCCTGGTCAGCGAAACTGCGGGAAGCACCGATGAAGCGGCGTGGTTCCCGCTGGAGGAAGTAGCCGGGCTTGAACGGGTGGGGCTGGTGGACGCAGCTCTGAAACTGCTGGCCGCGGCGCCCGAAAGCGGCACGGCGCCCCTACGCTAGGCGCGTAACCCGTGCATCCGCTGGACGCCGGGGCCCGGAAGCACATAGCTTAATTCCACGGCTTGTCAGCATACTGCCGTTTATTCACCCGTATGCGAGCCCGTCGCACCCAACCACGGAGGCAGCCATGTCGATTCCGGACGCCGCAGCAGCCCGGCCGGATTCCCCCGAGCCCATGATCCGCTTCCGCAACGTCACCAAGTCCTACCCGGACTCGGAGACGGCAGCCGTGGACAACCTCTCCCTGGACATCGCAAAGGGAGCCATCACCGTTTTTGTGGGTCCCTCGGGCTGCGGCAAGACAACATCGCTGCGGATGATCAACCGGATGGTGGAACCGACGTCGGGCACCATCCACGTCGACGGGAAAGACGCTTCACAGATCGCGCCGTCGGCCCTGCGCCGGTCGATGGGCTACGTCATGCAGTCCTCGGGACTGCTCCCGCACCGTTCCGTGCTGGACAACATCGCCACCGTGCCCCGCCTGAACGGCGTGCCGCGAAAGCAGGCCCGGGCGCGGGCAGCGGAACTGCTCGACGTCGTTGGCCTGGAATCGGCGATGGGCAAGCGCTATCCCGCCCAGCTTTCCGGCGGGCAGCAGCAGCGCGTTGGTGTTGCCCGTGCCCTGGCCGCGGATCCTCCCGTACTGCTGATGGACGAGCCGTTCAGCGCCGTCGACCCCGTGGTGCGCAGCGAACTGCAGCAGGAACTGCTGCGCCTGCAGCGCGACCTCGCCAAGACCATCGTTTTCGTCACCCATGACATCGACGAAGCGACCGTCCTCGGAGACAAGGTGGCAGTCTTCGCCGTGGGCGGCAGGCTGGCCCAGTTCGACAGCCCCGAAGGCATCCTGCGCGCACCGGTCGATGACTTCGTCGCAGGTTTCGTGGGACGCGACCGCGGGTTCCGCCACCTTGGATTCCAGCCCGGCGCGGGTGTTCCCGTGCATCCCGTGGAGACCCTGGACCCGGCCGCGCTGGCCGATCCCGCAGTCCCCGTGCGCGGCGGCTGGGCGCTGGCCGTTGACGAGGCAGGACGCCCGCTGGGCTGGGTACCGGCCTCCAGCCGGGAGAGCGTGAGGACCCCTGCCGAGCTGGTGCCCGGCGGGTCCCTGCACCGCCGCGGCGAGAGCCTGCGCAGCGCACTCGACGCGGCGCTGTCGTCGCCCTCAGGCCTGGGCGTGGTGGTGGACGACGCCGGTGCGTCCGTGGGCATTGTGCGTGCCGGTGAAATCTTCGAACTGATTGAAGCTGCCCGGCTGCGCCGCGGCAAGGCCCTGCACGGCTCGGCGGTCTGAACATGGACTGGTTCTGGGCCAACACGGAGATGATCTCCCGGCTCACCGCGCTGCACCTCTTCCAGGCCGTGGTGCCGCTGGTGCTTGGCCTGCTGATCGCCGTGCCGCTGGCCCAGTTCGCCCGGTTGCACCGCTTCGCCGGGGGAGCGATCCTGGGCTCCTCCGCGATCCTGTACACAATCCCGTCCCTGGCGCTTTTTGTCCTGCTGCCGGTGATCCTGGGTACCAGGGTCCTGGACATCACCAACGTGGTGGTGGCCCTGACCATCTACGCGGTGGCACTGCTGGTCCGCTCCACCGTCGATGCGCTGAACTCCGTGGACGACGACATCCGCCAGGCTGCCACGGCCATGGGCTACCGTCCGCTGCGCCGGTTCTTCGCCGTCGACCTCCCGCTCTCCCTGCCCGTCCTCTTCGCCGGACTCCGGGTGATCTCGGTGTCCAACATGTCCCTGGTGAGCGTGGGGGCACTGCTGGGCATCGACAGCCTGGGCAGGCTCTTCATGGACGGTCTGTACCGGAATTTCCCCACGGAAATCGTGATCGGCATAGTCCTGATCCTGCTCCTGGCCCTCGTGCTGGACCTGGTCCTGGTGCTGGCTCAGCGGCTGCTGACACCGTGGAGCCGGGCCGTGAAGCGCGGCGGACCGAAGCTGCCGCTGAACACCGTTGAAGCGCGGACGGCGGCAGGCTGATGGATTACTCTTCCGACAACGTCCTGGTCCAGATGTATGAGTGGCTGACTGCCGAGAGCTCCTGGACGGGCATCGGCAGCATTCCGCAGCGGATCGTGGAGCACCTTGGCTACACCGCGCTCGCCGTGGGAATCGCCGCCCTGATCGCTGTGCCGCTGGGCCTGTACATCGGGCACACCGGCCGCGGCCGCGTCGTCGTTGTTTCCGGTGCCGGCATCCTGCGCGCCCTGCCCACGCTGGGGCTGGTGTTCCTGTTTGTCCTGCTGGCCGGAATTGGCCTGATGCCGCCCATCTGGGCCCTGGTGCTGCTCGCGATCCCGCCCCTGCTGGCAGGTGTTTACGCCGGCATCTCCTCCGTGGACCGCACCATCGTGGACGCAGCGCGGGCCATGGGCATGAGCGAACTCCAGATCCTGTTCCGGGTTGAACTGCCCAATGGCTTCAAGGTTGTCTTTGGAGGTGTCCGCGCCGCTGTGCTGCAGGTTCTGGCCACCGTCTCGGTCGTGGCTTTCATATCCCTGGGCGGGCTGGGCGTGTACCTGATCGAGGGAACGCAGCTGCGTGATAACGGGCGCCTCTTCGGAGGCGCGCTGCTCATCGCGCTGCTCGCCCTCGCCGTTGATTTGGTGCTGGCGGCCGTCCAGCGCCTCGCACTTTCGCCGGGCCTGCGCAGCAGATCCCGGAAACCGGCCACCCACCGCCGCCGGCAGCCTTCCCCTGCCGGCCTCGCAGAAGGAACAACAGCATGAGAACACTTACCCGTCCGGGCACCCGGAAAACGCTCACCGGCGCTGCAGGGCTGACCACGGTCCTGATGCTCGCCGCCTGCGGCGCGAACTCCGATCCGCAGAGCGTCGAGTCATCCTCCGCGCCCACCGGCGTCGAGGATTCCGCCACGCTGGTGGTGGGATCGGCCGATTTCCCCGAATCCCAGATCATCGCCGAGATTTACGCCGGTGCGCTGAACGCCGAGGGTATCCAGGCCAGCACGCAGCCCGGAATCGGGTCCCGTGAAATCTACTACCGTGCCCTCGAAGACGGCTCGGTCCAGGTCATTCCGGACTACAGCGGAAACCTGCTCCTGTTCGCGGACACCGAGGCCACGGCGCAGTCTGCGGAAGAGATCATGGACGCGCTTCCGGATGCGTTGAAGGAAGAGTCGCCGGACATGAACATTGCTGTCCTGGAACCGGCCGAGGCTGAGAGCAAGGACGCCCTGGTGGTCACGCAGGCCACCGCGGAGAAGTACAGCCTGACTTCCCTGGAGGACCTCGCCAAGGTCTGCGGCGAGATCACCATTGCGGCTCCCACCACCTTCCAGGAACGGGCCTACGGACTGCCCGGGCTGAAGGACAAGTACGGCTGCGAACCGGCCGGTTTCGAAGCGATCAACGACGGCGGCGGCGAAGCAACGCTGCAGGCACTCCTGACGGACAAGGTGCAGGCCGCGGACATCTACACCACCACCCCGTCCATCGAGGAGAATTCCCTGGTGGTGCTCGAGGATCCGAAGAACAACTTCATTGCCCAGCAGGTAGTGCCGCTGGTGAACATGGATGCCGTCTCGCAGGAAGCACAGGATGTGCTGAACAGCATCTCCGCCGTGCTGACTACCGAAGACCTGATTGCTCTTAACCAGGCTGTCTCCGGTGACCAGAAGCAGGACCCGAAGGACGCCGCCAAGGCATGGCTGGAGGAAAAGGGCCTGGCCTAATTCCCGGGTCTGGTTCCCGCGCTTCCATCGAGAGGCCAGTTACGGCTCCAATCGCCCGCGAAAGGAGCCGTAACTGCCCTCTCGGCGTAGTGGTTGGGGAGCGAAGCAACCTCTTGTGGCATTCTGTGTAGATGCCAGAATTTACCCAGTCGCACAAGCTTCACAACGTTCTCTATGACATCCGCGGGCCGCTCCTTGAGCATGCCCAGCGCATGGAGGCGGCGGGACAGCGGATCCTGAAGCTGAACATCGGCAATCCGGCCCCGTTCGGGTTCGAGGCACCCGAAGCGATCCTGGTGGACATGATCCGCCACCTGCCCACCGCGCAGGGGTACAGCGACTCCCGGGGTATCTTCTCGGCCCGTACTGCCGTGGTGCAGTACTACCAGGGCCGCGGGATCCAGAACATCGACGTCGACGACGTGTACCTGGGCAACGGCGTCAGCGAACTGATCACCATGTCCCTGCAGGCGCTGCTGGACGACGGCGACGAAATCCTGGTGCCCACCCCGGACTACCCGCTCTGGACGGCGTCGGTCTCGCTGGCCGGCGGCACCGCAGTGCACTACCTCTGCGATGAGGAGAACCACTGGTGGCCGGACGTCCAGGACATGGAAGAGCGCATCACTCCGCGCACCAAGGGCATTGTGCTCATCAACCCGAACAACCCCACGGGCGCTGTTTACCCGGAGCACGTGCTGCGCCGGATCGTGGACCTCGCCCGGAAGCACGGACTGATCATCTTTGCCGATGAGATCTACGAAAAGATCCTGTACGACGGCGCCGTGCACATCAACGCTGCGTCCCTCACCGGGGATGATGTTCTTTGCCTGACCTTCAGCGGACTGTCCAAGGCCTACCGGATCGCCGGATTCCGCAGCGGCTGGATGACGATTTCCGGTCCGAAGCGTGAAGCCGCGGACTACATCGAGGGCATCAACCTGCTGGCCAACATGCGCCTGTGCGCCAACGTTCCCGCGCAGCACGCGATCCAGACCGCGCTTGGCGGCTACCAGAGCATCAACGACCTGATCCTGCCCGGCGGACGGCTGAAGGCGCAGCGCGACCTGGCTCACAAGATGCTCAATGACATTCCGGGTGTCAGCGTCGAGAACGCGGAGGGCGCGCTGTACCTGTTCCCGAAGCTGGACCCCGAGGCCTATCCCATTGAGTCGGATGAGATGTTCGCGCTGGACCTGCTCAAGCAGCAGAAGATCCTGGTCTCGCACGGCACGGCGTTC
Source organism: Arthrobacter koreensis (assembly GCF_035792275.1). Lineage (GTDB taxonomy): Bacteria > Actinomycetota > Actinomycetes > Actinomycetales > Micrococcaceae > Arthrobacter_B > Arthrobacter_B koreensis_A. The sequence continues at coordinate 50,682 of NZ_JAMWKK010000003.1, read as the reverse complement.
AACTGGATCCGGCCCGACCACTTCCGGATGGTGACGCTGCCGGCGCTCGAAGACATCGAAGACGCCATTTCGCGGCTCGCCGAATTCCTGAGTACCTACAAGCCGTAGCCGATGCCGCTGCCCCTGCCGCCTGTGGCAGGGGCACGGTTAGGCTTCGCGTGCGGCGCGGGCGGCCTCAAGGCGCTCCCGGGCGCCTTCAAGCCAGGATTCGCACCGGGTAGCCAGCGCTTCGCCGCGTTCCCAGAGGGAGAGGGATTCCTCGAGGCTGGCTCCGCCGGCCTCCAGCCGGGTGACCACGGCTACGAGTTCGTCGCGGGCCTGCTCATAGCTCATGGCTTCGATGTCTGCAGGCAGGGCTGCTGCTTCATTCATGCTGTTCTCCTCAGTTGGGAAGTCGGTTTAGCGGTGACCGGTTGCCACGGCGCCAAGCTCACCGGCGGCCACGCGGATGCGGAGCCGGGCATCGGTTTCCACCTCGGCGGCGTCGCGGACCACGGAGCCGTCGGCGAGCTGCACGACGGCGTAGCCCCGGTCCAGGGTCTTCTGCGGCGAAAGCGCGCGCACCTGGGCACGCAGGTAGCTGATCCTGTCTGCATCGCGCCGGACTTCGGACCGCATGGCCGAAAACGCGCGGTCCCGCAGGCGGGTGATGTCCTCGGCCCGGGAAGCCAGCATGGTTTCCGGGGCGGAGAGGACCGGACGGGTGCGGATATGCGCCAGCCGGTCCGTTTCACGGCTGAGCATCAGTTCCATGATCCGGCGCAGCTGCGAGCGTGCCGTGCCGATCCGCGCGAGTTCTTCGCCGACGTCGGGCACAATCCGTTTCGCCGCATCCGTGGGGGTGGAGGCACGCAGGTCCGCGACCTCGTCCAGGAGCGGCCGGTCCGCCTCATGTCCAATGGCGCTGACCACCGGGGTCTGAGCTGCAGCGACGGCCCGGATCAGGTCTTCGTGGCTGAACGGCAGCAGGTCCTCCAGCGAACCGCCGCCGCGGGCAATCACAATTACGTCTACTTCGGGCATCGCGTCCAAGGCCGCCAGGGCGCGCGTGACTTCGCCGACGGCGTTTACGCCCTGAACGGCGACTTCCCGGACCTCGAAGGCAACAGCCGGCCAGCGCAGTGCCGCGTTGCGCATCACGTCCTTCATGGCGTCGGAGTTCCGGCCCGTAATGAGGCCGATCCGGCCGGGAAGCAGCGGCAGCCGCTGCTTCCGTGACGCAGCGAAGAGGCCCTCGGCCGCGAGGGCCTGGCGAAGGCGCTCAATCCTGGCCAGCAGGTCTCCCAGCCCGACGGGCCGGATGTCCCGTGTCTGCATGGAGAGGCGTCCGGTCTTGACGTAGAAGTCCGGCTTGATCAGTGCCACCACCCGGGCCCCGCGCTCCAGCGGCAGTTCCAGGCGGTTCATGACCGTGCTCCAGACCGTCAGGGAGAGCGAAACCTCGGCATCGACGTCGCGCAGGGTAATGAACGAGGCGTTGGAACGGCGGTTCAGTTCAATGACCTGGCCCTCAACCCACGCGGCGGGCGCGCGGTCGATGTAGGCCTTCAGGTTCTTGGACAGCAGGGCCAGCGGCCAGGGATTCTCGGGCGAAGTCAGGGCAGCCGTGGGCGCGAGAGTGTTTCCGGCATCCGTCTGGCCCGGCTGCTGTGCTCCTGCGTCATTCTGCATGTTACGAACTCCTGTTGGTCCCGCGGCAGGCCGGTCCTTTGCGGTGCCGGTCCTAAGGTTATTGTCTATCAGGTGCCTGGGACACATCGTGTCCGACGCCGGGGGACGTGGACAGCGGCTGCCGGGCAGGCCGAAATGAAACTAGTGCCGGACAGCCCGGCTCCGCGGAAAACGATTTGGGGAACTATGCGAACTTTCGGTTCGGCAGTCCTGGTCCTGATAGCGCTGCTGCTTACCGGGGCCGCAGTGAGCAGCGCGTGGCTGGCGCAGAATGCCGTGTCGGCACAGGGGTTCGCGCAGCTTGCCCAGCCGCTGGGCGAGGACGAATCTTTCCAGGCAGAACTCTCCTCAGCAGTCGCCTCGCAGGCCAGCACCGCGGTCACTGACGGTCTGCCGGAGGGACTCGCTTCCCTGGTTGCGCCCGTTGTGGAACGGGTGGTCTCCGGATTCCAGGAAGCACCGGGCTACCCCGAAGCCTGGACCCAGACCCTGGCGCGCTCACATGCGGCAACCTTCGATTCAGGCACTCCAACCCTTGACCTGGGGCCGCTCCTCAATCTGGTCAGTGCCCAGGTTTCCGGTGAACTCGGAACGGAGCCCGCCGACGCGGGGGAGCGGCTGCTCACAGTCTCGGGGCAGGACCGCAGCGGAGAACTTGAAAACGTGGTGCGGCTCGCGGACTCCTGGCCGCTGTTCGCTGCCGCTGCCGCACTGGCTGCCCTGCTTGGCCTGCTCATTGCCCGACGCCGTTCCACTACGTTCGCGCTCATTGGTGCCGGAGCCGCCGTGGTCGCCGGTGTCCTGTGGCTGGCTTCCGGTGCCGCTGGGCGGATTGTGGAGGGACAGACACCGGCTAATCCGGTGGCCTCGACGTTCATCGACGGCCTGATTCCGCTGGCGCAGTCCAGCTTCCAGTCCTGGCTGCTGGTGCTGCTCATTGCCGGAGCCGTGGCCTTTGTCCTGGGGCTGGTGTTCCGCCTGGTGGCCGGATCCCGCCGGGCAGTGCGCTGACAGCGGACTAACGCACCGCGGAATCGGGGCGCGGCAGACCACCGGCTAGCATGGAGTCATGACCAGCACAGCCGTTTCCGTGCCGATGCCCACCGTGCCACGCCGCCGCCGCAGCCCTGAAGAGGTCGCTGCCGCCGCGCCGGTATCCGGAGCGCGCCGGGTCCTGCTTGCCGCCCCGCGCGGCTACTGCGCCGGCGTCGACCGTGCCGTGATCGCCGTCGAAAAGGCGCTGGAACACTACGGTCCGCCCGTCTACGTGCGCAAGCAGATCGTCCACAACCTGCACGTTGTCAGCACGCTGGAAGAGCGCGGCGCCATCTTCGTCGACGAGACGGACGAGGTGCCCGAAGGTTCCCTGCTGATCTTCTCTGCCCACGGTGTCTCTCCCGCCGTCGTGCAGTCTGCCGAAGACCGCGGCCTGCGCACCATCGACGCCACCTGCCCGCTGGTCACCAAGGTCCACCGGGAGGCAGTGCGCTTCGCCCGCGACGACTTCGACATCCTGCTGATCGGTCACGAGGGGCACGAAGAAGTTGAAGGCACCTACGGGGAAGCGCCGGACCACATGCAGATCGTCAACGGGCCCGAAGACGTGGACAAGGTCCAGGTCCGGGATCCGGACAAGGTCATCTGGCTCTCCCAGACGACGCTGTCCGTTGACGAGACCATGACCACGGTGAAGCTGCTGCGGGAGAAGTTCCCGAACCTGCAGGATCCGCCCAGCGACGACATTTGCTACGCGACCTCCAACCGCCAGGCCGCGATCAAGAAGATCTCTCCGGACGCTGACCTGGTGATTGTGGTCGGCTCGGCGAACTCCTCGAACTCGGTCCGGCTGGTCGAGGTGGCCCTCGAATACGGTGCCAAGGCCTCCTACCGCGTGGACTTCGCCAACCAGGTGGACGAGTCCTGGTTCGAAGGCGTTTCCACCGTGGGCGTCACCTCCGGTGCCTCGGTTCCGGAGAACCTGGTCCAGGACGTGCTGAACCTGCTGGCCGAATACGGCTACGGGGATGTCGAGGAAGTCGTTACGGCTGAAGAAGACATCATCTTCTCCCTGCCCAAGGAAATCCGCGCCACGCTCAAGGCCATGGGAGACTCCTCCCGGGGACTCGGCGGCCGCCGCTCCTAACCCGTTTCCGGACGGCGCTGTGCCCGGTTCGGCTCTGGCGGGCTGCCCCGGTAAGATTTACTAACGTGGCTCTTACTATTGGCATCGTCGGCCTGCCCAACGTCGGCAAATCAACCCTGTTCAATGCGCTGACCCGCAACAACGTGCTGGCGGCGAACTATCCGTTCGCTACGATCGAGCCGAATGTCGGCGTCGTCTCCCTGCCGGATCCGCGGCTTGCCAAGCTTGCCGAGATCTTCGGATCAGCGCGCATCCTGCCCGCAACCGTGTCCTTCGTGGACATTGCCGGCATTGTGAAGGGCGCCTCCGAAGGCGAAGGCCTGGGCAACCAGTTCCTGGCTAACATCCGCGAGGCCGAAGCCATCGCCCAGGTTATCCGCGTCTTTGACGACCCCGATGTGGTGCACGTGGACGGCAAAGTCGATCCGCGCTCGGACATGGAGACCATCAACACCGAACTGATCCTCGCGGACCTCCAGACCCTGGAGAAGGCCATTCCGCGCGTGGAGAAGGAAGTGAAGATCAAGAAGCGCGACGCCGCTCAGCTGGCTGCCATGCAGGCCGCCCAGGCTGTGCTGGAGCGCGGTGACACGATCTTCTCCTCCATTGAGAAGGACAAGCTGGACATGGACCAGCTGCGTGAGCTGAGCTTGCTCACCGCCAAGCCGTTCATCTACGTCTTCAACGTTGACGACGCCGTCCTGGGCAACCCGGACCGTCAGGCCGAGCTGCGCGAACTTGTGGCTCCGGCGGATGCCATCTTCCTCGACGCCAAGCTCGAAGCCGACCTGGTGGAGCTGGACGAAGAAGAAGCCCGCGAGATGCTTGAGATGAGCGGCCAGGACGAGTCCGGTCTGGACAAGCTGGCCCGCGTCGGCTTCCACACCCTGGGCCTGCAGACCTACCTGACGGCCGGTCCCAAGGAAACCCGTGCATGGACCATCCACCGCGGCGACACCGCGCCCCAGGCCGCCGGCGTCATCCACACCGATTTCCAGCGCGGCTTCATCAAGGCCGAAGTTGTCTCCTTCGAGGACCTCGTTGAGGCCGGTTCAATGGCCGAAGCCAAGGCCCACGGCAAGGTCCGGATTGAAGGCAAGGACTACGTTATGGCCGACGGCGATGTGGTGGAGTTCCGCTTCAACGTCTAGTTCGGGGCGATTGCTCGAGAGAGGCCCGGGATGCTGAGCGCATCCCGGGCCTCTCCTGTGTGGGGAGGGCTGTGCCTGCTGACCGATCGTGCTGTCAGTGCCCGACAGTGAACCGCTGACGCGGGTGTGCGTGGTTCTCGATCTCGTCGACAAAGGCGAGGGCGAAGTCAGTACCCGAGATCTCCGAGGAACCGTCGTCTTTGGTCACCAGGACGTCGCCGCCGGTCCGGTAGGAACCGGTGGTCTCTCCCGGTGCGAAGGCGCCGAAGAGCGCTGCGGGGCTGACATAGAACCAGTCGAGGTCCTCCGGTGCCTGCCGCAGCGCTTCGAGTACCTCGGAATGGGACAGGGCTTCGGGTTTCCAGTCCTCGTGGAAGTCAGGGGTGTCAACCAGCCGCGGACCGCCCTCGGCGACCAGCGAGGAGCCTGCGCCCCCAACGAAGGCAAGACGCGCACCGTTGGTGCGCGCGGCATCGATCAGCGCCGGGACATACGCAGAGAGCGGTGAGCCATCGACGTCGGCTCCATGGACAGCCACAACAAGGACATCGGCGTCGGCGGCAGCTGCGGTGACCACTTCCGGCGAAGCCAGCGATCCGGTGCGGTATTCGACTCCGGGCAGCGGCTGCTCCGGAGGCCTGCGGGAATAAGAGGTGACCTCGTGGCCGCGTGCAGCGGCCTCACGTGCGATGTTGCTTCCCGCATAGCCGGTTCCGCCAAAGATCACTACACGTGTCATTATCTGGTCTTCCTTCGCTGTGACGCCGGCGTTCGCCAGCGAAGACACAACCCACGTGCGGGGCGGTGTATTCCCTGCGGGGCCTTCCAGGTAAACACACCAGCTGGCTAGCATCGAGCGCATGAGCATTCGGTTGGAGAATGTCGGTATCGCCGTCCGATACCTTGAGCGCGCCGTCGCCTTCTTCACCGACCTTGGCCTCATAACTACCGGGCGCGGCACTGTGCAGGGGGAGTGGGCGGACACCGCCGTCGGGCTCGACGGTAATCATGTGAAGATCGCGGTGCTGCAGACCCCGGACGGGCACGGGCAAGTGGAGCTCTTCGAATACCTTCACCCTGCAGCGATCGAACGGGGCATTACCGCGCCGAATGAGATTGGGATGCACCGTGTGGCGTTCTCAGTTGATGACCTCGACGCCGCCCTGATGATCGCCGCGAACCATGGCTGTTACCCGCTGCGCGGGATAGCGGGTTACCAGGACCTTTACCGGCTCGCCTACGTCCGCGGCCCCAGCGGAATAATCGTGATGCTCGCCCAGAAGCTGAACACAGACTAAAACGCACCAGTCCGCGGCTGCCGGGTCCAAACGCCGCCGGGCCCGCGGCCCTTCAACCCGGCCCCGGAAAGAGTTACCCTGATGCCGGTGGCATCGCCACCGTTTGCGCTTCCACGTGAAGACCACGTGAATCATCGCGGAGAGGCCTGCCTTCCAGGACACGTCCGGATGGGGTGCGGCGCACTGATGCGCCACCTTCATTGCCGATGCGCGGCATCGGCCGGCGAAAGGACGCAACATGTCATCGAAGGACGAGAAGAACCTGGCCCAGGTACAGGCCAAGATCACGGGCATGGATGAGCCGCAGCGCGGACTCATGCAGCAGGTGCATGACGTCATCATGGACGCGGCCCCGGGCCTCAAGCCACGCATCTGGTACGGCATGCCAGCGTACGCGCTGGCTGCGGGCGCACCGGCGCTGCTAACCCTGCGCAACGATGAACGCTTGAACCTGGCGGTCACGGAGAAGGCGCGGTTCCGGCCAGCGGGAGGACCGGACGGGACCCTTATGCCGGCTGCGTGGTATTTCGAAACCATTGACGACGAGACGGAGAAACGCATCGCCGAGATCGTCCGCTCGGTTCTGGACTAGGAACCATTTCTGAACTAAGACTCCGTTCTCGACTAAGGCGAGTATCGCCCTCCGTCGCCGTATGGTTCAGAATGCCGGCGGCGGCGGAGGGCCACCGGTCTTTCACGCGACTGGAAGTGCCAATTCCGCAAACGGATTGCACACGGGACCGGGCCGCCGGAGAATCGCTCCATGGGCTCCCTCACTTTCAGCTACAACGTCACCCTGGACGGCTGTGTAGACCACCTCGAAGGGATCGCCGACGACGAGACCCACACGCACTACACCCGGCTCTTGGATGAGAACGGTGCAATGCTGTGGGGGCGCACCACCTACGAGCTGATGGAGAGCTACTGGCCTCTCGTCGCCCGCGGAGAAGTCGAGGCGCCGCCGGCGATCCGCGAGTGGGCGCTGACGCTTGAGGACAAACCCAAGTATGTAGCCTCGGCAACGCGCAGTGATTTCCCGTGGAACAACAGCCACCTGCTCGAAGGCGACCTGGGCGCAGCAGTGCAGGAGCTCAAAGACAAGACTCCCGACGGAATCTTGCTCGGCAGCGGCAAACTCGCCTCGGTGCTGGACCAGCTGGACCTCATTGATGATTACAGGTTTCTGGTGCACCCCATGATCACGGGGCATGGTCCCACCTTGTACGGAGGCCTTCTCGACAGCGCCCGCCGTCTGGAGCTTGTTAACGCCGAGCCGATGAGCAACGGGGCGATCTCCGTGCACTACCGGCGGGCTGACTGAATTCCTGGAACTGAAGCAACGCCTGTTTTGCAGATTTAGCACGACGACGACGATGATGCCTGAGCGCGCCGCCCCCTGGTGTCAGAAGCAGCGATTACAGTCACAGTAAGGGGGTGCGCGGGATATGGAAGGCGGACCCGAATGGCATTTTCAGCGCATCTCTCAGTGAGATAGAAGTAGCGAGGAGCAAGCAATGACCGGTTTCGAGGCCGTCACGGTGGAAGCGGAGCTGGTCGGGGAGGACGCCGAACGCGACATCGCGAAAGCTGTCAGCGCCAGACACTCGATAGCGCGCAAGTATGTAATGAGGATTCGGCGTCGACATCCGGAGGCTTCTCCTGCTCAGGTGATTCAGATGCTGGAACGCCATTACGCCACCTCGATTACGACCGCAGGGGCGCTCATGACAGCCGGGGCTATTGCGGCTGACATTGGCATTGCCCTGATTCCCGGCGTCGGCGCTGCTGCTGCCGGAGTAAAGAGCGCTGGCCAGCAGGCGGCGAAGAAGGGCGGCAAAGAAGCTGCCAAGCTAGCCGCTAAACAGGCAGCCAAAATGGCTGCCAAGGGTGGGGCAACCCGAGCTGCGGCTCTCCTCCCCGCAGGAGACGAACAGCTGCAGTTTGAACTCACCGCGATTTTCGCACTTGGACTGGCGGAGATCCATGGAATGAAACTCGACCAGGACCAAGCCCACACGCTCGTGTACGGGCTGTCCAATGAGCGGGTGAGTCAGCAGCAGATTGCTGCGATGGCGACGGATCTGGCCGAAGACAGGCCGGCCGGCGTAGTGGGAGTCGGAAACCGGATCGCGGCCGGACGTGCGGATTGGTCACATTGGGCCACGACTCTGTCGGACGCCCTGCCAGGCGGCGCAGCGCAGAGCCTTGTGCGGACCATGCAGACGGGACAGCTGGACACAGTGCGGGAGACCCTTAGCGGCAAGCAGCAGGCGACAGTGGAATATGGCGTCGGTGCCCTCGCCGGTGGTGTTGCACGATTTGTGTTTGGTCGTGAAGTTGTAGAAGCGGCCCGGTCAGCGTTTCCGGAGGCACCAGGAGAGTTCCCCGCGCACCTTGCCGTCCTTGACCGGTCCAGTGTCGGCTCGACCGAGGATGCCGACGATTCCAACCGGGCGCTCGCAGCGCTGGAAGATGCCGCAAGATCAACGGGACACTGGTTGACCGACACGGCAGGTTCGGTCGGGGGAGCAATTAGCAGCGGCGCGGCAGCGGTCGGAACTGGCGCAGTGAATGTTGCAGGGACGGTGACCCGGCCGTTCAGAAGTGTGGACATCGACGGTGACGGCATTCCGGATGAGCCGCCGGCGCTCACGAAAGTCAAGGATGTTACTGGCGCCGTTGCGGGCAAAGCAGGGTCAGTTGGCGGAAGCGTTGCCGGGCTGTTCAAATCGAAGAGAAAAAACCTGACCGGTCAGGCCGACGAAGGTAATGCGGACAGCGGAGCATCTGAGAGGGAGTGAGCTCGGCCGGCAGCATGAGCATCTACTCGTTCCACCTCGCACACCTGCCGCCGCTCACAGCCATGGCAGCGTTGCTTCGCCCGCCCAGAGCGCAGGGCCTGGCTCACTCCGAGGTGTTCGCCGGCATGGAACTGGGCGCGCCAATCGTCTCAACCCGCAGGATGCAGCTCAAACGCACCGCAGTGTTCGCGGAGTGGGACAACGAGCAGTCCCTGATCGCCTTCCTGGCGGAAAATCCGCTGGGAAAGAAGCTGGATAGAGGCTGGCACGTCAGAATGCAGTTCCTTCGACGCTGGGGCGAAGTCTCTGAGCTCTCTGGGCTGCCGGAATCGACAGAACCGGCCAACCCGCACGAGCCGGTCGTGGCTGTAACCCTCGCCCGGCTGCGCCTTCCGGAACTGCCGCGCTTCATCCATTGGGGGAAGCCGGTGGAAAGCCAGATTCGGGACCACCCCGAAGCCACCCTTGCCCTGGCAGGCATCCGGCTGCCGCGCACCGTTTCAACGTTCTCGGTCTGGACCAGTACCAGAGCGATGACCGGCATGGTGTCCGGAAGGGACAGCGGGGAGGCAGCCCGCCGCCACGCCGCGGCAATGGTCGAACGTGAACGCCGGGACTTCCACCATGAATTCACCACGCTGCGCTTTCGCCCGTTGTCAGAGCACGGAACCTGGGAGGGTCGATCCCGCTACATCCCGCTGGCCAACGGACAGGCAGATCCGCGAAGCAGCAGTTCAGGCGGCTAGCTTCCGCCCAGGCTCCAGAGCAGATAGGCCTCAGCCAGCTGTTCCGGCACTCCGGGAGCGGCACCGCGGATAGGTGAGACCTGAGGGCGGGTGATGGTCGCGACGGCCACGATCACGTCCAGCGCCGTGAGGTCCTTCCGGACAGCACGATGCCGGTTGAGTTCCGCAAGCATGCTGTTGAGGGCATCCACAGCAGGCTGCTGCACCTGTGCCAGGGGAGTGGAGTCCAGATCCCGGGCGGAGCCGGCCTGGAGGGCAAGCCCATCAGTCAACGCCCCCAGTTTCATTGACATGAGTCTGGACAGCAGGTCCTTCCAGGCGCCGGACGGGTCGGTGTCCAGGGCCGACCCAGCCTCGTCAACGGCACCCGTGATCTGCTCCACTGTGTCCTGGACGACGGCCCGGACCAGGTCCTCGCGTGACGGGAAGTTGCGGTACAAGGTGGCAATGCCCACGCCACTTGCAGCTGCAACGGCTTCGAGCGCCACGTCGCCGCCACGCTCGGCGAAGACGTGCTTGGCGTGCTCAATGATGTTCTGCCTTCGGCGTACGGCGTCTGCCCTCATTCGTACTCCTTCGATTTGACCTCCAGTCTAAACCGGAGGAATATCTTCCGGTAGAAGTGGAGGAAATCCCTCCGTAAAGAAGGATTAAGCATGACCGCCAAAACCTCGGAAACGGGTTCTCACCGCAGGCACGCAGCGATCTGGGCGGGCCTTACCGTCGGACTTTCGGTGATCCTCCTGGCCCTGCTCATGCTCTTCATTTCGCCCTCCCTGCTCTCCGGTCCGCGGGACCTCGGGCTGGGCGTGGTTGGACCAGAGCAGCAGGCGGAATCGATCGCCGAAACTCTTGAGGAGCAGTCTCCGGGAGCGTTCGTAGTCCATCCCTACGAAAGTGCCGCCGCGCTGGAGCAGGGAATCCGGGACCGGGACATTGTGGGAGGATTCGATTTCTCGGCACCGGACATGACGGTCTACGTAGCAAGTGCAGGATCAACTGCGGTATCCGGAACCATCAGCAACGTGGGGGCCACCATGGCCGGAAGCATGGGACAGACTGCCGAGATTGTTGATGTAGTCCCGCTGCCCTCCGGCGATCCAACCGGCGTTGGCATTGGCGGACTTGCCTTCCCGCTGGTATTCGGGGGGATCGTGCCGGCCGTGGCATTCCGTTCCATGCTCTCCGGCAAACGCTGGTGGATCTTCGCAGGCCTCACCGGCTTCTCAGTCGCGGGCGGATTCGTTGTCGCGGCCGTCCTTAAATACCTCTTTGGCAGTATCGAAGGCCCTCTGGTCCCGGTGGCCGCCAGCGTCACCCTCGGCATCGCAGCACTGGCACTGCCGCTGGCGGGCCTCAACGAGTGCTTCGGCACCAAGGGCTTCACTGTTGCCGCCATGTCCATGATGTTTGTGGGCAACCCGTTTGCCGGTATTGCCACCAGCGCCCAGTGGCTTCCTGCCGGCGTCGCACTGGTTGGCCAGCTGCTCCCGCCGGGGGCCGCAGGCACGCTGGTCCGCTCCGTGGCCTATTTCGACGGCGTCGGCGGCGCAGGCGCTGCCCTGACCTTGGGTGTGTGGGTACTTGCAGGGATCGCCCTGTGGTTCGCGGGTCCGCGGATCAAGGAGGCGAGGGCCGGGAAGGCTCCGCTTCCCCAGCCGGCGGCGGCGGGCTAGGGCCGTCGGCTTAGCTGCTGACTCCCACTGCCTTGCCGATTGAATCCGCATCTTCGAGCAGGTCCAGCATGCAGGCGGCCAGGTCTGCGCGGGGAATCGAACCGCGCAGCGTACCGGGCTCCGAAGTCTGGAGTACCTGCCAGGAACCCGTCGGTTCCTTGTCGGTCAGGCCGGTGGGCCGGACAATCGTCCAATCCAGGCCGGAACCCTGCGCAGCCGCTTCCTGCTCATTGTGGTCGGCAAGCGGTTTTGCCAGGGCCACTTTCATCGCGATCCGAAGCGGGGCCGGCATCAGCGAGCCGGAGTCCCCGGCGCCCAGGGAGGACTGCACCATCAGCCGCTGCACACCCTGCTTCTTCATGGCGTCAATGACAGTGCGGGTGACGGCTGCCCGGTGCTTCGGGTTTCCCTTGGCGCCGCCCACCGTGACGACGACGGCGTCCGCACCGGCAACGGCCGACGCCGCGGCAGCGGGATCCCCGGCGTCCCCGGTAAGTACCCGGACGCCTTCCGGGCCCTGTCCGCTGCGGGAAAGGACTGTCACTTCGTGGCCTGCGGCCTGTGCGAGGGAGGCCAGCTTGGCGCCGGTTCCCTTCGAGCCGCCGATGATTGTGAGCTTCACAAGAGTCCTCCGCTGAGTGGGTGCGGGCCAGGTTCCCGGCCCCACCTGAATCCTATCCCTGCCCAAAAGGCCCTCAGAAGTGTGTGCGGGGGCACAATAGCGGCTCAAATACCATCACACCAGAGCATGCGGCGTAATGATAATTTTCAGGTTGCAAACGTGTAACAACCGTGTCGCGTCGGGAACCAAGTTACGGGCCGGTAGCAGTCCGCGGTCTACTCTCTTAGTCATATGCGACGAGGCACGCAGGATCTGCGCTGTCCGTGATTCCGGTAATCCCGCCGGAGACAATGACGCACTGAGAAATAGGAGGCGGAATGCGTTTTGCACGTATTTCCAAAGCAGTGGGTGTGGCAGCTGTTGCTGCTCTCGCACTGAGCGCCTGTGCAGCGAATCAGGGGACCACCGACGGCGGTTCCACTGACAGCGAGAGCACCGGCGGTTCTGTCCGCGTTGTGGAGGTTAACGCCTTCAGCTCGTTCAACAGCAACACGGCGAACGGCAACGTAGATATCAACGGCAAGATTGCGTACGCCACGCATTCCGGGTTCAACTACATCACCGATGAACTCAAGGTTGAGCCGCTGGAAGACTTCGGCACCTACGAAAAGGTCTCCGAGGATCCCCTGACGGTTAAGTACACCGTTAACGAAGGCGTGAACTGGTCCGACGGCGAGCCCGTCGACGCTGACGACCTCATGCTCCTCTGGGCCGTCAACTCCGGCCACTTCAACGACGCCACGCTGAACGAAGAAGGCGAGACCGTTTCCGGTACCACCTACTTCGACTACGCCGGTGACACCTCAGGCCTGAGCCTGACCGACGTTCCCGAAATCGGCGACGACGGCCGCTCCATCACCATGACCTACTCCGAGCCCTTCGCGGACTGGGAAGTTGCCTTTGGTGCCATGACCGACGGCGGCGTCAGCACCCCGGCGCACGTGGTTGCCGAGAAGGCCGGACTGGCCGACGGCGACGCGCTGATCGAACTCATCCAGAACACGCCCGCGGGCGACCCGGCAAACCCGGCTCCGGTCAACGAAGAGCTGAAGGCAGTTGCCGACTTCTGGAACACCGGCTTCGACACCAAGTCGCTGCCCTCGGATGCCTCCCTGTACCTCTCCAACGGTCCGTTCATTGTCTCGGAGATCGATCCCGAGAACTCCATGACCCTGACCCGCAACGAGGACTACAACTGGGGTCCTGAGCCCAAGATCGACGAGATCATCGTCCGTTACATCGGTGATGCTCCCGCCCAGGTCCAGGCTCTGAAGAACGGTGAAGTGGACATCATTGCTCCGCAGGCTTCGGCCGACACCGTGGAGCAGCTTGAAGCCATTGACGGTGTAACCATCAACTCCGGCAACCAGCTCTCCTACGACCACGTTGACCTGAACTTCTCCGGCGTCTTCGCCGACGAGAACGTGCGCACCGCCTTCATGAAGGTCATCCCGCGCCAGGCAATCGTTGACTCGATCGTCAAGAAGCTCAACCCGGATGCAGCTCCGCTGGATTCGCAGATCTTCCTGTCCGACCAGGACGGCTACGAAGACTCCGCCGCCAACAACGGCTCCTCCGAGTACGCCGAGGTTGACGTTGAAGGCGCCAAGGAACTGCTTGCCGGTGCCACCCCTGAAGTACGCATCATGTACAACAAGGACAACCCCAACCGCTCCGACGCCTACACGCTGATCGCCCAGTCTGCTTCCGAAGCCGGCTTCAAGGTCGTCGACGGCGGCCTGGGCGCCTCTGACTGGGGCTCCGCCCTGGGCACCGGCACCTACGACGCCTCCATCTTCGGCTGGATCAACTCGGGTGTCGGCGTGACCGGCGTACCGCAGCTGTTCAAGACCGGCGCTGCGTCCAACTACAGCGGCTTCTCCAACCCCGAAGCTGATGCCCTCATGGATCAGCTCATCCTGGAAACCGATGTTGAGAAGCAGAAGGAACTGCAGATCCAGATCGACAAGCTGATCTGGGACTCCTCCTTCGGCCTGCCGCTCTTCCAGTCGCCGGGCGTTGACGCGCACAGCGACAGCATTGGCGGGATCAACTCCTACATGCCGAACCAGACCGGTGTCTGGTGGAACTTCTGGGAATGGGAAGTTCTGGACTAATTCCTAGCCTCAACAGCTAAGCAATACCCGCAGGGCGCCGGGGCCTTTACGGTCCCGGCGCCCTGTCTTTTCCAAACCCCCATAGCAGCGGACAAGTGATTGGGATTAACCAAATTCCCCGCACTTATGACCTGCACTACACTTCAGCGAGTGCCGGGAGAACCCCCGGACCCGTTCTAATGAGGCTGACACTCTATGGTTACCTACATCGTCCGGCGGCTTTTGACCGCCGTGCTAATCCTCTTCGGGGCTTCGTTCCTGGTCTATCTCCTGACAGCGGCGTCAGGCGATCCACTCCAAGACCTGCGCGAGAATCCCGCACCCAACCGCGACGAGCTCATCCGTGCCAGGACTGAACTCCTTGACCTCGACGTTCCGGCACCCCTGCGCTACTTCTACTGGCTGGGCGGCGCCGTCAAGTGCCTGGCGCCGTTCGCGGCCACCTGCGACCTGGGCCAGAGCATCCAGGGCGAGCAGGTTACCGATGCCCTGGCCCGTGCCATGGGCGCCACGATCCTGCTCGTTACCACTGCCACCCTCCTGGCCATCATCGTGGGCATCTCGCTGGGCATCATCACGGCACTGCGCCAGTACAGCTCGCTGGACTACGGCGTCACCTTCATGGCGTTCCTCTTCTTCTCCCTGCCGATCTTCTGGCTCGCCGTCCTGCTTAAGGAATACGGCGCCATCGGCTTCAACAACTTCCTGGCAGATCCGCAAATACCTACATCCGTTGTCCTCTCCGTAGGAGCAGCAAGCGGCCTGATCTGGGTAGTCTTCGCCGGCGGAAACGCCCGCCGCAGGATCATTGCGTTCGTGGCAGGCTTCGCCGTCGCCGCCGGCCTGCTCTTCGTCCTGGGTGCCACCGGCTGGTTCGCCACCCCGAGCCTCGGCCCGGTTGTCATCGCCATCACAGGCGTAGCCATCGCCTACGGAGTGACGCTCCTCAGCGCGGGCCTGAAGAACCGCAAGGCCCTCTACTCGGCGCTGATTACCGTTGCCATTGGCATCGTGGCCTACTACGCCCTGCAGCCGCTCCTGAACTCCGCCACCTGGCTGATGATGCTCCTGCTCGCCCTGGCCACTGTCGCCGTGGGCTGCCTGGTCGGCTACCTGATGGGCGGATACGACCGCGGGCAGAGCATGCGCGGTGCGGCCCTGACCGGTCTGCTGGTCGGAGGGCTCATTGTCCTGGACCGCTTTATGTACGCCTGGCCGGCCTACATGGACAACTCCCGGATCCGCGACCGGCCGATCGCAACCGTCGGTGCCTCGACTCCCGGCCTGAACGGGGACTTCTGGATCAGCGGCGTTGATACTTTTACGCACCTGCTGCTGCCGACCATCGCCCTGCTGCTGGCCTCCCTGGCCAGCTACAGCCGCTACTCCCGCGCGTCGATGCTGGAAATCATGAACATGGACTACATTCGGACGGCACGCGCAAAGGGTCTCTCCGAGCGCACCGTGGTGATGCGCCATGCGTTCCGCAACGCCCTGATTCCGCTGGCCACCATCGTGGCCTTCGACATCGGTGCACTGATCGGCGGTGCGGTGATCACCGAGCAGGTCTTCGCGTTCAGCGGCATGGGCCAGCTGTTCGTCCAGGCGCTCCACCGGGTTGACCCCAACCCGATCATGGGGTTCTTCCTGGTGACCGGCATCCTGGCACTGGTGTTCAACCTGGTGGCAGACCTTGTTTATACCGTCCTTGATCCGCGCGTAAGGGTGAAGTCATGAGCACTACATTTTCAGCCGAAACCCCCTCCAACCCGCCCGGCACGGATCCCGACTCCCGCGGCAAGGCCAAGACCAAGGGCCTTTCACAGGGACAGATTGTCCGCAAGCGCTTCTTCGACAACACTGCCGCGATTATTTCGCTGGTTGTCTTCGCGCTGATCTGCATCCTGGCCTTCAGCTCCATCGGCTTTGCAGGCATTCCCGGCTGGTGGAAGTACGACTACCGCCAGTTCACCGAGCAGGTCAACGGTGGTGCACCCACCTTCGTGAACCTCTTCAACTGGGGTGAGCACCCCTTCGGCCAGGACCGCATTGGCCGTGACATGTTCGCCATGACCATGCGCGGCACACAGCAGTCCATCATCGTGATGTTCCTGGTGGGCATCATCGCCTGCATCGTGGGCTCGGTCGTCGGCGCGGTTGCCGGCTACTTCCGCGGCTGGGTCGAAGCTGTGCTGATGCGCCTGACCGACGTCGTCATCATCATCCCGATCATCGTCATGGCTGCAGTCCTGGGCCAGATTGCCAACCGCCTGGTCGGCGCCGGGATCGGCGTCATCCTGCTGGGCATCTTCCTTGGCCTGGCAACCTGGACATCACTGGCCCGGCTGGTCCGCGGTGAATTCCTCTCCCTGCGGGAGCGGGAGTTCGTCGATGCGGCACGGATCGCCGGAGCTTCCAACAACCGGATTATCTTCAAGCACATCCTGCCGAACGCCGTCGGCGTGATCATCGTGAACACCACGCTGCTCATGTCCACAGCAATCCTGCTGGAAACCTCCCTGAGCTACATCGGTTTCGGTGTGCAGCCCCCGGACACTTCGCTCGGCCTGCTGATCAGCCAGAACCAGGAAGCCTTCCAGACGCGCCCGTGGCTGTTCTGGTGGCCGGGCCTGTTCATCGTGGCAATCTGCCTGTGCATCAACTTCATTGGTGACGGACTGCGCGATGCCTTCGACCCGCGGCAGAAGAAGTTCAACGCCAAGAAGGTCAAGACCAAGACGGCCGGCAACTAATGCGGACGCTTTCCGCCGAAGCGGGGCCGGCTGTCCTAGGCCAGCCCCGCCACGGCGAACAGCACCGCGGCCGCCGCGGCAAGGCCCAGCATCCAGCGCCAGTTGAAACTCACCGCGGCCCGTGCGGCGTCGGTCTGGTCGGGATCGATCCGGCCGGCGTTGACCAGGACTTCCCAGCGTTCGCGCACCAAGCGGGCAGCCTGGCCGGAGTCCGTGTGGCTGAGGTCTCCCGGACGCACCGAACCGCCGGCGCCGTAGGTGGTGCCGGGGAGGTTCCGCAGGTGTTCGGGTTTGCCCGCATGGGTGCCCCAGACGCCGGGAGCGGGAGCAGCCCACGCCGTGTAGGAGCCCTTCGGGGTCACGAGCTTCAGCGCGTACTTGGTGTCCACGTGGATCAGTGCAGCCCACGGAACCTCAACGGTCCGGAAAGGGTTGTCCAGCCGGACGCCGAGTTCGGATACCCGGACGCTGGGATACCAGAACAGCCACGCCGCGCTGGCCGGAATCAGGAGCAGGGGAGCGGTGGCCAAAACGCCGCCGACGCCGCTGGTCCAGGCCGCGGAGACAACCGCGGCGGCCGTGAGGGCAACGGCAATGCCCACGAACCACTTGGTGGTTCGCGGACGGAAAACTTCGGTCACGGGCTCGCTCTGCGGGTTCGGCATACCCCCATCGTTACAGCATTTTCAGGCGCCTCCGTAATCGGCCCGGTGATCCGGGGCCGGCGCGCAGCCTGGACGGAAGGAAACCACCGCCATGACTGAAACCATCAGCACAACACAGGCGAGCTCAACGGGCCGGCCGCCGGTCCTCGAGGTCCGCGACCTCTCCGTGGACTTCGGCGTGGACAAAGAATGGGTTCCCGCCGCGATCGGCCTGAATTACCATGTGAACGCCGGAGAAGTCCTGGCGATCGTGGGCGAATCCGGCTCGGGCAAGAGCGCCAGCTCCATGGCCCTGCTGGGGCTGCTGCCCAAGAATTCCCGGGTAACCGGCGACGTCCTGCTGGACGGGGAACCGCTCCTGGGCCTCTCGCAGCACAAGCTGCGGCAGGTGCGCGGCAACGACGTCGCAGTCATCTTCCAGGAACCCATGACTGCGCTGAACCCCGTATATACGGTGGGTTTCCAGATTGTGGAGACACTCCGACTGCACAATGAGCTCTCACCGGACGAAGCAAAGAAGCGTGCCCTCAGGCTGCTGGACATGGTTGAACTGCCGGACCCGGAAAAGGCTTTTAGGTCCTACCCGCACCAGCTCTCCGGCGGCCAGCGCCAGCGCGCCATGATCGCCCAGTCACTCTCCTGTGATCCGAAACTGCTCATCGCCGATGAACCCACCACCGCCCTGGACGTGACGGTCCAGGCCGAGATCCTGGACCTGATGCGCAACCTGCGCAACAAGCTCAACTCGGCCATTGTTCTGATCACCCACGACATGGGCGTGGTTGCCGACCTGGCCGACCGCATAGCCGTGATGCGCCACGGTGTCATCGTGGAAACCGGGACCGCCAAGGAGATCTTCTCGAATCCCCAGCACCCGTACACCCGGGCGCTGCTTGAATCCGTCCCGCACCTGGGGCAGGGCGCAGACGGCGACGGCGACGTCGACGTCGTAGCGGCACTGGCCGCTGCGACTCACGTCGAGCTTGAATCCGTGGACCACGCTGAGCTCGAGCGGCGGGAAGCGGAAGTCCTCTCCGGCCTGCGGGCCGACGCCGCCGCAAAGCTTGAAGAATCAGGCGGAGAGCCGGTGCTGGTCCTGGAAAATGTGGCCATCGAGTACCCCAAGCAGGGCCGGGTTGCTGCCTTCCGGGCCGTTGAAGGAGCAAACCTCCGCATCCTGCCCGGCCAGGTCATGGGGCTGGTGGGCGAATCGGGTTCCGGCAAGACCACCATCGGCCGCGCCGCCGTCGGGCTTCTGCCGGTGGCCGAAGGCGAACTGCGGGTAGTGGGTACGGATATTTCCGAACTCAAGCCCAACTCCAAGGCCATGCACGCCCTGCGCCGCCAGGTGGGAATGGTCTTCCAGGACCCTTCATCCTCGCTGAACCCCCGCCTGCCCATTGGTGAGAGCATCGGCGAACCGATGTTCCTCGCCGGTGAGGCCAAGGGCGCTGCACTGCAGAACCGGATCGAGGAACTGCTCGACCAGGTTGAACTGCCCCGCGCATACCGGAACCGTTACCCGCATGAGCTCTCCGGCGGACAGAAGCAGCGTGTGGGCATTGCCCGCGCACTGTCGCTGAAGCCCAAGCTGATGGTGGCGGATGAGCCGACCTCGGCGCTGGATGTCTCAGTGCAGGCCAAGGTGCTGGAACTGTTCCAGAACCTGCAGCGCGAACTCGGCTTCGCCTGCCTGTTCGTGACCCACGACCTCGCAGTGGTGGACGTACTCGCAGACCACATCTGCGTGATGCGCAGCGGCCGGATTGTGGAACAGGGCACGCGTGACCAGATCCTGCGCAACCCCCAGGAAGAGTACACGCAGCGCCTGATCGCGGCAGTGCCGCTGCCCGACCCGGACAAGCAGCGCGAGCGCCGCGAGCTGCGGGCCAAGCTTGCGTCCTCCTCAATGGACGCGCGCTAGGTACGAATCCAGACAGCAGGAGGGTCCTCTTCGGAGGGCCCTCCTGCTTTTAGTGTCTGACGATCATAAGCAAGGTTCTTTGTCCAGCGAATCGCGTGGCGGATCTAACATCGTCCTCGAATCGTTATATCCGAGCCCTGCTCGATATACTTTTGTACACGGGGGACAGGCTTCGAGGGCATCCGCACAACGGGTTGCTCCTGCGGGCGTGTCCCCTTTTGGTTGCCCGGAAAACCCCGGGAAACCAAGGACCATTGCTGAGGTCTGAGGAAGAGACATTGGGATCCTCCCAGCAGCTGCTACCCGGGCATCAGCGCCGGAAACTAGACACCGGCTTCCTTTCTATCCAGGAGGCGGAATGCGTTTACAGCGCGTATCCAAGGTTGTCAGCGTGGCGGTGGTCGCCGCCCTAGCGCTGGGAGCCTGCGGCGGAGGCACCGAGAACACGAACTCCGCTGCCACCAGTACGAGTATTACGGCCAACGGCACCGAGCCGCAGAACCCGCTGCTCCCCGCCAACACCAACGAGGTGGGCGGCGGGCGGATCATGGACCTTCTGTTCGAAGGCCTTGTGAGCTACGACGCCGACGGCAAGACCGTCAATGAGATTGCCGAGTCCATCGAGACCGAGGACTCGCAGCACTACACAATTACCCTGAAGGACGGAAAGACCTTCTCCAACGGGGAACCTGTGACGGCTTCATCCTTCGTGGATGCATGGAACTTTGGGGCTGCTGCCAAGAACGCACAGCTGAACTCATACTTCTTCGAGAGCATCGAAGGCTATGACGAAGTCAGTGCCGAAGGCGCAACCGCAGAGACCATGAGCGGCCTGCAGGTTCTCGATGAGAAGACCTTTACCGTGACGCTCTCCCAGCCGGAATCCGACTGGCCGCTGCGTCTGGGCTACACCGCCTTCTACCCGCTGCCCGCCGAGGCCTTTGAGGACCCGGCAGCGTTCGGGGAAAACCCGGTAGGCAACGGCCCCTACATGCTGGCCGGTGACAACGCCTGGCAGCATGAAGTCCAGATCGACCTGGTTACCAACCCTGAGTACACGGGCACCCGCGTTCCGCAGAACACCGGTGTGACGTTCAAGTTCTACTCCTCCTACGATGCCGCGTACGCGGACCTGCAGGCGGACAACCTTGACGTACTGGACCAGATGCCGGCCGCAGCCCAGAAGACCTTCACGTCAGACCTGGGCGAGGGACGCTATTCGGAGAAGCCGACGGCCCAAAACCAGACGATCACCATTCCCCAGTACCTCGATGAGTTCTCCGGGGAAGCCGGTGCGCTGCGCCGCCAGGCCATCTCCATGGCAGTGAACCGCGAGGAAATCACTGACGTCATTTTCTCCGGTGCGCGGCAGCCGGCCAAGGACTTCACTGCGCCCGTCATTGAAGGGTTCAACTCCGAGCTCGCCGGCTCGGAAGTCCTGGCCTACAACCCCGAGCGTGCCAAGGAACTCTGGGCAGAAGCAGAAGCCATCTCCCCGTGGCCCGAGGGCAAGGCCTTCACCATCGGCTACAACGCCGACGGCGACCACAAGGAATGGGTTGACGCAGTGTGCAACTCCCTGAAGAACGTCCTCGGCGTGGACGCTCAGGGCAAGGCGTACTCGACGTTCAAGGAACTGCGTTCGGACGCCACTGCCAAGACTCTCTCCGGAGCCATCCGGACGGGCTGGCAGGCGGACTACCCGTCGCTGTACAACTTCCTCGGCCCGCTCTACGGAACCGGTGCCGGGTCCAACGACGGCGACTACACGAGCCAGGTATTCGACGACCTGCTCTCGCAGGGCCTGTCCGCGCCCACCGCTGAGGAAGGTGCGGCCATCTTCAACCAGGCCCAGGAAGTCCTGCTTCAGGACCTCCCGGTAGTACCGCTGTGGTACCAGGTATCCCAGACCGGCTGGAGCAGCAACGTCACTGACGTCGAAACCGGCTGGAACGGCGTGCCTGTCTACTACAACATCGCACGCAAGTAACCCTGGCCGGCGAGCCGGCGGCCGTTTCCCGTTTCCTGTCCGGCAGGCAGGAAGCGGGGAGCGGCCCCGGCCGCCTGCCGTCGGAACAGGATGGTTTTCCATGTTCAAACCAGCCCTTCGAACTGACCAGGGCAGGTCCCGCCGATGACCAGATACATTGCACGCCGGGTCCTGCAGATGATCCCGGTGTTCTTCGGGGCAACGCTGCTGGTCTATTTCCTCGTTTTCTCCCTCCCCGGAGACCCGATCGCCGCATTGTTCGGGGACCGGCCGGTCAACGAGGTGGTCGCGGCGCAGCTGCGTGAACAGTACAACCTGGACCAGCCCTTCATCGTTCAGTACTTCGAGTACCTGAAGAACCTGCTGACCTTCAACCTAGGCAACGACTTCTCCGGCCGTCCCGTGGCCGAAGTCCTGGCCCAGATTTTCCCGGTCACCATGCGCCTGGCTGTGCTGGCGCTGCTCTTCGAAGCAGTGTTCGGGATTGTCTTCGGCCTGATCGCAGGTTTGAAGAAGGGCCGTATCTTCGATGCCACCGTGCTTTTCGTTTCACTGGTGGTCATCGCCATTCCGGTCTTTGTGCTGGGTTTCCTGCTGCAGTTCATCATCGGCGTCAAACTCGGCTGGACAGCTCCCACTGTGGGGGCCAGTGCCGGCTGGAGCGACCTGATACTTCCCGCCGTCGTCCTGGGCCTGGCGTCCTTCGCCTACGTCCTGCGGCTGACGCGCACCTCAGTCATTGAAAACATGAATGCCGACTACGTCCGAACCGCCACGGCCAAGGGCCTCTCCCGCGGGCGCGTAGTTACCGTGCACATTCTGCGCAACTCCCTGATCCCGGTCATCACCTTCCTGGGTGCGGACCTGGGTGCGCTGATGGGCGGGGCGATCGTCACGGAAGGCATCTTCAACGTTCCCGGCGTCGGGCAGAAGCTCTACCAGGCCGTCATCCGCGGCGAAGGGCCCACCATCGTCTCCATCGTGAGCGTGCTGGTCCTTGTCTATGTGGTGGCGAACCTGCTGGTGGACCTGCTGTACGCCTGGCTGGACCCAAGGATCCGTTATGAGTAAGAGTTCCCGGACCCAGGAGCACTTTGTTGCGCCGGTGGATTCGGACGTACTGCCGGAGACCGACGCCGTCCAGGACGGCAAGGCCCCGCTGAGCATGTGGGGAGAGGCATGGCGGAACCTTCGCCGCAGGCCGCTGTTCATCATCTCCGCCCTGCTGATCCTGCTTATTATCGCCGTGGCAGCCTTTCCACAGCTCTTTACCCAGACGCCGCCGGACGGGGCCTGCTACCTGGCGGACTCCAACGCAGGACCGAGCCCCGGGCATCCGCTCGGATTCACCCTGCAGGGCTGCGATGTCTACTCGCGGCTGATCTACGGTACCCGTGCCTCCCTGCTGGTCGGCGTCATCACCACCGCTTCGGTGGTACTGCTGGGCGGAACCCTCGGCGCGCTCGCCGGCTACTACGGCGGCTGGCTGGACGCGGTAATCGCACGGCTGGGCGACATCTTCTTCGCGCTGCCGCTGATCCTGGGCGCCATCATCGTCATGCAGCTGCCCATGTTCCGCGAGAACCGCAACATCTGGACCGTCGTCCTCACCCTGGTGGTCTTCGGCTGGCCGCAAATCGCCCGCATCACGCGGGGAGCAGTGATTTCCGTGCGCAACGCGGACTTCGTCGTCGCCTCCCGCGCCCTGGGCGTCTCCCGGTTCCAGGCCCTGGTGAAGCATGTACTGCCCAACGCCCTGGCGCCGGTGATCGTGATTGCCACCATTTCGCTGGGTACCTTCATCGTGGCTGAAGCCACCCTGTCCTTCCTGGGGATCGGCCTGCCGCCGGACATCATGTCCTGGGGCAATGACATCTCCGCCGCCCAGACCTCGCTGCGCTCCAATCCGGCAGCGCTGCTGTGGCCGGCGGGGGCGCTGTCCGTCACCGTCCTCAGTTTCATCATGCTCGGCGACGCCGTGCGTGATGCCCTCGACCCGAAAGCCCGCAAGCTATGACCTCCACTGCCCAAAACCCGGCCACCGAGCCGGCACCGCTGCTGGACATCCGCTCGCTCGCGATTTCCTTCACGACCTCCAACGGCACGGTCAACGCCGTCCAGGACGCGAACCTGACCGTGCTTCCGGGTGAAACCGTGGCAATCGTGGGGGAGTCAGGTTCAGGAAAATCGACGACGGCGCTCGCGGCCATCGGACTGCTGCCCGGCAACGGACAGGTCAGCGCCGGCCAGATCTTCTTTGACGGTGAAGACATCACCCACGCCAGTGCCAAGCGCATCGTGGAGCTCCGCGGCAACTCGATCGGCATGGTGCCGCAGGATCCAATGTCCAACCTGAACCCGGTGTGGAAGATCGGCTTCCAGGTACGCGAGACGCTGAAGGCCAACGGCCGTCCCGCCACTGACGCGGACGTCGCCCGGGTGCTGGGCCAGGCAGGACTGCCCGACGCCGCCTCCCGCGCCAGGCAGTACCCGCACGAATTCTCCGGCGGCATGCGGCAGCGGGCCCTCATCGCCATCGGTCTTTCCTGCTCGCCGCGGCTGCTGATCGCAGACGAGCCGACTTCGGCGCTGGATGTGACGGTGCAGCGCCAGATCCTTGACCATCTGGAGTCGCTGACCAGGGAAATGGGAACAGCCGTGCTGCTGATCACCCATGACCTGGGCCTGGCTGCCGAACGTGCCCAGCGCGTGGTGGTGATGTACAAGGGGCGGGTCGTGGAATCCGGGCCGGCGCTGGAGATCCTCCGGAACCCGAAGCATCCCTACACCCGGCGGCTCGTCGAATCCGCGCCGTCGCTCGCGTCAAAGCGGATCGACAGCCTCCGGGACAGGGGTTTGGAGGCGCCGGCCCCGGCGGTTCCGGACGATGCGGCCAAGCCCGGCGTCATCGAAGTCCGCAACCTGACCAAGGTCTTCAGGCTGCGCAGCGGACTGGGGCGGCACACGGATTTCAAAGCCGTGGACAACGTTTCCTTCTCGGTTCCGCGGGGGACCACCACCGCCGTCGTCGGCGAATCCGGCTCGGGCAAGTCAACGGTTGCCCGTATGGTGCTGAACCTTGAAACCCCCACCAGCGGCAGCATCCTCTTTGACGGAGTGGACACGACCACCCTGGACCGGAAGAAGCTCTTCGCATTCCGGCGCCGCGTCCAGCCCATCTTCCAGGACCCCTACGGATCGCTGGACCCGATGTACAACATCTTCCACACGATCGAAGAGCCGCTGCGAGTCCATGGGATCGGGGACGCGGCCAGCCGGGCAGCGAAGGTCCGCAAGCTGCTGGACCAGGTGGCATTGCCGCAGTCCGTGATGCGCCGGTTCCCCAACGAACTCTCCGGCGGCCAGCGCCAGCGCGTTGCAGTGGCCCGTGCCCTTGCCCTGGATCCGGAAGTCGTCATCTGTGACGAAGCGGTCTCCGCCCTCGACGTCCTGGTGCAGGCACAGATCCTCAACCTGCTCGCCGAACTGCAGGCGGACCTCGGCCTGAGCTACCTGTTCATCACCCATGACCTGGCTGTTGTCCGGCAGATTGCGGACGATGTCTGCGTGATGCAGAAGGGAAAGGTGGTGGAAACCGGAAGCACGGAAGAAGTCTTCGGCAATCCGCAGCAGGACTACACCAAGGCCCTGCTCGCTGCGATCCCCGGAGCGGGCCTGGAACTGCCTCCCGAAGCGGCATGAGCGGTCCCGGGCGTGGCCGGCGGCCGAAGCGCATTAGGGAACCTTTGGCAAAACGACTAGAATGGTACGGTGCCCGCTGACGGCGGCCTCTCGGTGACTTCTTACACGTGTGTTCCAACGCAGCATTTGTACAGAACTGCCGGATTCTCCGGATCGATTCCGGACCACTGTGAATTATCCCCGAACTGTTACCTATGAATTGAGTCTTCACGCATGTCAGAAACCAACACGGCTGTAAACAGCGCAGTGCGTAGCGATCTCCGCAACGTTGCTATTGTGGCCCACGTTGACCACGGCAAAACGACCCTCGTCGACGCCATGCTCAAGCAGACGAACTCCTTTGCTTCGCACGGAGATGTCGAAGAACGCGTGATGGACTCAGGTGACCTGGAACGTGAAAAGGGCATCACCATCCTGGCCAAGAACACCACCGTGTTCTACAACGGTCCGGCTGCCAACGGCGAAACCATCACCATCAACGTGATCGACACCCCCGGCCACGCCGACTTCGGCGGTGAGGTCGAGCGCGGCCTGTCCATGGTCGACGGCGTTGTACTGCTCGTTGATGCCTCCGAGGGCCCGCTGCCGCAGACCCGCTTCGTGCTGCGCAAGGCGCTGGCCGCCAAGCTGCCCGTGGTGCTGCTGGTCAACAAGACCGACCGCCCCGACGCCCGCATCGACGAGGTTGTCAGCGAATCCATGGACCTGCTCCTTGGCCTGGCCTCCGACCTCGCCGACGAAGTTCCCGACCTTGATCTTGACCTGGTCCTGAACGTCCCCGTCGTCTACGCCGCTGCCCGCGTCGGTGCAGCGTCCCTGGAGCAGCCGGCAGACGGCCAGGCTCCCGCGAACGACAACCTGGAACCGCTGTTCAAGACCATCATCGACCACATCCCGGCTCCGACGTACGATCCCGAAGGTGTCCTTCAGGCTCACGTCACCAACCTGGATGCTTCCCCCTTCCTGGGCCGCCTCGCGCTGCTGCGCATCTTCAACGGCACCCTGCGCAAGGGCCAGCAGGTCGCCTGGGCCCGCCACGACGGCACCCTGAAGACCGTGAAGATCACCGAACTGCTGGCCACCAAGGCCCTCGAGCGTGTTCCCGCCGAGTCCGCAGGCCCCGGTGAAATCGTCGCCGTCGCCGGCATCGAAGACATCACCATTGGTGAAACCCTCACCGACGTGGAGAACCCGAAGCCGCTGCCGCTGATCACCGTGGACGATCCCGCGATCTCCATGACCATCGGCATCAACACCTCCCCGCTGGCCGGCAAGGTCAAGGGTGCGAAGGTCACCGCACGCCAGGTGAAGGACCGCCTGGACAAGGAACTGATCGGTAACGTTTCCCTGCGCGTCCTGCCCACCGAGCGTCCGGATGCCTGGGAAGTCCAGGGCCGCGGCGAGCTTGCCCTGGCGATCCTGGTTGAGCAGATGCGCCGTGAAGGCTTCGAACTCACCGTCGGCAAGCCGCAGGTTGTAACCAAGCTGGTTGACGGCAAGGTCCACGAGCCGATGGAACACATGACCATCGACGTGCCCGAGGAATACCTTGGCGCCGTGACCCAGCTGCTGGCAGCCCGCAAGGGCCGCATGGTCAACATGGCCAACCACGGCACCGGCTGGGTCCGCATGGAATTCATCGTTCCCGCCCGCGGCCTGATCGGCTTCCGCACCCGTTTCCTCACCGAAACCCGCGGCGCCGGCATCTCCGCATCCATCGCCGAGGGCTACGAGCCGTGGGCCGGTCCGATCGAATACCGCACCAACGGTTCGATGATCGCTGACCGCGCCGGCGTCGTCACGCCGTTCGCGATGATCAACCTGCAGGAACGCGGTTCCTTCTTCGTGGAGCCCACCTCCGAGGTATACGAAGGCATGATCGTCGGCGAGAACTCCCGCGCCGATGACATGGACGTGAACATCACCAAGGAAAAGAAGCTCACCAACATGCGTGCAGCATCCTCGGACACCTTCGAGAACCTGACCCCGCCGCGCAAGCTGACCCTCGAGGAATCCCTCGAATTCGCCCGCGAGGACGAGTGCGTGGAGGTCACCCCCGAAGCGATCCGCATCCGCAAGCTCATCCTGGACGCCAACGAGCGTGCCAAGGCCAACCGCGCCCGCGCGAAGGCCTAGTCCAATCGTCCAGTTCCAGGCACCAGGCCACGGGGTCCCGCGCTGGCGGGGCCCTGTGGCCGTGGTGCTTGGTGCCCTCGCCGCCGGCATCCTGGGAACGTCACTGCACGCCCAGGTGCTGTACGCAGGGGATACCCCGCTGCCGCTGGGTGCGGTCGGAGCGCTGGTCTTCAGCGCCGCCGTCGCGGTCTTTGCCGGCCTGTGGGCACGGTCAGTGGCAGTCAGCGCTGCCACCGGCGTGCTGACCTACGTCCTGCTCGGTGCCTTTTCCCTGGATGTCTTCAGTGGTCCGCTGATCGTCACCGGGACGTCCTCAGGACTGGACCTGGCGGTGGTAACGGCGGGGCTTATCTGGCTCTTTGGGCAGTCCCTGGCCACGGTGGCAGCGGTCCTGGTCACCGCCGTCGTACTTCGGCGCGAAGCCCGCTTTGAGCGTGCTGCTGCCGAGAGCCCCGTCCTGCCCTATGGAACCGACCCGGGCTACCGGCCCGGTCCGGATCCCCTCGGCTAGGCGGCTCCGGAAGCCAGCCGCTCGCTTGTGTGGTCCGCATGATGGGCCAGCATGAGGGATGTGGGCGTGCCGTCCGCGTCCGGCCCGCGCAAAGCATAATCGTCGAAAACCGCCCGCAGCTTGTCCATCAGGATGCGGCGGTTTTCCTCGTTAAGGCACAGGCCCATACGGACGACCTCGATGTCAGACGGGGGCAGTCCCTCGATTTCCTGCAGGAAGGTCTCAATGAAGACCATGTTGGCGCTCTCCGGCAGGGAGGTTTTCCAGCTCAGCCCGGTGGCGCGGTAGGGGATCTCCTTGGCACCGCGGTTTCCGGTCCGCGGCGTGCCGGCGGCGAGGAACCCGGTGCCCAGCAGGGTCCGCACATGATGCAGGGCCGTGGCAGGGTTCAAATCCAGTGCCTCGGCGATTTCCTTGTTGGTGCGATCCGCGTGCAGGCACAAACGCAGGATCCGCAGGCGGACCGGAGAGCTCAGCGCCCGTCCCCGGGCCTGAATCACATCATCGTTTGGCATCAACCCAGCATACGCCGGGCTGGCGGACCCCTAGTCCGGAGCGCCGGGGTTCCGGGGCCTGCGGCGTTCCGGGGCCGGGGGAACCGGTTTTCCCGCCGTCACCCGGGACCACTCTATGGTTACCGGCCCGGTGCGGGTCTCTATGGTGCATCCCTCCGCGTCCAGGGCGGTGATGGTTCCGAGGGCGTCGGTCAGTCCGCCGTCAATCCGGTAACGCACGACGGCGCGCTGCCCGGTACCGGCGGCACGCAGGCGTTCCTCGGGGGATGGGCTTCTCACCGTTACATAGTACGCGGCACCCTCCCGGCTGGGAGATAATGGTACGGACTACTAACGTGGAAGCATTACCTCGTGGAGACCTGCGGCGACGCGGGGATCCGCACACCAAGGAAGGCAAAGGGACGTGACGTACGTAATTGCGCAGCCATGCGTGGATGTAAAAGACAAGGCATGTATCGAAGAGTGCCCCGTGGACTGCATCTACGAAGGTGAACGCTCCCTCTACATCCACCCTGACGAATGCGTGGACTGCGGAGCCTGCGAACCGGTCTGCCCGGTCGAGGCCATCTACTACGAGGACGACACTCCCGAGGAATGGGCCGATTACTACAAGGCCAACGTCGAGTTCTTCGACGACCTGGGATCTCCCGGCGGCGCGGCGAAGCTTGGCAACACCCACAAGGATCACCCGCTGATCGCCGCACTTCCGCCGCAGAACCAGGGATGAGCGCACAAGCCTCCGGCAGCTTCGGACTGAACCTTCCCGAGTACCCGTGGGAAGCGATGGCGCCGTACGTGAAGCAGGCTTCGGCGCACGCTGACGGAACTGTGAACCTTTCGATCGGCACGCCGGTCGACCCCACCCCGGACTTCATCCAGGCGGCGCTTGCTGCCGCAGCGGATGCCCCCGGGTACCCCACGACGCACGGCACGCCCGAGCTGCGGGAAGGGATCGCGCAGTGGTTCGCCCGCCGCCGGTCCGTGCCCGGACTGGACCCGCAGGACATTATGCCCACGGTAGGGTCCAAGGAACTGGTGGCCTGGCTGCCGCTGCTGCTCGGACTTGGCGCAGGCGACGTCGTCGTACGTCCGACCGTGGCCTACCCAACGTACGACATGGGTGCGGTGCTTGCCGGTGCAACGCCCGTGGCCGCAGACGACCTCAGCGAACTCGATGAACAGACCCGGGCACGCGTACGGCTGGTCTGGATCAACTCTCCTGGCAACCCGACCGGCAGTGTGCGTGGTGCCGAATCGATGGCCGCCCTGGTCGCCCAGGCCCGGTCCCTCGGCGCCGTCGTAGCGTCGGATGAATGCTACGCCGAACTCGGCTGGGGCGAATGGGACACCGCACGCGGCGGCGCCCCGGTTCCCTCGGTCCTGGACCCGCGCGTCAGCGGAGGCAGCAGCGAGTCGCTGCTGGCCGTCTACTCGATGAGCAAGCAGTCCAACCTCGCCGGCTACCGCGCCGCTTTCGTGGCCGGCGACGGGGCGATCATTGCGAACCTGGTCAACAGCCGGAAGCATGCCGGCATGATTGTCCCGGCTCCCGTCCAGGCGGCCATGCTCGCAGCTCTGTCCGACGACCGGCACGTGGCGGAGCAGAAGGACAAGTACCGCGCCCGGCGCGAGATGCTGGTGCCGGCGCTGGAAGCGTTCGGACTGAAGATCAGCAGCTCCGAAGCCGGGCTCTACCTCTGGGCGACTGCCGGCGAGGACACCTGGACCACAGTGGAACGTTTCGCTGCCCTGGGCATCGTCGTCGGCCCCGGCGTTATCTACGGTGATGCAGGCGCAGGCTACGTGCGGGTTGCGCTGACGGGAAGCGACGAGCGGATCGCTGCGGCAGTCCGGCGGCTGGAAGCAGCCGCGGGCTGATTGGCCGGTGGCATCATGCACTCATGTTGCGCTTGCACAACAACATGGCCGCCGATTAGTTGTATCGCCCGGTAACCCGGTAGCGTTTTAGCGAAATAGATATAAGCACGAATGTGTACTATGGGCGCTCTTCTCACGAGGATGCGGGCCCGTAGCAGTGGGTTCTTCAAACTCCTGAAGGAGAAACATGACTGAGCGACCGAGTGCCGAGCTGCACTATGGGACCGACCCGGCGGACAAGCTGGAGCTGCCCCGCATCGCGGCCAACGAGGGCAACGACGGCTTCGACGTATCGAAGCTGCTGAAGCAGACCGGCACCGTTACTTTCGACCCCGGTTTTATGAACACCGCGGCCACAACCTCGGCGATCACTTACATCGACGGCGATGCCGGCATCCTGCGCTACCGCGGATACCCGATCGAGCAGCTGGCCAAGCACTCGAGCTTCCTTGAAACCTCGTACCTGCTCATCTACGGCAACCTGCCCACCCCGGCAGAGCTGGAGGCGTTCGACCACCGGATCCGCCGCCACACGCTGCTGCACGAGGACCTCAAGGGCTTCTTCGGCGGTTTCCCGCGCGACGCGCACCCGATGCCGGTGCTGTCCTCGGCCGTCAGCGCCCTGTCGACCTTCTACCAGGACTCGCTGGATCCCTTTGACGAGGAGCAGGTGGAACTCTCCACCGTTCGCCTCATGGCAAAGCTTCCCGTGATCGCGGCCTACGCGCACAAGAAGAGCATCGGCCAGCCCATGCTCTACCCGGACAACTCCATGAACCTGGTGGAGAACTTCATGCGGCTCTCCTTCGGCCTGCCCGCCGAACCGTACGAACTGAACCCGAAGCTGGTCAAGGCCCTGGACCTGCTGCTGATCCTGCACGCGGACCACGAGCAGAACTGCTCGACTTCCACCGTTCGGCTGGTCGGCAGTTCCAACGCCAACATGTTCGCCTCCATCTCGGCCGGCATCAGCGCACTCTTCGGCCCGCTCCACGGCGGTGCGAATGAGGCCGTGCTGAACATGCTCCGGGACATCCAGTCCACCGGCATGCAGCCGGAAACCTTCATGGAGAAGGTCAAGAACAAGGAAGACGGCGTGAAGCTCATGGGCTTCGGGCACCGCGTCTACAAGAACTACGATCCGCGCGCCAAGATCGTCAAGGCCACCGCACACGAAATCCTCGCGGACCTGGGCGGCAACGACGAACTGCTGGACATCGCCATGCGCCTCGAAGAGAAGGCCCTCGCGGATGACTACTTCATTGAGCGCAAGCTCTACCCGAACGTGGACTTCTACACCGGCCTGATCTACAAGGCGATGGGTTTCCCCGAGAAGATGTTCACCGTCCTCTTCGCGATCGGACGCCTCCCGGGCTGGATCGCCCAGTGGCGCGAAATGATGCAGGACCCGCAGACCAAGATCGGCCGTCCGCGGCAGCTGTACACGGGTGTCCAGGAACGCAACTACCCGGAGCGCTAAACCCGGCCCGGCATCGCCGGTTCCAGGCAGGCACCAAAAGGACGGGCCCGCATCCTCACTGAGGATGCGGGCCCGTCCTTTTCCTTTACCTCCGCGGCGAGCGGAAGCTAGGCCTGGGCGGCGTAGCCCTGGGGGTTCTGCTTCTGCCAGTTCCAGTGGTCGCGGCACATGTCATCCAGGGAACGGCCGGCAGACCAGCCGAGCTCCGCCTGGGCTGCCGAGGGATCGGCATAGCTGACGGCGGCGTCACCGGGACGGCGGGGTGCGAACTCGTAGGGAACGTCCTTTCCGGCCGCCTTGGAGAAAGCGGCCAGGACCTCCAGCACCGAGGATCCGTTTCCGGTACCCAGGTTCCAGCGCTTGACCCCCTTGCGGGCCGCGATGTAGTCGAGGGCGGCGAGGTGGCCGGACGCCAGGTCCATGACATGGATGTAGTCGCGCACACCGGTGCCGTCCGGAGTGGGGTAGTCGTTGCCAAAGACCATGACCTTGTCCCGGCGTCCGACAGCAACCTGGGCCACGAAGGGAAGCAGGTTGTTGGGAATACCCGTGGGATCCTCTCCGATGCGCCCGGACTCGTGGGCGCCCGCCGGGTTGAAGTAACGCAGCAGGGCGATGCTCCAGCGCTCGTCCGAGGCACCGAGGTCCGCAAGGATGTCCTCGATCTGCTCCTTGGTGCGCCCGTAGGGGTTTACCGCGTCCATGGGCATGTCCTCTGCCAGCGGCACTTCTTCCGAAGCTCCGTAAACCGTGGCGGAGGAGCTGAAGACGATGGTGCGCACATCGTGCCGGTCCATGGCATCCAGCAGATTGAGCGTGCCGGCAACGTTGTTCCGGTAGTAGTGCAGCGGCTTGGCCACGGATTCCCCGACGGCCTTCAGGCCGGCGAAATGGATGACGGCTTCGGGGGAGTGCTCTGTGAAGATTGCTTCCAGTGCCTGCGGGTCAAGCAGGTCTGCCTGCACGAACGCAGCTGTGCGCCCGGAGAGTTCCTGGACCCGGTTCAGGGATTCGGTGCTGGAGTTGGCGAGGTTGTCCATAACTACAACGTCGTGTCCGGCCTGAAGCAGCTCAAGCGTGGTGTGGGAGCCGATGTAACCGGTTCCTCCGGTGACTAGTATTCGCATGGTTTCAGCCTAGCGGGTTCGCCCCGCCGCCATGCCTGCGGGCCGGCCGGGTTACCCCTGCTGGCCGACGGACACCGGGGCAATGTGGATTGCTACCTGAGTGTCCGGAGCGTCGGAGGGGCTCCACAATCCGCTTCCCCGGGTCCAGGTCATCGAGTCATAGGAGACTTCGTTGATGTTCAGAGACTTGGCGTTAGCGACCGCCCACTGGGCCAGTGACCATCCATAATCCCCGGACGCTCCCACCACCAGCACCTCGCCGAGCACCATGGCCTGCTGCTCGCCGTACAGCGCGCTCATCGCTGCCAGCACGGTGTTCGGGTCTCCGGGCGTCTCTGCCGGGTTTAGCGTGCAGGCCAGGGCGGCGGGTGACTGTCCGGTCAGAGCCGAGGCAAATGCCCGGCCTTCAGGCTCGTGGTCCGCGTAGGCCTCCGGGTAGGCGCTTCGCTGAACGGTCTGTGCAGCTACGGTAATCGGCAGATCCTGGTAGCCCGGCACCTCCAAGAGGGCGTCATAGAAGGCATTGGAAGCATAGACCGGGTCCATCACCTGGTCCTGGGAGCCCCATCCCTGCGACGGGCGCTGCTGGAACAGCCCCCGCGAGTCCGGTCCGGCGTCGTCCCCGTAATCGAGATTGCGCAGTCCGGATTCCTGCACAGCGGTCGCCAGGGCGATTGACGCGGCCCGCGGCGGCAGGCCGCGGGACACGGCGACGGCGGCAATGGTTGACGCGTTGACCGCCTGATCCGGGTTGAAGGACCAGGAAGCGCCGTTCACGGTGGCGGTGCAGCGTTCGCGCACCGGCCGCTCCTCGTCCCGGCCGAGAGCCAGGACGAGGAGATAGAGCAGGACGGCGGCTGCGGCGGCAGCGGCAAGCAGCAGTACGCTGATGCTCCTGCGCCGTGCCGCCGGCTGCCGGTTGCGGGCCACAGCGCGCGTTTCCTGGTCCGGGGTCCTAGTTGGCGTGCAGGGCTTCGTTCAGCTCCACCGTGCGGGCCAGCCGGGGAAGTGCCTCAACAGCGCCGGTCGCGGAATTGCGGCGGAACAGCAGCCCGGGAACACCGGAGAGGCCGGCCGCCTTGACGGTGCGGACCTCGTTGGTTTCCGGGTCGGTGACGCTGACCCGCGTGCCGGCCGTGACGTACAGGCCCGCTTCGACGACGCTGTCATCGCCGATGCTGATGCCCACTCCGGAGTTTGCGCCGAGGAGGACACGCTCGCCGATGGTAATCCGTTCCTTGCCGCCGCCGGAGAGGGTACCCATGATGGACGCACCGCCGCCCACATCGGAGCCGTTACCCACAACAACGCCGGCCGAAATCCGGCCTTCCACCATGGAGGTCCCAAGGGTCCCGGCGTTGAAGTTGACGAAGCCCTCGTGCATGACAGTGGTGCCTTCGGCCAGGTGGGCGCCCAGGCGGACACGGTTCGCGTCGGCGATGCGCACTCCGGTGGGCAGGACGTAGTCCACCATGCGGGGGAACTTGTCTACGCCATAGACAGTGACGGGCCCGCGGGCGCGCAGTGCAACGCGTACCCGGTCGAAGCCGGCTACCTGGCAGGGGCCGAAGTTTGTCCAGACAACGTTGGGGAGGGCACCGAAAATACCGTCGAGGTTCACCGTGTTCGGAGCGGAGAGCCGGGCGGAGAGAACGTGCAGGCGGAGGTAGGCATCGGCGGTTCCGGCCGGGGCTTGGTCAAGGTCGATCTGGGGTTCGAGGACCTCGCCGCGTGTTCCGCGGACCTCGTCAGCCATGGCAGCCGCAGCCTTTTCGAGCTCTGCCGCCAACTCGACGTCGTTCTGCAGGGGCGTCAGGGCGGGGCGGGGGTACCAGACATCCAGGACCGTGCCGTCTGCGGCTACGGTAGCCAGTCCGAGACCGGACGCGGTGCGTGGGGTGGGGGCTGAGGAAGTGCTTGAAGTCATGGGCTCCAGTCTACCGAGCGGTAGTCTGGAGCGGTGACCGTATTACCTGCCAAGCCCCTGAACCTGCACGACGACGTCGCGGACCTGACCGCGGCACTGATGGACATTGAGAGTGTGTCCGGGAACGAAGCGGCCATCGCCGATGCCGTACAGGCAGCCCTGAACGAGCTGGGCCACCTTGAAGTGGTGCGCGACGGCGATTCCATCATGGCCCGCACCAGCCTGGGCCGCAGCGAGCGGGTCATCCTGGCCGGACACCTGGACACTGTTCCGCTGCCGTCCGTGCCCGGCTCCCGGGGGACGGTGCCTTCGAGCTGGGACGGCGAAGTCCTCTACGGCCGCGGTGCCACCGATATGAAGGGCGGGGTGGCCGTGCAGCTGGCGCTGGCAGCCGCCCTTACCGATCCGAGCCGGGACATTACGTATGTTTTCTACGACCATGAGGAAGTGGATGCCTCCCTCAGCGGCCTGGGCCGGCTGGAGAAATCCTTCCCGGAATGGCTGAAGGCCGACTTCGCGATCCTGCTGGAGCCAACGGACGGCACAGTGGAGGGCGGCTGCAACGGCACGATGCGGTTCCAGGCGCGCACCGCCGGAAAAGCGGCGCATTCGGCCCGGGCCTGGATGGGAGAAAACGCAATCCACGCGGCTGCCGAAATCCTGGTGCGGCTGCGGGACCACGAGCCCGCTACCGTGCAGGTGGAGGGGCTGGACTACCGGGAATCCCTCAATGCCGTGAAGATCCACGGCGGCACCGCGGGGAACGTCATTCCGGATTCCGCCGTCGTGGAAATCAACTACCGCTTTGCCCCGGACAAGGACCTCACGCAGGCCGAAGCCTATGTCCGGGACCTGCTGCACGGGTTCGACCTGGTGCGCACCGACGCTTCCGCCGGGGCCCGGCCCGGACTGGACCGTCCCGCGGCTGCGAGCTTCATTGAAGCCGTGGGCGCCGAGCCCAAGCCCAAGTACGGCTGGACCGACGTCGCGCGTTTCAGTGCCCTGGGCATTCCTGCGGTGAACTTCGGTCCGGGAGATGCCCTGCTGGCGCACTCGGACAACGAGCATGTCACCGCCGGCGGCATAAGGCAGTGCCTGGCCGCTCTCCAGACCTGGCTCTCGTCCTAGGACAGCACTCACCGTGATAACAGACAGTGCCCTTTAGAAGCTGGCGCTTCTAAAGGGCACTGTCTGTTATCTCGATACCGGGGAATTACTTCGCGGGCGCGGGAACCCCTTCAGGCTCAACGGCGTCCTCGGCCCTGAGCAGGGTTCCTGCACGTGCCCCAAGCCGGCGGGAGAGCCGCTGGGCCACGAAGGTCAGGATCATGTTCAGGATGATGAAGATCGCCGCGGTGACCAGCAGTGCGGGCAGGATATTGCCCTCACCGGAGGCGAGCCTGCGGGCGTAGCCAAGCAGCTCCGTGTAGCCGATGAAGGTACCCAGGGCCGAGTCCTTCAGGATGACCACGAACTGGCTCAGCAGGGCCGGGAGCATGGCTACCAGGGCCTGCGGCACCTCAACGATGCGCAGCGACTGGCTGCGGGTCAGGCCAATCGCCAGACCGGCCTCGCGCTGGCCCTTGGGCAGGCCAAAGACACCCGAGCGCACCAGTTCGGCAATCACTGAGCCGTTGTACAGCGTCAGCGCCAGGACAACCGCCACGAACGGCACGTCCGAGGAGGGGACCGGAGTGGACTTCGAGAGGAACTGGTAGAAGAAGATCATCATCAGCAGCACCGGCACGGCGCGGAAGAATTCCACGATCACGCCGGCCACCCAGCTGATGGCCTTCACCGAGGAGAGCCGTCCAAGCCCGAAGACCAGGCCGAAGACGATCGAGGTTACGATCGCGACCCCTGCCGCCTTCAGCGTCTCGAGCAGGCCGGGCAGCATGAAGTACTCCCAGGTGCGGCCCTCAACGAACGGATCCCACTTGGCGGCGTCGAACTGGCCCTTTTCGGCCAGCCCGTTCACGATCACGGCCAGCACGCCGAGGATAAACAGCACGCCCAGGATGTTGCCGACCATGATGCGGCGGCGCGCACGGGGGCCGGGGGCGTCAAACAGGACACTTTGGCTCATCGCGCCACCGCCAGTTTCTTCGAGGCCCAGGTTGTCAGCAGGCCGATCGGGATCACGATAAGCACGAAACCAAGGGCGAAGGTCAGGAAGATCTGCGTCATGAGGTCCGGCCGGAACTCGATCATGGTCTTCATCAGACCGGAGGCTTCAGCCACCGAGGCTACGGCGGCGACAGTGGTGTTCTTCGCCAGTGCAATCAGGACATTGCCCAGCGGGGCAACAGCACCGCGGAAAGCCTGCGGCAGGATGATCAGCCACGCTGCGGGCAGGAAGGACAGTCCGATGGAACGGGCAGCTTCAGCCTGCCCCAGCGGCACGGTGTTCACGCCGCTTCGGATCGCCTCGCAGACGAACGCCGCGTGGTAGACCGACAGGGACAGGACAGCGAGCCGGAAGAAGTTGAGGTTGAAATCGCTGGAGAGGCTGACCTGGAGCTGGGACCAGAGAGCCAGGGTGCCGAAGACCATGATGATGGTCAGCGGAGTGTTCCTGAAAATGTTCACGTAGGCAGTGCCGAACCAGCGCAGGCTGGCAATCGGCGAAATACGCATCACGGCCAGGATGGTGCCAAGCACCAGGGACCAGATTGCGGCCCAGAATGTCAGTTGGATGTTGACCCAGAAGGCCCCGACGACGTCGTATTCGCCGAAGAGCTCGAGGAAACCTTCCATATGTCACCTCTTCCGTAAAAATGTGTGGAGCGGAGTTCGGGGCAGGGCCGCAGCCCTGCCCCGAACGTTGCCGCCGAAACCTAGCGGAGGCGGATCGCTTAGGCGCAGGCGTCCATGGTCGGTGGGTTCAGATCGGCGTTGAACGTGTAGTCAGCACCCTCTGTGTTCTTCTTGATGGCTTCTTCCCACGCGCCGTCTTCGATCATCTTCTCGATGGCAGCGTTGATGTCTTCACACTTGTCGCTGTCCTTCTGGATGCCAACGCCGTACTTCTCTTCGGAGAAGGTGTTGCCGACAACCTTGAACTGGCCCTTGTTTGCATCCGTGGAAGCAAGGCCGGCAAGGATGATGTCATCGGTGGTGACGGCGTCAATGGCGCCGCCCTGCATGGCCGTGACGCACTCGGCGTAGCTCGGCTGCTCAACCAGCTCTGCTTCGTTGGCCAGGGTGTCCTTGACCTTCTGCGCGGAGGTGGAACCGGTGACCGAGCACAGGATCTTGCCGTTGAGGTCTTCCGGACCCTTGATCTCGGAATCGTCGGCGCGGACCAGGAGGTCCTGGCCGGCAACGAAGTACGGTCCGGCGAAAGCGACCTTTTCCTTGCGGGTGTCCGTGATGGAGTAGGTCGCAAAGATCATGTCGACCTGGTCGTTTTCGAGCATGTTCTCGCGCTGGGCGGAGGGGGTCTCGACCCATTCGATCTGGTCTTCGCCGTAGCCCAGTTCGTTGGCTACGTACTTGGCTACGTCAACGTCGAAGCCGCTGTAGGAGCCGCCCTCATCGAAGCCGAGGCCCGGCTGGTCGAACTTAATGCCAATGCGGATGGTCTCTGCGTCGCCGGAATCGGCCGAATCGCTGCCGGAGTCGCCGCCGCAGGCGGACAGGGTCAGTGCGGCAGCTGCTGCCATGGCGGCAACTGCGTAACGGGTATTGCGCATTTTTTCTCCTTGCATTGCGGCCAGGGCCCGCGAAGGGCCGCAGCCTTGCCTCAAAGGGTGGATGAAAACCGGTGGTTGCTCTAGTGCGCGAGAATCTTGCCGAGGAAGTCCTTGGCCCGGTCGCTCTTGGGGTTGGTGAAGAATTCTTCCGGTGCAGCCTGCTCCACGATCTGGCCGTCGGCCATGAAGATGACGCGGTCTGCAGCCTTGCGCGCGAAGCCCATTTCGTGGGTTACCACGATCATGGTCATGCCCTCCTGGGCGAGCTCCACCATGGTGTCCAGGACTTCGTTGATCATTTCCGGGTCAAGGGCGGAAGTCGGCTCGTCGAAAAGCATGACCTTCGGCTTCATGGCCAGGGCCCGGGCGATTGCGACACGCTGCTGCTGGCCGCCGGAGAGCTGGGCCGGAAGCTTGTTGGCCTGGTTGTCGACGCCGACGCGCTTCAGCAGCGCCATCGCCTTTTCCTTGGCCACAGCCGGCTTGGTCCGCTTGACCTTGATGGGACCGAGGGCCACGTTGTCCAGGATGGACTTGTGCGCAAAGAGGTTGAACGACTGAAAGACCATGCCGACGTCCGCACGCAGCTTGGCGAGTGCCTTGCCTTCTGCGGGCAGGGCCTTGCCGTCGATGGTGATCTCGCCGTCGTCGATGGTCTCCAGGCGGTTGATGGCACGGCACAGAGTCGACTTGCCGGACCCGGACGGGCCGATCACCACCACCACTTCGCCGCGCGCCACATCAAGGTTGATGTCCCGCAGCACATGGAGGTCCCCGAAGTGCTTGTTTACGTTCTTCAGCGAGACGAGGGGTGCTGCTTGCTCAGGCACCGGCTGCCCTGATGTTGTGTCACTGGTCATAGGAAGAAGATAGCGAACAAATCAACCCCCCGTGTCCCCGATCACTCCGACGTGGACAAATCGTGATTCAAGAGAAACCAAATGACCCGTACCGGCCGTGCCGTGATGCGGTGCCCATCACGCCGGTGACGCTAGCCTTGGTAGATGGCTATCAGCGGCGAAGAAGGCTTCAACCGTCCCGCATCCGCTAAACGGCGGGGTCCGGTGGAACTGCGCCGCGGGCAGGCCCGCGTACCGCAGTCGGACCGGTTCCTCCTGGACACCGCAGACGGAACGAGCTTCACCCATACCGACCCGTGGCGGGTATTGCGCATCCAGAGCGAGTTCGTGGAAGGCTTTGGAACGCTCTCGGAACTCGGTCCGGCCGTCAGCGTGTTCGGTTCGGCGCGCACCCTTCCCGGATCCCGCTGGTACGAGACCGGCGAGGCGGTGGGCAGGCTGCTGTCAGAAGCAGGGCTGGCCGTGATTACCGGCGGCGGCCCGGGCTCCATGGAAGCCGCAAACAAGGGTGCAGTGGAAGCCGGGGGAGTGTCAGTCGGCCTGGGAATCGAACTGCCCTTCGAAACCGGACTTAACGAGTGGGTGGACCTCGGCATCAACTTCCGCTATTTCTTCGTGCGGAAGACAATGTTCGTGAAGTATGCCCAGGGATTCATTGTCCTTCCGGGCGGTTTTGGAACACTGGATGAACTCTTCGAAGCAATGACGCTGGTCCAGACCCAGAAAGTCACGTCTTTCCCAATCGTGCTCATTGGCACCGAATTCTGGATCCCGCTGCTGGACTGGGTCCGGGGTTCGCTGCTGAAGGAAGGAATGATCTCCGCCAAGGACCTTGAACTGGTCCACGTGGTGGATGATCCGGCCGAGGCCGTGAAACTCATCATTGCCGACAGCGCCGGGCATCTCTCGCTCTGACTGAAGGCGGGGATCTGCGACGATGGTGCCGTGATGATCCTGCTTGCGTTCCTTGCCATAGCCGCCGTGGGCGCGGCAGCCGTTTTTGCGGCCGGGTGGGCCGGGCTGCGCCCGCGCGGGGCCGGCGCAGCGGAACCGTACCTCCCGGGGCCGGCAGCTGCCCTCGGCGAGCCTGACCCCCGGCTTCCGCCGGTGCTTCTTCCGGAGCAGCCCGGCGCCGCAGACATAGCGGACCTGAAGTTCTCCGTTGCGCTGCGCGGATACCGCATGGATGAAGTGGACGCAGTCCTTGCGCGGCTGGCGCAGGCGCTGCTGGAGCGGGACGCCGCCCTGGCCCAGCTCCGGAGCCACGGCGCCACGCAGCCGGGAACCGGCCGCCACGCGCAGGTTCCGCCAGAGGACCCGGCCGGACGGCAGGAACCGTGACGGCGCTCCCCGGGCCTGACGGGCGCCTCCGCTGCCCCTGGGCGCTTGGCAGCGCGGACTACCTGGCCTACCACGACACCGAATGGGGCCGGCCTGTGAGCGGCGAGGCGGCCCTGTTTGAGCGGCTGTGTCTTGAGGGCTTCCAGGCCGGGCTGAGCTGGATCACGATACTGCGTAAGCGGGAAGCCTTCCGCGAGGCCTTCTCGGCTTTCGACCCGCACCGGGTAGCAGCTTACGGCGAGGACGACGTCGCCGCGCTGATGGGCAACCCGGGCATTGTGCGCAACGAGGCCAAGATCCGCGCCACGATCGGCAATGCCCGGGCGCTGCTGGCGCTGCCGGAGGGGGAGTCGCTCCATGCGCTGCTGGAGAAGCACCGGCCGCCCGGGAAATCCGCCCCAAAGGAACTGGCGGAGGTCCCGGCAGAGACCGGGGAATCCCGCAGCCTCTCCAAGGAGCTTCGGCGCCGCGGGTTCCGCTTCGTGGGCCCGGTGACCGCCTATGCAATGCTGCAGGCCACCGGGTACGTGAATGATCACCTGGCGGACTGCGAATTCAGGTCACGGGGCTAGCCCGACCGCACCGGTGTGTCCTCAGACACACCGAAATTTCGCCTGCTTACGGTTGTACGGAATAATGGCACCAAATGCGGCTCGGCACCCTAACAACAATCGGGAACCGGCTGCAGCAGGGACGGTGATTACTCGGGGAATAACCCCGCAGTGCACTTTTGAAAGGGGAACTTCAATATGGCTGCGATGAAACCGCGTACGGGTGATGGACCCATGGAGGTCACCAAAGAAGGGCGCAGCCTTATCTTGCGGGTGCCCATCGACGGCGGCGGACGGCTGGTCGTTGAACTGAATGCCGAAGAAGCGGGCAAGCTCAAGGAATGCCTCCTCGGCGTCACCAGCTAGGCTGGAAGCATGCGTCCTTCCAGGCAGAACTCCAAGCCTGCGGGTGCCCCGCAGGCTACCCGCAGGTTGTCCATGACGACGGTATCCGGGCTCGCTCCGCTGGCGGAGCGCCCCGGAGACCCGGCTCAGGGCCTGCAGGCTCTCCCGGGCGAAGGCGTCGACGTCCTGGCCGTTGCCATAGCTCCCGGGCCGCCCGGGGACCGGACGGTTCCTGAACCCAGGCGCGGGGCAGTGGAAGCTGCAGTGCGCTACGGGATCGACGTCGCTGCCCGCGCCGAAGCTGCGGGCATCACCGGCAAGGCCGGCGAACACCTGGTTGTCGAACCGCCCCGGGGGTCCACGGATCTTCCCGGCAAACTCATCTACCTCGGGGTAGGGGATGAATCCCACCAGAGCATGAGGCGGGCCGGCGCAACCCTGGCCCGCGCAACATCCGGCGCACAGAAAATCCGCATGAGCGTCATTGATTCACTGACTGCACAGGCGCAGCAGGCGTTCCTCGAAGGCTTCTTCCTGGGCGGATACCGCGCGCCGCGGACCGGGCTGAATGCTGCCGGAAAGCCGATGGCTGCCCACATGGAAGTCACGGGACTGGTGCCGCAGGCACTGGAACTAGCGGAAATCTCGGCGCGGGCCGCATGGCTGGCACGGGACCTGACCAACACCCCGCCGGACACCGCAACCCCGGAATGGATGGCAGCCCAGGGCGCAGCCGTCGCTGCCGGCCACGGCCTGGACATTGAAGTCTGGGACCCGCAGCGGCTGGCAGCCGAAGGATTCGGCGGGCTAAGCGCCGTCGGCTCCGGTTCCGCCAATGGTCCGCGCCTGGTACGGGTCACCTACCGGCCGGGTGCCGGTGCCGTGGAGGACCGCGTAGTGCTCGTAGGAAAGGGCATCACCTTCGACTCCGGCGGGATCTCCCTGAAGCCGCGGGAATCAATGCCTGCGATGAAGATGGACATGGCGGGCTCCGCCGTCGTTCTTGCCGCAGTGCAGGCCGCAGCGGAACTTCAGGTGCCCTTCGAAGTGACCGGACTCCTGGCCCTCGCGGAAAACGCGCTGGGCGGAGCTTCCTACCGACCCGGCGACATTGTGCGCACCTACAACGGCACCACGGTGGAGATCGGGAACACGGATGCCGAGGGGCGGATGGTCCTTGCCGATGCACTGGCCTACGCAGTGCAGGATCTTCATCCGTCAGCGCTGATCGACGTCGCGACCCTCACCGGCGCGGCCGCACTTGGCCTTGGCAAGCGCCATGCGGCGCTTTTCGGCAACGACCCCCAGCTGCTCAGCGCACTGGAAGCCGCCGCCAGCAGCAGCGGTGAACCGCTCTGGCAGCTGCCGCTGGTTCCCGAGTACGACTATCTGCTTGAGTCCGCTTCCGCGGACCTGGCGCACGTTGCCCCGGTTGGCGCGAAGGCCGGCGCCGGAGCGATCCTGGGCGCCCTTTTCCTGGAAAAGTTCGTGGACGGAACGCCCTGGATCCACCTGGACATTGCCGGTCCCATGGAAGTGTCCTCGGACACCCACGAATACTCCAAGGGGGCTACGGGATTCGGTGCCCGTCTGCTGATTGCGTTCCTCCGCGCGCGGGCTGCACGGGCACGCGCGCAGAGCGCCTAGCGCCCGGGGACAGTCTTTACGGCAAGCTGGAGGCCGTCGCCGGTAGGCAGCAGGGACGACACCAGGGACTCGTTGTCCCGGATGAACCGGCCCACCTGGCGCATGGTCACGGTCAGCGGCTCGCGGGCAGCGGGATCGGCAACCCGCCCGTTGTCCAGGGCGCCGTTGATGATCATCAGTCCTCCGGCCTTGAGCAGGCGTACTGCCTGCTCAGCGTACAGGAGGAAGGACGGCTTGTCCGCGTCGATGAAAACGAGGTCGTAGGCGTTGTCCGTCAGCCGCGGCAGGACCTGTGCGGCCCTGCCCGAAATGGTGCGGGTCCGGTTGCCCGGAATCCCCGCTTCCGAATATGCCTGGCGCGCAGCCCGGAGGTGGTCCACATCGGAGTCGATGGTGGTGAGCACCGAGCCCGGGCCCAGACCGCGGAGCAGGCAGACACCCGATACTCCGGCGCCGGTTCCGATCTCCACCACTGTCTGTGCCTTCGACGACGCCGCCAGCACGGTCAGTGCCGCGCCTACGCCGGTACTGACCGGGGTAACACCCAGCTCGTGGGAACGTTCCCGCGCGCGGAGCAGGACTTCGTCCTCGAAGGGCAGCGCCTCCGTGTAGGACCACGTGCTCTGCTTGTCGGCGCTCATGGGTGCACAGTCTCTTTCACTCAAATAATCCAGGGGTTCCGCGTCCGGGCGGATCGTGGCCTTGGCCCGGCTCAACAACCGGGCCGCCAGCCGCGAGGTGCTGCGGTTTCCGCGGCGGGCACTGCGGCATTACAAGCTTAAGGCCACGAGTGCCCGTTTGCCGCCAGCCTGACTCCGTGCGCGGCGTACCCGGACCGGGGCAATGCCCGGGACGCACTTGTCTCCCTGCGCAGGGCGTGCTAACAGCGAACTCCCAGAAATATGCGCAAACATGGATGGTGAACCTACTGACGATCGCCGGCCCGCACCGTTCACAGCCTTGCGCTGCGGGAGGCAGGAATACGTTACGAAGGGAGGAAGACCGTGACGGGGACACTTGACGTTGCTGCTGAAGCATCCGCGGGAACTGACTGGGTGCGTCCGACCTGGCAGGAAGTGGTGGAAACCCACTCTGCCAAGGTGTACCGGCTGGCTTACCGGCTGACCGGCAACAAACACGACGCTGAAGACCTCACCCAGGAAGTCTTTGTCCGCGTCTTCCGCTCCCTTGCCAACTTCCAGCCCGGAACGCTGGACGGCTGGCTGCACCGGATCACCACCAATCTGTTCCTGGACCAGGCCCGCCGGCGAAGCCGCATCCGGTTCGACGGCATGAGCGAGGAAGCCGAGAGCAGGCTGCCCAGCCAGGGGCCGGGCCCGGAACGCAGCTTCGAATTC
Organism: Arthrobacter koreensis; assembly: GCF_035792275.1. GTDB lineage: Bacteria > Actinomycetota > Actinomycetes > Actinomycetales > Micrococcaceae > Arthrobacter_B > Arthrobacter_B koreensis_A. Next base: position 6,052 of record NZ_JAMWKK010000003.1, on the reverse strand, counting down.
AACAACCTTGACGTGGACATCCAGCGGGCGCTGGAGGAACTGCCGCCCGACTTCCGTGCCGCCGTCGTGCTCTGTGACCTGGAAGGCCTCTCCTACGATGAAGTGGCGAACGCCCTTGGCGTGAAGCTGGGCACGGTCCGCTCCCGCATCCACAGGGGCCGGAGCATGCTGAAGGAGAAGCTGGCGCACCGCGATCCGGCCCAGCGCCGAACGCCTTCCGTCAGCCTGAAGCTTCCCCGCGTGGCAGGAGCCAGCTAGAGCATATGCGCCACCCCAAACGCCACCTTCGTGAGTTCCTGGACGAAGAACTGCCGGCCCGCAGGCGTGCCGCCGTCCAGGCCCACCTTTCACGCTGCGCTGCCTGCCGCTGCACCGTGGAAGAAGAGCGCCGCCTCCGCAGCAGGCTGAAGGCCATGAGGGTGCCGGCACCGAGGGAAGACCTCGCAAGCCGGATCGTCGCAGACAATGCGGCAGCAGGGCGTCCGGAATCTGCCGCCGGCCGTAGCCGGGGACGGTACGCCGTTGCGGTCGGGGGAATCCTGACGCTGGTTTCCGGCGTTGTCCTGGCCGGTGCGTACATCCTAGGGAGCATCGCGGAGGAACCGCTTTCGGCCCCGCAGCAGGCACACCTGCTTGCAGGCTGGAACCAGCTGGCAGAACAGCGCCCCGGGAACCTGACGCCGGATGACGTCCAGGAACTCCGGGACGCAGGATGGTCCTGTCCGGAACTCGGTGCGCTTGGTTTCACGCTCGTCTCGGCCCGGACCCTGCAGGTGGCCGGGCACCCGGCAGTGGCCATGGAGCTGACCCGCAACGGGCAGAGCCTCACCGTCTATGAGCAGCGTCCGCGCCAGGGCGGCCCCAGCCCCGAAGTCCTGCATGCAGTCAGCGGAGAGCCGGTAGGCAGCGAAGGTTTCAGCACCCCTTCCGGTGCGCCCGCAACCACCCCGAGGATCTGGCGGGATGAAGCCCGGCCCGGTGAAGTTGTGCTCTCTGCACGCAATGTTACTTACACCCTTAAGTCCTCGGTGCCCGAAGAAACCCTCTCATCCGTAGTGGGCGAACTCTCCATCAGCGAGTCCGCGCGCCTGCTGGTTCCCGCCAGGGACCCGGATTCCGGCGCCGTTGACCGTGTTCTCCACGGACTCGCGCTCCTGGCCGGCACGGGGCGTTCGCTTTGAGCCCGTTCCCAAAGTGGCCCTAATCCAGCCGGAAAAGGTACCCTTCAAAAGTGTTCGGAATTAACGGCTATGAGCTGATCATCCTGGCGATCCTCGCCGTGGCCATTCTTGGCCCCGAACGCCTGCCCGAATACGCCTCCCAGCTGGCCCGCCTGGTCCGCGAGCTGCGCCGAATGGCCTCCGGAGCCCGCGAACAGCTGCGCGAAGAGGTGGGCCCGGAAATCGATGAGGTGGACTGGCGGAAGCTGGATCCCCGCCAGTACGATCCCCGGCGGATTATCAAGGAAGCCCTGCTCGACGACGTCGAGGAAGCGGTGCGCCCGGCGACTGCGCGCAGTAACGGATCCGCGCGTCCCGCCCCTGCCCGCACCGGAACTGATGCGGCCCCCGCACCTGCACGGACCGCCGCCGCTCCGCCTCCTCCTGTCCAGCGCATTGAGCGTCTTGGCGCAGGCGAACGGGCACCGTTCGACGTCGAGGCCACCTAGATCCTGTGCCCGGCCCCGTTGGCGTCTAGCTCCGCGGAGTCACCGAAAGGCTAAGCCCGGACAGGCCCCGCGGCCGTCCCGCCAGTTCCGCTGCAATCCGGCGGAGTTCGCCCCCGGCAGTGTCCGGCCCGGCAGCTGCTTCATCCAGGACCACGGGAAGTCCGGCATCCCCGCCCTTGCGGAGGCGTACATCCAGCGGAATGCTGCCCAGCAGCGGAACGTCATAACCCAGGACCGATCCCAGGCGTTTGGATACCAACGCGCCGCCGCCTGAGCCGAAGAGTTCCATGCGTTCCCCGGTGGGCAAAGCGAGCCAGGACATGTTTTCGATGACACCGGCCACCTTCTGCCCGGTCTGCGCTGCCACTGTCCCGGCGCGTTCAGCAACCTCAGCCGCGGCAGCCTGCGGAGTCGTGACTACCAGGATTTCCGAGGACGGCAGCAGCTGCCCGACCGAAATCGCGATATCTCCCGTCCCCGGAGGCAGATCCAGCAGCAGGACGTCCAGGTCACCGAAATACACGTCGGTGAGGAACTGCTCGAGGGCACGGTGCAGCATGGGACCGCGCCAGGCCACCGGCTGGTTCTTGTCCAGGAACATGCCGATGGAGATTGTCTTGATGCCGTGTGCGACCGGCGGCAGGATCATTTCATCCACCCGGGTGGGCGGTGCCGTGATGCCCAGCAGGCCCGGGACGGAGAAGCCGTGCACATCGGCGTCGACCACACCCACGCGCAGGCCGGAGGCAGCCATCGCCGCGGCCAGGTTTACGGTCACGGTGGACTTGCCCACCCCGCCCTTGCCGCTGGCAACGGCGTAGACCTTCGTCAGCGAGCCCGGCCGGCTGAACGGGACGCCGCGGGCACCGCCGGGCCCGCGCAGCTTCTCCTTGAGTTCCTCGCGCTGTTCCTGGCTCATGACGTCCAGGTCGACGTGCACGGACGTAATTCCCGGCACGGCGGCCAGCTCGCGTTCGACGTCGGCGGTGATGGTTCCGCGCAGCGGGCAGCCGGCGATGGTGAGCAGGACACCGATCCGGGCGCTGCCGGCGCCGTCGACTTCCACGCTGCGCAGCATGCCGAGTTCGGTGATGGGGCGGCGCAGCTCGGGGTCGATGACCCGTTCCATGGCCGCACGGGCCAGCTGGGCCAGGTGTTCTTGTGTTTCCGGCACTGCCTAGTCTTCTCCTGCACCTGAGGTGGCTTTGGACGGCGGCGGCGTGCTGCCGTCCTGGCCGCGGCGGCGGGTGCTGCGCCGCTGGCCGTCGTCACGGTTGTCATTGGCCTCGAGGAGTTCCTCGAGGAGGCCCCGGATTTCCGAACGGACATAGTCGCGGGTCGCGACTTCCCGCAAAGCGATGCGCAGCTCGGCGATCTCCCGGGTGAGGTATTCGGTGTCCAGCAGGTTCCGTTCAGCGCGTTCGCGGTCCTGCCGCATGGACACGCGGTCCCGGTCGTCCTGCCGGTTCTGCGCCAGGAGCAGCAGGGGAGCGGCGTAGGAAGCCTGCAGGGAGAGCATCAGCGTGAGCAGCGTGAAGCCCAGGGCCACGCTGTCGAAGCGCAGCGGCTCGGGTCCCCAGGTGTTCCAGACAAGCCACACAACGCAGAAAACCGTCATGTACAGCAGGAACTGCGGGGTGCCCATAAACCGGGCGAAATTCTCCGTAGCGTGGCCGAAGGCGTCAGGGTTTGGACTCAGCCGGGGGAACCACCTGGTTCGGGCGGTGCGCGGAGTGTCGAGGCCGTCAGTACGGGGGCGGTTCTTCTCAGCCATTCTTCCTTCCCTGCCACGTTATGGGGCCGGTGTCTTCGGAGGCACGCCAGTCATCCGGGAGCAGGTGGTCCAGGACGTCGTCGACTGTCACTGCACCCACCAGGCGTCCGGTGTCGTTGACCACCGGCAGCGAGTTCAAGTTGTAGGTTGCCAGCATCCGGGAGATTTCCGCGATGTTGGCGAAGTCCCGCACGGGCTCGAGATCGGTATCCAGGATGTTGCCCAGTGCTTCCGGGGGAGCGGTGCGCAGCAGCTGCTGGATGTGGACGACGCCGAGGTAGCGTCCCGTGGGCGTCTCCAGCGGAGGCCGGCAGACATAGATGGAGGACGCGAGGGCAGGGGTGAGTTCCTCCCGCCGCACGTGGGCCAGGGCTTCGGCGACAGTCGCCTCAGGAGGCAGGATTACGGGGACCGGTGTCATCAGCGAACCGGCGGTGTCCTCCTCGTACTGCAGGAGCCGGCGCACGTCACGGGCGTCTTCCGGCTCCATGAGCTGCAGGAGTTCCTCTTTTTGCTCTTCGGGGAGCTCATTGAGCAGGTCAGCGGCGTCGTCGGGATCCATTTCCTCCAGGACGTCCGCGGCACGCTCAACGTCAAGGGACTGCAGGATCTGCACCTGGTCGTCGTCGGGCAGTTCCTGCAGCACGTCGGCGAGGCGTTCGTCCTGCAGTTCGCTGGCCACCTCGATGCGGCGCTTGCCGCTCATTTCGTGCAGGGCCTCAGCGAAGTCGGCGGCCTTGAGGTCGTCGTGCTGGGCAACGAACTGTGTGGCGGCCTGCGGGCCGGTGATGTCCCAGTGGCCCACCTCGGACCATTCGATGATCAGCAGTTCGCCGCGCCGGCGCAGCCCGCGCAGGCGGGACCCGCCGCCTCCGCGGCGCACGAAGAGGCTTGAGACATGCCAGTCTCCGGCGCGGTTCTGTTCAATGGCGATGTCCTCCACCGTCGCCTCGCCGCTGCCGTCTGCCAGCACCACCCGGCTGTCGAACAGCTCGGCAACCACCAGCATCTCGGCACCGCGCTGCTGGAACCGCCGCAGGTTGACCAGGCCGGTGCAGATGATCTGGCTGGGGTCCATGGAGGTGATGCGGGTGATGGGCACAAAGACGCGTTTCTTACCGGGCACCTCGACGACGATGCCGACGGCCTGGGGCGGGCGGCCGGCCCCGCGGTCCAGCACCACGGCATCCCGGAGGCGGCCAAGCCTGTCGCCAAGGGGGTCGAAGACATCCAGGCCCAGCAGCCGTGCAATAAAGACGCGCGTAGGATTAGTGCTCACCCTACTTAGGCTACTTGGCGGCAGCGTCTTCGGCGCATTCGAACGGCCGCACAGGCGCGGGACGTTCACTGCCAGCGATACATAGGCCCATTAACGCCCTAACTGCGAAAGAATAGGGGAATGTCGAACCTATTTGGCGCCTCATCGCAGCGGGACCCCGGACGAACTCTTCCCAGGGGTGAGCTGGTGGGCCGTTACACGGCTTACCTGGACGCCCAGAAGGCGGTCGACTACCTGGCGGATTCGAAGTTCCCCGTCCACCTGGTCAGCATCGTGGGCAATGAGCTGAAGTCCGTTGAACGGGTAACCGGCCGGCTGACCTATCCGCGCGTTGCCATGTCCAGCGCTGCCACCGGTGCGTGGTTCGGCCTGTTCGTGGGCCTGGCGCTCATGCTCTTCGGCGGCGGCGACTCCTATCTTTCGCTGATCCCTTCCATGGCACTGGGCGCCATCTTCTGGCTGCTTTTCGGCGTCCTGGCCTACGCCTTCCAGCGCGGCCGCCGCGACTTCACGTCCACGAGCCAGGTGATCGCCACCAGCTACGACGTCGTCGTGGCACCGGAGGCGGCCAATGAGGCGCGCCGCCTGCTGTCGCAGCTCCCCATGGTGGGGCAGAGCGGGCACCCGGCTCCGCCGTCGGGACAGCCGCCGTACCAGCAGCAGCCGCCCTACCAGCAGCAGCCGCCCTACGCCGGTCAGGCGCCCGAGCGGCCCTCCACCTGGGCTGATCCCTACGGAACCCGCGGGGCGTCACGCCCTGGTGCTGCTCCGGCGGCCGGGGAGCCCGGTGCGCATGCCGTATCCGGACAGCCTGCCGATCAGCCCGTATCCGGCCAGCCTGCCGCCGGTCCGGCGCAGCAGGCACCGCAGCCTGCTGCCACAGCGACGGGCACCCCTCGGGGACAGTTCCCCGACTTGCCCGACGGACGCCCGCGTTACGGCGTGCGGCTTCCTGCGGCCCAGCAGCAGTCAGCCCCCCAGCAGCAGTCAGCCCCCCAGCAGCAATCGGTTGCACAGGGCCAGCCGGTTCCACAGGGCCAGGAACCGGCCGGACCCGCTCCGGAACAGGCTCCGCAGGCAGGAACGCGCCGGCAGCCCGCCGAGGGGGACAGCGCTCCCCGCGAGGACGCTCCGAATGAGTCCGGCGACGACCGCTAGCGTCTGTCCACATCCCGAACATACAGAAACTGCCCGTATGAGACTGGCGGATTCTGGGGGTGGTTGCAACACCTTGGGTTGTTAGGTGCTTAGAAGTAGATCACGTAAACGCTCGGCTGGGCTGTCCCAGTCGAGCGTTTTACGTGGGCGTCCGTTGAGCTTCTGGGCCACG
>NZ_JAMWKK010000002.1:0-327064 GCF_035792275.1 Arthrobacter koreensis | reverse complement strand
ACTCCAACCAAGCCCGCACCGATGCCCTGCAACCGTGGCTAGACTTCTACAACCACCAACGCCCACACAGCAGCCTCGGAGGCAAAGCACCCATCACCCGGTGTAACTAACGTGCTGTCTCAGTACACCTAGTAGCCCTGGGCGTCCAGGATCGCGTCTTCCTCTTCCTCGCCGGTGGGGCCGCGGCGCTTGCGCACCGGCCGCGTCCGGCGCGGGACGGGGGCAGCCGAGTGGACATCGTCGTCGTCCTCCCAGTCTTCATCGTCCTCTTCGCCGGCCTCGATGATGTTCCAGGCTTCCTGCCGCGCCGCGTAGCCAAACCCGACGAAAAAGAGCAGGCCAAACGCATACCACTGCAGGGCGTAGGAGAGGTGCGGGCCTTCGTCCAGCGCCGGTTTCGGTGCGGCTTCGGGCCGGTCGGCGGGTGCCGGGTCCTCACTGTCCATCAGGCCGTAGGCAGCCTGCTCCAGCGGGTACCCCACCTGGTCCTGGTACTCAGCGATGTCGATCGACGCCAGCTGGCCGTCCGGGGCTCCGCGCAGGAGAGTGGGTTCCGCGGGCTTGAGCCGGGCGGTCACCGTCACTTCTCCCTCCGGGGCAGCAGGGACCTCGTCCGGCCAGCCGGCCTCGTTGTCGCCGATCGGCAGCCAGCCGCGGTTCACCACCACGGCGGTGCCGTCTGCGAGCTTCAGGGGAACCAGGACCTCGTAGCCGGGACGCCCGCTCAGCGGACGGTTCCGGACAATCCGCTGGTTCGCTGTGTCATAGGTGCCGGTGAGCTCCACCGGGAGCCATTCGGCCGACGGATCGAATTCCCTGAAGTATCCGGCTGCTTCCTCGAAGGGGACCGGTTCCGCGGAGTAGTTCGCTTCGACCCAGCCGATGTCCTCACGGACCGCGTCGCGGCGCTCAAGCTGCCAGGTGCCCAGGAACGCGCAGACTGCCGCCAGTGCACACACCAGGGCGAACCAGCCCAGCCACCGGCTGGAGAGGAGGAACTTGTACATCTACTGGGTGTCGCTTTCGGTTCCGGCGCCGCCGGGAAGGGGCAGGGTTTCTTTCCACAGGGAGCGGACCTGGAGGTACTCTTCAAGCCAGTCGCGGTGCTCACCGCATGCCAGCCAGACCTTCCGCCGCTCCGGGGTATGGATCTTCGGGTTATTCCACAGCAGCTGCCATGCCGCGTCGGCACGGCAGCCCTTCCGGGAACACCGGGCACGGTCTTCTGGTCCGGCGCCGCCGGATAACTGGTCAAGCAGGTTCATGCGCCCGGCGCCTGCGTTCCGCGGCCGGAGGGGCCGTCGTCGTCAATAATTTCCCCGCTCAGCACCGTGGTGCCGGGGGACTCCGGAGCATCAGTTACATGCGCCTCGAGCTGCTGCGGCGGTGCCGACTCGTAGGGAGAATCCGCGCCCAAGTTCCCGCTGTCGCTTCCTCCGTTGGCGATGACGACGGCGAACCAGGGCAGCACGACGGCGCCCGCCACCACCACCCACAGCATCCAGCCGTGGACGAAGAAGAGCAGGAACAGGCACACCATGCGGATACTCATGGAAACCGTGTACTTGACCATGCGCGCATGCATCTCGTCGGTATGCGCCGAGCGGGCGTCCGTAATCCGGGGAACGGGGACGCCGCGGCGGGATAGCTTTCTCATCCTTGGGTCATCGCAGATTCATCACTGGGTCATCACTCTCCAAACAGATTTCCCTATTGTCTCACTGCTGCCGGTGAACTTGTAGTTGCCTCCCGCGCGGATAGGATCGGAATCTCACGCCCCGCCCAGAACGTAAGGATTTTTTGTGCAGAACGACTCCCAGACCCAGGCCGGCCGCAGTGTCCTCGTCACCGGCGGAAACCGCGGAATAGGCCTGGCCATCGCCAGGACTTTCGTGGAGGCGGGGGACAAGGTGGCCATCACCTACCGCAGCGGCGAAGTCCCGGAAGGGATGCTCGGGGTCAGGGCCGACGTCACGGACATGGCGTCGGTCGACGCCGCGTTCTCCGAAGTGGAAGCCGCGCACGGCCCGGTCGAGGTGCTGGTGGCCAACGCCGGAATCACCCGTGACACGCTGCTGCTGCGCATGAGCGAGGACGATTTCACCGACGTCGTGGACACCAACCTCACCGGAGCCTTCCGGGTGGTCAAGCGCGCTTCGAAGGGAATGCTGAAACTGCGCCGCGGCCGTGTGGTGCTGATTTCCTCCGTGGTTGGCCTGTACGGTTCCCCGGGCCAGGTCAACTACGCCGCATCCAAGGCGGGCCTGGTGGGCATCGCCCGCTCCCTGACCCGTGAACTGGGCTCGCGGAACATCACGGCCAACGTCGTGGCTCCCGGGTTCATCGACACGGACATGACCCGCGCCCTGCCCGAGGACACCCAGAAGAACTACCTGTCATCCATCCCGGCCGGACGCTTCGCCGCCCCTGAGGAGGTCGCGGGCGTTGTGCGCTGGATCGCCGGCCCTGAAGCCGGATACATCTCCGGAGCAGTCATCCCCGTTGACGGCGGACTGGGAATGGGACACTAGCGCGCACGCATGCCGGCGGGGTATTCCTTGGAGGTTTCCACCAAGGCCCGTGCTCGCACCGGCTGGCAGGATGGGAAGCAGAGAGCACATCTTTAGCCAATTTCCACAAAGGAGTACTTATGGGCCAGCTCGAGCACAAAGCGGCAATCGTCACCGGATCATCCCGGGGCATCGGCGCTGAAGTCGCAAAACTGCTCGCCGCCGAAGGCGCAGGCGTGGTGGTGAACTACCGCCAGAAGGCACCGCGTGCCAACAAGGTGGTTGCCGGAATCGAAGCCGCGGGCGGCCGGGCCGTTGCCGTTGGCGCGGACCTGACGTCCCCCGAAGGACCCGCCGCGCTGGTTGACGCAGCCCTCGGCTCGTTCGGCAGCCTGGACGTGCTGGTACTGAACGCCTCAGGCGGAATGGAAACGGGCGTGGAGGAGGACTACGCGCTCAAGCTGAACCGCGACGCACAGGTCAATATGCTCACCGCTGCGGCAGCGCAGATGAAGCCGGGCTCGCGGGTGGTCTTCGTGACCAGCCACCAGGCACACTTCATCAACACCGTTCCCACGATGCCGGAGTACGAGCCGGTGGCCCGCAGCAAGCGCGCCGGAGAGGATGCCCTGCGCGCCCGGATCCCTGAGCTGGAGGAGAAGGGCATCTCGCTCGTCGTGGTCTCCGGCGACATGATCGAAGGCACCGTCACGGCGACCCTGCTGGACCGCGCCAATCCCGGCGCGATCGAAGCACGCCGGGAAGAGGCCGGCCGGCTCTACTCCGTCGAGGAGTTTGCTGCCGAGGTAGCCCGCATGGCCCTTGCCGATGCACCGACCGGCCACACCGAGTACGTGGGCGGCTCGGACTACCTCAGCGCCTAGGAACCGGAACCTCCGGGAGCTACAGCTTCACGAAGTGCTGAACCACGTCCAGGCTGGGCAGGTTCAGCACAGCATCAGCGGCGGCCTGCACTGCCGGCTTGGCATTAAACGCCACGCCCAGTGCGGCCGCCGCCAGCATGTCCAGGTCATTGGCGCCGTCGCCCACCGCGATGGTCTGGTCCAGGCGGATGTCCAGTTCGGCCGCCCATTCCCGCAGTGAGCGGGCCTTGACAGCGCGGTCGACGACCTCGCCGGTAACCTTTCCGGTCAGCACGCCGTCTTCGATCCCCAGCTCATTGGCCCGCGCGAATGTCAGCTCCAGTGCGGAGGCCAGGGGAGCCAGCACCTGGTTGAACCCCCCGGACACCACTGCCACCGCGTGGCCCGCCGTCAGGAAAGCCTTGACCAGGGCTTCGGCACCCTCGGAGAGTTCGATCCGTGTCCCGACCTCGGCGATCACCGATTCAGGCAGTCCGGCAAGGGTCTCTACCCGTGCGTGCAGGCTCTGCGCAAAGTCCAGCTCACCGCGCATCGCTGCCTCGGTTACTGCCGCGACTTCAGCCTCGCGCCCGGCGTGAGCCGCCAGCAGCTCGATGACCTCCTGCTTAATCAGGGTGGAGTCCACGTCCATGACGAGCAGCTTGCGTCCGGGTTCAACCAGCGACGCCGGGACGACGGCGCTCTGCGCCGGAGCCGCACCGCCGTCCAGAGCCGCCGCGGCCGCAGAGGTGACGGCCGTGCGCAGTGCCTGAAGACCGCCGTCGTACGTTACGAACAGTTTCGAAACCACATAGCCGTCCCCCTCGGCGTTCTCCAGCTCAACGATCCGCGCGCCGGTTCCGGCAACGGCCTGCTGGACCTTCCCAAGGTACGCGTCAGCGAGTTCGCGTCCGTAGCTGACAACGCTGTATTCAGGGGAGGTTTCAGGGGACATGCGCGGATTCCGTTCTTCGTGCTGTGTGGGCGGCCGGTCTGGACACGGCAGCGCGGACATGCGGCGGCGTCGCGTTTCGCCAACGCGCCTTTCTTTAGCCTAGTGTCTACTGCTATGAGTGATGTTCTTGAATTTGCCGGAGTAAGTGTCGTCCGGGGCGGAAAAACCCTGTTGGACGGCGTGAACTGGCAGGTGAGGGAAGGCGAACGCTGGGTCATCATGGGACCCAACGGCGCCGGCAAGACTACGCTGCTGCAGATTGCGGGCGGCCGGATGCACCCGACCCGCGGCATGGCCGGAATCCTGGAAGAGGTACTGGGCGCCGTTGACGTGTTCGAACTGCGTCCGCGGATTGGCCTCGCCTCGGCAGCCCTGGCCAACCAGATCCCCGAGCATGAGACCGTCCTCAACGTAGTGCTCACAGCGGCCTACGGCATGACCGGCCGCTGGCGCGAGAAGTACGACAAACTTGATGAGCGCCGTGCCTTCAGGCTGCTGCACGACTGGGGGATGTCCACCTACATCAACCGCAAATTCGCTTCACTGAGCGAAGGCGAACGCAAGCGCGTCCAGATCGCCCGTGCCCTGATGACGGACCCTGAACTGCTGCTGCTGGACGAGCCGGCCGCCGGCCTCGACCTGGCCGGCCGCGAGGACCTGGTCCAGCGCCTGGCCAACCTGGCGGCGGACGAAGAGGCTCCGGCGATCGTGCTGGTAACCCACCATCTTGAAGAAGTCCCCCCGGGATTCACCCACGCACTGCTGATGCGTGACGGCACGGTCGTCGCGGCCGGTGCCATCGACACCGTCTTCACCGAAGAGCACCTGAGCAACGCCTTCGACCTCCCGCTGGCCGTCCAGCGGGATGCCTCCGGCCGCTACAGCGCCACCGCCCGCCGCTAACAGCGACCCGCCCGGATGTTCCTGTCTTCGGCAGGGTGGCTTCATGACGCCCTGGTACTTTTCGCCGGCCTCTGGGCCGGAACCATCAACGCCATTGTGGGCTCCGGCACCCTGGTGACCTTCCCGGTACTCGTTGCTCTGGGGTATGCACCCGTGGCCGCCACCATCAGCAATGCCATGGGCCTGGTAGCCGGCAACATTGCCGGCTCCTGGGGATACCGGCGGGAACTGGCAGGACTCGGCGGCACGCTGCTGCGGCTGCTGCCGGCGTCCATCCTCGGCGGAGTCACGGGCGCCTGGCTGCTGCTGCACCTTCCGGAGGATGTCTTCGGGACGGTGGCTCCGTTCCTGATCGTGGTTGCACTGCTGTTCATCATCTTCCAGCCCAGGCTCCAGTCCTGGGTGCGGGAACGGGCTGCACGGCTTGAGGAAACCGGAGACGTCCGGGAAGGACCCGGCCGGCCCTCGTGGCAGCTGACCGTCCTGATCTTCCTCGCCGGGATCTACGGCGGGTATTTCGTTGCTGCCCAGGGAATCCTGCTGGTGGGCATCCTGGGCATCTTCCTGCACGGAACGCTGCAGAACGCGAACGCTGTTAAAAACATCCTGGTGCTGGGCGTCAACGTCGTGGCTGCGTCGTCCTACCTGCTCTTCGCCTTCGACCGCATCATCTGGCCCGTCGTGGCACTGATCGCCGTCGGCTCGCTCATTGGCGGGTTCATTGGTGCAGCGGTCGGCCGCAGGCTGCCCCCGGTGGCCCTGCGGACCGTGATCGTGCTGCTCGGCCTCGTCGCTCTCTGGATTATGGTTTTCTAAGTGAGCCTTATCCACCTCGAATCCTCCGACGATCCCCGCGTATCGGACTACACCCGGCTGACGGATACCGCCCTGCGCCGCCTCCGTGAACCCGCCGAAGGTATGTACATCGCCGAATCGTCGAAAGTCCTGCGGCGGGCCGTCGACGCAGGACACACCCCGCGGTCCTTCTTCCTGGCGGAGAAATGGCTGCCAGACCTGCAGGACATTCTGGACCGGTTCCAGGAGGTGCCCGCCTACGTAGGAACTCCGGACATCCTTGAGGCCATCACCGGATTCCACCTGCACCGCGGCGCGCTGGCAGCAATGCACCGTCCCGCCCCGCTGGAACTGACCGGCGTGCTGGCAGGTTCACGGCGGATCGCCATCCTTGAAAACATCGTCGACCACACCAACATCGGCGCGATTTTCCGTTCCGCGGCTGCCCTGGGGGTCGACGCCGTCCTGGTCAGCCCGCAGTGCGCGGACCCGCTGTACCGCAGGGCCATCCGAGTCAGCATGGGAACGGTGTTCCAGGTGCCGTGGCTGCGGCTTGAGTCCTGGCCAGGTGCCCTTGCCGACCTCCGGGCCGCCGGGTTCGCTACGGCCGCGCTGGCGCTGGAAGACGATTCGCTGACACTCCAGGAGCTTGGCGCCCGGCGCTTTGACCGGCTCGCGCTGATCCTGGGTACCGAAGGTGACGGACTCTCGCGCAGCACCCTGGCTGAAGTTGACCTGACTGTCCGGATTCCCATGCAGCGCGGGGTCGACTCCCTGAACGTCGCAGCAGCGTCCGCAGTGGCTTTTTGGGAGTGCCGGGTTTTTTAGGCGGTCCCCACGCTTATATCCGAAGCCTGTTGGTGTCACACTGGCCGTGCACGAAGCACTGACGTCTCTCCTGACCCCGGGGGCATTCCATGCCGGCACGCAAGCACGGTTATCCGCGTATGGCCGCGCTCTGCCTTGCCGCGGCGGTCGTGCCCGTCCTCGCAGCATGCGGGCCCACCGCTGACCAGGTCAGCGCCCGGACCGAGGCCAGGACTTCCACCCCCGCACCGCCGGCACCCGTCCCGCAGCAGGCCAAGGTGCGCACGGCCGAGCCCGAGCCCACCGCCACGCCGGAGCCCATGCAGGTCAGCGTCAGCGGGGCGCAGGCCGGGATGGCCGAAAGCGTGCAGGAGGCATGCCAGTTCCTGCTCCGCCGGGATACCGGCGGGTTTGACGGTGCAGGCGACTGCGTCGCCGCCGCCATGGAAGCCGGTACCGGAGCGGAACAGAAGGTGACGACGACGGCGAGCTGGCTTCCGCCGGGGACCTACACCATGCAGTTCCGCACCGCCCCGGCGTTCGCAATGGAACTGCGCAGTGCCGACGGTGAGCTGGAAATCTCCGTCTCGGAGAACGGCAGGACACTGCGCACCGGCGAATCGACGGCCAGCGCGGATGCCTCAGGCGGCGCGGAGGAAACCTACGCCGCGGTGCTGGCCGATGCCGCTGAGCTCACCGCCAATCCGGACCGGCTGCGGGGACTCGTCGAAGGCGCCGGTCCTGCCCGGGTTGAGTACGGAGTGGATTACCTGGGTTCCCCGGCCACCCGGCTCACCGCCGTCGTCGAGCCCCAGAATCCAGGCGACTTTGCCGGGTCCATCGTCCTGACCCTGGATGACCTGTACCGGCCGCTGCTGGTGGACTATTCAGGATCCACCCGCGGCATCTCCACCTCGATCCGCGCGGAGATCAGCAGCTGGGGCAGCGGGGGAGCGCTGCGCTAGGCTGGATGCGCACGGGCCGCTGGAAGGCAGCGTGGCGTACTTTTGCGCATAACCGCCATCCTTGCGCTAAGATTGATTGTTGGCCAATTGGCCTCAAGAGCTTTGAACCCCATTGTGCCTGGCAAAATCCAGTCACCTAGAGAAGGTAATACTGTGAAGTCTGATATCCACCCCACGTACGCGCCGGTAGTCTTCCGTGACCTTGCGTCCGACACCGCGTTCCTGACCAACTCCACGGCGACGTCCTCCAAGACGATCGAGTGGGAAGACGGCAACACCTACCCGCTGATCGAGGTGGAAATCTCCTCCGCTTCGCACCCGTTCTACACGGGCAAGCAGCGCATCATGGACTCCGCCGGCCGCGTGGAGCGCTTCAACGCACGCTTCAAGGGCTTCGGCGGCAAGAAGTAGCCTTAGCGCTACCTTGGCAGCAGCCTAGAATTGAAAGGTCCGTCCGGAATGATCCGGACGGACCTTTCGTTTACGTCCATGACCTAAGCGCGCAGGGCGCAAAGGGAAGAGTTCTTCCGGGAGGATCAGAAATGAGCGAAGCACACGACGGCCGCCGGCACGGGGAATACAAGGTCCCCGGCGGCAAACTGGTCGTGGTGGACCTCGAAGTGAAGGACGGTCTGCTGGATTCAGTCTCCCTGAGCGGGGACTTCTTCCTCGAGCCCGATGACGCGCTGGACGAGATCAATGCTGCATTGACCGGGTTACCGGCGGAGAGCACGGCAGAACAGATTGCCGACGCCGTCCGCACCAGGCTGCGCCCCGACGCTGTGCTGTTCGGCTTCTCGCCCGAGGCCGTTGCCATTACAGTGCGCCGGGCGCTGGCCAAAGCCACCAGCTGGGGCGACCACCAGTGGGAGATCATTCCGCCCACCCCGCTTTCTACCCATATGCACGTGGCAATGGATGAAGTCCTGGCAGAGGAAGTCGCGGCCGGGCGGCGCAACCCGACCCTGCGGTTCTGGGAATGGGAGTCCCCGTCCGTGGTGATCGGCAGCTTCCAGTCGCTGCGCAATGAGGTGGACCCCGACGGCGCCGAACGCCACGGAGTAACGGTTGTCCGCCGGATCAGCGGCGGCGGTGCGATGTTCATGGAGCACGGCAACGCCATCACCTACTCACTCTATGTACCCCAGTCCCTGGTGGACGGACTGAGTTTCGCCGATTCATACCCTTTCTTGGACGCCTGGGTCATGGAGTCCCTCGAGCGCCTGGGCATCAAGGCCTGGTACCAGCCGCTCAACGACATCGCCACGGACCAGGGCAAAATCGGCGGTGCGGCGCAGAAGCGGCTCAGCTCAGGGGCCATGCTGCACCACGTCACCATGTCCTACGACATCGATGCGGACAAGATGGTGCAGGTGCTCCGCATCGGCAAGGAGAAGCTCTCGGACAAAGGCACGCGCAGCGCCAAGAAGCGGGTGGACCCGCTGCGGCGGCAAACGGGCCTGAGCCGGGAGGCAATCCTGGACACCATGATGCAGACTTTTGCCGAGCGCTACGGCGCCCGGACCACGGGCATCTCCGATGCGGAGATGGATCGCGCCCGGGAGAAGGTCGGGTCCAAGTTCGATACTCCGGAGTGGATCAACCGGGTCCCGTAGTTCCCGCTACCTAACCGCCCACGCGGCATCTAGACTTCCCGGCATGGAAAAGAAGTCGCTGACGGCGCTGGTCCGTAACCACCTGGAAACGGCCCGGGAGGCTTCCTCCGGCCGAAGCGCGGCCACAGTCTACGGCGGCCACGAGCACGTAATGCGCCAGACCGTGATTGCCCTTGCCGCCGGGTTCAGCCTGGACGAGCATGAGAACCCCGGCGAAGCCACGATTACCGTACTCAAGGGGCGGATTACACTGCTCTCCGACGGTGAAAGCTGGGAGGGCTCGGCAGGCGACCTGCTCATCGTGCCGCAGGCCCGCCATGCCGTCACCGCCATCGAGGACTCAGCTTTCCTGCTCAGCGTCGCCAAACGGCGGTAGTGCGGCAGTGCGCGGAGGAGCCCGGGCCGGATCCGGCCCGGGCTCCTCCGCAGCAGACGCTAGCGGGCTGCTGCCTGCGCGCGCAGCGCCCGCAGGAGCTGGTCCTGGGCTTCGATGATGATGCGGCGCAGGGCAGCGGGAGCACCGGGGTTGGACTCCAGCCATTCCTGGCTCAGTACAAGTACCGGGTGGTCGGCCGGAACGGTGTGCGGAGCCAGGTCCTGCCCGGACGGATACAGGCCGGCCACCACGCGGGATGCTATTTCGATGCTGCGCGTGGACCATACCGTGTCCAGCGCCGCGAAATAGTCCGGGATGAAGGCGTCGAGAAGCTCATGTCCGCCAATATTGAAGCCTTCAATGGTCGCTGACAGCAGCTCATTCGAGAGTACCGCCGAGTTCACCGCTGCGTCCCAGGCCGCTGCCTTGACGCCTGCGTCGGGCATGGCCGAGGCCGCCACGGTGTAACCGACCCGGCCGGCTGCCGTATTGTCACCGGCGAGTTCGGCCTTGAGTTCTTCCGTGCCGGCCGAACCCGTTCCTGCCAGCGCCTGCCACAGGCGCCAGCGCAGGTCGGTGTCCACGGTCAGCCCGTCGTACGCGACCTCTCCGGTGAGCAGGCCGCGCAGCAGTTCGTTGTGGCTGTCGGTCCGGCGGCCCAGTGCTGCGGCGGCCCTGGCCAGGATCAGCTGGCTGTCGCTGCCCGCGGGGGCGTCGGCCAGCTGGTCCGCCACGGCCGTGAAGAGCTGCTCCCGAAGCGCCCCCCGGATCTCAGCCGGGGCGTAGCGCTCTACGGCAGTCCGTGCATTGTCCAGCAGTACCTGTTTGACGCCGGCACCGGGCTCGGACGGGGCAGTCCGGATCACCAGGCGCAGGTAGTCCCGCGCGGAGAGTACGCCGTCGCGCACGCTGTTCCAGAGTGCCGAGAGGCAGATGGCCCGGGCCAGAGGATCCCGCAGCCGGGGAAGCGATTCAAGCAGGGTGGCCAGCGATGCCGGATCGAACCGGATCTTGGCATAGGTGAGGTCGCCGTCGTTGGGCAGGAGCAGGGCCGGCACCGGCTTTCCGGAAAGTTCGGGAACCTCCGTGCGCCGGCCCGCGACGTCGATCTCCACCGTTCCGGTGCGCTCCAGCCAGCCGTCCGCCGTGAAGTCATAGGATCCCAGCCGGATCCGGTGCGGCCGCGGCATCTGCTCGCCGCTGACCGGGTCGGGGGCGTCCTGCAGCACGGTGACGGAGGCGTAGGTGCCGTCCGCAGCCTTCTCCGCTTCGACCGAAAGCACCGGCACGCCGGCGGTCTCGAGCCACATCCTCGACCACTCGCTCATGTCCCGTCCGGAGGCGTCGCCGAGTGCCTCCAGCAGGTCCCCGAGGGTGGTGTTGCCCCAGGCATGCCGGGCAAAGTACCTGCGGGATGCTTCGATGAACGCTTCAAACCCGACATAGGCGACGAGCTGTTTCAGGACCGAGGCACCCTTGGCGTAGGTAATGCCGTCAAAGTTCTGTTTGGCGGCTTCCAGGTTTGGAATGTCGGCCACGATGGGATGCGTGGTCGGCAGCTGGTCCTGGACGTAGGCCCAGGCTTTGCGGCGGTTCGCGAAACTGATCCAGGAGTTGGTCCAGTCCGTCGCTTCGTCCACGGCAAGCGCTCCCATGTAGTCCGCGAAGGACTCCTTGAGCCACAGGTCGTCCCACCACCGCATGGTCACCAGGTCGCCGAACCACATGTGTGCCATCTCGTGCATGATGGTGTTCGCCCGGGCCTCATACTGGGCTTCGGTGGCCTTGGTCCGGAACACGTACGCCTCGGTGAACGTCACCAGCCCCGGGTTTTCCATGGCTCCCAGGTTGTATTCAGGCACAAAGGCCTGGTCGTACTTTCCAAACGGGTACGGGTAGGCGAACAGCTCGTGGAAATACTGCAGTCCCCGTTTGGTGGTGTCGAAGATATTGTCAGCGTCGAAGTGCTCAGCCAGCGAGGCGCGGCAGTAGGCTGCCAGCGGGACCACAAGGTCATCCCCGTCAGGCAGGGCAGTGCTCCAGGAGTCTTCGGCCTTGAAGTACGGTCCGGCAAGCACGCAGGTGATGTAGGTGGAAATCCGTTGAGTGGGGAGGAAGTCCCAGCGGCTGCGGGTTCCGTCTCCCAGCGGGGTGCGTGCCGCTTCCTGCGCGTTTGAAGCGACTTCCCAGCCGGATGGAGCTGTGACGTGGAAGGTGAAGGAGGCCTTCAGGTCCGGCTGTTCAAAGTTGGCAAAGACGCGCCGCGCGTCGGCCGGCTCGTACTGGGTATAGAGGTAGGTTTGTCCGTCCGCCGGGTCCGTGAAGCGGTGCAGGCCCTCGCCGCTGCGGCTGTACAGGGCGGTCCCCTCAACGCTGACAACGTTCGTTCCGGTGACCAGGTTGTGCAGCATGATCCTGGACCCGGTCACGGTTTCTGCCGGGTCGTAGGCCTTGCCGTTCACGACGACGGCTTCCACGCCGCCGTGGATGAAGTCCAGGAACGTGGAGGCCCCCGACTCGCTGCAGTCGAAGGTTATGGTGCTCCGTGACCGGAAACCCGCAGCGTCAGGATCGGCTGCGCTTCCCAGGTCCAGTTCGACGTCGTAGGAAGCTACTCGCAGGAGGGCAGAGCGGGCGGCTGCTTCGTCGCGGCTCAGGTTTTCGTTAGGCACCAGTTCATTCAACCACTTCCGCTGGTGATGGGGGAGGCGGCGTGTCCCGGCGGCGGTTCCGCCCGGACAGCGGCGGCCGCCGCCGGGCACGCCGCGCAGCGGCAGCCAGTTTCTGCAGCGACAGGCTGCCGAGGACGATGAAGAACGGCAGATAGAGATAGAGGAAACGCGCCCGGCCTTCGGAGAGCAGCAGGAAGACGAACAATCCGAGCAGGGCAATGCGGGCCGTTGCCACTTCCCGGGAATCCAGGGGCGGTCCCCGCAGGAACAGCCCTGCCCCGCAGAGTGCCAGAAGCAGGAACCAGGTGCCCTGCCACAGGCTCATCAGGACTCCGAACCCCGGGCGTCCCGGACCAAAGAACTCCTGGATGCTGCGGCTCAGCGGATCATCTGCGATGAAGTCGCCGGCGGTCATTCTGCCTTCCCCCCAGCTGAAGAAGGACCCGTCACCGGTGATCCAGCGCAGTTTGGCGTTCAGGAAGGCTGCGTAGCCCCAGGGGCCCATGGCCGTGACGCGTTCGCGGTAGGCGTCTGCACCGGCTGCCAGGCGTTCCGCGGGATCCGTGATCTGCAGCGTCTCTGTCCGGTCCTCCTCGTTGTACGAGCCGTAGTAGTCTCCGTTCGGACCCGGGTACTGCTGTGCGCCGACCTTGAGGAAGTGCGTGAAGGGAAGGGCCTGCTGGGCCGGGGAAACGCCATCTGCCGGGACGCCCGAACTGCGGCTCCATGCGCCGGCAGCGGCGTTCGTCCCGGCAAACGCCCCCGCAGCCACCGCCATGGACAGCACGGCAGCCGGCAGGTCCCTGCGCCACGCGGCCCGGCGAACGGACAGCAGGACCACGAGGAACGCTGCCGCCAGCACGATCAGCACGGTGGGCTTGATTCCATAGCCGACGGCTGCCGCGGCACCGGCGGCCGCCCACAGCAGCAGTCCTGCCGGGAGCCTGCGTCCGGCTGACAGGACCAGCAGGCAAAAGATGAGAATGGTGAACGGCAGGGCCGCTGTATCCGAGTAGAAGACTGTCATCCAGGGCGAGAGGACAATCAGGATGATCGACGGCACGAGGGTCAACCTGGCTGCCTGGCGCCCGCCAAGCAATGCGGCGGCAGCATATGTGAGCAGCATCCCGGCAAACAGCAGTCCGGCGTTGAGGTAGGCAACTGACTGACGCAGATCCTCCGAGCCCAGCGCTTCCGCAAATCCCAGGTACTTGCTCAGGAGCAGCATCAGCAGGAGGTTGTTCGGGTTGATTTGGAAATAGGCACGGTCTGCAGCTTCCGGCACACCCTGGTCCGCGAGGCCGTACGCGGAGTAGTAGACTGCCGCAGCGTCCCAGTCCGGGGGGAGGCGGACCGCATCGGCCAGCCTGGCCAGTACGGCGAACACGGCCGCCCAGCCCAGCACTGATGCCAGGACACGCATCCAGCGGCGGGTGAGCAGTCTGTCCAGCAGGTTCAGGAGCCGGGGCACTGCCAGTGTCAGCGCGAGGACCACCGTGCCGGCCAGGACCGCAGCCCAGGTCTCGTAGCGCGTGATGCCGTAGGACGGAACAATGAGGTTGGAGAGAAGCAGCCACAGCACCAGTACGCACCACAGCAGCCCGGCCGTACGGGGCAGAGTGCCGGCTCGTATGGACCGGGTTCCGGTGGTGACTTCCGGGATGAACGCTGCGTGAGCCATGACGCCCCCTTGTGGTCCGCAACGGGTGGATGCCGGGAAAGTCTGAGACTATGCGTGCCCGCGGCGCCCGGCAACGGGGCCGGGCGCTGTTTCGGCGAAGCGGGGCGATCAGGCCGCCGGGACGAGCAGCACGGCCAGCCCCAGGCCGGCCGCCACGATGATAGTCCAGGAGATGAGGGAAGCAGCGGCAGCCCGGCCTCCGGTGCGCATCAGGCTGCGGAGGTTCACCGACGCACCGAGGCCAAAGAGTGCAGCAGCGAAGAGCAGCTCCTGGAACAGCGCTGCAGTTTCCAGCAGACCGGCCGGCAGGAGGCCGGTCGTTCGAAGCGCTACCGCCGCGACGAAGCCCGCGACAAAGAGCGGAACCAGCGGAGGGAACTTTCCGCCCGCGGAATTTCCGGCCCGCCTGCGGTGCTCCAGGCCCGCCAGGGCGCTGACCGGAGCGAGCATCAGCACGCGCACCAGCTTCACGACGACGGCAAGCGCCAGGGCCGCGGTACCGCCGGTCTGCGCTGTCGCAACAACCTGTCCCACATCATGCACGGAGGCGCCGGCAAGGAATCCAAACCTCTCCGGTGACAGTCCCAGTACCGCGCTGAGCAGCGGCAGGACGGCGATCGCAAGGGTCCCGCAGAGTGTGACCATCGCGGCTGGAACCGCAGTCTGTTCCGCCCGGATCCCCCTGGACGCCGCCACCGCTCCGACTGCGGACACCCCGCAGATCGAGAAACCGGCGGCAACGAGGACCGGTTCTTCGCCCGGGAGGCGGAATGCGCGGCACACCAGATAAGTCGCCCCGAATGAAAAACCGACGAGCGCCACTATGAGGACAACCGTCAGCCAGCCAAGACCGGCGATGTCCAGCAGGGAGACCTTCAGGCCCAGGAGGACAATCCCCAGCCGCAGGAATCTCTTGGCCGCAAGTGCAAGCCCGGGCCGCCAGGGACCTGCGGCCAGCCCGGCCGGACCAGGTATGTTTCCGGCTGCCAGGCCAATAACGACGGCCGCGGTCAGTACCGGAACGGCCGGAACCACACGGTGCAGCAGCAGGCAGAACACGACGGCCGCGGCGGCTGCTGCGAGGCCGGGAAGATTGGCACGGAAGGCGGTGGGCGCTGGCATCCTCCCACCTTCGCCGAGAAGCCTCGCCAGCGCCAACTCCGCAGCGCGCCGTTACCGCCCCGGCACCCCGTTGGTAGACTGATGCGGACCAGTTCGCGAGCCGAGCACAGGGGTATCCCATGCAGCATGGCAGCAGCTCCGGGTCCGGAACACCGGCGGCCGGCTCCTCACGTTCCCCGTCGGATTCCCCGGTGCCAGACCCCTGGACCCGTCCCGGCCCGGACGTCGCCAGAGCCCTGGGCACGGATCCGGCGACGGGCCTGAGTGTCTCAGAGGCAGAACGCCGGCTGGAGGCGTACGGGACCAACCAGCTTGCCGGCAAGCCGCCCGTTCCGGCGTGGCGGAAGATTCTGGCCCTGCTTTCGGACCGGCTGATTCTCGTCCTCCTTGCCGCCGCAGTGCTCAGCGCCGTCGTCTCCCGCGAGCTTGAAACGCCGATCGTCATCCTTGCCGTGGTCATCCTGAACACCTGCCTGAACTATGTGCAGGAACGCCGGGCGGAGAACAGCCTGGAGGCGCTCCGGCGGACGGATGTGGGAACCACGCGGGTCCGCCGCGGCGGCGCTGTCTCCACCCTCCCGCGTACGGAGCTGGTGCCGGGGGACATCGTGCTGCTGGAGGCGGGGGACTCGGTACCGGCGGACGGCAGGCTGCTCGAAGCCGTCCGCCTGCAGGCCGCTGAGGCAGCGCTTACCGGAGAGTCGCAGCCGGTCAACAAGGATGCCGCCTCGCTGCAGGCCGCCGATGCCCCGGTGGCTGACCGGCACGGGATGCTCTACATGGGAACAGACATCAGCCGCGGCCGGGCGGTGATGGTGATTACGGGCACGGGCATGGACACCCAGATGGGCAGGATCGCCCATCTGCTCGGCAGCACCCGGGATGAGAAAACCACGCTGCAGCGCAGCATTGACCAGGTCGCAGCCCTGCTGACCTGGATCGCCCTGGGCGTCGTGGCGCTGGTCTTTGTCCTGGGCCTGCTCCGCGGGGAGGACCTGAACACGCTGCTGCTGACCTCCGTATCCCTCGCGGTGGCCACGATCCCGGAAGGCCTGACCGCCGTCGTCGCCTTCACCCTTGCCATGGGAGCCTCCCGGCTGGCCGCACGCGGCGCCATCATCAAGCAGCTCTCCGCTGTGGAGACCCTCGGCGGAACCTCCCAGATCTGCACGGACAAGACCGGCACGCTGACACTGAATGAGATGACCGCCCGCCGGATTCTCTCCGCCTCCGGCCGCAGGTTCCGCGTCACCGGCACCGGCTACGGGGTGGAGGGGAAGATCCTGAGTCCGGACGGCGGGGAGGTGCCCGCACTCACCGAGGCCTATCTGGCCATGGTCCTGTGCAACGACGCATCGGTGGCCGACGGCGTGCTCACCGGCGATCCGACGGAAGGCGCGCTGGTGGTGCTGGCCGAGAAAGCCGGAATAGATGCGGTTGAGGCGCGGGCGGAGCATCCCCGGGTCGCCGAAGTTCCCTTCGACTCCGAATACAAGTACATGGCCACGTTCAATGCGAACGAGCGCATGCCGGACTCGCTCTGGTGCAATGTAAAGGGCGCCCCGGGCATCGTCCTGGACCTCTGCGACCAGATAGCGGGGGAGAGCGGCCCGGAGCCGCTGACACCGGCGCACCGGGAGCTGCTGCTGGGAGAGGTCGAAGCCATTGCCGATGCAGGCCTGCGTACGCTGGCCGTGGCCGGCCGGCCCTTCGGGGCCCTCCCGCCCACGGAACCCGAGCAGCTGCGCCGGGCAGTCTCAGGTCTGGTGCTCTACGCCGTCGTGGGCATCATGGACCCGCCGCGGAAGGAGGCACGCGAAGCCATCGAGGAGGCCCGCGCAGCGGGAATCCAGGTGCACATGATTACCGGCGACCACCTCGTCACCGCTTCCGCGATCGCCAAGGACCTCGGTATTCCAGGAGAGGCTGTGCCAGGTTCCCGGCTGGACACACTCAGCGACGCAGAGCTTCAGGAGCTCGCACCGAAGGTCGGTGTGCTTGCCCGGGTTTCCCCGGAGCACAAGCTTCGCGTGGTGGAGGCGCTGCAGGCTGACGGTTCCGTGGTGGCCATGACCGGTGACGGCGTCAATGATGCTCCGGCACTGAAGCGGGCGGACATTGGAATCGCCATGGGGATCACCGGAACCGATGTGTCCAAGGGTGCCGCCCGGATGATCCTGACCGATGACAACTTCGCCACCATAGTTGCCGCTGTCCGGGAGGGCCGCGGGATCTACGCGAACATCCTCAAGTTCGTCCGGTTCCAGCTGACTACGGCGTGGGGATTCGTGCTGATCTTCCTCGCGGCTGCCACGTTCGGCTTCGCCGGGGGAGCCCCGTTCACGGCCATCCAGATCCTCTGGGTGAACATCATCATGGACGGTCCGCCGGCCCTGGCCCTGGGGGTTGATCCGACCGACCCGCGCGTGATGCAGCAGCCGCCGCGGAAACGCCGGGAGCCCCTGCTCACCGGGCAGCGGCTGGCTGCCCTGTTCGTGTCCGGCGCCGTGATGGCGGCGGGTACCTGCTGGGTACTGCTGCAGGCGCCGTCGCTCTTCCCCGAGTCAGCGGCGGCGAGCGGCAACTTCGCCTCCACGATGGCCTTCACGACGTTCGTTTTCTACCAGGTCTTCAACCTGCTCAATGTCCGCAGCGAAACCTCCTCGGTGTTCTCGCTGCAGACGTTCACCAACCGGGCCGTCTGGTTCTCACTCGGCGCCGTAGTGCTGCTGCAGGTCCTGGTGGTCCAGCTCGGTTTCTTCGAGGACCTCTTCGACACGGTTCCGCTCAGCTCCGACCAGTGGATGCTCTGCCTGGGCGTGGCGGCCACCATCATCGTTGTCTCTGAGCTCAGCAAGGCCGTCGGAGCACTCCGCCGCCGAACCGCTACCAGGGAGAGGGCCGGTAATCCTTGAGGAAGACACCGTGCAGGTCCTCGCCCGCTTCGCCCATCACGATCGGGTCGTAGACGCGGGCTGCGCCGTCCACCAGGTCCAGGGGTGCGTGGAAGCCTTCTTCAGCCAGACGCACCTTGGTGGGGTGCGGGCGTTCGTCGGTGATCCAGCCTGTATCCACGGCCGTCATCAGGATGCCGTCGGTTTCCAGCATTTCCCCGGCACTGGTGCGGGTGAGCATGTTCAGCGAGGCCTTGGCCATATTCGTATGCGGGTGTCCCGGACCCTTGTAGCGGCGGGCGAACTGGCCCTCCATGGCGGAGACGTTCACGATGTACTTGCGCCGGGCCGGGGAGGCCGCCATGGCCGGGCGAAGCCGGTTGACCAGCAGGAACGGAGCAGTGACGTTGCACAGCTGCACTTCGAGCATCTCCAGCGGCTCAACCTGGTCCACTACCTGGGTCCAGGAATTGATCGGGGCCGTGTCCGGGACCAGGCCACCGGCGTCGATCGCTGTGCCGTCGCCCAGTTTCGCCAGGGACGACGAACCCGCCGTCAGCGCCAGGGAGGTGACAGCGTCGCCGGCCAGGACCGGATGTCCGGCGACGGAGCCTGCCAGCGCCGTCGGGTGGGCGTTGTAGGTGTTGCCGAAGGTCACCAGTTCCGGCATGGGCCTGTTCGAGGGCAGCTCTTCGAGCTCGGCGTCCATCAGCGGCTGGTAGGCGTTGGAACTGCGGCGCACGGTCTGCGCAGCGTTGTTGATGAGGATGTCCAGGGGCCCGTCGGCCGCAACGGCGTCGGCCAGGGAGATTACCTGGGCCGGATCCCTCAGGTCGATGCCCACAATCTTGAGCCGGTGCAGCCAGTCCGCGGAGTCTTCCATCGCAGCGAAGCGCCGGGCAGCGTCCTTGGGGAACCGGGTGGTAATGGTGGTGTGGGCGCCGTCGCGCAGCAGCCGCAGCGCAATGTACATGCCGATCTTGGCGCGGCCGCCGGTCAGCAGCGCGCGCCGTCCGGTGAGGTCCGTCCTGGCATCGCGCTTGGCGTGGCTGAATACGGCGCATTCCGGGCACAGCTGATCGTAGAAGGCATCCACCAGGGTGTACGGCTGCTTGCAGATGTAGCAGTTCCGCGGCTTAAGCAGCGTTCCTGCGGACGGACCATGCGCGGAGCTGCGCAGCTGCGCGCCCCTGGTCTCGTCGTCGATGCGGTCCGGAGCACCGGTGGCGGTGCGGGCGACGACGGCGCGGTCCGCCTCAGCGACGGCCTCCCGCTTGGTCACCTTCCGGTGTTTCTTGACGGCCTTGAACATCTTTGCCGTGGCCCGGCGTACGGCCACGTGGTCCGGATGGTCCTCGTCCAGGGCATGGATGGTGGAGAGGACCCGAAGGCAGGTGCTGAGGTCTTCGGGGGTAAGGTCTGTGCTGCTCATCGAGTCGTTTCTGCGGTGGGTCCGCCGGGAGTAGTCACGGCGGAGGGCAAACTGGTGCACCTCGACCTTACCGCTAACCCGCCCGGCTCCCGTTATTGCGCGGCGCGCATCACTGGACCCGGACTGTCTGTCCTTTGCTCAGCACCGTCAGGCCGGACGCCGTGACCGTGTACCCGCGGGCCAGGTCCAGTTCGCGGTTGACGCCGATGGTTGCCCCCGGCGGGATTTCGACGAACTTGTCCACGATCGCGCGCTTGACCACGGCCCCTTCACCGATCCGTACCCCGTCCATGATCACGCTGTCTGTCACGGTGGCGCCGGAGTCCACGTAGACGTCGTGCCCCAGGACGGAACCGCTGACAGTGCCGCCGGAGATAACGGCGCCGTTGGCGACGATCGAATCCACGGCTGTTCCGGGCGCCGCAGTTGAATCCCGCACAAACTTCGCCGGCGGGGAAATGCTCTGCCGGGTGTAGATGGGCCACTGCAGGTTGTACAGGTTGAAGGACGGCACCGGGGAGATCAGGTCCATGTGCGCGTCGTAATAGGAGTCCAGCGTGCCGACGTCCCGCCAGTACCGCTGGTCCCGATCAGTGGCGCCGGGAATGATGTTTTCGGTGAAGTCGTAGACGTTGGCTTCGCCGCGTTCCACGAACCAGGGAATGATGTCTCCGCCCATGTCGTGTTTGGTAATCAGGCGTTCGGCATCGATCCGAAGCGCCTCCACCAGTGCGTCGGTGGTGAAGACGTAGTTGCCCATGGAGGCCAGGAAGCTGCCGGGATCATCGGGCAGCCCCGGGGTGCTGGACGGCTTCTCTACGAACGCCGCTATCTGGCCCGGATCACCCGGATCCGTTTCGATGACGCCGAACTGGTCCGCCATGGCCAGCGGCTGCCGCACCGCGGCTACGCTGCACGGGGCACCGGAGGCGATGTGCGCCTCCACCATCTGGGAGAAGTCCATCCGGTAGACGTGGTCCGCGCCAATGACGACGACGATGTCCGGCCGGGCATCGTCGATCAGGTTCATGGACTGGTACAGGGCGTTGGCGCTTCCCAGGAACCAGCTTTTACCCACCCGCTGCTGCGCCGGAACGGAGGCGACGTAGTTCTGCAGCTGGGTGGAGAGGCGCCAGGTCTCGGAGATGTGCCGGTCCAGGCTGTGCGACTTGTACTGGGTCAGCACCACGATCTGCAGGTAGCCGGAGTTGACCAGGTTGGAGAGGGCAAAGTCGATCAGCCGGTACTTGCCGGCAAAGGGCACCGCTGGTTTGGCCCGGTCAGCGGTCAGCGGCATCAGCCGCTTACCCTCGCCGCCGGCGAGGACGACGGACAGGACTTTCTTCGGTGCCATGTGTCTGCTCCTGACTGCTCCCGCCATGCGGGAAATCTGTTAAGCCGTTCCTGACTGGGAAGCCTGCTGACCAACACACTAGATCACTGCGCGTGATGTGCACTACGTTGATCAAGTGCGAGTAGATATCGTTTCCAAGGAATTCCCCCCGGAGATCTACGGCGGAGCCGGAGTGCACGTCGCGGAACTGAGCCGTGTGCTGGCCAGCCGGGCTGACCTGCGGGTTCACTGTTTCGGCGCGCCTAGGGAGGCTGACTACCACGGCGCCCGGGTGCGTGCGTACCCCGTTCCGGCCGAGCTGGACGGCGCCAATCCCGCCGTCCAGACCCTCGGCACGGACCTGGACATGCTCCAGGGGCTGGAAGGCACGGACCTGATCCATTCGCACACCTGGTACGCCAATATGGCCGGCCATCTGGGTTCACTGCTGTACGGGGTACCCCATGTGCTGAGCGCGCACAGCCTGGAGCCGCTGCGCCCCTGGAAAGCCGAGCAGCTCGGGGGCGGATACGCGCTGTCTTCCTGGGTGGAGAAAACCGCGTACGACGCCGCTTCCGCCATCATTGCCGTGTCCGAAGGGATGCGGAAAGACATTCTGCGCGCTTATCCGGAAGTCACCCCGGGCAAGGTCCGCGTGGTGCACAACGGGATCGACACCGATGCCTGGCACCCGGACCATGATCCGGACGGGGTACGTGCGCTGGGCATCGACCCGGATGCGCCGTCGGTTGTGTTCGTGGGACGGAATACCAGGCAGAAAGGCGTCCCCTATCTGCTCCGGGCAGCCGCCCTGCTGCCGCCGGAGGTCCAGCTTGTCCTCTGCCTGGGTGCAGCGGACACGCCGGAGCTCGCTGCCGAGACTGCAGAACTGATCACGGAACTGTCCCGCTCCCGCACCGGCGTCGTCGTCATTGAGCGGATGCTGCCGCGCGCCGAGCTGATCAAGGTACTCAGCTCTGCCACGGTCTTTGCCTGCCCCTCGATCTACGAGCCGCTGGGCATCGTTAACCTCGAGGCGATGGCCTGCGGCACGGCAGTAGCAGCCAGCGCCACGGGCGGCATACCCGAGGTGGTGGACGACGGCGTCACCGGCCTTCTCGTGCCCCTTGACCAGGTACAGGACGGCACGGGCACGCCGCTGGATCCCGACGCGTTCGTCCGTGATTTTGCCGCTGCCCTCACCGTGCTGGCCACGGACCCTGACCGGGCACGGGAGATGGGGGAGGCCGGCCGGCGCCGTGCCTCCGAGCACTTTTCCTGGGAGGCAATCGCAGAGCAGACCCTGCAGGTCTACCGCTCGGTCCTTCCCTAGCTGCACAGGCAGACCCTGAGGGACCCGGCACCGGTTGTTCCGGTGCCGGGCCCCTCAGGGTCTGCCTGTGCAGGTGCTAACGCTTGGCCTTCGCCGCCTGCTTCCGGCGCTGGATCAGGATCTTCTCGTCCACGGGTGCGGTACCGGAGGCCCGCAGCAGCCGCTGGTATTCCATCGACTCGTCCTGCCGCTGCTTCTCGGCACCGCTCGCGATGGCTGCCCGGAGGTGCTCCGGGCCGTATCCAAAGGCGTTCACCAGGTCCATGGCGTGCGGCCGGATCCTGGCGAGCAGGCGGTTGATGTATTCGCCAAGAGTGCGGGCCCGCTGCGAGGAGAGCCGTCCGTGCATCAGGTACCAGGCCAGGTTCTTTTCGATCAGTCCCAGCCCGAAGAGGTCGCGCAGCCACGTGACGACCTGCCGCGTTCCTTCGTCCTCGATGCGCTCCAGGCCCCGGGTGAAGGCCTCCCACTGCAGCAGTTCGGCGTGGGCGCGTGCGGCTTCGATGAGGTCGTGCTGGTTCCGGTTGAAGACCGCAGCGGCCTCAGCCTTGGGCAGCTTGCGTGCCTTCTGCAGCTCGCCGGCAACCTCGGCCACCATGGTGGCCACCCGGTCTGCCAGCAGGTCGTGCTGGGCCCGCGGATCGCGCAGGGCAATCGCGGACTTCTTTTCGGAGCCGGTGTCCGCAACCGTCTGCACTATCTGGCGCAGGCCGGAGCGGTGGACGGTGCGTTCCGTTGCCTGGCCCACCACGTACCGGGCCAGGACGCCGAAGTCGGCGCCCTGGAATTCCTTGGCGTAGTCGGCCAGCAGCCGCTTGGCGACCAGCTGCAGCAACACCGTGTTGTCGCCCTCGAAGGTCACGTAGATGTCCAGGTCGGACCGCAGCGCCGTGAGCCGGTTCTCGGCCAGGAACCCGGCGCCGCCGGTGGCTTCGCGGCATTCCTGGAGGGTGTCCAGTGCATGCCAGGTGGAGAGGGACTTCAGGGCCGCGGCGAGGGTTTCAAGGTCCTGGCGGTTCTCGTCGGTGTCGTCGGCTCCGGAGAACACGTCGTCGAACTTGGACAGCAGCTCATCATGCGCGAAGGACGCGGCGTAGGTGGTGGCCAGCAGGGGGAGCAGGCGGCGCTGGTGCTGCTGGTAGTCCATCAGCACCTCTTCGACCGTGTCAGACGCGCCGTTGAACTGACGGCGCTCCGTGGCGTACTTGACGGCGATGTTCAAGCCCAGCTTCGAGGCGGCAACCGCGGCGCCGTCCAGGGAAACCCGGCCCTGGACGAGGGTGCCGATCATCGTGAAAAACCGGCGGCCCGGGCTCTCGATGGAGGACGTGTAGGTGCCGTCTTCAGCCACGTCGCCGTAACGGTTCAGCAGGTTGGTACGGGGAACCCGGACGTTGGAGAAGTGCAGCCGGCCGTTGTCGATGCCGTTGAGGCCGCCCTTGACGCCGTCGTCCTCTCCGCCGACGCCGGGCAGGAAGCCGTTCTCGTCACGCAGCGGAACGTAGAAGGCATGCACGCCGTGGTCCACGCCCTTGGTGATGAGGTGCGCGAAGACCACGGCGGCCTTGCCGTTGACGGCAGCGTTGCCGATGTAGTCCTTCCACGCCGCGCGGAACGGGGTGTTGATGATGAACTCCTGCGCCGCCTCGTCGTACTCGGCGGTGGTGGCAATGCTGGAGACATCCGAGCCGTGTCCGGTCTCGGTCATGGCGAAGCAGCCGGGGATCTCCAGGCTCATGATGCCCGGGAGCCACTTCTCGTGGTGTTCGCGGTTGCCCAGGTGCAGGACTGCGGAGCCGAACAGGCCCCACTGCACGCCGGCCTTGATCTGCAGCGACGGATCGGCCACCACCAGTTCCTCGAACCCGGCAATGTTCCCTCCGTGGTTGTCCTGGCCGCCCACGTAGGAAGGGAAGGCACGGTGCACGGCGTCGGCGTCGACCAGGACCTTGAGCTGGTCCATCACCCGGAGGCGGTGTTCGGTGTGCGAGAGTCCGGCGGGGGTGTGGAGTTCGTCCGATCCGGCCAGCTTGCGGGCCTGCAGGCGGATGTCCTGCCACTTGCCCAGCAGGGCGCGGCCCAGCGCTTCAACGTTGACTGTTGCCGAGTCGTCTTCGCGGATGACGGTGCTGGCGGGGAGCTGGCGCTGCGGGGTAGAGACTGATTGCGTCATTGCGTGTCCTTACTGGTCGGCGTTCGGCGGTGCGGAGGGTACTCCGCGGCTGCCGGGCGCAGTGGTGGGTTCTTTAGGCTTCGCGGGTTTGGCGGCCGGGGGTGTCCCAGCCAATTCCGTCAAACAGCCAGGCAGTGAGCTGGTCCGTCATTTCGGCTTCTGAGGGCCTGTCCGGGGCGGGGGTGGCAAGCCAGCGCTCACCGGCGGCCCGCACCATGCCCAAAGCTGCAATGGGCCAGAAGCCGGCGGCGGCCTGCGTCAGGGAACCGGTGTCATGCCCCTCCAGGTATGCCTGCACGGCGTGGTCCATCATTTCGCTGATATTGGCGAAGAAGTGCGACAGCGCGACGGCGACGCCGGGTTCGCTGATGCCCGGGGCCTCACCGGCGGAACCGGTGACAAAGGCGTACACGTTGGGGGAGGTCTGTGCCATCTGCAGGTAGGCGGAAACCATGGCCCGCAGTCCGGAGCGCGGCGAATCGGCGCTGCGGCCAGCCGCGAGGATCTTGTCCTGCATCTGGTTAATGACCACCTCGCCCATGGCCTGCTGCAGCCCGGACTTGTCCCCGAAGTACCGGTAGTACACAGACTTCGAGGTTCCTGACGCAGCGGCGATTTCCTCCATGGATGCCTGCGCGCCGAGGGTGTGCACGGCGCGGCGTGCGGCCTTGATGAGGGCGCTGCGGCGCTCGATGCGGTGCGCTTCCCAGCGGACGGAACGGCCGTCCGGTGCGGGTGTGTCTTGTTTCACTGCGGTGTTCACGATACCCAGCGTATCAGGTACGGTGGGTTACAGTAATTCCTGTCACATATTGATCCCCCAAGGAGACGCCCGAATGGCTGCACAACCCACGTCCGCCCCGGCACCCGCCCCCGGCGCCGGTCCCGCCGTCCGCAACGCCGTGGTTATTGGCGGCAACCGCATCCCCTTCGCCCGCTCCGGCGGCGCCTACGCCCACAGTTCCAACCAGGACATGCTGACCGCGGCCCTGGACGGATTGGTAGCCCGCTTTGGCCTCCAGGACGAACGGATCGGCGCCGTAGCAGCCGGAGCCGTCCTGAAGCACTCCCGGGACTTCAACCTCACCCGCGAAGCCGTCCTCGGCTCAGCCCTGTCTCCGGAAACTCCCGCCTATGACGTCCAGCAGGCCTGCGCCACCGGACTGGAGACCGTCGTGTCCCTCGCCAACAAGATCAAGCTGGGCCAGCTCGAGTCCGGAATCGCCGGCGGTGTCGATTCCGCTTCCGACGCCCCGATTGCAGTCAGCGAAGGCCTGCGCCGCGCCCTGCTGGATCTCTCCCGTGCCCGCTCGACCAAGCAGAAACTTGCTGCCATCGCAAAGATCCGCCCCCGCGACCTGGCACCCAACGCTCCTACCACGGGCGAACCCCGCACCGGCCTGTCCATGGGCGAACACCAGGCACTGACGACCGCCCAGTGGAAGATCACCCGCGAAAGCCAGGATGAGCTGGCCTACAACAGCCACCGGAACCTTGCCGCCGCCTACGACCGCGGTTTCTTCGACGACCTGATCACCCCGTACCGCGGGCTGTCCCGTGACTCGAACCTCCGCGCCGACACCTCCCTGGAGAAGCTGGCAAAGCTGAAGCCGGTCTTCGGCCGCTCCCTGGGCGATGAAGCCACCATGACGGCGGGCAACTCCACCCCGCTTACCGACGGCGCCTCGGTGGTGCTCCTCGGTTCCGAGGACTATGCGCGGGAGCATGACCTCCCTATGCTCGCCAACATCGTCGACGCCGAAGCCGGCGCGGTCGACTTCGTGCACGGCCGCGACGGACTGCTGATGGCCCCGGCCTTTGCCGTCCCGCGCCTGCTGGCACGCAACAACCTGACCTTCGCAGATTTCGATTTCTTCGAAATCCACGAGGCCTTCGCCGGTACAGTCCTGAGCACCCTCGCAGCCTGGGAAGACGAAGAATTCTGCCGCACCCGCCTGGGACTGGACGCACCGCTGGGCAGCATCGACCGGAGCAAGCTCAACGTCAACGGTTCCTCGCTGGCAGCCGGACACCCGTTCGCCGCCACGGGCGGCCGCATCGTCGCCTCCCTCGCCAAGATGCTCGCGGAGAAGGGCTCCGGCCGCGGACTCATCTCCGTCTGCGCCGCCGGCGGCCAGGGCCTCGTAGCCATCCTGGAGGCCCGCTAGCCATGACGGATACCTACCTGAACCTCGTCAATTCCGGCATCACCAAGGAGATCGCGAAGAAGCTTGGACTGCCCCGGCCAGCCGTGCTCCGCCGGTTCGATCCGTCCAAGCCCCTGGTTCCGGGCCCGGTACTGGTCCTGGGCAAGGGCGAAAGCGCAGACACCCTCGCATCCCTGCTGCTGTCCTGGCAGCTGGATGTCCGCCGGCATGCCACCCCCAAGGAAAAGCTGGGTGCCATCCTGATGGTGCTCGACGAAGCCGCAGCCCCCGAAGACCTGGGCGCGGTGAGCCTCGACGCTGGTGCCAGCCTGCGCGACCTCGCTCCGGGCGGACGGATAGTGACCGTTTCGCGGCCTGCGTCCGAGGCCCAGGATCCTGCTGCGGCAGCGGCCCGGCAGGGCGTCGACGGTACCCTGCGTTCCCTCGCCCATGAACTGCGCGGCGGTGCGACAGCCAACGGGATCGTGCTGGCCAACGGCACCGATGCCTCCGCACCGTCCGTTGCCGCTGCCCTGCACTTCCTGCTCTCAGGCCGCAGCGCCTACGTCAGCGGCCAGTTCATCAGCGTCGGCTCCGACGCCGGGGAGCTGCCGCAGGACTGGAACACAACGCTCGCCGGCAAGACCGCCGTCGTCACCGGTGCCGCACGCGGTATCGGTGCGTCGATTGCCCGGGTGCTGCACCGGGAGGGTGCCAACGTCATTGTGGTGGACGTGCCGGCTGCCGGCGAGCAGCTGGCCGCCGTCGCGAATGAAATCCACGGCACCGCACTGCAGGTGGACATTACCCGTGACGACGCCGCCGACCGGATCCTGGCGCATGCCGCCGAGCGCTACGGCAAGCTGGACATCGTCATCCACAACGCCGGAATCACCCGTGACAAGCTGCTGGCCAACATGGATGCCTCCCGGTGGGACTCGGTGATCGCGGTGAACATTGCGTCGCAGCTGCGGATGAACACGCGGTTCCTCGAGTCGGAGACCTTCAGCCCCGACGGCCGGATCGTATCGCTGGCTTCCACCAGCGGCATCGCCGGAAACCGCGGGCAGACCAACTATGCCGCGTCCAAGGCCGGCATCATCGGCATGGTCCGGGCAACAGCACCGCTGCTGGCTCCGCGCGGCGGATCCATCAACGCCGTCGCGCCCGGTTTCATCGAAACCGACATGACGGCGCGGATGCCGGCGCTGACCCGGCAGGTGGCACGCAGGCTCTCCAGCCTGCAGCAGGGCGGCAAGCCTGTTGACGTGGCAGAGACGATCGCCTTCCTGGCCTCGGACGCCGCTGCGGGCGTCAACGGACAGGTGCTGCGGGTGTGCGGACAGAATATGGTGGGGGCATGAGCGTCCAGGAACTCGAAGCTATTCCGGCGCTGGGCCGCCTCTACCTGACTGCAGCCTCAAACGCCGCACGCAGCCGTCTCTCCCCGGCCTCGGCACCAAAGGACCTCCCGGCGGCCCGGCACACCGTGCAGCATGCCCGGGTTGATCTGGACAACCTCACCAGCTTCCAGCGGCTGGTTCTGCACAGCGCCCAGGACACACTGCCTTCGGGCTACGTGCACACGTTTGCGTTTCCCGTGGCGATGAGCGTCATGGCGCGGGAAGACTTTCCGCTGCCGCTCCTGGGGCTGGTCCACCTGCGCAACGAGGTCCGGCACCTGCGTCCGATCCACTACTCGGAGCCGCTGTCCGTAACGGCCTGGGCGGAGAACCTCGCCGGGCACCGCGCCGGCACCCAGGTGGAGCTCGTCGCCGAGGTCCGTTCCGGGGACGAGCTCGTATGGACCGGGCGTTCGGTCTACCTGGCCAAGGGAGTTTATCTTCCCCGTTTTGACCGGCCGGGTTCCGCGGGGCAGCGGCCGGAGTTCGTGCCGCCGAATCCCACCGCGCAGTGGCGGCTGGGACCGGATGCCGGACGAAACTACGCACGGGTATCGGGCGATTTCAATCCGATCCACCTCAGCGCCCTCTCCGCACGCGCCCTGGGCCTCAAGCGGTCGATTGCGCACGGCATGTACATGGCGTCCCGGGTAGTGGGTGAGACAGGCCCGGCAATGCAGGAACCGTTCGAGTGGAATATCGAGTTTGAGTCACCGGTTTTCCTCCCCGCGACGGTAAGTGTCCGGATCTCCGAATCCGGCACCCCGGGGGATCGCGGAGCAACCACCTTCACCGGGTGGAACCAGCGCAGCAGGCGCCGGCATTTCCACGGCTGGGCACGTCCGCTCGCTGCCGGGGCACCAACCAGCCAGGACTAGCGGCGGCTGCTAAAGTTCCGGCCATGAGAACAACTTCGCGCCTGTCTGACCGTGCCCGGGAACTGGACTCTGCTGATCCGCTTGCGGGGATGCGGGAAAAGTTCCTGGGCCATGACGACGCCGGCGTGCCTGCCTACCTGGACGGGAATTCCCTGGGCCGGCCGCTGGCCGCCACACTGGACCGCCTGAATGAGTTTGTGCGGAATCAGTGGGGCGGCCGGCTGATCCGCGGCTGGGACGAGGGGTGGCTGGCACTGCCGCGGCAGATCGGTGACGAGCTGGGCCTGCAGGTGCTGGGCGCCGCGCCGGGCCAGTGCATCGTGGCAGATTCCACCACGGTCCTGCTGTACAAACTGGCCCGCGCCGCGGTCGCCGCGGGTGGAGACCGGACCGAAATCGTCCTGGACCGGGATAATTTCCCCACGGACCGCTATGTCATGGAGGGCATCGCCGCCGAGTGCGGCCTTACCCTGCGCTGGGTGGGAGCTGATTACGACGGCGGGGTCCGGCCCGAGTCGGTTGCCGCCGCTGTCGGGCCGCAGACTTCCCTGGTGGTGCTCAGCCACGTCGCGTACCGCTCGGGTTTCATCGCAGACGTGCCGGCGATCACGGAGCTTGTTCACCGGACGGGCGGCAGGGTGCTCTGGGACCTCTGCCACTCCGCCGGTTCTGTTCCCGCGGAGCTGGATGCCTGGAACGTGGACTATGCGGCGGGCTGCAGCTACAAGTACCTCAACGGCGGCCCGGGTGCTCCGGCCTGGGCTTATGTGGCGGCCCGGCACCAGAATGATTTCAACCAGCCCATCCGGGGCTGGCTCGGGGCAGGGGATCCGTTCGGCATGGGCCGGGACTTCGTTCCGGCTCCCGGAATCCAGCGGGTGGTCTCCGGCACCCCGCCCATCCTGGGGATGCTCGCCATGCAGGACATGATCGCCCTCATTTCCGAAGCGGGAATGGACGCCGTGCGGGAGAAATCCGTCCAGCTCACGTCCTTCGCCGTACAGGCGTTCGATGAGGTCCTCGCCCCGCTGGGCGCCGTCCTGGCTTCTCCCCGCGATCCGTCGCAGCGCGGCAGCCACATCACCGTTGACCACCCTGCGTTCAAGGACGTTACAGCCAGGCTCTGGGAGCAGGGGATCATCCCCGACTACCGGAATCCCAACGGCATTCGGCTGGGGCTGTCGCCGCTCTCCACGTCTTTCGCAGAGACCTGGACAGGGATCGAGGCCATGGCCGCAGATCTCAGGGCCGGTTCATAACAGCCGGGAAAACTATTGTCCGGCTTTGACGCAGAGGACCGGGCAGGGCGCCTCCAGGAGCACCCGCTGGGCGGTGCTTCCAAGGATCAGCTTTCCCACCGGTGTGCGGTGGCGCAGGCCGACGACGATCAGCCGGCCGTCGTTCAGCGCCGCTGCGGAGAGAATCTCCTCGGCCGGGTCGTAGTCGCCTTCCGGATGGATGATCATATAGTCCGCCCCGGCTGCCTCCAGCTCCGCCGTGATGGCGTCAAGCTCACCGGATGCGTCCTCTCCATGGCTGTGCCCGTGTCCCAGCCCCCTGCCGGTAGTGCGCACGTTGACAAGAACCAGCCTGTCCTTGAACAGGGCCGCCTCGCGCCGGGCGTGGGCAAGGGCGGCTGCGCCCTCCGGCGCCGGGACGTAGCCGACGATGACGCTAGCCATGGAGTTCCTCCGGATCAGTAAAGCGGGTGCGCTTGGCCTTCACCCCGCGGTTCCACAGCCAGGTGAAGAACCAGAGCACGACGCCGATGGCCAGCAGGATGCCGGCGATTGAATACTCGATCGGGTCCTGCGCCCACGGACCTACCAGGAAGGCGCAGCTCAGTGCCCCGATCCAGGGCATGATCCCGGGGGACCTGAACGTCTTGCGTCCCGGACCATGCCCGCCGGCGGGATCTTCGCCCTCCACCGGATCGGGCGGGGATTTGCGCAGCACCAGGCACGCTATGTTCACGACCGTAAAGACACACAGCAGCAGCAGTGCGGTCGTCCCGCCAAGGGCGGAAACCGTATCGGCGCCCATCACGTTGGTAACGAGGACGATCACGCCGATTGCAATCAGTGTGGTGAAGACAACCGATGCCCACGGGGTCCGGCGTCCGGGGAGCACCAGCGCCAGCGGGCGCGGCAGCACCTCCTGCTTGGACATGCCGTAAAGAAGGCGGCTGGCCATGAGCATATTGATCAGCGCTGTGTTCGCTACCGCGAAGATCGACAGGAACGGGTAGAAGACGTCGATGGGGAAGTCCGGCGCGCCGGCCTGCACCACCTCCAGCAGCGGCGTCTGGCTCTCCGAAAGCTGTCCCACGGGGACCACCGCAACAGCTGCTACGGACACCAGAAGGTAGATAAAGACCGTTATGCCCAGGCCGGTGAGCATCACCTTGGGAAAAATGCGCGCCGGGTCGCGGGTTTCCTCGGCCATGTTCACGCTGTCTTCGAATCCAACCATGGAAAAGAAAGCCAGGGACGTTGCTGCCGTCAGAGCAAGGAAAATGGATTTCCCGCCCTCCGTTTCAAAGACCACAGTCCGGGAGAAATCCACGTTTCCCTGCCCCATGGCCCAGAAGCCGATTCCAATGACGATCAGCAGGCCGGTGAGCTCCACGACCGTCAGGAAGACGTTGAATTTGATGCTTTCGCCTACGCCCCGGAGGTTGATGAGTGCCAGGAGGACCATGAATCCAACGGCTATGGCCGTGACGCCGAACTGTCCCCAGCCAAGACCGAACCCCACCAGGAAGTTCTCGGCGAGGAACTTGGCCGCGGTTGACGCGGATGTGATGCCCGAACACAGGACGGCGAAGGTAACCAGGAACGTCAGGAAGTGAATACCGAAGGCCTTGTGCGTATACAGCGCGGCTCCTGCCGCCTGGGGGTACTTGGTCACCAGTTCCAGGTAGGACAGCGCGGTGATCGTGGCGACGGCGAAGGCGATGAGGATAGGCGCCCACGCCGCCCCGCCGATTTCCCCGGCAATCCGGCCCGTCAGCGCATAGACGCCCGTGCCCAGGATGTCACCGACGATAAACAGCAGCAGCAGCTTGGTCCCCATCACCCGCTTAAGCTGTGGACCGTCTCCGGACCGCGGCACGCCGCCGGTAGCCGTTCCCTCGCTTCCACCGGGTGAGCTCATGCCCGGTATTCTGCGCGTGTCCGGCACAGCCCTGCAATGCGCAGGACAGTTTTCCGGTCACCGGGCCGGTAATCGTCTGTTACGGGCGCGGGCGGGCGCAGCCGGACAGCTAGCTGGAGGCCGGATCGGGGATCACACGGACGGACCGGATGCGGTGGTGTTCGACGTCCTGGACTCGGAGCTTCCCTCCGGGAGCCGCGACGGTATCGCCAGGGACAGCCATGCGTCCCAGCCGTTCCAGGATGTACCCGGCTACGGTTTCGTACTGGCCCTCCGGCAGCGCAATCCCTGTGAGCCGGTCAAATTCCTGCAGGATCAGTCCGCCGTCCACCACAAGCTCACCTTCCAGATCCAGATGCCGGTCCTCGGGGTCCTTGCCGGTGTCGTACTCGTCGTAGATTTCCCCGACAAGTTCCTCCACCAGGTCCTCGAGCGTCACGATGCCGTCGGTTCCGCCGTATTCGTCGGCGACGACGGCGATGTGGCTGTTCTCCCGGCGCATCCTGGACAGGGTGGGAAGCACGGTGGCGGTGCCAGGCAGGAAAAGGATTGGTCGGACGATATCGCGGAGCCTGGTCCGGGAAGCAGAGCCGGGGTGGCCCAGCAGATCCCTGACATGGACAAAGCCCAGGACGTCATCGGGGGAGTCGGCGATTACGGGGTAACGCGAGTACGGCAGGACGTGGACTGCTTCACGTGCCTGGGCAACCGTCAGCTCCGCCTGGAGGAACTGGACCTGGGGGCGGGGCCGCATGACTTCCTGGAGCAGCCGCTGCCCCGCACCGAAGACGTCCGCAAGGATGCTCCGGCTTTCATCTGCCAATACCGGGCTGGCCTTCACCATTTCAAGCAGTTCCTGCTGGGAGATGGGCACGTTCTTCAGGTTCGGGTCCCCGCCCAGGGCACGTACGACGCCGTTGGTCGAGACGGAGAGCAGCTTGATGACCGGACGCATCACGGTGGCAAACACTGACAGCGGAGGTGCCAGGGCCCGGACAAACCCCTCCGCGTTCTGCATGGCGAGGCGCTTGGGCACGAGTTCGGAGAACACCAGCGACAGGTAAGCCACAACCAGGGTCATGGCGATGAAGGCCGCAGTCTGGGCCGCTGCGGCATTAAGCCCCCAGCTCTCCAGCACGGGGGAGACGGCCGGAGCCAGGGCTGACGCACCGTACGCGGCGGAAAAGAAGCCGGAGAGGGTGACGCCGATCTGGATTGCGGAGAGGAAGAGGTTGGGATTACGTGCCAGGGAGGCAATTTTCGCTCCCCTCCGGCCTGATGCCTCCAGGCGGAGCATCTGCCCCTCGCGGAGCGACACCAATGCCATTTCCGCCCCGGCGAACAGCCCGCCCAGCAGGACAAAGAACAGCACCAGGATCACATTAAGGAAGCCGCTGCCGTCCATACTGCGAGGGTACCAAGCCGGTGCGGGCACCACAGGGCTGGCAGTCAAGGCAGGTGTGATGAGGTCCACATATGCAGCTGCTGGTTAAAACCAAAACACCCCGGTCCGCAGACCGGGGTGTTTCGCGATGTCCAGGACATCTGTTGTGCGCGGAGGGGGACTTGAACCCCCACCCTCAATAAGAGGACTAGCACCTCAAGCTAGCGCGTCTGCCATTCCGCCACCCGCGCTTAGGTGTCTTCCGAAGAGCGGTTTTTGTTCCGTTTCTTCGTTTGCAACGGGAAAAACTCTAACACGGTTTCCACGTGAACAACGAATCGGCGTTTTGCGGGCCAACTATTACGGGACATGCGCCGGAACAAAGATCCACCCGGAGACCCGCGAATGGCTAGGCTGGGCCGTAAAGCTGCCCAGCAAGGAGAGAGCCGCATGAGCATCCGCGCCGAAGACGAAGTAGCCCGCATCTGCCGGGACCTGATCCGCATCGATACCTCCAACTACGGAGACGGGTCCGGTCCGGGGGAACGAGGGGCAGCAGAGTACGTTGCCGCCCTCATCGAAGAGGTTGGACTGAAAGCGGACGTCTTCGAATCCGCGCCGGGCCGGGCGTCAGTGGTCACCCGGATGTCCGGCACCGATTCCTCGCTGCCCGCACTGGTGGTCCACGGTCACCTGGACGTGGTGCCCGCCCAGAAGCAGGACTGGACAGTGGACCCGTTCAGCGGCGAAGAGCGTGACGGCCTCATCTGGGGCCGCGGCGCCGTCGATATGAAGGACATGGACGCCATGATCCTTGCCGTGATGCGGGAGATGGCCCGCACCGGCACCCGCCCGCGGCGGGACATCATCTTTGCTTTCTTCGCTGATGAGGAAGCCGGCGGAACCTACGGCGCCGGGTGGGCCGTGGAGAATCGTCCGGAGCTGTTCGAGGGAGCCAGCGAAGCCATTTCCGAGGTGGGCGGTTTCTCGGCAACCATCGGCGGACGGCGGACCTACCTCCTGCAGACCGCAGAAAAAGGCATCTCCTGGCTGCGCCTGAAAGCCCACGGCCGCGCCGGACACGGCTCGCAGATCAACACCGACAACGCCGTCACCCGCCTCGCCGGGGCCGTTGCACGCATTGGCTCCTACGAATGGCCGATTGAACTCACGGACACCACCCGCGCTTTCCTGGACGGCGTCACGGAACTAACCGGCGTCGAGTTCGACCCGGAGAACCCCGAAAAGCTGCTGGCGGAGCTCGGGACGGTGGCACGCTTTGTCGGTGCCACCCTGCAGAACACCGCCAACCCCACGCTGCTGGAGGCAGGCTACAAGCACAACGTCATTCCCGGCACGGCTGAAGCGTTCATCGATGCCCGGACACTCCCCGGACAGGAAGAACAGCTGCTGGAGATCGTGAAGTCGCTGGCGGGCGAGGGCATCGACGTCAGCTACGAACACAAGGACGTGTCCCTGGAAGTTCCTTTCGCCGGCAATCTCGTGGACTCCATGGTGGCGGCGCTGCAGGCTGAAGACCCCGGTGCCCCGGTGCTTCCCTACACGCTGTCCGGCGGCACCGACAACAAATCCCTCTCCCGCCTGGGAATCACCGGATACGGGTTTGCACCACTGCGCCTGCCCGAGGACCTGGACTTCACCGGCATGTTCCATGGCGTGGACGAACGGGTACCGGTCGACTCGCTGAAGTTCGGAACGCGGGTTCTGGGCCGGCTGCTGCGGGGCTCATAGGTCCCTGCCCCGTCCCCGCCCCGAGTGTTAGTGAAAGGAAACTGTTTTGATGTCCCCCGAAGAAATCCTGCCGCCCGCCCTCCTTGAAACGCTGCGCGGCCGCGCAGCGCAGTATGACCAGGACAACGCATTTTTCACGGAAGACCTCGAGGACCTGCGCAGCGCCGGATACCTGACGCTCTTCACGCCGAAGGATGCGGGCGGCCTGGGCCTGGACATCCCCGCCGTCGTGAGGTGCCAGCGCCGCCTGGCCGCGGCCGCCCCGGCAACCGCCCTGGCCGTCAACATGCACCTGGTCTGGTGCGGCGTGGCACACCTGCTGTCCCTGCGCGGGGACAATTCCCTGTCCTTCGTCCTTGACGAGGCAGCCAGGGGCGAGCTGTTTGCGTTCGGCATCTCCGAACCGGGCAATTCAGCGGTCCTTTTCGATTCGAAGACCGAGGCCGTCCCACAGGACGGAGGCGGGTACGCCTTTACCGGCCGCAAGATCTTCACGAGCCTGTCCCCGGCGTGGACCCGGCTGGGCATCTTCGGCAAGGACACGTCCGGCCCCGGCGATCCCCAGCTGGTTTTCGGCTTTGCCGACCGCAGCACACCGGGCATCACGTCCCTCGATGACTGGAACACGATGGGCATGCGGGCCTCGCAGTCCCGGACCACCATCCTGGAGAGCGCCGCCGTACCCGCCGAACGCATTGTGCGGCACACTCCCGTGGGACCCCACTCGGATGCTTTCGTATTTGGAATCTTCAGCCTCTTCGAGACACTTTTGTCCGCGGTCTACGCCGGCGTCGCCGAGCGGGCACTGGAGCTGGCCGCAGCTGCCGCGGAGAAGCGGAGCGTGCAGGGGCTGCCGGCCGCCCAGGATCCGCATACCCGCTGGCGTGTGGCGGACGCAGCCATCCGCCTGGACGGGGTGGTCCTGCAGCTCGACGCCGTGGCACGCGACCTTGAGTCGGGCACCGATCACGGTGCTTTCTGGTTCCCCAGGCTTTCCGGCCTCAAGCTGCGCACTACCGGCACCGCCCGGGGGATTGTCGAAACAGCCATGCAGGTGGCCGGGGGAGCGGGCTATTTCAGGGGCAGTGAACTCGAACGGCTCTACCGCGACGTGCTGGCCGGGATGTTCCATCCCTCAAGCGAGGACTCGGCCCATGACTCAATGGCCAGGTCCGTGCTGGGTCCGGTGGCTGAGGGCTGACATCGGGTCCCGGGCTAGACAGTGCGCGTCACCCGCATGATCTTCCGGCGCAGCCAGTATCGATGTGTTCCGCCGCGGTA
The DNA here is from genome assembly GCF_035792275.1 of Arthrobacter koreensis. GTDB lineage: Bacteria > Actinomycetota > Actinomycetes > Actinomycetales > Micrococcaceae > Arthrobacter_B > Arthrobacter_B koreensis_A. The sequence continues at coordinate 290,633 of NZ_JAMWKK010000002.1, read as the reverse complement.
GATGCGGGTCCGCTGCAGCTCCCACTTGCCGTATTCGGCGTGATCGGTGATGAGCCTGCGGGCATCCGGAAGGGACTCATGGGGTCCTACGGAGAGGACAAGATACTCATAGTCCTTGGCGGGAGCGGTCTTGAACGAGACGTCCGGTCTCAGAATTTGTTCTCGCATTTCCATCCCATTTTGCCTCCTTTGGGGCTAACGTCTAGTCCATGACCATAGATCCGCGCGTTGCACTCCAGTCCCTGGTTGCTGCCTTCGAAGAGCACCTCGCTGCTGCCGCCGCACGCCGCGGAGAAAAAGACCCGGCCGTGGAAGACGCGTACCTCGCCATCGCCGACGCCTTTGAGGTCTACGAAGAGGTCCTCTACGACGCCTACGGTGAAGTGACGCCGCTGGAGATCTACGACGACGAAGAAGCGCCGGACGAGGATCTCCTGGACGAAGATGAAGAGCTGCTCCGCAGGCCCGGCTTCGGAGTGGACAGCGAGTCGTACCCTTCCGGCACGGACACCGATTCCGGGAGCCCCGTGCCGCGCCCCGGCGGGTATCCGCAGACCCACAGCGACCGCTAGCCGCGCAGCCGGCGGCCACGCCTGGCATGCGGCAGGGCCGGTGTGCCCTAGAGTCGTAGGGTGAATTGGTTCGAAGCGATTTTCCTGGGCTTTCTTCAAGGCCTGACAGAGTTCCTGCCCATTTCTTCCAGCGCACACCTGCGCATTGCCGGAGAACTGCTTCCGGGGGCACAGGATCCCGGAGCGGCCTTCACGGCCATCACCCAGCTGGGAACCGAGACCGCCGTCGCTGTCTACTTCTGGAAAGACATCGTCCGGATCGTCAAGGCCTGGTTCGGGTCGCTGGCCGGACGTGTTCCGCGGTCTGACCCCGATGCCCGGATGGGCTGGCTGATTATCGTGGGAACCCTGCCGATTGTGATCCTTGGCCTGCTGTTCCAGGACCAGATCGAATCAACGTTCCGCAGCCTGTGGATCGTGGCGACCATGCTGATCGTCTTTGGCGTGATCCTCGCCGTCGCCGACGCCGTAGGAAAACAGCAGCGCACCCTGGACAAGCTCACCTATAAGCACGGCATCCTCTACGGTTTTGCCCAGGCGCTGGCCCTCATCCCCGGAGTCTCCCGTTCCGGCGGAACCATCACCGCCGGCCTGCTCATGGGGTATACCCGTGAAGCCGCCGCGCGCTACGCATTCCTGCTGGCCATTCCGGCCGTTTACGGCAGCGGCCTCTACCAGCTGGCCAAGTCCTGGGGAGACACGGGACCCTACGGCGGCGCAGAGACCGCACTGGCCACCGTGGTGGCCTTCGTCGTCGGATTCGTCATCATCGGCTGGTTCCTGCGCTACGTGTCCACCCGCAGCTACCAGCTGTTCGTCTGGTACCGCATTGGGCTCGGCGTGGCGATCTACATCGCCCTGGCCTTCGGTGTGCTGCAGCCCTGAGCTGGCTTCCTGCCGCCGCGGAAATGAACCAAGCCTGCCAAGTAAGTAGAGTGAATACGTGATCGCCTGGAAATCCCGCCCCCTTCCCGAACTGCCCGGACAATCCCCGGAACTGGTCCTCTTCGACACCGCGCTGCGCCGCACGGTACCTGTTGTCCCTGGCCCCGAGGCCGGCCTTTATGTCTGCGGAATCACCCCGTATGACGCCACTCACATGGGACACGCCGCCACCTATGTGGCCTTCGACCTGCTGAACCGACAGTGGCGGGATGCCGGGCACACCGTGAACTACGTCCAGAACGTCACCGACATTGACGACCCGCTGCTGGAACGTGCAAATGCCACGGGCGTTGACTGGACCGTACTGGCCAAGGAACAGACACAGCTCTTCCGTGAAGACATGGAAGCCCTCAACGTGCTGGCGCCGCGCAGCTATATTGGAGCCGTCGAATCCATTGAGTGGATCGTGCCGGTGGTCGAAGACCTCCTGGAGCGGGGAATCGCCTACCGCGTGCCGGGCACCGGAACCGAGCCCGACGGCGATGTCTACTTCTCCGTAGACGCCGCAGCAGCGGCAGCGCAGGACCGCGCTGACGCCTGGCACCTCGGCCAGGTGTCCAACCTGACGCCCGACCAGATGATGCCTGTTTTCGCTGAGCGCGGGGGAGACCCGGAACGGCCGGGGAAACGCAACCCGCTTGACGCCCTGCTCTGGCGGGTGGCCCGCAAGGGCGAACCGCTGTGGCCCGGCGGATCGCTGGGGGACGGACGCCCCGGATGGCACATCGAATGCTCGGTGATCGCCCGCAGGTTCCTTCCCGCCCCGTTCACAGTCCAGGCCGGCGGGTCGGACCTGGTGTTCCCGCACCACGAGATGAGCGCGGGCCACGCCTGGGCCTGCTCGGGCGAACCGCTGGCCCAGCACTATGCCCACGCCGGCATGGTCGGCCTTGACGGGGAGAAAATGAGCAAGTCCCTGGGCAACCTCGTCCTGGTGTCGAAGCTTCGGTCCGAAGGCGTTGATCCGGCCGCCATCCGCACTGTGCTCGCCGGGCACCACTACCGCTCGGACTGGTTCTGGACCGCCGAAGACCTGGCCCGCTCCGAAGAACGGCTCCGCCGTTACCGGCAGGCACTGCCCCTGACGGACTTGGAATCGGCCGAACAGCTGCTCAAGCAGATCCGTCTGTCCCTGGCCGACGACCTGAACGCCCCGGCAGCACTGGCGGCTGCTGACGACTGGGCAGGCCGCCTCCTCGACGCCGGAACTGCTGCGCCTGCTGCTGCAGCCGACGGTGCCGATCTGGCCGCGTCAGCCTTCGACGCGCTCCTGGGCATCACGCTCCGCTAGCTGGCTGGTTCCGGGGCTGGACTCCGCATCCTGATGCCCGCCCCGGAACCGGCAGATGCCGGGATCTAGTCCCGGCGGCGGCGCTTGAGGTAGCGCTCGAATTCGCGGGCGATCGACTCTCCGGTAGCTTCGGGAAGCTCAGCGGTGTCCTTGGCTTCTTCGAGCTGGCGGACGTACGCGGCGATCTCGGGATCTTCGGTGGCAAGTTCGTCCACGCCGCGTTCCCACGCCTCTGCTTCCTCAGTCAGCACCGAAGTGTCGATAGGGACCTGCAGCAGTTCCTCCATCCGGTGGAGGAGCGCCAGCTGGGCCTTGGGTGAGGGCGGCTGGCCCACGTAATGCGGTACGGCTGCCCACAGCGAGAGCGTGGGGATGTCTGCCAGTGCCGCCACCTCGGCCAGTACTCCAACGATTCCAATAGGACCTTCATACTCGGAAGGTTCCACATCCAGGTGAGACCGCAGGTCCTCCTCTTCGCAGGTGGCGGTAACCGGGATGGGCCGGGTGTGCGGGACATCCGCGAGGAGGGCGCCGGCAAGCACCAGGCAGTCCACATCCAGTTCCTTGGCGAGGCCGATGAGCTCGGCCGTATACGCTCGCCACTTGTACGAGGGCTCCACGCCGGTCACCAGGATGAGGTCCAGGTTGGATCCCGGCACCTCCGCCCGTGAAATCCGGGTGGTGGGCCACTTGATCCGCCGCTTGCCCGAGGAAGTCCGCTCTATCGCGGGCCGGGTGAACTGGAAGTCGTAGTACTCGTCGGCGTCGATCCCGGCAATCTTCTCGCTGTCCCAGTAGAGGGAAAGGAAGTTCAGCGCATCGGAGGCCGCTTCACCGGCGTCGTTCCAGCCTTCGAAGGCAGCAAGCATCACGGTCACCCGGTCGCCGGTGCCGCCGGCGAAGAAATCCTGAAGGCCCGCTGCCGGACTGTTTTCGGTATTACTCACGATTTCACCTTATGCCCCCGGCTGCGCACTGTCAGTCCCGCGCGCCGCCGGAGACCGGGCGCTGCGCAAGGATCCAGCGGCGTGCCACGTAGACTGGCGTTATGCCCCTGCCTGGAATTCCCGTCCCGCCGAACGTGCCCGAGTCTGCCCTGCAGGCCGTGTTCTGGGACCTTGACGGAACGATCGTGGATACCGAACCGTACTGGATCCAGGCAGAAAAGGACCTGGTCCGCGAACACGGCGGCACCTGGACGGACGAGGACGCCGTCGAACTCATCGGCCAGGCGCTGCCTTATTCCGCCCGGCGCCTGCAGCAGGCAGGTGTCAGCCTCAGCGTTGAAGAGGTCATCTCGGCGCTGACCGGAAAGGTCGCCGCCCGGATGACGCAGCAGGTCCCGTGGCGCCCGGGTGCGCGCGAGCTGCTCGAAGAGCTCGCCGCGGCAGGCATTCCGTGTGCCATGGTGACCATGTCCACCGGTCCGCTGGCGAAGCTTGTTGCAGGCCACCTCCCGGAGGGGACCTTCCGCCTGCTTGTGACGGGGGAGATGGTCGAGCGAGGGAAGCCGCATCCGGACCCCTACCAGCTGGCCTTCGAGCAGCTGGCCGCCGGTGTCCCAGGTCTTGAGAAAGAGCGCTGCGCGGCCCTGGAGGATTCCTTCCCCGGTTATACCTCCGCCCACGCAGCGGGGTTGTCCGCCGTGGCAATTCCGCATATCACGGCACTTCCGGCAGATCCGCAGCGCGTCCAGTGGGAAACCCTGGCCGGCCGGACCATCCGGGACCTCGAAGCCCTGGTTTCGGCAGGGGAAGGAGCCGCACGTTGAGCCAGGACCCAACACGGACCCGGCGCAGCGAAGGCATCCCCCTGGGCAGGATCGGCGGGGTACCGGTCACCTTGGCCTGGTCCTGGTTCGTCATCGCGGCAGTCATCGTCTTTCTCTTTGGTCCGCGGGTCGCCGCGGCGGTCCCCGGCCTGGGCACCGCGTCTGCCTACGCCGTCGCACTGGGTTATGCCCTGCTCCTGCTCTTTTCAGTCCTGGTGCACGAGCTGGCCCATGCGCTGACCGCGAAGGCATGGAACTGGCCCACCCCCAGGATCGTCCTGACCCTTTGGGGCGGCCATACCCAGTTCGGCGACGTGCGTGCCACCCCCGGGAAGTCACTCGTTGTGGCGCTGGCCGGACCCGCCGCCAACTTCCTGCTCGCACTGGCCGGGCTTGGGCTCCTGGTGTTCCTGGATCCCGGTACCGTGGGCCGGCTGCTGGCAGACATCTTCGTTTGGGCCAACCTCCTGGTCGCCATCTTCAACGTCCTTCCCGGACTGCCGCTGGACGGCGGCAGGATCGTAGAGACAATTGTCTGGAAAGCCACCGGGAGCCAGGACCGCGGAACGCTAGCCGCCGGCTGGGCCGGGCGCATCATCGCCGCCGCCCTGGTGGCGGCAATCGTCATTCCGCCGTTCCTCCAGGGCAGGACTCCGGACTTCAGCCTGCTGCTCATCACCGCCCTGGTGTCCGGATTCCTCTGGATGGGGGCCGGAGCGTCCATCACCAATGCCCGCATGCGGCTGCGGCTTCCGGCTGTCTCCGCCGCAGCACTCATGGAGCCTGCGGTACAGGTTCCCGCGGGTACGCCCGTCACTGACGTGCGGCAGGCCGCGGCAGCAGCCGGCCCCGGAACCGCACTGGTTCTGACTGCACCCACGGGGCAGCCGGAGGCGATAGTCGATCCCGGTGCGCTTTCCGCCGTACCCGAACATCTCGCCCCGCAGACCCCCGCCCACGCCGTCGCCCGCGCCCTGGCTCCCGGCGCCTACATTCCCGACGCCGCCAACGGCCAGGAACTCGTCGCCTACCTTTCAAAGCTGGAGGGCAGCGAGTACGCCGTAATCAACCGCGAGGGCACGGTCGTGGGACTGCTCCGGCAGGAAACCGTGGTTGCGGCCATCACCGGCAGGACCCCGCGCCGCCGTCCCTGACCGCCCCGGGCGGACAAACCAGATAAACCAGACAAACCCGTCAGACACGAAGGACAGCCACTCATGAACAACCCGGGTACCCCCGAAACACCAGCTGCGCACGGCGCGGAGATGCGCCGCGGCCCGCTGCGGCCCGGCGAACGCGTCCAGCTCACCGATGAAAAAGGACGCCGCAACACCATCACCCTGACCGAGGGCGGCGCGTTCCACACCCACCGCGGCTACCTTCCGCACGAGTCGGTCATCGGTGTTCCCGAAGGCACAATCGTCACGAACACGACCGGCCACCAGTACCAGGTACTGCGCCCCCTGCTCTCCGACTTCGTGCTTTCCATGCCCCGCGGCGCAGCGGTGGTGTACCCGAAGGATGCCGGCCAGATTGTGACGATGGCCGATATCTATCCCGGAGCCCGGGTAGTGGAGGCCGGCGTCGGTTCGGGCGCACTGAGCATTTCCCTGCTCCGCGCCGTGGGCGACAACGGATCGCTGCACTCCTACGAACGGCGCGAGGAGTTCGCTGATATTGCCCGCGGGAACGTGGAGACCTTCTTTGGCGGTCCGCACCCCGCGTGGGACATCACGCTCGGTGACTTCCAGGAGGAAGTTGTCCGGAACCAGGAGCCGGGCAGCGTAGACCGGGTGGTGCTGGACATGCTGGCGCCCTGGGAGTGCACCGACGCCGTCGCAACCGTCCTGGCCCCGGGCGGCGTGTGGATCTCCTACGTCGCCACCGTCACCCAGCTTTCCCGCACTGCCGAAGCCATCCGCGCCGACGGCCGCTTCACTGAGCCGGAGGGCTGGGAATCAATGGTCCGCGGCTGGCACCTTGAAGGCCTGGCTGTCCGCCCCGACCACCGCATGGTGGCCCACACCGGCTTCCTGCTCTCCGCCCGGCGGCTGGCAGAGGGAGCCACCGGACTGGTGGCCAAGCGGCGCGCCTCCAAGATGGACTTCAGCCAGGAAGACCTCAATGCCTGGACTCCCGCCGCTGTGGGGGAGCGCGAAGTCTCCGACAAGAAGCTCCGCCGGGCCGCCAAGGACGCCAGCTCCACCATCCAGCGCGGCGCACTGGCCAAAGCCGAACGGTTCCAGGAGGAGCACGGCAGCACCGGTCCGCAGGACTAGCCCGGCCTTACCCCGCCCCCTTATCCAGGCCGCGGCGAAACACAAGATGCCTCGCCCGGTGTATTGCGTGCGTCACTGCGTTATCGTCAAACGAAGGGACCAAAGCGATAAGGGTGGTCGAAAAATGGTTGATGCGGAAAACACCAGCGGGGCCTCAACGGGCGGCGGAATGGACGGCGGATACGGTAATGACGGCACTGAATCGCGGCAGCTGAACGTCCTTCGGGACAAGCTGCGGAACCTTGACCGCCAGCTCGCGGCGCTGACCCACAACAACGCCCGGCTGGTGGCCATGCTGGAGACGGCCAGGGCGGAGATTGTCCGCCTCAAGGACGCCCTCGAAAAAGAGGGGGCTACACCGTTCAGCTTTGGAACAGTGATTGCCGTCAATCCGCGGACGGAAGCGGCTCCGGGGGTGACCACCGCGGCCACCGTGCAGGAAAGCGTGGACATCATCCAGTCCGGACGCAAGCTGCGGGTGTCCGTGAGCCCCCTCCTGGACCTGGGGCAGATTGTCCCCGGCCAGGAAGTGCTGCTGAACGAGTCGCTGACCGTCGTCGCCGGACTCGGGTTCGAGAAGGCCGGGGAACTCTTCACCGTCCAGGAACTGCTGGAGGGAGACCGCGCCCTTGTAGTGGGGCGGGCCGACGACGAGCGGGTGGTCAGGCTCAACGGCCCGCTGGTCAAGGAAAAGGTGCGCGTAGGGGATGCCCTCACCGTCGATACGAGGATCGGCTACGCGCTGGAGAAAATCCCGCGCAGCGAGGTGGAGAACCTGGTCCTGGAAGAGGTCCCGGACATCTCCTACTCGGACATTGGCGGCCTCGGCCCGCAGATCGAACAGATCCGCGACGCTGTGGAACTCCCGTTCATGCACCCGGACCTCTACCGGGAGCACGGGCTCAAGGCACCGAAGGGCATTCTGCTGTATGGTCCTCCCGGCTGCGGCAAGACCCTGATCGCCAAGGCCGTGGCCCATTCCCTGGCCGCCCGGGTGCTGGAACAAACCGGGATGCCCGGCACACGCAGCTACTTCCTGAACATCAAGGGCCCGGAACTGCTGGACAAGTACGTGGGGGAGACCGAGCGCCACATCCGGCTCATATTCTCCCGGGCACGGGAGAAGGCTTCGGACGGAAGTCCCGTAGTGGTCTTCTTCGATGAAATGGACTCACTGTTCCGCACCCGCGGCACCGGTGTCTCCTCCGACGTCGAAACCACCATTGTTCCGCAGCTGCTCAGCGAGATCGACGGCGTGGAGAAGCTCGAGAACGTGATTGTGATCGGTGCCTCCAACCGGGAGGACATGATCGACCCCGCGATCCTCCGCCCGGGCCGGCTGGACGTGAAGATCAAGATCATGCGGCCCGACGCCGAAGGCGCGGGAGAGATCTTCGCCAAGTACCTCACGCCGGACCTGCCGCTGCACCGTGACGACCTCGCGGAGCACGGGTACGACCCGGTCGCCACGGTCAAGGAGATGATCCGCCGGACCGTGGAGAAGATGTACGCCGAGGACAAGTCCAACGAGTACCTGGAAGTCACCTACGCCAACGGCGACACGGAGATGCTCTACTTCAAGGACTTCAACTCCGGCGCCGTGATCCAGAATGTGGTGGACCGCGCCAAGAAGTACGCGATCAAGGACTTCCTGACGCTGCACCAGCGCGGCCTGCGCATTGAACACCTGATGCGCGCGGTGGTGGATGAATTCCGTGAGCACGAAGACATGCCCAACACGACCAACCCGGACGACTGGGCACGCATCTCCGGCAAGAAGGGCGAACGCATCACCTACATCCGGACGATCATCCAGGGCAAGGCCGGCCAGGAACCCGGCAGGACCATCGAAACTGCAGCCAACCCGGGACAGTATCTGTGACGGTCCGCAGGGTAATGGGCACGGAGACGGAGTACGGCGTGCTCGCTCCGGCCCTGCCGAACGCGAACGCCACGGTGCTCTCCAGCCAGGTAGTCAACGCCTACGCCGCCAGCGTCCGTGCCGGACTGGGCAACCTCACCGGCACGCGCTGGGACTACACGGACGAGGCACCCCTGAACGACGCCCGCGGGTACACAGTGCCCCGCACAGCGGCCGACCCTACCCAGCTCACGGACGCCCCGCCGGTGCTGGACGCCGAGCAGATTGCCATGGAGGGCGGAGGACCGTCGGCCCTCTACGGAGAGACGGAGGACAACTCCGTCCTGATGAACATGGTGCTGGGAAACGGCGCCCGGCTGTACGTGGACCATGCGCATCCCGAGTACTCCTCGCCGGAGACTACCAATCCGCATGACGCAGTGCTCTGGGACAAGGCGGGCGACGCCGTGGTGCTGACGGCAATGCGCCACATCGCGGCCACTCCCGGGTTCGCTCCCGTTCATCTGTACAAGAACAACACTGACAACAAGGGTGTTTCGTACGGCGCCCATGAGAACTATCTTGTCCCGCGCAGCGTGCCGTTCACCCGGCTTGTTGCCGGGCTGCTGCCGTTTTTCGTCTCCCGCCAGGTGATCTGCGGTTCCGGCCGCGTCGGGATCGGGACCAGCAACCAGCGCCAGGGCTATCAGCTGAGCCAACGGGCGGATTTCTTCGAAACCGAGGTGGGCCTGGAAACCACGATCCGGCGGCCCATCATCAACACCCGCGACGAACCGCACGCCGTCGCGGAGAAGTACCGCCGCCTCCACGTGATCATCGGCGACGCCAACCTCAGCGAGGTCTCGGCGCTGCTGAAGATGGGAACGACGTCGGCGGTCCTGTCCATGATCGAGGACGGCGCCGCGCCGCAGATCGAACTCCGCGATCCGGTAGGTTCCCTTCAGGCAATCAGCCACGACCCGACCCTCACCGCCCTGGTCGAGCTGAAGGACGGCAGGACCGTCACTGGGCTGGACCTGCAGGAAATGTACCTGGAGGCAGCGGCCGCCCACGCACGCAGGGAAGGCGGAGCCGACGCCGCTACGGAGGACATCCTGAGCCGCTGGACGTCGGTGGTGGGAACCCTCAAGAGGGATCCAATGTCCGCTTCCGCCCAGGTGGACTGGGTGGCCAAGCTGAGGCTGCTGGAGGCCTACCGGGACCGCGACGGCCTGGCGTGGAACGATGCGCGGCTGAACCTGATTGACCTGCAGTATTCGGACATGCGGCCGGAGAAAGGCCTGTACTACCGGCTGGCGGCCCGCGGACAGATGGAACGCATCCTGACCGACCAGCAGATCGCCGCCGCGGTGGCCCACCCGCCCGAAGACACCCGCGCCTACTTCCGGGGCCGGTGCATCACGCGTTTCCCCGCCGAGGTTATCGGGGCAAGCTGGGACTCGATTATCTTCGAGCTCCCGTCCCGCCGGCGGCTGCAGCGCATCCCCACCAGGGAACCGCTCCGTGGAACCAAGGAGCTTACGGGGGAGCTGTTCGATGTTTCCGCCGACGCGGAGGATTTTGTGACCCGTCTCCTGACCGGTCCGGAACCTACCGTGGCACCATAGGACCTAGGACACATTCCTCAGCACGGCGTCAGCCGGAAAGGGCAGGCATCATGGCAACCCAGGACCGCAGGAATACCGGATCACGTCCGCAGGAGGTGGAGGAGACCGAAGAGACCGCGCCTCCCGCCGCAGAGCCGGCGGAGCAGTCATCGGCCCAGACCGAAGGTGTTGACGACCTGCTGGATGAGATTGACGGCGTGCTGGAGAACAACGCCGAAGAATTCGTCCGCGGGTTCATCCAGAAGGGCGGTCAGTAGCGGATGGTGCCAACGGATCCTGCACGCACGGTGGCCGCAGAGGCGGGGTCATCCTTCAGCGAACACCTTAGCCGCCACCACCCCGAGCTGCTGCCTTCAGCCCGCAGGCTCGGAACAGCCCCCGCAGGATCGGCGTCGGCGGCAGCGCCGCAGGCCACCACCATCGTCTCGCTGACGTACGCCGGCGGTGTGCTCATGGCGGGGGACCGGCGGGCGACCATGGGCAACATGATCGCCAGCCGGCATATCCGCAAGGTCTTCCCCGCGGACAGCTATTCAGTTCTGGGCATCGCCGGAACCGCAGGCCTGGCCCTGGACATGATCCGGCTCTTCCAGGTCGAACTGGAGCACTACGAGAAAATCGAAGGCACGCCGATGAGCCTGGACGGCAAGTCCAACCGGCTCGCCGCCATGGTCCGCCAAAACCTTCCGCTGGCGCTGCAGGGCCTGGCGGTCATTCCACTCTTCGCCGGGTTCGACCTCGAACGGCACATCGGACGCATGTTCTCCTACGACGTCACCGGCGGACGCTACGAGGAGTATGAGCACCACAGCGTCGGCTCCGGCTCGGTCTTCGCCCGGGGAGCGCTGAAGAAGCTCTGGCGCCCCGGGCTGGACCAGGACGAAGCGGTCCGGATCGCCGTCGAATCGCTGTATGACGCCGCCGACGACGACTCCGCCACCGGAGGTCCGGACCTGGTCCGGCAGCTCTGGCCGGTGGTCTACGTGGTCAACGCTGCGGGCATGCGCGAGATCCCCGAACGGGAGCTGCACCAGCTCGCGGAGGACCTGGTCTCGCGCCGGTCAATCGCAGGACGGGAGGCGTAGGAGATGACACAGCAGTTCTACGTCTCGCCCGAACAGCTGATGAAGGACCGGGCCGATTTTGCCCGCAAGGGGATCGCCCGGGGACGGTCTGTGGTGGTGCTCACGTGCCGTGACGGGATCGCGTTCGTCGCCGAGAACCCCTCGCCGTCACTGCACAAGCTCGGTGAGATCTATGACCGGATCGGCTTCGCAGCGGTGGGAAAGTACAACGAGTTTGAGAGCCTGCGGCAGGCGGGCGTGCGCTACGCCGACGTCCGCGGCTACTCCTATGCGCGCGAGGACGTCTCCGCCCGCGGCCTGGCCAGTGTCTACGCACAGAGCCTTGGGTCCGTCTTTACCGCTGAGGGCAAGCCCTTCGAGGTGGAACTCGCCGTTGCGGAGGTGGGCGCGGAACCGTATTCCGACCACCTGTACAGGCTGACCTATGACGGGTCCATCGCGGATGAAAGCAACTACGTGGTCATGGGCGGCCAGGCGGAGATAGTCAACGACTCCCTGGCCCGGACCTGGTCGCCGGACACGACATTCAGCGAGGCAATCAAGGTGGCAGTCCGTGCCCTTGCAGCCACCCGGCGCCCGGCGGAGGCGGCGGGAACCCAGGGCAGCCAGGCAGCACAGGACCCGGAGCCGGTGCAGGGAACCGAACTGCTCGGCGCGGGCCTGCTGGAGGTCGCGGTCCTGGACCGCGATCCGCTTTCAACCCGGGGAACCGTTCGGGCGTTCCGCAGGATAGGAACCGTTGAGCTGGACCGCTTGCTTTCCAGCGCGGAAGGAGACTGATGGAACGCAGGATCTTCGGCGTCGAAACTGAATTCGGCATTGCCTACTCGGGACCCGATTCACGTCCGCTGTCCCCGGAGGAGGTGGCACGGTACCTGTTCCGGAAGGTCGTGAGCTGGGGACGTTCCTCGAACGTTTTCCTGACCAACGGGTCGCGGCTCTACCTGGACGTGGGTTCACATCCGGAGTATGCGACCGCCGAGTGCGATGACCTCGCACAGCTGATCGCACACGACCGTGCAGGGGAACTGATCCTCGACGACCTGGTGGACGAGGCCGAGGAACGCCTCGCGGCCGAGGGCTTCAACGGCAGCGTCTACCTCTTCAAGAACAACACCGACTCCGCGGGGAATTCCTACGGCAGCCACGAGAACTACCTGATTCCGCGCCGGCTGGAGTTTTCCCGCCTGGCAGACATCCTGATTCCGTTCCTGGTGACCCGGCAGCTGCTGGTTGGCGCCGGGAAGGTCCTGCGGACCCAGTCCGGCTCGCTGTACGCGTTCTCCCAGCGGGCGGACCACATCTGGGAAGGTGTTTCGTCCGCGACCACCCGTTCGCGGCCCATCATCAACACCCGCGACGAACCGCACGCCGACGCCGAGCATTACCGCCGCCTGCACGTGATTGCCGGCGATTCGAATATGTCCGAGACCACCTCGATGCTCAAGATCGGGTCCGTGGACCTCATGCTGCGGATGATCGAGGCGGGGGTGATCATGCGTGACCTGCGCCTGGAGAACCCGATCCGCAGCATCCGGGAGATTTCCCACGACCTCACCGGCTCCGCCCCGCTGAAGCTGGCCAACGGTTCAACGATGACGGCGCTGGAACTCCAGCGCCTCTACCTTGACCGGGTGCAGGACTTTGTGCAGGACAACGGGGCACACAACCGCCACGTACCGCGCATCCTCGACCTCTGGGAGCGCGCGCTGGACGCCGTGGAGTCCGGGGACATTTCGGGCATCGATACAGAAATCGACTGGGCCATCAAGAAGAAGCTCGTTGACCGGTATGCCGAGCGCGGGGGACTGGACATGGGGTCGCCGCGGCTGGCCCAGATCGACCTCACCTACCACGACATCTCGCGCCGGCGGGGCCTCTTCTACCTGCTGCAGTCCCGCGGTGAAACCGCTCGGGTTGTGGACGACAGCGCAGTCAAGGAAGCAGTCGACGTCCCGCCGCAGAGCACCCGGGCCAAGCTCCGCGGCGATTTCGTGCGCCGCGCCAAGGCCGCGAACCGCGACTTCACCGTTGACTGGGTGCATTTGAAGCTCAACGACCGGGCGCAGCAGACCGTACTGTGCAAGGATCCCTTCGCTGCGGTGGATGAACGCGTCGAGGCCCTGCTCTCCACGCTGTAGGGCGCACGGGCCGGCAGCCGTTCCCGGTGAACCGATCTAGGAACCTTTCAGGTCCAGGCGTTAGGGTTGGTCTTGCTGCCCGGAGAGGGTGCGGGCATGCCCGTACTTTCTTGCGGCCGGCAGAAGACATTTGTCCGCCACTGAAAGAAGTACTGTGCGAAAAGTACTAGCCCTGCTCCTGCCCGCCCTTCTGCTGCTCACTGCATGCACCGGCGGCGGCAGCAGCGATCCGCTCTCCTCCGTCAAGGTCAGTTCCAATGGTGACGGCGCCGTTCCCACGGTTGAGTTCGACACCCCGCTTACTGCCGAGGAGCCGACCCTGGTACGGGTGAACGACGGCGACGGCGAGGAGCTCACCGAAGGCCAGACTGCTTCCGTTCGGCTGGTAGTCATGGATCCCGAAAGCGGCGAAGCAGGCCAGGAAACCTACACTGCCGAGACCGCCGAAGACATTGCCGTGGACGACACCCTCAAGCAGGGCAACGAGCAGATGTACAGCGCGCTGGTCGGCGCTCCTGTCGGCTCGGACTTCGCCTACTATGTGCCCGGCAACGAAGAAGCCGGAACAGCCACCCAGTTCATCGTCTTTACGCTCACCGGCGCCCGGGATATCCCCACCCGCGCATGGGGCACCGACGTCGACCCGGTCGAAGGCCAACCGGCCGTGACCCTGGATGACGACGGCAAGCCCTCCATCACCATCCCCGAGGGCGATGCACCCACCGAACTGGTTGCCCAGGAACTCAAGAAGGGCGACGGGAAGGTCGTTGAGGCCGACGACACCGTCACTGTGCAGTACCACGGCGTCAAGTGGTCCGACGGCTCCGTCTTCGACTCCAGCTGGGAACGGGGCGCACCCACGTCCTTCGGCCTGAACCAGGTCATCTCCGCCTGGACCGACGGCCTGGCCGGCAAGACTGTTGGATCCCAGGTCCTGATCGTCGCACCGCCTGCCACTGCCTACGGTTCAGCTGAGGGCAACGAGCTCCAGAACGAAACCCTGGTCTTCGTCGTCGACATCCTCGAGGCCAAGTAGCCGTCCAGTCCGGATAAGATAGCAGGCAGTCCCAAAACGAAGGAGTCCCATGTCATTCGGAAAGCGCGAATACGACCGCCAGAAGCCGGAAATCGATTTCCCGGAGCACGATGCCCCGACCGACCTCGTCATCGAAGACATCATTGTCGGTGACGGCGCCGAGGCGAAGGCCGGAGACACCGTCTCCACCCACTACGTGGGAGTGGCTTTTTCAACCGGTGAAGAGTTCGACGCTTCCTGGAACCGCGGCGCACCGCTGGACTTCACGGTCGGCATCGGCCAAGTTATCCAGGGCTGGGACCAGGGCCTGCTCGGCATGAAGGTCGGCGGACGCCGCCGGCTCGAAATCCCCGCACACATGGCCTACGGCGACCGCGGAGCCGGATCGGCCATCGCGCCGGGTGAGTCCCTGATATTCGTCGTGGACCTGCTCGGGGTCCGCTAGGCGGAATCACTGCTGTTCACAGGGGGCGGCCCTTCGGTCATCATCGATCCGGAGGGCCGCCCTTTTGCGCGCATGGGGGAGCATCGCCTGTAGATTAGCCGTGTGTCTCCGAAATCAGCCGAAAAGCGCACCGAGCGCCTGCTCAACCTGGTCATAGCCCTGCTCTCTTCCCGGCGGGGTTTCACCAAGCAGGAATTGTTCGAGGAAATCGAGCTCTACTCCGAAGCGGCAACACCCGAAGCCCGCGAGAAGCTCTTCGACCGGGACAAGGCATTCCTGCGCGAGCAGGGCATACCGGTGGAGTCCTACAGCGACGACCCGCTCTATGAGCAGGACAACTCGCTGCAGCGCTACCGCATCCGAAGCGAAGAGTACCGGCTGCCCGAGGTGTCCTTCACACCCGCTGAGTCCGCCGTCCTGGCCCTGGCAGCACAAATGTGGGAGCAGGCTGCACTTGGCTCTGCTGCCGCACGTGCGCTGCGCAAACTCAGGGCACGGGGCGTCCTTGCCGAAGACGCCGCAGCCAGCCCGGTTCATCCGGCTATCCGCACCTCAGACCCGAACTTCGCCCGGGTCTTCCGTGCCGTAACCGACAGGACTCCCATCAGCTTCGGCTACCGGGCCTCGTCCGGTGAGGACTCAACCCGCACTGTCCAGCCCTGGGGCATGGGATCACGCTACGGCCACTGGTACCTCGTGGGCTGGGACACCGGCCGAAACGCTGAGCGCTGGTTCCGCCTGTCCCGGATGACCACCGAGGCAAAGCCGGGCAAGGGCAGCTACACCGTGCCGCCGGATTTCAACATTCATACCTCCCTCGCATCCCTGGACTCCGTTTTTGCCCCTCAGTCCGCAGCAGTGGACGTACGTGCCGGTGCAGGCGCTGAGCTGCGCCTGCGTGCCGCCGGGCAGGCTGATCCCGGCGCTGCACTGGACGCCCCGCCCGCGGGCTGGGACCGGCTCTGGTTCGCTGTCACAGACCTCGACGCCCTCGCAGCCGACGCCGCCGCCCTCGGAACCGCTGCCCGTGCAGTCCATCCTCCCGAGCTGAAGGAGGCGGCAGGTGCCGCCCTGTTCCGTGCCCTTGGTTTCCAGGCCGAACCGGTACCGGAGTACAACGCTCCGGCGCCCGCCCGCGGCGCGTCACCAAAAGCGGCAGGCGCGCAGGAGAGGCTCAGCAGGCTCCTGGACCTGGTTCCCTACATCCTTGCCAACCAGGGGGCCGGCATGGCGGAAACCGCCGACCGCTTCGGCGTCAGCCAGGAACAGCTGGCGTCGGACCTCAACCTGCTCTTCGTCAGCGGTCCGCGGTATTACCCAAACGGCCTCATGGACGTGAACTTCGAAACCGGCGAAATCTACATCGACAATGCGGAGAGCCTCAGCCAGCCGGTGCGGCTTTCGATGGATGAAGCCGCTGCCCTCGTAGTCGGGCTGGACACCCTGGCCGCGCTGCCGGGCGCAGCACCTACGGACGCGGTCGCCGCCGCGCACGCCAAGCTCACTGAGGCCGCAGGCATGGCTGCTGCCGCGGGCACCTCCCTCGCCGCAGAACTCCTTCCGGCCGGAACGCCCCCGGACATGCTCTCTGTGCTGCAGAAGGCAGTCACGGGCAGACGCCGCCTGGCCATCCGCTACGTTGTCCCGAGCCGCGACGAAGTCTCCGACCGGGTGGTCGATCCGCGGCGGATCTTTTCGGACAACAACACGTGGTACCTGGATGCCTGGTGCCACCGGGCGCAGGCAGGACGGTTCTTCCGGGTGGACAGGATCCTCTCGGCGAAAGACCACGGTGAGGCGGCGAACGATCTCCCCGATCCCGACCCGCAGTTCCCCTCCAGCCTTTTCACCCCGGGTGAGTCGGATGAGTTTGTCACAATCCGCCTTCTGCCGGACGCCTCATGGGTGGCCGACGCGTACCACGCCGAAGCGCGGGCCATGCTGCCGGACGGCAGCCAGGCGGTGGTCCTGAGAACCGCCAGCACAGGCTGGATTCCGGGGTTTATCGCCCGGTTAGGAGGCTCCGGAGCGGTCCTCGAGCCCGCCGGGCTTAGAGCAGAAACGTTGTCCTGGCTGAGGGCCGCCCGGGAAAACTATGCGTAAACAGCGGGTGAACCCCGCCACCGGCACACCGTATGTGGCCCGGGTTTCCCAAAACCCTCCACTATGCTGGGAACATGCCTTGGTGGTCGTGGATTCTGATTTGGGTTGCACTCGCAGCAGTGGCCCTGCTGCTGTATGTCCTGATCGGCTACCGGGTCTTCCGCAAGTTCATGGCCGTACTGCGCGAAGTCCAGTCAGCCGGAGCCCGGCTGTCCTTTGCCCAGGCGCCCGTTCCACCGGCTCCTGCCACGGAGCCCAGGGCCGCTGTCTTCTCGGATCCGGCAGATGAACGCCGCCGGTACGACGAAGGCAAAGCGGCCAGGAAAGAGGCGCGGAGGGAACGCCGTGTCCAGCGCCGGATCCTTCGCGGACAACCGCGGGCCTGGCGCGATATCCCCGGACTCTGACATAAAATGCACTTAAACGAAAGGACACCGGCATGCGCCTAGAAGGCTGGCACATTGTCATCATCATTGTTATTGCGATCCTGCTCTTTGGTGCACCAAAGCTGCCCGGGCTTGCGCGAAGCGTGGGGCAGTCCCTCCGGATCTTCAAGTCCGAGGTACGCCAGATGAAGGATGAGAACACCTCCTCCAGCGCTGACGGCGACCCGGTCGAAGGCCGCGTAGTCAACAACCCCGGTCAGGCGACGCCGCAGCCGGGCCCGGCAGCGGGACACACACCGCCTTCCGGCCCCAACACCGGCAGCGGTAATCCGCCCGCCAATCCGTAGCGGCTGTGGCGCTTAAACGGGGGCGCAAATCCAACCCTGAAGGGCGGATGGCCCTCAAGGAGCATCTGAAGGAGTTCCGCAACCGGCTGTTCAAGGCTGCCATCGCAGTGGTCCTTGGCACCGTTGGCGGGTTCTTCCTCTACATGCCCGTCTTCAACGAGCTCACCCGGCCGGTTCGGGAACTTTCCGAAGAGCAGGGACGCCTGGCCACGATCAACTTCGACGGCGTAGCCACCTCGTTCGACCAGATGATCCAGGTCTCGGTCTTCATCGGCGTGCTGATCTCCAGTCCGTTCTGGCTCTACCAGCTCTGGGCGTTCATTACTCCCGGACTGAAGACCAAGGAACGCCGTGCCGCGCTGGGGTTCCTCTCCGCCGCGGTGCCCCTGTTCCTTGCCGGCGTGTACCTGGCCTGGCTCATCCTGCCCAACGCCGTGGGCGTCCTGACCGACTTCACCCCTGAGGGTGCAGCAAACGTCATCACGGCCTCCGTCTACCTTGCCTTCGTACTGAGGCTGCTGCTTGCCTTCGGTATTGCGTTCCTGATCCCGGTGGTCATGGTGGGCATGAACCTGCTGGGCCTGCTGAGCGGGAAGACGATCGTGAAGTACTGGCGGATCACCGTCTTCATCATCTGCCTGTTCGCTGCCATGGCGGCACCCGGCGGCGACGCACTCAGCATGTTCTACCTGGCTGCTCCGCTGCTCGTGCTGTTCTCGGTAGCCGTCGGCCTGTGCTTCCTCAATGACAGGCGGCGCGCCCGGCGCAATGCAGCCCGTGAGGAAGCGGTCAGCGCCGAAGCGGACAAGGCATCCACCATTCCTGACGTCTAACTGCGAACGGCACCTCAAGGTGCACCGGAAGTACCCGCCCGCGATTACGGGCGGGTACTCCGTGCCGGAAGAACGAACCCGCTCCGCCAAGCGTCTAGGCTGGAGATATGACTTCCCCGTCTGAACGGTATCTTGCCGCCAAAGAACGCACCGGCCACGCACGGACCCGCCTGGGAGTCTTCGAGCAGTCGCTGGGCTTCGATCTTGACCCCTTCCAGCTGGAAGCCTGCCGCTCAGTGGAAGCAGGCCGCGGCGTCCTGGTAGCAGCACCAACCGGAGCCGGAAAAACCGTCGTCGGCGAATTTGCCGTCTACATGGCCCTTGAACGCGGGCTTAAGGCTTTCTACACCACCCCCATCAAGGCCCTGAGCAACCAGAAGTACACGGAGCTGTCTGCGTCCTACGGCTCGGCCAACGTAGGCCTGCTGACCGGAGACACGAGCATCAACCCGGACGCTCCCGTGGTGGTCATGACCACCGAAGTGCTGCGCAACATGCTCTACGCAAACTCGGACACCCTCGATGACCTTGGCTACGTCGTCATGGACGAAGTCCACTACCTGGCCGACCGCTTCCGCGGAGCAGTCTGGGAAGAGGTCATCATCCACCTGCGCTCGGACGTGCAGCTCATTTCGCTGAGCGCCACCGTGTCCAACGCTGAAGAGTTCGGAGCGTGGCTGGATACCGTCCGCGGCGACACCGACGTCGTCGTTACCGAACACCGCCCCGTCCCGCTCTGGCAGCACGTGATGGTGGGCCGGGACATCCTGGACCTCTTCGCCACGGACGTTTCCTTTGACGAGACCGCCGGCGCAGAGAACGGCCCGGCCGGCGCCCGGGACAAGGTAAAGGTCAATCCGGAGCTGCAGGAACTGGCCCGCAGCGAATCCCGCCTGAACCAGCGCGGCCGCTGGGGCGGTCCGCGCTCGGGGCCCGGCGGACGCAAACCCGCCAACGCCCGCAGGGGGCCGTCCGGCTCCAACGCCCTGACACGTACACCGCGTGCCTCCCGCCCGCAGGTGATCAGCCAGCTGGACAAGCGCGGGCTGCTGCCTGCCATCACCTTCATCTTTTCCCGCAACGGCTGCGACGGCGCGGTGCGCCAGTGCGTGGATGCGGGCCTCACCCTGACCAGCGAGGCCGAACGCGCCGTCATTGCCCGGACCGTCGATGAAGCCGCCCGGGACATCCCTGAAGACGATCTGGAAGTATTGGGCTTCTGGACCTGGCGTGAGGGACTCATCCGCGGTTTTGCCGCCCATCACGCCGGCATGCTTCCCACCTTCAAGGAAGTCGTCGAGAAACTCTTCGCGGCCGGTCTCGTCCGCGCCGTCTTTGCCACTGAAACGCTGGCACTGGGCGTCAACATGCCTGCCCGCTCCGTGGTCCTGGAAAAGCTGGACAAGTTCAACGGCGAAGCCCACGTTGACGTTACGGCGGGGGAGTACACGCAGCTCACCGGACGTGCCGGCCGGCGCGGAATCGACGTCGAAGGCCATGCTGTGGTGCTGTGGCAGCCCGGCACCGATCCGGCCGCAGTGGCGGGTCTCGCCTCGCGCCGGACGTACCCGCTGAACTCGTCCTTCCGTCCCACTTACAACATGAGCATCAACCTGATCGCCCAGTTCGGGCGGGACCGTGCCCGGGAGATCCTCGAATCCTCCTTCGCCCAGTTCCAGGCGGATCGCTCCGTGGTGGGTCTGGCCCGGCAGGTCCGGTCCCGGGAGGAATCCCTGGCCGGGTACGAGAAGGCAATGACCTGCCATTTGGGGGACTTCACCGAGTATGCCGCGCTGCGGCGCCAGCTGTCCGACCTCGAAAACAACGCTTCCCGGAGCAAGGCACGCAGCCTGCGCAGCGCCGCGGCCGCTTCGCTGGAAACCCTTCGGCCCGGAGACATTGTTGACGTTCCCGGCGGACGCAGCCCGGGCTTCGCCGTCGTGCTTTCGCCCGACGCAGCCGCGCGCGAACCGCGCCCGGCCATCCTTACGGAAGACAAGCAGCTCCGGCGCCTCCACGTGCAGGACCTCGACGGACCCGTGAAGGTTGTCTCCCAGATCCGCATCCCGAAGTCCTTCAATGCGCGCACCCCCAAGGACCGGCGCGACCTGGCCTCGTCACTGCGCAATGCCCTGCGCGAGCACCGTCCGCCGCGTCCGGACGGAAACCGGGGCGCCTCCCTCCATACCGGCGGCACCGAGCGTCAGGAACAGGCAATTGCCGAGCTGCGCCGGAAGATGCGTGCGCATCCCTGCCACGGCTGCAGCGACCGGGAGGACCATGCCCGCTGGGCCGAACGCTGGTGGAAGCTGCGCCGCGAAACAGATGCCCTCGCCGCCCAGATCCGCGGCCGCACCAACACCATCGCCAAGACCTTCGACCGCGTGAGCTCCGTGCTGGAGCACTACGGCTACGCAGCTCCTGACGCCGACGGCGCCCTGCGCGTGACCACGGCGGGCAACAAGCTGCGCCGCATCTACGGTGAAAAGGACCTGCTGGCTGCCCTGGGGCTGGAGAACGGAGCGTTCGACGACGTCGATGCCGTGGAGCTTGCCTGCCTCGCCACCGCGCTGGTCTACCAGCCGAAGCGGGAGGAACGCGGCCTGCGTCCAAAGATGCCCAGCGCTGTGCTGGACGGGGCCGTGGACATCCTGATCCGACAGTGGTCCGAGCTCACGGACCTGGAGGAGGCAGAAAAGCTGCCCGTCACGGGGGAACCCGAGCTTGGGCTGGTCTGGCCCATGTACAAGTGGGTCAGGGGCAAGCACCTGCAGGTTGCGCTCAACGGCACTGAACTGGCTGCCGGGGACTTTGTCCGGTGGTCCAAGCAGGTCATCGACCTGATCGACCAGCTGGCAAAGGTTCCGGAGATATCAGCTGACCTCCGCCGCCGCTGCCGGGAGGCGATCGACCTGATCAAGCGCGGCGTCGTCGCCTACTCGGCCGTGAGCGAATAACTTCAGGCCCGGCAGCGTTCCCTTCCACGAGAACTTCGAAACAAATCACAGAACAGGTGAGTCCTTGAACAGCACGGCCCCGGCCAATGCCCTGACCCTTTACCGCAACGGCTCGGTCTACAGTTCCGCAGATCCGTTCGCCACGGCCATGCTGGTTGACGGCGGGACCGTCGCGTGGGTCGGCTCCGAGCAGGCAGCGACCTCCATCCAGGACGACAAGATGCAGGTGGTGGACCTGCAGGGTGCTCTTGCCGCCCCGGGCTTCGTGGATTCCCATGTGCACCTGACGGAGACCGGCCTCGCGGCGTCATCCGTGGACCTCTCCGGCGTCCGCAGCCTCCCTGAGATGCTCGACGCGGTGGCCGCGGAAGCGGCCCGGACTACCGGGCTGATCACCGGTCACGGGTGGGACGAATCAGGCTGGTCCGACCGCAGGGTGCCCACAGCCGCTGAGCTGGACCGCGCCTCGGGCAACCGGAGCGTCTACCTGGCGCGGGCGGACGTTCACTGCGCCGTGGTTTCCGGAACCCTTGCGGCCGAGCTCGGCCTGGCGGCCCTCGACGGCTGGGAAGACGGCTTTGTGATCCGGGACGCGCACGAGGCGGCTCGGACGGTCTCCCGCAGCCTCTCCCTGCCGGAGCGTGCCCGCTTCCAGCGCGCCGCCCTGGACCTGGCGGCATCCCAGGGCATCGTTGCCGTCGCGGAGATGGCAGCACCCCATATTGCCCCGGCGGAGGACCTGCGGCAGCTGCTGGGACTGGAGGGGAGCCTTGGCGATGCCCCCGCACCGCAGATCCTGCCCTACTGGGGCCAGCTTGCCCAGAGCGCTTGGGAACTCTCCGACATCGTTGACTCCTTCGGCGGCCGCCTGCTGGGGCTCGCGGGCGACCTGAACATCGACGGCTCGATCGGTGCCCGGACGGCCGCACTGCGCGCACCCTACGCGGATGCCCCCGACACTACGGGCAGCCTGTACCTCAGCGCGGAACAGGCCGCGCGGCATCTGGAGCTGGCAACGAGCGCCGGCCTGCAGGCCGGATTCCACGTTATTGGCGACGCCGGGCTGGACACGGTTATCCAGGCACTGGACCTCGCTGCTGCTTCCGTCGGAGAACCGGCGATGCGGGCGGCCCACCACCGCCTGGAACATCTTGAGCTCAGTGACGACGCCGCCGTCGCGGACCTGGTGCGTTTCGGAATCACTGCAAGCATGCAGCCGGCCTTCGACGCACTCTGGGGTGCGGAGGGCGGGATGTACTCCCAGAGGCTGGCGGAGCGCAGCACAACGATGAACCGCCTTGCCGCCCTGTTCTCCGCGGGAGTGCCCGTCGTGTTCGGTTCGGACGCTCCGGTCACGGCACTCGATCCGTGGCGCGCCGTCCGCGCTGCGGTGATGCACCACAACCCCGCACAGCGGATCTCGGCCCGTGCCGCGTTCATCGCGCACACGCGTGCCGGCTGGCGTGCCGCCGGAACCGGCAACCCGATGCTGGGACAGCTGGCCCCGGGAACGCCGGCGTCCTTCGCTGTGTGGGAAGCCGATGAGCTGATGGTGCAGACTCCTGACGCTTCAGTGGCTTCCTGGAGCACCGACCCCCGCGCCGGAACTCCGCTCCTGCCTGCACTGGATACCGAAAAGCTACCGCGCTGCCTGCAGACCGTCCACCTGGGCACCGAACTGTACCGGGCGGACGATTTTAGCTAGGCACCCGAAAAAAACTGCGCGCCCAAAGGTCCTGAATTACCCCCCTGACCTGCGTGAATGCAGATTAAGGCCTAGTCAGGAAACATGTTGACACTTCCGGCTCAGGACGTAGTCTAGACAGACCGCGGCACGGACCGGCTCACGCCGGAACCCAGCTGCCCCGGCCCGGGCACGTATGTGTGGGGGTGATGGTTCTCCACCCGGATACGGTGCAGGGCCATCTGCAGCAACCCAGTTGCGCACCTAGGGACAGGTTCAACCGTCAGTAGAAAACAGGTCCGGAGCCTCCGGAACTGGCCCGAAGACGGCGGAGCCTGTCCCTTTGTGTGCCGGCAGGACGGGCGGGGGAGAATCTGCTCCAGGCCGGTGCCGCCCGCTGTCCCATATACTGGTAATCCTGCCTCCGTCCGCAGTACCCCCTTCCGAGCCGCGATCAGCGCGGCTCGTGTTCGTTGAAAGGCCTTTTGAGTGCGCGTCCTCACCATCATCCCCACCTACAACGAGATTGAGTCGCTGCCAAAAACCCTGCAGCGGCTGCGCGCGGCTGTACCGGACTCGGATGTGCTGATTGCAGACGACAACAGCCCGGACGGCACCGGTGCCTACGCAGACGAGCAGGCTGCACTGGATCCGCAGGTCCACGTCCTGCACCGCAAGGGCAAGGAAGGCCTGGGGGCGGCCTACATCGCCGGGTTCAGGTGGGGGCTTGAGAACGGCTATGACGTCCTGGTTGAAATGGATGCTGACGGTTCCCACAAGCCCGAACAGCTGCCGCTGCTGCTCGAGGCCTCGGCTGCCGGTGCGGACCTCGTCATCGGGTCGCGCTGGGTTCCCGGCGGCTCGGTGGTTAACTGGCCGCTGCGGCGCAAGCTTCTTTCGCGCGCAGGCAGCACGTACTCCCGGCTGATGCTGGGGATTCCCGTACGGGACATCACGGCCGGGTACCGGGCGTTCCGGCGCAGCACCCTGGAGAAGCTGGATCTTTCAGCAGTTGAATCGGTGGGCTACGGTTTCCAGGTGGACATGACCTTCCGCGTGGCCCGGCTGGGACTCAAGATCACCGAAGTGCCGATTACCTTCGTAGAGCGTGAATTCGGTGCCTCCAAGATGAGCGGCAACATTGTCTTCGAAGCCATTGCCAACGTAACCAAGTGGGGTATGGCCGCGCGCTGGCAGAAGCTGACCAAACGGAGCTAACCGGTTCCCGGCCCATCCAGGCCGCACACAGCAGACGGCGAAGGCCGGCAGCCATGGCTGCCGGCCTTCGCCGTCTGTAAATCCGCTGAGGAGCTAGGAAGCTGTGCGCTCTCCCCGGCGCTCACGGAGCTTGTCCAGGCGATCCTGGAGAATAACTTCGAGCTCTTCAATGCTGCGGCGCTCCAGCAGCATGTCCCAGTGCGTACGCACGGGCTTCTCGTTGCTGGTGTCCGGCTTCTCACCGTCAACCAGCAGGGCTTCCTTGCCGGTCTTGGAAACCCAAACCGGCGGAACCTCTGCCTCGGCAGCGAAGGTCACGAACACGCGTTCGCCGTCCTCGCAGCGGTACTCGACACGCTGGCGGGGAGCCGGCTCAACGCCGGATTCCGTCTCCATGCTCTGCGCACCCAGTCGCATACCCCGCAGGCTACGATCGCTCATTTCTTCTCCCTCATCAGTTTCGAAAGACCCAACGGCCCATCAGTAATGCCCGCTGCCCGTGAGGGCAGCCGCTAAAAGCTCATGCCGGCTGCGCCGGATATCTCTTCCGGTTCAACGCCGCGGACGCGAATCCTGTTCCCGGCGAACGCCTGCACCCCGGCAAACAGTCAATTATAGCCGCAGCCGGGCACGACGGCGACAGGCGGCTTACGGAACGGCGTCGCCGGATCCAACGCGCAGGCTGGCAGGGGAGTCCGCGGGGGCTGCTGCCGGCACAGCTGTTCCAGTGCCCGCACCGGTGGATGTCCCGGTGCCGGCAGCTGCGGCATCAGGCTTCGCATCGGGCAGGAAATCGCCCAGCGCGGAACCGACGCCGCGGAGGGCTTCGCCAAGTTCGCTCGGGATGATCCAGAGCTTGTTCGAGTCGCCTTCTGCGAGCTTGGGCAGGGTCTGCAGGTACTGGTAGGCCAGCAGCTTCTGGTCCGGGTTGCCCTTGTGAATGGCGTCGAAGACCTTCTGGATGGCCTGCGCTTCGCCGTCTGCGCGGAGGATGGCGGCCTTGGCATCACCTTCGGCCGCGAGGATGGCCGCCTGCCGGCGGCCTTCGGCAGTCAGGATCTGGGACTGCTTGGTGCCCTCGGCCGTAAGGATGGTTGCCCGGCGCTCTCGCTCTGCGCGCATCTGCTTTTCCATCGAGTCCTGGATGGACAGGGGCGGTTCAATAGCCTTGAGCTCAACGCGGGAGACACGGATGCCCCAGCGGCCGGTGGCTTCGTCCAGCACGCCGCGCAGCTGGCCGTTGATCCGGTCCCGGGATGTCAGTGCCTCTTCGAGGTTCAGCCCGCCCACGACGTTGCGGAGCGTCGTGGTGGTGAGCTGTTCCACGGCGTGGATGTAATTGGCAATCTCATAGGTGGCAGCGCGTGCATCGGTGACCTGGAAGTAGACCACGGTATCGATCGAGACAACCAGACTGTCCTCGGTGATCACCTGCTGGGGCGGGAATGAAACAACCTGCTCGCGCAGGTCCAGCAGCGGGAGCAGCCGGTCCACGAAGGGAATGAGGATATTCAGGCCGGGATTCAGGGTCCGCAGGTATTTGCCGAGGCGTTCAACGACGCCGGCG
Organism: Arthrobacter koreensis; assembly: GCF_035792275.1. Taxonomy (GTDB): domain Bacteria; phylum Actinomycetota; class Actinomycetes; order Actinomycetales; family Micrococcaceae; genus Arthrobacter_B; species Arthrobacter_B koreensis_A. The sequence goes on along the minus strand of NZ_JAMWKK010000002.1, from coordinate 264,484 downwards.
CGTGCCTGCGGAATGATCCGGATGGATTTGACCAGGACGACCAGGACAAAAATGACCAGGACAGCCAGGATGACTAACAGGACGGTGGTTTCCATATTCCCCCTCGCATTGTGGCCGGATTAAGCTGTGGTCCGGCCTCGTTCTTGCCCCGTGTCACGGAGCATCGGGAACCCTGCCTGCTGACCGGGTTCCCGTGGTGGTATTTACGGGCGGCCGGACAGTCCGCCGTCTTCATCGCGGGGATCGTCCGCTGCCCGGGTTTCCGTGGTGCGCAGCGGTTCAACCACCGCGGTGGCGCCTTCAATGCGGGTGACGGCTACCTGCTCTCCGGCGGGAAGCAGCGACCCGTCTCCGGTGCGCGCGGTCCAGGTGTCCCCGCCGATCTTCACCGTACCGGTGCGGGACCCCACTGGTTCCAGGGTTACCGCTGTGTCCCCGATCAGGCGCTCGATGTTTGACCGCTGTTCCTTGCTGCCGGTTTTCAGGTGTTTCAAGGCTGCCGGCCGCACCAGCACAATCATCAGGAGCGCAACGACACAGAAAACAACCACCTGCAGGAAGAGCGGCGCGGAGAGGACGGCGGCCAGCATGGCTGCGAGGGCGCCCGCGGACAGCATGGCAAAGAACAGGTCCAGCGTGAGGGTTTCGATGGCCGCAAAGCCCAGGAAAAGCACCAGCCAGAGAACCCAGCCGTAGTCTACGAGCCAGTTGTACAGTTCCTGCATGATCTTCCTCCGGCTCCGTCCAACCCGGTGCCGGGTGCTGCAGGGCCGTCCAGCGCCGGGCGGAGTGGTTAGTTGCGGGCTTTCGGCTTATTCTGCCTGATAAACGGCGGTTTACCTAGGCGAACCAGGTTACAGGCGAGCCACGATTCGGCGCCGGCGCCTGCCGGTGCGGGGCGGATTCCGGGGAAAGTCAGGCCGGCCCGGGCGCTGCAGCCCTGAACTCCTGCAGCGAAAACGCGGCGCTCACCGGCAGGGGGAATTGCAGGCGTCCGAGCATGTCCCCAAGGGCGCCGGCGTCGATATGGTGCGCGGAGGGACCCATCAGCACGGCGTTTTCCACATCTTTCCTGCTGAGGGACATTCGGTACTCGAGATGCTGCGCAGGTCCGGCAGTAAACAGCGGCTCCAGGGAATGGGCTACGCGGGTTTCCTTTTCGCCGCCAATCTCCAGCATGCCGGTCCGGGCACGGATTTCCCGGAGATGGCCCGGCAGGGGAGTGACTACCAGCAAACTGCCCCCGGGCGCCAGCACCCGGCGGAATTCAGCGGGATTGCGGGGAGCGAAGACGTTGAGCAGGACATCCACCGCGGCGTCGGCCAGCGGAAGCGGCCGCCAGACATCCCAGACCAGCGCGAAGCCGTCCGGGAGTGCCCGGGCCGCCCGGCGCAGCGCGAACTTGGAAATGTCCAGGGCAACAGCGGCTGAGGCGCCTGTCTCCTGCTGGACTTTGGCCAGGTAGTATCCCGTGCCCGCTCCGGCATCAGCGACGACAGGACGGGAACCGGTGCCAGTGCCTCCGCCGGCGGCCATGGACGCCAGCCGCCGTGCCAGCGGTTCGTAGTGTCCGGCGGCGAGGAAGTCGGTGCGGGCCTGGACCATCGGTGCCGTATCCGCCTTGAACTTCGTGCCGGCGCCGGTGAGCAGGTTGAAGTAGCCCTGTTTGGCCGCATCAAAGCGGTGGCCCGAAGGACAGCTGAGCCTGGTGCGTGCGGCGTCCGGTTCAAGGTCACCGCCGCAGTTGGGGCAGGCGAGGAGACGGCGGTTTCCGGAGGACATACCTCCAATCTTAGGGCTGCTTCCCCTTTGCCTTCCTCCGCAGTCCGCGCGGGGACGCCGGGCAGTATTGCTAGGCTCGGTTCCATGAAACCCAGTGATTTGGATCTCCTGAACTCCGTCTCCGAACCCGCCCTCAACCCGGACGGGAAGCGTGCCGTCGTCGCCGTCAACCGCCCCGACTTCGCTGCAGATGCGTACGTGGGCCAGCTATGGAACGTGGATCTGGACGGCTCAGCTCCCCGCAGGCTTACCCGCGGATTCAGCGATTCCGCCCCGCAGTTTTCCCCGGACGGCACGGTGCTCGCGTTCCTTCGCTCCGCGCCGGGCGGACGTCCGCAGCTCTATGCCATGCCTGCCGGCGGCGGCGAGCCCGTCCAGCTTACGGACCGGCATCTGGGTGTTTCCTGGTTCCGCTTTTCGCCTGATTCAGCGCAGATCGTCTTTTCCTCGCGGGAACCGGAGCAGGGCCGTTACGGAACGCTCGACGGAGTTTCCGCCGGTGCGGAAGACCCTCGCCTGATCACCACGCTGAACTACCGGATGAACGGAGCCGGCTACACCCGCGACAAGTTCGTCCAGGCGTATGTCCTGGAACTGCCTGACCTCACCGGTGAACCCTTTGTTGAACCCGTGGGCCGGGCCGCTGAAGCAGCCCCGAAAGAGGACAAAAAGTCCGCCGGCCTGCCCCCTGCCCGGCAGCTGACCGGCTGGGACGCCGATGTCACCAATCCCGTCTTCACCGCAGACGGCACCTCCATCCTGTTTACGGCAGCCCTGCACCAGGACGCCGACACGGACTTGGTGACAGACGTCTACGAACTGGATCTGGAGTCGGCAGGGGAGCCGCGCCGGCTGACCAACCTCAGCGGCGGCCGCTTGACGGTCTCCTATCCGGTACAGAGCGCCGACGGCGGCTGGCTCTACTATCTGGGACAGGATGTCTCAGCGACCGGCCTGGATTTCGTGGCCCGCAACACCGCACTCTATGCGGCTCCCATGGCCGACCCGTCCGCCGCAGCAAGGCTGACCGATCCGGAGAACATGGATCTCGCCGGGGGCGGCATCGTTCCTGCCGGGGACGGCGTGCTGGTCTTCAACCTGGCCCGCGGCGCCTGTGAACTCCTGCGCATCGACCGAACGGGTGCACAAAGCACCCTGGTGTCCGGACCGCGGGTGGTCACCGGGGCCGCGGAAGCCGCCGGCGCCGTCGTGGTGACGTTCACTGACCAGCAGACCAGCGGCGATGTCGCCGTGGCTGATCCGTCAGGGCCGGAGAACCTGACGGTGCTGACGGACTTCTCGGCGGGCTTCCGGGAGAAAGCCGGAGTGCTGCCGCTCCGCGAAGAGACGCATCCCTCCGCGGACGGCTACCCGGTGCACGGCTGGGTGGTCCTGCCCGAGGGCGAAGGCCCGCACCCGGTGCTCCTGAACATCCACGGCGGCCCGTTTTCGCAGTACGGCTGGGGGCTGTTCGACGAGGCGCAGACCTACGCCGCTGCCGGCTACGCAGTGCTGATGTGCAATCCCCGCGGTTCATCCGGCTACGGCCAGGAACACGGCCGCGCCATCAAGGAAGCCATGGGAACCCTGGACCTGCAGGATGTCCTCGGCTTCCTGGAAGGTGCGCTGAACGCGCATCCGGAGCTCGACGGAGCACGGCTCGGCGTTATGGGCGGATCCTACGGCGGCTACCTCACGGCCTGGACCATCTCACAGGACCAGCGGTTCACCGCGTCGATCGTTGAGCGCGGATTCCTTGACCCGTTGTCCTTCATTGGCTCCTCGGACATCGGCTGGTTCTTCTCCGCTGCCTATACAGGCGATGACCCGGAAAAGGTGGCAGCCCAGAGCCCCTATGCGCAGGTCGGGAAGGTGCGCACACCCGCGCTGGTGATCCACTCCGAGGAAGACCTGCGCTGCCCCGTGGAACAGGCACAGCGCTACTACACGGCACTCAAGCTGCAGGGGGTGCCGACGGAACTGCTGCTCTTCCCGGGAGAGAACCATGAGCTCTCCCGTGCCGGAACACCGTGGCACCGGCGCCAGCGCTTCGAGCACATCCTCCGGTGGTGGGCGAAGTGGCTTCCCACGCCTGCCAACCCGGACCAGGACGGACAGCTAAACCAGGTGGGCCAGCCCGTTGAAGCCGGCGTCTAGGAAGGTGCTTCTGCTGCGGGGCCGGCTCCGCAGCAAAAGCCCGTTCGGGGCGGGTGCCCGTCGGAGCGGCGGAGCTAGAACCCCAGAGTGCGCCTGGCGTCCTCTATGTCCGCAGAAGCCCAGCGCGGGTATTCGGCGTTGGAGCTCAGTGAACGGGTATAGGCCTTGTCCACGTAGACGATTCCGTTGAGATGGTCGGTTTCGTGCTGGACGATCCGCGCAGGCCAGCCGGAGAAGGTGCGCTGCTGAGCCTGGCCGTGCTCGTCTTCGTAGTCCAGGCGGACTGAGCGGTAGCGGTCCACCACCGCCTGGTACCCCTCAACGGACAGGCAGCCCTCGTAGAAGGACGCGGTCCGGTCATCCATCGGCTCGTAGCGGGGGTTGATGATCGTGAAGAAATCCAGCGGCGTGCGCTCCCGCAGCTCGGGGCCGTCCGGATCCGCTGCATAGGTGTCTTCGAGGACAGCCAGGCGCAGCGGAATGCCGATCTGAGGCGCTGCCAGCCCGACGCCGGGGGCGTGGTGCATGACCCGGCGCATCAGTTCAATGAGGGTCTGGAGCTCGCTGGCTTCCAGCTGGCCTTCATAGGGCAGGGCGGGGCGGCGCAGTACCGGGTGTCCGAGCTGCACGATGGGCACGAGTTCCTGTTCCAGCATGGGAAGGACCAGGGAGCGGATGGCTGCGGGAGACTCCGCTGCACTGGGTTCGTAGATCACGGCTCCATCTTAGTGTCCGAGGGTATTTATCCAGGCAAACAGCGGAAGGTCCCGGGCATCGCTGCCCGGGACCTTCCGCTGTTTTGTCTATGCGTGGGGGAGAAGCGCTAGCCTTCGCAGTCCACGCAGTACTTGTCGCCGTTCTTCTTCTCCAGCGCAATCTGGGAGCGGTGACGGACAAGGAAGCAGGACATGCAGGTGAATTCATCAGCCTGCGCCGGAACAACCTTGATCAGCAGTTCTTCACCGGAAAGGTCCGCACCGGGAAGGTCGAACCCGTCGATAGCGTCGGATTCCTCGACGTCGATAACCGCCGTCATCGCTCCGCCGCGCTGCTGGGCCTTCAGCCCCTCCAAAGAGTCCGTGGGCTGGTCTTCTTCTTTGACGCGCGGTGCATCGTAATCGGTAGCCATGTGTAGTGCTTTTCTCCTGAAATTGTGGGGGGTTCGAGCGTAGATCATATAGGCGAAGCCGCATAACACACCAAACGGCATCTGAATAGGTCTTTTTGCGGCTAAGCCGCAGAATCCGGATGGACCGGTCAGGCAGTCCGCCTGCGCACGGGTGCCGGGCGGCCTTCTGGCCGGGAGGATCGGCAGCCGGACGGAGTGCCGCCGGGGAGCTCAAATCCCCGCAGAATCCGCTTCACTGCAGGTCAACGCCCGGTACAACGACCAACCTCGGGGATTTGTTCCCTGGGGGCACTGGCGGCATTATGTAAACCTGCTGAGCGGGTCCCGCGGGCGGTGGGGGACATTATGTCAACCCAAAACCGAACAGCCTGCACCGTCGAACATGAGCAAAAACACGTGAGGTACCTTTTCCGCTGAGGGCTTCCCGGCAGCCGGTCAATCGACCCGGCGCCTCCGGCGGCGACGTGCGGCACCGGCGGAAGCGTCGGGCGTCATCCGGGCGGCAGCCGGCAGCGGCATCTGCGGGGCTTGGTACAAACGGCCTGCAGGGGACCCTCTTCCACGCAGTTCGCATGCGCCGATAATCTACATTATGTCAAGTAGAAGACGGCACATTCCCGGAAAGTGCGAATACGCCGGTCCCCTCACACTTGCCCCGTTTGGCGCGTGAATCCGCGGAACAAGGCGTAATGACAGCCCGAAGAAGAACGCCGGATGACTCTTCATCGGAGCGGACGGCCTGCCCTAAACCAGCGTCTGACTACGCGTTTTAGTAAGACGATTGACCAGATTCGCATAATGTGCGAAAGTTTCGCACATGACGCAGAGGCGAATATGACGGGTTTACCGCCCGGGGTGGTCCCCCTTCATCTGGCCCAGGGCCTGCCGGTACTCCATCCCGAGGAACTTGTGTGGGTAGAGATGCTCAATGGCTGGCGAAACCAGCAGCTGGGCCGGAACCTGTCCTTCACGACCATCGACCAGCGCATCGCGAACATCGAACGGTTCAGGCGGTTCACGGAAAAGTACCCGTGGCACTGGGAGGTGACAGACATGGATGACTTCTCCCTGGAACTTCGCGGGGTCCGCGGTGTTAGCCACTCAACGATGCTCAACTATCAAGGATCAGTCCGGCTCTTCATGGAGTATGTGACTGATTCAAGTTACGGCTGGGCTGAAGAGTGCCTGAAGCGGTTCGGAACCCATCCTGCGCAAATAGCCTTCGAATGGAACACGGCAAGGCATCGCGAAGACTCTATGGGCGGTCCGAAGAAGCGCCCCTACACGCGGGAAGAATTGCAGGTCCTCTTCGACTGCGCGGACGACCATGTCGTGGCTGCCCAGCGGTCCGGCCACAAAGGCTGGGCAGCCTGGTTCAGGCTCGCAACGATGATGAAAACTGCCTACGCATGGGGCCTGAGACGCAATGAGGTCCGGCAACTTGAGCTGGCGGATTTCGGACGCAACCCGGCCGCCAAAAGTTTCCGGGGTTTCGGGATGGTTTACGTGCGCCATGGGAAAGCCAAGGCCGGATCGCCGCCCAAGCACCGAACGGTCGTCACCGTGCCCCAAGCAGATTGGGCAGTCGACTGTCTCCGGGACTGGATCGATGACATCAGGCCCCGAATCGGCTCAGCGCAGACCAACGACTACGTATTCCCATCCGAGCGCAACGGAGCGATGACTGCTGATGCCCTCAGCCGGGCATTCACCGTCATCCGGAGAGAAGCAGGCCTTGGCGAGGGCCTGGACTTCCACTCACTGCGCCGCTCCTACGTCACACACCTTATCGAGGACGGATACGACGCGTTCTTCGTGCAGCAACAGGTCGGGCATGAACATGGTTCCACCACGTCGATCTACACTGGCGTATCCCCCGACTACCGGAACCGCGTGGTGCAGCAAGCCTTCAACCAAATGGCTGCCGAACTAGGCCAGACAGCGGAATGAGGCAGAAAATGAATCGGCGTATCGAATACAAATGGCGGCTCCGGGAGATCATGGCAGCCAGGGGCCTGAACAACATTTCAGACCTGCTCCCCTTGCTCACCGACCGCGGCATCACCTTGTCGGACTCACAGATATACCGGCTGGTCGGGCAGAAGCCCGAACGTATGTCGTTGGCACTGCTGGGGGCGATTACCGATGCTCTGGAATGCTCCGTCGAAGATCTGTGCCACTTCGAAGCAGTATCATCCAACAGCCGGCTCCGACGGGTCGTCGGCAGCACGGCCGAGCCCATATCGCTGAATGAAACCGTCCGGCCACGGCGTGCCCGGGTCCGCCCCACTGACGGATGAGCAGCAGTCCCCGGACCTGCGCCCGCTGCACCCGCACAGGGGTGAAGTTTGCCGTGACGTGGCCGGAAGGCAGCATCTGCCGGCGCTGTCATCAACGAATCACACGCATCCACGGGGTCTGCCCCGGCTGCGGGGTACAACGGCTCTTGCCAGGCCTCTCCCCCTCCGGGGAGACGGTTTGCGTGGATTGCGCCCAAATCCCGGCAAACTTTCACTGCGCCAGGTGTGAAGAAGAGGATGAGCCGGTCCGGTCAGGTCTCTGCGCGCGTTGCTGCCTGAAAGATGACCTCGGTGATCTGATACGCGATGAGCACGGCGGCATCGCTGAGCATATGCTCCCGCTTTACCAGGCCCTAACGACGCAAGCGAACGCGCGCAGTGCCCGGGTCTGGCTGATTACCAATAAGCCGGCGAAAGAGCTGCTGCGCACCCTGGCGACCGACACCGCTTCCCTCACACACGAAACATTCACTCAGCACCAGACACCGGGAAAAGTTCAGCATCTGCGCAAACTCGTCATGAGTCTGGGAATGATCGAGGAACGCAACGGGCGCATCGAACGGTACGAAACTTGGCTCGACCAGAAGTTGCTGAAAGTCCCCTCCCCAAAGCACAAGCGGCTCATCGCGCAATTCGCGAGGTTCGTCCACTTGAACCGGATGCGCCATCTGGCCAGCCAGAACAGCCTCAAGGAAGGCACCCTGCTGAGCGCTCGTCAGTCCACCTCGACGGCCATCGAGTTCCTCGGGTTCTTGGACGGGCGCGGAAAGGGCCCCGGAGAATGCACCCAGCAGGACATCAACGATTGGCTGGCGGGCGGACCGACAACCCGAAGCCTCGCCCGCACATTCGCCAGATGGGCCATGGGCGCCCGGCACATCCCTAAACTCGACTTCCCGTACCGCGTACCCAAGACGCTTCCCCGGCTTAGCCAAGACCGTCGTCTGGAGTTGATTCACCGTGCCCTTGACGATCATAAACTTGACCCCGGCGACCGCGCTGCATGCCTACTCATGCTCCTCTTTGGCCAGCCCCTCACACGAGTCGCCGCCATGAAGACAGAGCAGTTTTTGCACTCCGACGACGGTGGTTTGCAGGTCGTTTTCGGCGAGGACCCGATCGAAGTCCCAGCTGTTTTCAGCCCAGTCTTCAAGGACTACCTCGCCAACCGGCCAAATACGAATACTGCATCCAACCCAGGCTCGCCCTGGTGCTTTCCGGGATTCAGCCCGGGTGAGCACATTAGCGCGAACCGCCTCATGACTCGATTGCGTGAGGTGGGAATCGATTTGAAGGGAGCAAAGAATGCAACCCTCCAGGAACTTGTCCTGCTGATGCCGCCGGCCATTGCAGCCGATGCCTTGGGCTACAGCTATCAGGTGATGGACATCCACGAACAGCGCGCCGGTGGTCGCTGGAAGGCATACCCCGAACTGGTGAGATCCCAAAGCAAGGACTAATCAGGCGGGGGCATCAGGATGCCTCGCAGTCAGTGTGAGGCAGCTTCCTCGTCATCATCGTCATGCAGGTCTTCGAGCACTTCGAACGGAGATTCAACATCTCCCCGCCAGGCTTCAATGCCTTCACGGACTGCAAGGGCGGCGACTACCAGGGCAGCCACGGAATCTGCCCATGCCCACCCAAACAGTGTGTTGAGAACCAAGCCAATCAACACGGTGCCGGAGAGATAGATGCACAGCAACAGCTGCTTGGCGTCAGCCTGCACGCTCTTCGAGCCCAGCTCACGCCCAGTCCGGAACTCAAACCATGCAAGCACGGGCATGATGATCAGGCTCAGCGTTGCAATACCGATTCCAAGGGGGCTGTGATCGACTTTTTCAACGCCAGACAGAGCCAGAACGGCATCTGTCGTGACATAGGCTGCCAACGCGAAGAAAGCGATACCGATCGCGCGGACAGTCGCCTTTTCCCAGCGCTCCGGATCTTTCCGGGTGAACTGCCAGGCAACCGCCGCCGCAGACAGCACTTCGACGATGGAATCGAGCCCGAACCCGATGAGCGCAGCCGAGGAAGCAAGTGAGCCGGCCCATAGAGCGACGATGGCCTCAACGACGTTATAGGTGATAGTGAACCCGACGATGAGCCTTACACGGCGATGCAATACTGAACGGCGCTCCACAGAGAGCGCGACAGGCGCGGTCATCGGGCACCCTCGCAGCAACCTGGCACTGGACAGGCCGGATCGATGCATGGTTTGTTCTCATCCACGGCAAGCGTGACGTCAACCAGAGCCTGAAGGGCCTTCGCCAGATGCGGGTCAGCGATTTCGTATCGAGTCTGCCGACCTTCAGGCTCCGCAACCACAATTCCGCAGTCGCGAAGGCACGTGAGGTGATTCGACACGTTTGAACGCGTCAAATTCAGGGTCCGGGCAAGGATGGCGGGGTAACTCGCCCCCTCCAGCAGGGCCATAAGAATCGACGACCGGCTCGGATCGGCCATAGCGCGACCGAGTCGATTCATCACATCCAATCGGGAAGCAATAGTCAGCATGAGCTGACCATACAGTAATCACTGACCAATCTTCAAAGCGAAGAAGGACGCCCGGAGATACCTCCCTCATCCGCTTTTAGTAAGACTGACTCAGCCATCCTGGCGCCTCCGGAAGCGAAGAATCGGACAGAAGTGGTAGGAATTGGCCGGTTAGGCACATGCCGGGTTACCAGTAGCGTTTCGGAAGCGGTCCCCTGTGCCGGGAAGCGGCTGCACTGCAGGGTCCCTCCATGGAATCAGCAGGGTTCGCCGTTCGGGAGCTTCGTGCAGGTGATGCAGCGGCGCTGGCACGGCTCCACGTTGCCTCCTGGCAGGACACATATACAGATCAGTTGCCCGCCGGCTTCACGCCGCAGTTCCTGGAACAGATGGTGAGGTAGCGGACAGGCCGGACCGTGTGCCGCTGCGGACAATCCCGATAGTACTGCCCCGGGTCCGGCATCAGGAGGACCCCCCTATACCACGCCTTCAGCGGGAGTAATCTCGAAGTATGACTACACGTACTTATATCGTCACAGGATCCGCTTCCGGCATTGGGGCAGCAACGGCCCAGCTGCTCAAAGAACGCGGCAACACCGTCATTGGCGTTGACTTGCGCAACGCTGAAGTGGAAGCCGACCTCAGCACCCCCGAGGGACGCCAGATCGCTGCTGACCGCGCGGTTGAACTCGCCGGCGGCACCGTGGATGCCGTGATTGCCTGCGCCGGAATCTCCGCTCCCGTTCCGCTGACGGTTTCCGTGAACTTCTTCGGAGTAACCGAGTTCCTGGACCGGCTCGCTCCGGTGCTGGCACGCAGCGAGGCGCCGCGCGCCGTCGTTGTCAGTTCCATGGCTTCCCTGCAGCCCAACTCCCCCGAGCTGGTGGATGCCATGCTTGCCGGTAATGAGGCCCTGGCACGCCAGATCGGCCAGAAGCTTGCGGACCAGGGACCGCAGATCGGTTACCTCAACTACCCGTCATCCAAGCGCGCGCTCAGCCGCTGGGTCCGCCGCGCCTCAGTCAGCGACCTGTACGCCGGCAACGGCATTCCGCTGAACGCTGTTGCCCCCGGCACCGTCCTGACCGCCATGACCAAGGAACTCCTGGCCACGCCGGAAGGTGTCAAGATGGTCGATGAGAACGTTCCGATGCCGCTGAACGGCCACTCCGAGCCCGTGGTCATCGCCCGCCTGCTGGCCTGGCTTGCCAGCGAGGAGAACTCGCACCTGGCCGGCCAGACCATTTACTGCGACGGCGGCGCTGACGCCACCCTGCGCGGCGACGACATCTGGCAGTCCTAGCGCCGGGACCCCTGCAAACGAAAGTGCCGGCCCGCTGAGCGGGCCGGCACTTTCGTCCGTTCAAGACCGGTTTGTGCCCGGCTAGGCAGTGGCTTGAAAATCGGAACGCACCGGGGCCGGAGATGCTCCGGTGACCGCATCCAGGAAGTTAAGCGTGTCGGCCAGGACCATCCGGGCGTCCTTGAGCTGCAGTTTGAACTGGAATTCATGGCCCAGTGCGGGCTTATGGTCCTTTGGCCAGAACCGCTGGACAACCGGAACCCCCAGCTCCTTCAGCCTTGCCGCCAACGGCCTGGACTGCTGGTCGGTGAGGTAGTCGGCATTGCCTCCGGAGATGTACGTCGGAGGGAAGTTCTCCCCCACATGTTCAAGAATGGACATGTGTTCAGCCGCGGGCGTGGAAGCCCAGTCCTTTGAACCTGAATAGGCCCACAGGGCGGTCCGGAACCCCCAGCCCAGCGGCCCCTTGAGCTTTGCCATCGTTTTAAGGTCGTAAACCCCGCAGAAAAGCAGGGTTCCCCGCAGGTGCTCGGGTGCCGCAGCCGCAGTGACCCCGGTCCGGGCGGCGTATGCGGGGTCCGTGATGATCAGTGCCAGCTGCGCAGCGAGCTGCGCCCCGGCCGAGTCGCCGGCGAGAATAATCCTGTCGGGATCAATGCCGTACTCCCCCGCATGTTCGCGCAGGTAACCCAGCGCCTGGTTAAGTTCGGTCACAGCCTGGGGATAGCTGGCTTCAGGTGAGATGGAGTATCCGACACCCGCCACCGCGTAGCCGTGGCCTGCGAGGATCTCGAGGTAGGGAGCCACGTTCTCCTTGGACCCGGAAATCCAGGCGCCGCCGTGCACCCACACAACAACGGGATGCGGACCGTCTCCGGAGCCGGTTGGAAGGAAAACGTCCATGGACTGGCGCGGGTGCTTGCCAAGATAAGGAAGCGAACGGTGTGCCAGCACTCCCCCGGACGGTACATGCTTGCGCAGTGTGCGCAGCTGTACCTTCCCTCCGCTGGAGAACACACCGCGGATAAACAGGGCCGAAGGTCTTGGATCTTTATGGATAGCAGTTGCGGCCAGTGTTCCGGCTGCGGCTACGGCTGAAGCCATGAACCCTGCTGCCGCAAGGGGCAGTATTTTCATTTTTTCAGGGTAGGCCGCGCCCCTGAACAGACCCCGTCCGTGCCCGCGCCAAATCGGGCCAGTGGGAGTCCCGGCGTGCGCAGTTTCACCCCCTCCTGTGCCGCGGCTGACAGCCCGGCGTTCCCACCCGACGCACCGGTATCGCTTTCCACACAACGGTGAGCAGCGAGAATCACGGTCCGCGGGTTGGCGCCACTGCAGCGAAGCAAAGCAGACTAAAACTGCTTACGTTGTCGAGCCCCCAGGGAGAAGGGACACCGCACCGTGCGCAAGATCAATGCCCGCCGCAACTGGCTGATGCACCAGGTTCCGGGCGGATTCCTCGGACGGACCGCCCGGCTTACCAAACCGGTACAGGGAACCCTGCTGGGTCTGCTGGCCGCAGCAGCAGTCCTAGTCCAGGTGCTCTGATGCCCTCCCGTCCAGCTATGAGCGCCCAAGTACGCGCAGAGCCGCCCCCTGACCACTCGTACTGCACGCCAAAACTCTGGACTGCGTCCAAATTCGAGCATTTCCTGCGGGAAACTTTCGATTACTCGAGTATTTCGCCTGCAAGGATTGCCAATGCAGACTGCAGAAGCGGTGAGGCTGGAGAGGCCTGGAGGAAGGCTCAATGATCACGGATCGGGAAATACCCCACGCCGAGTACTTGAAAGTAGTACAGCGGAAAGTCGTAGAAAAATCGTCCGAACGGGCAACCATTGCCTGCGTAATTCCGGCGTACAACGAAGAGGACACCATTGTCGACGTCCTCAACGCAATCCTGAAGCAGACCCGGTTGCCGGACGTCATCCACGTAGTCATCAATAACACCGATGATGAGACGTTTTACCTGGCCAGAGAGTTCGCCGGACCCCATGAACACACCTACCAGGACCTCACCTACCAGACCGAGGTGTTTGTCCACGACATTGGCGTCAACACTGACAAGAAGGTGGGCGCCCTCAATAACGGGTTCAGCCAGGTCTGCAATGAGTACGACTATTTCCTGGGCGTTGACGGTGACACCATCCTGGATAAACACGCCGTCGAACACCTCGAAAAGGAAATCCTGAGCGACCCTCGGGTTCGGCGGCGTTTCAGCAATCTACACTGTCGCCGAACCTAAAAAGGGATTCATTTCAAAATTCCTCACGACAAAACAAAGAGCACAGTTTGCGGCATTCAATATGGACAACCTGCTCAGAGGGCGGAACATGGCCGTCCTCGGCGGCCAGTGCTCCATCCTGTCGATGGAAGCCCTCAAGAACGTTATGGTCGACAACCGGCAGGCAACGCCGTGGGTCAAGGACTCAGAGGTGGAGGACTCTCTGCTCTCACTGCAGATCAAGAGCATCGGCTATGCCACGAAGATCTCCGCCCAGTCACGAGCCTCGGTGGGAGGCATGGAGACCCTTCGGGCATTGGACGGCCAGCAAGTGAAGTGGAACTACGGTGCCATCGACCTGATGTGGCCGGGGCAGCGGAGCAACACCCCGGGCCAGCCCCTCCACCCAAACCTGAGGCTGCGCTGGAGTGAGAACATCTCCATGCTGTTCAACATCGTCACCCGAATGGGCTTCCTTCTGCTGCTCACCGCCTCGCTGAGCATAGGCGCCTACGTCTTCTACTGGTTCTGGCTCATCCCGCCCCTGGTTGCTGTGATCCTCAACCTCCGCATCGCGCTGTCGATCAGGGACCGGAGCGCACGGGACATCGCTTTCGCGTTCTTTGCCTTTCCGGCTGCGCAAGGCACTGCGCCGGCACAGAGGGTTCAAAGTATGACCGGCGTACACTGCAGCGCTTCCAGAACCGGACGCATCATCGGCGCGGCAGCCGTCCTGGCACTCATGCTGGGACTGCAGGCATGTACTGTCCCCGGGTTTCCCGGCAGCAGCGAAGCCGGGGCAAGCTCCGAAGAAACCCGGGTACCGGGTCCCGCAGCCGAGAACGATCTGGCCGAAGGTTCCACCATCCACCGCTTGGGAGCAGCTTCGCATACTATGGTGGTCGACTACTGGACAAACGAATCCCCGGCCGAATGGACGCCGGATTCTTCACCCATTATTAACGTCAGCGTGAAGATCGACGGCGAGTCCTCCCCGGGGGCCGTCCGGGTCACCCGCTTCAACGCCCGGGTAGATGCACTGGGCGTGGAGCTCACGAACGATCAGGGAAGCTTCGCCCCGGAACCGCCGTATGCCTACACCTCCGGCTTTGCGCTCCCCGCCAATCCCTCGGCCACAAGCACCACCGTGCTGTTCACCATCGACCTGCTGACCGAAACGGAACCGGACAGCGGGGTGTTCACCCGGCAGACTGTCCTGGACACGCTCACCGTTGGCTATGCAGGTGAGGCGCACGGCGCCGGCATCCCGCCGGAGGGATAGCGCGCGCCGCCGTCGTTCGTTTTCCCTGAAGCGCTTCTGGGCGCCACCGGGAGTAGCTACTGTGGTGGAACTCCAGCCGTTTGTCAGAGGAGGCCGCCATGGAATCCGTACCAGGAATCGATCCCGCTGTTCCGCCCACAGGGCCGGGCTGTGTGGAGTGCACTGAGGCCGAAGGATGGTGGTTCCACCTGCGACGGTGTGCTGAATGCGGCCACATCGGCTGCTGCGACACTTCCCCGGGCCAGCACGCCACGGCGCACGAGCAGGCCACCGGGCATCCGGTGATCCGCAGCTATGAACCGGGTGAAGACTGGTTCTACAGCTACCCGGAAGAATCGGTGTTCCAGGGTCCGCAGCTGGCCCCGCCACAGGCCCATCCGGCGTCCCAGCCGGTTCCGGGTCCGGCCGGACGTGTCCCGCCGGACTGGATGAACCTGCTGCACTAGCCGCGGGACACGCGGCCGTCCCCCGGGGTTCCCCGCACAGCGGGCTTCCGCAGCACCCCAAGGCGCAGCGAGAGCCAGGCCAGACCGCCCACCGGGATAGGCAGCCAGAAGTTCAGGATCCGCCAGGACAGCACCGCCAGCAGCGCGGCTGAACTGGGGGCTCCGAAGCCCGCCAGGGTAGGAACCAGCACGCCCTCCACAAGTCCTACGCCTCCGGGCGTCAGCGGAGTCAGTGCCACGAGGTTCGCCAGCGAGTAGGCGATGAGCAGCTCACCCGGCGCCGGAGTGTGCCCAAAGGCGGCAAGGAATGTCGCCAGGCAGGCGGCGTCGAAACCCCAGTAGCAAATTATCAGAAACAAGGCCAGGACCAGCCGCCGCGGATCCCTGCGGAACATCGCGGTTTCCGCCGCCATGGTCCGGACGAACCTCTCCGTCGATGCAGGTTTGAGGAACCTCACCAGCCGTGCCGTCCTGCGCGCCGCCCGGACTGCGGCTTCCAGATGCCGGTCCAGCACCGACAGAGCCGCCAGGCTCAGCGCAAGCAGCACCAGCACCGCGATGCCCGCGGTGATGAAATACCGGTTAATCCGCACCTCGCCAAGTGCGGTGAGCACCCCAGCCCCGAAGAGGACCCCGAGAACGAGGTTGGCGCCCACAACCTGAACCATTGCTGCGCTGAGTGCGTCCTGTGGACGTACGCCGGAGCGGGTAAGGAGGGCATAGCGGACTGCTGCCGACGTCGTACCTCCCCCGGGCACGACGTGGTTGACCGCCAGGTCACTGAGGTCGATCCGCAACAGCGTGAAATACCGGGGTTTCCTGGTTCCCGGAAGCACCACCATGGTCAGCGCGCTGTAGCAGCACAGGGACAGCGCTTCGAATGCGGCCGCTAACAGCACGAGTATCGGAGGAAGCCCCCGAAGCGCGGCCAGAACGTTCCCGGAGCCAAGAATCTGGGGCAGCACCACGTACTCGACGATGAGCAGCATCACCACTGCAAGGCTGATCCAGCGGACCAGCCGGGAACGCCGCAGCCGGTGCCAGCCGTCCCGCAGGAGAGTCATCTGCCAAGCACAGCAGAGCCGGGCGGTCCCCGGTAGGCGCGCCGTTGTTCCCGGGCAGGGATGAGTGAAGCCGGTTTGTATCGCGGATATCATGGTGACATGATGTTGGTATGTTACTGACTAGATGTCAGCAACTTTACATACCCAACAATCGAGGGGTTTCCCATGTTTCTAGCGCTGCGTGAGCTGCGTTTCGCACGGGCCCGGTTCGGACTAATGGGCGGCGTCATCGCCCTCATTGCCGTCCTGATGGTCCTGCTATCCGGCCTGTCTTCCGGCCTCGTCAACGACGGCGTGTCCGGCCTCAAAAGCATGCCGGCCACGGCCTTCGCGTTCAACGAAGGCACCAAAACCGACAACGCGTTCTCCCGCAGCGTCGTCGATCCTTCCCAGGCCGAAGCCTGGAGCACCCAGCCCGGTGTCGAGGACGTGACACTGATGGGATCCACGATCGTCAACGGTGCCACCGAAGACGGGACCCAGGTGGATCTGTCCCTGTTCGGCGTGGAGACCGATTCCTTCCTCGTCCCCGCAGTCGGTGAGGGCCGGGGCATCGAAGCGGTCAATGAGATCGTAGTCTCCCCCACTGCCGCAGATGCCGGCGTGAACATCGGCTCCACCGTCACCCTGGACCGGCTCGACGTCGAGCTCACCGTTGTCGGCTTCACCGAGGGCCAGGCGACTTTCGGCCACGTGGACATGGCCTACCTGCCGCTTGAAACCTGGCAGCTGATTGCCAGCGGCCAGTCCCAGCCGGGCGCACCCACCGAGGCGCAGACCGGCGCCCTGGAGTTCGACACCGCCAGCGCCGTCGCCATCAAGGCCGAAGACGGTGCAGACCTGGACTTCGCTGCCGGAGACTCCGCAGCCGGCACCGTTACCTCCACACTGGAAGAATCCTTCGGCGCCTCCCCGGGCTACACCGCAGAAACAATGACCCTGGAAATGATCCAGGTTTTCCTCTACGCCATCTGCGCCCTTGTGGTTGGTGCGTTCTTCACCGTATGGACCATCCAGCGCAAGCATGAACTGGCCGTCCTGCGCGCCGTTGGTGCTTCCACCGGCTACCTGCTGCGCGACGGCATCTTCCAGGCCGTAGTCATCCTGGTCCTGTCCACCGCGGTCGGCGTAGCGGCAGGCCTGGGCATGGGTGCATGGCTCTCCGGAAGTGCCATGCCGTTCGCGCTTGAGGCCGGTCCCATCTCAACCGCGACCGCAGTAACGATCCTCATGGGCGTCCTTGGTGCCGCGATCGCCATCGTCCGCATTTCCCGGGTTGATCCCCTGGCTGCCCTAGGAGGACAGCGATGAGCACACAGACCAGCACCTCCGGCACTAAGGTCGGCACCCGCGGCCTGCGCATCGAGAACGCCAACATGGCCCTGGGCGACGGCGAAAGCACTGTCCAGGCCCTGGACAACGTGTCCCTGTCGGTTGAACCGGGCGAACTCGTCGCAGTCGTAGGCCCCTCGGGCGCCGGCAAGTCATCGCTCCTGGCTGTCGCCGGTGCGCTCGCCACACCGGACAGCGGGCTGGTAAGCGTGAACGGCACCGACATCTCCACCCTGAGCAAGGCTGCGAAGGCCCGCTTCCGGCTGGAGAACATCGGTTTTGTGTTCCAGTCCGGCAACCTGATCCCCGCATTGACCGCTTCCGAACAGCTTGAGCTGATTCACCGGATGGCCAAGATGAAGGGGAAGTTCAACGCCAAGCAGCTGCTCGACGCCGTTGGCATGGGCCACAAGCTGGACAGCCGTCCCGACCAGCTCTCCGGAGGTGAGCGCCAGCGCGTAGGCATTGCCCGCGCACTGGTGTCAAAGCCCTCCCTGCTGCTGGTGGATGAGCCCACTGCCGCCCTGGACCGCAAGCGCAGCCAGGACGTTGTGGAGCTGCTCGCCAGGGAAACCCATGAGTTCGGGGTTGCTACTGTTATGGTTACCCACGACCACGACGTCCTCCACCACTGCGACCGGGTCGTAGAGATGGTTGACGGACGGCTCGCAAGCTAGACACTGCACGAACAGGAGGGCTCTTTGCCCCGCATTACCGCGCCAACGGTGGCCGAACACCGTGCCGCACAGCAAAGGGCCCTCCTGGACGCCGCAAGGACGCTCCTGGCCCGCACCGGCGAAGCACCCAGCATGGCTGAGGTGGCCGCCCTGGCCGGGCTCGCAAGGCCCAGCGCCTACCAGTACTACAAGTCCCGCACCGACCTGCTCAACGCGCTGGTGATGGACGTCTTTCCCCGCTGGGCACAGCGGGTGGAAGACGCCATGAACGCCGAACGCGAACCGGCTGACCGGATCCTTGCTTACGTCCTCACGAATATTGCCCTGGTGGCAGAAGGCGAGCATGCCGTGGGCAGCGCCCTCGCTACGGTGGCGCCCAGCGAAGAACTCGACGCCCAAAGCTCCCGGATGCACCAGGCACTCCTGGACCCGCTGGTCGGCGCCCTCGAGGACCTTGGCACCGAGGACCCGCGCAGCACCGCCGAGCTCATCAACGCGATCGTGCACACCGGGACCCGGATGCTTGAATCCGGCACCGGCCGGGAGCAGGTCGAACGGCTCGTCCGCGAACTGCTCGGCCCCTATGTCCGCGAACACGGCGGCAGCACCGGAAAGAAAGACCAGTGACCCGCAGCGCCAGGCTCTGGCCCGCCCAGCTGGCCGCCGACGTCGTACTCATCATTGTTTTTGCCGCGCTGGGCCGGGACACCCACGCGCACGGGGTTGATCCCGCCGGTGTCCTGCTCACGGCTTCTCCCTTTATTGCCGCACTGCTGGCCGCCTGGGCACTGCTGCGGCTGTGGCGCCGCCCCGTTTCCCTCTGGCCGCACGGCGTCATCCTGTGGCTGGTCACCGCGGGAGGCGGCCTGGCCCTTCGCGCCCTTGCCGGAGGCGGCACGGCCATCAGCTTCCAGCTGGTCACCTTCGGGGTCCTGGGAGCCTTCCTGCTCGTGCCCCGCCTGGCCGCATCGCTTGTCACGCACAGGCGCTCCCGGCGCGATTCAACTAGGCTCATGGACAGGGCCTGACACCGGAGCCCAGCAGGAGAAGGAAAGGCAAGCCATGATCACCGCTTTCGTACTCATCCAGACCGACTCGGCCCGGATTCCGGAGTGCGCGGAGGAAATCTCCGAGATTGAAGGCATCAGCGAGGTCTACTCGGTCACCGGAGAGTGGGACCTGATCGCGATCGCCCGCGTACGCCGCCACGAGGACCTGGCCGATGCCATTGCCAACCGGCTCTCCAAGGTCCCCGGCGTGATCGGCACCACCACCCAGATTGCCTTCCGGGCTTACTCAAAACACGACCTCGACGCTGCGTTCTCGCTGGGCTTCGACGGGTAGTTAGGCCCGTAAAACACTGATTTTGCAGGTTCGCGGAAGGCCAGGCGCAACGTTTGGGTAACGAATTTTGCCTGTAATCCGCGTCATTCAAGTCCCTATTGAGGAGGGAGACGGACCGCACGGTCCGTCTCCCTCCTTTTTAGATTTTCGGGGCCTGCCCGCGGCTTAGCGGGTGACTTCCACCCAGCGGTCCAGCGCCTTGCGCGCCTGGCCGCTGTCCACGGATTCCTCGGCCCGGCGCAGGCCTGCCTTCAGCCGATCGGTCAGGGTTCCCTCTGCGCTGGGGTCCAGTGCCACCAGTGCGGCCGCGGCGTTCAGCAGCACGGCGTCCCGGACCGGGCCGCGGTCCCCCGCCAGCACACTGAGGACGACGGCGGCATTCGCCTTGGCGTCTCCGCCCCGCAGATCGTCCAGGGTAGCCCGGGCTATCCCGAGATCAAGGGGATCCACTGTTGAGCGTTCTACGGCCCCGTTACGGACCTCCCAGACGGTGGAACTGCCTGTAGTCGTCAGTTCATCCAGGCCGTCCCCGCCCCGGAAGACCAGGGCACGTACCCCGCGGGCAGCCAGGACGCCGGCAATCAGAGGTGCCAGCCGCTCATCCGCCACACCAATGGCGGAGGCGGACGGGCGCGAGGGATTGGTCAGCGGACCCATGAAATTGAACGCGGTGGCGACGCCCATGTCGCGGCGGGCAGCGGCAGCGTGGCGCATGGAGGGGTGGAACACCTGCGCGAAGCAGAAGGTAATCCCGGCTTCGACAGCGGCGCGGGCAACGCGGTCCACCGGCAGGTCCAGGCGCACGCCAAGTGCCTCGATGACGTCTGCGGAACCGGAGGACGACGACGCCGCGCGGTTGCCGTGCTTAACGACCTTTGCTCCGGCACCGGCACACACCAGCGCGGCCATGGACGAAATGTTGACAGTGTTGTGCCTGTCTCCGCCCGTGCCCACGATGTCCAGTGTTTCTCCCGGGATATCGATGGGCCGGGCGTTTTCGAGCATCGCCTCGACCAGGCCGGTGAGTTCTTCGACACTCTCGCCCTTGGACCGCAGCGCAACCAGGAACCCGGCAATCTGGGCGTCGGATGCCTCTCCGGCCATGATGGTGTTCATCGCCCACCAGGTCTGTTCGGAACTCAGGTCCTGCCCCGCAATAAGCGCGGTAATAAGCGACGGCCAGGTGTGCTCGGAACTCGAAAAGGTACTCACACGCTCTAGGTTATCTACGAATCGTAGAAAATGCTGATTTGTTTCCGGACGGCAAGTTCCGCGCCGTTGCTGGGAAGTGGGCGGTTTGGGAACGAACCGGACGCGCCGTTCGTCTGGTTCTGTTGGTGAACTGGGCAGTTTTACGGCCATAATGTCTATGTGACAACAGCGACCCATGCCCCCAGTACCCCGGCTCACCCCACGCTGAACCGCCCCAATATGGTCTCCGTAGGGACCGTGGTGTGGCTCTCCAGCGAACTCATGTTCTTTGCTGCGCTCTTCGCGATGTACTTCACACTCCGCTCAACCTCGGGCGAGATGTGGGAGATCGAGACGGCCAAGCTGAACGTGCCTTTCGCTTTCGTGAACACGGTGATCCTTGTTTCCAGCTCCTTCTCCTGCCAGTTCGGCGTCTTCGCCGCTGAGCGGCTCCAGCCGCGCCGCACCGGCGGGCTCTTCCAGATTGCCCGTTGGGGAATGGTCGAGTGGTTCTACCTGACCTTCTTCCTCGGCGCCATCTTCGTAGCCGTCCAGGCCTTCGAGTACGCAGAACTCGTATCCCACGGGATCTCGCTCTCCTCCAACGCCTACGGCTCCTCGTTCTACATCACCACCGGTTTCCACGGCCTGCACGTGGCCGGCGGCCTGATCGCATTCCTGTTCATCATCGGACGTGCCTACGCCGCAAAGCGGTTTGGACACTTCGAGGCGACCTCCGCGATCGTGACGTCCTACTACTGGCACTTCGTCGACGTGGTCTGGATTGCCCTCTTCGTCATCATCTACTTCCTCAAGTAGTCCGTCAGGGCAGCACCACAGCAATATTCAAAGTGGCACGAGTAACCAAAAGACCACACAAGTTAGGAACCACTAAGTGAAGGCACTATCGCAAAGGCGACGTCATCCCCTTGCAGCAGTAGCACTGCTGCTGCTGGGCCTCATCGTTACCGGCGGCATCTACGCAGCTGCTTCCGGAGCGAACGAAGCCCAGGCCGCCACTACCTACACTGCCGATGATGTGCAGCAGGGCGAGAAGCTCTTCATTGCGAACTGCGCCACCTGCCACGGCATGGAGGCCAGCGGAACCGAGAACGGCCCCTCCCTGGTAGGCGTTGGCGCCGCCTCCGTCGACTTCCAGGTTGGCACCGGCCGTATGCCGATGGCCATGCAGGGCCCGCAGGCCCAGCAGAAGCCCCAGCAGTTCAACGAAGAACAGACCGCACAGATGGCCGCGTACGTCGCGTCCCTGGGCGCCGGCCCCTCCGTTCCGGAGGAGCAGTACCTGGAAACCACCGGCGACGCCGCTGCAGGCGGCGAGCTGTTCCGCGTGAACTGCGCCATGTGCCACAACGCAGCCGGCGCGGGCGGTGCCCTGACCCGCGGCAAGTTCGCCCCGGCCCTGGAAGGCGTCAGCGAGCAGCACATCTACGAGGCCATGGTCACAGGCCCGCAGAACATGCCCGTCTTCTCTGATGCCAACCTCTCCCCCGAGGAGAAGCAGGACATCATCACCTTCCTGAAGAACATCGAAGCCAACGGTTCCCCCGGCGGAGCCGAGCTCGGTTCACTCGGTCCGGTCTCTGAAGGCCTGTTCATCTGGACAGCCGGTCTTGGCCTGATCATCGCTTTCACCATCTGGTTGACCTCCCGGTCTTCCTAGTCATCGCCGCGCTCACCCCCCGGGGTGACATCACAGTTACACATAGGTCTACTAATGCAGTTTCAAGAGAAGGATGAGGGGGATCATGGGCGACCATAGTCACGGCAGTCCGAACACCTCGGGCACCGTTGCTACGGCTGGCCAGGGCGAAGAAGGGGAGTTCCAGAATCCTGGGCTTCCCCCGCACCGTCCTCGCCTGGCCGACACGGATCCCCGGGCTGAGAAGCGGTCCGAGAAGCAGGTGGCGATCCTTTTCGCCATCTCGGCTCTCGGTACGCTCCTGTTTTTCTACGGATATTTCTTTATCCGCCTGGATGAGAGCATCGGGACGCTTCGCGTCCAGAACCTGTTCCTGGGCCTGGGCACCGCCTTCGCGATGCTCGGCATCGGCGTCGGCATTGTCCACTGGGCCAAGACGCTCATGCCCGACCACGAGGTCATCGAGGAACGCCACGAGATCCGTCCGGAAGAGGACCGCGTAGTCGCCGAGAAGATGATCGGCGACATCATCGAGGAAACCGGCATCAAGCGCCGCCCGCTGATCCGCAACACCCTCCTGGGTGCCATGGCCCTGGCTCCGCTTCCCGCCATCGTGCTGTTCCGCGATCTCGGCCCGCTGCCCGGCGACGTCCTGCGCCACACGATGTGGGACAACGGCGTTCGCCTGACGCGTGACCCGAGCGGTACCCCGATCAAGGCTTCCGACGTCACCCTGGGCTCTGCCTTCCACGTGATCCCGGAAGGCCTGAACGACGCCGAGCACAAGCTCGAGGAAAAGGCCAAGGCAGTTGTCCTGCTCATGCGCCTGGATCCCTCCGAGCTGAACCCCTCCCCCGGACGCGAAGACTGGTCCGTGGACGGCATCGTTGCCTACTCCAAGATCTGCACCCACGTTGGCTGCCCGGTGGCACTGTACGAACAGCACACGCACCACCTGCTGTGCCCGTGCCACCAGTCCACCTTCGACCTGACCCAGGAATGCGCTGTCATCTTCGGTCCGGCCGTCCGTCCACTGCCGCAGCTGCCGATCGCCGTTGACGACGAGGGTTACCTCATCGCCACCAGCGACTTCACTGAACCCGTTGGACCGAGCTACTGGGAGCGTGGCTGATCATGAGTGCTACCTCTGTATCCGGCACCTACGAGCCGAAGACCAAGCTCGGGCGCATCACCAACTTCGTCGACAGCCGCGTAAGCGGTTCGATGATGGTCAAGGAATTCGGCCGCAAGGTCTTTCCTGACCACTGGTCCTTCATGTTCGGTGAAGTGGCGCTCTACAGCTTCGTCATCCTGCTTCTCTCCGGAACGTTCCTGACGTTCTTCTTCGATCCGTCCATGGCGGAAACCCACTACGAAGGCAGCTACGTTCCGCTCAAGGGCGTAGAAATGTCCGTTGCCTACGCTTCGTCGCTGGATATTTCCTTCGACGTGCGCGGCGGACTCTTCATGCGCCAGGTCCACCACTGGTCGGCCCTGCTGTTCGTTGCCTCCGTGTCGGTGCACATGCTGCGTGTCTTCTTCACCGGCGCGTTCCGCAAGCCCCGTGAACTGAACTGGGTTGTGGGCGGCGTGCTGCTCATCCTGGCCCTGGCTGCCGGCTTCACCGGCTACTCGCTCCCCGATGACCTGCTCTCCGGCAACGGCCTGCGCATCATCGACGGCGTTATCAAGGCTGTTCCGGTAGTTGGTACCTACATCAGCTTCTTCCTGTTCGGCGGCGAATTCCCCGGCACGGCTGTGATTGGCCGGCTTTACGTCCTGCACATTCTGCTGGTTCCGGCCCTGATCCTGCTGATGATCGCGATCCACCTGTTCATGGTGGTCATTCACAAGCACACCCAGTGGCGCGGCCCGGGACGCACCAACAACAACGTTGTCGGCTACCCGGTTGGACCGGTTTACGCGGCCAAGGCCGGTGGATTCTTCTTCATCGTCTTCGGCATCGTCGCCTTCATCTCCGCCGTGTTTACGATCAACCCGATCTGGAACTACGGCCCGTACGACCCCTCCCCCGTGTCCGCAGGCACTCAGCCTGACTGGTACATCGGCTGGGTTGACGGTGCGCTGCGCCTGATGCCGGGCTGGCTGTTCGGCTTCCCGTTCGAATGGAACATCCCGTTCCCCTGGGGCGTCAACACGCTGTCCCTGAACGTCCTGCTGCCGGCCCTGGTACCCGCAGGCATCGTGTTCGGCCTGCTCTTCACCTGGCCGTGGATCGAAGCCTGGGTCACCAAGGACAAACGGATCCACAACCTGCTGGACCGCCCGCGCAACGCTCCGACCCGCACCGCCATTGGTGTTGCCGGCGTTATCTTCTACTGCGTCATGTGGGCAGCTGCCAGCTCCGACCTCATCGCCACGCACTTCCACGTGTCGCTGAACGACGTGACCTACTGGCTCCGTTTCCTGTTCTTCTTCGGACCGGTTATCGGATTCATCGTGGCCCGCCGCATCGCCCTGGCACTGCAGCGCAAGGACCGCGAGATTGTCCTCCACGGCGTGGAAAGCGGACGCATTGTCCGTCTGCCGCACGGTGAGTACATCGAGGTCCACGAACCGCTCGACGAGTTCAAGCGCTACAAGCTCGTCGCGTTTGATTCCCCCGAGGTCACTCCGGCCCAGCCGGATGCCAAGGGCAAGATCAGCCGCAGCGAAAAGCGCCGCGGAGCTCTCTCCCGGTTCTTCTTCGAAGACCGCGTCGCTCCGGTGACTCCGGCCGAGCTGGAAGCAGCGCACCACCACGAACCGCATGCCGAAGTTGAGGCAAGCGAAGTAGATGACGCTCCTGCTTCGATCGAGAAGCACTAGCACCAAACGCTAAGAAGCCCCCCGTCCTGTGGACGGGGGGCTTCTTTGTGTCTGCGTGCTCTGTGTGCCGCTTACCGCGCTTTGCGGCAGGCCTAGAGTTCGAACGGAACCTTCGAGGGCAGCGGATACCTGCGCACCGGGTGGTCCAGGTCCGCGAACGGCGCCGAACCGATGCTCAGCTTGGTGAAGTCCAGGCGGGACTCCCTGATGACCACCTGGATACCTTTCACGGCCAGCTTGATGTCCGGGACGAGGCAGAGGATGTTCAGCTTGTACGGGCTGAAGCCTGTCTCTTCGACCGACCCCAGTCCGCGCCAGGAGAAGTAGGTGCCGATTGCGGTGGCTGCCTTGTGTTCCAGGTACCTGTCCCGCTCGGTGCCGTCCCTGGACTTCAGCGCGTACTGGGCAATGACCCAGTGCTGCTCCTCCTCGGGGATTTCCGCATAGCCCTCCCCCGCGGCAGCCTCAGCAAACTCCTCAAGCAGCTTCTCCGCCTGGCCGGCGTCAACGTCTTCCCGTACGGCCACGGCGCCTTCGTGGCCTACCCTGCCCTTTGTGGTCATGAGCGAAAGATCCTCGGGCTCATAAACGGCTTCCTTGAACAGCATCCCGCGCGGGGGGTCCTGCTTGTACATCCTCAGGATCTCCATTCGGCGATCCCTCCATTCTTGGTTCAGGTCGCCTGATGGCGTCCGGGGTGGTAGGTGCGCGGCGTCCGGATTCCGGGCCGCTGAAGCGGCACCCAGAGCTTGTAGCGGTCGGCCCGGTAATAGGAGACCGAGTAGTCGACCATGGAACGCGAAACATAGGCGTGGCGCTGGATCTTCAGCAGCGGCGCGCCGAGGTCAACGTTCAGCAGCCTCGCCGTCGAAGCCGTGGCTGCTGTCGCCTCGATGGTGTCCTCACCCCATTCAATGACCATGCCGTAGCGCTCGCTCAGGACACGGTAGAGCGACGTCGGCGGCTCTTCCTCCAGCATGCCCGGCACATGCCAGGCCGGAATAAAGTTCTCATCAACACTCATTGGCTCGCCGTCTGCGAGCAGCTGCCTGCGGAACCGGACCACTGGCTGGCCGGGATCGATCTGCAGCTCCCTGGCTACCAGATGAGACGCAGGCACCTGCTCGAACGTCAGCACACGGGCATCGGGCACCATGCCGCGGCGGTGCATTTCCTCGCTGTAGGAGGTCAGCTTGATCTGCAGGTCCATCTTGGGCCTGGCCACGAAGGTGCCCACGCCTACGACCCGTTCCAGGACTTCGTCGGCAACGAGGGCGTCAATCGCCTGCCGCACCGTCATGCGGGCGACCTTGAAGTGTTCGGACAGCTCCCGCTCAGAGGGAACGGCAGTTCCGGGCGGGGCGTGCCGGGCGACGAACCGCCGCAGGATCTCTTCCAGCTGCCGGTGCTTGGCCACGCCGGACTCCGGGTCGATGCCTTCCGGGAAGGCCCTCAGGGCGCGCTTTATCACGGCGCAGTGGCCTGCCGCGCAGGCAGCGGTTCGGACATGGGCGGGGCGGGACCTTCCTTGGGTGGAGTGCTCCTCCAAGGATACCGGGAACCCGGTTCCTTCCCGGCAGCCGAAGCTCGTCCGTAACTGCATGCGGCAGCCGTTAAAAACCGGAGGGCCCGCAGTTTCCTGCGGACCCTCCGGTCAACTGATCTTTAGTTGTGGCTCGAAGGCCTAGTGCGCGTGGTTACCGCGGCTGTATTCGTAAACCCAGCCGATCAGCCCGACGACGGCCAGGCCGGCGCTGATGAACAGCACCCACCAGCCCACTGCGAGGCCGAGGAACGCACCTGCGCAGGCGGTCGCCAGGACCAGCGGCCACCAGCTCCACGGGCTGAAGAAACCCTGCTCGCCGGATCCTTCGTGGATCTCGGCATCCAGGCGGTCCTCCGGACGCATGCCGACCCGGCGGGCCGTGAACATCAGGTAGTACCCGATCATCAGGGACATGCCGGCGGTCAGGAACAGCGCCAGGAAGCCAACGGGTTCCATCCAGTCCACGAGGTAGCCGTAGACAACGCCAACAACTGCGAAGAACGGAGCCATCAGAAGGAAGAGCTTTGCCTCGATTTTCACTGGACGCTCTCCTTGCGGTCAGCCGAACCGTAGACCTTGCCCGGTGCGGACTCGTTGGTGACGGTCTGCTGCAGTTCCGGGTGGTGCAGGTCCAGGGCCGGACGCTCCGAACGGATACGGGGCAGCGACGTGAAGTTGTGGCGCGGCGGCGGGCAGGAAGTCGCCCACTCAAGCGAGGCACCGAAGCCCCACGGGTCATCAACTTCAACCTTCTTGCCGTGGCGCCAGGTGATGTACACGTTCCAGAAGAACGGAATCAGCGAGGCACCCAGGACGAAGGAGGCAATCGTGGAGAACTGGTTCATTGCGGTGAAGTTGTCCTCCACCAGGTAGTCCGCGTAACGGCGCGGCATGCCCATGACGCCCAGCCAGTGCTGGATCATGAACGTGCCGTGGAAGCCCAGGAACAGCAGCCAGAAGTGGATCTTGCCGAGGCGTTCGTTGAGCATCTTGCCGGTCCACTTGGGCCACCAGAAGTAGAAGCCTGCGAACATTGCGAAGACGACGGTACCGAAGACCACGTAGTGGAAGTGTGCAACCACGAAGTAGGTGTCCGAGACGTGGAAGTCCAGCGGCGGAGCCGAGAGGATGATGCCGGTGAGGCCACCGAAGAGGAACGTGATCAGGAAGCCGATGCTCCAGAGCATCGGAGTTTCAAAGGTGATCGATCCGCGCCACATGGTGCCGATCCAGTTGAAGAACTTCACGCCTGTCGGTACTGCGATGAGCATGGTCATGAAGGCGAAGAACGGCAGCATAACGGCGCCGGTCACGTACATGTGGTGGGCCCACACGGTGACGGACAGGGCAGCAATGGCGATCGTTGCGTAGACCAGGCCCTTGTAGCCGAAGATCGGCTTACGGCTGAAGACCGGGAAGATCTCCGAGACGATGCCGAAGAACGGCAGGGCGATGATGTACACCTCCGGGTGGCCGAAGAACCAGAACAGGTGCTGCCAGAGCACTGCACCGCCGTTTTCGGGATCGAAGATATGTGCACCGAAGCGGCGGTCAGCGCCGAGGGCGAACAGTGCTGCAGCCAGCGGGGGGAACGCCATCAGGATCAGGATGCCGGTTACCAGGGTGTTCCAGGTGAAGATCGGCATGCGCCACATGGTCATGCCGGGGGCGCGCATGCAGATGATCGTGGTGATGAAGTTGACCGCACCGAGGATGGTGCCAAAGCCGGACAGCGCAAGGCCGAAGACCCATAGGTCACCGCCGACGCCTGGCGAGAATGTCGTATTCGACAATGGCGCATAGGCGAACCAGCCAAAGGACGCGGCGCCCTGCGGGGTGATGAACCCGGATACGGCGATGATGCTGCCGAAGAGGAAGAACCAGAAAGCCAGCGCGTTCAGACGCGGGAAGGCAACGTCGGGAGCACCGATCTGCAGCGGCATCATCACGTTGGCGAAGCCGGAGAACAGCGGGGTTGCGAACATCAGCAGCATGACAGTGCCATGCATGGTGAACAGCTGGTTGTACTGTTCCTTGGTCTGCAGGATCTGCATACCGGGTTCAAACAGCTCGGCACGGATGACCAGGGCCATCACGCCGCCAAGGCAGAAGAAGATGAATGACGCGATCAGGTACATGTACCCGATGGTCTTGTGGTCAGTGGAGGTGATCCAGTTGACGACGATGCGTCCCTTGGAGACCGGCACGACGCGCGGGGCAACCCGCGTGCCTGATTCCTCCGAAGTGTATTCCAGGGTAGTCATAGCTTTCCTCCTACCTCCTTACTTCGTCGGATTCAGGTTGGTGTTGCGGTCGTATTCTGCGCCTAGCTGGCCATCGTCCAGCGTGGCCAGGTAGGCCTCGTACTCGGCCTCGGAGACGACCTTCACGTTGAAGAGCATTTCAGAGTGGTACTCGCCGCAGAGCTCGGCACACTTGCCTTCGAAGGTGCCCTCCTGCTGCGGGGTGAGGGTGATGTAGTTCGTGCGGCCCGGGATCATGTCCCGCTTCTGCAGGAACGCCGGCACCCAGAAGGAGTGGATGACGTCACGGGAGTTCAGCTGGAGTTCAACAGACTTGTTGACCGGCAGGTACAGGGTCGGGAACTCGTCCTGCGTCTTTACCTCGCCGTCCAGGTTCACCTGGACACCGCTGTAGTACTTGTCTTCCTTGACGTAGTTGAAGTCCCACGCCCACTGCTTGCCGCGGACGTCCACAATGACGTCCGGATCATCAACGCGGGCATCGAGGGCCCGGATGTCGCGGTCGGTGAAGAAGAAGAGCACCAGGACCATAAACAGCGGGATCGCCGTGTAGAAGATTTCCAGCGGCAGGTTATAGCTGAGCTGGCGGGGGTAGCCGGTCTCGTTCTTCCGGCGCCTGTAGGCGATGATGCACCACAGGATCAGTCCCCAGGTGAGGATACCTACGGCCAGCGCGGCAATCCATGAATTGACCCAGAGGTCCATGATGCGGCCGGTGTGGTTGGTGGTGTCCCGTTCCGTGGGCAGCCAGCCCTTTTGGACATCTGATGAACAACCCGATAAAAACAACGCGCCGGCCGACGTTACGGCTGAGATCTTTAAGATCCTGGCGCGTCGGCTGCTGGTTCGGTCCTGCGAACTCACAGACGGCCCTTCCTCTTGTTACGTGCAAGTGCGGCACAGCGGACAGAAAAATCCCCCAGCTGCGCACGATCAGTTTTACTACTACGTGTAGAGCTTACCCCGGACGCGGTGCTGTCCAGTGACAGACCGCACCGCGTGCCGGGCAGAATACCCTCTATTACGGCCCGAGAGCCGCGGTTCCTGGCCTAGTGGAAGGAGTCTCCACAGGCGCAGGAGCCACCGGCGTTGGGATTGTCGATGGTGAAACCCTGCTTGGAAATCGTATCTTCGAAGTCGATCGAGGCCCCGGCCAGGTACGGCACGCTCATCTTGTCGACGATGACCTCGACGCCGTCGAAGTCGCGTACCGCATCGCCGTCGAGCACACGCTCGTCGAAGTAGAGCTGGTAGATCAGGCCCGAGCAGCCTCCGGGCTGAACGGCAACCCGCAGCCGCAGGTCGGTGCGGCCCTCCTGCTCAAGGAGGGAGCGGACCTTGCCGGCAGCAACCTCGGAAAGCATCACGTCGTGCGTGGGCAGTTCTTCAGCGGCTTCGGTTCCAACCAGGCCAGCGTTCTCACTCGTGGAAGTGCTCATTGCTTCTCTCTTTCCGTCCGGGCGTCCGATTCGTCAGCAGCTTCCCGCTGACGGTCCGGTGCCAGTTCACTCAATGGTACGTCGGCGCACCCCATAGGCAGTAACGGCCTAGGCGGTTTCCTGCATTCCCAGGCGGGCCAAAAGAAGTGCCTCGGCCAGAATGGCCTTCTCGAAGTCACCCAGATGCAGGGACTCATTGGCGGAGTGCGCACGCGAGTCCGGATCCTCCACGCCGGTGATCAGGATCGATGCCTGCGGGAAGACCTCCACGAGGTCCGCGATGAAGGGAATTGAACCGCCTACGCCCATTTCCACCGGGGTGGTTCCCCACGCGGCTTCAAGTGCCCACAGTGCTGTCTGGGCAGCAGGCGCCGCCGTGTCCGTCGCGAACGCGTTGCCCCGCTCCCCCGGAGTAAACGTCACTTCGGCACCAAACGGTGCGTTGGCTGCAAGATGCCGGGCCATGGCATCCATGGCTGCTTCCGGATCCTGTCCCGGGGCCAGCCGCATGGAGAACTTGGCGCGGGCGGAGGGCTGGATGGTGTTGGAGGACATTGCCACCGACGGGACGTCGATGCCGATGATTGAAAGCGCCGGCTTCGTCCACAGGCGCGAAGCAATGGATCCCTCCCCCGCGAGCTGCACCGAATCGAGGACTGATGAGTCCTGCCGGAAGTCGTCCTCCGGGTAGTCCACTGCGGCGTCGTCGAATCCTTCCAGGCCTTCGATGGCCAGGTTGCCGCGCTCATCATGGAACGTGGCGATAAGGCGGGCCAGCAGCGTGGGTGCATCCAGCACCGGTCCCCCGAACATTCCCGAGTGCACGGCATGGCCCAGCACACGCACCTCGAAGGTTCCATCTACGAGGCCACGCAGGCTGGTGGTCAGCGCAGGCGTGCCGACCTTCCAGTTGCCCGAATCTGCGACCACAATCACATCCGCGCGGAGCAGGTCGCGGTGGGTTTCGAGGAAGGTGCGGAAGGTCGGAGACCCGGCTTCTTCCTCCCCTTCGATGAAGAAGGTGACGCCCACGCCCGCCTCGTCGCAAAGGACTTCGTTCAGTGCACGGAGTGCCGCCGCGTGCACCATGATGCCCGCCTTGTCATCAGCGGCACCGCGTCCGTAGAGCCGGCCGTTGCGTTCGGTGGCGGTGAACGGTTCGGTTTCCCAGAGCGCCGGGTCCCCGGGCGGCTGGACGTCGTGGTGGGCGTACAGAAGAACTGTCGGCTTCCCGGGCGCAGCCGGGCGGCGGGCGACGACGGCGGGCCCGCCGGGCTTGCCGTTGTTGTCCACCCGCAGGATCTGAACGTCGTCCAGGCCCGCTCCGCGGAGGAGCTCGGCGACTGCTTCGGCTGAGCGGTCCAGGTTCGCAGGGTCGAATGAGTCCCAGGCGATGCCGGGAATGGCTACCAGGCGGGTCAGGTCTTCAAGCGTGCGGGGAAATGCCGCCGCTACGCTCGCGCGCAGCGCTGCTTCGTCCGGGACCGTACTGGAAGTGTGGGAAGAGGAAGTCATAGGCCACACCCTACAACTGCGCACCCGGGTCTTCGAGGTCCGGGGCCTGCGGCGATGCCGGATTCAGCCATGGCCGGGGCGTCCCGTAACTGCCGCGCAAGCCACCGGCGGTTCAGGTATCCTTGATGAGTGTTCGGACGAAAGAAAGAAGCGCCCACCGCGCAGGAAACTGTGGACCAGGCAACTGCGGCCCAGGCCGGGTCACCGAAGTCGGGCGGCTCTGCCGGCAAGGGTGCTCCCACCCCGCGGCGCAAGGACCAGGTAGCTGCTCGCCAGCGCCCGCTGGTTCCCAATGACCGCAAGGCCGCCCGTGAAGCCAGCCGTGCCGCCATGCGCGAGGAACGCCTCAAGACGCGAGCCGCGCTGGATACCGGCGATGAGCGCTACCTGCCCCTGCGGGACAAGGGCCCCAACCGCCGCTTTGTCCGCGACGTAGTGGACGCCCGCTGGAACGTCGGCGAGTTCGTCATGATCGCAGCCGCCGTCTTCGTGGTGGCGAGCTTCATCCAGAACCTCACCGTTCAGAGCTTCATTCTTATGGCCTTCTGGGCCCTGATCGTCCTGGTAATCGTGGACAGCATCCGCATTCGCTTCCTGCTGCGCCGCCGCCTCACCGAAAAGTTCGGCGGACCCAACCAGGGCGACGTCTGGTACGGAATCTCCCGTGCCCTGCAGCTGCGCCGGTTCCGCCTGCCGAAGCCGCAGGTGCGCCGCGGCGAGAAGGTTTCCTAGCGGCTCCGCTCCGCCTCCACGGATAACGACAGAAAAGAAGGGACCGGCCGAACCGGTCCCTTCTTCTGTGTCTTCTTCCCTTGCTCCGGCGGCTCAGCCCCGGCGCTGCAGCTTCTGCAGCCGCCGGTTGATCCGGCCCGCCCAGAAGGGACCTTCGTAGAGAAACGCAGTGTAGCCCTGCACCAGGTTGGCTCCGGCGTCGAGCCGTTCCTTAACGTCGTCCCCGGTTTCAACGCCGCCTACCGAGATGATTACCGGCTCCGGGCCCAGTGCTGCACGCAGGCGGCGCAGCACCTCCAGCGAACGCTGCTTCAGCGGTGCACCGCTCAGCCCGCCCACACCGGCGGCAATGATGGTTTCGGGATCGGTCACCAGTCCTTCGCGCCCGATGGTGGTGTTGGTGGCCACGACGCCGTCGAGCTTCAGGTCAAGCGCCAGGCGTGCGACGTCGTCAATGTCCTCATCGGTGAGGTCCGGGGCGATCTTGACCAGCAGCGGCACGTGCCGGCCGGCGGTCTCGTCGGCGGTCTGTCCCACGGCGGTGAGGAGCGGACGCAGCGAGTCGATGCTCTGCAGCTGGCGCAGCCCAGGCGTGTTCGGCGAGCTGACGTTGACTACCAGGTAGTCGGCGTCGGCTGCGAGCAGCCTGGTGCTGGCCAGATAATCCTCGACGGCGTCTTCGAGCCCGACCTTCTTGGTCTTGCCGATGTTCACACCGACGATCGGGCGGTTGCGTCCCCAGCGGCGGTACAGGCCATCCACCGCCTTCCGCACGCGGGGGGCGACGGCGGCGGCGCCGTCGTTGTTAAAGCCCATGCGGTTGATGACGGCGCGGTCCTCGACCAGGCGGAACAGCCGCGGCTTGGCATTGCCGGGCTGCGCCTGGGCCGTCACGGTTCCCAGCTCGACGTGGCCGAAACCCAGGTTCGCCAGCGCCACGACGGCGGAACCCTCCTTGTCGAAACCTGCTGCCAGGCCAAAGGGCGACGGAAAGGTCAGGCCGAGGGCTTCCGTGGCCTGGTCGGGTGCTGGACGGGTGAGGGCACGCAGCACAGGTGCGGCCGGCGTATAGGCAATGGCTCGGATGGCTTCGTAACCGATCCGATGGGCTTTTTCAGGATCCATTCCGGAGAAGACAATCCGGAAGAACGTGGGATAGACGCGCATAATTAAATGCTTCCACTCGCGGTGTCCTGCACCAAATCACGGTCAGGCGAGCACGTCAGGTTCGTGTATTTTCGATACATGGGGCAGAACTGGCAACCTGACAGGCTAGGCGACGGGTATCGTGCCCTCACACTGGACCTCGGCGAAGACGATGAAGGGCCGGTTGCTGCGACCCTGGTGTCCTACACCCCTGAGCCTCCCCCGCCGCCAACGTTCAGCGGGCGGCTGCGGGAGCGGATTGCCCGGCTCCGCGGGCCCGTGGAGCCGGCCCCAGTGAATG
Source organism: Arthrobacter koreensis (assembly GCF_035792275.1). GTDB lineage: Bacteria > Actinomycetota > Actinomycetes > Actinomycetales > Micrococcaceae > Arthrobacter_B > Arthrobacter_B koreensis_A. Next base: position 230,328 of record NZ_JAMWKK010000002.1, on the reverse strand, counting down.
CCGTGGTGTACATCCACGGCTGGTGCGACTATTTCTTCCAGACTGAACTGGCGGATTTCTGGGCCGAGCGCGGGGTTGCCTTCTACGCACTGGACCTGCGCAAATACGGCCGGAGCCTGCGCCCCGGACAGTCGGAGGGGTTTATTACCGACCTTTCCGAATATGACGCGGACATCGAGGCGGCCCTGGCCGCTGCGGAGGAAGACGTCCGGGCAAGCCGCGGAGAGCAGACGCCGGTGCGGCTGACGATTATGGCGCATTCGACCGGCGGGCTGGTTGCCTCGCTCTGGGCCCACCGGAACCCCGGCAGGATCGCGGCGCTGATCCTGAACAGCCCCTGGCTTGAACTGCGCGGCAGTTCGCTGGCGCGCAATGCTGCCGCCGGCCTGCTGGAACCGCTGGCACGCACCCGCCCCAAGACACGCCTGAAGATCCCCGAGCTGGACTTTTACTGGCGGTCGCTAAGCGCGGAAGCCGACGGCGAGTGGGAGCTTGACCCGGTATGGAAGCCCCCGGGCAGCTGGCCGGTCCGTGCCGGCTGGATCACTGCCGTGCTGGCGGGGCATGCCCAGGTGGCCCGCGGGCTGGACATCACGTGCCCGGTCCTGGTGATGGCCTCGGCACGCTCAACTATCGGGGCCACATGGAATGAATCCATGAAGACCACGGACAGCGTGCTGGACGTCAACCTCATGGTCCAGCGCGCGCTGTTGCTGGGACCGGTGGTAACTGTGCTGCGTTTCGACGGCGCCCTGCATGACGTGCTGCTCTCGGCGAAGCCTGTCCGCCGCCAGGTATATGCCCGGCTGGGCAGATGGGCCGGCGGCTACCTGCTCGGGCAGGGGCGCGGCTAGGCTCCGGCTGCTGCCTGGTCCACCGCTCCCCCGTACCTGCGGTCACGCCGTGCGTAGGTTTCAACGGCCTCCCACAGTGTCCGGCGGTCGACGTCCGGCCAGAGCGTGTTCATAAAGACCATCTCTGCGTAGGCGGACTGCCACAGCATGAAGTTGGAGAGCCGCTGCTCCCCCGACGTACGCAGGAACAGGTCCACATCGGGCAGGTCCGGCTCGTCGAGGTAGCGCTGGATCGTCTTCTCGGAAATGCTGCCGGGGCGCAGCTTGCCGTCCTTTACGTCCTGCGCGATTGCGCTGACGGCGTCGGTGATTTCCGCCCTGCCGCCGTAGTTCACGCACATGTTCAGGGTGCAGGTGGCGTTGTCCTTCGTCTGCTCCTCGGCAACCTCGAGCTCCTTGATCACCGAACCCCAGAGCCGCGGACGGCGCCCGGACCAGCGGATGCGCACGCCCCATTCGTCGAGCTGGTCGCGCTGGCGGCGCAGCACGTCACGGCTGAAGCCCATCAGGAAACGTACCTCTTCCGGTGAGCGTTTCCAGTTCTCGGTGGAGAAGGCGTACACCGAAACGTGCTGGATACCGATTTCCACGGCACCGGCCATGACGTCGAGCAGAGCCGCCTCCCCTGCACGGTGCCCTTCAGTGCGCGGCAGCCCGCGCTGGTTGGCCCACCGGCCGTTGCCGTCCATCACAATCGCTACATGCGCGGGCACCAGGTCACGCGGAACGGGCGGCGGTACGGCACCGGAGGGGTGCGGCCAGGGAGCGGCCGGAGACTTGCGGGGAGGAACCAAAGCTAAACACGCTCCACATGTTGAAGGGACTTCACGACTCGTTCCAGGTGCCACTGGAGGTAGCTGGCCACCAGGCCCGCGGATTCACGCCGGGGCTGCGGCCCGGACGCATCTGCGTATTCCCAGTCACCGCTGAGCAGCGCCGCCAGGAGCAGCATGGTTTCAGCTGACGGGGACGCGGAACCCGGAGGACGGCACGCCGGACAGACTGCCCCTCCAAGCGGGGCCGAAAACGCACTGTGCGGACCTGGAGCCCCGCAGCGGGCACAGTCCGTGAAGGACGGCGCCCAGCCGGCAGTGGCCAGGGCACGCAGCAGGTACGAATCAAGAATAAGTTCCGGCGGATGCGCTCCCCGGCCGAGGGCCGCCATGGCACCGATGACCAGGTGGTAGTGCGCGTTCGCGGACTCGCCGTCGACGTCGGTAAGACGCTCCGCTGTCTCGGCGACGGCCGCTGCCGCCGTATAGCGCGCGTAATCGGCGGCGATTCCCGCACCGTACGCGCCCTTGGTCTGGACCTGGGTCACGATATCCAGGCTGCGGCCGTGGGAAAGCTGCAGGTCAACCACCATAAAGGGCTCCAGCCGGGCGCCGAACTTGCTGGAGGTGCGGCGGACGCCCTTGGCCACCGCGCGTACCTGGCCGTGGTTGCGCGTCAGGAGGATGACGATCCGGTCCGCTTCACCCAGCTTGTGGGTACGCAGGACCACTCCCTCGTCACGGTAGGTCCGTGAAGCGAATGATTTATTGGCCACGAATCCATTTTCCCACGCAGAAGGCGCGCCCGGTGCGCAGCTGCGTACCGGGCGCGCCTTCTGCCGGCCGGAGCCGGCGGGAGTGCTACTCGCCCGAAGCGTCGCGGATCGCCCGGTTCACGGCGGAGATGACGGCCTTCAGGGCCGAGAGCGTGGTGTTGGAATCGATGCCGACGCCCCACAGGACACGTTCACCGACCGCCAGTTCCACGTAAGCCGCTGCCATTGCCTTGCCGCTGGCGGACAGGGCGTGCTCTGAGTAGTCCAGCAGGCGCACGTCCACGCCGTCCTGGCTCAGGATCTGCAGGAGCGCATCAATGGGGCCGGTGCCGGAGGCCACGCGGCGCTGCTGCACTCCGCCGGCGCGCAGGCTGGCAGTGAGCAGGAAGGAGCCGTTCTCCGCGGTATCCGCCGTAACGGAGGTGAGGGCGTAGTGGCCCCAGGGCTCTGCACCGGTATCCGGGGTGGTGGGCAGGTACTCGTCCTGGAACACCCGCCACAGTTCGGCGCCGGTGACTTCGCCGCCCACGGTATCCGTGCGCCGCTGGATGACTCCGGAGAATTCGATCTGTGCGCGGCGCGGCAGGTCCAGGTTGTGTTCGTTCTTGAGCAGGTACGCCACACCGCCCTTGCCGGACTGGGAGTTCACCCGGATGACCGCTTCGTAGCTGCGGCCAATGTCCTTCGGGTCGATCGGCAGGTAGGGAACGCCCCATTCGAGGTCGTCCACCGTCTTGCCGGCTGCTGCGGCGTCCTTCTCCATGGACTCGAAGCCCTTCTTGATGGCGTCCTGGTGGGAGCCGGAGAAGGCAGTGAAGACAAGGTCGCCGCCGTACGGAGAGCGCTCGGGCACCGGCAGCTGGTTGCAGTATTCGACCGTCCGGCGGATTTCGTCCATGTTGGAGAAGTCGATCTGCGGGTCGATTCCCTGGCTGAACATGTTCATGCCCAGGGTGATCAGGTCTACGTTTCCGGTGCGCTCTCCGTTGCCGAAGAGGCAGCCTTCGATCCGGTCAGCGCCTGCGAGGTAACCCAGTTCCGCAGCGGCGACACCGGTGCCGCGGTCATTGTGGGGGTGCAGGGACAGGATGATGGCTTCGCGGTTGGCGAGGTTGCGGTGCATCCACTCAATCGAGTCTGCGTAGACGTTGGGCGTCGCCATTTCAACGGTGGCCGGGAGGTTCAGGATCATCTGCCGGTCGGTGGAGGCCTCGAGGACTTCGGCTACGGCATTGGAGATCCGCAGGGCAAAATCCAGCTCCGTACCGGTGTAGGACTCCGGCGAGTATTCGTAGGTAACGTCGATGCCGCGCAGCTGCTCCTCGTACTTCTTGCAGAGCCGCGCGCCGGTCAGTGCGATATCCACGATGCCGTCCTGGTCCGTGTTGAAGACGACCTTGCGCTGCAGCACGGAGGTGGAGTTGTACAGGTGGACGATCGCACGGTCCGCGCCTTCGAGCGCTTCATAGGTGCGCTCGATCAGGTGTTCCCGGGACTGGGTCAGGACCTGGATCGTCACGTCGTCGGGGATCCGGTCGCCTTCGATGAGCTGCCGGACAAAGTCGAAGTCGAGCCGGGATGCCGAGGGGAATCCAACTTCGATCTCCTTGTAGCCCATGTTGACCAGCAGGTCGAACATCTTGTGCTTGCGCTCGGGCGTCATGGGATCGATGAGGGCCTGGTTGCCGTCACGCAGGTCCACTGCGCACCAGCGGGGAGCCTTGGTGATGACCTTGTCGGGCCACGTGCGGTCTGGGAGATCCACGCTGATCTGGTCCTGGAACGGAACATATTTGTGGATCGGCATGCCGGAGGGCTGCTGTGCGTTTCGCATAATGTCTGGGGTGGCCTTTTCTTTTTAGATCTTTAGAAATGGTGGCCGGGCAACACAAACTCCGCAGCGAGGGTTCGGCCTAAACAGTGGTTTGCGTGGCCTCGCCGCGGCAGCTAAGAAGGAGGTTCTCTGCGCGCACGTGCCCAGACTAGCACGCACGTTCCGGGGTGTTTGAAAACTCAGTAACCGAAGGCCGACTGGCACGTAACCTGCGCCGCGGTCTGCCCGGTGAGGCCGCCAAGGCTTCCGGTGTCCTCCATCAGGTTCCCGTCAGTGAAGTCCGAACCGACCTGCACGACGACGCCGGTCACGGCCGAGCTCGCGGCCACCTGGGCTGCGGGAATGTTCAGGGCCTTGGCGACTTCAAGAGCCATGTCTTCGTAGCCGGGGGTGAAGAAGACCTGGGTTCCGGGGGTGGTGGCAGCTGACAGACCGCCGGCGATTGCCTGGGTGAAGCCCTCGCTGAGCAGGTACTCAGCCAGCTCCGCGTCGCGTCCGCTGTCAGTTCCGTTGATCCCGTCCAGGACGGTAACCGGAATGACGGCAGGGTCGATGGCCGGCTGGGAGGGCTCAGGGCTGGCGGTTCCGGGCGTGTCTGTGCCGGGGGTTTCCGCGGCAGGTTCTTCCGCTGCGGCACCGATCGGCTGGTCAGCGACCAGGGCGTCGAAGAGCGGCTGGGCTGCGTCCTCGTCCAGGACCAGCCGGTTGGGGTCTAGTTCGTAGGGCATGACGGGAACGGTCACGAACGCTACGTTGCCCAGATCCACGTCCTTCAGGCGCCCCGCCATCGCGATGAGGGTCGGAATGTCGGTGAGCCCCTCGTCCACGGTGAGGTTCTTCGTCACGGTGTCCGCAATGGAGTACAGGCGGGGAAGGTTGTTCAGCGTTCCTTCGCCCTGCACCTTGCGGACCATGGAGGCCAGGAAGCTCTGCTGGGCCTTGATGCGGCCTTCGTCGCCGCCGTTGCCGAATCCGTGCCGGGTACGAAGGAAGGCAAGCGCCTGGTCACCCTGGATGCTGGAGACTCCTGCGGGGATGTTCAGCCCGGACAGCGGGTCGTCCACAGGCTGGTTCACGCAGACCTCGACGCCGCCAAGGGTGTTGGACAGTTCCTTTACCGCGTTGAAGTCGGCCATCATGAAATGGTCAATGCTGAGCCCGGTGAGCTGGTTGATGGCAGCTACCGTGCAGCCGGGGCCGCCGTTGCCCAGCGCTCCGTTCAGCTGCGCGAGCCCCATCGCCTGGTATTGCAGGCCCGATTCAGGGTCCGTGCAGGCCGGGAGCGCGACCAGCAGGTCGCGCGGGAAGCTCACCACGGTGACGTGGGAGCGGTCAGCTGCCATGTTCACCAGCATCATGACGTCGGAGTTATTCGAATCCTGGCCTTCGCGGTTATCGGTGCCCAGGACCAGGATCTGCATTGAGTCGGTGTTGGTGTCCGCGGGGACCTCGGGCTGGTCCTGTCCGATGTTCAGCGGTTTGGTATCAAAGTTGCTCTGCAGCCGCAGAAGCTGCACGCCGGCAAAGACGAGTCCGGAAACCAGGGTCAGGGAAAGGAGCACCGCGATGGATGCCAGCACGGGGTGTCCACCGCGCGCTGTTCCGTTGCCAAGGTGACGGCCGCCGGGTACGGCGGCCGTGCGGCGTCGGCTGGTAGCGGCAGATCCGGAGGGACCATGACCTGTAGCGGCACGGCGTGATGGCATAGCCGTTCCCTCCCCTGGTTCTGATACTGATGGCTTGCGAAAATGGATGAACAAAGTGTACGGGCCGCTGCTGGAAAGAACCTTGGGATCCGCTGCGGTACGGCCTAAGCCGCTAGAATCCCAGCTTCACCAGCTGCTTTGGGTCCCGCTGCCAGTCCTTGGCGATCTTAACGTGCAGGTCCAGGTAAACCCGGGTACCCAGCAGCGCTTCGATGCCGCGGCGTGCATTTGTTCCCACTTCGCGCAGGCGTGAACCGCCCCGCCCAATGATAATCGCTTTCTGCGATGACCGTTCAACGTAAAGATTGACCCGCACATCCAGGAGCGGGTTCTCTTCGCTGCGACCCTCGCGCGGCACGATCTCTTCTACGACCACGGCCAGCGAGTGCGGCAGTTCGTCCCGCACGCCTTCCAGCGCAGCTTCGCGGACAAGTTCGGCAACCATGACCGCCTCGGGCTCGTCCGTGAGCTCGCCGTCGGGATACAGCGGCGGGGACGCCGGCATATGGGAGGCGAGGACATCCGCAACGGTGTCTACCTGGAAGCCGTCCGCGGCAGAAACGGGGACGACGTCGGCCCATCCGCCTTCGCCAAGAACCTCGTTGCCCAGCGCGGTTACCGACATCAGCTGCTTGGCCAGTGCCGCACGGTCAACGAGGTCGGTCTTGGTGACCAGGGCGATGACCGGCTTGCGCTTCAGCGCGGCCAGCTGGTTGGCGATGTAGCGGTCGCCCGGGCCCACTGCTTCGTTGGCCGGAAGGCAGAAACCGATCGCGTCCACTTCGGCCAGCGTGTCTGCCACCAGGTCATTAAGCCGCTGCCCCAGCAGGGTGCGCGGACGGTGCAGGCCAGGAGTGTCCACCAGGATGAGCTGCGAAGTTTCCCGGTGCACGATTCCGCGGATGGTGTGCCGGGTGGTCTGCGGCTTCGCCGAGGTGATGGCCACCTTTTGGCCCACCAGGGCGTTGGTCAGGGTGGACTTGCCGGCGTTGGGCCTGCCCACCAGGGACACGAATCCGGCGCGGAACGTGGGTTCAGTCATTTCGGGGTACCAATTCTGTCGTTTTGGGGCGGTCCGGATGGGCCGCCGCCGTAGTATTCGTTTCGCCGTCCTCCGGCTGCCGCCAGGCGAGGACGTGGGAGACACGGTTGCGGCGTCCCTCCAGCCGCTCGGCGTGGAGAACGATCGATTCGACAACCACTTCGCTGCCCACGATGGGAACGCGCCCGAGGGCCTTGGCCAGCAGGCCGCCCACGGTGTCCACCTCGTCGTCCTCGAGGCTGAGGTCGAATAGTTCGCCGAGGTCGTCGATGCCGGCTTTGGAACTGAGCCGGTAGCGGCCGTCTCCCAGGTCTTCGATGTCCGGGCGTTCGGAGTCGTACTCGTCAACGATTTCGCCGACGATTTCCTCGATCAGGTCTTCCAGGGTGACCAGTCCGGCTGTGCCGCCGTACTCGTCGATCACGATCGCGACGTGGGTGGATTCGCGCTGCAGCTCCTGCAGCAGCTCCCCCACGGCCTTTGATTCGGGCACGTAGCGGACTGTGCGGCACAACCCGTCCACGGCCTGGCTGCCGGCCTCCGGCGTGCGGCCGTGCATCTGGGCCGCCACGTCCTTGAGGTAGAGGATGCCGATGATCTGGTCGGCGCTGTCCTCAATGACGGGGACGCGTGAGTAGCCGGAGCGCAGGAACAGGGACATCGCCTGCCGGAGGGTGGATCCCGAATCGATGCAGACCATGTCCGTCCGAGGGACCATCACTGACCGGACCTTGGTGTCGCCCAGCTCGAAGACCGAATGGATCAGCTCGGCTTCCGTGTTTTCGATCATGTCCGCTTCGGAGGCACGGTCCAGCAGCTCCCGGAACTCTTCCTCCGTGAAGAACGCCGCGTCAGGTCCCTGGGTTCCGGGGGCCACGGCGGAGCCAATCTTCACCAGCCACCCGGGGATGGGGCCGAGGATAGTGCGCAGCACGCTCACGAGTCCGGCCGTGAGGACGACGACGCCGGTAACGTGCCGGCGTCCGATCTGCCGCGGGGACACTCCCACGAGGACAAACCCGACGCCGGCCATAGTCACCGTGGCAAGCAGGCCCGCGAGCCAGAGGTTCTCCACCACCAGCTGGAAGGCCATGGCAACGGACACCGCGGTGGCCATTTCAAACCAGACGCGCCAGAACCTGAGCGCGTGCATGTGCGCTACGGGGTGCTGGAGGATCCGCCGGAGCGGCTTGCCGGCACGGCCGCTGAGCAGCGCTTCGGCTTCGTGTCGCGGGAGGTAGCCGTAGGCTGCCTCGGCGGCGGTCAGGAGTCCGGCCAGCACCACAAAGGCGATGGCCATGACAACTAGGACGCCTACGCTCAACTGCGTGTCTCCTTCGGGGCTTCCCGGCCCGTGTAGTCCGACAGCAGGCGGCGCTGAAGCCCGAACATTTCAGCTTCTTCCTCGGGCTCAGCGTGGTCGTAGCCAAGCAGGTGAAGGATGCCGTGGGTCGTCAGCAGCAGCAGTTCGTCTTCCAGGCCATGGCCTGCCGTCTCAGCCTGCCGGGCGGCAACCTGCGGGCAGAGAACAATGTCCCCCAGGACTCCCGCCGGAGTCGGACGGCCAGGGGAACCCGGACGCAGCTCATCCATGGGGAAGGACAGCACGTCGGTGGGCCCGGGAAGGTCCATCCACTCAATGTGGAGCTTTTCGATAGCGTCCTCGTCCACCAGGATGATGGACAGTTCTGCCTCGGGGTGGACGTACATGGCGTCGAGGACAAAGCGGCCCAGGCGGGCCAGTGCTTCCTCGTCAGCCTGCACGGCGGACTCGTTGTTAACTTCGATGCTCATCGTTTCGTCTCCTGCCCGGCACTGCGGGAACCGGTGCGCGAACGGCGTTCTTCATCCCATTCGCTGTAGGCGGTCACGATGTCGCTGACCAGACGGTGCCGGACCACGTCGGTCGCGGTCAGTTCGGAGAAGTGGACGTCCTCGATTCCGTCGAGGATCTCGTGGACGATCCGCAGGCCCGAGGTGGTGCTTCCGGGCAGGTCCACCTGGGTGACGTCGCCGGTGACGACCATCTTCGATCCGAACCCCAGACGGGTCAGGAACATCTTCATCTGCTCCGGCGTCGTGTTCTGCGCTTCGTCCAGGATGATGAACGCATCGTTGAGCGTCCGGCCGCGCATATACGCCAGGGGGGCCACCTCAATGGTTCCGGCTGCCATCAGGCGGGGAATCGATTCCGGATCCATCATGTCGTGCAGCGCGTCATAGAGCGGGCGCAGGTAGGGATCGATCTTGTCGTTCAGCGTGCCTGGGAGGAACCCAAGCCGCTCACCCGCTTCGACCGCCGGCCGCGTCAGGATGATGCGGTTGACTTCCTTCTGCTGCAGGGCCTGCACGGCCTTGGCCATGGCGAGGTAGGTCTTTCCGGTGCCTGCCGGGCCAATGCCGAACACCACGGTGTTGCGGTCAATCGCATCAACGTAATTCTTCTGGTTCAGCGTCTTGGGCCGGATGGTCCGTCCGCGGGTGGAGAGGATGTTCTGCGTCAGCACCTCGGCCGGGCGCTCAGCGCTCTGGTCCCGCAGCATGGTGATCAGCTGTTCCAGGATCTGGGGAGTTACCCGCGTCTGGTGGCGTGCGAGTACCCGGACTTCGCTCACGAGGCGGACGGTCCGCTCCACAGCGGCGGCGGGACCGGAGACGGAGAGTTCATTGCCGCGGACGTGGAGATTCACTTCCGGGAAGGCGTTCTCGATGATTTTCAGGGCCTCATCGTTGGCGCCCAAAGACTGGACCATATGCTCGGTTGAGTCGAACACAATCGTCTGCTGGTCCTCACGGATGGTGCCGATTCCTGCTGAAGATTCGGTCATATATGCGGCCCCTCGGCCTCTCATCGCCCCTTATCGGAAATGTGGATGGAAAGTCTGCTGAAATTTATGGTGCACACAGCCTCCTTAATTCTACTGGATAGGCACACGCACGCGCCTACCTGATTCAGCGAGGACCGGAAGGGCTTCCGGCGTCCGGGACCGTTACGGGTGATGTGATCTGTATTACGGGATTTGTCTCGGCTTGGCATCGTCTGGGTCTCAATCAGGTTTCAGTCCCGCCACAGAACCGTGAACCCCCGGTTTTGGCCTGTTTCACTGTGCCAAGCTTGATCGAATGCTCCGACCGGGATTCCTTCCCCGCCGGACCCCCACAGCATCGCCCGGTCCACGGACCGGCACAGAAAACGGAAGGCAGGGACAGTCATGATCCGGCAGCACACTCGCCGCTCCGGCCGTGTCCGCCTCCTGATGGCAGCAGCAGCGGCTCCGCTGCTGCTTGGCTCGTGCGGCGTGGTCGCGGAACTGCCCACCACCAGCATGCCCAGCTCCTTCAGCGCGGCGACTTCGCCCGAGGGGCGTCCCATGGCGGTCTCGGCGCCGGCGGAAGCCACTGTTTCCAAGGTGGTAATGCCGGTCTACTGGCTGGGACTCAACGGTTCCGATGTGCAGCTCTACCGGGAGTTCCTGCCGTCGCAGAACACCGGGGACCCCATCGGCGAAGCAGTTCTGGCCATGACAACCCAGGCCCCCGCGGATGATGACTACTTCACTCCCTGGTCTCCGGCGTCCAAGGTCACCGCGTCCATCTCCAGCAAGAACGTCATCACGGTGGACGTCTCCTCGGATGCCTTCAAACCGTCCCTCGACGCCGGCATGGCCCACCGGGCCGTGCAGCAGCTCGTCTACACCGCCACCGCGGCCGCCGCGAATGCCGGCCTGACCACCGCCGGCTACAACGCGAGCGTGGTGGTGCTGGTTGACGGCAAGGCCGGCTACCGCGCCTTCGGACACGAGGATCTGGAACCGGCGCTGGAGCGGGACAAGACCATGCCGGCACCCATCTGGATTATCAGCCCGCAGGAAGGCGACGGCACTGAAACATCCCTGACGGTGACCGGATCCGCGGTGGAACGGGACGAGCAGCTGCTCTGGAGTGTTGAGCGCATAGTCAACGGCCGCCCCGAAACCACTGCCCTGAAGTCCGGTGAGATCCGGCTGGAGGCAGAGGCCGGCGAGACGTCGATGTTCGAAGTCGCCATTGAACTGGAACCCGGCGACTACAACGTCCGGGTCTTCCACGGCGAGGGCGAGAACGAGGACTCTAAGCGGTTCACGGTCTACTAGGACCGCTTCGCCGCTGCGGCGTCAGTCCCAGCGGCCCAGCAGGTGGTTCAGCAGCACCAGGGCGGCCGGACCCGCGCTTGAGGACCGCAGCACGTGCGGGCCAAGACGTACCGGTACAGCGCCGGCTGCACCCAGGGCCTGCAGCTCAGCAGGGCTGATGCCGCCTTCGGGGCCTACGACGACGGCGACAGACCGAATACCGGATGTCTCGCCGCCGGGACTCCCGGCAGCAGACCCCTGCAGCAGCGCCGCTTCCACGGCGCCGGCCAGGGCGGTGCCGGCCTCTTCATGCAGGACCAGGACCAGGTCAGTGCCTTCCAGCCGCCTGGACAGCGTCTTGCTGTCCGCTGCGTCGAGCACGTGCGGAATCCTCGACCGGCGTGACTGTTTTGCCGCCGACGTCACCACGGCACGCCACTTGGCCTGCCCCTTTGCCGCTTTTTCGGCCCGCCAGCGGACGATGCTGCGTTCGGACTGCCAGGGAAGCACTGCGTCCACCCCAAGTTCGGTGGCGGCCTCGATGGCCTGTTCGTCCCTGTCGCCCTTGGCCAGCGCCTGTACCAGCGTGATCTCGCAGTCCGGGGCGGGTTCGGCATCCACCTCGCGGACGTCGACTTCAAGCAGTGCCGGGTCAGCGCTGCGGACGGTGCCCCGCAGCCTCGTACCGGCGCCGTCGACGATATCCACGTCCTCCCCCGGCGCCAGCCGCTTGACCGCGACGGCGTGGCGCGCTTCGGGACCGGTCAGTGCGAAAACGCTGCCCGGGACTGCGTCCGCTACGAGTTCAGGGTCGCCAAAGAAGATGGGGCTGGTCACCGTACGCGTCCGCGGTTAGTGGTTGCCGAGGCGGTCGCGCAGTTTGGCGAAAACGCCGGGGCTGCTGGTTCCGCTGATCCGGCCCTCGGCGAATTCCTCGCCGCGCAGTTCGGCCAGGCGGCGGAGCAGTTCCTCCTGCCCCTGGTCCAGTTTCTGCGGGGTCTCCACCTGGACATGGACCATCAGGTCGCCGCGGCCGTAGCCCCGGAGGTGGGTAACGCCGAGGCCCTTGAGCGTGGTGACTTCGCCTGACTGGGTTCCGGCCTTGATCTGGATTTCGCGTTCCCCGTCGAAGGTCTCCATGGTGATCACGGTGCCCAGCGCGGCGGCCGTCATCGGAACCGTGAGTGTGGCGTGCAGGTCGTCCCCGTCCCGCATGAACACCGGGTCGGCGTTGACACGGATTTCGACGTACAGGTCGCCCTGCGGGCCGCCGGCCGTTCCGGCTTCGCCCTGTCCGCTGAGCTGGATGCGGGTGCCGGTTGCTACGCCGGCGGGCACCTTGATGGTGAGGGTGCGGCGGCTGCGGACGCGTCCTTCGCCGGCGCATTCGTGGCACGGGTCCGGGATAACGGTGCCGAAGCCCTGGCAGGAGCCGCAGGGTGCGGTGGTCATGACCTGGCCCAAGATGGAACGGACCGCGCGCTGGACCTGGCCGCTGCCGTGGCAGATGTCGCAGGTGCGCGGGGACGTTCCGGGCTGGCAGCAGGAACCTTCGCAGGTGGGGCAGAGAACCGCAGTTTCGACGTCGATCTTCTTGTTGGTGCCGAAGACAGCGTCCTTGAGATCGATCCGTACGTTGATCAGCGCGTCCTGGCCGCGCCGGGTGCGGGAGGCCGGTCCGCGTCCGCCACCGGGGGCCCCGCCGCCGAAGAAGGTGTCGAAGATGTCCTGGAACCCGAAGCCCTGGCCGCTGAAGCCGCCGCCGAACCCGTTGTCCGTGCCGTTCTCCTGGCCGGTGGTGTCGTACACCCTGCGCTTCTGCGGGTCGGAGAGGACCTCATAGGCGTGGGTCACGGCTTTGAACTCGTCGGCCGCTCCGGGGGCGGTGTTCACATCCGGATGGAGCTTGCGGGCAAGCTTGCGGTAGGCCTTCTTGATTTCCTCGCCGGTGGCATCCCGGCTTACGCCGAGTACCTGGTAGTGATCACTCACTCGTGCACATCGCTTCCTGTGTTGCGTCCCCCGCCTCGGGGGTGATTAGTCTTCCGCATGCCGCCGTTCGGAGCGGCTGCCGGTCAATGGGTCAGTTGTTCAGGACCCGGGAAAGGTAGCGGGCAACGGCTCGAACCGCTGCCATGGTGTTGGGATAGTCCATCCGGGTGGGACCAAGGATTCCTACCATAGCCGAAGCGTCCGGCCCGTACCCAGTGGCTACGACGGATGCCTCGGAGAGGGACCCGTACGGATTCTCGGATCCGATCCGCACCGAGACGCCCCTGGCGTCCTGCTCCATCTCGGAAAGCAGCCGCAGCATCACGACCTGCTCTTCGAGGGCTTCCAGGATGGGTCCAATGGTGAGCGGGAAGTCGCCGGTGGCCCGGGCCAGGTTAGCTGTGCCCGCCATGACCATCCGGTCTTCGCGGTTGATTCCGGCCAGCTGTTCCAGGGCCCGCACCAATGCTGCTGCCGTTCCGCGCAGGTGTGCCGGAACGGTGGCCAGGGTGTCGGTGAGGTGGGACGTGATGCGTGTCAGGGTGGTCCCGGCCAGGGCCTGGAGGAAATGCTGGCGGAGTTCGTGCAGGTCCTGCTCCGTCACCGGTGCGGGAACCGTGATGACGCGCTGCTCGACCCGGCCCGTGGTGGAGATCAGGACTACCAGGACCTGCGCCGGGGCCAGCAGGACAAATTCGATGTGGCGCACCTTCGCGTTCCCCAGGTGCGGATACTGCACGACGGCGACCTGGTTGGTCAGCTGGGACAGCAGCCGGACGGTGCGGTCCAGGATGTCATCGATATCCTCCGCGCCTTCAAGGAGGGTCTGGATGGCGCGGCGTTCGGCGGCGGAAAGCGGCCGAAGGTCCGAGAGCTGGTCCACGAAGAGGCGGTAACCCTTGTCCGTGGGGATGCGTCCGGCGGAGGTGTGCGGCGCAACAATCAGGCCCTCTTCTTCGAGTACGGCCATGTCGTTGCGGATGGTGGCGGAGGAAACCCCCAGGTGGTGGCGTTCGACCAGGGCCTTTGAGCCAACGGGTTCACGGGAGTGGACGTAGTCCTCAACAATGGCCCGGAGCACCTCGAGCCGGCGTGGTTCGCTCAATGGTTTCCTCCTTTGCTGACTGACTTTCGACTGGCACCGTCCTGCGGTCCGGTGTTAGCACTCGGTGTCCCTAAGTGCTAAGTCTAATACCATCCGCTCCCGTTGCTAGCATTGAATCTTCCGTGCCTGCGGCCACCGCGGGCGCTCCTCCGCGTCGTCCAGGAACGAGGTTTCATGCCCAGCTACGAGTGGGGCCCGCAGGACATCACCGCTCCGGCCCGGAAAGCCCTGCGGCAGGTCGGCGCAGAAAAGGGCCTGGTCCTGGAAGAGGTGCAGACAGGCTGGGTCGGAGCCGTGCTCCGCACGGAGAAGTCCGGCGGCATGCACCTGGTGGTGCTCGAGGACTACCGCGGACGGACCCGCTCCTTCGAACTGGGCTTCGGGTTCCTCCTGGAAGGCGAACCGGTAGAGGTGGTACCGGCGGTCAAGGCTTCAGCCCCGGCAACCCGGCGCACCGCGTCCGGGTCGGTCGCCGTCGAGAACGTCCGGGCCCGCACGGCCAGGGCAAGCCGGATCTGGGTCGAGGGCAAGCACGACGCCGAACTGGTTGAGAAAGTCTGGGGAGACGACCTCCGGATCGAAGGGATCGTCGTCGAGCCGCTCCACGGAGTAGACGACCTGGCCGGTGCGGTGCGGGACTTCTCCCCCGGTCCGGGGCGGCGCCTCGGCATCCTCGTGGACCATCTCGTAGCCGGCTCCAAGGAATCGCGAATTGCCGCGGAAGCCATGCGGGTGCCCGGAGCCGCCGGAAACGTGCTGATCGTGGGCCATCCCTACGTTGACGTCTGGCAGGCGATCAAGCCCCATGTCATTGGCCTGCAGGCCTGGCCCGTGGTGCCGCGCCACGAGGATTGGAAGACCGGGATACTCAAAGGCCTCGGCTGGCCGCACCGCGACCACACCGACGTCGCCATGGGCTGGAAGAAGCTCCTGGGTTCAGTCCGTACCTACGCCGACCTGGAGCCCTCGCTGCTGGGACGGGTCGAGGAGGTAATCGACTTCCTGACGGTGCCGTAAGGACCCGTCAACACACCCGTCAGCCTGATCGCAGGGCGGCGCGCTGGACCACCCGGTGCCTGTTCCTGCCGTTGAAGCCAGTACCCTTGTCTAACAACAGGTACCCGCGGGGGGCGAACCCTGCGTCATCTGAGAGTTAAAGGAAGAGCAACCGTGTCCAACCCACGCCCGAACCACCCGCAACCGGAAAACAACGGTTTGCCGGCGCGCCCGGACCTGCAGGGTGCCCCGGCCAATGCCCTCCCGCTGACCGCATCTGAAGACCGGCAGTGGGCAACCCTGTCCCATTTCGGCGGGATCCTCGGATTTGTTCCTTCGCTCATTATTTACCTGGTCTTCCGCGACCGCGGGCCTTTCACTGCCCAGGAATCCAAGGAAGCCCTGAACTTCACGCTGCCGCCCACCATCCTCGCGCTGGTGGCCTGGCTGCTCTCCTTCATCCCGGTGGTGGGCGGGTACTTCGCCATCCTCAACGCGCTCATTTGGATTGCGGTCGCCGTGTTCTCCGTTATGGCCGGCATCGAATGCAACCGCGGGCGGCCCTACCGCTACCGGTTCAACCTGCGCCGCATCCGGTAGTCCCCTGCCCGCGCCGCTTTCCCGGCCGGGCTAGGGCAGCAGCCGGCGCACAACGGCGTCGGCCAGCAGCCTGCCCTTGAGCGTGAGCAGTACGGTGCCGGAAATAGCCGCCCCCGGCTCCACCAGCCCGTCCGCGATCAGCCCGGCAATCTCGTGCCGTCCTTCCGGGCGCAGCAGCTCCCGCGGCAGCCCTTCGGCCAGACGCGTGCGGAGCATCACGTCTTCGAGGTAGCGGGTATCCGCGTCCAGGGTTTCGCGCCCGACGGCGGGTGACTCCTCCGCCGCGATCCGCTGGGCGTAAGCCGTGGGATGCTTGGCGTTCCACCAGCGGACGCCGCCCACATGCGAGTGTGCCCCCGGACCAATCCCCCACCAGTCATCACTGCGCCAGTAGGCGAGGTTGTGCCGGCAGGCGTCCTGCGGAGTGCGTGCCCAGTTGCTGACTTCGTACCAGTTCAGGCCGGCGGCGGTGAACAGTTCGTCGGCCAGCAGGTACTTGTCCGCGTGGTCATCGTCGTCAATCGGCGGCACTTCGCCGCGGCGCATGCGCGCGGCCAGCTTAGTGCCCTCCTCGACGATCAGTGCGTAGGCGGAAATGTGGTCGGGTTGGTAGCTCAGGGCTTCCTCGACCGAATGCTTCCAGTCCGCGAGGGATTCCCCCGGGGTGCCGTAGATCAGGTCGACGCTGACTTTCAGCCCGGCGTCGCGCGCCCACTGCACGGCCTGCGGCACGCGTGAAGGGGTGTGGGTCCGGTCAAGAACCGCCAGGACATGCGGCACCGCGGACTGCATGCCGAAGGAAACCCGGGTGAAACCCGCATCCTTCAGGAGCTGCAGGGATTCCGGGGTGACCGAGTCAGGGTTCGCCTCAGTGGTCACCTCTGCGCCGGGCGCCAGCCCCCACTGTTCGACGGCGGTGCCCAGGATGGCGGCCAGGTCTCCGGCGGGGAGCAGCGTCGGCGTACCGCCGCCGAAGAAGACGGTCTCGATGGGCCGCTCCGGGATGCCGGAGGCTGCCAGGGCCCTGGCGGCAAACCGGACTTCCTGCTGTGCGGTTGAGGCGTACGCGTCCTGCGACGCACCGCCGCCAAGCTCGGTGGCGGTGTAGGTGTTGAAGTCGCAGTAGCCGCAGCGTACGGCGCAGAACGGAATGTGGACGTAGAGTCCGAATTTCCGTTCCGCTGCCGCGGTGGCTGCGTCGGCCGGCAGGATTCCGTCCCTTGGGGCGGGATCCCCGAGCGGAAGCGCGCTTGGTGTCACTTCTTGGCTTTGTCCTTGGACTCGTCGGAAGACAGGGCCGCCACGAAGGCTTCCTGCGGTACTTCCACTCGGCCAACCATCTTCATGCGCTTCTTGCCTTCCTTCTGCTTTTCCAGCAGCTTGCGCTTACGGCTGATGTCGCCGCCGTAGCACTTGGCAAGCACGTCCTTGCGGATTGCGCGGATGGATTCGCGGGCAATGATGCGCGAGCCGATGGCGGCCTGGATCGGCACCTCGAACTGCTGCCGCGGAATAAGTTCGCGCAGCTTTCCGGTCATCATGACGCCGTAAGCGTAGGCCTTGTCCTTGTGGGTAATGGAGCTGAAGGCGTCCACCTGCTCGCCCTGGAGCAGGATGTCCACCTTGACCAGGTCGGATACCTGCTCCCCGTCGGCCTTCCAGTCCAGCGAGGCGTAGCCGCGGGTCTTGGACTTCAGCACATCGAAGAAGTCGAAGACAATCTCTGCCAGCGGCAGGCGGTAGCGGATTTCAACCCGGTCCTCGGAGAGGTAGTCCATGCCGCCCAGGACACCGCGGCGGGTCTGGCACAGCTCCATGATGGCGCCGACGAACTCGCTCGGCGCCAGGATCGTGGCTGCAACCATCGGCTCGCGGACTTCCTTGATCTTGCCTTCGGGGTACTCGCTGGGGTTGGTCACGGTGACCACCTTGTTGTCCTCGAGCGTCACCTCGTACTCCACGTTCGGTGCAGTGGAGATCAGGTCCAGGTTGTACTCGCGCTCGAGCCGCTCACGGGTGATTTCAAGGTGGAGCAGGCCCAGGAAGCCGACGCGGAAACCGAAGCCCAGCGCCGCCGACGTTTCCGGTTCGTACACCAGAGCGGCGTCGTTAAGCATCAGCTTCTCCAGCGCATCGCGAAGCACCGGGTAGTCGGCGCCGTCGATCGGGTAGAGGCCGGAGAACACCATGGGCTTGGCATCGGCGTAGCCCGGCAGCGATTCAGCGGCGGGCTTGGCCAGGTTGGTGACGGTGTCGCCGACCTTGGAGAGGCGGACGTCTTTCACGCCGGTGATCAGGTAGCCCACCTCGCCGACTCCCAGTCCCTTGGACGGAGTGGGTTCCGGGGAGCTGACGCCGATTTCCAGCAGTTCGTGGCTGGCGCGGGTGGACATCATCTGCACGCGTTCGCGGGGCGAAAGCTTGCCGTCCACCACTCGGACGTAGGTGACCACGCCGCGGTACGTGTCGTAGACGGAGTCGAAGATCATGGCCCGTGCGGGTGCGTCGGGGTCGCCGACGGGTGCGGGAATGTCACGGACAATCTTGTCCAGCAGGGCTTCAACGCCCACGCCGGTCTTGCCGGAGACCTTCAGGACGTCCTCGGGATCGCCGCCGATCAGCTTGGCCAGTTCCTCGGCATACTTCTCCGGCTGCGCTGCCGGAAGGTCGATCTTGTTGAGGACGGGAATGATGGTGAGGTCGTTCTCCATGGCCAGGTAAAGGTTGGCCAGGGTCTGGGCTTCGATGCCCTGGGCTGCGTCCACCAGGAGCACTGCGCCTTCGCAGGCGGCCAGGGAACGGGAGACTTCGTAGGTGAAGTCGACGTGGCCCGGGGTGTCGATCATGTTCAGCGCATAGGACGCGTCATCCAGCTCCCACGGCATGCGGACAGCCTGGGACTTGATGGTGATGCCGCGTTCGCGTTCGATGTCCATGCGGTCCAGGTACTGGGCCTTCATGTCGCGCTGCTGAACCACTCCGGTGAGCTGGAGCATGCGGTCGGCCAGGGTGGACTTGCCATGGTCGATATGGGCGATGATGCAGAAATTCCGAATGATCGCCGGATCCGTCGCGGCAGGCACCGGTGAGAAGCGGGCCAGAGGTGACACTGTGGCGGTTCCTTTACTGTTTGCATGGCTTCGGCGCTGTCCCCGGATGCATGCTCCGGGCAGGGCCGCTCGCACGCAGGGATTGTACGAAGTGGACTGGTGTTAACAGTCTCCCACGTTTACCCCGGCGGACCCGAACCGTTCACGGCGGGGAAGAGCGGCGGGGCCGCCCGCACCTAGGATGGCGGCATGGCTTTTTCTTCCCGGAACCTCCTCAGCCTTGCCCGGACCGCCCTTCGCGTTGCCCGCCAGCTGGCCCCGCCCCCTGCGAAGGTGCCCCGGCAGGCCCCCGCGGGGACCAACCGGACGCCGGGGCCGCAGCCATCTTCTCCGCGCCCGGTTCCAGCAGGCACGCCGCGGACCGCCGGATACGCCGGCGACTACACCGGACGCATCAAGCCCGTCTATGCCCCGAAGCCCGACGGCGCTCCCGACCCGGGCGAGGTCGTCTGGGCCTGGGTGCCCTACGAGGACGATCCCTCCCAGGGCAAGGACCGCCCCGTCCTGCTCATAGGACGCAGCGGGTCCCGCCTGCTGGGCCTGATGCTCACCACCCGCGACAGGAACCACGCCCGCGAAACCGATCCGGACTACCTGGATATTGGAACCGGCGCCTGGGACAGCAAGGGCCGGCCGAGTGAGGTCAAGCTGGACCGCATCATCACCCTGGATCCCGCCGATATCCGAAGGCAGGGTGCCGTCGTTGAGCGTTCCGTTTTCGACCGTGTTGCGCAGCGCCTCTCAGACCGCCGCAGCTGAGCCCCCTCCCCCGGACCGCCCAGGCGCCTGCCTGGACCTGGCGGAGGTTCCGTGCCGCGTTCCACACTGCCCCCGAAGTTCTGCTAACATTTATTGCTGTGTGTCCGCGCAGGTCGACGGGCACTTCAGGCCGGGCGCCATTACGGTATCCCCACGCCGCTCAGTCAATGTCTGGTCTGAAATTCCCTCACCGACCAAGTCCGCAATACAAAGAGAGTTTATAAGTGGCCAATATTAAGTCCCAGAAGAAGCGCATCCTCACCAACGAGAAGGCGCGTCAGCGCAACAACTCGGTGAAGTCCGAGCTGAAGACGCTTATCCGCAACGTGGATAACGCTGTCACCGCTGCTGACAAGGAAGCGGCTCAGGCAGCCCTGCAGGCTGCTACCCGCAAGCTGGACAAGGCTGTCAGCAAGGGCGTTATCCACAAGAACAACGCTGCTAACCGCAAGTCGGCCATCTCCAAGAAGGTCAACGCGCTCTAAGCGGGAGCAACACCCATAGCTTTACGAAAACGGCCGGTCCTTCGGGACCGGCCGTTTTTGCTTTGTCCGGGACACGGGCAGGCGGGATACGCGCACGCTCCCGGGGCGGGCCGGAACTACCGTCCGGAGGCCGCCAGGGCGATCACAGTCACCGCACGTTCCACCGCGTAGACCGGGTCGCGGCCGGCACCCTTGACCTGGGCATCCGCTTCGGCGAGGACCTGCACCGCTTTCACCAGCGATTCCGAGGAGAACCGCTGCGCATCGCGCCGTGCCTGGTCAACCTGCCACGGGGCCATTCCCAGATCCTTGGCCAGGGCCGCTGAGGATCCCCGCAGGTCGGCCACCCGGGCCACCGCACGCACCTTCATGGCCAGCGCGGCCACCAGGGGAACCGGATCCACGCCGGTGGCCAGCGCGTGGCGCAGCATGGACAGTGCGGCCCCTGCACGTCCGGCCAGAGCGGCGTCGGCCACCTTGAAGGCAGTCGCCTCTACGCGGCCGCCGTAGTACTTCTCGACCGTTTCCTCGGTGACTTCACCGGACGTATCGTTCATGAGCTGCTGGCAGGCAGACGCCAGTTCAGCCAGGCTCGAACCAACTGCGCTGACCAGCGCACGGACTGCCCCGCCGTCGATCCGGCGTTTTGCGGCCCTGAACTCCTGCGAAACGAAATCCGCCTTGTCGGCGTCCTTCTTGAAGGGCTGGCAGTCGACAACGGGGGCTTTGGCGGCCTTCACGGCGTCGAGCAGCTTCTTGCCCCGGTTTCCGCCCGAGTGATGCAGGACCAGCACTGTGTCCGGCGCGGGATCGGATAGGTAGGCGAGGGTGTCGTTCAGGAACTCCTCGCTCATGTGCGCAAGGTTCCCGGCTTCAATGAGCTTCGCTTCCCCGAAGAGCGACGGGCTGGCGATCAGGGTGAGTTCACCGGCGGTGTACGCGGCCGCATCAATCCGGATCACCTCCGTGTCCGGAGCCTGGCTTCGCTGCTGCAGGCGAATGGTCTCCATGGCGCGCCCGGCCAGGTACTCTTCCGGCCCGGTCAGGAGCACCACGGGAGCCGGAGCAGCCTGCCGCCACGACACGGTACCGGCGGCCGGCTTTGCGGAAGATTTCTTGGGCACGGCCGGATTCACGGATGCACTGCTCCTGGACTGGTAAAAGGGGATCAATCACCCCCAACATTGCCACGGGGCACCCCGCCCGCCAACTTCCGCCGTCGTCGTTTTTGCCACACCCCGCCCGCAGCGCAGGTTCCGGCGTTCCGCCGGGCGGACAAAGGCGCCGGCGACGGCGGAGTCAAGTTTGTCCGTGCCCGCGGGTACCGCTAATGTTGCGGAGGCATACGCCTAGAGGAGAGTGATTTAGTGGCCGCAGCTGACGGCACCCCCTCCCGCCGCAAGCCTTCACGCCGGCAGCCGCCTTCCGTTGTTGCGCGTGCCGCCGTGAGTGCGGCGCTGGAACAGGGCTTTGAACGTGTGACTGTGGAAATGATCTGCTCCCGGGCTGATATTTCCCGGAGCACGTTCTTCAACCATTTTCCTTCCCGCGACGCAGCGATCATCGGCAAACCCCTGACGGTGCCCGGGCCGGAGGTGACGCACCCGATTTTCTCGCAGTATCCGGACGACCTGGTCCGTGGGCTGCTGGAACTGCAGGTTCCCGGCCTTCTGAACCGGACCGCCGATGCCGATGTCCTGCGGGACCGGACCCGGCTGATCACCGAACAGCCAGCCGCCATGAGCCAGTATTCCACCGGACTCATTGGGGTCCAGAACAGCCTCAACGACGCCGTGGAAGGCTGGCTTCGTGCCAATCCGCAGCACGCGCGGCTTCCCGGCAAGCCCCGGACTGAAGCGGTTCTTGCGGTCACATCCGGGTATGCCGCACTGTTCGCGGCCTCCCAATGGTGGAGCATTCCGCTCCGTGACGTTCCCGAGCCGCTGGCAGCCTGCCTTGCAGCTGCCGATGCCCTGCGGGACGTTGTGGGCGTGCACGATCCCAACCGCCCCGAAAGCGTCCCCTGCGGACCGTTTTCCGGGCCCGCGGACGACTCTGGGCGCGTACCCGGACTGCGGGAACGGAAGCGGCGCGATACTGAGAAGCGCATTGAGCTGGCCGCGGTCCGAGGCGCCCTTGAACGCGGATTTGAGTCCGTCACGGTGGATGAAATCTGTGAAGAAGCAGTGATTTCGCGGAGCACGTTCTTCAACTACTTCCCTTCACGGAATGCCGCGATTGTCGGCCGGCCGTTGAAGGTACTGCCGCAGGAGAGCGCTGATGCGGTCCTTACCAAGCACGGCAAGGACACTGCAGCGGGCGCATTCGCGCTCATTTTTGCTTCACTTGCGCACACCGACGCCGAGGTTGCCCGGCTGCGGGCGGAACTGTCCAGCAAGCAGCCGGCGGCCCGTGACGCAGGAACCACAACCCTGGTCGATGCCGGCACGAGGATCATGGCCACCATCCGGAACTGGCTCGCCGCCAACCCGCAGTATTCCAGCATCGACGCTGACCCCGCTTATGAAGCGTCCCTCGCGTCCAACGCCACCTACGCCGCGATTTCGGTCATGGAAGATGGCTGGCTGGGCGCCGCTGCCGATGCACAGGCAAGTGCGAAGGCATTCACCGAAGCCATGGCCGACCTTCGGACACTGCTTTCCAGTCCGGCTGCCTGAGCGTACCTGCGAATTGCGCCGCTGGCCGGGCACACGGGTACGTCAGAATCCGGCGCCGAGTCCGCTGACCAGCAGTCTGCCGTCCTCAAGGTGCAGGAAAAAGCTGCCCAGCTGGTCCGTGCGGGCTATCCGGGAGCCGGCGAGCCCAAGGCTCTTTATGGTTTCAGGTGCGGGATGCCCGTAGGTGTTCTCTTTCCCCACGGAGATAAGCGCCAGCGGCGGCCGCAGCTCTGCCGGCAATAACCCGCCGGAGTTCCGCGCGCCGTGGTGCGCAACCTTGAGTACGTGCACGGTTCCAGTCCGGAGTTCCGGACTGGAACGCAGCATTTGCCTGGCTGCATCTTCCTCCAGGTCACCGGTGAAGAGCAGGTTCATTCCGGCTGCCCTGACCAGCAGGACGGCGCTTGCGTCATTTTCGGTAAGGCCGCCCGGGGTGTCGTTCCCGGATACCCCCGGGAAGCCCTCGGCCGGCGGCCAAAGCACGTTCCACCGCACGCCCCCGTGCTCGCCGTGCCCGCCCTTCACCAGGCGCTGGGGGTGGACGCCGAACCCGTCGGCAAGTTCCGAGATTTCCGCAGGCAGCCCCGGTTCTGAGGATGAGAAGGCCAGCGATTCCACCGTCCTGCCGTCGCCGGCCGCTGGGGCCCCGGCATAGTGGTCCGCATGGACATGCGTAATGACCAGCAGCTCGACGGTGCGGATACCCAGCCGGTCCAGACAGGCATCCAGTGCGGGAGGGTCCGGCCCGGCGTCGATCACGATGGCCGCCTCCGGGCCCGTCCGTACTGCCAGTGCGTCACCCTGGCCCACATCACACGCCGCGGCAATCCACTCCCGGTTCGTCGCATGCGGCTGAATGAGACGGACAGCGGACGCCGTCAGGACCACGGCAAGCACTAGGCCCGCCAGCGCTGCCCAGAAGGCTGTCCGGGACCCGCGTACCGCACCGAACCTTCGAGTGCCGCGGCCCGCCCTTGCGGACACGACGATTGAACGCCCTTCCTGGCCGCCGGGCACGGTTTTGCCATCCGGGCCGTGCCGCACGCGTCCAAGCCGCATTACTCCGAGTGTCAGCAGCGCCGCCGCCCCTGCCATGGCTGCTGCCCCGGCCGGTCCCGGGAGCCAGGGCAGCAGCGCGCCGGGTGCCTGGGCGAGGAACCGCGCGATGCCGGCTACCCATCCTGAACCGGCAGCCGCGCCAAACAGGAAGGGAAGATCCAAAGGCGGCACAAAGTAACCGAGAAGGACTGCCGCCATTCCGGCGATGGTCACGAACGGAACCACCGGGGCCGCAGCGATATTCGCGGGCAGTGAGTAGGCAGGAAGGTTCGGCTGCAGCAGGATGAGCACCGGTGCGCAGGCAACCTGTGCGGCGAGGGGCACGGCGGTGAGGACGGCCAGCGGCTGTGGCAGGAACCGGCCCAGCCCGGCCGTCAGCCGCGGTCCAAGGAAGATCAGTCCTGCCGTTGCGCAGACTGAGAGGATGAAGGCGTAGCTTCCGCTGAGCCAGGGATCCACGGCCAGCAGGACCGTGGCACATAGGCAGAGCAAGGCTGCCGGTACCTTGCCGCGGCCGGTGAGTACCGCTGCGGTTCCTATCGACCCCATCACAGCGGCCCGCAGCACGCTGGCGTCCGGCCGGACTACCAGCACAAAACCTGCCAGGACGAGGAGCGCGGCGGCGGCCGCGGCACCCCGTGGCAGCCGGATCAGACGAGACGTCAGGAATACAAAGGCCAGTAGGTAACTGCAGTTGGCACCGGAGACCGCAGTGAGATGGGTAAGCCCGGTGTCCTGCATGGCTTTCGTCAGATCGGGCGGGGCTGTCGACCTGTCCCCCAAGACCATGCCGGGCAGCAGGTTCGCCGCATCCGAGGCACCGAGTACTTGGGCGCGGCCGGCGAATCCCGTCCGGAGGTCCGTGGCGAGGGCCGGCAGCCCCTCAGCCGGCTGAACATCCGGTGTTCGTGCCGCACGAAGGACGGCTGCGGTGCGCTCACCCGGTTTCGAGGCGCTCAGGGTCCCCGCCGTGGTGAAGGTATCCCCCAGATGGATGTCAGCGTACGCCTCGCCGCCTATGACCAGGACCGGCAGCCGTGCCGAGTGGTGTTCTCCGGCGTGGGTGAAGCTGCGCAGCTGTGCTTCCAGGAGGTATCGGGGTTCGCCGCTGAACCGGTCGGCCGACGCTGGACGGGCATCCGTGCCGGCGACGAACTCCCCGGTGATCGAAGCGCCCGATGCGACTGCGTTCCCGGCCGGGCCCGAAGCTCGGGACACCACGGCGGCCCCCGCTGAACTGGCTACCAGGACCAGCACGGCGAGGGGAACCAGCGCTGCG
Organism: Arthrobacter koreensis; assembly: GCF_035792275.1. Lineage (GTDB taxonomy): Bacteria > Actinomycetota > Actinomycetes > Actinomycetales > Micrococcaceae > Arthrobacter_B > Arthrobacter_B koreensis_A. The sequence goes on along the minus strand of NZ_JAMWKK010000002.1, from coordinate 205,168 downwards.
GCCGCCGGACTGCGGACCCGCGGGGGTCTCTTCCGCCAGGACACCAGAAGAAGCAGCAGCAGGAGCACCCCGCCGGCGGCGGCGGCCAGCAGACTGGCCGTCCCAGGAAGACGGACCGCAGCGGCCGCGCTTGCCCAGGCGCAGACAGCAACGGGAACCAGGCGTAATTCAGTAGGCGGCACGGGGCCGGCCCCGGCAGCACCTCCGGAACGCCCTCGATCACGGGTGTCCCTCCGGGAAAAGGACGCGGCAAGCTGCCGGATCATGGCAGCCAAGACGGTTGACAGACCGTGGAAAGGCCTGCCGCGGCTCCGGTCCCGGGACCGGGCCCCACTGGGACCGTGCTTCTCTTCCACGGCCCCGTTCGCGCGCTGCCCTGCTGCAGTGCTACGGCCATCGGTCGCCGCCGCCGTGTAGCGGGCCCACCGGCTTTGCCGTGCCATCAGGTTCGTCCCCGCTGACAGGTTCCCGCAGCCGCTGCGTTCGTGCAGTCCTGCCCGGCGGCACGCGCCTGCCTGTTCACACGACGACCAGCGGAAGGAGCGCCGCGAGCATGGCCTCCCCGATCCCCGGAACTGCGTCCAGGTCCTCTGCGCGCTGGAACGGTCCGTGCTCGGTGCGCCAGGCGATGATCCTGGCGGCCAGTACCGGCCCGACCCGAGGCAGCGTCTGCAGTTCAGCCTCACCGGCAGTGTTGAGATTAACTGCTCCGGCACCCGTGCCGGCGCCCGCTGCAGATCCCGGCAGTTCCTGAACTGCAGTACCGGGCCCCGGCGCTGCAACCGGGCCGCCAGGATCTCCCTGTGCAGGGATCACGACCATGGATCCGTCGGTCATAGGCGCTGCGAGGTTCACCCGGGTCAGGTCGGCCTGCCCCGTGGCGCCGCCGGCTGCTGCCACCGCATCGGCAACCCGGCTTCCCTCCGGGACGCGCACCAGCCCCGGTGCTGAGACAGCCCCGGCCACGTGCACCACAAGCTCTGTCCCGGCCGGACTCCCCGGAGCGTTTTGTCCGCCGGGTGCGGCAGCTCCACCGGACGGCGCAGCCGTGCTGCCGGACTGCGGCGGATCGCCGTCAGCAGGCGCTGCTTCCTCCGGCCGCTCCCCAGCACTGGTGGCCGCGAAAGTGGATCCCAGCTCCACGCTCAGCACGTCGGAGGAGGCACGGTCGCGGAGCAAAGGCACCGTCGCGGCAACCGCCAGCATCAGGCAGGCTGCGAGGATTCCGGCACGCAGCGGAAAGCTCCAGCGCCGCTGGTTCTCCGCTGAGACGGACTGCTCCAGGCCGCTGGCTTCACGTTCCGGCCCGGCAGGAAGGTCCTTTTCCTCCTCGCCGCTCTCCGGGGCATCGCGGTTGCATTCCATCTGGCCGGGTTCCAGTCCGCCGGATGGGTCGAGGCCGGCAGCCCGGCGCCGCGCCGCAAGCCGGGAGGGCAGTGCTGCCGGCGGTTCGGTATCCCAGCGGTGGTTGGCCATGGCTGCACGCTATGGTCCCGGGGCCGCAGTCAGTGCGCCGGTTCAGGGTCCTGTGCGCATTGCCTTGGCGCGGAGCGGGGTGTGCAGGGAAACTGCGGCGGCGTGCTTAGTCGATGAACTGGTCAGGATCCGTGCCTGCGGGCGCTGCCGGAGAGCTGTCATCTTCTGCGGCCGCCGCTTCCCGAGCCAGAGCCGGGCTGGGCGCTATAGCCACCGCCAGCACTCCCAGGCCGGCATGCGCGGCAAGCACCGCGGGCAGCGGGCAGAGCGTTACCTCAGCTTCAGGCACTTCTCGAATGACTGCTGAGGCCAGGCGTTCAGCCTCCGCTTCGTTGCCAAAATGATGGACCGCAACGTGCACCGGACCGGAACGCCGGGAAAGCTCCTCGCGGGAAAGCTCCTCCAGCCGGGCCAGTGCCTTCGGCGCGGTCCGCACGCGTTCGAGCGGAACCACCAGGCCGTCGCGGATCGCCAGGATCGGCTTCACCGCCAGCAGGGTGCCGAACCAGCCGGCGGCAGCATTGATCCTTCCCCCGCGGCGCAGCTGGTCAAGGCTGGGAACGTAAAAGAGGATGTGGGCGGCTTCGGCACTCGCGCGGGCGGCAGCAGCGACGTCGGCCGCTTCCGCGCCCGCGAAAGCGGCACGGGCGGCGGCCTGCACCGCATAGCCCAGCCCCATCGCGACCGACTCGGTATCCACGACGAGCACGGGAAGCTCAGCGGACCGCGCGGCGAGCCGGGCCGAATCCACGGTGCCGGACAGTTTGGCGGAGAGATGCACTGAAACCACCGCCTCAAAACCTGCGGCAGCGAGCTCGGCGTAAACAGCCTCGAACTGGCCCGGAGCCGGACGTGAGGTGCGGACTTCCTGGCCCTGTGCAAGGGCCAGCGCGAGGGCGCCGATCATCCTGTCGGTGCCCTCGCCGTAAATCTGGTCCCCGATCATCACGGGCATCGAAACAACCCGCACCAGCGAGGCAGGCCCGGGTGTCTCCGCCCACTGTTCAGGCAGGGAAGACGATGAATCGGTCACGACGGCGACGCGCGGGCGGAGAGCGGGTCCACTCCCGGTTTCCCGGGATTTGAACCACCGCCCGCGCAGCGCCGCCCAGTCCATCATGGCTAGGCAGGCACGATGTTCACGAGCTTCGGTGCCTTCACGATGATGGTGCGGATGCCGGCGCCGTCGAGGGTGCGCTGCACCTGCTCCGAAGCAAGCGCCAGCTCACGCAGCGCGTCTTCAGTGATGTCTGCCGGAACCTCCAGGCGGTCGCGGACCTTGCCCTTGACCTGCACGATCGCGGTGACGGTGTCCTGTACCAGCAGGGACACGTCAACTGCCGGCCAGCCTGCATTGGCGACTGATGCCGGGTGGCCCAGCGCGTTCCAGAGATCCTCGGCCGTGTACGGCGCGAAGAGGCTCAGGATCACGGCCACCGTTTCAGCGGCTTCCCGGACGGCGGGATCAGCGGCACCGGCACCGGCGTCGATGGTCTTGCGGGTCGCGTTGACCAGTTCCATCAGCTTGGCGATGACCACGTTGAACTTGCCGGCGTCCAGCAGCTCGGTTGCGTCGGCGATGGTCCGGTGCGTTACCGAACGCAGCTTCTTGTCCCCGGCCGTGAAGTCCACGCCCGGCTCGGAGGCTACGTCCTGGCCCAGGCGCCAGGCGCGGGCCAGGAACTTCGCGGAGCCCGACGGCGAGACGTCCGCCCAGTCGACGTCGTCTTCCGGCGGGGAGGCGAAGACCATGGTCAGGCGCACGGCGTCAACGCCGTACTTGTCCAGCTGCTCGCCCAGGTCAACGCCGTTGCCCAGCGACTTGGACATTGCCTTGCCGCCGTTGAGGACCTGGCCCTGGTTCAGCAGCGCGGTGAAGGGTTCATCGGCCTCGATCAGGCCCATGTCCTTGACCACCTTGGTGAAGAACCGGGAGTAGAGCAGGTGCAGGATGGCGTGCTCCACGCCGCCCACGTACTGGCCCACGGGCATCCAGTTCCGGACTGCCTCGGGATCGAACGGACCCTCGGTGAAGTGCGGGGAAACGAAGCGCATGAAGTACCAGGACGAGTCCACGAACGTGTCCATGGTGTCGGTGTCCCGCTTGGCCGGACCGCCACAGGACGGGCAGGAAACGTTGACCCACTCTTCCACGGAAGCCAGCGGAGAAGTGCCCTTGGGAGCCAGGGCCTCACCCTTCAGCCCGGTGGGCAGGGTGACCGGCAGCTGGTCATCGGGAACCGGAACTTCGCCGCACTTTTCGCAGTGGATGATCGGGATCGGGGTACCCCAGAAACGCTGGCGGGAGAGCAGCCAGTCACGCAGGCGGAAGTTCACGAACTTCTCGCCCGTGCCCTTTTCCTCCAGGATGCGGATCGCTGCGGGAATGGCTTCGGACTTCGGCAGGCCGTCCAGGTCGCCGGAGTTCACCAGGGTGCCTTCGCCGGTGGTGGCGGTGCCGGAAACGGCGGGATCCTCTTCACCTGTGTCCAGGACTGCGCGGACGGGCAGGTCGAAGGTGCGGGCGAAGTCCAGGTCACGCTGGTCGTGTGCGGGCACCGCCATGATCGCACCGGTGCCGTAATCGGCCAGCACGTAGTCGGCAGCCCAGACCGGCAGCTTCTCACCGTTGAGCGGGTTGACGGCGTAGCGGCCGGTGAAGACACCGGTCTTGGTGCGGTCCGTGGCCTGGCGTTCGATGTCGGAGAGCGCCTTGACGTCCTCACGGTACTGCAGCAGTGCCTCGCGGTGCTCGTCGTCCACCAGCTCCAGGGCCAGCGGAGCGTCCGCAGCCACGACGAAGAAGGTTGCTCCGTACAGGGTGTCCGGGCGGGTGGTGAAGACGGTGACCTGCTCTTCGGGCTTGTTTCCGGCAGCCTCGATCGCGAACCGGACGTGTGCGCCCTCGGAACGGCCGATCCAGTTCTTCTGCATGGCCAGCACGCGCTCGGGCCAGTGGCCCTTCAGCTGCTCCATGTCATCGAGCAGCCGGTCGGCGTAGTCGGTGATCTTGAAGTACCACTGGTTCAGGGCCTTCTTGGTGACCTGGGTGCCGCAGCGTTCGCAGGCGCCGTTGACTACCTGCTCGTTGGCCAGCACGGTCTGGTCCTTCGGGCACCAGTTCACCGGGGAGTTCTTCCGGTAGGCCAGGCCCCGGTCGTAGAAGCGGGTGAACAGCCACTGGGTCCAGCGGTAGTACTCCGGATCGGAGGTGTGCAGGCGGCGGGACCAGTCAACGCTGATGGCGTACCGCTTGAAGGAACCGGCCTGGGTGTCGATGTTGCGGTAGGTCCACTCGCTGGGGTGGGCGTTGTGCTTGATCGCGGCGTTTTCCGCGGGCAGGCCAAAGGAGTCCCAGCCGATCGGGTGCAGCACGTCGAAGCCGAGCTGGCGCCAGTAGCGGGCAACGACGTCGCCCATTGCGAACGCTTCAGCGTGGCCCATGTGCAGGTCACCGGACGGGTACGGGAACATGTCCAGGACGTAGCGGCGTTCCTTCGAGCCGTCGTCGGCCGGGGTGAAAACGCCAAGGTCGTCCCAGACAGCCGGCCACTTCTTCTCCATGGCCGAGAAACTGTATACGGCCTCTTCCGACTGGTCAGTCTGTGACTGCGTGCTCACTATGCTTCGCCTCTGTCCTCAAGAAATCCTGGTGATCCGCGGCCTCCGGCGTGCCGCCGGTTCCGCCTGCGCTGTTAACTCTTCCCAGACACACAAAAGCCCCTCGTCAGATGCAAGGGGCTGCCGCGTTTGACTCAAACGCGGCTATCTAAGGAGGAGCAAAGCGGTCATTTCTCCACTTTACAACAGGCAGCGCCCGACGGCGGTGCCCGGAACGGGTGCGCCGCCGCCTCCGGGTGCCGGCCCGGTTCAGGCCGGCACCTCGTTCAGCCGCGTCCCGCTGCCTTCCGCGCCGCGCGGAATTCCAGGAACGCTTCCCGGCTGGTGCGCGTGGGCGTAAACCCGAACTCCTCCTTGAGCGCAGTGTTGTCCAGCACCGGACGGTAGCGGAGGAACCGCAGCTGCTCCGGCCCGTGGACGGTGAGCCTGAGCTTCCGGCCCAGCCAGAGACCGGCGGCAAGCAGCGGTGCCGGCACTGTGAGCGTCCGTTTGCCCATGAGTCCGGCGATCTCCCGGACGGTCAGGGCGCCGTCGCCGGCCACGTTGAAGATTCCGCTTCGTCCGGTGACCACGGCCCGGGCCATTGCGTCCGCGACGTCCTGCTCCCAGATGAAGACGAACGGGGACTCGCTGCCGGCAACCCGCAGCAGCCGGGGTGCGTCGAACAGCGCGGTGATCTGGTTCCGGACCCGCTCCCCCAGGATTGTGCCGATCCGGAAGACGGTCTGCCCCAGTTCCGGATGTTCACGGCGCAGCCTGGCCAGCTCCTCTTCGACCAGCCGCTTGTGCCGGGAGTAGGCGAACTCGTCATTGCCGCGCAGCGGATGGGACTCGTTCAGCCAGGGGGCGTTGTCGGCGTGGTAACCGTAGGCGGCACCGGAGGAGGAAATGATGACGTGCTTGACCCCGGCCTCAAGACAGGCGGCGAGGACATTCCGGGACCCGGTCACGTCCACCTGGAATTCCTGTTCCTGGGTGGTATCGCGGCCCGGATTCACGATTGCCGCCAGGTGGACAACGGTGTCGATCCGGTTATCCGCGAGGAGGGTGCCCAGATACGGCGCACCGATGTCCGCCAGCGCGTACTCGACCCCGTCGATTTCCCGGCCGGGCGCGGGCTCACGGATGTCCAGGCTGAGGACGTGGCTGATGCCGGGGTCCGCAGCCAGCCGCGACACGACGGCGGAGCCCAGGAAACCGTTGCCGCCGGTGACGCAGACCCGGGTCACGCTGCGGCCTCCGTCGGCTCGGATGCCCGCCGGGCATCGCGCCGGCGCCACCACGCGGCCAGCGCCAGGCCGGCCAGAATGTCCCAGATTCCCCACCAGGCGGCGACCATGGCCATGCCGCCCAGCCCGGAGAAGAAGGTCAGGGTCAGGCCGAGCCCCAGCCCGGTATTGCGGGCACCAACCTCGAAGGTCACCGCCCGGCGACTGGCTTCGTCCAGCCGGACGGCGGCTGCAGCCCAGTACCCCACGGCCAGCGCCACGGCGTCGTGCAGTGCAACCACCAGGAAAATGGTCCCGAGGTGTTCACGCAGCGGTCCCAGGTTGCTGGCCGTACCGGCCACGATGAACGCCAGCAGCGCCACCAGCCCAATCCGCTGCACCCACGGCCGCATCCGGTCCGTGATCCCGGGGAAGCGCCGGGCCAGCGGCATGCCGACCGCAAACGGAACACCGATAATCAGCAGGACCTGGACCAGCATGCCGCCCCGGTCCAGCGAGAAGTCGCGCATCAGGGCTGCCGTGGACGGGCTCAGTGCTGCCCAGAACGCCACGTTGAGCGGCATCACGATGATGGCCACGAGATTCGACACTGCGGTCATGGACGCGGAGAGCGCCACATCGCCGTGCGCCCGGTGGGTCAGCACGTTCGAGATTCCGCCCGGCGGGCAGCAGGCCACAAGGATCATTCCCAGTGCTATGGACGCCGGAACCTGCAGGGCCAGGGCAATGGCCACGGTAACTGCCGGCAGCAGCAGATACTGCGCGGCCAGGCCCAGCAGGATGGCCTTGGGGCTGCGGGCAACCGTGCGGAAGTCCGCGGGCCGGACTTCCAGCGCGATACCGAGGATGATCACGGCCAGAACGACGTTGAGGATCACCAGCGAACCGGGCGAGAAACTGAGTACGACGTCGTCAATCGGCATCAGCGGTTCACCTCCGCCGGTGCGGCAGCGGTCTTAGCGGCAGGTTCGGCCAGCCGGGCAAGGTGCGCGTCAAGCTCCGCCCGGTAGGCATCCTTGTTCACGTAGTAGCTCATCCGGTCCAGGCCGAGGTAGCGGTAGCCGCCTGTGACATCGGGAGACGGTCCGCTGACGGCGGCGTCGAACGCGGCTGCTGCCGACGGGTTCTCCTGCTGGGCACCGAGGTACGCCGCGACCAGCTCCGCCTGACGGTATCTGCCTTCCCAGCCCAGGCCGGAGGCTTCCACCATGCCCACGACCATCAGGTTCTTTGCCTGGCGGCTGAAAATATTCAGGTAAAGCTGGGGGGACGCTCCGCGCCAGCCCAGCAGCTCCGGAGCCAGGAACGGGTAGCTGAGCACGTAGCCCGTGGCGCAGAGCAGCAGGTCGTATTCCCCCGACGTTCCGTCCCGGAAATGCACGGTGGAACCCTCCAGCCTGTCGATGTCCGGCTTCACGGAAAGATCCCCGTGCCCCAGGTGGTGCAGGATCAGGGAGTTGACTACCGGATGGGATTCGTAGATGCGGTAATCGGGTTTGGGGAAACCGAAACGCACCGGATCTCCCGTGAACATGCGCAGCAGGCGTTTGTCCAGGAACTGCTTGAGCGGCCGCGGCAGGGGCTTGCCCTGGTTCAGCGTGTCCGTAGGCCGTCCGAAGACGTACTTCGGCACGAAGTAGTATCCGCGCCGGACGCTAATATCCACGGAGGCGGCGTGGTGGACGGCGTCCACGGCGATGTCGCAGCCGCTGTTTCCGGCACCGACGATCAGCACGCGTTTTCCGGCCAGGGCCGCGGCATCCTTGTACTGTGCCGAGTGGCGGATCTCCCCGGCAAAACCGCCCCGGAAAGCCGGAAGAAACGGGGTGTGCAGCGTTCCGGAAGCGACAACCACGGCACTGAACCTTCCGCCCCCGGTACCGCCGGGTCCTTCCCAGGCAAGGCTCCAGGCGCCGTCGGAGTCCTGCGCGGCACTGGTGACCCGCGTGCTGAACCTGATCAGTCCGACGAGTCCGAAGGAGCCGGCATAGCTGCGGAAATAGTCCAGCAGCTGCCGGTGGCCCGGGTAGTCCGGCGTTCCCTGCGGCATCGGGAACTCGGCGAACTCGGTGGTGGTCCGGGAGGAGATCAGGTGCGCCGATTCGTAGACCGTGCTGGCTGGATTCGCGATGTTCCAGAGCCCGCCGACGTCGCTGTGAGTCTCGAATCCGACGACGTCCAGTCCGCGTTTGGACAACGCCCGCATGGCGGCCAGGCCGCTGGGGCCCGCACCGATGACAGCCACCGGCAGCCGTCGTCCGCCCGTGCGGACATCTTCAGAACCTGCTGTTTGGAACACTGGGACCCGCTTTACGTGACGTGCATCACCATTGATGCTGACCGAACGCTACCGGCCGGCGTTCCCGCAGGTCAAACGCGACACCCTCGGAGTCCGGTCACAAAAAAGCAGCTCCCGGATCCGAAGATCCGGGAGCTGCAATGCTGCCTGCTGGAGCGGCTCGCCTGGGGCCGGCGGGCCCTAGATGACGTCCTTATCCACCCAGTCGAAAGTGCGTGTCACGGCCTTGTTCCACAGCCGCATCTGGCGCTCACGCTCGGCCTGGTCCATGTTCGGGGTCCAGCGCTTGCCTTCGTTCCAGTTCGCGGCCAGCTCATCGGTGTTGTTCCAGACACCGACAGCAAGGCCTGCCGCGTAGGCTGCCCCGAGGGCGGTGGTTTCAACTACCTCGGGACGGACCACGTCCACACCAAGGATGTCCGCCTGGAACTGCATCAGGGCATCGTTGGCTACCATTCCGCCGTCAACCCGAAGTTCGGTCAGCGGAACACCGGAGTCGGCGTTGACGGCGTCCAGGACTTCCCGGGTCTGGAAAGCGGTCGATTCAAGCGCCGCGCGGGCAATGTGGTTCTTGTTCACGAACCGGGTCAGGCCAACGATCACGCCGCGGGCATCGGAACGCCAGTGCGGTGCAAAGAGGCCGGAGAATGCCGGAACAATGTAGACGCCGCCGTTGTCTTCCACGGCGCTTGCCAGCGTCTCGATTTCCGGAGCGCTGTTGATGATGCCAAGGTTGTCGCGCAGCCACTGCACCAGCGACCCTGTGACGGCAATCGAGCCTTCCAGTGCGTATACCGGCGCGGCGTCCCCGATCTTGTAGGCGACGGTGGTCAGCAGGCCGTTCTCCGACATCACCTTTTCCTCGCCCGTGTTGAAGATGAGGAAGTTGCCCGTGCCGTAGGTGTTCTTCGCATCGCCGACACCGAAGGCAGCCTGGCCGAAAGTGGCGGCCTGCTGGTCGCCCAGGATGCCGGCAACCGGGGTTTCACGCAGCAGCTGGGACGTGTGAACGGTGCCGTAGACCTCGGACGAGGACCGAATCTCGGGGAGCATCGAGGCGGGAACCCCGAAGACGTCCAGGATCGACTGGTCCCAGGTGAGGGTATCCAGGTCCATGAACATGGTCCGGGAGGCATTGGTGACATCGGTGATGTGCACACCGCCGTCAGTTCCGCCCGTGAGGTTCCAGGTCACCCACGAATCGGTGTTGCCAAACATGAGGTCGCCGTTCTCGGCCTTCTCACGTGCGCCCTCCACGTTGTCCAGGATCCATTTGATCTTGGTTCCGGAGAAGTACGTGGCCAGCGGCAGCCCGACCTTGTCCTTGAAGCGGTCAAGCCCGCCTTCCTGCGCCAGTTCGTCAACGATCGGCTGGGTGCGGGTGTCCTGCCAGACAATGGCGTTGTAGACCGGCTGGCCCGTGTTGCGGTCCCAGACCACAGCGGTCTCACGCTGGTTGGTAATGCCGACGGCGGCGATGTCATGCCGGGTCAGGTTCGCCTTGGAGAGGGCGGTGCCAACGACCTCGCGGACGTTGGTCCAGATCTCCATCGGGTCGTGCTCCACCCAGCCGGCCCGGGGGAAGATCTGCTCGTGTTCTTTCTGGCCGGTCGAAACGATCCTGCCGTCGTGGTCGAACACAATGGCCCGGCTGCTGGTAGTGCCCTGGTCGATTGCGATCACGTACTGCGCTTTACTGTCTGTCACGTGGGTCTCTCCTTCGAGGTCTTGGGTCTTTGCGGACGTGGAACGGCTAGACGATTTCCGGGAGCGGGATGATGCCGCCTGCCCAGCCGCCCAGCGCCCCGCCGATCAGCGGCCCTACGACGGGTACCCAGGAGTAGGCCCAGTCGCTGTTGCCCTTGTTCCGGATCGGCAGAAGTGCGTGGACGATGCGGGGTCCGAGGTCACGGGCCGGGTTGATGGCGTACCCGGTGGGACCGCCGAGGGATGCGCCGATGCCAACCACCAGCAGGGCCACGGCCAGCGGGCCGAGTCCCGAAGGGGTTCCGGCGAAGGCGACGATCACGAATACCAGCATGAACGTACCGACTACCTCCGTGACGACGTTCCAGCCGTAGGAACGGATGGCGGGGCCGGTGGAGAACACACCGAGGATGTTCGCCGGATCCTGCTCTTCGTCGAACTGCTTCTTGTAGGCCAGCCAGGCGACGAAGGCGCCGATGATCGCACCGAGCATCTGCCCGCCGAAATAGGTGAGGGTGGAACCGATGGTTACCGCCACGCCGGGAACGAATTCCTCCGCACCGCCGGTGATGATGCCCACGGTGACGGCGGGGTTGATGTGTGCACCCGACATCACGGAGAGGTAGACGCCGGCAAACACGCCGAGCCCCCATCCCCAGTTGACCATCAGGAAGCCGCCGCCGTTGCCTTTGGTTTTACCCAGGGCAACGTTGGCGACTACACCGCAGCCCAGGACTATCAGCGCTGCCGTACCCAGCATTTCGCTGACAAAAACCTCTCCAAGAGTCACCATCGACTCCTCCGATCCGTTAGTTGTGCTTTTTTTGGGGGTAAAGAGGGATGAAGGACCTGCCACGGGCACCGGCGTGAAGCGGTGGAATCTAACCTGCCGCAAACCTGCCGCGACCTGTCGGCGCACTGTAAGGCCCTATGCAATCAATCTTTTTCAAGAAACGCCATGACTTTGGGAAAATCCTTGTCAGGGGGCGTTTGCAGGCTCTTCACGGTACACGCGGCACGGCAGGAGCGCACCTCCGGCGGACCTCGGTAGAGTTGCATCATGGATCCCGCACCAAAACTGACTTTGAACAACGGCGTGCTCATGGACCAGGCAGGCTACGGGACCTATAAGGTTCCCGCGCAGGACGCAGCGCCGCTGGTCAATGCCGCGCTCTCCCTGGGGTACCGGCATATTGACACTGCCGCGCTGTACGGAAACGAAGAAGGCGTGGGCCAGGCTGTCCGCAACTTCACCGAGGCCGGGCACGTGGTCCGCGAGGATCTCTTTGTCACCTCCAAGGTGTGGAACACGGACCACGGCTACGACGCCGCACTGCGGGCCTTTGAGACCTCGATGCAGAAGCTCGGTTTCGACTATCTGGACCTGTACCTGATCCACTGGCCCTGCCCGGATCGTGGACTTTTTGTCGAGACGTACAAGGCACTCGAGAAGCTGTATTCGGAGGGGCGGATCCGCGCGATCGGTGTCTCCAATTTCAACCGTGAGCACCTTGAGGAACTGCTCGACGCCGCCTCTGTGGTTCCAGCCGTCAACCAGGTTGAGCTGCACCCTTGGCTCCCCCAGCGGGACCTGCGCTCTTTCCACGAGGCCAACGGCATCCGCACGGTCGCCTGGAGCCCGCTCGGGCGCGGCGCCCTGCTGGAGGATCCTGTGGTCCGGGAGATCGCCGGAAGCGTTGGCCGCAGTCCGGCCCAGGTCCTGCTGCGCTGGCACGTCCAGGCCGGACACACCGTCATCCCCAAGGCCAGCAGCGAGGAGCGGATGGCAGAGAACCTGGACATCTTCTCCTTTGTGCTGGAACCCGCGCATGTGGCCGCGCTGGACGGCATGGATTCCGGGCGCAGGACCGGTTCAAACCCCAGTGAGGTGAACTGATGCTGCTGCGGCGCCGGGCTGCAGCGAAGGAAGGGGCACCGGCACCGTTCCAGCGGCGGGCCAGCGTACGGACTGCCGCCGTACACGGGTCCGCGCAGCGGTTCTGGGACTTCCCCGCCGCCAACCCGGACACCGCGGGACCTGCTGTCTTTATGGTCCATGGCTTCCGCGGGGACCACCACGGGCTGCTCCGCCTGGTGGAAGCCCTCCCCGCCAACCGGGTCATCCTGCCGGACCTTCCGGGGTTCGGCCAGGGCGCTCCGCTGCCCGGAACAAACGACGCCGCCGCCTACGCAGACTTTGTGCGCGCCGCCTTCGAGGAGCTGGACCTCGGCCCGGATACCGTCCTGCTGGGGCACTCCTTTGGATCAATCATCGCGGCCCGGACAGCCGCCGAGTATCCGCAGCTGATCAGCGAACTGGTGCTCATCAACCCGATCAGTGAACCTGCGCTGGAGGGTCCCAAGGGTTTCACGAGCAAGCTGGCCGAACTCTACTATCAGGCTGCAGCCAGGCTCCCGGAGAAACCCGGGCGGGCGCTGCTGGCGAACCCGGTAATCGTCCGCGGGATGAGCGTGCTCATGGCCAAGACCAGGGACCCCGGGCTGAGGCGCTGGATCCATGCCCAGCATGACGCGTATTTCAGCGCCTTCTCCTCGCGCGCCGTCGTGCTGGATGCGTTCCGTTCCTCCATCTCCGAAACCGTCCGCGATTTCGCCCCGCAGCTGCAGATGCCGGTGCTGCTGATTGCCGCCGACCGCGACGATCTGGGTTCCGTTCCCGCGCAGCGCCGTCTCGCGGCACTCATTCCGGATTCAGAACTTGACATCCTCGAAGGCGTGGGACACCTGGTTCACTATGAGGCGCCGGACTCCGCGGCAGCCCTGATTACTGATTTCCTGGGCCGGAGGCACCGCTGAGCATGAGAATCGTCTTTGACGCCCGCTTCACCCGCACCGACCAGCACGACGGCATCAGCCGCTACGGCGCGAGCCTCATCGAGGCTGTTTCCCGGCATGCCGACGTACGGATGCTGATCAGCGACGAACGCCAGCTGGCCCTGCTGCCGCCCGTGCCCTGGACCAAGATCAATTCCCCGCTCTCCCCTGCCGAGCTGTTCGTGTCCAGGCACGTTAACCGGCTCGGCGCCGACGTCGTGGTCTGCCCCATGCAGACCATGGGCAGCTGGGGGCGGCGCTATCCGCTGATCCTCACCCTGCATGACCTGATTTACTACCAGAACCCGACTCCCCCGGGATTCCTGCCGCTGCCTGTACGCCTGCTGTGGCGCCTCTACCACCTGGCCTACTGGCCGCAGCGGATGCTGCTGAACCGTGCCGACATCGTCGCCACTATCTCCAACACCACCCGTGCCCTGATGGAGCGGCACCGGCTGACCCGGCGCGGGGTGCGAATGGTGTCCAATGCCCCGCAGCCGGGCACAGTGCCGCGGGATCCGTCCCGGGCTCCGGAGAAGTCACTGCTCTACATGGGTTCTTTTATGCCGTACAAGAACGTGGAGACAATCGTCCGGGCCATGGATTCGCTGCCCGGCCATACCCTGCACCTGCTCAGCAGGATTTCCCCTGCCCGGCGCACTGAGCTGGAGGCACTGTGTGCCGATCCGTCCCGGGTCGTGTTCCACAACGGCGTCACCGATGAGGAGTATGACGCACTGCTGAGGCGCGCCACCGCCCTGGTGTCGCTGTCCAGGGCGGAAGGCTACGGACTTCCGATTATCGAATCGATGGCGGCCGGCACTCCGGTCGTCGCTGCGGATACCCCGATCTTCCGGGAAGTCTCCGGCGGTGCCGCGCTGCTTGTGGACCCGGAGAGCCCGGAGGATTTTGCCCGCGCCGTGGACAGCCTGTCGGATCCGGACCGCTGGAGCGAAGCCTCGAAGGCCGGCCTGGCCCGGGCCGCAGCGTACGACTGGGATGCCTCCGCGAAACAGCTCCTGGATGCGGCGGCGGAAGCGTCCCGGGTGTTTGCGGCCCGGACCGGAAAGAAGCGCTAGGCCAGCCGGACGACCATCTTTCCGGTGTTGGCGCCCTTCATCAGGTCGATGAATGCCTGCGGCGCGTTTTCGAGTCCGTCGACGAACGTCTCGTCGTACCGGACGCTGCCGTCGCGCAGCCAGCCGGCCATCAGGGCAGCGAACTCGCCGGCGTACTGGTTGTAGCTGTTGGCAATGAAGCCCTTCAGGGTCAGTTCCTTGCCGATGGCCTGGAACAGGTTGCGCGGGGCGCACTGCGGCTCGGTGGCGTTGTAGGACGAGATGGCGCCGCACATGGCGACGCGGCCGTACTTGTTCAGCACGGAGATCGCTGCCTCCAGGTGGTCGCCTCCCACGTTGTCGAAGTAGACGTCGATTCCGTCCTGCCCCGCGGCTTCCTTCAGCTGGTTTTTCACCGGACCGTCGTGGTAATTGAAGGCGGCATCAAAGCCGAGTTCCAGCAGCCGGTTTACTTTTTCCGCAGATCCGGCGCTGCCGATGACCCTGGCCGCTCCGAGTGCCTTGGCGATCTGCCCAGCCATGGAACCAACGGCCCCAGCGGCGCCGGAGACGAACACGGTGTCCCCTTCACGGAAGCCTGCCACCTTGGTGAGCCCCGCCCAGGCCGTGAGTCCCGTGAGCCCCATGGCGCCCAGGTAGGCGCTGGCCGGAGCGATTGATGTGTCGATCACCCGGACACGCTTCGCATCCAGGACCGCGTAGTCACGCCAGCCGAGATTGTGCAGGACCATATCCCCGGGCTTGTGCGTCCCTGCCCGTGACTCGATTACTTCACCGACTGCTCCGCCCTCGAGCGGAGCATCGAGCTGGAACGGCGGCACGTAGGATTTAACTTCGTTCATCCGGCCGCGCATGTAGGGATCCACGGACATCATGGTGTTGCGCACCAGCACCTGCCCGTCCTGCAGCTCCGGTACTTCCACCTCGGCCAGCCGGAAGTTCTCATCTGAGGGCCACCCCTCGGGACGTGCTGCCAGCTGGATTTCGCGGCTTGCGGATGGGTACGTCATGGATCTCCTTTCGCGCGCCGGCCCGTGCCAGGCGCAGATCAAACATAAGCAACCTGTCTATCATGCCTGCCTGGACGGAGTGCGGTGCCCTACCTGGGCCGGACGTCCCACAGGTGGTGGGCGGCGTCGTGCATGAAGTACCTGGCCAGCGACTCGACGGTAAAGGTGCTGCCGTCCGAGCGGAGGCCGCGGCGCGAGCGGTCCTGGACCTCGACGGCGGCAAAGGCGTCCGCTGTCGCCTGGGCTTCATCAAGCAGGTCTGCCGCAACCCGGGACGGGTCCTGCTCGCCGTAACGTTCAGCGACCGCCGTGGCGTCCTGGTCCCAGTCCGGGAACTCCGCGCCGTCAGTATCCACCATGAGCAGCAGGCGCATCCGGTAGACGCTGCACAGGTCCCGGACGTGGGCGGCGTATTCGAGCGGCGACCAGGTGCTCTCGTCCGGCCGCACCGCCGCGTCCGGACGGTCCAGGACGTCCTGCCAGGCCTCCGCGTTGTCCAGGAGCAGCTGGGGAACGTCGTCGTAGTCGGTTTCCGAGGCCGTGAAACCGCACTCGGGGCAGGTCCGTTCCAGGACCCAGGTCCAGTTCTTGGTGTCAGGGGTTATGGCCATTGCCACACTGTAGAGGATTCGGATTGCGGGACGCACCACTTCTAGAATTGCTACACCGGAAACCTATTTCTGCCAGGAGATGATCTTCATGTACATGGGGGTTCCGCCCCAGGACCACGAGCGGATGAGAGCAGCACTGGAAGCCCGGAGCCAGGCGCGCGGCGGCACCGCCGTGGACCTGTACCGCCACGGGGGTTTCCTGGTCCTCAACGCGGATCTTCCCGGGATTGATCCTGGTTCCCTCTCCGTGGAGCTGGATGGCAATGCCCTGCTGATCCGGGCCCACCGCAGCCTCCGCGGCCTGGACAGCACGACGCGCTGGGACGTGCGCGACAGGGAGGACGGTCCGATCCTGCGGCGGATTCCCGTAGGCGAGGGCGTGGACGCTGCCGGGATCGCGCCGCACTATGCCAACGGCGTCCTCAGCCTGCACATCCCCGTCCGCACCGGCACACGGCAGCGGAGTGTGCCGGTGCAGTAGGGGAAGCCCGCCGGCGAAGCCGCGTAGGCGCTACAGTCCGTCGGGAGCATCCACGCGGATGTATACCGGATCCCCGGTCCGCTTGGCTGACAGGGCAGCTTTGGCAGCGCGCATTGCCCGGGTGATGGCGGGTGCTTCGCTGTACGGGAAGAAACAGAGCGTCCGCCACCGCTGGCCGGGTTCTTCCGTGCCGTGTCCCATGGGCTCTTCCACGGGGGCCGGACCCACAAGGCGCGCCGTTTCCGGGAGGCCGAGCCGGGACACAAAACCGTCCAGGCCTTCGCGTGAGCCCGTGAGTTCCGCGTAACGGACCGCCGGCGGAAGCCCGAGCTCCCGGCGCAGGGCAAGTTCACGCTCGGCCGCGCCCGCTGGATCCCAGCGGAGCAGATGGCCCACCGTCGCGGCGTCGTCAGCGGTCACCACCACCACTCCCCCGTCCCCGGCCGGGCGGACCAGCGCGGCTGCGGTGAGCCAGCGGCGCAGGGTTTCTTCCTGGGCCCGGAGGGACTGCCGCGAAAGCATGGCCGTTCCATCCAGCAGCAGTGCGGCGGCATAGCCCGACGGCGCCACGGGTTCGGCTCCGGGTGTGGCCACCACCAGGGCCGGGGTGTCCGGGACTTCGGCACGGATGTGGTCTCCCGCGGAGGACACCACGGTCACTGACGGGAAGGCACGGCCGAGCTCCTCGGCGGTCCGTCCGGCGCCGGCAGTCGAGGCGCGCAGCCGGAAGCTGCCGCAGTGCTGGCAGTGCCAGCGCGGCTCAGGGCGTGCACACCAGCGGCAGGCCGGCGGGGAATTCCTCCCGGCCTGCGCCAGCGGACCCTGGCACTGCCGGCAGCGTGCGGGTTCCCGGCAGTCCTGGCAGGACAGGGCCGGAGAGAACCCGGTGCGCGCCACCTGCACCAGCACCGGGCCGCGCTTCAACCCGTCCTGTGCCGCTTTCCAGGCGGCGTGCGGAATCCGGGCGCGGGCAGCCAGCGGGTCCCGTTCCAGGTTGAAGGTGTCAGCAGTGCTCATGACCCGCGCCGTCGAGGCACGCACCAGAGCGCGCTCGGCGTTCAGCGGCGCGGCCCAGCCGGACTCGATCAGGCGCTGCGCTTCGGTGCTGCGGGTATGGGAAGCCACCAGCATCCCGGCGCCGGCGGCCTCGGCGCGCAGCAGCAGCACGTCGCGGGCATGCTGGTACGGGGCACGCTGCTCGGCATGGAGATCATCGGCGTCGTCCCAGATGCATACCAGCCCAAGGTTGCCCACCGGGGCGTAGGCCGCGGACCGGGTGCCCACGGCCACCGAAGCATCGCCGTAAAGCAGCTGCAGGAAACTGCGGTACCGGGGGGTGGGCCCGTCCTCGCCGGTGAGCCGCACCGCGGTGCCCTCCGGCACACGGTCCTGCAGGGCGTCCATGACACGGGCCAGGTCCTTCTGGTCCGGAACCACAACGACGGCGCCGCGGCCCGAAAGCACGGTAGCTTCCACAGCGGCTGCTATCTCCCGGGGCCAGGCGTCCGGACCGTAACCGCGCAGGGAACTCAGCACTGCACGCGGACTGTGGCCGGCCGCGAGGTGGCTGAGGAAGCGGGGTCCGTGCGGGTAGCGCCGGAACGGATTCTCCGCGGGCAGCGCTTGTTCCGGCACGGCGTCCGGCGTTCCTGCCGGGTCTGCTGCTCCGGCTGCTCCGTCCTGGGGCCCGGTGCCTGCCAGCCGGTCAGCAAACTCCTTCTCCACCCTGGCCACGCGCGGGGGAACTGCTACGCGCAGCACGTCATGCACGGATCCGGCGTACCGCGCGGCTACGGACTGCGCCAGGGAGAGCACGTCCCGGCTGAGCACCGGAACCGGAGAGACAACCTTGCCCAGGTTCACCAGCCGCGCGGTGGTGTCCGTGGATTCCAGCCGTTCGATGAGGAAACCAGCCAGTTCCTGCCCGCCAAAACGGACCTTCACGCGCACTCCGGGCACCGCCGCGTCGCTGAGCTCTGCGGGAACCAGGTAGTCGAAAGGCCGGTCAAGGTGCGGCAGGGGCGAATCCAGCAGCACCCGGGCTATGGGCAGCTCAGGTGCAGGCCGGGCCTTGCCCACCGGGGAAGCCGGCGGGCTGAAGCCATGCAGCAGGGACAGCTGCACGGCTTCCTCCGCCGAAGCGCGCTGTCCCTGGGGCGCGCGCTGCGGCGGATGCTCTCCCATGGACCTAGGCGTTGAACCAGCGGCGCAGTTCCTCGACCTTGTCGAGGCGCTCCCAGGTGAATCCCTCGTCCTCGCGGCCGAAGTGCCCGTGCGCGGCAGTCTTCTGGTAGATCGGACGCTTGAGGTCCAGGGCGTTGATGATGCCGAGGGGACGCAGGTCGAAGACCTCGTTGATGGCCTTGGAGATCAGCATCGGGTCGACGGTTTCCGTGCCGAAAGTTTCAACGTAAATGCCAACGGGGCGTGCCATGCCGATCGCGTAGGCGATCTGGATCTCGGCCCGGCGGGCCAGGCCGGCGGCAACAACGTTCTTGGCGACCCAGCGCATGGCGTAGGCGGCGGAGCGGTCAACCTTGCTCGGGTCCTTGCCGGAGAAGGCGCCGCCGCCGTGGCGGGAGAATCCGCCGTAGGTGTCCACGATGATCTTGCGTCCGGTCAGGCCGGCGTCGCCCACGGGGCCGCCGATGACGAACGGTCCGCCGGGGTTGATGATGTGGCGGACGCCGGAGGTGTCCAGCTCAGTTCCCTCAAGCACCGGATTCACCACGTATTCCACCATGTCCCGGTGCAGCTGGCCCTGGTCCAGGTCGGCGGCGTGCTGGGTGGAGACAACCACGGAATCCACGGAGACCGGCCGGTCGCCGTCGTAGCCGATGGTGACCTGGGTCTTGCCGTCGGGGCGCAGGTACGGAAGGGAACCGTCCTTGCGGACCTTGGTCAGCCGCTCGGAGAGGCGGTGGGCCAGCCAGATGGGCGTGGGCATCAGGACGGAAGTCTCGTCGCTGGCAAAGCCGAACATGATGCCCTGGTCGCCGGCGCCCTGTGCGTCGAGCGGGTCCACGGTATCCCCTGAGCGGTTCTCCACCGAGTTAAAGACGCGGGAGGCAATTTCCGGGGACTGCTGGCCAATGGAGACGGAAACGCCGCAGCGTGCGCCGTCGAATCCGTTGGCCGAGGAGTCGTAGCCGATTTCGAGGATGGTGTCCCGGACAAGCTGCGGAATCTCAACGTAGCCTTCAGTGGTGACTTCACCTGCCACATGGACCAGGCCCGTGGTGACCAAGGTCTCCACGGCAACACGGGATTCGGGGTCGGCCTTGAGCAGGCCGTCCAGGATCGCGTCGCTGATCTGGTCACAGATCTTGTCCGGGTGGCCTTCGGTCACGGACTCGGAGGTGAACAGCCGCAGGGCGCTGGAATCGGCGGGGGAAGTCGTATTGCTGGAAGTCACGGGTTTACTCTACTTCGTTCCGGGGACAGTCCCCGTCTGGGCTCATTCCGTGCCACGCACGGTTATCTGGGGTCTTATTGCTGCACGGGAAGAAACATAGCCTCATCCGCACGGTATCCAGGCAGGAAACAGCTGGAGGAGGGCTTACCCGGGCGGTACGGGAGCCGCGGCAGGATCGGGCGCCTGTGCGCCTGCCAGCTCAGCGGCAATCCGCTTCACCAGGTGCCGGGCGATCTCGGTTTTGCTGCCGGTCAGCGCCGGCGGCTCAGCGGCGGGATCTTCATGCGGAGAGAGGATGCGCACCTCGGTGCTGTCCTGCCCAAACACCAGGGACCGTCCCACCTGGTTCAGGACCAGCAGGTCACAGCCCTTGCGTTCGAGTTTGCGCCGGCCGTACTCAAGCACCGAGCCGCCGCCGTCGCCGGTCTCCGCGGCGAACCCGACAATCAGCGCCGGTCCAATACCGCTGGCGGAGCGGTTCTGCACGGCTTCCGCCAGGATGTCAGGGTTGCGCACCAGCGTGATCACCGGGTCGGTGCCGTCGTCGCGCTTTTTGATCTTGGTGTCTGCGTTTTCTCCGGGCCGGAAGTCCGCGACGGCGGCGGACATGACCAGCACGTCCGTGGAGCGGGCCGCTTCATGGACGGCGTCGCGGAGTTCCAGTGCGGTTTCCACCTGGACCAGTTCCACACCCTCCGGGACGGGAACTTCGAGGTGGGCTGCGATGAAGCGGACCTCGGCGCCCTCGGCGAGGGCTGCGGCCGCGACGGCCGCTCCCTGCTTGCCGGAGGAGCGGTTGCCCAGGAAGCGGACGGGATCCAGTGGTTCGCGGGTGCCGCCTGCGGTCACGGTGACGCGGCGGCCGGCCAGGAGGCCCCCCGCCGGAGCGGCGGCAGCGGCCGGAGCTTCGCCGGCAGCGGCCAGCGCCGCGGCAAAGATGTCTTCCGGTTCGGGAAGCCGTCCCGGGCCGGAGTCCTTGCCGGTGAGGCGGCCGGTGGCCGGTTCCATGACGACGGCGCCGCGGGAACGCAGCGTGGCAACGTTGGCCCGGGTGGCCGGATGGTTCCACATTTCGGTGTGCATCGCCGGGGCGAAGAACACCGGTCCGCGTGCCATCAGCAGTGTGTTGGTGAGCAGGTCCGAGGCGAGCCCGGCGGCTGCCCTGGCCAGGAGGTCGGCGGTTGCCGGCGCCACCACGATCAGGTCGGCTTCGTGGCCGAGCCGGACGTGGTTGACGGTGTCCACGGCGTCGAAGACCGTGGTGCTTACCGGGTGGCCGGAGAGGGCCTCCCAGGTGGCTATGCCCACGAACCGGGTGGATGCCTCGGTGGGCACCACCTGGACGCTGTGGCCGGCTTCGGTGAACAGGCGCAGCAGTGACGCTGCCTTGTAGGCAGCGATACCGCCGCCCACCCCCAGGACAATGCGCACGCCTGTCCTACCTCCTAGCCGTGGGTATGTGCCTTATTCGGCGGTTTCGTTGGCGCGGACTACCAGCATGCCGTCGTTGATCTCGCGCAGGGCGATGGACAGCGGCTTTTCGTTGAGCTTGGTTTCAACGAGCGGGCCAACGTACTCGAACAGGCCTTCGTGCAGCTGGGAGTAGTAGGCGTTGATCTGCCGGGCACGCTTGGCACCGTAGATGACCAGGGCGTACTTGGAATCAGCGGCCGTCAGCAGGTCGTCGATCGGCGGGTTGATGATGCCTTCAGGCTGGGTAGACAAAAGATCTCCAAAGTTTTCGTGCGGATCAAGAACAGCAGCTCAGCGTTGGCGAGGGCTGATCCCCATGAGTGAAACGAGCTCTGCTGCAGCCCGCTGAACGTCATCATTGATGACAGTGTGATCGAACTCGGGCTCGGCAGCAAGTTCCAGTTTAGCGGTTTCCAGCCGCCGCTGCTGCTCTTCGGGTGTTTCCGTGCCCCGGCCCACCAGACGGCGGACCATTTCGTCCCACGACGGCGGAGCCAGGAACACGAAATTGGCTTCCGGCATGGACTCCTTGACCTGGCGGGCGCCCTGCAGGTCAATCTCCAGCAGCACTGAACGGCCGTCGGCCATTGCTGCCTCCACGGTGCGGCGCAGGGTGCCGTACCGGTTGTGCCCGTGGACCACGGCCCACTCGAGCATCTGTCCCTCGGAAACGAGGCCGTCGAACTCCTCCGGGGTCACGAAGAAGTAGTGCACTCCGTTTTCCTCACCCGGGCGCGGAGCACGGGTAGTGGCGGACACGGAAAGCCAGACCTCGGGATAGTTATCCCTGATATAGGTGGACACAGTGCCTTTGCCAACGGCGGTGGGACCTGCCAGAACTGTCAGCCGCGGTTGCGACACGTAGACCTCACTTGTTTAGGGAACAGGTCCGACGCCGCCGCAGCCGCGCTGTGCGGCGGCAGGCTTAGTCGGACTCCAGTAATTCGATCAGCGCCTTGCGCTGGTGGACACCAAGACCCCTCACCCGGCGGGTTGGGGCGATACCCACGGTAGCCATTATTCCAGCTGCGCGGCGTTCCCCCACACCGGGCAGTGCACGCAGCAGGTCCACGACCTTCAGCCGCCCCACCGCTTCCTCGGAAGCACGGGAGACGATGACCTCTTCTACCGAGAGTTCACCGGACTTGATCTTGGACTTGATATCGGCCCGCACGGTGCGGGCGGCGGTGGCCTTTTCCCGCGCCCTGGTGCGCTCGGCTTCAGTCAGTGGTTTGAGGTTCAATTGGCTCTCCCGGGCGAAGACTGACCACCCGTCAAACTGGTTGTGACCGGCGGCTTTGCGGTTTCTTGGGCTAGGGTCCGAACCTATCCGCACTATGCGGGCAATGCAATGGAAACCGGTACGGAAGCCGTACCGGTTTCCACTATGGCTTCGGGAGGCCGTCCAGCGTGCGGATCGCGGCCTGCCGCAGCGCCGCGGGTTCCGGCCCGGCCTTGAGGATGTCCCGGCTGGAAGTCGCAAGCACATTGGCGTACGCGGAGCCGAAGGTTCTCCTCAGGTCCTCCCCGGTAGCCCCCTGGGCACCAAGGCCCGGCGCCAGGATGGCTGCGTTGGCCGCCGCCAGGTCGATGTCCAGGTCGGCAAGGGCCGAGCCGACGGTCGCACCGATAACCAGCCCCGTGGATCCGAGTGTTCCGGACTCAGCATTTTCCGCCGCCGTGGCATCAACGATCCGTGCCGCCACGGACCGTTCCGCTCCGACGTGCTGCACGGAGGCGCCTTCAGGGTTGGAGGTCAGGCCAAGGACAAAGACTCCCCTGCCGGTCGCGGCAGCGAGGTCCAGGGCCGGGCGCAGGGATTCGAAACCCAGGTACGGGCTAAGGGTGACCGAGTCCGCAGCCAGCGGCGACCCGTCCCGAAGCCAAGCATCAGCGTAGGCGGCCATGGTGGAACCAATGTCCCCGCGCTTGGCGTCAGCGATGGAGAGAACTCCAGCTTCAGCGCAGGCAGCCAGGAGGCGCTCCAGCACGGCCATGCCGGCGGAGCCGTGGCGCTCAAAGAGCGCCACCTGCGGCTTGACGGCAGCAGCCTGCTCCCCCACCGCTTCCAGGACGGTATGCGAGAAGCGTTCCAGCCCGGCGGCGTCGTCCTTCAGTCCCCAGGCGGCCAGCAGGCCGGGGTGGGGATCGATGCCGACGCAGAGCGGTCCGCGGGTGTCCATGGCTGCCCGCAGGCGCGCACCGAAGGGTGCGCGCCTGCCGGCAGCTTCAGTGCTGTGCTCAGGCAAGGCTGGAAGCCCGGAGCTTGGCCGCGTACTCCTGCAGGGAGCAGACGTCCCACTCGTAGGAGCGCATGGCCTCGATAGCCTGCACTGCTGCGGTGAATTCGGACACGGTGGTGATGACCGGGCAGCCGATCGACGTGGCGGCGGCGCGGATTTCGTAGCCGTCGCCGCGGGCCTGGCCGCCGGACGGCGTGTTGATCACCATGTTGATGTCACCGGCGGTGATGAGGTCCACCACTGTGCCTTCGCCGTCGGGTCCCACGCCCTCGCCGACCTTGCGGACGGTGGTGGCCTGGATGCCGTTGCGGCGCAGGACGTCGGCGGTGCCGCCGGTGGAGAGGATCTCGAAGCCGAGGTCGCTCATCAGCTTGACCGGCATGATGATTGAGCGCTTGTCCCGGTTGGCGACGGAAACGAAGATCTTCCCGGCCGTGGGCAGCGCCGAGTTGGCGGCCGCCTGGGACTTGGCGAAGGCGGTGTCGAAGTACTTGTCGATGCCCATGACTTCGCCGGTGGAACGCATTTCCGGGCCGAGCAGGGAATCCACCACGGTGCCTTCCGGGGTGCGGAAGCGGCTGAAGGGCAGCACGGCTTCCTTCACGGCCACCGGGGCGTCCAGCGGAAGCGCCGAGCCGTCGCCGGTTGCCTTGAGCTTTCCGGCGGCACGCAGTGCCGCGATGGTGGTTCCGGTGCCGATCAGCGCCGCTGCCTTGGCCAGCTGCACGCCGGTGGCCTTGGAGACGAAGGGCACGGTGCGGGAGGCACGCGGGTTGGCTTCGATCACGTAGAGCACATCCGAGGCCAGGGCGAACTGGATGTTGATCAGGCCGCGGACGCCGACGCCGGAGGCGATGGCGCGGGTGGCTTCGACCACGCGGCCGATGACGTCGGTGCCCAGCGTGATGGGGGGCAGCACGCAGGCCGAGTCGCCGGAGTGGATGCCGGCTTCTTCGATGTGTTCCATGATGCCGCCCACGTACAGGTCGGTGCCGTCGAAGAGCGCGTCGACGTCGATCTCAATCGCGTCTTCCAGGAACCGGTCAACCAGCACGGGATGGTCCGGGGTGATTTCCGTGGCATTGGCGATGTACCGGGAGAGATTGGCTTCGTCATAGACAATTTCCATGCCTCGGCCGCCCAGCACGTAGGACGGCCGGACCAGGACGGGGTAGCCGATCTCATCGGCGATCTTCTTGGCATCCTCGAAGGACACAGCGGTGCCGTTCTTCGGAGCGATCAGGCCGCCCTCGTCCAGGACTCGCTGGAAGGCACCGCGGTGCTCGGCCAGGTCAATCGCCTCGGGCGAGGTGCCCAGGATGGGGATGCCGGCGTCGGCCAGTTCCTGGGCCAGCTTCAGCGGGGTCTGGCCGCCGAGCTGGACGAAGACGCCCAGCACGCCGCCGGTGCGCTGTTCGGCGTGGATGACTTCCAGCACGTCCTCAAGGGTGAGCGGCTCGAAGTAGAGGCGGTCGGAGATGTCGTAGTCCGTGGACACGGTCTCCGGGTTGCAGTTGATCATCACGGTCTCGTGGCCGGCTTCGCGCAGCGCCATGGTTGCGTGGACGCAGGAGTAGTCGAACTCAATGCCCTGGCCGATGCGGTTCGGGCCGGAGCCGAGGATGATCACCGAAGGCTTCGCGTGCTGCCCAACCTCATCCTCCTCGTCGTAGGAGGAGTAGTGGTACGGGGTGTACGCGGCGAATTCGGCGGCGCAGGTGTCCACCGTCTTGTAGACCGGGCGGATGCCCAGGACGTGCCGCACGCCGCGGACAACTGCCTCGGACTGGTTGGTGAGCCTGCCGATCTGCTCATCGGAGAAGCCGTGCCGCTTGGCCAGCCGCAGGACGTCCTCGGTGATCTGGGCGGCGCCGCGGATTTCCGCGGCGACCTCGTTGATCAGTTCGAGCTGGTCCAGGTACCACGGGTCGATTCCGGTGGCCTCGTAGAGCTGCTCGGCGGTGGCACCGCCCAGCAGTGCCTGCTGCACCTGGGCCAGGCGGCCGGTGGTGGGCCGCTTCGCGGCTTCGATCAGGGCCGGTACGTCTGCCGGGTCCACCGGGTCGAAGCTGAGCTGGGAACCCTTCTGCTCCAGGGAACGCAGGGCCTTCTGCAGCGCTTCGGTGAAGTTGCGGCCAATGGCCATCGCTTCGCCGACGGACTTCATGGTGGTGGTCAGCGTGGGATCCGCAGCCGGGAACTTCTCGAAGGCGAAGCGCGGAACCTTCACGACAACGTAGTCCAGCGTCGGTTCGAAGGACGCCGGGGTCTTCTTGGTGATGTCGTTGGGGATCTCATCCAGCGTGTAGCCCAGGGAAAGCTTCGTGGCGATCTTGGCGATCGCGAAGCCGGTGGCCTTGGACGCCAGCGCCGAGGAGCGGGAGACACGCGGGTTCATTTCAATGACGACGACGCGCCCGGTGTCCGGTTCGATGGCGAACTGGATGTTGCAGCCGCCGGTGTCAACGCCGACTTCACGGATGACGGCGATCGCGATGTCCCGCAGCTTCTGGTACTCACGGTCGGTCAGGGTCATGGCCGGTGCCACGGTGATGGAGTCACCGGTGTGGACGCCCACGGGATCGAAGTTCTCGATGGAGCAGACAACAACGACGTTGTCGTTCTTGTCCCGCATCATCTCGAGTTCGTATTCCTTCCACCCCAGGATGCTCTCTTCGAGCAGCACCTCGGAGGTGGGGCTGTACTGGATGCCGGCGCCGGCAATGCGGCGCAGGTCCTCGGCGTTGTAGGCCAGGCCGGAGCCCAGGCCGCCCATGGTGAAGGAGGGGCGGACCACCATCGGGTAGCCCAGTTCATCGGCGGCGGCGAAGGCTTCGTCCATGCTGTGCACGATGATCGACTTGGCCGACTCGGCACCGCAGCGTTCGACGACGCCCTTGAACTTCTCGCGGTCTTCGCCGAGTTCAATGGCTTCGATGTTGGCGCCGATGAGCTCTACGTTGTACTTCTCCAGCACGCCGTTCTTGTCCAGCGCGATGGCGGTGTTCAGTGCGGTCTGGCCGCCCAGGGTGGGCAGCACGGCGTCGGGACGTTCCTTGGCGATGATCTTCTCGACCACCTCCGGAGTGATCGGCTCGACGTACGTGGCGTCGGCGAACTCCGGGTCGGTCATGATCGTTGCCGGGTTGGAGTTGACCAGGATGACCCGCAGGCCTTCCTCCTTCAGCACGCGCAGTGCCTGCGTGCCGGAGTAGTCGAATTCGGCGGCCTGGCCAATGACGATCGGGCCGGAGCCGATCACCAGGACGGACTTGAGATCGGTTCTGCGGGGCATTAGCGGGATTCCTTGTTCTTGCTGGAGGCCATCAGGTCGACGAAGCGGTCGAAGAGGTAGGCGGAGTCGTGCGGGCCGGCGGCGGCTTCGGGGTGGTACTGGACGGAGAACGCGGGGATGTCCAGGCAGGCGAGGCCTTCCACCACGTTGTCGTTGAGGCTGATGTGGCTGACTTCCACCTTGCCGAACCGGGCTTCGGGCGCGGTGACGGGACCGTCCAGCGGCGCGTCAACGGCGAAGCCGTGGTTCTGGGAGGTGATTTCAACCTTGCCGGTGCGCCGGTCCAGGACGGGCTGGTTGATGCCGCGGTGTCCATAGGGCAGCTTGTACGTGCCGAAGCCCAGGGCGCGGCCCAGGATCTGGTTGCCGAAGCAGATGCCGAAGAACGGGGTGCCGGTGTCCAGCACGTCGCGCAGCAGCTTGACCTGGTTGTCGGCAGTGGCGGGGTCGCCGGGGCCGTTGGACATAAAGACGCCGTCCGGGTTCAGTGCCTGGACATCTTCGAGGGTGGCGGAGGCGGGCAGCACGTGCACGCGCACGCCGCGTTCGGCGAAGCGGACCGGGGTCATGGACTTGATGCCCAGGTCCAGTGCCGCAACGGTGAAGAGCGGTTCGCCCTCCCAGCCGTGGGCGGAGGGTTCGACGACGTAGCTCGCTTCGATGCTGACTTCCTCGGCCAGGCGGGAGCCTGCCATGGATTCCTGGGCACGGACCTCGGCCAGCAGTTCGGCGTCGCTGCGCAGTGCAGCCTCGCCGGAGAAGATGCCGGCCTTCATGGCGCCGCGCTCACGCAGGTGGCGGGTGATGGCACGGGTGTCCACGCCGGAGATGCCGACGACGCCCTGGGCTGCAAGGTCCTCGTCCAGGGTGCGCTCGGAGCGCCAGTTGGAAGGCTTGCGGGCCGCGTCGCGGACGATGTAGCCGGCCACCCAGATGCGGCGGGACTCGGCGTCGTCGCTGTTCACGCCGGTGTTGCCGATGTGCGGGGCGGTCTGGACAACCAGCTGGCGGGCGTAGGAGGGGTCCGTGATGGTCTCCTGGTAGCCCGTCATTCCGGTGGCGAAGACTGCCTCGCCAAGGGCGGTGCCGGTGGCACCGTAGCTGCGGCCGCGGAAGCTGCGGCCGTCCTCCAGCATGAGGACAGCTGTTCTCGGGGCGGGGGTTTGGTTCACTGTCACAGTTGTTCCTCGCTAGATGTTGCAGATTCCGGCAGCAGCGCCTTGATCGCCGAAACCAGGGGGGTCTTGTGGTCGGCCGCCCGGGTGCGGAACCCGGTGTCGACACTCTTGGGTCCGAGCTGCCAGGTCACCAGGACCAGGCCCTCTTTCTCCACGAACTTTCCGGCCATTCCGCGTTCCAGGCGGACGCCGCGCAGATCCGCACGCGGGATCCAGACGTCCGGTGCACCCTTGCGGGCGAAGAGCAGGCCTTCGCTGAAGACTGCGGCGGTTGCAACGGACTTCACGCCCATTCCGTACACCGCCACGCGGTCGAGCCAGTCTCCTGCGGTGGTGGTGGCTACGTACTGGCCGTCGGCTTCAAACCGGGGCAGGTCCAGGTCTTCGGGCATGGGCCGGGGCCGGGGAATGTCTGCCTGGCGCTGTCGGCGTCCGCGCCAGCCGACAGCAAACAGCGTCAGCACGATGGCCGCGGCCGCGGCGAGTCCGATAAAGAAAATCACCCGATCCACGGTGTCTCCTCTGCAGCTGCGGCGCGGGGACCGTTCAGCGCTCCGTCCAGGACGGTGGGGTGTCCGGCGAAGAAGGCGGCTCGGACCATTCCGGGCAGTTCAAGCCCTGCATAAGGACTGTTCTTGCCCATGGTTGCCATCTTATGGGGGTCCACGGCGCGCCGCGCAGCCGGGTCAACCAATATGACGTTGGCCGGTTCACCGGTTTCAAGCGGTCTTCCCTGTGTTCCCACGCGTCCGATACGTGCCGGCGTGGTGGAAGTCACGCGGGCAAAGCCGGCCCAGTCCATCAGGCCGGTCTCAATCATGGTTGCCTGCACCACGGAGAGGGCAGTCTCCAGCCCGGTCATGCCCATGGCAGCCTGCGCCCACTCGCACTCCTTGTGCTCGCTGGGATGCGGGGCATGGTCGGTGCCGACGATGTCGATCGTGCCGTCGGCCAGGCCGCGGCGCAGTGCCTCGACGTCGGACTCCGTACGCAGCGGCGGGTTCACCTTGTACACCGGGTCGTAGCTGCGGACGGCTTCATCCGTGAGCAGCAGGTGGTGCGGGGTGACCTCGGCGGTGACGTTGATGCCGCGTTCCTTGGCCCAGCGGATGATCTCCACTGAGCCGGCGGTGGAAACGTGGCAGACGTGCAGCCGGGAACCGGTGTGCTGGGCCAGCAGGACGTCGCGGGCGATGATGGATTCCTCCGCCACCGCGGGCCAGCCGGGCAGGCCCAGGACGGCGCTCACGTCACCCTCGTGCATCTGCGCACCCTCGGTCATGCGGGGCTCCTGCGCGTGCTGGGCCACAACGCCGTCGAACGCTTTGACGTATTCGAGCGCTCGGCGCATCAGCACCGGATCATGGACGCACATGCCGTCATCCGAGAAGACACGGACGCGGGCCCGTGAGTCGGCCATGGCGCCGAGTTCAGCAAGCCGTTCGCCCTTCAGCCCGACGGTCACTGCGCCCACCGGACGGACATCGACCCAGCCGGACTTCAGGCCCAGGCTGTAGACCTGCTCCACCACGCCGGCGGTGTCCGCTACGGGGTTGGAGTTGGCCATGGCGTGCACGGCGGTGAAACCGCCAAGGGCCGCAGCACGGGTGCCGGTTTCGACCGTCTCGGCGTCTTCCCGGCCGGGTTCACGCAGGTGGGTGTGCAGGTCCACCATGCCCGGCAGCGCGATGAGGCCTTCAGCCTCGATCACCAGGGCGCCTTCGGGTGCGTCGAGTTCCTGGCCCACGGCGGCGATGATGCCGTCGCGGATCAGCAGGTCGGCGCGCTCGGCGCCCAGCAGCGAGGCACCGCGGAGCAGGTAGGTTCCGGTGGGAGAGAGCACCGGTGAGGCGGCGGGAGCGGGTTTGGCTGGTGTTGCGGGGTGTGCGGTAGTCACTGTGCGGATACTTCCTGTGGTGTGCGCTGGGAGCTGCCTTCACCGGAGAGCAGCAGGTAGAGGGCGGCCATGCGGACCGAGACGCCGTTGCTGACCTGGGCCAGGACGGTGGCCCGGGGCGAGTCGGCCGCGCGTGAGGAGATTTCGAGGCCGCGGTTCATGGGGCCGGGGTGGAGCAGGATCGTGTTGTCCATGCCGAGCGTGTCCAGCCGGTCCAGCCGGACGTCGTCGAAGCCCCACCGGCGGGAGTATTCCCGCACCGTGGGGAAAAAGGCGGAGTGCATGCGTTCGGCCTGGACCCGGAGCATCATGACGGCGTCCGGTTTGGTTTCAAGGGTCTCGTCCAGCGAGTAGCTGACCTTGCAGGGCCAGGATTCGACGCCGAAAGGCAGCAGCGTGGGCGGTGCCACCAGCGTGACTTCCGCGCCGAGGGTCTTCAGCAGCCAGAGGTCGGAGCGGGCGACCCGGGAATGCAGGATGTCTCCCACGATTGCCACGTGCATGCCGGAGAGATCGGTCCCCTGCGAGGGAACCCCGTGCAGCTGCGCCCAGTGCCGGCGCATGGTGAACGCGTCCAGCAGGGCCTGGGTCGGGTGTTCGTGCGTGCCGTCGCCTGCGTTCAGGACGGCGGCGTCGATCCAGCCGGAGTTTGCCAGCCGGGCCGGGGCGCCGGACGCTCCATGGCGGATGACGACGGCATCGGCACCGATGGCGGCCAGCGTCTGCGCGGTGTCCTTCAGCGACTCGCCCTTGGAAACCGAGGAACCCTTGGCGGAGAAGTTGATCACGTCTGCGGAGAGCCGCTTGGCAGCGGCTTCAAAGGAGATGCGGGTACGTGTCGAGTCCTCGAAGAAGAGGTTGACTACCGTCCGGCCGCGCAGGGCGGGGAGCTTCTTGACCTCCCGCTCCCCCACGGCAGCCATGGCCTCTGCCGTGTCCAGGATGGAAATGGCGTCCTGGTAAGAGAGATCCAGGGTGGAGAGCAGGTGTTTCATGCGGCGCCTTCGATCACGACTTCGTCCAGGGCCGGCAGGTCAGTCTCTGCCAGCCTCACCCGGACCTTTTCCACGGCCGCAGTCGGCAGGTTTTTGCCCACATGGTCAGCACGGATCGGCAGCTCGCGGTGCCCCCGGTCAACCAGGACGGCCAGACGCACTGCACGGGGACGGCCAAGGTCGATCAGGGCGTCCAGCGCAGCCCGGATGGTGCGTCCGGAGTAAAGCACATCGTCCACCAGGACAACGACTTTTCCGTCGATGCCGCTGGCCGGAAGCTGCGTGGGATGCGGCGGACGGGTGGGCTGGTGCGCCAGGTCGTCACGGAACATCGTGACGTCAAGCTGCCCGGTGATGTCGTCTGCGGAAACCGTGGGGTCAGCGGCTGCGATCTTGGCAGCCAGCCTGCGGGCCAGTGGATAGCCCCGGCGGGGAATGCCCATCAGCACCAGATCGGTGCCGCCCTTGTTTGCTTCAAGGATCTCGTGGGCAATGCGTGTCAGCACGCGGTCAATGTCAGCTGAAGTCAGAACGGTACGGGCAGGCACGGCGGCCTGCTGGCGATCATTAAGATCCATATTCTGCTTCCTCCTTCCCCGCCTCACAGGACGGATTTAAAGGTTGAATGCCATCCAAAACTATCACAGCAGGTCCCGCGTATATTGTTGGGTCCATGACAGGCATGCGCGCATGACACCGGCCCCCGGCAGCGGGCAGTCCCGGCTCCCCGGACATCCGGAAGAACCGGTGCCCGAACTCAGTGTCCCTGCTTCCCGGCGAGGGGCCTCCGGCATCCTGAACGTGCTGCTGATTGCCGCCGCCGGTGTGGTGCTGGTGCTCGTGGGCCTGTTCTTTTTTGCAGCCCTGGGCAGTGAAGCCTTCATCCTGTGCGGGTTCCTGGCACTGATTCCGCTGGGTATCTGCCTGCTGGGCCTCCACTGGATCGACCGCTGGGAGCCCGAGCCCCGCGGGGCGCTGGTCTTCGCGTTCCTTTGGGGTGCCGGAGTCTCGGTGGCCCTCACGCTGCTGCTGGGCGGAACGGTCAACGAAATCCTGGCCATGCTGCTGCCGCTGACGCCGGCAGAAGTGCTGACCACGGTGATCCAGGCGCCGCTGGTGGAAGAGACCGCCAAGGGTCTGGGGGTCCTGATGCTGGTCTTCGTTCGGCGCAGCCACTTTGACGGTCCGCTGGACGGGATTGTCTATGCGGGCACGGTCGGAGCGGGCTTCGCCTTCACCGAGAACATCCTCTACTTCAGCGCCGCCCTGGCCGAAGCAGGCGGGGTGGGCCTGCAGCTTGGTTTTGTCTTTGTGCTGCGCGGCCTTTTCTCCCCCTTCGCGCATGTGCTGTTCACCGCGGCGATCGGCGTGGCCCTCGGCATCGCCGTCCGCAGGCCCGGCGCCGTACGGATCGCCGGCGGGTTCGCGGCCGGCCTGGCAGCGGCGGTGGCCGGACACATGTTCTGGAACGGCGGCATGGCCCTGGTGGCGGACGACTTCTTCCTTTTCTACTTCCTGCTCCAGGTTCCGCTCTTCGCCCTCGCGGTGGGCGGCGTCACGTGGCTGCGCCGCCAGGAGCAGCGCCTCACCCGGCAGCGGCTGGGTGAATACGCAGCCGCCGGCTGGTTCACCCCTGCGGAGGTGAATCTGCTGTCCACGCCCGCGGGGCGGCGCCAGGCCCTGCACTGGGCGGGAGCATTTGGAGCCAAGGCCCCCATGCGCACCTTCATCCGCGAGGCAACGCACCTCGCCCTCACCCGGCAGCAGCTGGTCAACGGCCGGGAGCCGGAAAAGAACACGGCACGTGAACGCCGGCTGCTTTCGGAGCTGACACAGACCCGCACCGGCCTGCTGGGCGTCGCTGCCGCCGGGCGCCGCTACTAGGCGTGCCAGCCACGCGGGCACGCAAAAGCCCGGCAGGGAAGTCCCTGCCGGGCTTTGTGGCGTACAGTTTCCTGCCGGACTAGGCCAGCAGTGAATCCTTGAGCTGGTGCAGACGGCTCAGCAGTCCGTTAATGAACGCCGGCGACTCATCCGTGGAGAGCGACTTTGCCAGTTCAACGGCTTCGCTGATGGCTACCTTGTCCGGTACGTCATCGTTGTAGAGCAGTTCCCAGCTGCCCAGCCGGAGGATGATGCGGTCAACCGCGGGCATCCGGTCCAGCGGCCAGCCCTGGGAATAGGTGCTCAGGAATTCGTCGATCTGTTCCTGCTTGGCGATCACGCCCTCCACCAGGTCCATGGTGTAGGGGTTGATTACCTGGTCCGTCTTTTCCCGGCGGGAACGGAGGGACTCAAGCGGAGACATGGATCGCTGCTCCGCTTCAAAGAGCACCTCAAGTGCCCGTGTTCTTGCTTTACTGCGGGCACTCACTCGTTAACGCGTCCCAGGTAGTCACCGGTGCGGGTATCAACCTTCACCTTCGTGCCGGTTTCCAGGAACAGCGGAACCTGGATTTCGTAGCCGGTTTCAACGGTGGCGGGCTTGGTTCCGCCGGTGGAGCGGTCGCCCTGCAGGCCCGGCTCGGTGTACGTGATTTCCAGGACCACGGAGGCCGGAAGCTCGATGTAGAGCGGGGCACCTTCATGCATGGCGATGGTGACCATCATGGACTCAAGCATGAAGTTGGCGTAGTCGCCAACGATCGAGCCGGGGACCGTGAGCTGGTCATAGTCCGAGGTGTCCATGAAGACGTAGTCTTCGCCGTCCTTGTACAGGTACTGGTAATCGCGGCGGTCAACCGTGGCGGTTTCGATCTTGATGCCCGCGTTGAACGTCTTGTCTACGACTTTGCCTGAGCGGACGTTGCGCATCTTGGTACGGACAAACGCACCACCCTTGCCCGGCTTTACGTGCTGGAACTCAATGATGCTCCAGAGGTTGCCTTCAAGCTTCAGCACGGTGCCGTTCTTGATGTCGTTGGTCGTTGCCACAGTTTCTCTTTCGTCGTTTCGCTTCTGCTTCGTGTCTGGTCCGTCGACCATTCTACCTGTTCGGCGATTCCCTACAGGCTGAGCCGGATCCCGGTCTCAGGCTCGGAGGCGATCTCCTGGTACGCAGCGAAGAGCAGCGAGGTATCCGGCACCTCCAGGATGGAGGGTTTGGCCAGCCCGTCCAGGACCACAAAGCGCAGCAGGTCGCCGCGGGACTTCTTGTCCCGCCGCATGCCGTCCAGCAGCGCGCTCCAGCGGTCCCGCCGGTAGGTCACCGGAAGTCCAAGCGAGGTCAGGATCTCCTTGTGGCGGTCCGCCGTGGCGTCGTCGAGCCGGCCGACCATACGTCCCAGCTCGGCGGCAAAGACCATGCCCACGGACACCGCGGCGCCGTGGCGCCACTGGTACCGCTCGGCCAGTTCGATTGAGTGTCCCAGGGTGTGGCCGTAGTTCAGGAACTCCCGGCGGCCCGCTTCGTGCAGGTCCGCGGAAACAACTTCGGCTTTAACCCGGACCGCGCGCTCAACCAGTTCACGCACGGTGTCCGAAGCGCCGTCGGCTACCGCTTCAGGGTTGGCTTCGATCAGGTCCAGGATCGCCGGGTCGGCAATGAAACCGCATTTGACCACCTCGGCCATGCCGCTGAGCAGTTCGTTCTTCGGCAGGGAGCCCAGCGCGTCGAGGTCTGCCAGGACTCCGGCCGGCGGGTGGAAGGCGCCCACGAGGTTCTTGCCTTCGGCGGTGTTGATTCCGGTCTTGCCGCCCACTGCGGCATCGACCATGCCCAGGAGGCTGGTCGGGATGTGCACCACCTTGATTCCGCGCAGCCAGGTGGCCGCGACAAAACCCGCCACGTCGGTAACCGCTCCCCCGCCGACAGCCACAACGGCGTCGGACCTGGTGAAGTCGTTCTGGCCCAGGACCTGCCAGCAGAAGGAGGCGACCTGGATGTGCTTGCCTTCTTCGGCGTCGGGGATCTCCGCGGTGAGCGCGGTCAGTCCGGCTGCTGCCAGCTCGTCGCGGACGGTGTCTCCGGTGGTGCGCAGGGCCCGGGGATGGATAACGAGCACACGGCGCACGCGCTCCCCCAGCATGGCCGGAAGCCGTCCCAGCAGTCCGTTGCCGATGACGACGTCGTAATTCTCTGCGGGCTTCTCACCGGTCACCGGGATGATGGTGGCTTCAGCGGGCATTTAGTTCTCTCCTTTGTCCAGGGCTGCGGTGATGCGTTCCACCACCTCGGCGACTGCCAGTCCCCTGGTATCTATGACTATGTCTGCCAGCGATTCGTAAATTGGTCTGCGGAGCTCTGCCAGTGCGCTCCAGCGCTGCGCCGGATCGCCGGCCAGCAGCGGACGGTGGGCCGTACGGGAAATCCGCGGCAGCACCGTGGCGAGGTCGGTATCCAGGAATACAACCGTAGCGTGCTCCAGCAGCTGCTGGGTCCCGGTATCCAGGACTGCGCCGCCGCCCAGGGAGATGACTGAGCGTACGGGTGAGTCCAGCGCTCCGGCGACGGCGCGTGCCTCGGCCTCCCGGAAGAACCGTTCACTGTGGCGCGCGAAGATTTCCGGGATGGGTCCGTGTTCGTCCACTACCAGCTGGTCGGTATCGACGTAGGGCAGGTTGTGGCGGGCAGCCAGGGAGCGGCCGACGACGGACTTGCCGGCGGCCATCAGCCCGATCAGGACCAGGTGCTGCTCAGGCACCTGTACCGGTACCGGTCGAGGAGAGCGATTCGGGAATGCTCTCCAGGTACGTGCGCAGGTTGCGGACCGTCTCGGTGACCGAGTCGCCGCCGAACTTCTCCACCATTGCTTCGGCCAGGACCAGGGCCACCATGGCCTCGGCAACGACGCCGGCAGCCGGGACGGCGCAGACATCCGAACGCTGGTGGTGGGCGCGGGCCGGTTCACCGGTGGATACGTCCACGGTCTTCAGGGCGCGCGGCACGGTGGCGATGGGCTTCATGGCGGCGCGGACGCGCAGCACTTCGCCAATGCTCATGCCGCCTTCGATGCCGCCGGCACGGTTGCCGGAGCGGATGACGCGGCCGGTTTCGTCCTGCAGGATTTCGTCGTGCGCGGCCGAACCGCGGCGGGATGCGGTCAGGAATCCGTCTCCGACTTCAACGCCCTTGATGGCCTGGATGCCCATCAGGGCACCGGCCAGGCGTGCGTCAAGGCGGCGGTCCCAGTGGACGTAGCTTCCCAGTCCCGGCGGCAGTCCGTAGGCGAGGACTTCAACGACCCCGCCCAGGGTTTCGCCTTCCTTGTGCGCAGCGTCCACCTCGGCAACCATCGCTTCGGTGACGGCCGGATCGAAGCAGCGCATCGGGTTTTCATCCAGCGCGGCAACGTCCGAGGGCAGCGGCAGCGCCGACCCTTCCGGTGAAGAGACGCCGGCGATCCCCACAGTGTGGCTGACCAGTTCAACGCCAAGCTGGTTCAGGAAGGCCGAGGCGACGGCGCCCAGCGCCACCCGGGCTGCGGTCTCGCGGGCGCTGGCGCGCTCCAGGACCGGACGGGCTTCGCTGAAGCCGTACTTCTGCATTCCGGTAAAGTCTGCGTGGCCGGGCCGCGGGCGGGTCAGGGGTGCATTGCGGGCCTGGCCGTCGAGGATCTCCGCAGGCACGGGATCCGAGGCCATGATCTGTTCCCACTTGGGCCATTCGGTGTTGCCCACCTCGATGGCTACCGGGCCGCCCTGGGTCAGTCCGTGGCGCACGCCGCCGAGGATGCGGACCTCGTCCTGTTCGAACTTCATCCGGGCACCGCGGCCGTAGCCGAGGCGGCGGCGAGCCAGTGCTTCCTGGATCGACGGGGTGCTTACTTCGACGCCCGCGGGGACGCCCTCAATAATTCCGACCAGTGCAGGCCCATGGGACTCACCGGCGGTCAACCAACGCAACATGGCTTCAATACTGCCACGTTCGGAAGGGCCCTTCAGCGCCTGGGCAGTCCCACTGCGTCACACATCACGTTTATGACGGCGGGCTCGTCGCGGAACGCGCTGCCGGTGAACAGGCGCACCTGTTCCACCGCCTGGTAGAGGAGCATTTCAAGTCCGGGCACAATCGTTCCCCCGGCGCTTTCCCAGACCGCCGCGATCCGGCTGGGCCAGGGATCGTAGGCAGCATCAAGGAGGACTGCTCCGCTGCGGTCAGCAGCCAGGGCATTGAACTGCTCCGCCAGGGCGTCGGCGCCGCGCGGCGGCAGGGTGCAGATAACGACGTCGGCGGCGGCACAGGCGGCTGCGGCATCTTCCCAGGGATTCAGGTTTACCTGCACGCCCAGCCGGCGTCCCACCAGCTGGACGTCTGCCTCCGCTCCGGCGGCGCCCGAGCCGCGGAAGCTGCGGGCATGAACGTCGACGGCGGTGCAGCCCATCCGGGACAGTGCGGCAACTGCTGCGCACGCCGTTCCGCCGGCACCCAGGATGACGCCGCGGGGCGCGTCCCGGGCCCCGGCGTGGCGCAGGGCGTTCACCAGGCCCTGGACATCGGTATTCCAGCCGGTCAGCACGGTGCCGCCGGGCCCGTGCTCAAAGGTGACCGTGTTCAGCACACCGAGGGCCTGGGCAAGGGGATCCAGCCGGTCCACAGCTGCGGCCATGGCCGCCTTCAGGGGCATGGTGACCGAGAGCCCGTTCCAGTCCGGTTCACGCCGGACCGCAGCGGCGAATTCCGCCGCTGCGTCTTGGGGCACGTCTATCGCGTCGTAGCTGCAGTCGAAACCCAGGTACTCATAGGCGGCACGGTGAAGCTGGGGCGACCGGGAATGTCCGATCGGGTGTCCCAGCACCGCCGCGCGTTTGCGGCCGGACAATTAGTCGCACCTTCCGGCTTCCTGGCCGCTGCACCACTGCTGGTATTCGGCAACATAGCGTCCGTGCTCAGCCAGGGTGGAGGAGAACTTCGTATCGCCCGTGTCCAGGTTGACCGTGACCCAGTAGAAGTAAGGCACGTCAGCGGGGTTTGCCGCCGCATCGATGGCCTCGACGCTCGGAGAACCAATCGGTCCCACGGGCAGGCCGGGGTTGGCGTACGTGTTCCAGCGGTTCGAGGTATCCGCCTTCTCTTCCGGCGTGAGGTTGTAGCTCTTCCGGCCGAGGCCGTACGTAACCGTTGCATCCGACTGGATCAGCCCGTTGGTCTCGGTGTTGTCAGCGCGCAGCCGGTTCTCAATCGCACCGGCCACTGTTGCGTAGTCCGCTTCCCCTGCTTCGGCCTGGATGATGCTCGCCTTGGTGAGCACCCGGTACTGCTCGGCAGGGTCTGTCACTCCGGCTTCTTCCAGCGCCGCGAAGGCATTCTGGACCATTTCGGTGATGATTTCCTCGGCAGTCATATCAACCGGCAGCCGGTATTCGCCCGGGAAAAGATAGCCTTCCAGGCTTACAGCCTGTTCCGGCAGGCCGAAGGCCTGCGGATCCTGGGCCAGTGCGGTGAACTCCTCCAGCGGAATTCCGGTGGCCGCAACCAGTTCGTCAAAGGTCTCACTCTGGCGCTGGTCGCGGGGAATGGCGGCGTAGTGGACCGCGGTACCGCCGTCGCCCAGCAGCGCTTCGAGGGCGCCTGCCGAGCTCATCTGGAAGCGCATTTCAAAGGTACCCGGCTGGATTTCCCGTCCCTGGGACTCCTGCTGGAACACTTCGACGAATTTCTTCGAGCTGGCAACAATGTCCTGGCTGGCGAGATTGTTGCCAATGACGAGGGGGCCGTCTCCCGGCTGCACCACGAAGGACACCGTTCCCTCGCCCGGTCCCGGGTAGTCCTTGACGTCGTTCATGCCAAGCAGGTCGCGCAGGAATACCGTCAGTCCGAACACAACCCCGGCGAAGACTGCCAGGACCACCACCATGACCAGTGTCCGGCGGCGCCGGCGGCGCTGCTTTTCCCGGGACGGCCGGCGGCTGCGCCGGCTGGGAGCCGCTTCCTCTTCGGCGAAGAAGTGCTGGACCGCGGGAGCAGCGCCATGGGGCTGCGCTCCGCCGGGGGCAGCTGCGTGGGCGTCGGAATGCCGGGCGTACTGGACGTCCTCGTAGCGGTCGTCCTCGTACCGGTCCGCTTCGAAGAGCGGGTCCGGGTGCCCGGTGTCCTCATACTGGCCACCCGCATAGCCGTCAGCAGCCGGTTCGTGATCCGGGTGCTCTCCCGTTCCGTAGGGGTCGGGGTACCTGTGGCTCACGACGGCGTATCGCTTTCGGGGCGGTGTTCCTCGAAAATAGTTGGCTCCTCGTTCGGGGCCGGAGCAGCAGAATGCGTACTCCGGCGAAGTGTTACCGGCACCCCCACATCGCGTTCCAGTGAACGCTGCATGTCTATGGCCTGCTGCAATATACCCACAGCGGCCACTTGGTCTACCACTCTACGGTGATTTCGGGTCTCCAAGCCAGCTTCGCGCAGGGCGCGGTGGGCACTGACCGTACTCAGCCGTTCGTCGATGAGCCGCACCGGCACAGCGAGTCCTGCCTTGTCCAGTGCCTGGACAAGCGCCTGGGCGTAGTCACGGGCCATCGCCGTGGACGCGGTTTCAGTTCCCTTCATGCTCTGCGGCAGGCCCACGAAAAACTCAACGGTCCCCCGTTCCGCGGCTTCCCGGACCAGGACCTGAATGTCGCTGTTCTTTTTCACATCCCGTTTGAGGGTGCGCACAGGAGTGGCGAGCAGGCCGTCGGGGTCGCACGAGGCGACCCCGACGCGGGCAAGTCCAACGTCGACGCCGATTTTGGTTCCGCGCGGATAGCCGGACACTGTGGCGCTAGCCCCGGTTCGCCACCGCTGCGCGGATGGCATCGAGGGCCTCGGTGATCTTCGAGGCATCGGCGCCGCCGCCCTGGGCGACGTCGTCCTTGCCGCCTCCGCCGCCGCCGAGGACGCCGGCCGCGGTCTTCACCAGGGCACCTGCCTTGACGCCGGCCTCACGGGCGGCCTCGTTCGTAGCCACGATCACTACCGGACGCCCGTTGGCGGCACCGGCAACGGCCACCACCGCGGCTTCGCTGCCCAGCCGGGACCGCAGGTCCAGGGCCAGGGTGCGCAGGTCGTCGGCACCGGAAACGGTTCCGGCGTCGTGGCCCAGCAGGCGCACGCCGTCAATGTCCACCGCAGAGCCCAGCAGGGCTGCTGCGGACGCTGCGAGCTGTTCGCGGCGCAGGCGCTCGAGTTCCTTCTCGACCTGCTTCAGCTTGGCCAGGGTCGCTGCGACGCGCTCCGGAACCTGGACCGAAGGAACCTTGAGCAGTTCGGAGAGTTCGTTCACGAGTGCGCGCTCGGCGGCCAGGTGGCGGAAAGCGTCCATGCCCACGAAGGCCTCGACGCGGCGGTTGCCTGATCCGACGGACTGTTCGCCCAGCAGGGTCAGGGAGCCGATCCGCGAAGTGGAGTCAACGTGCGTGCCGCCGCAAAGCTCGCGTGACCATTCGCCGTCGATCTCCACGACCCGCACCTGGTCGCCGTAGGCTTCACCGAACAGTGCGGTTGCGCCCAGTGCCTTGGCATCGGCCAGGGACATAATCTTGGTTTCGACCTTGTGGTTGCTGCGGATGGCCAGGTTGGAGACCTCTTCGATCTCCGACTTGGCAGCCGCCGAAAGGCCTTCGCCCCAGGAGAAGTCGAAGCGCAGGTAGCCCGCCTTGTTGAAGGATCCGCGCTGGAGTGCTTCCGGGCCGAGGATCTGGTGCAGCGCGGCGTGCACAATGTGCGTGCCGGAGTGTGCCTGCTCTGCAGCGTGGCGCTGCTCGGCGTCGACCGCTGCCTGGGCCAGCGCACCGGCGGAGATTTCACCTTCGCGCACCACTGCCTTGTGGACCGTCAGACCCTTGACCGGCCGCTGGACATCGGTGACCTCGACGACGAAGCCGTCGCCGGTGATGAGTCCGACGTCAGCGGCCTGGCCGCCGGCTTCCGCGTAGAACGGGGTCTCGTTCAGCACCAGCTCAATTTCCGTGCCCTGGCCTGCGTAGGAGACGGACTCGCCGTTGGAGACGATGCCGCGCACGTTGGATTCGGTGGCCAGCTCGTCATAGCCGGTGAAGACGGTGTTTCCGGCCTTGAGCAGTTCGTTGAAGACGGACATGTCCGAGTGCCCGTGCTTCTTGCCGCGGGCGTCAGCCTGGGCGCGCTGGCGCTGTTCCTGCATCAGGGACCGGAAACCGGCCTCGTCCACCTTCAGGCCGGCTTCTTCAGCCATTTCGAGGGTGAGGTCGATCGGGAACCCGTAGGTGTCATGCAGGGCGAAGGCATCGGCGCCGGAGAGCGGACGGCCTGCAGCCTTGGACTCCTGGACAGCAGCTTCAAGCCGCTCGGTGCCGGAGGCGATAGTGCGCAGGAACGCCTTTTCCTCGGCGTAGGCAATCCGGGAGATCCGGGCGAAATCGGTTTCGACCTCGGGGTAGGTGCCCTTCATGGCGTCCCGGGAGACGGGCAGCAGTTCGGGCAGCACGGCGGTCTCGACGCCAAGCAGGCGCATGGCGCGGACCGCACGGCGGATGAGGCGGCGCAGCACGTAGCCGCGGCCTTCGTTGGAGGGGGTGACGCCGTCGGAAATCAGCATGAGGGCTGAACGGATGTGGTCGGCGACGACGCGCATCTTCACGTCGTCGGCATGGTGCGGGTCCGAGGGGTCTTCGGCGGAGGTGTAGGCCTTGCCGGAAAGTTCGGCAGCCTTGTCCAGGACGGGGCGGACCTGGTCCGTCTCGTACATGTTTTCCACGCCCTGCAGGATCATGGCCAGCCGTTCCAGCCCCAGGCCGGTATCGATGTTCTTCTGCGGCAGTTCGCCGGCGACGTCGAAATCGGTCTTGGAACGGACCTCGGAGAGCTGGTACTGCATGAAGACCAGGTTCCAGATCTCGATGTACCGGGTCTCGTCCACGGCGGGGCCGCCTTCGAGGCCGTATGCCGGGCCGCGGTCGTAGTAGATCTCCGAGCAGGGGCCGCCGGGGCCGGCCTGGCCGGTGTTCCAGTAGTTGTCTGCCTTGCCGGTACCGATGATGCGCTCGTTCGGGACGCCGATCTTGTCCCGCCAGATGGAGCGGGCCTCGTCGTCGCGCTCGTCGCCGTCTTCGTAGACGGTGACCCACAGGCGCTCGGGGTCAAGGCCGTAGCCGCCGTCGGCCACGGAGCTGGTCAGCAGCTCCCAGGCGAAAGTGATGGCGTCTTCCTTGAAGTAGTCGCCGAAGGAGAAGTTGCCGGCCATCTGGAAGAAGGTTCCGTGGCGGGCGGTCTTGCCGACCTCTTC
Organism: Arthrobacter koreensis; assembly: GCF_035792275.1. Lineage (GTDB taxonomy): Bacteria > Actinomycetota > Actinomycetes > Actinomycetales > Micrococcaceae > Arthrobacter_B > Arthrobacter_B koreensis_A. Next base: position 163,147 of record NZ_JAMWKK010000002.1, on the reverse strand, counting down.
AATGTCAGCGGTGCGGATGCACTTCTGCACGCTGGTGGCGCGGCTGTACGGCGGGGTTTCGCGTGCCGTGAGGTACGGGATGAAGGGCACCATGCCCGCAACGGTGAACAGCAGCGAGGGATCGTTGCTGACGAGCGACGCGGAGGGAACGACCGTGTGGCCCTTCCTGCTGAAGAAATCCAGCCAGCGGCGTGCGATCTCGTGGGACTTCATGGTGTTTCTTACCCTTCTGGTAAATCAATTCCGCGCAGGTCAGCTGCGGGGTGGAGGAGAATGTCAGCGGCGGGCTGAGGACATGGTCTGCGCCACCGTGTCCGTGGTGTCCAGGCCAAGTGCGGAGCGAAGCTCGCCTTCGCGCTGGTTCATGGCGCCGCGGAAGGCGTCGGTGAAATCGTGCAGCGCGTCGGCTGCAGTGCCGACGGCGCGGTTGAGCCCGGCCGGGCCGAGGCTCTCCTTGGCGTCGGAGATGCGCCGGACCGCGATGACTCCGATGGTGATGCCGATCGACATCCAAAAGACACGCTTAATCATGTGCTGCTCCTGTGGTGGACTGCATGGCGGACTAGCGGCTGCGGCGGCCGCGCCCGGAGGGACGGCGGGTGGCCAGTGCGGTACGGACTCCGTAGGTGAACGCAGAGACCTTGATCAGCGGCGAACCGACCGTCGCGGCGACCAGGGACGTGAGCGCAGAGACGTTGGCAGAGGCATCGGAGACGTTCGAGGAAATGCCGTCAACCTTCTGCAGCTGCAGGTTCGTGGTGGACACCGTGGTGGTGACCTCGTCGATCAGCGGCGTGGTCTCATCGCTGAGGGTCTTGATGGATCCGCGAAGCTCGTCGAAGACCTTCCCAAGCTTGAGGATGGGGACGGCCAGCAGCGCAACCAGCACGGCAAAAACCCCGGCTGCGATCAGACCGGCAATATCTCCACCTGACATGGTTCTCCTTGGGTTGTTTTCGAAGAGTTTCCGCTATGTACCTTACCCATTGACGGGACAGGACACTTACTTGGCGGCGGCGCGTTCCCCTGCCCGGGGATTGCGCACGGCCCCCGGGAAACGAAACAGCCCGCGGCACTCAGGCCGCGGGCTGTTCCATTTCGCCATACCTCCCGCATACGCGGGAAGAGAGTCGAATTAGCGTGCGTAGTATTCCACCACGAGCTGCTCTTCGCAGGTCACGGGGATTTCCGAGCGCTTCGGGCGGCGAACCAGGCGAGCCTGCAGCTTGTCCAGGGAGACATCCAGGTAACCCGGAACAGCGGGCAGGACGTCGCGGTGGGCGCCGGCAGCGGCAACCTGGAACGGCGTCATGGTCTCGCTGCGCTGGTGCACATGGATGAGCTGGCCTTCGGACACGCGGAACGACGGGCGGTCCACGCGGGCGCCGTCAACCATGATGTGGCGGTGCACAACCAGCTGGCGGGCCTGGGCGATCGTCCGGGCGAAGCCGGCACGCAGCACGAGGGCGTCAAGACGCATCTCGAGAAGCTCGATCAGGTTTTCACCGGTCAGACCGGCGGTGCGGCGGGCTTCCTCGAAGACACGGGTCATCTGTGCTTCGCGGATGCCGTACTGTGCGCGCAGGCGCTGCTTTTCGCGCAGGCGGACTGCGTAGTCGCTGTCCTGCTTGCGGCGGGCGCGGCCGTGCTCACCCGGGGGGTAAGGCCGGCGCTCGAAGTACTTTGCTGCCTTGGGGGTCAAAGCAATGCCGAGGGCGCGCGAAGCGCGGGCCTGACGGCGTGCACGTGTGTTGTTAGCCACGTTCACCTTTCACTGTTTTGGCGGTCTTGCCGCACGCGCCGGGAAATCCCGCCGTGCACGGCTAATACGTAGTCACTGGCCTCCATTAGGGAGAGCTCCGGCCAACCGCTGCCTTCTGCTGCAACGCAGTTACCGGACACAGTTCCACCGCATCCGGAAGTAAATCCGGCTGGTACGTGGGATTGTCCGGCAGTGCGCTTGCCAGTCAACCATCAATCCTAGCACGCACCGGCTTCCAGACGGGCCCTGTTGGGACAGGTGCCTTTACTGTCCGCGGATGATTCCGCGCAGCCGTTCCAGCCGCGCCGCAATATCGCGTTCCGCGCCGTTGGCCGTGGGTTTGTAGTAGTCCTTGCCCACCAGGTCGTCCGGCGCGTACTGCTGTTTGGCCACGCCGTGCGGTGAGTCGTGGGAGTAGATATAACCTTTGCCGTGGCCCAGCTGCTTGGCTCCGGGGTAATGGGCGTCGCGCAGGTGTGCAGGCACGCCGGTGCCGTATCCGGCCCGCACGTCTGCAGTGGCAGCGCCGATCGCCTTGTAGGCAGCGTTGGACTTGGGTGCAGTGGCGATGTGGACCACGGCCTCGGCCAGGATCAGCCGGCCCTCGGGCATGCCGATCATCTGTACTGCCTGGGCGGCCGCGACGGCTGTCTGCAGCGCCGTCGGGTCCGCCATGCCCACGTCTTCCGCGGCGGAAATCATTAGCCGGCGGGAGATGAACCGCGGGTCCTCCCCCGCTTCGAGCATTTTCGCCAGGTAGTGCAGTGCGGCGTCGACGTCTGAACCGCGCAGGGACTTGATGAAGGCGCTGGTGACGTCATAATGCTGGTCTCCTGCCCGGTCATAGCGCAGGGCGGCTACGTCCAGCGCCTGCTCGGCATGCCCTAGTTCCACCGTGGGCACGGTGACGTCCGGGTCCCGCTCGGAGTAGGCGACGCCGGCGGCGGCCTCCAGTGCGGTGAGCCCGCGGCGGGCGTCCCCGGCGGCGAGGCGCACCAGGTGTTCCAGGGCTTCGTCGCTGAGTTCCACGCGGCCCGCCAGGCCCCGCTCATCTTCGACGGCGCGCTGGAGCAGGCCGGAGATATCCGCTTCGGTGAGTGGCTTGAGGGTCAGCAGCAGGGACCGGGACAGCAGCGGGGAAACCACGGAGAAAGACGGGTTCTCGGTGGTGGCCGCGATGAGGACAACCCAGCGGTTTTCGACGCCGGGCAGCAGGGCGTCCTGCTGGGCCTTGTTGAAGCGGTGGATCTCATCAAGGAACAGCACTGTGGTGATGCCGTGCAGGTCGCGGGCGGTCAGCGCATCGTCCATGACCCGGCGGACGTCCTTGACGCCGGAGGTGATAGCGGAGAGCTCAACGAACTTCCGGCCAGGCCCGCGGGCCACCACATGCGCCAGGGTGGTCTTGCCGGTGCCGGGAGGACCCCACAGCATCACCGAGGACGGCCCGGCCGGCCCTCCCTGGGGTGCTTCCGCAAGGGTACGCAGCGGGGATCCGGGCGCCAGGAGGTGCTGCTGGCCAACAACCTCGTCGAGGCTGCGCGGACGCATGCGTACCGCAAGCGGGCTGCGCGGGCGCTGCCGTACGTCGCCCTCCGCTGCGGCGTCGTCGTCGTGGTCCTGCAGGTCCTGGTCCTCGCCGCTGTTGAACAAGTCATTCACGCTTCAAGGCTACCCGTGCCCTCTTCCCCTCGATTCCGTCCCGTGCGGGAACCAAAACCGCCGAGAGGCCAGTTACGGCTCTTTTCAGCCCCCAAAAGAGCCGTAACTGGCCTCTCGATGGGAGGAGGTGCGGGTGTGCGCTTAGAGGGAGACGGAGCCGTCGATGCAGGTGACGGACTCGCCGCCGATCCAGATCCGGCCCTCGCGGGTGAAGACCCGGACCAGGCCGGAGCGGTGGACGGCGGTGCCCTGGGTGACCGTGTAGCGTTCCTCGGCAATGCCGTCGCCAATCAGCCACTGGGCAAGACCTGCGTTGAGGCTGCCGGTGACCGGATCCTCGGAGACGCCGAGTCCCGGAGCGAAGGCCCGGACTTCGAAGTCGGTCTCGGCGGATTCGGGCTGCGGGCCGATCACTCCTACCCGTAGGTCGCCGATGGCAGCGTGGTCCGGGCGCAGCGAGAGGACTGTCTCCGCATCCGGCAGCAGCAGTCCCAGCCAGCCGGGTCCGTTATCCACCCACTGATGGCCGCGAACCTGGTCCGGTGTGAGCCCCAGTGCGGCCGTCACCCGGGCCAGGGTTCCTTCTTCGACCGGCCCGGTGCGGATCAGCCGCGGCGCGGCAAAGGCGGCCAGCCCGGCGTTGACCCGCAGGGGCACCAGACCGATTCCGCATTCCTGGACCACCAGCCCGGACTTCATGGGCGTGTTGCCGGCCTCCGTCCATGCGTGGCAGGTTCCCAGCGTCGGATGTCCGGCGAACGGGATTTCACCCCCGGGTGTGAAAATCCGCACCCGGTAGTCGGCCTCGTCCTGCGTCGCGGGCAGGATAAAAGTCGTTTCTGAGAGGTTCGTCCAGCGTGCGAACTGCAGCATGACATCGTCGTCGAGATCCTCCCCGTCCAGCACCACGGCCAGCGGGTTGCCCTGGTACGGCTTGTTGCCGAAAACGTCTACCTGTTTGAACCAGCGTTGTCTCATGCGGACACTGTAATGGCTCGCTGTGCCGTGAAAGAAAGGCATGCCGCAGTGTCCGCTACGCTCAGCGCAGGAGAAACCGGCTGGGCCTCTTCAGCCGCATCGGAGCACAGGACACTGCAGAGGGGAACACGAGTGAAGCGAAGAATCGAACAGGACTTCCCCGAGGTGATTCCTGACCACTACAACACCACGTGGGTTGCGGGGGGCCTCAGCTACGCCGGTGAGTATCTTGGCCCGGATGATCACAGTCCATTCCCGGTGTACGTTGACAGACACGATCACGGCGACCGGTCGAAGCGCGGCAACGAGTGTGCGATGCCGGCAGATGTGCCGCACCTCGATACCCACCCCGCACGGTTCAGCGACTCCTGCACAGAGGAGGACAAAGCGCGGATCAGCCGCTACATCTATCTGTCGATGACCCGCAGACCGCATAACGGCGGCTGGGACTACAGCGTCCGGAATGAGTTCAAAATGAACCGCGACTGGAACGATGTCGTGGATCTTGTGAACCAGTACCTGCCCGAAGGGTACGTGCTCGACGATTACTGGGTCGGCCTGTAGGCGGCGCTGGGACAATTCCGGGCGCCCACCGGTTAAGTACGCCCGTTACGAACTGTTGCCCGGCATTGCCGATATGTGACGGACGTTTGCCCCGGGACTCTGCGGCTCCTAGATTGGTAGCCAGAATCAAGAGTTCCAGCCACAGGCCCTGGCCGGCTGGACGGCAACCCTCTCGCCGTAGCGGGGTGCTCCAGGTGACGATTCGGCCGTTCCGGTGGATCTCCCGGTCCGGCAAGTACAGCGTCTTCCGCGGTGTTGCGCCGCGGGCTGCGCGTCAGGCAGAGGAATCTCCATGACACTCGAAACCGATCTCCAGCCCAACGCACTGCGCCAGGCCTTCGGCCGTTTCCCGTCCGGAATCGCAGCACTCTGCGCCGAAATCGACGGCGCACCCCAGGGAATCGTTGCCTCCTCCTTCACCGTCGGGGTGTCCATGGACCCGCCCCTGGTCATGTTCGCGGTGCAGAACACGTCCCGGACCTGGCCGTTTCTGCGGTCGGCCGGCCGGATTGGTGTCTCCGTCCTTGGGTCGAAGCACGACGGCGTCTGCCGCCAGATCGCTTCCCGCGACGGCGACCGCTTCGCCGGCCTGAGTCTGCACGAGGCCCAGACGGGTGCCCTGTTCCTGGACGACGCTGCCCTCTGGCTTGAAACGTCCGTCGAGAACGAGGTACCTGCCGGAGACCACGCCGTCGTCCTCCTGCGTGTGCACGGCTACTCAACACACGACGGCGCGCATGAGCCGCTCGTCTTCCACGGCTCGGCGTTCAGGAAGCTCGCGGTTCCGGCCTTCGCCTAAATCGCGGCCGAGCGGTTGAGCACGGACATGGAAACAAATCCCGCCGCTCAAATCACTAAGCTCAGATAGTGACTCCCGAAACTCTATCCGCCCGCCCGTTCGCCCAGGTTGATGTGTTCAGCTCCGACCCCTTCGGAGGCAATCCGCTCGCCGTGGTCCTTGACTCCACAGGACTCAGCACCGCCGGGATGCAGCAGTTCGCGAACTGGACCAACCTTGCGGAGACCACCTTCCTCCTCCCGCCCACGGACCCGCAGGCCGACTACCGGGTCCGGATTTTCACGCCCACCGAGGAGCTGCCATTCGCCGGGCATCCCACCCTCGGCTCCGCCCATGCCTGGCTGGAAGCTGGAGGGAAACCCCGGCAGGAAGGCGTCCTCGTCCAGGAATCAGCCGCTGGCCTGGTGCGGATCAAGGTCGACGACGCCGGCCTGCTGGCCTTCGCAGCTCCGGCGCTGACGCGGTTCGAGCCCGTTGCGGAAGAGGTGCTGGAGCGCGTGGCGGCCGGCCTGGGCCTTCCCCGCCGGGCACTGCGGGATGCCGCCTGGCTGGTCAATGGTCCGGAGTGGATCGGTGTGCTGCTCGACTCGGCAGATCAGGTACTGGCCATCCGGCCCGACTACCCCGCCATGGCAGGCCTGGCCGTCGGGGTCATCGGCCCCCATCCCGCCGGCGCCGCCACCGAGTTTGAAGTGCGCACGTTCATCTCCGATGAGCTTCCCTGCGAGGACCCGGTGACGGGCAGCTTTAATGCCGGTGCTGCCCAGTGGCTGATTGGCAGCGGCCGGGCGCCGTCGACTTACACCGCGTCACAGGGGACGGTTCTGGGCCGGACCGGCCGCGTCCATGTGGAAGAAGGCGGCGGGAACATCTGGGTGGGCGGCGAGTCCACCACCCTCATTTCCGGAACCATCAGGATCTGACGGGCGCGTCGCTCTGTCCGCGGGAATTGTCCGTTTCCCGCACGTCGCGGAGGCGTTTGGACCCTCCGACCCGGCGGTGTGCGTCCCTGCCTCAGGACGCGCACCGCCGGGCGCTCAGCTAGGCATCAAGTCCAATACGGAACAGCACAGCCAGACTGTTGGAATTCAGCGAAGCCAGACCCGGGTTCGCAGCTGTCTGGAGTCCGGTCCAGATCTGGTTCGCTCCCGAATTCTTCGAGTACATTCCGGCAAATCCCTTCTCCCGGTAGAAGTCGAGGTAGCTCGAGACGGCACTCTTGATGTGCCCGTCTGCCTCGGGAAGCCAAACCTGGGCTCCGTCAGCCGGAGAGCATGGGGCTGCCTTAACCGGGGTTGCGGGCAGCAGGCACAGATCGGGGCGGGCCTGGCTGTGAATGGCACCGCGGGCGTCCATGAACCAGCGCTGCGAATCGGTGTCCCCGCAGGCGTTCTTGTTGATGGGAACGGTGATGTCCAGACTGCTGCCCAATACCAGGCAGTGGCCGTTGTTGACCTCCAGGCGGCTGCCTGCCGGCAGGAACTTCTCCGGGCTTTCCATGAATCCGTTCGCGGCCAGGAGGACCTTGAGCTCTGCAATGGCAGCCGGATCCCCAGCTTCGAGGGCTGCTCCGTTCGCCCGGATAAACGCATCCGTCGAGGCAATCGAGAAGTCCAGGCCGGCGATAGCCGCGAGACTGGCTGCGCTTAGCACGGCAGTCCCGGGGCTGCCAGCCGCAGCCATACCGGTCCAGATCTGGTTTGAGCCGTTTGTCCTCCCATACATTCCCGCAGTTCCCTGGTTGCGGTAGAAGTCCAGGTAGCTTGACACAGCGCTCTTCAGGTGTCCGTCAGCTTCCTGGTTCCATACCTGCGCTCCAGCCGTCGGAACACATGGGGAGGTGCTTACCGGCGTTCCGGGCACCAGGCACAGGTCCGGTCGCAGTTCGCTGTGAATGGCTCCGCGTGCGTCCTGGAACCAGCGCTGGGAGGCCGTGTCGGCGCACAGCGTTTTGTCCCGGGGCACGGTGACGCCGAGGTCCTCCCCGAGCACCAGGCAGTGGCCGCCGTCTACCAGCAGCCTTCCGCCCGCAGGAAGTACCTGGGACGTGCTCTCGGTGAAACCGGCTGAGTCCAGCAGCGAGAACAGCTCAGCGGTTACTGCCGCATTCCTGGACTCGAGCGGCTCCTGATTGACCCGTATGAATGCATCCACTGAGGCCGCTGCCTCCATCTGCGCCAGGACAGAACCGGCAATGTCACGGGCGGCCGGGCTGAGTGCCCGCAGGTCGTCCTTCCAGCTCGCCAGGAGGACGGCGCCGTCGGTATCCAGCACCGGGGCCGCCCGGCCTGCGACAGCCTGCAGCTTCGCCTCAAGCTCCGGCAGCTCAACGCTCCGCAGAGCTTCATATCCGGCGTCCTGTCCGATCACCACGGCGGGACGCAGCGGTTCCTGGTTGGCGGCAATTGAAATCGAGTTGCCCAGCTTAGTGGTCGTCCCGTTGGTGCGGCAGTAGATCGACGCCCCCGACGGCTGGTCGGCATGCGCCAGGTTGACGTTGAACTGCTTCACCCCGTCGCTGGCCTGCAGCGCCGTCTTGTCCACCCGGCCGTCGGCGAAAGTGACCTCCAGCCAGCAGCGGCGGGTCGAATCCGTGGTTTCGCTATCCACCTGCGGAAGGCTGAACACATTGCCGTAGTTGCTGCGGAACGCGGGGTAGAGGACTGTTTGCTCCGGCTTCGCCGGGTTGTACCCGCCCAACAGGGTGTAGACCGGAACCCCGACTTCCGTGGGCCGGGGAGCCGAAAATGCCGGTGTCTTCTCCTTCGCGTCGACATACTGGCCGGCGGCGGCGTCCCAGTCCCGGTAACCGCTGGGATAGGCAAGGTCCGGAACCACGGTGCGCAGGGAGCGCTGAGTGATGTCGGTGCTGTAACCGGTAACGTGGGTGTACCGGGAGAGGGTGCTTGAATTGCTGCCGCCGGACATGGTGTCACGGTGGTAGTTGTAGATCCCCTGGTAGTTCTGGCTGAACTTCCCGGCGCTCAGGTCGAATCCCTCAGCGGTGAAGGCCGTGTTCGAGGACAGGTTGGACCGCATCCGGTCCCGGTAGGCAATGTAGCCCCAGCCGCTTTCGCTGTGGTGGCTCGCGTTGATCACGCGGTCGTCGCCCTGCTTTGAGGTGTCGATTCCCGGGTAGTGTCCCAGACCGTAGGAATGGCCGAGTTCGTGGCTGAGCTCATTGCCCACCGAGTCATACAGGGTCGCCATGCCGTTGCCGCCGCTAAGCCCGTGCAGCTGCACCCCGTTGGCGTAGTTGCCGGCCGAGTGGTGGATGATCCGCTGGTTGAACGTGCCGGGCTGCCGCTGGTCCATCGGCCCGCTGGTGGTGCCAAAGTTAGCGAGGTTAATGCCCGTGCTCACCTGCGCCTTGCCGACGCTCTCCCGCAGGTCCCCGGAATAGACGTCACCGTTGACGGAGCTCTTTTCCTCATAGACCGCTCCGGACGCGACAATGACCTTTTCGAGCCGCACCGGTTCATAAATGGCCATCGTCAGTTTTGATACCGGAATAGTCTGGAAGTAGTCGGACCCCGACTTCTCGGGCTCATTGAACATGTAGTGGCCGCTGGATTTCGGATAGTCAGTTAGCATGCCGAGCTGAATTGAACTGATGACCATTTCCGCCGGTGCAGCGAATTCGATGCCGGCACGCTCCAGAACCCCGGCGCCCTTGTCTGTTTCGAAGGTCAGTTCAAGTCCGGGCTTCATCCAGTTCCAGGGCAGCTTGGCGGTCCAGGCTGTTGAGGAATAGGCGACGTCCGGCCTGTTCTGCGTGATGAACATGTCCGAGCGGGGAATCTGTGCCGGGGGTGTCAGCTCCATAGTCCCCTGCGGCACGCCGTTGACTGTCGCCGTGACGCTGGCCCGCGCCGCCCCGGACTGCGGAGAGAAAAGGACCAGTGCAGCCCGGTCCGTCACCAAGGACGGCATTTTCTTTGCGGTGTTGCCGGCAGGGTCGATTGTATGGCTCTGGGCGAACTGGACCTGGCCCTTGAGGACGCCGGTGAGGTCGTTCCGAAGCTCGCGCGGGGCCCCGGATGCCGTCGTGTCGTAGAACCCGGCCAGGTCGAGCGGAAGCTGGTGCACCGCCGAACCGCCGGCTGTCATGTCCTTCCCGGTGGTGCGCGGTATGTCCGTGGCGAATCCGGTGATGCCCAGGACGAGGGCGGCGCCCAGCGACGCCGCGGTCAGGCGGCTGCCCAGGGAATGTGTTTGCGGTGTGATGCGGTGTGGTTTTCGCAGGGGTTGAGACTTCATTCGTATTCCTAGCTGGCCCGCAGTAATTCGACGATGCGGCAGATAGCCGGGTGCGGGCAGAAGATCATCGTCTTTAGGACACTACGAATGAACATCAACTGCGGGAATAGCAAAGGCCGGAATAGCCCCGGCAATAGCCAAATTAGCCATATATGCGAAGCAGACTTTCCATTTTAGCCTGCCCGGAAACGCAAAAACCCGGCCGCACATTTAGCGGCCGGGTTTTTGCAGTGCAGTCTGGCTAGGCTAGGAGGCCGGGGTCTCAGCCGGCTTGTCCTGCTTCTTCTCCGGCTTGAAGTCAACGCCGGCTTCCTTGCGCTGCTGGGCGCTGATCGGAGCCGGAGCGGAGGTCAGCGGATCGTAGCCGCCGCCGGACTTCGGGAAGGCGATGACGTCGCGGATCGAGTCGGCGCCGGCCAGCAGGGCCACCACGCGGTCCCAGCCGAAGGCGATGCCGCCGTGCGGCGGAGCGCCGTACTTGAAGCCTTCAAGCAGGAAGCCGAACTGCTCCTGGGCGGTCTCCTCAGAGATGCCCATGACCTTGAACACGCGTTCCTGCACGTCACGGCGGTGGATACGGATTGAACCGCCGCCAATCTCGTTGCCGTTGCACACGATGTCGTAGGCGTAGGCCAGGGCCGAGCCGGGATCGGTGTCGAAGGTGTCCAGGAACTCGGGCTTCGGGGACGTGAACGCGTGGTGCACGGCGGTCCATTCGCCTTCGCCTGCTGCGACGTCGCCGGCTGCCACGGCTGCGGCGGCGGGCTCGAACATCGGGGCGTCGACGATCCAGACGAACGCCCAGTCCTTCGGGTCGATCAGGCCGGTGCGGTGGCCGATTTCAACGCGGGCGGCGCCGAGCAGGGCGCGGGCTTCATTGGTCTGGCCGGCGGCGAAGAAGATGCAGTCGCCGGGCTTGGCGCCAACCTTCTCGGCCAGGTTTTCGCGCTCGAAGTCGGTGAGGTTCTTCGCAACCGGACCGGTGAGGGAACCGTCTTCCTGGACCAGCACGTAGGCGAGGCCCTTGGCTCCGCGCTGCTTGGCCCATTCCTGCCAGGCATCAAGGGTGCGGCGGGCCTGCGAGGCACCGCCGGGCATCACGACGGCGCCGACGTACGGTGCCTGGAAAACGCGGAAGGTGGTGTCCTTGAAGAACTCGGTGAGCTCGGTCAGCTCCAGGCCGAAGCGCAGGTCCGGCTTGTCGGAACCGTAGCGGGCCATCGCGTCTGCGTAGGTCATGCGGGCGATCGGGGTCTGGATTTCGACGCCGATCAGCTTCCAAAGTGCCTTGACGATCTGCTCGCCGAGGGCAATGATGTCGTCCTCTTCAACGAAGCTTGCCTCGATGTCCAGCTGGGTGAACTCCGGCTGGCGGTCCGCGCGGAAGTCTTCGTCGCGGTAGCAGCGGGCAATCTGGTAATACTTCTCGAAGCCGCCCACCTGCAGCAGCTGCTTGAACAGCTGCGGGGACTGCGGCAGCGCGTACCAGGAACCGGGGGCCAGGCGTGCCGGGACCACAAAGTCGCGGGCACCTTCCGGGGTGGAACGCGTCAGGGTGGGAGTTTCGATTTCGACGAAGCCCTCGTCGTGGAGCAGTTCGCGGGCTACGCGGTTGGCCTCGGAGCGCAGGCGCATGGCGGCGGCGGGTGCCGGACGGCGCAGGTCCAGGTAGCGGTGCTTCAGGCGGGCTTCCTCGCCGACCTCCACGTGCTCGTCGATCTGGAACGGCAGCGGATCGGAAGTGTTGAGGATGACGACGTCGTCGGCAATGACCTCCACCTCGCCCGTGGCCAGGGCAGGGTTCTCGTTGCCCTCGGGGCGGCGCTCCACCTTGCCGGTGATCTGCAGGACGTACTCATTGCGCAGGCCGTGGAAGACGTCCTCTTCGCGGACAACAACCTGGGCAACGCCGGAGGCATCACGCAGGTCGAGGAAGGCAACGCCTCCGTGGTCCCGGCGGCGGGCAACCCAGCCGGCCAGGGTGACAGTCTGTCCAATATGCTCGGCCCTCAGGGAACCAAGGGCATGTGTGCGCAGCACAGCAGTCCTTTCAACTTCGATTGGTTGCGGAAACCACCTGTTTCCGCCCATTGTGAGTAGAGATCTTCTTTGAGTTTACCGGTGTTCCCCGCGCTTCCCGGCCAAGGGCTGACCGATTGGAGGCCCGTTTGTCCGGCAACGCTGCCACTGCCCGCCCGCTGGGCGGCTTCGACGCGACAACTGCCGGCATCGGTTCCATTGTCGGCGCGGGCGTGTTTATTGTCTTCCCCGCTGCGGTGAGTGCCGACGGCGGCCCGCTTGCCATCCCGCTGCTGATTGCCGCCGTCGTTGCCTATGCCTGCGGCGTCGCGATTTTCCAGATCAGTGCGGCGTTGAACGAGGGACAGGCCAATTACGACGACGGCGGCACCCGGGCCGCGCGGGTGATCCTCGGTCCCACAGCGGCGTTCGTTACCGGCTGGGTCTTCCTCTGCTCGCGGCTGGCGGCCGCCGCGGTGGCGGCACTGATGCTGGGCACCTATCTGGCCCCGGACTACGCGGTGGCGGTGGCCGTCGCGGCCGTCGCCCTGACCGCGGTGCTCAACCTGTTTGGGGCGACCCGCAGCGACTGGGTGTCCCGCTTCATCGTGGCCTTCGTTATTGCGGTGCTTGCCTTTGTGGCCGTGGTGGCATTCAACTCCGACCTGCCCGGCGGCAACCCCAAGCTGGCAACCCTGCCCGAGCCGGGGTTTGCCGGACTACTGGAATCCTCTGCGCTGCTCTACTTTGCCTTCATCGGCTACGGGTACCTGGCCTCACTCGGACCGCACGTCCGCTCCCCTGCACGCAACATTCCATTGGCGCTGCCGGCGGCCATCGCCGTCGTGCTGGGCCTGTATCTGGTGCTGGGCCAGTCGCTGCTGAACTTCTTCGGGCCGGCGTCGCTCGCTGCAGAGCCTGCTCCCCTGCTGGTCCCGGCGGCCGAGCTCAGCGGCGGCGTGGGCACCGGCGTGGTGCTGATCGCTGCGGCCGCTGCCGGGCTGGGGGCACTTTCAGCCCTGAATGCCGGCTGCGCCCGGATCGGTGCGGCGATGGCAGCCGAGGGTGAGCTGCCGCCGCTGTTCGGCCGGAAACGCTCCCTGCTGCGCGGCCGGCCCGAGATCGCGTGGGTTGGCGTGGCGGCCGGCGCCGTCGTCGTCATCGCCCTGGTCCTTGCATTCCCTTTGTCCACCCTGCTCGGCGTCGCTGCGTTCACCGGGCTGCTGTATGCCGGAGGTACTGCGGTGATTGCCTTTACGCTGCATAAACGCCGCTGGTACACACCGCGGGTGCTGAACGTGGTCGGAATCGCCGGGTCGCTGCTGTTGGCATTGTCCCTGCCTCTGCTGGACATTTCCCTGGGGCTGATGGCCATTGTTGCCGGCGCCGTAGTGCGGCTGACGTTCCGCCGGGGCCGGAATGACGCCGGCTCCGGCACGCAGCACTGACTAGGCAATTCCCTCCACCAGCAGCCAGGCCTCGACCTCGGCCAGCAGCTCGGCCTTGCGCTCAGGGGACGCGAACGAGGCCGTAATCGAGTTTTCGGCGAGCCTTGCCAGCTGGGCCGGGTTCAGGTCGAACGTCTCGCGCAGGACGGCGAAGTTGTCGTCAACGTAGCCGCCGAAGTACGCCGGATCGTCGGAGTTCACCGAGACGTTCAGTCCCTGTTCCAGCAGGAGCGGCAGCGGGTGGCTTTCCAGCGAGTCAACGGCCTGCAGGCGGACGTTGGAGAGCGGGCAGATGGTCAGCGGAATCTGGTCGCGTTCCAGCCGTGCCACCAGCTCCGGATCATCCATGCAGCGGATGCCGTGGTCGATCCGGTCCACCAGCAGCAGGTCCAGGGCCTGCTCGATGTAGTGCGAGGGGCCCTCCTCCCCCGCATGCGCCACGAGCTTTAGCCCGGCGGCCCGGGCCTGCTCGTAGAGCGGCACAAAGTTCTCCGGCGGGTTGCCCAGCTCCGCGGAGTCGAGGCCAATGCCGATGATCGGCGCGTTCATGGCCAGCAGGTCGGCGAAGACCTCGGAGGCCTCTTCCTGCGGGCGGTCGCGCAGGAACGCCGCGATCAGGGCCGTTGACACGCCGAACTCCGCCTCGGATGTCTCCAGGACGGAGGCCACGCCGTGAATGCAGGTTTCAAGCGCGACGCCGCGGGCCAGGTGCGCCTGCGGGTCCACCATCATTTCAACGTGCCGCACTCCGGCTGCCGCTGCCCGGGCGAGGTAGGCCCGCGTCATGTACGCGAAGTCCGCTTCAGTGCGGAGCACGTCCATGTTGGCGTAGTAGAGGTCAAGGAAGGACTGCAGGTCGGTGAACTCGTAGCGGGCGCGCAGTTCGTCCAAGTCTGCATAGGGCAGCTCGATGCCGTTGCGGGCGGCCAGTTCAAAGATGAGCTCCGGCTCCAGCGTTCCTTCGATGTGCAGGTGGAGTTCGGCGCAGGGCAGCTTGCTCAAGAGGTTCCTCTTCCATGTTCTTCGGACGGCTGCGGCATGCCGCGGCTCACCATTCAGCCTAGGATGCCCCGCGTGCCTGCACCATTCCGGACCCGGTGGCCGGAACGTGAGATTCGCTACCGGGCGGTGTGCGGCGGTGCGGCCAGCCAGCCGATGATCTCCGCTGCGGGGGCTTCCCTGGCGCTGCGCCAGCCGGTTCCGGCCCACAGGTGCAGGGTCCCGGCGTCGCCGGCTTTGCTGGCCGTCTGCCGCAGTTCCCGGGTGAGGTGGTGGACGGCCGGGTAGGCGGTTGGGGCGTGCTGCCCGTGCCTGTCCGCGAAGCTGTTGCGCAGGGCGCGGGCCGGGCGGCCGGTGAACGCACGGGTCAGGATGGTTTCGGAGAACGTGCCGCCGGACAGTGCGGCCCGGTGGGTTGGCGACGTTCCCGCCTCGTCAGCGAGCAGCAGCAGGGTACCGACCGCCACGGCCTCGGCGCCGGCTGCCAGGAGCGTCTGGACAGCTGCCGGGCCGTCGACGCCCCCGGCGGCAATGAGCGGCAGGCTGGTTACTGCCCGCACCGCTTTGACCAGCTCGGCAGTGGGCATCTCATCGATCCTGCGGTCTGCGTCGAAGGTGGCACTGTGACCCCCGGCCTGCGGTCCTTGGACTACCAGCCCGTCGACGCCGGCGGCCTGCGCCTGGCGTGCTTCCGCGGGTGTGGTCACCGAGGCGAGGACGGTGGTTCCGGCCCCCTGCAGGGCGGCGATGTCCGACGGCGCCGGCAGGCCAAAGGTCAGTGAGACGACGTCGGCTGGATCCTGGGTTAGCAGGTCGAGTTTTTCCTGCCAGGCGTCGTCATCGGCTACCGGATGCTCGCTGAGAGTCAGCCCGTAGCGGTCTGCTTCCGGCTGCAGCTGCCGGGCATAGGCCCGGAAGGCGGCTTCGTCGATGGGATCCGCTGACGGAACGAACAGGTTCACGCCGAAGGGATGTCCAGCGGCCCGGAGTTCGCCGATCTCTGCAGCAAGGGCAGGGGGCGTCTTGTAGCCGCCGGCCAGGAACGGAAAACCGCCGGCTTCGGCAACTGCGGCGGCCAGCGCCGTCGTCGTTGGTCCGCCGGCCATGGGTGCGGCGGCGATCGGCAGGCGGGAGGGAAGGAGAGGTCCGGTCATCTGGGTGCCTTTCTGGATCTGCGACAGGTCAGTCGGCTGTGGCCTGCTCGGGAGTAAAAAGGTCTTCGATCCGACAGTCGAAGACGGCGGCGAGCCGGAACGCAAGCGGCAGCGAAGGGTCGTACCGGCCCTTCTCGATGGAGATGATGGTCTGCCGGGAGACTCCCAGTTCGTCGGCGAGGTGCTGCTGGGACCAGCCGCGCTCCGACCGTCGGCGGGTCAGCGAGTTTTCCATCAGGCCGCGGTTTTCTTCTGCCAGAGGTAGCGCACGCCGAAGTCCAGCATCGCGAAAGCGACCACGCCGCCCAGGACCAGGCCGGCAGTGCCTTCGGTTCCCAGGAGTGTCAGGGCTGCGCATCCCAGGCCTCCCACCAGGAGGATGTCCGTGAACGCACCGCTGGCCGCTTTGTCATACCAGGCGGATTCAACGGAGTCTTCGGGCTTCTTGATGGCACCAGTGATGGTTGATCGGTCCACGAGCACCACCCACGCCAGTGTGGCCGCGATAGGCAGGGTGAAGACTGCCATGATGCCGAACTCCAGCAGCGGCCGGTCTCCGTTCCGCAGCACCATGAACAACCAGCCCAAAACGCCCGCTGCCAGTACTCCTGCGGCGAGCGAGGCGGCCAGCAGCTGGGCGGTACTGCCGCCTAACCGCGCCCGCCCCCATTTGCTCCGGGCATTATTCGTGCTCATCAGTCAGCCTTTCCTCGCTTCAACCACCTGTCAAGGAAACTGTACCGTAAAGCGTGCTGTACGTAAAGGTTGTTTGACCACTGGCTCCGGAGCTTCCCACCCGGGCGGGCGGCGCGGTGCCGGCGGGGGATATTCCTGCCACTCGGGACATTCCTGCCGCTTGGGGACCTACGCCGCGCCGCTTTCCCTCCGGTTCGGGACATGCCTGCCGCTTGGGGACAATCCTGCGCGGCGCGCAGGCAGGAGTGTTCCAAACTGGCAGGGATGTCCCAAAGCGGAGGGCCGTGTGCACTCGATCGGGCCTCGTGGTTCTGCCGGAACCTAACCGTCCTGAGTTCAAGCAGTACCCTCCGCTTGCGGCGCGGCCGTACTGTGCAGGTAAACGGAGACCAGAGGTGCACACAATGAGTTCAGTCGAAACGACCGCCCTGCAGGCCGGGGACAGCATCGAACTTGTTTCACCAGATCCGCTGGGGTGGGCCTCAAGATTCGACACCGTGCGCTCAAGACTGCTCACGCTGCTGCCGAAAGCCGAAATAGAGCACATCGGTTCGACGTCCATTCCGCGCCTTCCAGCCAAAGACGTGGTTGATGTGCTGGTAGGCGTCGACCCTCGTCAGTTCTCGGCCGCTGTGAACCTGCTCGCTGCGAATGGGTTCGATTTCGAGGGATGCAGAGAGGACACGCCTGGCTCAGCTCGCCGGACAGAAGCCGCAGGAATGCCATCGTCCACTTGGTCCACCGGCGCGGACGTCAATGGGACGAGGAGCAGGGCAGCGTCGCTCAGCTAGCGTCCGATCCGAAGAATTTGGGGCCCTAGAATGCTGCAATGACTGTCCGGACTGATGCCGCCTCAACCGCGATGGCTGTCCTCAGCGGCATGGATGATGCCGGAGTGCAGCGGCTCATCGAAGGCGCTGACAGCTTTGGCATCGGCATTGGTGGAACAACGAAAACCGTGCGCGTCGGCGAATCCACTGTCTTCGTGAAACAGCTTCCGCTGACAAGCGGCGAAGAAGCAGATCCGACCGCCACTGGCAGCCGGCTCCAGCTTCCCTTCAGCGCCCACTACGGGATCGGGTGCCCCTCCAATTCAGCCGGACGGGAACTGGCGATCCACCAGCTGACAACCCGGTGGGTCCAGGCGGGATTGACCGATTTCTTCCCGCTCCTGCTTGGCTGGCGGATTGTGGACCTAAAAAGCGAAGCAGACCTCAGCGAGTTCGACGGCGATGCCGCATCCCGCCAGTGGGGAGCGCACTGGCCGCAGATGGAGAGCAGACTCGCCGCACTCAAAGCCGCGTCCAGGAGCATGGTGTTCTTCCTCGAATACGTACCTGAAACCCTGGGTGACTTGATCCGCCGCAGTCTCGATCAGGGCACAGGGCCGGAGTTCTTCCCCGATGCTGTCGACCAGATCCTCGAAGCCACCGCATGGATGAACAGCCGGGGACTGCAGCATTTCGATGTGCATCCGGGGAACATTCTCGTCAGGGACGGGCGGCTGCTGTACACGGACTTCGGCCTTGCTCTTCACCAAGGCTTTGAGCTGACTCCGGAGGAAGAATCAGGCATGCGCGCACATGTCGGCTTCGACCGGGATTCCGCCCTGATGCACCTCTTTCACTGGACGCTGTACGAACTCGGTTACAGGTCCGGCGAAGAACGGCTCGGAGTGCTGCGTGCAGCAGCAGCCGACGCATCCACGCCTGCACTTGATCCTGTCCGGGCGGTACTTGGTAACGGCGCGGACCTGATTGCACAGTATGCGGACATCGCCATCTATCTGACCGAACTGTTCGGTGCCCTCAAAAAGGATGCTTTTGCCGCAGAGTACCGCGCGCCCTCCGAACCCTAATCGCACCCAGCGACCGCAGCGGATGAAGATCCGCTCTGGGAAACCGTCGCCCGAGAATGAAAGGAAATCCAGTGGATACAGCCGAGCAGATGCAACCCGCACCGCTGTCCCTCGAATCAGCCATGGACGCCGCCTGGCCTGCACTGGACCGGCGCGAGACCGGCGGGTGGGTTCTCCGGGCTGCGGCAGGCGTAACCCAGCGGGCCAACTCGATCTGGCCAGGCGGCATGAACGGGTGCTCGGACGATACCCTTGCTGCGCTGCTCCGCGAGGCACGGACCTGGTACCGCAGCCGCCGCCTTCCGGTGATTTTTCAGATGACCGACGGCGCCGCTGCGGCAGCGCTGCACGCCCTCCTTGATGCCGAAGGGTTTACCCGCCAGTCCTTGACGCTGGTCATGACCTGCAATGTCACGGAGGTCCCTGACACTTTTACGCTCCCCGGCACCCCCGCGGTGGAACTGTCGTCGGCGCCCTCAGATGACTGGATGCAGGTCTGGTGGCAGGTGGACGGCCGCGGCGGCGACAAGGAACGGGGCATTGCCCTGGAATCCTCTCCGGCTGCCCCTCCGTGTACGCGCTGGCGCGGACGGAATGAGGACGGCCGACCCGCAGCTGTAGGACGCCTCGCCTTACCGGACGGGGAGAGAGGCGGCATCTACTGCATGGCAACGATCCCGGAAGCACGTCGCCGCGGCTTCGGGTCAGCGGTCCTGCGATCGATGCTGCAGGCAGGCAACGACTCAGGTGTGACGGACTTTTGGATACTGGTAACTGCAGCGAATCACCGCGCGCAGGAGCTGTATGCGAGAGCGGGTTTTCGAGAGAACGGCCGCTACGTTTACCGGCAGGAGAAACCCCGGCGTTCGCTGCCGGGGTGCTGAACGGTATACGCCTTCTTCCTCAAGCTCCGTCAGCATCTTCCCCACGTACCCGTTGGTCCAGGCGGCGGCCCGGACCGGAAGCCAGCAGTTCGAGCAGGCTGTCCAGAGTTTCCGGGCTTGCCGCGAGTTGGACTTTGCCCTTGTCAGTGAGCAGGGTGACCACTTCGAATCCGAAATCCCACAGATACTTCCGTTCATCACGGGGAACCTTCCGGCGTTCGGGAAGCACTTCCTGCACCACAAAGTCGGTCGCGCGCCCGGATAACTCCAGGCTGTCATAAACAGCGGGCTGAAAGCGCATGGACCCCTCACCGGGAGCCGCAATCCCCTGGTTCCACATCCCGCTGAGTGATCCCGGTCGCGAATCCGGGTAGCGGATATACACCTTCGACTGCCCGTGTTCATCGAGGCGTTTTTTGGTCCTGCTGAATCTCCTCGACTGGAAAAATGCGCCAAGCCAGTAGATCAGGGAATACATGAGCGCTTGGAGCAGCATCTCCGCTATGTCCGGGGAGCCATAGACAAGGCTCACTGCAGTTGTGACCGCCAGAAAAACCACATATCCGAGAGACACCGCCAGGTATGGATGCTGCCGCATCCAATTCTTCGTAGCGCCCTCACGCCGGGGACCATTCACCCGCGAAGTTTTACAGAGCCGTCCCGCAGGTCAATAGGTAGGAAATGCGGGCTGGAATCCGCTCCTTTTAGGGACATGCCTGCCGATCTGTTGCACCAGGACCTGAATAGTCGATCAGCGGGACTCTGCGATGGCGGCTTCCTGCTGGGCAGCACGGCACAACTGCTCGTCACGCTCTTCGGGGCTGAGCTCATCCCACGCCCGGGCCTGCAGCTCGACGTCGACTGCAGGGATGCCCATGGCTACCAGCTGCTCGGGTGAAACCATCGCACTGTTCTCCGGACCGATCAGGTAGCTCCGGTCGAGGTCAGCGCCCTTTCCATCAAGGTAATCGGCCGAGCATGCGATAAACGGTTCGTACACCGGCGTCGCGGGATCGTCCGCCGGCACAGAAGACGACGCCGAAAATGCGGCAGGTGCCCCTTGACCGGACTCGACTGCGGATCCATCAGGACCGGATTCAGGCATCGTGCCGATCCCGAGGGCGAAGCCACCCACGATCGACAGCCCTACGATCATGCCTGCTGACGGTTTTCTTCTCACGGCGGTCCCCCCGGCCCTGCAGCACCCCAGCGGTGCAACGGCCCCAGCCTAGCCCAGGAATGCGTTTATGCGTTGTTGGTCGTGGCGACGATCCTATTAGCTGCCTGAAAGCCATATTTGACGGGCAATAGACGGCATTTACAGACACCCACTCTTCATTCATAGTGGGGCATGGACTGGATTGGGATACTCCCCGAAGACGCCCCGGACCCCCGCGTCGAAGAGGTCGAGGCCCTGAGATTGATGCCCGTTCCGGTGATTGGGCTTGTGCCCCAGCCGTCACTTGAGGACACGGACTCCGTCAGCCTGAACTCCGTCCTGGATGATCACGGGTACAGCGAAATGACAGCGAGCATCACCTATACACTCTGGCGAAACCCTGATGACCGCTTAGACCCGGTGAACCTCGCAGAACTCGATGAGGAAACCCTCAGAGGAATAGACGAAGTTCCGCCGTGGCCCCGGCCCCGTTGGCTGATCGAACAGGTTGAGCGGATGCGCTACCCGCAGCTGTGGGAAGCCGTGCGGACCACCTGGCAGCGGGAGCCACATGCTTCGCTTCAAGACCTCCTGGCCGACCACGTCAACCACATTCTCCTGAACCAGTACCGGGAGAAGCTCTGGCCGGGCGGCAAACCCTGGGACCAGCATGCACCCGTTGTAACCGCACGGATGATCAACGGCAATGCCTGGACCGTTGTCAACGGAGTCGAGGTTCCCGGTGCGGAAGTTGACAGCGACCCGTTCGTTTACGGCATCGGGGCACGCCTCCCGGACGGCGGCGTCGTGACCGCAGTTCTCCCGCGCGCTGAACTGGAAAGGATCCAGGTTCGGTTTACCACCCGGAACTAACCGCCACACACTCCAAACACCCAGACCCGGGTCCATGACTCCGAAGGTGCTGTAGTCACAGTTGGCCTTGGTTCCGTTCCACAAATACGCTCCTCTTATGGACCCGATGAGCAACCTGGGCTGTTCTGCCCGCCGAGGACCGTCCGCGCGCCGCTGACAGGCATCGCGGATTCTTCTGATTCTTTCTGAGCGGCTGCCTGTCGTCTGACATTCCCGTCAACGACCGGTCTTTCGGTCTGCCCAGAAATGGTTATCGTGTTCCACAATCTTTCTTCGCGTTCGCGCGCCCTGACCGGCGCAGCCTGCGTCCTTATCGGTTCGATCAGCATCCAGATATCTTCGGTTCTGGCCAGCGGCGTATTCGCCGTTGCCGGCCCCCTCGGGACCAGCGGGCTCCGGCTGTGGCTGGCTGCCCTGTTTCTCCTCGCCGTCGCCCGGCCACGGATTCGCTCCCTGGATTTGCATGCCTGGTCCGGGATCCTGCTGTATGGGGCGGCCATGGCTGCCATGAACGTACTGCTCTACAGCGCCCTTGAACGGATTCCGCTTGGCCTGGCGGTTACTCTCGAATTCCTCGGACCGCTGGCCGTGGCCAGCTTCGGAGGAAAGGGGCTCCTGGACAGATTCCTGCCCGTCCTGGCGCTGACCGGTGTCGCCGCCGTCGCGGGAGTCCAGTCCGGGGTCGACGGACTCGGTGTCCTGTTCGGGCTGGGAGCGGCGGTCGCGTTCGGAACCTACACGCTCATGGCGGGCCGGGTGGGTGAGGACAGCGCGGGCATCCAGGGCCTGGCGTTGTCAGTGGCGGTTGCCGCCCTTCTGCTTTCGCCTTTCTCGCTGCCGGCCGTACCCAAGCTGAAAACGGCAGACTGGGTGGCTGTGCTGATATCCGCGCTGCTGGGAGTCGCACTGGCCTACACTCTGGACTTCCTGGCCACCAAACTCACTTCACCGCGTGTAGTTGGGACGTTGTTTGCCATGGATCCGGCGGCCGCTGCCGTCGTCGGGGCCTTGGCGCTGGGCCAGGAACTGCCGGTTTCGGCGGTCGCCGGTATCGGCTTGGTCATCGCGTCGGGAGCGGCCATCATCTGGCGAAGCGGCCGGACTCCCACCACGCAGTCAGAAGACGTTCTGCCGTAGAACTGCGGGTACTGGCTGCGGGCTCCCGGCCAGTACCCGCAGGTCTTGCCCCGCCGGGTCGGGGAAACCCATCAGGCCGGGCACTGTGACCGTATCCGGATCACGGGCCAACTTCGAGGACGACGATGGCCATGTTGCGACGTTCCAGCTTGTAGCCAACACTCCTCACCTACCCCCCCTAATCACGGACCGCCGCGATGGCCTCAACCTCGACTAGCTGGTTGTCATATCCGAGAACCGTTACCCCCAACAGCGTGCTCGGGGGAACACTGTCCGCTCCGAAAGCGTCGCGGACAACCTCCCAAGCGCTGACGAGGTCCGTCTGATTGCTGGACGCAACGAGTACACGAGTGTTTATCACGTCACGCAATGACGCACCTGCCTCGTGCAGTGCAATAGTCATATTCTCGAGGCACTTTGCAGCCTGACCCGCGTAATCACCCACGCTCACAGTGGAGCCGTCCTCACTTAGCGGACACGAGCCGGCCAAAAAAATCAGGCGTGAATCTGCCGGAGCTGTGGCGGCATACGCATACTGCGCCACATTCGTGAGGATGTTGGAACCAATCAAAGTCACAGCTCGAGTCAACAGGATTGTCCTTTGCTTTGTCGTACCAAATAGCAGAAGTCTTTCATCGACGTGATCTTCCGCGCGCCAAACGGGCGCACTCGGCGGAAGGCACGCTGCTGGATCCTTGAGTGGTGGGGTGCCGAACGGAAAAACGTTCGTCCGGACGAGCGTCCTAGGTTTTATATTGCAGGTCCCAAAGCGTCAGCTTCGGCACCGTTGTGGACACTCCAATCAAATGCGGCGAACAACCGAAGCAGCGACAAGGCGGCTCATGAGTCAATGGGAGACTACGAAGATGATTCGTTCTCTGGACCTGCCCGTCCCCCTCCCCGGTACAGAACAGGCCTTAACCTTACGCAGAGCCTCGCAGGATGATCTCCATGCGCTGATGCGCCTGCTTGCTGATGATCCAGTAAGTGCGGGTCGGGGCGATAGAGCCGACGTCTCTGACATCTCGCTGCTTACCGTTCCGCTCTAACAGAGATCATCAATGACCCGGGCAATGACCTCCTCGTTGTCGTAACCGGAGCGAACGAACCCATAGCGACGATGCAGCTCACCCGAATTCCAGGCATGGCCCGGAGGGGGTCCACCCGCCTCCTGATTGAAACAGTAAGGGTTCGCGCTGACTCTCGGTCGAAGGGCATCGGCTCCGCACTGATTCGCTGGGCGATAGACACTGCAGCGCCCGCCATGGCGGCGTCGTTGGTCCAACTTACATCTGACGAGAGGCGACAGGGTGCCCACCGCTTTTACGAGAGGCTTGGATTCGTGGGATCGCACCGTGGGTTCAAGCTCAGGGTGAGGTAGCGCCGCCACCAAGGTATATGCCAGGACTCCACAGGATAGTGAGTAGTCCCCTCACACGGATACTCAAATGGAGACCAGCCCTGAGTTCGGATTCGGGACTCTACAAACTCAGAGCGGCACCCACAATGAGAACTGCACATAGCCCGATCAGCGCTATCCAAGCCTTTCTTTCGCGGCCCAACGGTTTTCCTTTGGTTCTTGGGTGGCGCGCTGCCCATAGTGCGCCGCCCACGATAAGCGTAAGTCCGCCGAAGAAGCATACAAAGAAGAGAATTTTGCCGTAGGTGTCCATCGCCTATGCATCGTACGGTGTCCGCATCATTAATGCCTCGGTCAGCTGTGTCCCGGCAGCCGACTCCTATACGGCGCGAATTGACGGGAAGGACCCAGCTCTCGTCTGGCTACGTTCGATCTTGGTTTCGCAAACTCCAGATACCCAGATACAGCAGCCACGGCATCATGACAAAGAGCGGAAGCCATGAGGCGACTCTGCCTGTGTTAGCGAAAACGTTGAAGACGGCAAGCAACAGCATCACGCTGGCTACGATGATCGCAAGGCGAGCAAAAAACGCGGGCCAGGGACGCATTGGTCTCATAGTCGTGATACTAGTACGCCTAGCGCTAGGTCCCGTAGGCCGGTCCTTCAGTGCTACGCACAGTGGCAGGCGGGTGAGCTCTTGAGGCGTCCCATTAGCCGGTCCCTGACCGCGACGCTCTGCAGCGGCGACGGATGCGATGGGCCGTCCCGAATGAGGATCCCTGAGCGGGACGCATTGCTTTGAATCATTTGCCATCATGGCGACCATTCTCACCATCGTCTAGTCTGTGCGTCAGACCCGGGATTGGGGGACACCAATGAACACCAGCGTGAGGATCTCACTCTTGGCTGCATCGCTGTTGGCAGTCCTTTGCGCGTGCTCAGACCCACAGCTCCCCCGCCCCACCGCCTCAACGGACGCACCGGCAGGAGGGCCTTCAAGCCAACCAATCATGCTTTACACGCACTGTGGCATAGAGGAACTGCGCGTTGACAACACGTTCTTCATTGCAGATACCCCATTGCATGATGGCCAGGGCAATCCCCCACCGGGATGGGGGAACCCCTATCAGGCGGGCACTGTGACCGTATCCGGATCACAAGCCGTCTTCGAGGACGACGACGGCCATGTTGTGACGTTCGAGGCTCGGCCAGGTGCCACAACTTTCGTGAAGACGTGCTCTTGAGAACCGACCGTGCCCACCGAGTAAGGCTCATCCCAACAAGCGGGCACCAGAGCAGCCTTACGACGGTGGTGATGGAGACCGTTTCCTCAGCATCGGGGTTCGTTCCGCTAGCCGGATGAGTTCGCTCTTCCTGGGCTGGCAAAAGGACCAATGGGCTCCTTCCCTAGCGTGAGCTTGCGGATCCGATTACCTCGTTTATTCGCCTTGTGGGGGATGTTCAAGTTGTCTCTTGAACCACCGTTCGGTGCTCACATATCTCAGGATCGCGGATAGTACCGCGACAATACCCAGTCCCAGAACTATCCACATACCCTTCGCTACGACGATATATATGCCTACGCCGGTGAGGGCAATTGCTGCAAGAAGAGCCGCTATGCTGAGGGACCGGGCGCGTCTGTGGTTCGGATGAATCGCTGGCTCAAACAATGCGTATCTCCTTGCATTAGAGGGGTTGAGGTCAAGCTCACAGGAGGCTGCGACATCTCTCTTCCCCGCCTTTTATCAGACGAATCGTTTTGATAAATCCTCCCCGGGGTCAGGGCAGCGGCATTCTGTATCTTTTCGGCCAGCACTCTTGCCAACTCTCAATCCAGGGGCCCCGAGTCGCATATACCCCGCCCGCAAAAATGCCCGGTGAAGGTAGCCCAAACGCGACACCCTTTTACCCGCAAACTCCCGGCCCACACCCGCACGGCAAAAAGCCTGGCCGGCACACCGCAATCAGCCCGGACCACCCAGCGGGCGGAACCCCGGAAATGCCAACAGCGACGCACCGGCCAGGCCGGAACGAGTTCACACCGGGTCAGTTGCCCCCGGGCTGCAGCTCAACCTCAATGGGCGAGAAATCCGAGCCCTTCGTGTCAACACCTTCCTCTTCCAGTTCCGCCAGCGCCTTCTCCACGTATTCGTTGGTGTAAGCGGTGGCTGGCGGCTCTTCGCTGATGATGGTTGCACCGGTCTCGTTCTTGGTGCCGAGGGCGATGTCCACGGTCTGTTCCCACGCAGCTTCATCGATCAGGCCGACGCCGTTGGTCGACGGCCAGATCAGCTTGGACGTTTCGTTGGTCATCCAGAGCTGGTGGCTCGTGCCCAGCGTGGACCCGGCCCCGGTGACGATCTCCGCCGCTTCCTCGGGGTTGTCCTTCGCGTATGCCCAGCCCTTGATGGCCGCCTTGATGAAGGCGACTGTGGTTTCCTGGTATTCCTCGTCGTCTTCAAGGCGCTGGGTGTCCGCCCAGATGGCGTCCTGGAGCATCGCGGTGCCCTCCTCGTTCCAGTCGATGACCGTGAGGTCCTCCGGCTGGTAGAGCTCTCCGGTGTCCGGGTTCTCCGTCTCCAGCACCTGAGCATATTCGTTGTACGTCATGGCCTGCGCTGCATCGATGTCCCCGGCCAGGAAACCGTTCATATCGAAGGCCTGCTGGATCAGTTCAATGTCATCGATTTCGACGCCGGCCTGCTGCATACCGGCAAACAGCTCCCATTCGTTGCCGTAGCCCCAGGACCCAACCTTCTTGCCGGCGAGGTCCTCCGGACCGTCAATACCCGAGTCCGCCATGGCCACCTGCAGGGTGGCACTGCGTTCGAAGATCTGCGCCACGTTGGTGATCGCTGCGCCCTGTTCGATCGAGCCGAGGACCTTGGGCACCCAGGAGATCGCGTAGTCAGCGTCGCCGGAGGCCAGGACGTCCTGCGGCACAATGTCCGCACCGCCTTCCAGGATTTCGACGTCGAGGCCCTCCTCCTCGAAGAAGCCCTGATCCAGTGCCGCGTAGTAACCGGCGAACTGGGCCTGGGCAAACCACTGCAGCTGCAGTTTGACCGGGGTGAGCTCGTCGGCGGCGGCGGAGCCGTCCCCGGTGTCCCCGCCGCAGCCGGCCAGCGCCAGGGCAGTGACGGCCAGGCCCGAGGCCAGGATTGTGAGCGGTTTCCTTCGTGTGTTCATGTTGCTTCCCCTCATACGGGCTTTTAGTGCGGACGGAGTGGTGCGGGTGGAACATCTAGGGAGCGGCGCCGAGCTCAGGAGCCGTCGGAGTGCCGGGAAAAGTACTTCTCCAGTGCGGCGGTTACCGCGTAGAACAGCAGTCCCAGCAGGACTGCGCCCAGCACGTAGGCCCAGGCCAGGGTGTAATTGCTGCTCGACGCCGCTGAGGTCACCGATTTGCCCAGCCCGCCGACCGGCCCGCCGAAGTATTCGGCAATCAGGGCCGACACAACGGCCAGCGACGACGCGATCCGCAGCCCGGTGAACATGTACGGCACGGCACTGGGCAACGTGACACTGCGGGTGACCTGCCACTTCCCGGCTGCGTAGGAACGCATCAGGTCACGGTGCACGGGCGCCACCTGACGGAAACCGCGCAGCGAGTTGACGTAGACGGGAATGAAGACGGCGATGCCTGCGATGATCTGCCGGGTAGCCTGCTGGTCCGCACCGAACATCGTGTAGAGGACCGGCGCCAGCGCCACGATCGGTATCACAGACAGCGCCACCACAAGCGGCGCTGCCAGCCGGTCGAGGGCAGGGACGGCAGCGGCTGCCACAGCAGCAGCGACCCCCAGCAGGGCCCCAACCACCAGTCCGACGGCGGCATTCATCCCGGTGACGACGGCGGCACCCAGCACGTTCGCCAGGTTTTCAAAGAATGACTCAGCTATCGCCAGCGGTCCCGGGACAATGAACGGCTCAATCTGAAGTAACGAGACCGCTCCCTGCCAGAGAACAAGCGCCGCTGCCCCCAGCAGCAGCGGTGCTCCAAGATGGCGGCCCAGGCCGGACAGCCGGCCTGGATCGACTCCGGCCGCACCCCTGGTCTCCGGCGGCGCTCCCGCTGCCGGCACTGCCGGCGGGTCCTGGACTATTCCGCTCATCGGGTTTCTGCTCCCCGGACCGCCGCAGGCTCGGCCCCGTGCAGGGCCTCGCGCACTGAGCGGATCGCTTCGTAAAAGGAAGCCTCTTCCCGCAGCGCGGCGCCGCGCGCACCGGCGGTGCCCAAGGTGATATCCACGATCTCGCGGATCTCGCCGGGCCGCGGAGACATCACCACCACGCGGTCTGAAAGGAAAACTGCTTCCGGAATTGAATGCGTGACAAAGACGACCGCACAGCCCGTTTCGGCGCAAATGCGGATCAGTTCGTTCTGCATCCGTTCCCGGGTCATTTCGTCCAGCGCCCCGAAGGGTTCATCCATCAGGAGCAGCTTCGGAGACTCGGCGAGTGACCGCGCAATGGCAACGCGCTGCTGCATCCCGCCGGAGAGCTGGTCCGGGTAATGCTCGCCGAAGTCGGCAAGCCCCACCATGTCCAGCAGTTCGTCCGAGCGTGCCCGCCTGGCAGCAGCTGAAGCGCCGTGGGTCTGCAGCGGCAGTTCAATGTTGCCGCGCACAGTCCGCCACGGCAGCAGCCCGGCCTGCTGGAACGCGATCCCGTAGTCCTGGTCCAGCCGCGCCTGCCGTGTGCTCTTGCCGAATACCGTGATGGTTCCCGAACTGGGTGAGTCCAGGTCGGCTACCAGCCGCATCAGGGTGCTCTTGCCGCAGCCGGACGGTCCGATCAGGGATACGAATTCCCCCTCGCCGACCGTGAGGCTGACGTTCTGAAGCGCGTGTACCGGGCTGCGTCCGCTGCCGAAGATCCGGGTGACACCGGTGGCTTCAACGGCTGCAGCGGCCGGTTTCTGTGTACTGCGGTTGTTCATGCTGCCTGCTCTCCTCTGCGGTAGCGGCGCAGCAGCGCGCCGATCAATGCAACGAATCCAACGGCGGCCAGTCCCAGCAGCACGGCACCGAAAATCGGCGCCCAGGGTTTGCCCGGGTCTCCCCCGGCTGCCGCCGCGAATTCAACGATCATGCGGCCAATGCCGCCGCGGAGCCCGATTGAAACCTCCGCCACCACGGCACCGATCACCGCGTTCGCGGCAGCGAGCCGCAGCGCGGGAAGCAGGTGCGGCACGCTGGCCGGCAGGCGGAGGCGAACGAAGGTCTGCCACCAGCCGAGGGCGTAGGAGTGCATCAGGTCCACGTGGGCCTTCTCCGGGGCGCCGAAGCCGCGCAGGGCACCGATAGCCACGGGGAAGAACGCCAGATAGGCGGCGATGACGGCCACGGACATCCAGTTCTCCCAGGTGAACGGGCCGAACTCGAGCTGCGATCCCCACCGCCGGACCAGCGGGGCGATGGCGATCAGCGGAACCGTCTGGCTCAGGATGATCCAGGGCAGCATGGCGGAGTTTGCGCTGCGGAAGCGCTGCATCAGCATCGCCAGTCCCAGCCCTACCACGACGCCCAGCAGCCAGCCGGCCCCGGCGATGGCGAGGGTGAAGCCGGCTGCCTGCAGCACTGCAGCCCACATGGGACCGGAGCCCGACGCCGAGGATTCCGCCGCAAAAAGCCGCTCCAGCATGGTCCAGACATGCGGCATGGCCAAGTCCGTTGTCCGGGGCAGCAGCGGCACTCCGCCGACGCTGACCCCGGACGCGGGGCCAACAGCCTTGTACGTCTCCCAGAGAAGAACCGGCAGCAGCACCCCGCCGACCCCCCACGCGGCCGCAGAGGTGCGCCGCCGCCGTCGCACTTCGGTTTTCATGCCTTCGCAGCCACGTGGTCCCGCAGGGCAGGAATCACCGTCTCGCCGTAGACGCGCAGGGTTTCCTCCTTGTTGTCATGCTGGAGGTAGCCCGCGAACTGGGTGACGCCCAGGGCCTTGAGCTTCTCGAGCTTCTCCATATGCTCTTCGGCGGTGCCCAGGATGCAGAACCGGTCCACGATCTCGTCCGGCACAAAGTCGGTGTGGGTGTTCCCCGCCCGTCCGTGCTCGTTGTAGTCGTAGCCCTGGCGTCCGGCGATGTAGTCGGTCAGCGCCTGCGGAACGGAAGAATCCGAACCGTACTTGGACACGATGTCCGCCACATGGTTGCCCACCATGCCGCCGAACCAGCGGCACTGGTTGCGCATGTGCTCCCGGTCCGTGCCGATGTACATGGGCGCTGCCACGCAGAAGGAGATGCTGTCCGGGTCCCGGCCGGCGTCGGCTGCTGCCTGCCGGACCGTGCGGATCATCCACTCGGCAATGTCCACGTCCGCCAGCTGGAGGATGAACCCGTCTCCCACCTCGCCGGTGAGCTTCAGGGCCAGCGGGCCGTAGGCCGCCACCCAGACTTCAAGCTCGGAGCCCCTGCTCCAGGGGAACTGGAGCGTGGCACCGTTGTATTCAACGGGGCGGGAGTTGGCCAGCTCGCGGATCACGTGGATGGACTCCCGCAGGGTCTTCAGCGTGGTGGGAGCGCCGTTGGTTACCCGCACCGCCGAATCGCCCCGGCCGATCCCGCAGACCGTCCGGTTCCCGTACATCTGGTTCAGCGTGGCGTACGTCGACGCCGTTACCGTCCAGTCCCGGGTGGCGGGGTTGGTGACCATGGGGCCCACCTTGATGGACCGGGTCTCCGCCAGGATCTGGCTGTAGATCACGTAGGGCTCCTGCCACAGCAGGTGTGAGTCGAAGGTCCACACGTAGTCGAACCCGTGCTCCTCGGCTTTCTTGGCCAGTGCCACCGTCCGCTGGGCGGGAGGATTGCACTGCAGTACCGCACCGAATTCCATGTTTCCCCCCTAGACCAGGTACTGGCTGGTTGCGCGGCGGACGTACTGCCCGTGGCCCTTGCTGCCCAGGTACTCGTTGTTGTTGACGACCACCCGGCCGCGGGACATCACCGTGTCCACGTGCCCTTCGATCTCGTAGCCCTCCCACGCCGAATAGTCCATGTTCATGTGGTGGGTTTTCTCCACTCCGATCGAGGTGTGGCCGTTCGGGTCGTAAATAACGACGTCGGCGTCTGCTCCCGGGGCGATCACGCCCTTGGTGCCGTACATGCCAAACATGCGTGCCGGCGTCGTGCTGGTGATCTCCACCCAGCGTTCGAGGCTGATCTTGCCGTCCACGACCCCCTGGTACATCAGGTCCATGCGGTGCTCCACCGATCCGATGCCGTTGGGGATCTTGGAGAAGTCCCCCACACCCATGTCCTTCTGGCCCTTCATGCAGAACGGGCAGTGGTCCGTGGCGACCATCTGGATGTCATTGGTGCGAAGGGACTGCCACATGTGGTCCTGGTGGTGCTCATGCTTGGACCGCAGGGGTGTGGAGCAGACCCATTTGGCGCCTTCAAACCCTTCGGCACCAAGCTGGTCCTCCAGCGAGAGGTAAAGGTACTGCGGGCAGGTTTCACCGAAGACGTTCTGTCCGTTGTCCCGGGCTGCGGCGAGCTGCTCCACCGCCTGCTTGGCTGATACGTGGACCACGTAGAGCGGGGCGCCGGTGAGGTTGGCGAGCATGATGGCCCGGTGGGTGGCTTCCTCCTCCATCTGCCAGGCGCGTGCAACGCCGTGGTAGTAGGGATCGGTTTTGCCCTGGGCCAGGAGCTCGGCAACCATCGCGTCAATGGCCGGACCGTTCTCCGCGTGCATCATGGTCATCAGCCCGGTCTCGGCTCCGACGCGCATTGCCTTGTAGATCTGCGCGTCATCGCTGTAGAAGACACCGGGGTAGGCCATGAACAGCTTGTAGCTGGACACACCTTCGTCCGGCAGGGCTTCCATCGCCTTCAGCGAGTCATCATTGACGTCGCCGATGATCTGGTGAAAGCCGTAGTCGACGGCGCACTGTCCCGCGGCCTTCTCGTGCCAGGCGGCGAGGCCGTCCATCACACGTTCGCCGTAGCGCTGGATCGCGAAGTCCACGATGGTGGTGGTTCCGCCCCAGGCTGCTGCCCGGGTTCCGGTCTCGAACGTGTCGGAGGCTTCGGTGCCGCCGAAGGGCATTTGCATGTGGGTATGAGCGTCGATCCCGCCTGGAATTACGTACTTGCCCGTGGCATCCAGGACCGTGTCCACGGACCCGGCCAGATCGTGCCCCAGCAGGGTGGAACCGGGTGCCAGGACCGCGGCGATTTTCTCTCCGTCCACCAGGACATCCGCAGCGCCGCGGCCGGTCGCGGTGACGACGGTGCCACCGGAGATAAGTGTTGTTGCCATAAAGCGTTTCCTTGCCTTCCTCTGTGCCTGTCCGGGTACGGCTACGGTGCGGTGATGGGGTTGTAGGCGTCCGGACGGCGGTCCCGGTAGAACTGCCAGTTGTTCCTGGCGGTGCGGACCAGCTCCAGGTCCAGGTCGCGGATCATGAGTTCCTCCCCGTCCCGGGCCCCAACTTCACCCACGTAGTTGCCCTGCGGGTCAGCGACGTAGGACGTGCCGTAGAAGTCCACGGCTTCCTCGCCAAACTCGTTGGTCTCCTCCCCGACCCGGTTCGGGACCACCACGAAATACCCGTTGGCAGCAGCGGCGGTGGGCTGTTCAAGTTCCCAGAGACGGTTGGAGAGCCCGGGTTTGGAAGCATTCGGGTTGAAGACCAGCTGGGCACCGTTCAGTCCCAGGACGCGCCAGCCTTCGGGGAAGTGCCGGTCATAGCAGATGGTGACGCCGACTTTTCCGACGGCGGTGTCGAAAACCGGCCAGCCGAGGTTTCCCGGACGGAAATAGAACTTCTCCCAGAACTTCTCCACATGGGGAATGTGGTTCTTCCGGTATTTACCCAGGTACGTTCCGTCAGCGTCGATTACCGCTGCCGTGTTGTAGTAAACGCCCGGCTGCTCTTCCTCGTAGACGGGGAGAATAATCACCATGTTGTGCTCGGCTGCGAGTTTGGAGAACCGTTCCGTCAACGGACCGGGCACGGCCTGGGCATATTCGTAGTACTTGCTGTCCTGCACAATGCCGAAGTACGGGCCGTGGAAGAGTTCCTGGAAACAGATAACCTGCGCACCCTCTGCCGCGGCACGGCGGACAAAGTCCTCATGCTTGGCAACCATTGACTCTTCGTCCCCGGTCCACGTGGTCTGGGTAAGTGCGGTTCGAACGATCGTCAAAACATCCTCCACATTCCGGCGGCAGTGCCGCCCGTTTCGCAAAAGGCCGCGAGGGCTTTTCATCATCTTTTGGGCTGAACATTTCTCCTGCGTTTCGGAGGCATTAAAGCTGCGGTGCAGCCCTGTTCTCCGTGCCCGCCATCCTTGGCTACGCGAACGAGTTCTGCAAGAGTGTAGAAATCGCCGCCGGTGCGCTTTCATCCCGGCAGGCGGCAGACGATCTCCGGCCCGATTGGCCGAAGCTCAGCAGGCCTTGATTTGGGCCCAGCCGCACCATTTCTGCGGGCACCCCGCCCCGCGGAACCACCGCCCGGATCACTTACACCTGTGAGGTACCATGCCTGACCCCTCAGCTGCTTCAACCAGGTTCCTGCGCCCTGCAGCGGCCGCGGCCGCCGTCCTGCTGCTTGCCGGCTGTGCCGGGACCCCTGCAGATTCGGCCCGGGCCGACCGGCCGGAGACAACAGGAGCCGGACAGGGAGCCCCGGCTGAAACGGTGTTTCCCCTCGAGCTGGACAACTGCGGCACCACGGTCTCCCTCGACGCGCCTCCGGAACGGGTGGTGACCATCAAGTCCACTTCCACCGAACTGCTGCTGGCCCTGGGTTTGGGCGGGAAGATCGTGGGCACGGCCTTCGCTGACGGACCGGTTCCGGAAGCCTGGGCAGACGCCGAGGTTCCTCCGGTGCTGGGCGAAAAGGTGCCGTCCCGCGAAGCCGTCCTGGCGCTGGCACCGGATCTGGTGTTCGCCGGCTGGGAATCGAACTTCTCTGCCGACGGCGCGGGGGAACGCGGCCAGCTCGAAGAACTGGGCGTAGCCAGCTACGTCTCCCCCGCCGCCTGCCAGCAGGACGGCTACCGTCCTGCACCGCTGACGTTCGACGACGTCTTCTCCTCCATCCAGGAGGCCGGGGACCTGTTCGGCGCCCCGGAGGCTGCGGCAGAACTGGTAGCCGCGCAGCGGGAGGAGCTGAAGGAAATCACCCCTTCCTCCAAGGGCTACAGCGCCCTTTGGTACAGCTCCGGATCGGACACGCCCTTCGTCGGCGCCGGGAGCGGAGCACCGGAACTGCTGATGGACTCCGCGGGGCTGGAGAACATAGCTTCCGGGATCGACGCCGGCTGGAGTCCTTTCTCCTGGGAAGCCGTTGCCGAAGCGGACCCGGACGTCATTGTGCTCGTCGATTCGGCCTGGGGCAGCGTCGAGAAGAAGAAGTCCGTGCTGGAAGCCCATCCGGTGATTTCACAGCTCACCGCGGTCAGGGAAGGCCGCTACCTGGTGGTGCCCTTCGCCGCATCCGAGGCCGGGGTGCGCAACGTGGAGACCGTACGCTCCCTCACCGAACAGCTGGCCGCCCTTGACTGAGACACTCGCCCGTCCGAAAGCCCCCGCCGCGGGCACGGTTCTCCGGAAGCCCCGCCCGCGCCGCCCCTGGCTGGTAGGTGCTGCCCTCTGCCTGGGCCTGGCCGCCGCCGGTCTGTGGGCATTGACGGTGGGGCCCGCCGGTCTGGGGGTCCGCGAGGCCTGGCTGGCGCTGACTGCTCCGGGCAGCGGATCGCTGACCCCGCTGCAGGAGGCGATCGTCCGGGACCTGAGGCTGCCGCGGGTCCTGACTGCTGCTGCCGTGGGAGCCGGGCTGGCACTGAGCGGAGCGGTGATCCAGGCGCTGACCCGGAACCCGCTTGCCGACCCCTACCTGCTGGGCCTGAGTTCCGGCGCCAGCCTGGGTGCCGTCTCGGTGCTGCTGCTTGGCGCCGCCGTCGTGCTTCCGGTCGCCGCCTTCGCCGGGGCGATGCTGGCAATGGCTGGCACGCTGACCCTCGCGGGGGCGCTGGGTTCTATCACCCCCACGCGGACCGTGCTGGCCGGGCTCGCTGTGTCCTCGCTGGCCGCTGCCGCGGCGTCGTTCGTGGTCTTCTGGACGGCGCAGGGTGATTCCTACCGCGAAGTGCTCGGCTGGCTGATGGGATCGCTCGCCGGAGCCACCTGGTCCAGCACGGGGATCGCGCTGCCTGCCCTCGCCGTCGTCGGTATTCCGCTGATGTTCTGCGGCCGGCTGCTGGACGCATTCTCCTTCGGTGACACCGCCGCCTCCGCGCTTGGCGTGCCGGTGCCCGCCGTTCGCTGGACACTGCTGGGGGCCACGGCCCTGCTGACCGGCGCGATGGTGTCCGTGAGCGGGTCCATCGGTTTTGTGGGACTGGTCCTGCCGCATGCCGTCCGGATGCTCGCCGGCCCGTCCCACCGTGCCCTCCTGCCGCTTTCCGCCCTCGCCGGGGCGCTGTTCCTGGTCCTGGCCGACACCGCAGCCAGAACGGTCTTCGATCCGCGGGAGATCCCGGTGGGAATTGTGACCGCCCTGATCGGAGCACCTTTCTTCATCCTGCTGCTGCTCCGCCGGCGGAGCGGGGCATGAGCGCCCGCGCTGCGGTGGCCGCCGGCCTTGGCCTGTCAGCCGAGCGGGTGCAGATAGTCCGCAGCGGACGGGTCCTCGTGGACGGCGTGGACTGCACGCTTGAGCCGGGCACCTTTACCGGACTGCTTGGCCCCAACGGGGCAGGGAAATCGACGCTGCTTCATCTGCTGGCGGGCGTCCTGGCACCGGACGACGGAACGGTAAGGCTGCGCGGCCGGCCGCTTTCCGGTACCCGTGCACGGGAGCGGGCCCGGAGCATTGCCCTGGTGGAACAGTCCCTGCCGGCGGAGACGTCTTTGTCAGTCCGCGAAACCGCTGCCCTTGGCCGGACGCCCCACCGCAGCCTGCTCGCCGGGGACAGCCGGCGCGACCTTGAGGTGGTGGAGCGTTCCCTCGCGGCGGCCGGTGTCCTCAGGCTCGCGGAGCGCTCCTACTCAACGCTTTCCGGCGGTGAACAGCAGCGGGTGCAGCTGGCCCGTGCCCTTGCACAGGAGCCCGCAGTGCTGCTGCTGGACGAACCCACCAACCACCTGGATGCCTCCGCCCAGCTGGAAACACTGGAGCTGTTGGAGAACCTTGCCGCCGCCGGGACTGCCGTGGCAGCCGCGCTGCACGACATCAACCATGCAGCGGCCTCCTGCTCGCACCTCATGGTGCTTAGCGGCGGAAAGGTGGCCGCCGCCGGGCCGGTGGACTCGGTGCTCACTCCGGAGCTGATCCGCCGGGTGTACGGCGTCAACGCGGTGGTGCTGGAGCATCCCCTGACGGGCCGTCCCCTGATTGCGCTGGGCCGCTAGGCCTCCCGCGGCCGGACAGCATCCGGCGCACGGCCGGCGTCCCAGCGCCCGCAGGCGTCCTCGTTTCGCTCCACTTCGGGACATGCCTGCCAGTTGGGGACTCCCCTCCGCGGCGCCGCGGCAGGAGTGTCCCCAGGCGGCAGGAGTGTCCCCAGCCGGAGGGAAATTACCCCCCAGCAAACTGCCCGAACCGCCCGAACTGCCCGGAACCAGCGAACTAGCGGGAGCCGCCCATGCTGCGTGCCCGGCGCCGCGCTTCGGCGGCCGCGGCTGCATAGCCGGCGGCGTAGCCGTCCTCGTACCCGGCCGCGTGCCCGTCGTCGTACCCGGCGTTGTATCCGGTTTTGGTACCGGACCGCCGGCCGTCCTCGAATGCCTCGGTGCTGCCCTGCCGGAACATGTCCTCAGCCGCCGGACGAAGCAAAGCCCGCGCACCGGGGTCCTTATCCATGCCGCCCACTGTGACCAGGGTGTCTAGTCCGCGGACCAGCGCCACGGGCAGCCCGGCCGCCTTGCCCTTGACCAGGTCAGCGGCTGCGGCGATCTCATCGGCCACCGCGGCAACGGTGGCGGACATCGGCCGGCCGGAAGCATCCGGAGTCCCGCGGAGGTCCAGCAGGACGGTCAGTCCTGCCGCTCCGATGGCGGCGTCGGTCTGTCCCTCCCGCCAGGGCCGTCCCAGCGTGTCAGTGATAACGACGCCGATGTCCACGCCGTAGTCCCGTTTCAGGCCGCGGCAAATCGCGCGGGCCGAAGCGTCGGGGTCCTCCGGAAGCAGGAGCACCGTCCCGTCCGCGGTGTTGCTTGCATCCACGCCTGCCGCCGCCGCCACGATGCCGAGCCGGTTCTCAACGATCCGGGTGGTTCCGCCGGCGTGCGTGCGGGTGGCAACCACGCGGACGGTTTCCTGTTCCACGGCCTCCTCCCGGGCGGAGGCCGGCATGGTGCGTCCTTCCGCCTTGGACACGATCTTGGAGGTCACGGCCAGGATGTCTCCGCTGCGGAGGTCTTTACCGCAGGCACGTCCAATCAGCTCCGCCAGACTGTCCCCGGAACGGACTTCGCCGATCCCCTGCACCGGCGTGATAACCAGCCGGCTGGTCGGGGCCGCGAGGGGTCCGGCGTCGGATTCGGTCATGAGGTGGTCCAGTGTCATCGATGCAGCTCCGGCAGTACGGACGTGCCAAAAACGTCTATCCATTCGCGCTGGTTGCGGCCAACGTTGTGCAGGTAGACCCGGTCGAAGCCAAGGTCGAGGAACTTCTGGATGTAGGCACGGTGCACGTCCGGGTCCTCGGAGATGAGCAGCCTGCCTTCGAAGTCCTCGGGGCGGACCAGCCGGGCCATCTGCTCCAGTTCGAAGGGTGAGCGGATATCTGCCTTGGGGAACTTCATGCCGCCGTTGGGCCATTCGGTCATGGCGTTGGCAAGAGCTTCCTCGTACGTAGGTGCCCAGCTCATGTGCAGCTGCAGGACCTTGGGCATAGTGTCCGGATCCTTCCCCGCCTCGCGGGCACCGGCGTCGAACTTCGCAAAGAGCCCCTCGATCTTTTCCAGCGGCGCGCCCACGGTGATGAGGCCGTCGGCATGTCTGCCGGCACGCTTGGCGGTGACGGGGCCCGCCGTCGCTACGAGGATCTCCGGGGCAACTTCCGGCATGGTCCAGAGCCGCGTGGATTCCATCTTGTAGAAGGTGCCGCTGTGGCGCACGTCCTTGCCGGCCAGGGACGCGGCGAAGAGCTTGCTGATGATCTCGATCGCCTCGAACATCCGGTTGATCCGCTCCGGGGCTTCCGGCCAGTACTGGGCGGTGACGTGCTCGTTCAGCGCCTCGCCCGACCCAAGGCCGAGCCAGTGCCGGCCCGGGTACATGGCAGCCAGGGTTGCGGAAGCCTGGGCGACCATGGCGGGATGCCAGCGGAAGGTCGGAGCGGTCACGCCCGGACCGATGTCCCCCTTGGTCCGCTCCCCCAGTGCAGAAAGCACATTCCAGACGAAGGCCGACTGGCCCTGCGCCGGGACCCACGGCTGGAAGTGGTCCGCCGCCATGACGCCGGAGAAGCCGCGCTCCTCCGCATACGCAGACAGAGCGACCGCTTCACTGGGGTGGAACTGCTCGAGCATGGCCGCATAGCCAATCCGCAACGGGGTTTTCATGCAGCCACTATAGGCCAGCAGCATGCCCCAAACGGGGAACGGCGTGTTTCAGCCGTGCAACATTCAGCCGCGTGCGCTGACCTGCGGAAGGAGGTCCTCAGCCGGCGGCGTCCAGACGGCCGGATCAGCCTGCATCTGGTCTCCGGACCGGATGTCCTTCACCTCATGGGTGCCGTCTTCGGCGGTGAACCAGACAAAGGGGATCCCGCGGCGGTCGGCGTACTTGATCTGCTTGCCGAACTTCTCAGCCTTGGCGGCCACCTCGACGGCGATGCCCCGCCCGCGCAGTGCGGCGGCGACGTCCTGCGCGGCGGACCAGGAATCGTCGTCGGCAAGGGTCACCAGGACGGCGGTGGGAACCGACCGGCTGGCTTCGGCGAACTCCTGGCTGAGGATCCGCATCACCAGGCGCGTGACGCCAATGGAGAGCCCGACGCCGGGGAAGGACCGGCTGCCCTTGGCCGCCAGCGAGTCGTAGCGGCCGCCGGAGCAGATGGACCCGAGCTGTTCGTGGCCCACCAGCACTGTCTCGTAGACGGTGCCGGTGTAGTAATCCAGGCCGCGGGCAATGGACAGGTCCGCAACGACCTTCCCCGGCGCGCGGCGGGCCGCTTCGGCGATGACCTGCCGGAGTTCCTCCAGTCCGGTGTCCAGCAGTTCATTGCTCACGCCGAGGGCACGGACCTGGTCCACGAAGGACACATCCTCGGTGCGGATGGAGGCAAGCTTCAGTGCCAGGGACGCCTGTTCCGGCGTGGCACCGAGTTCTTCCTGGAGCAGCTCGGCAACCCGGTCGGCGCCGACCTTTTCAAGCTTGTCGATGCTGCGCAGCACCCCGGCAGTGTCCTCCAGCCCAATCCCCCGGTAGAAACCTTCGGCCAGCTTGCGGTTGTTCACGCGGATGCGGAAGTCCGGGATGGGCAGCGCACCAAGGGCCTCGGCAATCACCAGCGCCAGCTCGACGTCGTACCGGAACGGCAATTCGCCGTCGCCCACCACGTCAATGTCCGCCTGGGTGAACTCACGGGCGCGGCCTTCCTGCGGGCGTTCCCCGCGCCAGACCTTCTGGATCTGGTAGCGGCGGAAGGGGAAGGCCAGGTGTCCGGCGTTTTCAACCACGTAGCGCGCGAACGGGACGGTGAGGTCGAAGTGCAGGGCCAGCTGGTTGGGATCCTGCTTGGCCGGGCCTTCGCCTCCCTCGGCCTGGAGCCGGCTCAGCGCATAGACTTCCTTGTCGATTTCGCCCTTGCGGAGCAGCTGGCCCACGGTTTCAACTGCACGGGTTTCAATGTTCGCGAAGCCGTGGAGTTCGAAGGTGCGGCGCAGCACGTCCAGCACATGGAGTTCAACGAGGCGCTCCTGCGGTAGCCATTCGGGGAAACCGGACAGTGAGGCCTTGCGTGCCATGCGGGCAGACTCCTTTGGGATCAGGCGGCCTGCTGCACGGCGCAGTGCAGCGCGCGGCGGGCCTAATGCTGGGAATGCGCACAAGTTACGTGCCTAAACTGTGTGCGGCACCCATTTTAGCTGTTTTCGGGCTCCGGGCCGCTATTCCGGGGATCCGGGCCCGATCCGCATTCCCTACCCCAGGAGGACGGCAGTGAAAGCCGGCAGTCAAAGCAACCGGACCGCCCGCCAGCGGCTGGCCCGAAAGGAAGCGAAGCAGGCCTTCGCACAGGAACTCCGGCACCGCCGGCTGCGCGACAACGCTTTCGCCGGCGCGGCAGGAGCCCTGGTCCTCGCCCTGGCCGTGGCCCTGCAGGTCTTCTGGTTCTCGTCCAACCCCACGGCCGGGGATCTGGCCGCGCTCAAGCAGGAAGCCCAGGCCGGGGAGGCCGCCTCGGCCATACCTGATCCGTCCCTGGCCGCAGGCAAGACCATCACCGGGACACTGGTCCTCAACGGCGCCGAGGTTGGCGTGGAGCTGGACGGCACGGATGCACCGCAGGCCGCCGCCGTTTTCAAGTCCCTCGCCGATTCCTCCTTCTTCGACGGGAAGGAATGCCACCGGTTGACCACCGGGGAGCCGATGGGCGTGCTCCAGTGCGGTTCCCGGGACGGCACCGGAGCCGGGGATCCGGCCTACCAGTGGGGGCCGGTGGAGAACTCGCCGGCAGACGGCAGCTACCCGGCCGGGACCATAGCCGTGGCCCGCGGAGCAACCGGGGACTCGCACGGCACACAGTTCTTCATTGCCTACAAGGACTCCGTAATAACGCAGGAGACCGGCGGGTACACGATAATGGGTAAGGTAACGTCAGGGCTTGAAGTTCTGGAGGCAATTGCCGCCGACGGGGTGGCAGACGGCTCCCGGGACGGAAGGCCTTCAACCCCGGTGACGATAGATTCGTTTACCCTGAAGTAATGGCTCTGCGGGATTCGCTCAGCGGCCATCCATCGAGTGAAAGACTTTTAGCGGTGACAGACAGTCAGAAATCCGACGAAACCACCGGGAACGCTCCGGAAAACCAGCGGCCCTCAGCTCCCAGCCCGGCAGCCTTTGCGGCCCGGCATCCGGTCCCCGCACCGGCAGCCCAGCCCGGCGCAGCAGCCCAGGCCCCGGTGGTAGCAGCCCCGGCCGCCCACACGACTCCACTGGAAGAAGCCGCACAGTTTGCCCGGGTCGAGGAAGACGGCCACGTCTTCCTGATCGTCAACGGTGAGGAATTCCCCGTTGGCCAGTACCCGGATGCCACCCGTGAGGAAGCGCTGGGCTACTTCGTGCGCAAGTACGACGACGCCGTCAGCCAGGTCATCCTGCTGGAACAGCGTCTCGCGGCCAAGGCTCCGGCGTCGGACATGCACAAGACCCTGAAGCACCTCGCTGCCCAGGTAGCCGAGCGCAAGATGGTGGGCGATGTCCTGGCGCTGGACGCCCGGATCGCGGAACTCCAGGCCGGCATCAAGGCAGCCGAAGCCGCTGAACGCGCCGAAACCGAGGCCGTCCGTGCCCGCGAGCTCGCCGCCCGGGAAGCCATCGTCGCCGAAGCTGAAGAGATCGCGGCCAAGGATCCGGCCGCCATCCAGTGGAAGACCAGCAGCAACCGGATGAACGAGCTGTTCGAAGCATGGAAGGCAGCACAGAAGAACGGACCCCGGCTGGGACGCAGCAACGAGGACGCGCTCTGGAAGCGTTTCCGCTCGGCACGCACCGTCTTCGACCGGCACCGCCGCGCCTACTTCTCCCAGCTGGACAATGAGAACGCCGAGGCAAAGCGTGCCAAGGAAGCACTCATTGCCCGCGCCGAGGCACTCTCCAGCTCCACGGACTGGGGCAACACGGCTGCCGAGTACCGCCACCTCATGGATGAGTGGAAGGCTTCCAAGCGCGCCAGCCGCAAGGACGACGACGCACTGTGGGCACGCTTCCGTGCCGCGCAGGACCAGTTCTTCGCAGCACGGCAGGCCGCCAATGAAGTCATTGACGAGGAGTTCGCCGCCAACCTGGTGGTCAAGGAAGCGCTTTTGAAGGAAGCACAGGAAATCCTTCCCGTCACCGACCTCAACGCCGCCCGCAAGGCCCTGCAGTCCATCCGCGACCGCTGGGAGGAAGCCGGCAAGGTTCCCCGCGCTGACATGGGCCGCATGGAAGCCGGCATCCGCAAGGTCGAGGAAGCCGTCAAGGCAGCCGAAGACGAGCACTGGCAGCGCAGCAACCCGGAGACGAAGGCACGCACCAACAGCGCGCTGACGCAGCTCGAGGCCGCCATTGCGTCCCTGCGCGAGGAGCTTGCCGCCGCCGAAAAGGACGGCAACGCCAAGAAGATCGCCAACGCACGCGAAGCCCTCGAGGCA
Organism: Arthrobacter koreensis; assembly: GCF_035792275.1. GTDB lineage: Bacteria > Actinomycetota > Actinomycetes > Actinomycetales > Micrococcaceae > Arthrobacter_B > Arthrobacter_B koreensis_A. The sequence continues at coordinate 121,205 of NZ_JAMWKK010000002.1, read as the reverse complement.
CGCGAGCAGTGGCTGGAGACCCTGCGCCGTTCGGCCCAGGACTTCTCCTAGCACCAGTCAGCACAGGCCCGGGTTCCGCTTTTCCACAAGCGGGGCCCGGGCCTTTTGCTTTCTCCGGCGGGCAGGAAGTCTTGGGTAATGTCCCTTCCCTCCCCCGGCCACGGCGATATCCCCCAGGTCACGTCAACCGGCGGAGCAATTTTCCATGCCGGCGAAGTGTTCAGCCTCCCCGAGCTGCAGGGGATGTGCCGGGACGGCCTGGTCAGCAGGGTCTACGGCTCCACCTTCCTCCGCTGGGATGTGCGCAGCTCTCCGCTGGCCCGGGCCCTGGCGGCGCAGAACAGCCTGCCGGAGCAGGTTCGCGGCCGCTACGCCTTCGGCTGGCTCAGTGCCGCGTGGATCTTCGGCTGCGCAGCTCCTCCACGGCGGCTGGAGCTGCTGGCTGATGCCCGGCGCAGGAGCACGGCCCTGCCGCCGTTCAGCGGAGCCGTGCTGCATGAAGTCGCGCTGGGACCGGCAGACAGGATGGAGCTGGGCCCCGTGCCGGTGACACGCCCGCTGCGGACGGCGTGCGACGTCGCCCTCCACTTTCCGCCGGAGGAATCGGTTCCGGTGCTGCTGGCCATGGCCAGGGAGCCTGGCCTGAACTGCCGTCCGTTGTATGTCCGCACGCTGCTTCAGAGCGGGTACCGGATCCCGGGGACCCGCCGCGCCCTGGAGGCGGTGGAACAGGTGGATGCGGCGGTGCTGGCAGGCTAGACCCGGCGCTGGTCTCCGGTGGTCCGGTACACGTCATAGACGCCGTCGATCCGCCGCACGGCACTCAGGATGTGGCTGAGGTACTTCGGGTCGCCCATCTCAAAGACGAACTTGGACATCGCCACCCGGTCGCTGGAGGTATTAACGCTGGCCGAGAGAATGTTCACGTGGTTCTCCGAGAGGACCCGGGTGACGTCGGACAGCAGCGACTTGCGGTCCAGCGCTTCCACCTGGATCTCCACGAGGAAGACCGAGGACTGGGTGGGTGCCCAGTCCACGGCAACGATGCGGTCCGGCTGGTCGCGCAGTTCCTGGACATTGCGGCAGTCTGTGCGGTGCACGGACACGCCCGAGCCACGGGTCACGAAACCGATAATCGGATCCGGCGGAACCGGAGTACAGCAGCGGGCCAGTTTCACCCAGACATCCCCGACGCCGCGGACAGTCACGCCGGAGTCGGAGAACTTGGGGCGCTTGGCATTGGCTGAGGAAACCGGGGTCTCCGCCAGGTCCTCCTCGGCACCCTGGTGCCCGCCCATGAGGGAAACCAGGTGCTCTATGACGTTCTGGGCTGAGGTGTGGCCGTCGCCGACCGCAGCGTAGAGCGCGGAAATGTCCTGGTGGTGGAGTTCCTGTGCCACGGCAATCAGCGCGTCGTGGGTCATCAGGCGCTGCAGCGGCAGGTTCTGCTTCCGCATGCCGCGGGTGAGCAGGTCCTTGCCCTTTTCGATCGCCTCTTCGCGGCGTTCCTTGGTGAACCACTGGCGGATCTTGTTCCGGGCCCGGGGACTCTTGACGAAGCCCTGCCAGTCCTGGCTCGGTCCGGCGCCCTCTGCCTTGGAGGTGAAGATCTCCACCCAGTCGCCGTGCTGGAGCTCGCTGTTCAGCGGGACCAGCTTGCCGTTCACGCGCGCGCCGATGGTCCGGTGGCCTACCTCGGTATGCACGGCGTAGGCGAAGTCCACCGGCGTCGAACCGGCGGGCAGCGCCATGACTTCGCCCTTGGGCGTAAACACGAACACTTCGCGGGCGTTGATTTCGAAGCGCAGAGAATCAAGGAATTCGTCCGGGTCCGAGGTCTCCTGCTGCCAGTCCACCAGCGAACGCAGCCAGCCCATGTCGGAATTATCCGGGGCCGCGGATCCGTTCTTGGCGCTGTCCTTGTACTTCCAGTGAGCGGCCACACCGTACTCGGCGCGGCGGTGCATGTCATGCGTGCGGATCTGGATCTCAACCGGCTTGCCGCCCGGGCCAATCACCGTGGTGTGCAGTGACTGGTACATGTTGAACTTCGGCATCGCGATGTAGTCCTTGAACCGCCCGGGCAGGGGGTTCCAGCGCGCGTGCAGCGCGCCGAGGGTGGCGTAGCAGTCGCGGACGGAGTCCACGAGCACCCGCACTCCCATGAGGTCATGGATGTCATCGAAGTCTTTGCCCCGCACGATCATCTTCTGGTAGATCGAGTAGTAGTGCTTGGGGCGGCCCGTGATGGTGGCCTTGATCTTGACGCTGTGCAGGTCCTCGGCGATCTGGCTGCGCACCGTGGAAAGGTACTTTTCCCGCTCCGGCGTGCGGTCCCCCACCATGCGGACAATCTCGTCATAGACCTTCGGGTGCAGCGCCGCGAAGGAAAGGTCCTCAAGTTCCCACTTGATGGTGTTCATACCCAGCCGGTGCGCCAGCGGAGCGAAAATCTCCAGCGTCTCACGGGCCTTGCGGGCGGATGATTCGGGCGAGACAAACCGCCAGGTCCTGGCATTGTGCAGCCGGTCCGCAAGCTTGATCACCAGTACGCGGATGTCCTTGGCCATGGCCACGACCATCTTGCGCACGGTCTCGGACTGGGCTGCGTCGCCGAAGGTCACCTTGTCCAGCTTGGTGACGCCGTCCACGAGCATCGCCACTTCCGGACCGAACTCGCTGCGCAGTTCCTCCAGCGAGTAGGCGGTGTCTTCTACCGTGTCATGCAGCAGTGCGGCTGCAAGCGTTGTTCCGGTCATTCCGAGCTCGGCAAGGATGGTCGCGACGGCAACCGGATGGGTGATGTAGGGATCGCCGCTCTTGCGCTTCTGGCCTTCGTGGCAGCGCTCGGCAACGAGGTAGGCACGCTGGATCAGGTCAAGGTCCTCGCGCGGGTTGTTGGCCCGGACGGTGCGCAGCAGGGGCTCGAGCATTGGCGAGTACGCCGTTCCGCGGCCGGCGAGGCGGGCGAGGCGGGCGCGTGTTCCATGTCGGCGAACCGGGGCCGGTTTAGGCGCAGGTTTAGGCGCAGCAGTGATTTCCTGCCCGGGGCCAGGCTTTACCTGGACTGCGGCGGGTGTCTTGCCGCCCGAACCCTTTTCCGGGGAGTTCACCGTTTCCGGGACAGAGGTGTTCTCCCGGTCTTTTCCTGCACTTTCGGCAGGCGTCGCGCTCTCGGCCAACTGCTGCCCTTTCTTTCCAGATATCTGCCCAGTCTATGCCCCCGCACTGCTGCTCTTACACCACCGGTTCCGTTCTTCCCCCGCGGGGAGTAACGGAACCGGTGGCAGCAAAGCAGTCTGGGCTTACGTGGCGGCTGCAGCTGCGGCGGCCGGTGCCTCGTGCTCGCGGCGTTCAGTGACGCGCCGGGTGTGCTTGAGAATCTCGGGTTCGCGGCGGCGCAGCCACGCGTACAGCGGCGCAGCGACGAACAGGGTTCCCAGGGTGCCCAGGATGATGCCGATGAACAGCGCCAGGGACAGGTCCTTCAGGGTGCCCGCACCAAGCAGGTAGGCACCGATGAACAGCACCGATGCCACCGGCAATACGGCGACCACGGAGGTGTTGATCGAGCGCACCAGGGTCTGGTTCACGGCGAGGTTCACCTGTTCGGCGAACGTGCGCTTGGTTTGTTTCTCCAGGTTCGCCGTGTTTTCCCGGATCTTGTCGAAGACCACCACCGTGTCATAGAGCGAATAGCTCAGCACGGTCAGGAACCCGATGATCGCCGACGGCGTCACTTCGAAACCGCTGAGCGCGTACAGGCCCGCTGTGACGACCATGACCACCACCAGTCCGGTGATTGCGGCAAGGGACATCTTCCAGGTCCGGAAGTACAGCGCCATCAGCAGGGCTGCGAGGGCGACGAAGACCACCAGGCCGATCAGTGCCTGGCGGCTGACGTCATTGCCCCAGGTCGGACCGATGAACGTGGACGTCACCTGGTCCTCGTTGACTCCGTAGTTCTCGGCCAGGGCACTCTTGACGGCCAGGGTCTGGTCGTCGCTGAGTTCCTCGGTCTGGATCCGCATGGTGCCCGGGGAAATGTTGGTCACGCGCGGGTCGGATCCCGAAACTATTTCGTTCACGGCTTCTTCGCCTACCGAAACCTGCGTGTCCTCAACACCGGAGACGGTGAACTCCGAACCGCCGCGGAAATCGATGCCCAGATTGAATCCGCCCTTGACGACCGGAATCAGGATCGAGAGCAGGACTGCGGCGGCAGCAACCATGAACCAGAGCCGGTAGCGGCCCACGAAGTTGTAGGACCGCTTGCCGGTGTAAAGCTCATTGCCGAACCTGGCGAACGCGGGAAGCTTACCCATCAGTTGCCCTCCTTCTCCGCGTCGCGGCCGGAGCCTGCCATTGAATCCTGTTTGTCCGCAGCCTCGTCCGGCTTGGCGGATTTGTCACTGCCGTTCCCGGCAGCCTGGGCCGCCCGGCGCTCGGCGATCGTCATGCGCCGTTCGGCTTCACGCGCCGCGCCCTTGTTCTTGGCCTTCGCCGCGGTCCCGGCTTTCGAAGCGCCTGCAGGCTTGCCCGCCGGAACGGGCGACCCGGCGTCGTCGTCAGCGTCGGCCGCTGCCGGCTCGCGCAGGCGACCGGCGCCGCGGTACACGGGGACGGCGCCCAGGCGGGTGGCATCCAGTCCGGACCACTTGTGGCCCTTGCCGAAGAACCTGGTCCTGGCCAGGAGCACCATTACCGGGTGGGTGAACAGGAACACGACCAGGAGGTCGGCAATCGCCGTCAGGCCCAGCGTGAAGGCGAAGCCGCGCACGTTGCCCACCGCGACGAAGTACAGCACGACGGCGGCAAGCAGGTTCACTGCCTTGGAGGCCAGGACGGTGCGCTTGGCTCGCTTCCAGCCGTTGTCCACGGCGGAGACCAGTCCCCTGCCGTCGCGCAGCTCGTCGCGGATTCGTTCGAAGTAGACGATGAACGAGTCGGCGGTGAGGCCGATGGCCACGATGAGGCCGGCGACACCTGCCAGCGACAGGCGGTAGTTTTGCGACCAGCCGAGGATCGCGATGGCCAGGTAGGTCAGGACACCGGCCACGATCAGCGAGGCGATGGTCACGAAGCCGAGCGCCCGGTACTGGAACAGCGAGTAGACCGCCACCAGGATCAGGCCGATCACGCCGGCGATCAGGCCCATGCGGAGCTGGTCGGCACCCAGGGTTGCGGACACCTGCTGCTCGCTCTGGATGTCGAAGCTGATCGGCAGGGCACCGTACTTCAGCTGCTCGGAGAGCGCCTTGGCGGTCTCCTGCGTGAACTGTCCGGTGATCTGGGCGTTGCCGTCGGTGATCAGGACGTTCATCGACGGGGCGGAAATAACCTGTCCGTCAAGCACAATGGCGAACTGGTTCTGCGGAGACCCGTTGCCGAAGCCAAGCAGGCGCTCGGAGACTGCGCGGAACTTCTCGGTGCCTTCACCGTTGAAGTCCAGGTTCACGGCCCATTCGTTCAGGGACTGCCCCTGGCCGCCCTGGGCCATGCCGAAGCTTGCGTCCTCCAGCATTGAACCGGGAACTTCCACCGGGCCAAGGATGTACTTGCCGGCGGTTCCCGGCTCACAGGCCACCATCGGCTGGTCTGCCGGGGCAGGCTCGACCGACGCTTCCAGCGCGGCGGGATCCAGGCAGTTCGTGGACTCGAACTCCTTGTACAGCTCCGGGGTAACCCAGTTCATGTCCGAGCCGTTCTCCGGTTCAGCCGTGGGCTGCGGAAGTGCCTCGTCCGGGGTCGGCGTTTCCGCCGCGGGTGCCTGTCCCGGTCCGCCCATAATCACCGAGCGGAACTCCATGGCCGCGGATGCCTGGATCAGCGCCCGGGTCTCCGCAGTCGGTGTGCCGGGAAGCGAAACGACGACGTTCCGGCCGGACTGCGTGGTGATTTCAGCTTCGGAGACGCCGCTGCCGTCCACGCGCTGGCGGATGATCTCCACAGCCTGGTCCAGCTGTTCCTGACTGATCTGCGAGTCACCGCCCTGCACCTTCGGGGCAAGGATCATCTGGGTGCCGCCCTCAAGGTCAAGGGCAAGCTTGGGGGTCCAGCTGGCGTTGCTCCACATGGAGCCGCCGCCGAGCAAAAGGGCCAGGGCAGCAAAAAGGACGCCCAGCCAAATGAGCGTCTTTTTTGCTGCCGGGCCGGAGCCGGTTCGAGGCATAGGGGTTTTCCTTTAGGGCGTGATCGCCGGAGACAGGTGGGTCCGGCGGGCCTGCATCAACGCTGCTGCCTGCAGGCCCTCGGAGAGTCTAGTTGTCTTTCTTGTTCTCGCGGTCGAGGCGCTTAAGCGTTTCGTCCGGGGTCTCATCCTGAGTTGTTTCAGCGGCGTTTTCGCGCGGACGGTCCTGCGCAATGTCGCCGGTGAGGGAAGAAGCATCGTCGGGAACTACGGCGTCCTCGGTTTCGGCTTCCTCGGGCTGCGTGGTGACAACCTTGGTCAGGGCCTGCAGGTGAATGGTGGCGGTGTTGCCGGGGGAAAGCTCAAGGACGGCCTTGTTCTCTTCCTGGTCCACGGAAACGATGGTGCCAAAGAGGCCGAACTGGGTCATGACCTCGGTGCCGGGAACCATCTGGGTGCGCTGCTCCTGGATGGTCTTCTGGGTCTTCTTCTGCTTGCGGAACATCATAAAGATGAACAGGCCAAGCAGAATCGGCAGCAGGAGGCTGGAGAACGTAAAACCGCCCTGAGCTCCCGTATCGGTGGTCGTCTGGGCCAAGACATTCAAGAACACGAAGGGTTCCGTTTCTGTTGCGGTATGTATCGGTATGCCGGATTCAGCGCACCGGCGGAGCGGACGAAAGATCAGTCTAAGGGGAAAACGGTCCACCGGCCGCTTAAGTTTCCTGCCTGTCCTTTATTGTGCAGGCATCTGCCCGCGATTGCACCCCGGGCCGAAACCGCTCAGGCCTGTTCCGGCTCCCCCGGAACCGGTGCTGCTTCACCGGTGAACAGCGACTCCGGGATCAGCTGGGCAGCGGCGTCGGGCATGCGCAGGCCCAGGTGCTCCCAGGCCGCGCGGGTGGCAATGCGTCCGCGGGGCGTGCGGCCGAGCAGGCCCTCGCGGACCAGGTAGGGTTCGGCCACGGTTTCCACGGTTTCGGGTTCTTCGCCGACGGCGATGGCCAGGGTGGACAGGCCCACCGGTCCCCCGCCGAACTTCGTGACCAGGGCGTGCAGCACAGAGCGGTCCAGCCGGTCCAGGCCGCGCTCATCCACTTCGTACATATCCAGGGCGGCCCCGGCGGAGCGGGCGTCGATCTGGTCGATCCCGTGGACCAGCGCCCAGTCCCGGACCCGGCGGAGCAGGCGGTTGGCGATTCGCGGGGTTCCGCGGGAACGGCCTGCCACCTCGGCGAAGCCGGCGGAGTTGACCTTCATATCCATCAGCATGGCCGAGCGGCGCAGCACCAGCTCCAGCTCAGCCGTCGAGTAGAACTCAAGGTGCCCGGTGAAGCCGAACCGGTCGCGCAGCGGACCCGGCAGCAGTCCGGCGCGGGTTGTCGCGCCCACCAGGGTGAAGGGCGGCAGGTCCAGCGGGATGGCAGTGGCGCCGGCTCCCTTGCCCACCACAATGTCCACGCGGAAGTCTTCCATGGCCATGTAGAGCATTTCCTCGGCCGGGCGGGACATGCGGTGTATTTCATCCAGGAACAGCACCTCCCCTTCGGTCAGGGAGGAAAGGATGGCTGCGAGATCACCGGCATGCTGGATCGCCGGACCGGAGCTGATCCGCAGCGGCGCGTTCATCTCAGCGGCGATGATCATGGACAGCGTGGTCTTGCCCAGTCCGGGGGGACCGGAGAGCAGCACGTGGTCGGCGCTGCGGCCGCGCAGGCGGGAAGCCTCCAGGACCAGTGAAAGCTGCTCACGGACCCGTTTCTGGCCCACGAAGTCATCGAGGTTCTTCGGCCGCAGGGCTGCCTCGATCGCCTTGTCATCGGGATCGGGGGCCGCCGCGGTCAGCGCTTCGGAGGCGGCCACGCTAGCCTGCCCGCTGCGGGGACCGGGCACGGGCGCCGTCCTGGCCCAGTCGGCGCAGGGTCAGGCGCAGGATTTCTGCCACGTTGCCGGTGGCTGCGGCGTCGGGATGCTCTGCAGCCGTGGCCTCGACGGCAGCCGCGGCGTCCTTTTCCGACCAGCCCAGGCCGGTCATGGCGGAGAGAACCTGGTCGTTCCAGGCCGGCACGCCGGCCGGCGCTTCCTCGGTACCGAGTGGCACCAGCTTGTCTGCCAGTTCCAGCACGATCCGCCGGGCGCCCTTGGGACCGATGCCGGGCACCTTGCTGAATGCCTTGTCGTCTCCCGTGGAAGCGGCGATCCTCACGGCTTCCGGCGTGTGCACGGCAAGCACTGCCAGCGCAATGCGCGGACCGACGCCGCTGACCCCCAGCAGCGTCTCGAATACTTCACGCTCCCCCGGTTCGGAGAAGCCGAACAGGGTCATTGAATCCTCGCGGACAATGAGGGCAGTATGCAGCAGTGCTTCGGCTCCCGTCCGCAGGGACATCAGCGTCTGCGGGGTCGCCTGCACGGCCATGCCGATGCCGTTGACGTCAAGAACGGCTGAGGCAGTGCCGACGTAGGTTACGACGCCGCGTAGGGAGGCGATCATGGGGAAACTCCGTGCGTTGATCCGGGAACGAAATAGAACATATCTACGAACAGCCTACTGTCCCGGCCCCGGTTTGCCGGAACTTTAGTAGCGCGCGCGTTTCGCTTTGGCTTCCGCTTCAGCCCACAGCCGCTGGGCAGCGGTAAGCCCCGAGGCAGCAGGCCCCCCGCCGGAAGACGCCGATCCCTGGGTCGCTGCCTGGCCCGGCCCCACGGCTCCGCGCCGCCAGGCGTGGGCGATCGCCAGCGCGAGGGCGTCGGCGGCGTCGGCAGGGCGCGGCATTTCGGTGAGCCGCAGGATCTTGGTGACCATCCGCCCCACCGCTTCCTTGTTGGCCGACCCGGAGCCGGTCACGGCCGCCTTCACCTCGGTGGGGGTATGCAGGGCCACGGGAATCCCGCGCCGCGCCGCGGCCGCAATAACGACGCCGGAGGCCTGGGCAGTGCCCATGACGGTGCTGACATTGAGCTGGCTGAATACGCGCTCCACGGCCAGTACATCCGGGGAATGCGTATCCAGCCAGAGCTCAATCGCTTCGGAAATTGCCAGCAGCCGCGCGTCGAGGGCCGTGCCGGCTTCCGTCCCGGCAACCCCCACGGCCACCATGGTGGCGCGGCGGTTGCCTTCGACGTCGACTACGCCCAGTCCGCAGCGGGTCAGCCCCGGGTCAACGCCCAGGACCCGGAGAGGCACGCGGTGCTCAGTCTTCTTCGAGCTGCGCGAAAACGTCCGCGGAGATGTCTGCGTTGGAGTACACGTTCTGGACGTCGTCCAGTTCTTCCAGTGCGTCCACGAGCTTCATGAACTTCCGCGCGGCGTCGGCTTCCAGGTCCACCAGCATGGAGGACACGAACTCGACTTCGTCGGTCTCGTACTCGATGCCGGCTTCCTCGAGGGCCGCCACCACGGCACGCAGGTCCGTGGGATCGCAGTGGATCTCGAAGTTGTCGCCGGATTCCTTGACCTCATCAGCACCGGCGTCGAGCACGGCCATCAGCAGGTCATCCTCGGTGAGGTCCTTCTTGGGCAGGGAGACAACGCCCTTGCGGTTGAACATGTAGGAAACCGAGCCGGGGTCCGCCACCGAGCCGCCGTTGCGGGTGATAGCCAGGCGGACTTCGGATGCCGCGCGGTTCTTGTTGTCCGTGAGGCACTCGATCAGCACGGCGGATCCCTGGGGTCCGCGGGCTTCGTACATGATCTCCGTGTAGTCGACGACTTCGCCGGTCAGGCCGGCGCCGCGCTTGATGGCGCGGTCGATGTTGTCATTGGGAACAGAGGTCTTCTTGGCCTTCTGCACGGCGAGTTCAAGTCCGGGGTTGCCGGCCATGTCCGCACCGCCGGCACGCGCCGCAACTTCGATGTTCTTGATCAGCTTGGCAAAGGACTTTGCACGCTTGGCATCAATTGCGGCCTTTTTGTGCTTGGTGGTTGCCCATTTCGAGTGGCCCGACATGCTTTACGCGTCTCCTCTGATCATCTGGATAAATAGTTCGTGGATACGGCGCTCCCCCGTTACTTCCGGATGGAACGAGGTGGCCAGCAGTTTTCCCGAACGCACTGCGACAATTCTAGCGACTGAATCTGCCGTGCCGTTTCCAGCGCCTGGTCCGCCGTCGTCCGTTGGGACCTGCGCCAGGACCTGCACGGAGGAGCCTACCTTCTCCACCCACGGTGCGCGGATAAAGACTGCGTGCACGGGATCAGCCTGCCGGGAAGGGTCCTGGCTGGGCAGGGACTGCAGCCCTTCAAACGGAAGGCTGGTCTCGAAGGACTCACGCTGGCGGCCAAACGCGTTGCGCCGCACCACTATGTCCAGCCCGCCCAGGGTTTCCTGCGGTTCCCCGGCGGCGTCCAGCGCCGGGTCGGTAATCCGGTCCGCCAAAAGGATCATTCCGGCGCAGGAACCGTAAACCGGAAATCCGGAGGCAATCCTGGCGCGCAGGGGCTCGGCGATTCCATACAGCCGCATCAGCTTGTCGATCGTGGTGGACTCACCGCCGGGCAGCACCAGTCCGTCCAGGGCGTCCAGTTCCGCCGGGCGGCGCACGAGTGCGGTCCGGGCGCCGGCAGCTTCCAGGGCCTGTACGTGTTCGCGGACTCCGCCTTGAAGCGCCAGCACTCCCACCAGGGGTGCCGCAGGGTCCTGGGGCGTGATTTCGGTCATTGGATCATTCTAGGTTGCCCGGCGCTTCCCGAACCGTTTCGTGACGGTGGGATATATTCGGTATCCATGAGTTCTTTCTCCATTCTGGTCGGCAAACTGGTCCGCGGCGCCTCCCGGCTGCGCGGCGGGGGCTCCGCCCTCCCCGGCCTCGTTGTGGAGAAGATCGACCCGGATTTCATCCGGCGCACGCTCTCCACCCTGCCGCTCGGCGTCGCCGTCGTCTCCGGGACCAACGGCAAGACCACCACCACCAAGATGGTCGTTGAACTGCTGGAGGGCCAGGGCCTGAAGGTCTTCACCAACCGCACCGGCAGCAACTTCACCCGCGGCGTTGCCGCCGCCCTGCTCGGCGAAGTGGACCTCCGCGGCCGCCTGGATGCGGACATCGCGGTGCTGGAACTGGACGAAGCCCATGCCGTGCACTTCGTGAAGCTGATCCAGCCGCGCTACGCCCTGCTGCTGAACGTCCTGCGCGACCAGCTGGACCGGTTTGGCGAAATCGACAAGACCACGCGGCTGCTGGAGCAGATTGCCCGGGCCACCACCGAGACCGTGGTGCTGAACCGCGAGGATCCGCGGGTGGCGTCGATCGCTGAATCCCTCTCCGGGCCGAAGGTTGCGTACTTCGGCCTGGACGCGTCGCTGCGCAGCACGTTCCCCAACGACGACGAGCTGCGCGGCTCCCGCTCCGAAGCGATCGCCGCAGCCCAGCCCGCCGACGTCGTTCTTACCCGGGTTGCCGAGACCGAGGCGGACTTCCTCGTGGACGGTACCCCCACCACTACCGGGCTCAAGCTGCGCGGCGTGTACAACGTGTTCAATGCTGCCGCCGCCCTCACCTTCGCCCGCCAGATCCTGGGTGCCAAGGCGGACCGGACAGCGCTGTTCGAATCGCTCTCCAATGTTGAACCTGCTTTCGGCCGGGGCGAGTCCCTGACCGTCAACGGCGCACCTCTGGAACTCGTGTTGGTGAAGAACCCCTCCGGGTTCCGCCTGGGCCTGAAGTCCTTCGCTGCGCACGGCTACGCAACCATGATCGCCATCAATGACAACTACGCCGACGGCCGGGACATGTCCTGGCTCTGGGACGTGGACTTCGAGACCCTGTCCGGCGGCGTGGACATAGTGACCGGCGTCCGCGCCTATGACATGGCGCTGCGGCTGAAGTACGACGACGTTCCGGTGCGCGAGGTGGTACCGGACATTCCCGATGCACTGGCCAAATTCATTGCCGGTGCAGGCCAGCAGCCCATGCGCATCTTCTGCACGTACACGGCCATGCTCGCCGTGCGGCGCGAACTCTCCAAGATCACGAAGGTTGAGGTGGTCTCATGAGCCGGGACATCCACATCGTCCAGCTGTATCCGCGGGACATGAACATCTACGGCGACTGGGGCAACGTCCTGGTCCTGAAGCAGCGCCTGAAGTGGCAGGGCTACAACCCCGTGGTCACCGAGTACAACCCGGGCGACGAGTTCCCCTCCGACGCTGACCTGATCGTGGGCGGCGGCGGGCAGGACAGCGGACAGGTGGTGATCCAGCAGGACCTGCAGGCGCTGGCACCCACGCTGCGCGCCCTGGCCGACGACGGCCTCCCGATGCTGGTTATCTGCGGGCTGTACCAGCTCTTTGGCCGCTTCTTCAAAACGCACGACGGCGTCCTCATCCCCGGGATCGGCGTCCTGGACATTGAAACGCACGGCGGTCCGGACCGGCTGATCGGGAACGTGCTTTCGGTCAGCGAAGAGTTCGGCGAAATCCACGGCTACGAGAACCACAGCGGCCAGACCTTCCTGGGTCCGGATGCGAAGCCCCTGGCACTGGTCCGCAAGGGTGAGGGGAACAACTCCAAGGACGACACCGAGGGTGCCCGCTACCGGAACGTTGTGGCCAGCTACCTGCACGGTTCGCTGCTTCCGAAGAACCCGGCCATTGCGGACTTCCTGATCGAACAGGCTGCCATCCGCCGCTACGGTTCCTACGAGCCGGCTCCTGTATCCGACGCCGACCTTGCCGAGCTTGCCCGCCTCTCCGAGCTGGCCCGTTCCCACGCTGCCAACCGCCCCCGGTAGTTCTGTCGGCCGGCTCCCTCGTATGGGTGGGCGGCCGTTAACCGACCCCGACGGCGTTTGCCGGCCCGCTATTCCCAGCCTTCGTTGCCTGTGTGGCGGGTGTGACCTCACTAGTTACCACCCGTAACGTTGCGTGGGAAGCGTGGCCACGTCCTACTAAGGGTGGCCCTCCAACGACCGCCGGACGGGCCGGGTTAGGCGGCTTTAATACTCCAAGCGAGCTCTGCGAGCGAAGGAGTTTCGTTGCCGCCGTTCCGGCCCGCCCGGCGGGCCCCCAGCGGGCCGCGGAAACTAACGCAGAACCCGGTACCGCCCTGGCGATTGCTGAACCCGGAGCCGCGCGCGAACCTTCGGGGAGCTCCCGTCCCTTACCAGCCTGCGCGGTCAACTCTCGTTCAGCAGATGCCGTTTTGAAGCGGGCAGAGCGACGTTATCTCCCCGACGGTTTGACGGACCGCCCCAAAGCGACGTTATCTCCCCGAAGGTTCCGTGTCTGGGGAGCACGGCGGCTCTGACGCAAAGATTCCCAGCCGTCGTTGCCGCTGTGACAGCTGTGACCCCACAGCCACCACCTGTAACCCTGTGTGGGAACCTCGGCACATCGCTCCGAACGTGACGCTCCAACGACCGCCGGACGGGCCGGGTTAGGCGGCTTTAATACTCCAAGCGAGCTCTGCGAGCGAAGGAGTTTCGTTGCCGCCGTTCCGGCCCGCCCGGCGGGCCGCACGGACGCAAGGACGCAAGGACGGAAACTAACGAACAACGCGGTACCGCAGATGCACCCCGTCACCGAACGACGCGTCCTCGACCAGTTCCAGGTTCACCCGCTGGTCCAGCCCGGCGAACAGTGAGATCCCCGCGCCAAGCAGTATCGGCACCACATGCAGCTGAATCTCGTCGACGAGCCCGCGCTGCAGGCACTGCCGGGAGATCCGGCCGCCGAGCAGGCTCACTGCTTTATCGCCGGCATCGGCCTTTGCCCGTTCCACAGCGCCGGCGATGTCATCGACCACGAACGTGTACGTGACACCGTCCTTCACCACGGGTTCCTGCGCCTGATGCGTCATCAGGTAGACCGGCACTCCCGGCAGCCCGCCGTAGGGTTCCTCCCCGTCCTCGACAGTCCGGGCCCGGTTGGCCCCGCCCACGACGGCGCCCACCTCCCCGACGACCCGGCTCACCAGTGCGGTGTCCTCGTCCGTCGCATCGACGTCGAACATCCAGTCCACGCCGCCTTCCGGATCTGCCATATATCCGTCAAGCGTCACCGTCGCATGTATCAGTACCTTCGCCATGACGAACTCCTCAGCTGCCGGCTATCAGTCGTGCCGCCGTTCTACCGCCTGCCAGCCTCCCCGTCCACCCCAACCCGACGGACGCTGCAGGCGCGCCTCAGGAAAGCGCCCGGGAACGTGACAGTGCGAACCGGCGGACGGGCCGGGTTAGGCGGCTTTAATACTCCAAGCGAGCTCTGCGAGCGAAGGAGTTTCGTTGCCGCCGTTCCGGCCCGCCCGCCGGCCCCAAGCCGCCGTAAACCCACGCCACCACGAACTAACGCGCAGAAACATCCTCCGACACCAGCCACTCATGCGCCCCGTCCTCGCCTGCTCCCATGGACTCCACCACGGGGATCGTCCGCTGCCGCACCTCGGCCTGCATCGCCTCGGATGCGCACGCGCCCTGCGGCAGGTCCGCTGCCACCGAGCACCAGCGGTACGGGTCCCGCACAATTACCGACGGCGCCCAGGCGAGGTCGCTGACCCGCCAGCCGGCGCCGTCGTTCTCCTGGACGAACTGGGCCCGGACAATCAGGCCCTCATTATTCACCGGGTACCAGGGCGAGAGTTCGGTGACCGCGTTGCCAAGGCCGTACACAATCCAGGTGCCGTTGTAGTTCTCGATCGGCAGCACGGAATGCGTGTGGTGTCCGTAAATCATGTCGAACTCGCCGCTGTCTGCCAGTGCGTGGGCGGTTTCGATCTGCTGGCTGTTCGGCATCGAGGCATACTCGTCTCCGGCGTGGACGGCCCCGATCACAATGTCCGCCCCCTGCTCGCGTGCGGCCTGCGCGCGGGCGATCATGTCCGCGGGATCGAGCATGTCCACCTGCCAGGGGTAGTCGGCGACGAGCCCGTTAAGGCCGTAGGTGGCCTGGATGACGCCGATCCGCGCACCCGGTGTATCCAGAATGAGGGGGATTTCAGAGTCGGCCTCGGTGGCGTAGGAGCCCGTGTGCTCGAGGCCCAGCGAGTCCAGGACGCCCAGCGTCCGGTTCAGTCCCTCGGTTCCGGCGTCGACCGTGTGGTTGCTCGCCGTAGTGCAGGCCTGGTAGCCGACGGCGGCGGCTGCGGTCAGGATCTGCGGCGGCACGTTGAACATCGGGTAGCCGGCGTAGGGACCGTCCGCCTCGGCAACCGGGGTCTCCATGTGGCAGACAGCCAGGTCCGATCCCGACACATACCGGCGCATGCCTTCCAGCAGCGGCTCAAAGTCCAGCGGCTGCTTCCCCGTGGATGCCGCATCAACGCGGGCCTGGTCCCAGAGCTGGGGATGAACCAGCAGGTCACCGGCCAGCATCACCGTCGTGCAGCGAAGCCCCGGACATTCAAGGCCCGCCCCCGGTGTCACAGAGGGTTCGGGTTCGGGTGCGGGCTCGGCGGACGGAGCAGCCGACGACGGCGCAGGCGCCTGCCCTTCCTCCGGTGTGGCAGTGCAGGCCGCAAGTGCCAGCGGGGAGGCCAGCAGCAGCACTGTCAGCAGCTTTGCCGTGCGAGAACCCAGTGTGCGGTGTCCGTTCATCATTCCCCCGAATGCGTAGGCGTCAAGCCGCGTGCCGGCCCAATCTGACCAGGGATGAGCATACGCGGCCCGTCGGCTGGTTGAGCAGGCCACGCTGTGAAAGTCTTTATTTCCATGAGCAATGCCTTACTTTCGCCAAGCACCCTGCCTTACGGCCTGCCGGATTTCACAGCCATAACCACCGCTGATCTTCTCCCGGCTTTCACAACCGGGATGGAGGAACACCTGGCCGAAATCCGCGCCATTACCTCCAATCCCGAGCCGGCCGGCTTCGAGAACACGATCGCTGCACTGGAACGTTCCGGCCAGGTCCTGGCCCGGACGGTGGCCGTGTTTTCAAATGCGGTGATGTCCCATGCCACGGATGAGATTCAGGCCCTGGAACAGGAAATCAGTCCGCGGCTTTCGGCGCACCAGGACAGCATTTACCAGGACCCGGCCCTCTTCGAGCGGGTGAATGCCGTATCCGGGGAAGGCCTGGATGAGGAGTCCGCCCGCCTGCTTGCGGAATACCGCCGTCGCTTTGTGCGTGCAGGTGCGGCACTGGACGACGCCGGCAAGGCACGGATGCGGGAGCTGAACACCCGGCTGTCCGAGCTGGGCACCACGTTCTCCCAGCGGCTGCTCGCGGACACGAACGACTCGGCCCTGGAGCTCAATGACGAAGTTGAACTCGATGGCCTCTCCCCCGATGACGTAGCCGCTGCGGCGGCAGCGGCCCAGGCAGCCGGCTCCGGCGCGAAATACCTTCTGACACTGATCCTGCCGACCCCGCAGCCCGCGCTTGCGAAGCTGAAGAACCGGGACGTCCGGCGGCGGCTTTTCGAGGCTTCGGTCCACCGCGGGTTCCGGGACAACGAGAACTCAACACTGGCCGTTGCAGCCGAGATTGCCGCGCTGCGCGCTGAACGTGCTGCCCTGCTCGGGTATGAGAATCACGCTGCCTACGCTGTGGAGGACCAGACGGCCCCCACGACCGGCGCCGTCGAAGGGATGCTCGCCAAGCTGGTTCCCCCGGCTGTCCGCAACGCCGGCGCAGAGGCCGGGAAGCTCCGGGCCGCGGCGGCACGTGACGGCATCTATGATTTCCAGCCCTGGGACTGGGCGTACTACTCCGAGCAGGTCCGGCGCGATGAGTACGCCGTCGACCTTGAGGCGCTGCGTCCCTGGTTCGAACTTGAGCGGGTCCTGCATGACGGCGTGTTCTACGCCGCCAACCGGCTTTACGGCATCACCTTCACCGAGCGGAATGACCTCACCGGTTACCACCCGGACGTCCGGGTCTGGGAAGTCCGGGACGAAGACGGGAACGGCCTGGGCCTGTTCCTGGGCGACTACTTCACCCGGGACACCAAGAGCGGCGGAGCCTGGATGAACGAACTCGTCTCCCAGTCCCGTCTGCTGGACCACCAGCCGGTCGTGGTGAACAACCTGAACATCTCTAAGCCGGCCGAAGGCGAACCCGCCCTGCTGACCTTCGACGAGGTCGTCACTGCCTTCCACGAATTCGGCCACGCTCTGCATGGGCTGTTTTCAAAGGTCCGGTACCCGCTGTTTTCCGGAACGGCAGTGCCGCGCGACTTCGTGGAGTATCCGTCCCAGGTCAACGAGATGTGGATGCTGGACGACGAGGTGGCTGCGAACTTCGCCCGGCACTACCAGACCGGCGAGCCGCTGCCTGCCGGCACATTGGAGAAGATCCGAAACGCTTCCCTCTGGGGTGAGGGTTTCCGGACCGCAGAGTACCTCGGTGCCACCCTCCTGGACTGGGCCTGGCATATGCTTCCCCCGGGCCAGGACCCCGTAGCTGATCCGGAGGCCTTCGAGCACAAGGCGCTGATCGAAGCCGGAATCGAGCCGGCCCTGGTTCCGCCGCGGTACCGCACCGGATACTTCAAGCACATCTACGCCGGAGGCTACTCGGCCGGCTACTACTCCTACATCTGGAGCGAAGTTCTCGACGCCGACACGGTCCAGTGGTTCACCGAGAACGGCGGGCTGAAGCGTGAAAACGGTGAGGCGTTCCGGAGCAAGCTCCTTTCGAAGGGCTACTCCGAGGATCCGCTGCAGTCCTTCCGCAACCTGCGCGGACGGGATGCGGACCTCACTCCCCTGCTGGAACGCCGGGGCCTGTCCTGAAAACCATGCCCACCATTTCCTCCTGCCAGCGCCTGCAGCACGCCTGGTTCTCGGCCCTCGCCTCGTCGACCGGCGGCCGTTCCTTCGGCACGCACGAATCACGGTGGGTCTGGCTTCCGGCACGCCGGCAGCTGATGCTGATGTTCCCGGAGGAGATTTCCCCTGCGGGAATCCGTCCCGGGCTGGCCGAAGGCTCCCGTCTGGGCGCCTCCTCGGTCACGGCCTGGCTGGGCGGTTCCGTGGACCACGCGCCGCTGGAGACCTTCGGTTTCCGCCGCGGGCCGCAGACCTGCTGGATGACAGCGCCGGTGCGCGCACCGCAGGCCTGGTCCGCGGAAGGAGCGGCGGTGGAGGTCCAGCCGCGCGAGGTGTCCGGGGCGGATGCCGAGGAACTGCGCGTGGGACACTCACAGCCCCGCCAGGCCTGGCATATCGCTGCCCGGGATTCCGCGCGCATGACCGGCCGGGCCTACGCCTTCTATCCGACCGGCATCGCCGGCCTCTCAAAGGTCGCCGGGATCTTCTCCCTGGCGGTTGGGGCGTCCAGCCGGCGCAGGGGCTTCGGAACGGCGCTGCTCAGCGCGGGCGCTGCGGCTGCGGAGGCCGCGGGTGCCGAGCACCTGGTAGTGAACGCCACCGCGGCCGGGCAGGACCTTTGCTCAGCCCGCGGATTCTCGCTGGTGGGCCGGGGCCGGACGTACTCGATGGCACTGGGCTAACAAACAGCTGTGCTGGAAAAACGAAGCGCACCGGCGCCGGGAAATCCCGGCGCCGGTGCGCTTCTTTGGTTCCTGCTTACCAGCCGCGCTCAGCGAGGCGGTGCGGCTGCGGAATCTCGTCCACGTTGATGCCGACCATAGCCTCGCCCAGGCCGCGGGAGGCCTTCGCGATTTCGTCAGGATCGTCGTGGAAGGTGGTGGCCTTGACGATCGCGGCGGCCCGCTGGGCCGGGTTGCCGGACTTGAAGATGCCCGAGCCGACAAACACGCCGTCTGCACCCAGCTGCATCATCATGGCGGCGTCGGCCGGAGTGGCGATGCCGCCCGCCGTGAAGAGAACCACGGGGAGCTTGCCGGCGGAAGCGACTTCCTTGACCAGCTCGTACGGAGCCTGCAGTTCCTTGGCAGCAACGTAGAGTTCGTCTTCGGGAAGCGAGGAAAGCCGGGCGATTTCGGTGCGGATCTGCCGCATGTGCATGGTGGCGTTGGAGACGTCACCGGTGCCGGCTTCGCCCTTGGACCGGATCATTGCCGCGCCCTCGTTGATGCGGCGCAGCGCTTCACCCAGGTTGGTGGCGCCGCAGACGAAGGGGACGGTGAACTTCCACTTGTCGATGTGGTTGGCGTAGTCCGCAGGGGTCAGGACCTCGGACTCGTCAATGTAATCGACACCGAGGGACTGCAGCACCTGGGCCTCAACGAAGTGGCCGATGCGGGCCTTGGCCATCACGGGGATGGACACGGCGTCGATGATGCTGTCAATCATGTCCGGGTCACTCATGCGCGAGACGCCGCCCTGGGCACGGATGTCAGCGGGGACGCGTTCGAGTGCCATGACGGCAACGGCACCGGAATCTTCCGCGATGCGTGCCTGTTCGGCGGTGACGACGTCCATGATTACGCCGCCCTTGAGCATTTCAGCCATTCCGCGCTTCACGCGGCTGCCGCCGGTCGACGCGGCTGGCTGGGACGGAGTTTCTGTAGGCATAGCAGGCTCTCTGATAGTTCGGCAGGAAAGCCAATAATAAGCCCGCGCATCGTTCGGGGACGGATCTGCTACGTATC
The DNA here is from genome assembly GCF_035792275.1 of Arthrobacter koreensis. Classification (GTDB taxonomy): domain Bacteria; phylum Actinomycetota; class Actinomycetes; order Actinomycetales; family Micrococcaceae; genus Arthrobacter_B; species Arthrobacter_B koreensis_A. Next base: position 101,620 of record NZ_JAMWKK010000002.1, on the reverse strand, counting down.
TTTACCCATGTCCTGGTCCAGGTCCTCGCTTACGACGCCGCCAGCGGACTGCCGCCGCACGGCCCCCATGCGCTGGACGATGGTGACGCAGCTGGCCAGGCAAAGGGCAACCAGGACCACCAGCAGCACCACTTCGGGGATCCCCAGCCCCACCAGCCCGGTGGCGGTGAGCAGGAAGACGAGGCGCTCGGCGCGTTCGGCCAGGCCCACATTGGCGTTGAAGCCCAGGGACTCTGCCTTGGCCCGGATGTAGGAGACCAGCATGCCCAGGACCAGGCAGATGATGGCTGCGACGCCGATCGCGTCGTTTTCACCGCCGGTGAAGAACCAGATGCTCACGCCGGCGAAAAGCGCGCCGTCGGCGAAGCGGTCCAGGGTTGAATCCAGGAAAGCACCCCATTTGCCCTTGCGTTCCTGCTGGCGGGCCATGATCCCGTCAATGACGTCGGAGAACACGAAGAGCACAATGAAGATGGTGCCCCAGAACAGCTGGCCCAGCGGATAGAAGACCAGGCCGCCGATCATGACGCCCAGGGTGCCGATGATGGTGACAGCGTCAGGTGAGACCCTGTGCCGGATCAGCCAGGAGGCAAGGGGAGTAAAAACTGCGGTAAAGAAACCGCGGGCATATTTGTTCAGCACGTTCTAAGCCTCGTTGGTTCCGGCGGCCGGGGCCGGCCCGCCGGAAGAAGTTTCGGAGGCAGGCCAGGCGTCGGCGACCATCTGCCGCACTTCACCCAGGGTCTGCGTAATGGCCTTGGTATGGGCGATGATCGGCAGGAAGTTCCCGTCCCCGCTCCAGCGCGGCACAATGTGCTGGTGCAGGTGGGCGGCAATGCCGGCGCCGCCTGCAGCGCCCTGGTTCATGCCCAGGTTGAAGCCTGCCGGCGCGGAGACCTTGCGCAGCACGCGCATGGCCGTCTGGGTCAGGGCAGCGATTTCCGCTGTTTCCTCGGTGTCGACGTCGGTGTAGTCCGGTACGTGCCGGTACGGGCAGACCAGCAGGTGGCCGGCGTTGTACGGGAACAGGTTCAGGATGACAAAGGCGTGCCGGCCGCGGTGGACGATCAGCGCTTCCTCGTCCGTATGGGACGGGGCAGTGCAGAACGGGCAGTTGTCCTTGGAAGAGACCTGGTCCTGCCCGCCCTTGATGTAGGCAAGCCGGTGGGGAGTCCAGAGGCGCTGGAAAGCGTCCGGCACTCCGGCGAGTTCGAAGTTGTCCGTCACATCGCCGTCGTGCGGATACTGTTCCTGGCTTTCCATCTGGACTCCCCCGTACCGCTACTTGTCCCGGTTCCGGACTGCTTCGACGATCCGCTTCACGGCTTCTTCGACCGGCACTCCGTTGTCCTGGCTGCCGTCGCGGAAGCGGAAGGAGACAGCTCCTGCCTCAGCGTCCTCGCCGCCGGCAATTAGGACGAAGGGCACCTTCTCCTTCGAGGCGGTGCGGATCTTCTTCGGGAAGCGGTCCGTTCCGGCGTCGACCTCGGCGCGGATTCCTGCGGCCTTCAGCTTGTCCACGACGTCGTACATGTAGTCGTTGAACGCCTCGGCAACGGGGATGCCCACTACCTGGACCGGAGCGAGCCAGGCCGGGAAGGCACCGGCGTAGTGCTCGGTGAGCACAGCCATGAACCGTTCCACCGAGCCGAACAGGGCACGGTGGATCATGACCGGGCGCTGACGGGTGCCGTCGGCGGCCTGGTACTCCAGTTCGAAGCGCTCGGGCAGGTTGAAGTCCAGCTGGATCGTGGACATCTGCCAGGTGCGGCCAATGGCGTCACGGGCCTGCACGGAAATCTTCGGACCGTAGAAAGCGGCTCCCCCGGGATCCGGAACCAGATCCAGGCCGGAAGCCTCAGCTACCTCGGCCAGGGTGCGGGTGGCTTCTTCCCAGACCTCGTCGGAGCCGACGTACTTTTCCGGGTCCTTGGTGGAGAGCTCCAGGTAGAAGTCGTCCAGGCCGTAGTCCTTGAGCAGGTCCAGGACGAAGTTCAGGGTCTTGGTCAGCTCGTCCTTCATCTGCTCGCGGGTGCAGTAGATGTGGGCGTCGTCCTGGGTCATGCCGCGCACGCGCGTCAGGCCGTGGATGACGCCGGACTTCTCGTAGCGGTAGACCGAACCGAATTCGAAGAGCCGCAGCGGCAGTTCCCGGTAGGAGCGTCCGCGGGAGCGGAACACCAGGTTGTGCATGGGGCAGTTCATCGGCTTCAGGTAGTAGTCCTGGCCGGGCTTGGTGACCTCGCCGGTCTCCGGGTCGGTGACTTCGTCAACGTGCATGGGAGGGAACATGCCGTCCCGGTACCAGTCCAGGTGGCCGGAGACCTCGTACAGGTGGCCCTTGGTGATGTGCGGCGTGTAGACGAATTCGTAGCCGGCCTCGGTGTGGCGCTGGCGGGAGTAGTCCTCCATCGCCTTGCGGATGATGCCTCCCTTGGGGTGGAACACCGGCAGGCCGGAACCCAGTTCATCCGGGAAGGAGAACAGGTCCAGTTCGGTGCCCAGCTTGCGGTGGTCGCGGCGCTCGGCCTCGGCCAGGCGCTCCTGGTAGGCCTTCAGGTCATCCTTGGTGGGCCAGGCGGTGCCGTAGATGCGCTGCAGCTGCTGGTTGGCCTGGTTGCCCAGCCAGTACGCAGCAGCGGAGCGGGTCAGCGCGAAGGCGTTGGAGATCAGCTTGGTGTTCGGCAGGTGCGGGCCGCGGCACAGGTCGCACCAGACGGTGTCCCCGGACTTGCGGTCAACGTTGTCGTAGATGGTGATTTCGCCGGCGCCGACCTCGATGTTCGCGCCTTCGCCTGCTTCCTCGGCGCCGTCCTTCTTGCCGAGCAGCTCGAGCTTGTACGGCTCGTTGGCCATCGCTTCGCGGGCTTCGTCTTCGCTGACCACGCGGCGGACGAACTTCTGGTTCGAGTTGACGATCTTCTGCATCATCTTCTCGAGGGTCTTCAGGTCCTCCGGGGTGAAGGGCTCGGCGACGTCGAAGTCGAAGTAGAACCCGTCCTTGATGTACGGGCCGATGCCCAGCTTGGCGTCAGGGCGCAGCTGCTGCACAGCCTGCGCCATCACGTGGGCGGTGGAGTGGCGCAGCACGTTCAGGCCGTGTTCGGAATCGATGGTTACGGCTTCGACGCTCTGGCCCGGAGCCAGCGGGGTGTCGAGGTCCTTCAGGACTCCGTCGACACGCATGACCACGACTTCGCGGCGCTCAAAAAAGAGCTGAGCACCGGTGGTGCCAGTATCCACCGTGGTCTCTTCGCCGTCGACGATGAGGGTGAACTGTTCCGGCACTGACACGTTGTCTCCTTGATTCGTTTGTACTGGCGCTTGAGCACGGGTTTGCCCGTGCAGCTATGGTGCGCGCCCTTACGATGTTATCCGCTGTTCTTCAGCCCGACCAACCGGCCGCGCGGCCGGTCCGCCCGGTTTCCGGTGCCCTGCCCGGCTTCTTTTCGGGCTGTCCGCGGCAGGGGCAGGGAGGCGGTGTCCGCCAGGTCCCAGGCCTGGAGTGCCTGCAGGCTCATCCCGCGCGGGCCCGTGCGCCGGGTGAGCCCGCGGATCAGCATCAGTTCGGTGCCGAAGAGCAGCGGACCGGTTTTCTCCTGCGCCTCGGTGAAGAAGGTGCAGTCCACGCAGCCGGTTCCGTCGTCCAGGCTGATGAAGACCACCCGGCGTCCCCCGCGCATTGGCGGGGTCTGGGTGGCCACCCGGATACCGGCCACCAGCACTTCCGAGCCGTTGCGCAGCCCCAGCAGCGATTCGGCCTTGGTCACCCCAAGGGCAGCGAGCAGCGGTTCATAACTGTCCACCAGGTGTGCACTGACGTCGACGGCGAGCAGGTCCAGCTCCGTGCGGACCCGCTCGGGGAGGCTTGGTTCAGGCAGCTGCGGAACAAGGTTGGCCAGTTCGGTGTCCCCCAGCGGAAGCGCCAGCTGGCCCGGAATCGGATCGTATTTCCGGGTTCCGGATTTGCCGGACGTTTCGGCCAGGTGCTGCAGCAGATCCGCCCTGCTGCCGCGCGACCCGGTCTCCCGGGAGAGCGAATCGAAAGCCCCCAGCTGGGCCAGGCGCTGGATCGACGGCCGGGAGAGCCTGGCCCGGGCACGCAGGTCCGCCAGTGAGTCGAACGGCTGCCCGGCGGCGACCCGCCGCACCTCCGCAGCGGAGAGTCCGTAGATCCCGGCGAAGCTGAGCCGGATCCCGAACCGCCCGGGACGCGCCTTGCGTCCGGGTGCTGCAGGGACGGCCGGCACCCATTCCACCCGGTACTGCTCGCCGCTGCGGTTGATGTCCAGCGGGAGGATGGGGATGCCCATCCTGCGGGCTTCGGCCACCAGCAGCCGGCGAGGGTACATACCCGGATCGTGTTCGAAGATCCCGGCGAGGAACGCTTCGGGATGGTGGGCTTTTAGCCAGGCCGACTGGTAGGTGGGCACTGCGAAGGCAGCACCGTGGGCCTTGCAGAAACCGAAACTGCCGAAGGCCTTCAGGGTTCCCCAGACGTTGTCGATGGTCTGTGCGTCGTAGCCGCGCTTTTCTGCTGCCTGCCGGAAGAAATCCTCCACCCCCTGCTCGGCTGCGGGATTGCCCAGCAGCCGGCGCAGCTCGTCTGCTTTGGCCAGCCCGCAGCCGGTGAAGACATCAAAGGTCCGCAGCACCTGTTCGTGGAAGACCGTGACGCCGTGGGTCTCCGCCAGCACCGGGCGCAGGGATTCGTGCGGGTACACCGCCGGGGCCCAGCCGTGGCGGTGCTCCAGGAACGGCCGCACCATGTCCGATTTCATGGGTCCGGGCCGGAACAGGGAAATGTCGATGATCAGGTCGTTGAAGTCCCGCGGGGCCATCTTGCCCACCAGTTCCCGCTGTCCGGGTGACTCGATCTGGAAACAGCCCAGGGTGTGGGTGCTGCGGATCAGTTCAAAGGTCAGCTCATCGTCCAGCGGGACGGCGTCCAGGTCGATCCGCCCGTCTTCGGCAATCCATTCGGGCCGGGGTTCAGCTTCCCGGACGTGCTTTCCGGCTGTGGCGACGTCGTCTCCGCCGGAATGTACCCGGACAACCTCGTTCAGCGCGAAGGCCATGGCGGACTGCATCCGCACGCCCAGCACGTCGAGCTTGAGCATGCCCATGGGATCCATGTCGTGCTTGTCGAACTGGGACATGGGCAGGCCAAGGCCGCTGGGCTGCACCGGGGTGCGGTCCAGCAGGGAGGTATCCCCCAGGATCACCCCGCACGGGTGCATTGAAATATGCCGGGGCAGCCGGTCCAGGCGTTCGGTCAGGTCCACCAGCAGATCAAGCTGCCGGTTCTGCTGTACCGCTTCGGCGACGCCGCGAAGTTCGGGTTTCTCGGCGAGCGCCTCACGGAAGTGGCTCGCCGAGAAGCGCCACAGCGCCTTGGCCACGGCGCCGACCTCCTCTTCGGGCAGGCCAAGGGCCAGTCCGGCATCGCGCACCGCCCCCCGGGCCCGGTAACCGTTCTGCATGCTCATCAGGGTGACGCGCTGCTCGCCGAAGCGTTCGAAGATGCGGTGGTACACGTTGTGCCGTTCAGCGCTTTCAACGTCAATGTCGATATCAGGGAGCGTTGAACGGTCCCGGGAGAGGAAGCGCTCAAAGATCAGGTCGTGCGCCAGCGGGTTCACGTGGCTGATGCCCAGCAGGTAGTTCACCAGGGAGGAGGCGCCTGAGCCGCGTGCCGCTGCCCGCACCCCCATGTCACGGATCATGGTGGAGACTTCGGCGACGGTCAGGAAGTAGGACGCGAAGCCCAGCCGTTCGATGATTCCCAGCTCGTGTTCGAGCCGGTTGCGCATGGCAGCTTCGGCTGAGCCGCCCAGCTGTCCGAAGCGCCTGCCGATTCCTGCTTCGCAGCGTCCGCGCAGTTCCAGCACCGGTTCGGCATCGATCCCGATGACCCCGGCTTCCGGAACCACCGGCTGCTTCCATCCCATGTCTGCCGCAGGGTCGATCCGGCAGGCATCTGCGAGCGCCTCGGTACCGGCAAGCAGCTTTACCGCCCCTGAACGCCCGAAGCCTGCTTCCCCGCTGATCTCCGCTGCGAGCGCTGCCATCTGTTTTCCGCTCTTCAGCCAGCCCTGGCCGTTGGGCTGCAGGTCCTGCAGCTGGGCCATGGAGGTCAGGGCGCGGGCGGCGTCGAGCACGTCCGCTGTGGCGGCGCCGTCTTCATCCACGTAGCGCACCGCGTTGGTCAGCACGGCAGGAATATTCATTTCGTCGGACAGCCGGAACATCCGCACGGCGTGGGCCAGGCTCAGGTTGGTGCCCGGGGAACTGAGGTGGGTAACTACCTCCACGGCGAGCGCAGCGCGCGGCATAACTGCGAGCCAGCGCCGGAACAGGGTGCGGGCGACGGCGTAGCTGCGGCTGCGCATGGCCCGTCCGACGTCGGTATACGGTCCCACGAGCACGGTCAGGACTGGTTCCCCGTTACTGCCGAGCACGCGGGCGGCAAGCTGTTCCAGGGTGACGCCGGGCGGGCGTCCGGTCCGTCCCCGGGACGGTGAGGTGCCGGCGTGGGCATCGGAGATGAGCCGGCAGAGCGCGTGGTAGCCCGCTCCGGCGTTGTGTCCGTGGGCCAGGATGACCGCCCGCCCGGTAACTTCAGCGTCCCTGCCCTCCCCGTCCAGCACAGCCAGGTCCACTCCGACAATCGGGTCGATACCGGCGTCCATGCACGCCTGCAGGTGTTTGACCGTGCCGTACAGGCCGTCGCGGTCGGTGCAGGCGAGCGCATCGGCACCGTCCGCCGCAGCCGCCTGGGCCAGTTCTTCCGGCCAGGAGGTGCCGTAATGGGCGGAAAAAGCCGTTGCGGCGTGGAGGTGGGTGAAACTCATGGCACAGTACTCACGGTTCGGTACTAAGCGCTTTCCCGCAGCGCGTCATGGATCCGGATCAGGCGCCAGGTATTGGAGGCAGCCTGCCGGGAAATGTCCAGCGTGCGCAGCGGCGAGCGCGGGTTCAGGCGTGCCTGGACCCGCCAGATCTCTGAATCCACCAGTCCCGGGCCGTGTCCGCGTTCTGCCCGGGGTTCCTCTTCCCACCAGCGCCGCCGTTCATACCAGCGCACGGGATTGGCGGCGACCTTGTAGGTCCGGCCCTGCCAGCTAAGGCGCAGCGGTACGCCCGCCGGCGAGCACACCACCTCAATTGCTTCAGTGAAAAGTCCCATGGCTGCCCCTCGCTGTGCCTGCTGCGTAATTCGAACATATATTCGAATCTCCAGTGTACGACTGCACTCTGACAATCCGCACGGTGCCCCCTTGGAGACCGGTGTGAGCTGGCGATCATTCAGCCGCAGCTTCCACCCGGGACTGGGTTGAGAGGGGAATCTCACGGATGAACAGGCAGAGCACACCGCCTGCCGCCACCAGCGGGACGCTGAGCAGGAAGATCGGCGGCAGCGCTGTGCCGAACGCCGCGGCGATCGCCTGCTGCACCGGACCGGGCAGCCCCTGCAGTACCGCTGGCGTCAGCGAATTGATGTTCTCCCCGGGCAGCATCCCCGCTGTTCCTGCCGGCGCTGCCGCGAGCTGGTCGGTCAGCCGCTGGATGAAGATCGATCCGAAGGCAGCGATCCCGAAGGAGGCACCGATCTGGCGGAAGTAGTTCACGGCGGAGATCGCCGTGCCCATATTCTGCGGCGGAACACTGTTCTGCACGATCAGCACCAGGTTCTGCAGCAGCGCACCAATGCCCATTCCCAGCACTGCCATGCCAATGGCAGTGAACCAGTACGGGGTGTCCTGGGAGATGCGGGAGAGCAGCACCAGTCCGGCAATGACCACCGCGCACCCGGCAACGGGATAGATCTTGTACCGTCCGGTACGGGAAATCAGCTGGCCGGTACCGATCGAGGTCAGCAGCAGCCCGGCCATCATCGGCAGCATCATCAGTCCGGATTCGGTGGCGGTTGCCCCGTTGACCATCTGCAGGAACGTCGGCAGGTAGGAGATGGTGGAGAACATCGCTATGCCGACGGCGATGCCCGCCAGCACCGGGATCAGGAAGTTGCGCAGCCGGAACAGGCCCAGCGGCAGAATCGGTTCACTGGCCCGGTGCTCCGCCCAGACGAAGGCAGATCCGGCTACGACGGCGGCCGCCGCCAGCCCGAGGATCTGCGGACTCCCCCAGTCGTAGGTGGTTCCTCCCCAACTGGTCACCAGGATCAGGGCAGTGGAGGCAAGGGCAAGCAGCCCGGCACCGGCATAGTCCAGCCGCGGCCGGGACCGGGGAACCCCGGGCAGGTGCAGGGAGGTAATGACGACGGCGAGCGCCACGGCTCCGATGGGCACGTTGATGTAGAACACCCAGCGCCAGGACCACGAGTCGGTGATCCAGCCGCCCAGCAGGGGCCCGCTGACGGAGGCGAGCCCGAACGAGGCACCGATCAGCCCCATATAGCGTCCGCGTTCCCGCGGCGAGACGAGGTCCCCGATGATGGCCTGCGCCCCGATCATCAGCCCGCCGCCGCCAATCCCCTGCAGGGCCCGGAACGCGATCAGCTGGCCCATGTTCTGTGCGAGCCCGGAGAGGACAGAGCCCAGCAGGAACACGGCGATTGCAAAGATAAAGATGTTCTTGCGGCCGAACAGGTCTCCCAGCTTGCCGTAAATGGGCAGCCCGATGGTCGCTGCCAGGATGTAGGCGGTCACCACCCACGAAAGGTGTTCGAGGCCGTTCAGGTCACCCACAATGGTTGGCAGGGCCGTGGCAACGATTGTCTGGTCCAGCGCCGCGAGCAGGACGGAAAGCACCAGTCCCGTAAAGACCAGTACCCGTCCGCGCGGTGCACCCTCCTCCTGCCGGGTCTCCGTACCGCCGCTGTGGACGGGTACGGCAGCATGTGCACCTGAGGCCATTAGCGTTTTGCCTCACCTTCCAGTTGGACGTTGGCTGTCTTGGCCAGCGGGATCTCTTTGATAAAAAGCGTCAGCACGAACGCGGCGCCCAGGGCAGGGATGCCCAGCAGGAAGACCGGCGGCAGCGCGGTCCCGAAGGCGTCGGCAATGAAGTCCCGTGCCGGCGCCGGCAGGCCCCTGAGCTGCTCCGGGCTGATGGAGTTCACTCCCTGGCCGGTCACTCCGCGCACTGCCGCCGGTGCATTGGCCACCTGGTCGTTGAGCCGGGAAATGAACACGGACCCGTAGACGGCGATTCCGAGCGTTCCGCCGATCTGGCGGAAATAGTTCGCGGAGGAGACCCCTGTGCCCATGTTCTCCGGCGGAACACTGTTCTGCACGATCAGCACGACGTTCTGCATCAGCATTCCAATCCCGAGGCCGAGCACGAACATCCCCAGTGCCGTGAACCAGTACTGGGTCTGCGCGGAGATGCGTGAGAGAAGCAGCAGGCCAAGGATCATGATCAGCGCCCCGGCGACGGGATAGATCTTGTAACGCCCGGTGCGGGAAATCAGCTGTCCGCTGCCGACGGATGTGATGAGCACTCCGGCGGTCATGGGCAGCATCATCAAACCCGAGGCAGTGGCGCTGGCTCCGTTGACCATCTGCAGGAAGGTCGGCAGGTAAGAGATGGAGCCGAACATTGCCAGCCCGACGGCGAGTCCCACCAGGGTGCACACCACGAAGTTCCGGTTCTGGAACAGCCGCAGCGGGAGGATCGGTTCAGGTGCCCGCAGCTCAACGGGAATGAAGACCGCTATGGCTGCCAGGGCGGCCGCGCCGAGGCCCAGGATGGTTGGGGAAGTCCAGGCGTAGGTGGTTCCGCCCCAGCTGGTGATGCCCACCAGCGCCGCGCTCGCAATCGCCAGCAGCACGGCACCCGGATAGTCCAGCTTGATTCCCGCGGCGCTGCGCCTTGGCAGGTGCAGGGAGGTAATGATCAGTGCCAGGGCGATCGCTCCGAGCGGCAGGTTGATGTAGAACACCCAGCGCCAGGACCAGTACTGCGTCAGGTAGCCTCCCAGCAGGGGTCCGCTGACGGAGGCAACACCGAAGGCTGCGCCAATCAGGCCCATGTATTTGCCGCGGTCGCGTGCTGAAACGATGTCCCCGATGATCGCCTGTGATCCGATGATCAGCCCGCCGCCGCCAACTCCCTGCAGCGCCCGGCAGGCAATCAGCTCTCCCATGCTGTGGGCCTGGCCCGAAAGCGCTGATCCGAGCAGGAAAACCACAATCGCAAAGATGAAGATGTTCTTGCGCCCCAGCAGGTCACCGAGCTTGCCGTAGATGGGCAGACCGATGGTGGACGTCAGCAGGTAGGCGGTAATGACCCAGGACAGGTGGTCCAGTCCCCGCAGGTCGCCCACGATCGTGGGAAGCGCGGTGGACACGATGGTCTGGTCCAGTGCCGAGATCAGCACCGCCATGATGAGGCCGCTGAAAACCAGGGCAAGCTGGCGCCGGTTATGCGGTGCCGGAGCTGCCTGGCCGGGCTGGGCCGGAGGTTCGGGCGGCGCCGGGGCAGCAGAGGCAGCCGGGCCGGGAGCCGTTCGGTATGAAGACGCCGGCGACCCCAGATCAGTGGCTGCCTGGGCTCCAGGGTGGGTGGCTTCGGCTCCGTGGGCAGTGAATCGAGCGGCCAATGACGCCTCCTAGGGAAGCCATCCGTGGATGGTCCGGAACCAAAACCCACTATCCATTCGACTCCCGCCGTCCGGCCAAGTCAACGGTCCGCGGCGGCCGCCGGGATCCGGATGCCGCCGGACCGGCGGACGCGCCCACGGTGCAGGGCACGAAGTTCCCCGGCCCGCATCTGGTCCCTGCTTCCGGCATTGTTCCGCGGGTGGGACGGGCGCAGACTTGCACTAACCAGGGACCTGCCATGCTGCCGAAAGCCGCACGCTATCCACGATTGCCTTCGGGGTACGCCATGAACTGGACAACATGAACTGGACAATCAGCGTCATTTTCCGCGCCATCCCGCTTCTGATGGGTGCTGTGTGCCTGTCCTACGGCCTGTACATCCTGGCCGGGCCCGATGACGCGAACCACTTTGTTGCCGGCCACGTCAACGTGGGGCCTACTGCCATCTGTTATGCACTGTTCACTACGGCGGCCACCATCATCCGGCAGCTCATCGACCGCTACGGGCGGGTGTGGGGCATCGCCCTGCCGCTCTCCGGCTACGCAGCTGCTGCCGCCGCCATCGCCTGGGGCGTCGTTCTGGCCAACCGGGAGAACACGGCTGAGAACCTCACCGCCGGTTTTGTCGTAATCGGCATCGGACTGGTTGCCTCCTGCGTCAGCACCGTCGCGGCTGCCTCCACGAAATTCACGCTGATCCAGTCGGCACAGCGGCTCGATCCCCTGGACGGCCCGCCGGAAGGCGCCCACACCCGAGCCACCGGCCTCGTGCTGATCACTGTTCCGGCTGCAGCAGCCGCCGCCGGCTTCTCCCTCGCAGCCGGCCTGCTGCTGCGCGGAGACACTCCGGGATTCGTGGCTGGCCATGTTCTGATCGGGCTGGCGGTGATCTGCACCTCGTTGATCGCACTGGTAGCGAGCATCGTGCGCCAAATACGTAATGCTTTCAGCGACAGCGAACGTTTGGTCTGGCCCTGGTTTGTCGGTGCCGCGGGACTGGTCAACCTGCTGCTCGGGCTCTTTGTGCTGCTCAGTTCGTCCGAGCCGTATCGGCTGGCTCCGGGATGTGTGCTGATCGGCCTGGGGCTGATCTGTTTCAGCATCCTGTCCAAGGTGCTGCTCGCCCTCGTCTGGCGCCGCACCTTTGCACTGGCCAACCGGATCCCGCTCATGCCCATCGGAACGGCGCTCACCTGCCTGTTCTTCGCCGCGTTCCTCTTTGAAGCCGCAGGCACGGATCCGTCGTTCCTCGTACCGGCACATGTGCTGGTAGGACTCGGAGCGGTCTGCTTTACGCTCTTCTCCATCGTCTCGATCCTGGAAGCCGGAACCTCGGAGTAGCCGCCGGAACGGACCTGGTCCTCAGCCGGCAAACTCAAGACCGGCAGCCGGCCGCGGCCTGGTGAGCCAGTAGCTTGAGCCGTCCGGGCTGCGGCGGACTATTCCCTCATCCACCATGGCCCGGCGGAACATTGCCGGGTCGTTCGTGAACTCCGACAGCCTTCCGGTGACCTCGGCTTCCGTGAGCCGGGCCCGGCCGGCAGGATTCCCTGCACCGTCCTCGCCGGAACCGAGGACGCCGTGCCGGGAAAAAACCTCTCCGGCCAGGTAGTGCAGGACTTCCAGGCGTTCAGTCCGCCTGGACGGCAAGCTGCCGGAGCGTCCCGGGCCCAGGTGCCGCAGCGGGGACTCGTCCCTGGGCGGGCGGTCCGCAGCCAGCAGGCGGGAGAAAACTTCCGGGACCGGATGCAGGCCGTCCGCCCCGGAGCGGACCAGCCCTGCCCGGGCCAGGGCTGCCAGCGACTTGGTTTCCGCCCGGTCCAGCCCCAGGCCGGAGAGCGGTTCGCCCTGCGCTGCCGCGGTGATTATCCGGGCATACAGCTCCAGCCGGCGGGAATCCGCGAGCGCTGCGGCCACCGCTTTCCAGTTGGAGCTGCCTGCCCTGCCGGAATCTTTCACCTGCTGTGCCTTCCGCGTCGTGTTTTTGTGCCGGCTGCGCCTGTCCGGGCCCCGGACCCGTGACGTAGCCTACTGCAACAGGAAACCGGACTGAGGGGAGCTGACCGAATGGAGTCGTGCTATCCCGTGCGCTCTTTCGCGGCGGCCTCCGTGGCGGCGGCGGGCAGCGCGGTCGCGGAACTCGCCTCGCGGCTCTCCGGGATGCCGGTGCACGCCGAAGCCAGCCCGGATCTTTCCCGCGCCTGGTTCGGCATGTCTTTCCGCCCGGCCGGCTGGGAAGTGCCCCCGCCGTGGGATCCGCTGTCACGCGACTATCCCTGTGCCGACGGCTGGATCCGCCTGCACACCAATGCCCCGCACCACCGCCGGGCTGCGCTCGCCGTCCTGGGCCTTCCCGAAGATGCCGGCCCCGAGACCGCCGCTGTGGCCGTCCGGGCATGGAAGGGCGGAGAGCTGGAAGAGGCTGTGGTGGAAGCAGGGGGCTGCGCGGCCCGGCTGCGGACAGTCGACCAGTGGCGGTCCCACCCTCAGGGACAGGCTGTCTGGGGCGAACCCCTCTTTGGCTGGACCCGGCGCGCGGCCCGGACCCCCGCGCAGACGTATGGAACTCCCGAACGGCCGCTGGACGGGGTCCGGGTTCTGGATCTGACCCGCGTTATCGCAGGCCCGGTGGCTAGCCGCTTCCTTGCCGGGTTCGGCGCCCGGGTCCTGCGCATTGACCCTCCCAGCTGGCAGGAGCCGTCCCTGGAAGCGGAAATGACAGTGGGCAAGAGCTGTGCCCGGCTGGACCTGCGCTCACCCGACGGGGCGGCGAAGATCCGTGAACTCATTTCTGCCGCAGACCTGGTGGTGCATGGCTACCGTCCCGGTGCCCTCACCGGGCTCGGACTGGACGAACACCGCCTCCAGCAGCTGCGCCCCGGCGTCGTGACCGTGGCGGTCAACGCCTGGGGATGGACCGGCCCGTGGCGCGGACGCCGGGGGTTCGATTCCCTGGTGCAGACGGCCTCGGGCATTGCCGACGCCGGCATGGCCTGGGCTGCGGCGGACGCACCGCTGCCGCTGCCGGTCCAGGCACTGGACCACGCCACCGGCTATTTGGCTGCTGCGGCAGCCGTGCGCGCGTGGACCCGGCGGCTGGACGGCGAGGTGTACGCGGCGAGGCTCTCCCTGGCCCGGACTGCGGTCGAACTGCAGCGCGCTGCGGACGTGCGCCGGCCGGTTCCTCCGCCCTGGGTCTCGCCGCAGGAGCCGCCCGCCCCCGCCCTGCCGCGGAGCGCGGAACAGACGTACTGGGGTCCCGGCGAGCGGCTTCTGGCTCCGTTGGCCTTCAGCTCTGAAGGACCGGTTCCCGGCATGGCGTGGGATGTGCCCGCGGCCCCGCTGGGATCGGCTCCCGCTGCCTGGTAGCCGGTTTGCCGGGACGGGATTTAGCTGCGGCTGAAGGCGTCCAGCCGTGCCTGCGCTTCATCCTCATGCCTGGTGCGGAGTTCGTAGTCAATGAACGCGTCGATCATGGCGCGGTAGGTTTTCTCCACTACCGTGGAGTCCTGCTCCTGCGCCTCGGCGGCTTCCCGCACGTGGTTGATCACTTCCTCGACCCGGCCCCTGGCGCGGACCTGGGCGTCATCGTCCTTCAGTCCCCCGGCCAGGCGGACCAGGCGCTCCCGGCGCCAGATGAGCGCCACGATTTCTTCGTCTATCTCGTCAATGGCCGTGCGTACGGCCCCAAGCTGTTCGGTAGTCGGGTCTGTTTCCACTGTTTCTCCCATGGCTTCCAGTTTACCGGGACCGTGCGTCAGCCTTTTCCGGTTCCTCCGCCCGGCCCAGTTTTGAAGGCCACCAGATACGCGGGCCGATGTCGTAGGAGAGCGCCGGAACCAGCAGCGAGCGCACCACCAGGGTGTCCAGCAGGACGCCGAAGGCAACGATGAAGGCCAGCTGCGCCAGGAACAGGACCGGGATCACCCCCAGCGCCGCGAAGGTCGCAGCGAGGACGATGCCGGCGGAAGTAATCACTCCGCCGGTGATCATCAGCCCCCGGATAATCCCGTCCCTCGTGCCCAGCAGGATGCTCTCCTCCCGCACGCGGGTCATCAGGAAGATGTTGTAGTCAACGCCCAGGGCCACCAGGAAGATGAACCCGTACAGCGGCACGGCAGGATCGGCTCCCGGTAAGTCCAGCACGTAGTTGAACAGCAGCCCGGAGATGCCCAGCGTCGCACCGAAGGACAGCATGACGGTGAGGATGAGCAGGAAAGGCGCCAGCACGGCCCGCAGCAGGAGCATCAGCAGGAAGAAGATCACCACCAGCACCACCGGGATGATGAGGTTGCGGTCGTGTTCGGCGGCGTCGTTGGTGTCCACGGTGGTGGCGGTGGTGCCGCCCACCAGGACGTCGGGTGTGTCCGCCAGTTTCCCCCGCAGCTCACGGACCGTGTCCTCCGCCGCGGTCGAGTCCGCGTTCTCAGTCAGGGTGGCCTGCAGCAGCACCTGTCCGTCCACGGTCTTCGGGGAAGCATTTTCGGCCCCGGGGATCGGCGGGACCTGCACTCCGTCCTCCGTAACGGGCAGGGAACCGGACGGGGTGCCCTGTGCCACCACGGTGACGTCGGAGATGCCGCTGGTTCCCAGTACCGTGTCCGCGACGGACTTCAGTTCCGATTCGGGGGCAACGATCAGCACCGGGCTGCCTGATCCGGAGGGGAAATGCTCGCCCAGCTCCGTCTGGCCTTCCTTGGCTTCGGTCTGACCCAGCACAAAGTCGCTCTGCGGCACGCCGGAGGCGCGGAAGTCCACCACGGCTACCGCGGCGGCGGCCAGTACGACGGCGCAGATCAGCCAGGTGCGCCGGGAATGGTTCCGCACGGTGCGGGCCACTGCCGGCCAGAAGCCGCGTGCCTGGTGGTCGCGGTCCGGATGCGGGGACCCGAAAGCGGGGCGGCGCGGCCAGAACGCCGCCCGGCCAAAGACGAACAGCAGCGACGGCAGCAGTGTCATCGCGGCCAGGTAGGAACAGACGATCCCGAGGGACGCCACCGGGGCCAGGGCCTTGTTCGAGTTCAGGTCGCTCAGCAGCAGGCACAGCAGCCCGGCCACCACGGTGCCGGCGGAGGCGGACACCGGTTCAAGGGTGCCCCGCAGCGCTGCCCGGGTCGCTCCCCAGCGGTCCGCGTGGTCCCGCAGTGCTTCGCGGTAACGGGAGACGTAGAGCAGCGAGTAATCTGTTGCCGCGCCGATGCCGAGGATGAACAGGATGCCCTGGACCTGCCCGTTCAGTGTCACTGCACCGGCCTTGGCCAGCCAGTACACGGCCAGGATCGCGGCCGAGAGCGCCAGGATGGAGGTCAGCAGCACCAGGATGGGCAGCAGCGGCGAGCGGTAGACAATCACCAGGATCACCAGCACGGCAACAACCGCCACGATCAGCAGGGCACCGTCAATTCCCCCGAACGCCTGGGAAATATCCGCCAGCTGCCCGGCCGGTCCGGTCACGTACGCCGTGAGCCCCTCAGGCAGCCCGTCCTTGGCCACGGTGCTGAGGTTCTCCACGTTGTCGGCGGCGGCGTCGTCGTCCGTTATGGGAACAAAGACCTCCGCAGCTTTCCCGTCCTCCGAGTACTGGGCCGGGGACACCCCGCCGCTGACCCCGGGAGCCTCGGCAAACGCCTTGGTCCGCTCTTCGATGAAGCTGCGGTCGGCGTCCGTGAGGCCGTCATTGCTGACGTAGAGCACGACGGCGGGGACCGCGTCGCTGTCCGTGAATTTCGGTTGGAGTTCGCTGACCTTCGTGGAGGCGGAACTGGCCGGCAGGTAGGACGCCTGGTCGTTCTGCTGGACTTCGCTGATCTTGCCGAAATACGGTCCGCCCACTCCGCCGAGGCCGAACCAGTTGATGATCAGCAGCACCGGGATCACGATCCGCAGCCAGGCCGGCGGGCCTGCACTCTGGCCGGCCTGCTGCGGCGGGCCGTCCCGGGGCGGGCCTTCCCGGTCCGGAGGAACGGCGGAGGCGCCGCCGGCAGAGGATGGGCGGGAGGGCCTGGGCTGGCCCGAATTCGGAGGGATCGCTGTGCTCATGGGCCTCGTCGCATTCTGTGCGATAGCGCGGGCTGACCCTGGCCGGTCTAACCCGCCCCTGGACGTGCATGCACTGCCGCCTTCAATGAGAGCCCCGGGCAACCGGCCGCGTCAACGGCGTCCGCCAAGGACCGGCCAACGCGGCGCGAAAATCCGGTCAGGTCATGTTCTGGGTTTGCCGGAGGTTCGGTGGGAAGATTCCTACATGCTGCCCCAGTTGAGCGTCGTCACCCTAGGCGTACGCGATGTCGAAGTGTCCTACGCCTTTTACGGCCGCCTGGGCTGGGATCCTCTCCAGTACGTGCCGGGAGAAGTGGTGTTCTTCCAGGTGGGCCATGGAATACTGCTCTCCTTCTTCCGCAGCGACCACCTCGCCGCGGAGTCCGGAGCAACCGGTGCTGCCAGTCTGGCGCCGTTCACGCTGGCCCACAATGTTGACTCCCCGAAGGACGTGGATGCGATCCTGCATGAGGCGGCTGCGGCCGGCGGATCCATCGCCGCCCCGGGGACGCAGATGAGCTGGGGCGGTTACTCGGGCTATTTCACCGACCCGGACGGATTCCGCTGGGAAATCTGCCACAACCCCGGACTGCAGGTTGCCGCGGACGGCAGTGTAAGCCTCTCCGTCCTGGATCCCGGCGACCCGGGCGCAGCGCTTCCCACAGCCTGAGCCTTCCGTGCCCGCGGGGTTCTGGTACCCCCGCCTAGAACAGCGCTGCCTCCGCAGCCGGTCCAGCGCCGGGTCCTGCACCGGCCTCCAGCAGCCAGGGTCCGTCATGGCGCACATTGCCGACAGCCGGGTTCGCCGGTTCGATCTTCCAATCGCCTGCCGCTGCATAAGCATTGCCCAGCGCCGTGCCCAGCAGCGACAGCGCTGCGGTGGCGGTCAGGGTTCCCGGCGCGATCCACCGGCCAAGGTCCCCGCCGCCCAGGGGCAGGGGCATCCGGTCATGCAGGGCACCGAGCCGGGACAGCACGGGGCCGGAGTCTTCAGGGTCCGGTGAAGCCAGCGTGATCACCGAGGCCGAGAGCAGCCAGCGGGCCGGGTCATCCGCAGGCAGGGCAGGATCCGCCCACCATTCGTAGAGCCCGGCGAACCAGTGCAGCCTGCCGTCAGACCGGCGGACAAAAAACGGCTTCCGGGTACCGCCGGGACCCGCCTGCCACTCGTAGTACCCCTCCATGGGCACTGCGCACCGGCGGGCCAGCACCGCGTCGCGGAATGTCGGTTTCTCCAGCAGGGTTTCGCTGCGGGCGTTGAAGGCGCGGACTCCCACGGAAAGATCCTTCGCCCAGCCCGGCACCAGCCCCCAGCGGGCCACGTGCACCTGGCGCACCGCAGCGCCGTCGAGCACCCGTTCAAGAACCACCGGGATGTCCGTGGTGGGTGCGACGTTCCAGGACCGGCGCAGCTCAAGGTTCGCGTCGGCCTCGGCTTCAGCCTCCGCCACCAAGTCACCGACAGCCCTGGCCATCACGTATCGTCCGCACATGCCTCCAGTCTGCCCTGTGCGTCCGCCGCGGGACCAACCCGGGGCGCTGCTTCCCGACGCCGCTTCCCGGCAGCATCCGGCAGCGCCGGCCGCGAGATAGTCTTCCAAGCATGGACAGCAGGGCCGGCACGCGCCTCCGGGAGTCACTCGAACGGCGCCAGATCGCGCTTTACCTCGCCGCTTTGGCAGCGGGGTTCCTGGCCGGCGCTGCGGTCCCGGGCAGCCAGGCCCTTGACCTCTTCATCAGCCCCGCCATCGCCCTGCTCCTGTACGCCACGTTCCTGGCCGTGCCGTTTACCCGAATCCGGGCGGGCCTGCTGGACCTGCGGTTCCTGGGACTGCTGATGGTCCTGAACTTCGTACTGGTCCCGGTGCTGGTTTTCGCGCTCTCCCGGTTCGTTGCCCACGACGCGGCCCTGCTCACCGGCGTGCTGCTGGTCCTGCTGGCGCCCTGCATCGACTACGTGATCGTCTTTTCGGCACTGGGCGGTGCCGCCCACGGGAAGCTCCTGGCAGCCACGCCGCTGCTGATGATTGCCCAGCTGCTCCTGCTGCCGTTCTTCCTCTGGCTGTTCACCTCAGGCTCGGTCACCGGGATCATTGCCCCCGAACCCTTGCTCGAAGCCCTGGTACTGCTCATCCTCCTGCCCCTGGCTGCGGCGGCAGCAACCCAGCTGCTTGCGGACCGGCGCCCTTCCTTCCGCAGGGCTGCAGCCGCAGGCAATGCCGCCATGGTGCCGCTGATGCTTGTTGTCCTGTTCACGGTGGCCGCGTCCCAGGCGCGCCGGGTGCTCGACGCCGGTGCAGCGCTGGCAGCGCTGGTCCCGCTGTACGCGGTGTTCCTCGCCGTCATGGTCCTCATCGGAGCACTCACGGGCCATGCCGGCGGGCTGGATTACGGCAGTGCCCGTGCCCTGGCATTCAGCGGCGCCACGCGGAATTCGCTGGTGGTGCTGCCCCTGGCCCTCGCCCTGCCTGAAGCCGCCGGGACCGCTGCTGCCGCCGTCGTCACCCAGACCTTCACGGAGCTGGCCGGGATGGCGCTGGCCATCCGGTGCATTCCCCGGCTGCTGCCGCAGCCGGCGGGCCGTGCCTCCGGTCCGGACCTCCCCGCCGGGGCGTAAACCGGCGCCTAGCCCGGGAATCAAACCGGCGGCGCCGGCGTTGACTCCTGCAGCGAACAAGCACTGCCGTGTATTGACCCCAAGGAGACCACATGTCCGTTACTGCCGAAGCCTTCACCCCCGAGGCCGGAACCATCACCATGTTTTCCACCAGCTGGTGCGGGTACTGCCGCCGGCTGAAGTCCCAGCTCGACTCGGCGGGCATCGGCTACACCGAGGTGAACATTGAAAACACCGAAGGCACGGCTGAACTGGTGGAGTCCCTCAACGGCGGCAACCAGACCGTTCCCACGGTGATCTTCCCTGACGGCTCGGCAGCCACCAACCCGTCCGCCGCCGAGGTGAAGTCCCGTCTGGGCCTCTGACCTGACCTTTTCTGTGATCCGATGCCGGGAGCCGCGAAAGTGACTCCCGGCATCGGCGTACCTAGGATGGAACTGTAGCCCCGGAACGCCGGGGTGCCCCCGAGACATCACCGAGAGGCAGCCCTCCCCCATGGTTCACAAGGTCCAAGCTGTAGTAGTCAAGGAAAAGAACGCCCCGGTCTCCCTGGAGACCATCCTGGTACCGGACCCCGAGCCCGGTGAAGCACTGGTGGACATCCTCACCTGCGGCGTCTGCCACACGGATCTGCACTACAAGCAGGGCGGCATCAGCGACGACTATCCGTTCCTGCTCGGCCACGAAGCAACCGGCGTGGTTTCCGCCGTCGGCCCCGATGTCACCGAAGTGGCTCCCGGCGACCGCGTGATCCTGAACTGGCGTGCGGTATGCGGCGAGTGCCGTGCCTGCCGGAAGGGCCAGCCGCAGTACTGCTTCAATACGCACAACGCCACCCAGAAGATGACGCTGGAAGACGGCACGGAGCTTTCCCCGGCACTGGGCATTGGAGCGTTCGCGGAGAAGACGCTGGTTGCTGCCGGCCAGTGCACCAAGGTGGACGACGACGTCGATCCCGCCGCGGTGGGACTGCTCGGCTGCGGTGTCATGGCCGGCATCGGTGCCGCCATCAACACCGGTGAAGTTCAGCGCGGCGAATCCGTGGCCGTAATCGGCTGCGGCGGGGTGGGCATTGCCGCCATTGCCGGCGCCAAGCTGGCCGGTGCCACCACCATCATCGCCGTGGACATCGACCAGGCGAAGGTTGACCTGGCCCTGGCCAACGGCGCCACGCACGGCATCAACTCCCGCGAAGAAGATCCCGTGGAAGCGATCCGCGCGCTCACCGGAGGCAACGGCGCCGACGTCGTTATTGAAGCCGTGGGACGCCCCGAAACCTACAAGCAGGCCTTCTACGCCCGCGACCTCGCCGGCCGCGTGGTGCTGGTGGGTGTGCCGACCCCTGACATGCAGATCGAACTGCCCCTGGCGGACGTCTTCGGCCGCGGCGGATCGCTGAAGTCCTCCTGGTACGGCGACTGCCTGCCCAGCCGCGACTTCCCCATGCTGGTGGAGCAGTACAAGCTCGGCCGCCTGGACCTGGACGCGTTCGTCTCCGAGCGGATCGGGCTCGGCGACATCGAGGAAGCGTTCACCAAGATGCATGACGGCAAGGTCCTGCGCTCGGTGGTGGAGCTCTGATGGCGGCACGCATCGACAAGGTTGTCACCTCCGGCACCTTCAGCCTGGACGGCGGCACCTGGGACGTGGACAACAACGTCTGGATCATCGGCGATGACCTGCAGGTCATCATCATCGACCCGGCCCACGACGTCGACGCGATTGCCGAAGCCGTCGGCGACCGCGAAGTCATGGGCATCCTGCTCACGCACGGCCACGATGACCACATCCGAGCCGTGGCCGAAGCGCAGGACCGGTTCAGCGCCCCGGTGTTCCTGCACGAGGCGGACCGGATGCTCTGGGACGCCGTGTTCCCCGATGAAGCACCCGACGACGTCATCGAAGACGGCGACACCTTCGAGATCGCCGGCGTCACCCTGGAGGCACTGCACACCCCGGGCCACTCCCCCGGCTCGGTGTGCTTCCTGCTGGAAGACGAAGAAGGCAGCACACCGGTGCTCTTCTCCGGCGACACACTGTTCAACGGCGGGCCTGGAGCCACGGGCCGTTCCTACAGCGACTTCGGCACCATCATCGACTCGATCCGGGAGCGCCTGCTGACCCTGCCGGCCGAGACCACGGTGAACACCGGGCACGGGGACTCCACCACGATCGGCGCCGAGGCACCGCACCTGGACGAATGGATCGCCCGGGGCCACTAGGCCAGCACAGTTCCACTCCCGAGAGGGCAGTTACGGCTCGTATGACGCTTCAAAGCAGCCGTAACTGCCCTCTCGGCGTTGTGTGGAGACGGCGTTCGCGGCCGGAGGCTGATCAGGAGGCTGCAGCGGCCTGGACCTGCCAGCCGTGGCGGCCCGGGGCGGCAGTCCAGTCAACCGGGTCTCCGGCCGGAGCCAGGACATCGTTGAGCCACCAGGTCTCGGCCGGAGCCCAGCCTGCCAGCATGGTCTTGGCGCCGGCGGCGTCAAGCACGCTCCCCGCGGTCCGCAGGTACCCTGCGACGCTGAGGTGGACGCCGTCGTAATCCCGGGCCACTGCCTGCCAGTCCGGGATGGCCCAGTGCCAGGTATTAGCTTCCGCGTTCCCCGAGCTGACCGCCCAGCTGCGTCCGCGTGAGCGCGTGACGTCCAGCGGATAGGTGGAGACGAGGTCCTGCCAGCTTCGCGCATCCCGGATCTCGTAAATCCGCGACCCCTCCATTGCCTTCAGCGGGTAGGTGCGGGCCATGGTCCACGGCAGCGGATCCTCGACCATGCGCAGTCCCGCCGGACCGTTCCCGGGAATCGCCGGGGTGGTGGCGGGAACGTCCGAGAGCGCGGGGATGGACCACCAGCGGCCGGTCCAGTTGGCAACCAGGGGTGTATTGCCTTCTTCAGCCGCAATGGATTCGCGCCAGCGTCGCAGTCCCGCAGCACTGCCGGTCAGACTGGGCGGGTCCGTCCCGGGAACGGTGGTGCTGGCTATCCACTGGACGTAATGCTGGGTCATCGCGCCGGGGGCCAGCCACCACTGCGGCCGGGCGCGGACGACGGCGATGGCCAGCGGAAGGAGCAGATCCCTGGGTTCGGGTTCAGCCAGCACGCGTGCGGTATCCGACGGCGGCTTCCAGTACGAAGCACCTTTCACAACGCGGTCCAGGCTGGAGAGTACTAGGGCAACAGTTATCTCCGGCCGGTGCGGCAGGGCCTCAAGCAACTGCAGAACTCTCCTGGATTCCTGCGATATGCCCCCGGACAGCGGGGTGCTGCTCCCGCAGGAGAACGACCGCTGTTCCGGGACAAGGGACCGGGCAAGGTCCAGGCAGAGTTCCCGTCCGCGGGGTCCAGCCAGCAACAGCCGTGCGGCGGGAAGTTCTTCCATACTTATCAAATTACCAGCGCCGCCGAACCTGCGTACCGCGGGACGTCCCGATTGCCTCAGCGCTTCCCCAGACGGGTCGCCGAACGCAGCACGGACCTGTCCCGGACGGTCACCAGGGCGCGCCGCAGGGACGCCCAGTCAACGGCGTCCAGCGGGAGCGCGGCCAGGGTGCCGGGGTGCCGGAAGCCGTACTGGAAGCGGGCCCGCACCACCAGCAGGGTCTGGTTTGGGCGCAGCGGCTGCAGCAGCCACAGCCAGGTGGAACGGCCGTCGCCGTCAGCCCAGAGCATCCAGTCCCGGGGCTGCACTTCCTTGATCCGCAGCCTGTGACCGGTGCCGGTGGTCAGGAGGTCACCAATGTCCAGGTCCCGCAGCTGGGGCACGGCGCGGTCCGCCTCGCGCTGGTCGGGAAGGCCCACCCGGTCAAAGATGTACCAGCCCGCCCTTCCGTGGCCAATCCTGTTCATAAAGGGCCAGATGTCTGCCGCAGGTGCCGGAATGAGGATGCTTCGGGTGTACTGCAGCACCGGTCCGGTCAGGACGGCGTCCCCGGGCATCCGGAGTCCGTTGCCCGGTTCGGCGCCATTCCTGCGAAGCGGCCGCACCACACGGATATAAACCCCCGCTGCGGAACCGGCTGCCGCGGCTGCCGCCAGCATCCGCCGGTACGGCCTGCCCGCCGGGCCGAAGGCTTCGCGCCACCCTGCCACGAAGTGCGCTAGTCCTGTTCCAGGACGGAAAGAATGTTCCCTGACGGATCCCTGAACCACGCCATGGCGGCACCGCCGCGCCGGAACACCCCGCCGCCCGCGCCATCAAGGTTTTCGAAGACCACTCCCCTGCTGCTCAGTTCCTCGACCGCCGCCTCAACGTTCGGCACCTGGAAGTTCAGCACTGTGTAGGCGGCCGGGGCGTGGCCGGCCTTCTCATAGACCAGCACATGGTTGTCCCGGGCCAGTTCCAGCCGGAACCTTCCCTGCTGCTGCGTGATCGGGAGCTGAAGCGTTGTCCCGTAGAACCGCCGGGCGGACTCAACATCGTCTACGGCGAATCCGCTGAACGCTTTGCCGTACTCGAACATGGGCACTCCTTCGGGTGGCCGTGCCCTCGATGATAGTCCCCGGGGCGGGCGTACGGCACCGGCTGGCCGGTTACAGCCCGTCGGGTTTTGTTACCACCGTGTGGGTGGCATGGTCATACAGGAAGGTCACCGGCCCGCCGGAGTGCCCTAACCGGTAGTTCGCGCCGTCGAAGTGCGCACCCTCGCCGTAGTTCTCGTCCCAGCCGCGGTTAAGCGCCGCCTTGAACTCATATTCCCCGGCCGGCAGGTCGACACTGAGTTTCCACAGCTCATCGCTGCGGTCAAAGCCCAGCTGAACCGCCTCTGCCGCCGGATCCCAGTCGGAGCCGCCCAGTGCAGATCCGAACGTACCCGGCACGGCGACGGCGGACGGCTGGGGAAAGGACGGGCCGTCGTAACGGTCCTCGGCGTGCGCACCGTGGATCCGGGCGGCAGGTTCAGCCGCGGCATCGGATTCCAGGAGCGCTTCCTCAAGCACGGCTTCGCTCCGCGCTTCGGCGCTGGTCACGGCCGAAACTGACTGCTCGCTGCCGCTGAGCGCGGCGTGCAGGTCCTCGACGTCGGGGAAACTGGACAGCGCGGACCGCCCCTGGGGAGTGATGCTCCACCCTGCCCGGCCCTCCTTCAGGATCCAGCCGGCCTTTACCAGCTTGGTGCTCGCGGTTACCAGGGCACGTTCACCGCGCGCGACGCCGCTGGCAAGCAGCTGCGCCTCGGGGCCGTCCAGCGGCACCTGTTCCAGGGCCTGGCGCAGCACCTCCGCCCGGGACGTCTTCTTATCGGCGGAGGGGTCCTGCCGGGCCAGGACTTCGAGAATGGCCTTCAGCCGCAGGGCAGTGTTTTCGACGCTCTTCTTGGGCAACGTGCGCTTCCTTTGCTTGATGGGTCTGAGGCGGGGGTGCGCGCCTGCTTCCGCTGCCCGAGCCTAACGGGATCGGGCAGCGGTTGGAAAGACAGTTCCACCGCCGCCGGCAATCTGCTTCATCCGTTCGGGATCTCCGCGGCGGAGGCTGGCATAACGCCCATAGGCTGCCAGCAGGGCTGCCTCGGCCGCGGCCGTGGTGAGTCCTGGGCGCAGATCCTCGGCGGCCCCGGCTGTGGCGGGGTCCCAGTCCAGGCCCAGCGCCTCATACACGGCGGTGAGGACTTCCCGCAGCGGAGCAGAGTCCTCGACGACCACCACCGAGGAAAAAAGCCAGGCACCGGAAACCACGCGCTGCGCTGTGCCTACCAGCTTGATCCGGGCATCCGTGCCGCCGTGCACGCTGTATTCCCCCGGACAGTACTCACCGGGGATCTCGCCGACGCCGGCCGGAACCCCGGCGTCGGACAGGGCGCCGGCGAGCAGCTGCGCGAAGCCGGCGAAGCGCGCCAGCGACTGCGCAACGGCGTTGGGTTCGGGCTCAATGTGGTCCAGGATCAGGCAGCCCTGGTGATAGGCCGCCGCCCGTCCGCCGGCTTTGCGGACCAGCGGCTCGAAACCCAGGCCGCGGCAGGCGGCTGCGGCGGCAGCGAATCCGGGAAGGCGGGCATCGCGCTGCCCGAAGGCCACGGTGGGGCGCGGACGGTAGATCCGCAGGGAGGGGCCCAGCTCTCCGCGCCGGGCGGCTGCCAGCAGCTCCAGGGCGTGCTGCAGGTCTTCTGCAGCGCCAAAGGACTCCTCCTGCCGGTAGACGTCCAGCACGCGCTCCGTCGTCACAGGATCAGCTCCTGCCCAGAGGGCGGACGGTGAGGATCTGCTCGCTGCGTCCAAACGGCCCGGATTCGTCATGCAGCACGGAAGAGGTCAGGCCGATTCCGTCCGCGCCAAAGCTGACCCTGGTGTCCAGGCCCAGCCATTCCCCCTCCGGCCGGCGGTGGAGGTGGATCTGCAGGTCCACGTTGGGGAACATCCAGCTGTCCCCGCCCGGCGGAACCCGTGCCGCTATGCCGTTGGCGGCGTCTACAAGGCCCAGCAGGCGCACCGTCGGCGGCGTGCCGGCGCCGTCGAGCATTTCAAACGGCGAGCGCACCCACACCTGGCCGCGTCCGGGACGCAGCCCCGGAACCGCGCGGAACTCAAGGCTGTTGATGAAGTCCCCTGGCCAGGCCGTCATCCCGTCGAAGCCGTCGGCCTGCTCCGGGCCGGGCATTGGTTCATCTTCCACAGCCGCCACCTCGGTGGTGTCCCCCTGGGCCAGGCGCCAGGCAGTGGCCCGGACGGCGGTGCGCCCGCCGGCTGTCAGTTCAGCTTCCAGGAGTTCTATGGTGCGGCCGGCGCGGATGACCTTGGTGGTGACATCGAAGACTCCCTGCGGAATGATCCCCAGGATTTCGAAGCTGACGCGTGCCAGGCGCATCCCGGGGCGCGGGTCCGCCTCTTCGAGGCAGTGCACCAGCAGCCCGGCCACCGGTGCCATGTGCTGTTCGTCTTCGTTCCAGGCCCCCTGTGTGTGACGGGTTGATTCAAAGGTCCCCTCACCCAGTGAGCGGTAGTACGATTCGGCCACTTATCCTCCCGGCGCGTCCTGATTGTGCCGTCTCAGGCTATCCTGCCTGCGTGCCGGAGACGGACTGACCCCTTCCCCGTGTCCCGCCCGCGGTGTTGAATGGCCCGTGGAGCAATCCCAAGCAAGCCTGAGCATCCCCTTTTGAGCAAACCAGGAACCGAGGAACCATGAAGTACACGCATTTGGGCCGTGCCGGCCTGCAGGTCTCGCGTCTCTGCCTGGGCACCATGAACTTTGGCCCCAAGACTCCGGAGCCTGAAGCCCACGGCATCATGGATGCGGCCCGGGAATCCGGCATCAACTTCTTCGACACCGCCAACGTCTACGGCTGGGAAAACAAAGGACTGACCGAGGAGATCATCGGCCGCTGGTTCGCCAAGGGCGGCGGACGGCGTGAATCAACCGTCATTGCCACCAAGCTCTACGGTTCCATGGGCCCCGGCCCCAACCAGACCTATCTCTCGGCACTCAACATCCGGCAGGCTCTGGACGCCAGCCTCAAGCGGCTGCAGACGGATTACGTTGACCTGTACCAGTTCCACCACATTGACCGGAACACCCCGTGGGACGAAATCTGGCAGGCCATGGAAACCGCGGTGGCCCAGGGCAAGATCATCTACAACGGCTCCAGCAACTTTGCCGGCTGGAACATTGCCCAGGCACAGGAGAGCGCCCGGCGCCGCCGGTTCGCGGGGCTGATCTCCGAGCAAAGCATCTACAACCTGATCAACCGGTCCGTGGAGCTGGAAGTGATTCCGGCTGCGCAGCAGTACGGACTGGGACTCATCCCCTGGTCCCCGCTGCAGGGCGGGCTGCTGGGCGGCATCCTGAAGTCCCAGGAAGAGGGCGGACGGCGGGCCGAGGGGCGGGTCCAGGAGCTGCTGGCCAAGCACCGCGGCCAGATCCAGGCCTACGAGGACCTGGCAGCGGAACTCGAAATCGAACCCGGGATCCTTGCCCTCGCCTGGCTGCTTCACCAGCCTGCCGTCAGCGCCCCGATTGTGGGCCCGCGGATCATGGGCCAGCTCGACGACGCCCTGGCGGCCCTGGAGGTGGAGCTTGACCAGTCAACGCTGGAGAAGCTGGACGGGATCTTCCCGGGACACAAGCCGGCTCCGGAAGACTATGCCTGGTAGCCGGACACTCCGCCCGGCAGGCTTCAGCCCGCAGCGGGTCCGGCGGGTTCGATAAGCTGCGGGCCGTTGTTCCGCACCGAGTTGACCTCGCTGGACACCACACGCGGGCTGAGGACCGGATCCGGGATCGCATCCAGCAGGGTCGCGATGGCCTCTGCATCCGTCAGCTGCGGATCCAGCCATTCAGCGTAGAGGTCCGGAGGCACCACCAGCGGCGTGCGGTCGTGGATGTGGCCGAGCTCGTCAGCCGCCTCGGTGGTGATGATGGTAACGCTGAGCAGCCACTTGTGCTCGTCGTCGTCGGGCCGGTTCGGATCCGGCCAGAATTCATACAGGCCCGCGAAGGCAATCGGATCAGCCACGGTGGGGTGCAGGTAGGTCGGCACTTTCCCGTCCTCGGTCTTTTCCCACTCGTAGTACCCGTCCGCCGGGACCAGCGCCCGCCGCTTCACTGCTGCCTTGCGGAACGCCGGCTTCTCCAGGATGGTTTCCCGGCGCGCATTGATCATCCGGGCACCGATCTTGGGGTCCTTGGCCCAGACCGGCACCAGTCCCCATTTGGCCGTGGCGAGGCGGCGCACCGTGCCATCCGGGTCGCGGCGTTCCGTGATGATGCGCACGTCGTCGGTTGGGGCAACGTTCCAGGAGGGTTCAACGTCTTCCCCCACCACCTGGTCAGCCGCGAAGGCCGAAACCAGGTCTGACGTGGCCCGGGCCATTACGTATCGTCCGCACATGGACAGCATTGTGCCGCAATCCGGCCGGGGAACCCAGACCATGCTGTCCATCCGGACCCGCCACACTGTTTCGAACATATGTTCTACTTGGATTATGGATCCCCAGGCTGCGGCGCGCCTCGCGGCCAGGTACGCCAGGCGCGCGGAACCCATCGGGCTGACCCCCGAAGAACTTGATTTTGACCACTTCCCGCCCACCACCGCCATGCCCGCCATCCCGGTCTGGGCCTGGATCCGGTTTCCCGGCTGCGCCGAACATGTTGCCGGCGAAACCTGCACCTGGTCAGCGAAAGCAGTGCAGGTGCTGTGGGAAGACGCCGGAACCCGGCGCGCCACCTGGGTCTGGGCATCGGCTGTTTCCCGGCGTTCATCCGGCCGGTCCCGGACAGCCCTCGGCGAGAGGACGCCGGCACCGGGGAGTAAAAATGGAAGCACCCAGTTCCCTTCCCAGCAGTAGAAAGGTTCAAGGCACGTGAACGCCCCGTGCACCTGCATCCGATGCGCCGATCCCGCAACCGGCCGGATCGGCGTCGCCGTTTACGACCCGTTTTGCCGCCAGCGGATGCACCGCATCAGCGGCTCCACCCTGAGGGAACCCAGCTACGGTTCCCGGCACTAGCTCTCGGCGCCGGAGTCCCTGCGGGAAACTGCCGCATGCGAGGCGATGCTCAGCTTGTCGATCCAGGCGAGCGCCATGGCGGAGAGGATGAACGCCACGTGGATGAGCGTCTGCCACATCAGGACGTCCCCGGCATGGCTGCCCATGACCGGATCCTCGAAGTAGGTCCGTGCTTCCACGAAAGACTTCAGCAGATGCACGGAGGAAATTCCGATGATCGCCATGGCCAGCTTCACCTTGAGGATGTTGGCATTCACCTGCGACAGCCACTCGGGCTGGTCCGGGTGGCCGTCCACGGACAGCCGCGACACGAAAGTCTCATAACCTCCGATCGTGACCATGATGATGAGGTTGGCAACCATCACCACGTCCACCAGCCCAAGAACCATCAGCATCATCTCGGCCTCGGTCAGGACCATGATGTGCGTCCCGAGGTGCCACAGTTCCCGCATAAAGGTCACCACATACAGCATCTGGGCCACGATCAGCCCAAGATACAGGGGTGCCTGCAGCCAGCGGCTGGCGAACATGACCGCCCCGAGGTAGCCGCGCGCACTCCTCCTGCCGGCCGGGGGCAGCGGGCCGGACACACCGGACCGGATTTGTTCCTGCAGAACGGACACTGGTTCTCCTCACCTATTACCGGTGAGGACTGTCGGCAGCCGGCTGCCAGCGGTCATGGCGCCGCCCTGTGCAGTGAATCACAGCAGGATGCGGGACGCCCGGGGCTAGGACTGGACGTGGTTGCGGCGGTTGCGGTGCTCCAGCAGCAGCCGGGCCCCGTTGAGGATAAGGGTCTCCACCGGAACTTCCTGTTCCGCAGCCAGCTCTTCCAGCTCCCGGCCGAGCTTGGGCGGGATGTACACCTCAACGTTCATGCGCTTAACGGTATCGCCGCAGCGGACCCAGCCCGAACCGGCTGCGCTCCGGGGCCGTTCGCCAGGCCACTCCTCCCTCCGGCAGGCGCGGCTGTGCCCGGCTCTTCGCAGCCGCTTTCACGGGACGGGACGGACCAGCCGCGGAGCTGCTGCGTCGTTGTAATCCACCACCACAGACGCGGCGGCACGCGGATTACAGGCAGCCAGGTACAGCTGCTGCCCGCCGACGTACCGGCGGTTCGAAGGTGCCGCCGGATCGGGATCGGCCCCGTCCCGGAGCTCCATCCTCCGGCAGGATGTCTCGAAGGACACATCCAGGAAAACCGTTGCGTCCCAGATGCCGGACAGCTCAGGCCTGTGCAGGAAGAGTCCATCCACCAGGACCACGGCCGGTTCAGGCGCGGAGAGTTCCGGACCGAAGACCGGCTGGTCGGAGGCAACGTCATGGCTGGCCGCACGGTACAGCCCCGAACCGCCGGGACGAAGCGGATCCACCACCAGCCGCCGGAAGGCAGCGTAGTCATAGGAGTCTTCGAAGAATCCGAGCGGTGAGAATCTGCCCTGCCGGTAGCGCTCGCGGCTGGGCCGGTGGAAACCGTCCAGCGAAATCCGGATAACGGGCCGGCGGAGGCGGGCACCCAGGGCATCGGCGAAGGTGGTTTTGCCGGCGCCGTCCACCCCGTCCACGCCAATAAACACGCGCCGGCCTGCCGGCGGGCCGGGCAGCATCGCGGCCACCCATTCGAGCACCGCGTCCGCCTTCGCCGTGAATAGTGGTTCCACAGCACGCCACCCTATCTCCCGCATGCCCATCCGGTGCTAGTGTTGAGTAATCGAAAGTATGTTCTAAACAGCAGCGGAGGTGCCCGGCGGATGCCTGTATTCAATGTCTCCGGCAGTTCCCGCTCCGCTGCGGCGTCCGACGCCGACGCCGCTTCCGGTTTCCCCAGCCCCTCCCGCGATTATTTCGACGGGCGCATTGATCTCAACCGGCACCTGATCAGGGACGTTACTTCCACCTACGTCGTCCGGGTCTCCGGCGACTCAATGTCCGGCGCCGGTATCAGCGACGGAGACGAACTCATCGTTGACCGCTCCCTCACGCCCCGCGACGGGTCAGTGGTCATCGCTGTCCTGGACGGAGAGCTGACGGTGCGCAGGCTCCGGCTCACCGGCCGGGGAATTGTCCTGGCCGCGGAGAACCCCGGGTACCGGGACGTGGGCGTTCCGGACCCGGCTGCGCTGACCATCTGGGGCGTCGTGACCCGCTGCCTCCACCATGTCTGATCCGGCTTTCCCGCCTGGTGCCGTTGCCCCTGCCGGTTCCCCCGCTGGACAGCTGCACCGGATTGCCCTGGTGGACGTCAACAGTTTCTATGTCTCCTGTGAGCGCGCCTTCGACCCGAGGCTGGAAGGACTGCCCGTCGTCGTGCTTTCAAACAATGACGGCTGTGTGGTGGCACGCTCCGATGAGGCGAAAGCCCTTGGCATCAAGACCGGAGAGCCCTGGTTCAAGCTGGCCGAGGCCGCTCCGCGCGTCGGCCTGATCCAACGGTCAAGCAACTACGAGCTCTACGGCGACCTGAGCTCCCGGGTCATGGAACTGCTGGGCCGGTACGCGCTGTGGCAGGAGGTCTACTCGATCGACGAATCCTTCCTGGGCCTGGCAGGTTCGGCACGGGAACTGGATACGCAGGGGGCGCGGATCCGCGCCGCCGTGGCGCGCAATACCGGGCTGCCGGTCTGCGTGGGGATCGGGCCCACCAAAACGCTGGCCAAATTCGCCAACCGGATTGCCAAGCAGAACAGGCACCTGAACGGGGTCTGCAACCTGGACACCATGGACCCGGGGACCGTGGCGGCGATCATGTCCCGGGTGCCGGTCACCGGGCTCTGGGGCGTAGGTGCCAAGCTGGGCAAGCGGCTCGGTGCCATGGACATCCGGACCGTGGCCGACCTCAAAGCCGCCGATCCTGCGGAAATCCGCAGCCGCTTCTCCGTGACGCTGCAGCGGACCGTCCTGGAACTCAACGGCACGCCCTGCCTCCCGCAGGAGGAGGAACGCGCTGACCGGCAGCAGCTGATTTTCTCCCGCAGTTTCTCCGTTCCGGTGACGACGGCGGCCGAGATGCGGCAGGTGATGAGCATTTACGCCCAGCAAGCCGCTTCCCGCCTGCAGCGGGAACACCAGCAGGCACGGGTGCTCACCGCCTATGCCGGGACCTCGCACTTCAGCTCCAAGGCGGCGTCGTTCCCTTCCATCACCGTCAAGCTGCAGAGCCCCACGTCCGATCCGGTGGTGCTGACCCGCGCGGCGGTGGGCGCGCTCGAAGACCAGATCGTGGAGGGCGTCCCCTACACCAAGGCGGGGGTAATGCTCAGCGGCCTTTCCGATGCAGGAGCCCAGCCGGTCTTTGATGCCTTCGTCCCGGAGCAGGAACACCGTCACCTCGGCGAGCTGCTGGGCAAGGTGGCGGACAAGTACGGGTCGGCCAGCATTGGACTGGGTGTGGCAGGGATGCCGAGTGCGTGCCCGGAATGGACCATGTCCCGGAAGTTCTCTTCCCCCCGCTACACCACGGTGTGGGATGAGCTTCCCGTGGTTAAAGCCCGCTGACTCCAGGCTCCCCGGGCAGGCGCCGCTATCCACATGGGGAGTTGTACCCATGGACCTGCCGGGCTGATGCCCGTACGGTTCCGGGCATGGGGGAAAACCGATGGGACATCCAGGAGCAGGGAACACGGTCGCTCCTGCGCGACTGCCAGGACCTGCTTGCCGAATGCGAGCCGGCTAAGGACTCCGCCCAGGCGGCGCTGAATGAACTCGAAAACGCCTTGATCTCCTGCCCTGAGGTGGCCGGCGCCGTAGACCGGCTCAGGTTCGATGTCATTGCCAACGACATGACGGACATCATGGTCCGCTGCAACAACGCCATCGAAGGAACCCGGGAGAGCGTGGACGCCTATGCTTCCGGGGATCTGGATATGGCAGATTCAGCACGGAAGACCGCGTCCCTTGCGGAGTCCCGGTACGCGCCGGCTCCAGGCGGCCCGGGACGCTGGCTGGTGCGCTGATGGGTCTTCTGCAGCTTGATCTCTCTGCCACCGCGAAAACTCCGGTCCCGGACGTTCTTGCTGTCCAGGCAGAGCGCCTGCGCTTGGCAGGCGCCGGCTTCAAGGCTGCCGTCGAGGATACGGCAGGCAGATGGCCGGCGCTGGATGGGCTGTACGACACGCCCCAGAAGCATCTTGTGCTGGCAGCCATGAAGAAGCCCGCCAGCCAGGCCGTAGTCCTTGACCAGGGCACGTCGTCCGCTGCGGCTGCGCTGGAAGACTTCGCCGAATCGGTCCGGCTGCTGCGCAAGGCCCGGGAGAGCCTGCAGACTGACATCGCCGCTGCTGAAGCTGAGCTGGTGGACCTGCTGGGCGAACCCTCGTCCGGCCAGCAGTTCCAGGACTCGCTTGTGAGGTACCAGTGGAATCTGCAGGATCGGGCAAATGCCCTGGCCCGTGACTATGAGGAGGCCCGCCAGGCGTGCGTCGCTGCCCTCGCCTTGATAGGCCGTGCCTCCGCTGATGTTCCGTCCTTCTACAGTGGCGCCGCAATTGACCTGCAAAGCCATGATGCCGAGCGCCTTCACCGGCAGGCAACGTCTCCCGGTGCCACGTTGGAGGATGTTCAGCGCTACTACGATTTCCTGGCCGGAATGAGCGCGGGGCGCTACGCGGAGTTCGCTGCGGATTATCCCGAATCGGCCGTCTATCCGCCGCGGTTGGGCATACCGGCAGAAGACCAGGCCCGGTTCTGGAATGGCCTCGCCGCTGAACAGCGTGAGGCGCTCGCAGTGCACCTGCCCGCCGTCGTCGGCAATACCGAGGGCGTCCCGTACAGCCTGCGGGCGGCAGCCAATGCTGCCGTGCTGGCCCTGGTCCTAAAGCCGGCGTGGCGGGCCACGCCTGAGCAGCGGCAGGCCTACAAGAACATCCAGGCGGCACTCGCCCAACCGAACAGCAAGCGCCCGGAAGGGCGCGGCCTGATTTCCTTCGATCCGGGAGAACCACCGCTGGCCGCGGTGGCGATCGGAAACATGGACACCGCCGAAAACATCACCATTAATGTTTCCGGCATGGGCAGTTCGACTACGGACATGGAGGGGGCTGTCTGGGCAGCCAACAGCATCTACCAACAGCAGATGAGGTTCGCTGACAGCCACGCGGTTGTGGCGTGGATCGGCTATGACGCACCCGATATGCCGCCATCAGCTGAAGTCCTGTTCTCCGACAAGGCACAAACCGGGGGTAACAAACTGGCGACCGTGATTGATGGTGTGTACAACACGAGAACC
This sequence comes from Arthrobacter koreensis, assembly GCF_035792275.1. Classification (GTDB taxonomy): domain Bacteria; phylum Actinomycetota; class Actinomycetes; order Actinomycetales; family Micrococcaceae; genus Arthrobacter_B; species Arthrobacter_B koreensis_A. The sequence goes on along the minus strand of NZ_JAMWKK010000002.1, from coordinate 67,729 downwards.
GCCGACGTTCCCCGGGTTAGTGTTACGGCACACTCCTACGGCACCACAACCGCAGCGTTCGCGCTGAGCCAAACCTCGCATACCGTGGACACGGCGGTGTTCTTCGGATCTGCCGGGATCGATGAGCAGGCCGCACGGACCGCCGCCGACCTGAATGCCCGGGAGGTGCTTGCAACACAGGGCGACGCTGATTTCGTGGCCCCCGGCGGGATCTTCGGGTCCCGGTTCGGTGATCAGCGGGTGAGTCCCAGCACCGAGTCGTGGGGTGCGGAGGTTTTCAGCGCCGAAGCGCAGACCCTGGGTGGCCAAGACCTCAAAGCCAACGGCGGGCATTCCCTCCAGGGCATGGATGAGGGCGCGGGGATCATGGAAACTGAGCTGGGACGCGGGTACCTCGACAGCGGGACGGCAAGCCTGTGGCAGATTGCCGCTGCCAGCACGGGCAACAGCCATCTGCTGGAAACCTCCGCACAGTCAGCCACCGATGCGCGGATCGAGGCCGCCGCCCGGAGGGCAGCTGACATCTACTATGCTCCGGGACGTGCGGTCGACGGCATGCAGTCTGCCGGGTCCGGCCTGGTAGACCGCCTGCAGGCGGTTCAGGACACTGCGGCGGACTCCATTCAGGCCGGCGCCGGAATAGCCGCGGATGTGCTGCAGGAACGGTTCCTGCCGGATATCGGACCCTACGAACACCCTCTGGGCCCCGTTGCGGACCGCCTTCAGCGAGGGGCGGACGCGGGATTCGACGAGGTTCAGCGCCGCGTCAATGAGGGCATTGACCTTTCCCAGACTATTTTTGACACAGTTGTAGATGCCAACCAGAAAGCAGCAGATGACTACTTCAAAGAGCAGTGGCGCATGCTGGAGTTCAAAGCCGGCGAGCTGGTTAGGCGTTTCGGCACTGACTAGTGCCGGACTGGCTGTCCTGCTGACCCTTTCCGCGTGTGCCCAAGGAGATTCCATGACCCCGTCCACCGCTGACGCAGGCACGGGCAGTGCCAGCCCCGCCTCCAGCCCGGAAGGCCGGCCGGCCGGCGCCATCTTCGCGGATTTCACGGCGATGGCCGCTGAAGCCGTGGACGCCACCGAAACCGCCGGCTGGACCTATGCCGACGGTTCCCCGTGGGATCCCGCCAACCCGGACATCGTCTTCACGCCCACTCCCTGCCAGACCTCCCAGGGGAGCGGCGAGGACCGGTACATGCAGTTCGAACTCTCGGGACCAGCCCCGGAAGACTCCCTGGCTGCCCGTGACCGGATGCAGGCATTCCTTGAGGAGCGTGGTTACCGGATTACCCGCTCGATCGATGCCCCTCCGGAGAGCAAACCGAAGAGGACCCACCTGGTGACTGCGGAAAGCCCCGGCGGAGCGCTAATCGACTACGGCGCCAACGACGAAGAGCAGCTTTTCTTCTTTGAAAGTGAGTGCTCGGACCACCCGTCAATGGAAGGCGACGTGAGCGCCGAGACCCCGTAATCCGGGCGCGGTCCCGTCGGCGCCATCACTCGTCGCGGTCCGGCTGGGTGAGGCGCAGTTCTTCCACGTCGAGCCGCGTCTCCAGCAGCCGCAGCACGCGGTCATCGATGGTGCGCTCGTCACGCAGGGCCAGGATCACCGTGCGTTTGCGGTCGAGGAGCGCCAGCCGCAGCTCCGTCTCCTGCTGCCAGCGTTCCAGCGCCGGGGCCGGTTCTCCCTGGGACTGCGCAGCGTTATTGGCCCGCAGCACCTCCAGGTGATGCCGGTACTCATGCTCCAGGCGTTCCACCACCCGTCCGTCCGTGCCCAGCCGCGCCGCCAGTTCCGGCAGCAGCGACAGCCCGTCCTCGGCGGAGCGCATCTCTGCCAGGCGGCGTTCCTCCTCCAGCCGGGTATCCTCCGGCAGCTTCGCCCAGCGGACGATCACCGGAAGCAGCGGGCCCTGGACGGTGAGCGTCACCAGGATCACGCCTGCCGTCACGAAGATGATCTGGCCCCGGTCCGGGAACGGGGTGCCGGCGGCCGTCAGCGCCGGAACGCCGAGCGCTGCAGCCAGGGATACCGCTCCACGGAACCCTGCCATGCCGCTGAGGATGCGGGAGCGGTTGCTGACCCTCCGCAGCTTCTGCGACGGCCGCCGGTCGATCAGCCGGATCAGATAGGTGGTGGAAAACAGGAAGGCGATGCGCACCAGCACCAGGACCACGGACACCGCTGCCACCGCCACCAGCCCGACGGCGATCTGCGGTCCGTTCAGCAGCCGCACCGCCACATGCAGCTCAATCCCGATCAGCACGAACAGTGCCGCGTTGAGCATATAGGTTGAAAAGGACCAGAAGGCCTGTGACTGGCGGCGGGCCAGTGCCGCCGTCACCCTGGGTCCTGCCTGGCTCATGATCAGGCCCACGACGACGACGGCGAGCACTCCCGACCCCCCGGTTTCCTCAGCCAGCAGGAAGGCCGCGAACGGCGTGACGAAGGTGGCTACGTTGCTCAGCATGGGGTCCTGGATGCGCCTGCGTACCCAGATCCCGGCCCACGCCGCCAGCAGACCGGCAACAATGCCGCCGCCGTAGGACAACGCGAGGATTCCTGAAATGGACAGCGGTGTGTACCCGCCGTCTCCAGTCACGATGCCGACCGCGACGGCGTAGATAACCAGTGCCGTGCCGTCGTTGATCAGGCTCTCAGCACGCAGCACGGTGACGTTGCGGTGAGGCAGGCTCCGGGCGAGGGCCGCCACCGCGGTGGCGTCTGTCGGGGCCAGGGCGGCGCCCAGAACCCAGGCCGGCCCCCAGGGCATGCCCAGGGCATTGGCCGTATACGCGACTGCTGCCGCAGTCACCACAACAAGTCCGGTTCCGGTCAGGACAATGCCCCGCAGGTTGCTTCGGATCTCCCGCAGGGACGTTGTCAGGCTTTCCCAGTACAGCAGTGCGGGCAGGAACAGCAGCAGGACCACCTCAGAAGGCAGTTCCACCTGCCGGAACGCCGGAATAAACCCCAGGGCCGCTCCCCCGGCCAGCAGCAGCAGCGGCGGGGCGATCCGAAGCCTTTGGGCGCCCAGCGAGCAGGCCAGAATGGCGACCCCGAGTGCCACTACAAGTTCCAGACCGAGCACGGGCCAACCTTCCGTCGGGCAGACTTTGCGGCTGGGCAGCCTCCTTAAGTGTGCCGAGCACGGGCAGCTCCGTCGAGGGTGGACGGCAGCCGCACAGGCTCACCCCGAACCGGGTCCGTCAGGATCGCGCAGCATCGACCAGACCGGCGGTCCGCCACCGGGCATCTCCGAGACTGCCCAGACCTCGAACCCGAACCGGCGGTAGAACGCCACGTTTGATTCGGCGGAGGTCTCCAGCGCTATGGACCGGTCCGGGCCGGCGGCCAGCATGGATTCCATCAGCCGGGTGCCCAGGCCGCTGCCCTGCACCTGCGGTGCGACGCCGATGGTAGCCAGCGTCCATGATCCGGCGGGCGGCTGAGGCAGGGGGAATTCGAGGTTGCGGACGGATTCGCCGTGGAGGAATGCAAGTCTCTCCTGCAGCTCCGGTGTCAGCGGCGCAGGGGTCAGCTCTGCCAGAGAGGGAGGGAGCAGGACGGCGACGGCGCAGAGGTCCGCGTCAGCCCATACTTCGCCGTGCGGAAGGGCGAGGTGTTCCAGGTAGATCCGCTGGATGGCGCCGATCCGGGCCTCCCGGCGCTCGCTGTCCACGGTCCAGCGGGTCCAGGCGTAGCCGGCGAATGCCTCCGCCAGCACCGCGGACAGGGCCGCGATCTCCGCCGGCGACGCGTGCTCCAGCCGTGCAATCCCCATGTTTTCGTCATCTCCAGGTCTGTGTTTCAAATCCGCTCCGGCAGGACGAGCCTACCCGGAGCGCTTCCATGCCCTGCGCCACCACGGCCTGCGCGGCTCCGGCACCGGATCCGGAGCGGCATCCCCGGCCCGGCGCTCCCGCCAGCGCTGCACTTCCAGTTCCACGTCCCGCAATTTAGTAATGACGGGCGGACCGCCCAGCAGCTGCCGCCGGGCCTCAATGATCCTGCGGTTGAAGTCTTCCACTGCTTCACGCACCTGCGCTGCGGAAGGCTTGGCGTCCAGCACGCCGTCGAGTTCCGTGTCCTCCACCCGCAGCAGCAGCGCCGGAGGTCCCAGGCCGCTGATGTTCTCGCGTTCGATCAGGCCCTTGACCCACCAGTCGGGATCATTGGCTTCCGCAAGGTTGGGGATGGGTTTGCCTGCGTACTGCAGGTTGTCGAACTCCCCGCGCATCATTGCGTCCCGGATCAGGTAGTCCGCTTTGCTGGCCGGATCAACCTGTTCCTTCCGACGCCGGAGCGCAGCTTCTTCTGCTGTCTCCTCAGGTTGCTCCGGTGTACCGGCCGCCCGGATCCTTGCTGCCCGTTCCATCCGACGCCGGTAGGCGTCAGCCCCGCGGTTGCCCATTGCTGCGTATCCTCCCAGCCCCAAGGGCTAGCGGTCGATCGTCTTCTCCAGTTCTTCAGGGTAGCGGGCACCCTCAATCGGAATCCGGGCAGCGGCGTCGTCGAGCGCTTGAAGGTCCTCCTCGCTGAGGGTGACGCTCGTGGCTTCCAGGTTCTCCTCCAGCCGCTCAAGTTTCCGTGTTCCCGGAATCGGCACAATCCACGGTTTCTGTGCCAGCAGCCAGGCCAGGGCGATCTGGGCGGGCGTTGCGTCCTTGGCCTGGCCGGTTTTCTCCAGCAGGTCCACCATGGCCTGGTTCGCCTGCCGGGCCTGCGGCGTGAAGCGCGGCATCCTGCCCCGCATGTCTCCGGGAGCGAATTCGGTGGAGGAAGAGATCTTTCCGGTGAGGAAACCCCGTCCCAGCGGACTGAACGGAACGAACCCGATCCCCAGCTCCGCGCAGGCCGGCAGCACGTGTTCCTCCGGTTCGCGCCACCAGAGCGAGTACTCGCTCTGCACCGCCGTAACAGGCTGGACCGCATTGGCCGCGCGGATGGTATCCGCCGAGGCCTCGGACAGGCCGAAGTGCTTAACTTTGCCCTCGGCGATGAGGTCCTTCACCGTTCCGGCTACGTCTTCAATTGGCACGCTGGGATCGACCCGGTGCTGGTAGAGCAGGTCGATCGACTCCGTCTGCAGCCGCCGCAGGGACCCCTCCACGGCTTCCCGGATGTGCTCGGGGCGGCTGTCCCGGCCCACCTGGCGGCCTTCCCCGTTGATCGTGAACCCGAACTTGGTGGCCACCACCACCCGGTCCCGGAACGGTGCCACTGCCTCACCCACGAGTTCTTCGTTGATGTAGGGACCGTAGACTTCCGCCGTGTCGAAAAGCCGCACCCCGCGGTCAAAGGCGGTGCGGATCAGGCTGATCGCATCTTCGCGGCTCCCCGACGGCCCGTAGCCCTGGCTGAACCCCATGCAGCCCAGGCCCAGCTCCGACACTTTCAGGCCCGCCATCCCCAGTTCACGTGTTTTCATCCGTTGTCTCCCGTCACCCGGACGCTCAGCGCTCGACGCCGGATGGGCTGGCTGGGGTCCGTTCCACTGGTTTTGCCTTCCACCCTGCGCCCGGCCGGCCGCGCCGTCAACAGCTTCGGCGACGTGCCCAGGGAAATCCTCAGTCCACCCGGACTACCGCGCCTCCGGTGATCCGGACAAGTTCGTCCAAGTCTGTCCGGAACACGGAGTACGGCGTTCCGGCTGCCACCCACACGTCCGGGTAGCCGCCCAGGTCACGGTCAATGACGGTCTCCACGGGCGCGGGATGGCCCACCGGAGCCACACCGCCGACCTGCTGGCCGGTCGCTTCGTATACCTGCTCCGCTGAGGCGCGCTTGATCTTCTGCTTGTCCAGCCGCTGTGCCAGTGCCGCGGTGTCCACCCGGTGGGCGCCGCTCGTGAGGACCAGGAGGGGAACGCCGTCGGCCATAAACACCAGCGAGTTGCCAATGGCTCCGACGTCGCAGCCCAGGGTCCGGGCCGCCTCGGCCGCCGTCCGTGCCGAACCGTCCGTGACAATCACCCGGGCCGCGGATCCCAGGTGCGCCAATGCCTCCTTGACGCGCGCTGCCGCCGTTTCCCATGCCGGATTGTCCATGACGGTGACACTAGCAAAACCGTGCCCAGCGGCGTCGTCATATTGAGGACGGTACGCCCCGCCTAGCCGCGGGTAATGGTGTCCGGCTCCGGTCCGGAGCGGATGCCGGTGTCCAGGGCACTGATGCTGGAGAGTTCCTCGGCGCTGAGTGAGAAGTCGAACAGGTCGATGTTTTCGGCGATCCGCTTGGGCGTGACGGACTTGGGGATGACGCAGATGCCCAGCTGGATCTCCCAGCGGAGAATCACCTGCGCCGGGGTCTTGTGGTGGGCCGCGGCGATGCCGACGATCACCGGATCGTGCAGCGGATCTTTCGGCGCCGCGCCGGAACCGTGTTTCCAGTAGCGGGTAACGCCGCCGATGGGTGACCACGCCTCAGTGAGGATGCCGTTCTCCAGGTTGAAGGAGCGCAGTTCCGGTTCGCTGAAGTACGGATGGACCTGGATCTGGTTCACCGCCGGCACGACGTCGCTGCGCGCCAGCAGATCGCCCAGCTCCGCAGTGCTGAAATTGCTGACTCCGATCGCCCGTACCCGGCCCTGCTCGTAGAGCGTCTGGAGCGCCTGCCAGGAGGCTATGGTCGCCTGGAAGTCGGAGGGCAGCGGCTGGTGCAGCAGGTAGAGATCCAGCACGTCCAGGCCCAGCCGGGCCATGCTGGCGTCGAAGGCGCGGAGAGCGGAGTCATACCCGTAGTCATCCACCCACAGCTTCGTGGTGATGAAGAGTTCGGCGCGGTCGACGCCGGACTGCGCCAGGGCTGCGCCCACCTCCGTCTCGTTGTGGTAAGCCGCTGCGGTGTCGATCAGCCGGTAGCCGTTGGCGAGAGCGGTCTCCACCGCAACCGTCGTCTCTGCCGGAGCGCTGCGGTACACCCCGAATCCCACGGCATCCAGGGTGATGCCGTTGTTCAGTGTCAGCTTGGGCATGATGGCGTTCATCGCAGCTCCTAGCGCGCAATTGCTCGGTCTTCCAAGAATCCCGCAGTCTGCCCATGCTGCACAGCCTTCGATGCTCCCGCGGCTGCTGCATGGGCGACGCCGGTCAGGCCCGCGCCGACCGGTGCCGGCGTACGGCAGCGCGGTTGCCGCAGCGGACGGAGCAAAAACGCTGCCTGCCGTTGCGGGTAACATCGGCCACGACGTTCCGGCAGGGATCCCCGGGCGCCTCGCCGGCCTCGCAGCGCCGCAGCCGGGACATGCCCCGGGTGGTCAGGTGCAGTGCCGTGCCGACGCTGAACACTGCCAGCAGGACCTCCGCCAGCGACTGCCCGCCGTCCCGGTAATGCAGGTGCCAGCCTTCCTGGTCGTGGTCCGTGAGCCGCGGGTAGGCCGCTGCGTCCTTCATCAGGTCATTGAGCAGCGCGGCACGGCCATCGGGGGCGGCTGCGTCTACAACCTCCAGCCAGCGCTGGATAACCCTGTGTACCTCCCGGTGATCTTCCGGGGCCTCGGGAAAGGCCATGGTCATCCCGAACTCGCGGGTGCGTTCGATGATTCCTGCCCGGGAGTCCGGCCAGTCGTTGGCCAGCGAGGCGGCCAGCAGCACGGCGTATTCGCCGTAAGGGTTGAGATGCATAAGAGCATTACAGCATGCTCGGGGACATGAACAGTGATTTGGACCCCGGATACGGGCCGGCCACGCCGGCGTACCCCTGCGAGCATGCCTGGGTTACGGACTCCCGCCACCGGACCTCGCAGGGAATCGTTGCCTACGTGCGGTGTGTCCGCTGCCCCGCGCTCCGGGTGGAGCTGGGCGCACCCGCTTCCACTGTGCCTGCCAGAGCGGTGAGCGTTCCCGTAGGGGTATTCGCCGGCACCAAGGCCGCAGCGCCGTCGTACTTCCTTCCCGCACGCCTGCCAACCCGGCCGTAGCCGGGACCATCGACCCGTCCGGCGTTGTTCGGCGGCCGCCGGCGGGGAAGACTGGGACCAACCTAGGGAACGGAGCGGATCATGGCTGCTGACGTTTTGGTCGTCATCGGAGCTGGAGGCATGGGGCTGGCGGTGGTGCGCCGCTGCGGAGCCGGGCGCAAGGTCCTGCTGGCCGACTTCAACGAAGCCCTGCTGCAGGACGCCGTGGATACGGCCCTCGGGGAGGGATACGACGTTGAATCCTCCGCAGTGGACGTGTCCTCGCGGAACTCGGTGGCTGCACTCGCGGCCACGGCCCGGGAACTGGGCCGGGTGACCGGCGTAGTGCATACCGCTGGCCTCTCCCCTGCCCAGGCACCGGCAGAGGCGATCTGGAGGGTGGACCTGTACGGGGTGGCGCTGGTGCTGGAGGAATTCGAAAAGGTCATTTCCGCCGGCGGAGCGGGAGTGGTCATCTCCTCAATGTCCGCCTATATGGCCGGCGGCAGCATTCCCCCGGATGCGCTCGCCGAGCTGGCTGCCAAACCGGCCGATGACCTGCTGGGCCTGCCGTTCGTGGCCGGCATCGATAATCCGGGATATGCGTACTCCGCCGCCAAGCGCGCCAACCAGGTGCGGGTGCAGTCCGCCAGCGTCCGTTGGGGCGCCCGCGGCGCGCGGGTCAACAGCATCAGTCCGGGTGTCATTTCGACGCCGATGGGCCAGCAGGAACTTGCCGGCGAATCGGGGGCGCAGATGCGGGCCATGATCGACGGCTCGGGAACCGGCCGGGTGGGAACCCCCGGCGACATCGCCAACGCTGCCGCGTTCCTGCTCAGCCCGGATGCCTCGTTTGTGACGGGTGTGGACCTGCTGGTCGACGGCGGCGTGGTGGCGGCTCTGGAGGCCGGGCGGGCTGCGGCGTCGGCCGGGTAGTTCCGGTTTGCTGGCGGGCCGGGGCGGGCGCCGGAACGGCGGCAACGAAAATCCGGCGCTCGCAGGGCTCGCTTGGATTATTAATGCCGCCTAACCCGGCGCCCCTCCCCCAATTTCGGGCGTCGGCTGCACGGATTCCCAGCTCTAGTTACGGATGATGCCTCGTGAGACCCCAGCAGTGAACAGGCTTAACGAGGGGCGGGAAGCCGCGCGCAGGGAAGCTCAGTAGCTGGGGGCCGGGGGAAGGCCGGCGAATTCTTCGAGGGTCCGGCCGCTCTCGTACAGCTCCGCGGCCAGTTCAGTGCCCACGAAGCGCAGGTGCCATGGCTCGTAGGCGAACCCGGTCACCGTCTCCCTGCCTGCCGGGTACCGGATCACGAAGCCGTACCGGTGGGCGTTCTCCGCTGCCCAGGCACCGGCAGGCGTGGCCTCGAAGCAGGCCTCCAGGGCACAGGAACCATCCGCGTTGCCAATGTCCACGGCCAGACCGGTCTGGTGTTCGCTGTGGCCCGCCCGCGCCGAAATCCCGTCCGCTGTTGCAGTACCGTAGCTGGCAGAGTACGACTCGTGGATGTGCGCCTGGTCCGCTGCCGTCCGGTAGCCGCTGACCGCGGTGATACCGACGCCGGCGCCGGCCGCATCAGCGCTCAGCCGCCCGTACGCAGCCGCTGCCTCGGGGCGCAAAAGCACGCCTCCGGCGTCGTGCAGTTCCGCCGGAACATAGGCAGGATCTGTCAGCGGCCGGTTCTTGTTGACCACGACGGCGAGGCTGTCCGGGGAGTCGAAGTCCAGCTGCGCGGTTTGCGCGGACGCCTGCTGGGCCTGCGACTCGAACCAGGAAAGATACCCCAGCAGGCAGAGGCAGACACAGCCGATGAGGGCGATGTGTGTCTTGACTAGCTGGCGCGGCATTTGGATCCTCCACGCCAACTTTCCCATAATTCAGGTGCACGCAGCAGTATCGACGCGGAAATTCAAGGGCCGGCAATCGAGCCGGGACATTCCCGGGCACCCGCACGGCGACAGAACCCGTTGGGTTGCGGCGGCTCAGCCCGCCGGCAGCTCCAGGTAACGCCCGCCGAGTTCATAGGCGAGGTCCCGCATGTCCTCTTCCGACGGGACCGGCCCGCGGAGCAGCGGAAGCACATACCAGTTGCTGCCTTCAGCGATACCGGCCGGCCCGTTCTCCGTACCCTGGGCCAGCTTGCCGGTCACGGTGAGACGGTCCTCAACGCTCGCGAAGCGGATGACCTGCAGTGTGTCGGTGCAAATGGCGTACTCCGGCGTGGAAATCTCCTCGAACGCCATGATCACCGGCTCGGCGGACGTTCCTGCATCGCACCCGTGCAGGCCGTTGACTGCGGCCAGGAGTTCCTGGGCCGACGTGAAGCTGGACAGTTCAGCCGGCTCGGGCGCCTGCTCGCGGCTGCTTCCGCAGCCAGCGGCCAGGACGACGGCGGCCGTCCCTGCCGCCAGCACAAGTTTCCGGTTGCTCTTTTGCATTTGTCCCCCACGTTCCCCAGTGCCCGGGATGGGCAGCACCTCATCCTTACATGCCGGGGACACGTTCGGCAGATTAGACCTGTTCAGCCAGTACCGAGTAGGAGAGCTCCACCCCGAGGACCCTTTCCGCCGCACGGTGCCCGGAACACAGGGCCGCGTTGACCGTCGCGGGGTCCGCTTCCCAGGTTGCTTCCCCGGCCAGATGCAGGACGGCGTCGATCGGCTCGGCGATACGGGTGTGGTCCTCGGCTGTGCACCCACGCGCCATGTACGCATAGGCTCCGCCGGCCCACTCGTCGCCCTGCCAGTCGGTAATCCTGGCGTGTACCGGCTCGAGGGTCCGCTCGTCGTAGATCTCCCGCAGCGACGCCATGACAGACTCCACGACGCGTTCACGGGGCCAGTTCCGGATCTGCTGCGCGCACTCCCCTGCCGCGAACGTCAGCAGCGTGGGCTCGCCGCTGAGGTCGGTGAGGTCGTACCAGGAATGCCACCACGCCGCGGCGTCGCCCTGGCGGCGGATCGCGTATACCCCCTCGTCCCAGAAACGCTCCGGAAAGCGCAGGAAGATTTTCTCGAAGGAGTTCATTCGGAAACGCGAGACCGCACTGGTCACTGCTTCCGGCAGGGGCGGGTCAAACGCGATGCGTTCCGACTGCAGGACACCCACTGGAACCGTCACGACAGCCTGCGCGGCCGTGAAGGACCCGCGGTCCGTCTGCACGACGACGCCGGTGTCCACCCCGGCGGCTCCCACCCGGGCCACACGGGTCACCACGTGTTCAAGGCGCACATCGAGCCCCGCCGCGAGGTTTGACGCCAGCTGGTCGTACCCGTCCGGGAAGACCACCTCATCCCCAACGATCACCTCGTCCTCGAGTCCGTGGGCGTCGAGGAGGCGGGAATCAGCGCCGTACTGTTCCTCGGAACGGTGGTCGAGGTACTCAACCACCCGCGCCGAGCGTTCCGCGTCCCAGCCCTCAGCTTCCGCCACCTGCGCGACGGCGGTGCGTGCCGCTTCCGCGTAGCTGTTGCCCGGCGGCATGGCCTCAATGACAGCAGTGAGCCGGACTTCCACGCGGGCGGCGTCGGCAATGAACTGTTCGGCGGCACTCTCCGAGAGCCGGGCGCCGTCGGGTCCGTAGTAGGCGATCGGCCGGCCGCCGGGCTGGTAACTGCCCACTGTGAACTCGACGTCGGCCAGCCCAAAGGAGCGGGTAAGTTTATGCAGCGGACCGCCGTCGATCCCGTGAATCCAGGAGGCCCCGAGGTCAGTGACCCGGCCGTCAAGGCGCTCGGTGTGCAGGCGGCCGCCGATGCGGTCCCTCGCTTCCAGCACCACTACTTTCTGCCCCTGGGATGCAAGGGCACGGGCAGCACTGAGGCCCGAGACTCCGGCGCCCACCACAATGGTGTCGAATTCCTCCGCAGCAATATTCACCGTTCAACTCGCTTTTCAAATAGCGGGAAACCTTGTCGGTTTTTACATTAGTGCGACGTCGTTATACCCATGATTTCTGCGTCATCTCGGAGGTGTTCGACTTCACAGAGGGCCCGGTGCCCGTTCACGATGTCTACTGGATGCCATTCGGAGGAGCCGAAACCATGACAGACCTTCAGTGTCCGGCCATCGTCGTCCTCATCGAGGGTGATGCTGCAGCTCCGTCCTGGCTCAGCCGTGTCGCCGCCGAATTTGTGGTGGACGGGGACGCTGCCGACCTTGGACGTTTGGTCGAAGAGTCGACAGATCTGTTTCGGGGCGAGACCTTTGTTGTCCGGGCAGCGCGCTCTGGAATCCGTGAGGTCCTTCGGAAGCGCGGCATTCCCGCGGACCCGCCTGTCGCAGTGGAAGTTGATTCCAGCGGGTGGCGCCTGGCCCCTCCCTAGAGGAGCTGCGTCTGCGCGGCTCACCGGGCATCCGGGCGAGGCATTTTCGTGGGAGGCTGGTTCCATGGACCTCGTGGTAACACCGGAGCTGACGATTCCGGCGCCGGAGCTTGAATGGCGCTTCTCCCGGTCGTCCGGTCCGGGAGGCCAGCACGTCAACACCACGGACACCCGCGTTGCCCTGTCCTGGAACGTTGCCGGCTCAGCGGTGCTGTCGGATGAGCAGCGCACGAAACTGCTCCAGCGCCTCAATAACCGCCTGATCGCCGGCGCGGTAGTTGTCACGGCTTCCGAGCAGCGTTCCCAGCTCCGTAACCGGGAGATTGCCCTGGCGAAACTCGCCGAAATGGTGGCGGACGGTCTGACGCCGGCCCCCGCCGCGCGCCGCCGGACCAAACCCACGCGAGGATCCAAGGTCCGCCGCCTCGATGCGAAGAAGCAGCGCTCTGCCACCAAGCAGCTGCGGCAGAAACCGCCCAGGTACTAGGGCTTCTTCCTGCACCGCGGTTAAACAGCACCGCCGCAGCAGGCCCGAAGGCCCGCCGCGGCGGTGGTGGTAGAGACCAGGAACTAGAAGTCCCAGTCCTCGTCTTCGGTGTTCACGGCCTTGCCGATCACGTAGGAAGAGCCCGAGCCGGAGAAGAAGTCGTGGTTCTCATCCGCATTCGGAGACAGTGCCGACAGAATGGCCGGGTTCACATCCGTCAGGGTGGACGGGAACATTGCCTCGTAGCCCAGGTTCATCAGGGCCTTGTTGGCGTTGTAGTGCAGGAACTTCTTGACGTCCTCTGCCAGCCCGACGCCGTCGTACAGGTCGTGCGTGTACTGGACTTCGTTCTCGTACAGTTCGTACAGCAGTTCGTACGTGTAGTCCTTCAGCTCCTGGCGGCGCTCTTCGGAAACAGTCTCCAGGCCGCGCTGGAACTTGTAGCCGATGTAGTAGCCGTGCACAGCCTCATCACGGATGATCAGGCGGATCAGGTCGGCAGTGTTTGTCAGCTTGGCGCGTGAGGACCAGTACATCGGCAGGTAGAAGCCGGAGTAGAAGAGGAAGGACTCCAGCAGGGTGGAGGCAACCTTGCGCTTCAGGGGATCATCGCCGCGGTAGTAATCCGTGACGATGTGGGCCTTCTTCTGCAGGTTCTCGTTCTCAGTGGACCAGCGGAAGGCTTCTTCGATCTCCTTGGTGGAGCACAGGGTGGAGAAGATCGAGGAGTAGCTCTTGGCGTGGACGGACTCCATGAACGCGATGTTCGTGTAAACCGCTTCCTCGTGCGGGGTGAGCGCATCCGGGATCAGAGAGACGGCACCGACAGTTGCCTGCACGGTGTCCAGCAGGGTCAGGCCCGTGAACACGCGCATGGTCAGCTGCTGCTCTTCCGGAGTCAGCGTGTTCCACGACTGGACGTCGTTGGACAGCGGCACCTTCTCAGGCAGCCAGAAGTTGTTCACCAGGCGGTTCCAGACTTCTACGTCCTTATCGTCTTGGATGCGGTTCCAGTTGATCGCCTGCACGTGGTCGATCAGCTTAAGCTTCTCGGTCATTGTTTTCCTTGTCTTGAAGAAGTCGAAGCGGGACGGCGGCTACAGCATGCAGCTGACGCAGCCCTCAACTTCGGTGCCTTCCAGGGCGAGCTGGCGCAGGCGGATGTAGTAGATGGTCTTGATGCCCTTGCGCCAGGCGTAGATCTGCGCCTTGTTGATGTCGCGCGTGGTGGCGGTGTCCTTGAAGAACAGCGTCAGGGACAGGCCCTGGTCCACGTGCTGCGTAGCAGCGGCGTAGGTGTCGATGATCTTCTCGTAGCCGATTTCGTACGCATCCTGGTAGTACTCCAGGTTGTCGTTCGTCAGGTACGGAGCCGGGTAGTAGACGCGTCCCAGCTTGCCTTCCTTGCGGATTTCGATCTTCGACGCCACCGGGTGAATGGAGGAGGTGGAGTTGTTGATGTAGGAAATCGAACCGGTCGGCGGAACAGCCTGCAGGTTCTGGTTGTAGATGCCGTGCTCCATGACCGAGGCACGCAGTGCTGCCCAGTCAGCCTGGGTGGGGATGTGCACGTTCTCGAACAGTTCCCGCACACGCTCGGTCTGCGGAACCCATTCACCGTTCACGTACTTCTCGAAGAACTCGCCGGAGGCGTACTTGGACTTCTCGAAGCCGGCGAACGTGCGGCCGGTTTCAATGGCCAGCAGGTTCGAGGCACGCACGGCGTGGTAGACCACCGTGTAGAAGTAGATGTTCGTGAAGTCGATGCCTTCTTCGGATCCGTAATGGACCCGCTCACGGGCCAGGTAGCCGTGCAGGTTCATCTGGCCCAGGCCAATGGCGTGCGACTGGTCGTTGCCCTTGGCGATGGACGGAACCGAACCGATGTGGCTCATGTCCGAAACAGCGGTCAGGGCACGGATCGCGGTCTCGATGGTCAGGCCGAAGTCCGGGGAATCCATGGTCTTCGCAATGTTCAGCGAGCCCAGGTTGCAGGAAATGTCCTTGCCAGTCTGGTCGTAGGACAGGTCATCGTTGTACGTGGTGGGCTGGGAAACCTGGAGGATCTCCGAGCACAGGTTGGACATGATGATCTTGCCGTCGATCGGGTTTTCCCGGTTCACCGTGTCCTCGAACATGATGTACGGGTAGCCGGATTCGAACTGGATCTCCGCAATGGTCTGGAAGAACTCGCGGGCCTTGATCTTGGTCTTCTTGATCCGGGAATCGTCAACCATCTCGTAGTACTTCTCGGTGACCGAGACGTCGGAGAACGGCATGCCGTAGACCTTTTCGACGTCGTACGGGGAGAAGAGGTACATGTCTTCGTCCCGCTTGGCGAGCTCGAAGGTGATGTCCGGAATGACGACGCCGAGGGAGAGGGTCTTGATGCGGATCTTCTCGTCCGCGTTCTCCCGCTTCGTGTCCAGGAACCGGTTGATGTCCGGGTGGTGGGCGTGCAGGTACACGGCACCGGCACCCTGGCGGGCACCGAGCTGGTTGGCGTAGGAGAAGGAATCTTCAAGAAGCTTCATCACGGGGATGACGCCGGAGGACTGGTTCTCGATCTGCTTGATCGGCGCGCCGACCTCGCGGATGTTGGTCAGTGCAAAGGCCACGCCGCCGCCGCGCTTGGAAAGCTGCAGTGCGGAGTTGATGGAACGGCCGATCGACTCCATGTTGTCTTCGATGCGCAGCAGGAAGCAGGAGACCAGCTCGCCGCGCTGCTTCTTGCCGGCGTTCAGGAAGGTGGGGGTAGCGGGCTGGAAACGGCCCTCGATGATCTCGTCCACCATCTGGGTGGCCAGCTGCTCGTTGCCGCGGGCCAGGTGCAGGGCAACCATGCACACGCGGTCCTCGTAGCGCTCAAGGTAACGCTTGCCGTCGAATGTCTTGAGCGTGTAGGAGGTGTAGAACTTGAACGCACCAAGGAAGGTCTCGAAGCGGAACTTCTTCTTGTAGGCGCGGTTGTAGAGCTCACGGATGAAGTTCATCGTGTACTGGTCGAGCGTCTCACGCTCGTAGTAGTCGTTCTTGACCAGGTAGTCCAGCTTCTCTTCCAGGTCGTGGAAGAACACGGTGTTGTTGTTGACGTGCTGAAGGAAGTACTGGCGCGCAGCCGCACGGTCGGCGTCGAACTGGATTTCACCGTTCTTGCCGTAGAGGTTCAGCATGGCGTTGAGCTCGTGATAGCCCAGGTCCTTGTAGGCTTCCGGCAGCTCCTTGGAGTCCGTCATG
Organism: Arthrobacter koreensis; assembly: GCF_035792275.1. GTDB lineage: Bacteria > Actinomycetota > Actinomycetes > Actinomycetales > Micrococcaceae > Arthrobacter_B > Arthrobacter_B koreensis_A. Next base: position 51,769 of record NZ_JAMWKK010000002.1, on the reverse strand, counting down.
CCGGCTTCTGCGACTGATGTGTCCAAAACTCTTCCAATCCTTGGTTTACCTTGGCAGCGTCCTCCGACGTGCCCATGAGTTCAAACCGGTACAGAACGGGAACCCGGCATTTGGCGGAAATGATGTCCGCCGCCAGGCAGTAGTTCTCCCCGAAGTTTGTGTTGCCTGCGCCGATGACGCCCCGGATAAGTGCCCGGTTCGCTTCGACGTTCAGAAATTTGATGACCTGCTTCGGTACCGCACCCTTGGCCGCGGCTCCCGGCTGCGCGGCCGTTCCGCCGTAGGTGGGAAGCAGCAGCACGTACGGCCGCCGTGCAAGCAGGGTCGGCGCCGAAGTCAGCAGGGGGATTCGTGCGGACGGGCGGTCCAGTTTGGCTGCGAACCGTCCGGTGTAGCCCGACGCCGAGGTGAAGTACACGAGGTCTGCCTCAGTGACAGGGTTGTGCTCGGGGGCCGCCGGGTGGCCCGGGCTGTGCAGTGCACCGGAGCCGGCTGCGGCTCCGGTTCCCGGAATCACTGTTCCCAATGTCATTGCATCCTGCTTCTTTGACAACGGTCTGGCTGCTTCTTGCTGTGCTGTCCCGGTACTGCGGGCCGGCTGGCTGTGCCCTGCACGAAGCCGGACCCGGCCGGGTCCGGCGGCTGGTGGCTAAAAGCCAGGTTAGGCGACGGAGGTGACGCTGGCCTGTGCCAGTTCCTCGATCTTGTCCGGGCGGAAGCCGGACCAGGAGTCCTGATCAGTGATGACCACGGGAGCCTGCATGTAGCCCAGTGCACGCACGCGCTCGAGGGCCTCCGGATCCTGGGACATGTCCACACTCTGGTAGGCAATACCCTTCTTGTCGAGGGCGCGGTAGGTGGCGTTGCACTGTACGCACGAAGGCTTGGTGTAAACCGTAACGGTCATGATGGTCTCCCCTAGGTGAAGCTGAAGTCTGTCCATTGATACTACATCCAGCCACTACATCTAGTGCGACAGCGGATGCCCTACCCCAAGATGATGTATTACAAGTATGTCATTCGACACGCCCGTCGTCCACAGTTTCTGCACAGGCAAGGGCGTTGATTTACGTGGATTTCCGCAGGGATTCCAGCACTTCTCCACAGCCTGTGGAGACCGGGTGCACAGGCTGTGGTGCGGCATGAATAATCGCGTGTCGCCGTTGCTGGGCGTGTCGCGCGTAGTACCTGCCACCACTAGATATTGTGGTCGACGTCGATTCAGCGCACCACAGAGGGGAAAACGGCCGCCGTGGTCAACCCGATCCACCTCAAGACACTGCTCGAAGTGATGCGGTGCGGTTCTTTCGCTGCCGCGGCTGTGCACCTCGGCTACACCGCATCCGCCGTGTCCCAGCAAATGTCAGCACTGGAACGGGAAACGGGAACCACCCTCTTCGAGCGGTCGGCGCGGGCGGCAGTGCCCACTGAGGCCGCTGCCGTGATGGCCCGCCACGCTTCGAAAGTACTCACGGATATGGACGCCCTGCTCGCTGCAGCGGCCCGTGCCGAGGCCGGCACCGGACACGAACTGCGCCTGGGCATCTTCCCCAGCCTCGCCACCTTTGCACTGCCCCGGCTGGTCGGTTCCCCGGACTGGAAGGATCTGGGAATCGACCTGAAGATCTTCGTGGCCGAACCCGGCCAGACCATCCAGGGCCTGCGCGCCGGGGGCGAACTGGATGTAGCCCTGGTGTTCCAGGTGGGGCAGGGCGGCCTGGCCTGGCCTGCCACGGTGAGCCGGCAGTGGCTCGGGGATGACAATTTCCGCGTGGTGCTGCCCGAACAGTGGGGCATCCGCCCGGGAGCCAAGGTCACCGCCGAACAGCTTTCGGACATGCCGTGGATCATGCACCACCCCGGCACCCCGGACGCCCTCGTCATCGAAAGGCTCTTCGCCAGCTGCAGCCTGCATCCAAGGGTTGCCGCCTACTGCGACGACTTCAACGCGAGCCTGGAGATGGCCGCAGCCGGCATCGGGGCCGCCCTGGTGCCCGAACTTGCGATGCTGAACCACAGCCGCGGCGTCGTGGTCCTCGACGTTCCGGAGATCCGCCTGGCCCGCAGTATCTTTGCCCTGCTCATCAACGACAGGCAGGGCCCGCGCACCCGGGTCTTCCTGGACCGGCTGGCGGAGGTGCTCCAGGGCATCAGCATCTCCCCCTCCCCAGGCCCTCCGCCGGCACCGCGGGGATAAGGGGAAGGAACCCGGCAGTGGGCCGGGTCGCATAAATCGACGCACCCGCAGGCAGCAGGCATACTGGCCGGATGGCACTGCGAGGAAAGACCCTCCCCAAACCATCCCTGGCTGCCGTCTCCAACCGGCTCACCGGGATGCTGAGGTATACGCGATTCCAGCTGGCGGTGAAGGCCGCAGTTGCAGTCGGGATCGCCTGGACCGTTGCACCGCTTGTGCCCGGAGTTGCCTCCGAGTACCCCTACTACGCCCCGCTGGGGGCGCTGGTCAGCATGTACCCCACCGTGGCGGGCACTGCGCGGGCCGGGATCCAGACCCTGATCGGGCTGGTAGCCGGAATCGGGCTGGCGCTCATCGCCCTGCTCTTCGGCGGACCAACGGTATGGACGATCGCCCTCATTGTTGGCCTGGGAGTGCTGCTCGCAGGCATCCCGCGGCTCGGCGCGGGACGGGACTATCTTCCGGTTGCGGCGCTGTTTGTGCTGGTCCTCGGCGGCGATGACGCGGACGGCTACTCCTACGGGTATGCCGTGCAGATGTGCGTCGGCGTGCTGGTGGGACTTACCGTCAACGCTGTGCTCTATCCCCCGCTGCACCTCAACGGCGCAGTGGACGGCCTGGCCTCGCTTCGGCTGACCCTCGCCCGCCAGCTGCGGGAGATGGGGATGGCCGTTGGCGAGTCCTGGCCCCCGGAGCATGAGGACTGGTCCAACCGCCGCACGGAGCTCATCACCTTCAGCCGCGAAGTCCGCGAGGCCGTACAGCTTGCCGATTCAAGCCGCCACGGCAACCTGCGGCGGCGGCGCCACCAGCGGGACCTCAATGCCGACTTCCGGGCGCTGCGTGCCATGGAGCGCGTCACCCTATATGTGGAGGATATGACGGAGGTTCTTGCAACTGCCATCTGGACCTCCCCCGAGGAAACGCCCGTGCCCGGATCCGTGGCCGATGCCCTTGAACGGGCCATGCTCGCTTCCGCGGACGCCGTTGAAACCTGGGACGCGGACACCGAGGAATACACCGAGGCCGTCAACGCCGTTCAGGAGCTTGTCACGGCCATGAACGGCAAGGCGTCTCCGGACACTCCCATGGATGCGACGGCTTCGCTGGCCATGAGCCTGCGACGGATCATGCGCACGATCCGCACCGAGGAAGACCAGCCCTAACCCGCGTCGGGCAGCAGTCCCTTTTCCATCAGCTGCCGGGACATGCCGGCGCCGTCCGGAGCATAGATCCAGGGAATGTCCCGAGGCGGAGCACCCGGTCCCGAGGATCGCCCGCCGGCCAGCACGGCCTCGCTCGGGGAGAGCTCGCGGATGGCCACGGCCCGGACGTTGCCTGGATGCGTGCGGCTGAAGTCCGCGTAGATCGCTTCGTCGTGCTGCCCGTTGTCTCCGATCAGCAGCCAGCTGATATCGGGGAATTCCCTGGCCAGGCGTTCAAGCTGGGTGCGTTTGTGCTCCGGTCCGCTCCGGAACCAGCGGTCGCGGGTAGGACCCCAGTCGGTAAGCAGCAGCGGACCGGCCGGATACAGGTTCCGGGTGATGAAGCGGGTCAGCGTCGAAGCGACGTTCCAGGCTCCGGTGGACAGGTAGAAAACCGGACCGCCGTCGTTCTCCCGCACCAGACGGTCCATGAGCACTGCCATTCCCGGAGTGGGAGTGCGGGCATGCTCATCGAGCACAAAGGTGTTCCAGGCGGCCAGCAGGGGCCGCGGAAGTGCGGTGACCATGATCGTGTCGTCAATATCGGAGATGACACCGGTTTTGGCCGCCGGGTCCACTATGTAGACCGGCGACGCCACGGACGCGGCATCGGGTTCGGCCTCCGGCCGCAGCGTGACGCTCTGCCATCCCGGCGCCAGGGAAACAGGAATGACGACGTCGATGACTCCCCCGCGGTCAGCGGTCACCAAATGCTTCTCCTCGCCAACCTCGATGCAGACGACCGCGTCGTTGACGGGCGGGCTGATGAAGTTGCGCCAGCCGCGCACGCCGTCCCGAAGTGCCTGCGCCGAACCTCCGCTGGGTGCCGACAGCTTGCCGGGCTTGGCAACGACCACCCTTCCAAGCACCCGTACCCAGGACGTTGATCCGTAGCCCGTGAAGGAGAGCACCGTCTGCACTCCCCCGTGCTTGCGGGCAGCATTCATCCGGTAGGAGTGGATCCGGTCCTCCAGCCTGGCACCAATATGCATTGCCTGGTCCTTGGTCCGTTTCACAGCGGGCAGTCCGGGTACTGATGTTGAAGGCATGCCCCCAGTCTCGCAGACACGCCGGACACTTGATATTCGGCACTCGGCCGCACAACCTGCCCGGGTCGGGCAAAGCAAAGGACGGCTCCCGGATTCGGGAGCCGTCCTCTGGCTGTGTTTGGTACTGGTTGCTTTACCGGTACTCGTTGCCTTACCGGTACTGAGACCGCACTGGGCAGTCGAACGGATCACGGGCGGAGAGGCCTACGCGGTTCAGGTACCTGACCACGATTCCGTAGGACTCGGTGAGCGTCGCCTCGGTGTACGGGATCTTGTGGTTGGCACAGTGTTCCTTGACGATTTCCGAAGCGCGGGCCAGGTGCGGGCGGGGCATGCTCGGAAAGAGGTGGTGCTCCACCTGGTAGTTCAGTCCGCCCATGAACGTGTTCATGCCGCGGCCGGTGATGTTGCGCGAGGTGAGGACCTGGCGGCTGAGGAAGTCCACGCGGGAATCCTTCGGGATCAGCGGCATGCCCTTGTGGTTCGGCGCAAACGAGGCACCCATGTACACGCCAAAGACACCGAGCTGGACGCCGAGGAAGGCAAACGCCATGCCGACCGGCAGGAAGAAGAACACCGCTGCGACATACAGTCCCAGCCGCAGGAAGACCATGGTGATCTCGGTGTAGCGTCCCTTGACCTTGTTCTTGGAGAACAGGTGCTTGATGGAGGTTGCGTGCAGGTTGATGCCTTCAAGCAGCAGCAGCGGGAAGAACAGCCAGCCCTGGCGGCGGGTCAGCCAGGCCATGATGCCCTTGCGGGTCTCGGCCTGCTCCGTCTGGAAGGAGATGGTGTCCATCTCGATGTCCGGGTCCTTGCCCACGGTGTTCGGGTTGGCATGGTGCCGGCTGTGCTTGTTCATCCACCACTGGTAGCTGATACCTACGACGGCGTTGGCGAGGAAGCGTCCGGCGCGGTCGTTCGCGGGGCCGGACTCGAATACCTGGCGGTGGGAAGCTTCATGGGAAATAAAGGCAAGCTGCGTGAACAGGATGCCCAGTGCTGCAGCGATCAGCAGCTGGAACCAGCTTTCTCCAATGAGGAAGAAGCCGGTGCCGGCGGCGATGAGGCCGGCACAGAGGAACACGAAGGTGGTGATGTAGAAAGCACGGCGCCGCTTGAGCAGCCCTTCGTCGCGGATGATCTTCAGCAGGGCTGAATAGCTGCTGGTAACAGCGTTCTCGCGGTTCCTGGTGGGACGTGGTTGTGCAGCAATGCTCATAAGCGCCTCTGGGGTCTCTTCGACTTCCCAGCCGCGAAGTAGAGCAGTTGCTCCGTAGATGTGGCAAGCGTAACCCGGATTACTGGCAATACGCTGTGACCGGCCCGTAACAATCAGGTTCTGCCCGTGGCTGCCGGGTTCGGTCCCGCACCGTTGACCGCCGCCGGAGGGGGCAGGAAGCATGGCTCCCACAGACCGCTACGCCCGCCCACCACACGGGAGCTGCAATGATCCGAGTCCTGTCCATCGACGGCGGCGGCATCCGGGGAATCCTCCCCGCCACTTGGTTGATGACCCTCGAGGAGCAGACCGGAAAACCTGTCTCGGAACTCTTCGACCTGATCGTGGGGACATCAACAGGGGGCATCCTCGCCCTGGGTCTCACCAGTCCGGCACAAGACGGAAAACCACACAGCGCCGCAGACCTGCGCAGCCTGTACGTGGACCACGGGGCGGAGATCTTTTCCGGTGCGGGTCCGGAACCTGCGGCCGGCCCGGCGCCGGAAACACGCGCCCGCTACTCAAACGAACCCTTGCGCCGCTACCTGGGCGGGTTCTTCGGGGCACGTCCGCTCTCCGCCGCCCTGAAACCCGTCGCCGTGGTCACCGTGGACGTCCGGAACTTCGCTGGCCTGCTCTTCAGCGGCGGAGGGCTGGGACAGGAGCCGCTGGGAGACGCACCGATGCAGCTTGCCGCTCTGGCGACGTCGTCGGCCCCCACCTACTTCGAGCCCGTTCCCTACACCGGGCCGGACGGCGTGGAACGGGTCCTGGTCGACGGCGGACTGGCTGCCAACGATCCCGCGTTTGTCGGTTTCTCCATTGCCCTGGTGCAGCAGCGCCTGACACGAAAGGGTGAGGAGATCCTCCTGGTCTCCATGGGCACGGGCCTTCAGCACAGCGGCGATTCGCTGGAATCCAATTCCGTTTCCCAGCTGGCCCATCCGCAGCAGCTGGCTGCCCTGGAACCAATCATCGAGTCCCTGTACGGCGCACCGGGCCGCCTCACCCGCAGACTGCTTCGCCTTGCCCTGGGAGAACGGTACGTACGCGTGCAGACTCCCCTGCTGCCCGGCGTCGACTATGCGCTGGATGATGCCAGCCCGGAAAACACCGAGGGGCTGCTCAGAACAGCCGAGGCGGTGGTAGGGACCGGCCAGCTGCAGGACCTTGCGGCCCGGCTCACCAGCCCGGATTGACATTGACGCAGCGTCAACCTTTAGCGTTGCGGTATGAGGTCCGTAAATCGGGAACCGGCCAGGGAGTTCTCTGTCCAGGACGTGGCACGGCAGGCCGGAATCACCAGCCGCACGCTTCGGCACTATGACGCGATTGGCCTGCTGCCGCCGGTCCGCACCGGCGCCAACGGCTACCGGTACTACGGCCGGGACTCGCTGGTTCGTCTGCAGCGCATCCTGCTGCTGCGTGAACTGGGGCTGGGCCTGCCGGAGATTGCCGGGGTCCTCGAGCGCCGGGAGGATCCCGCGGAGGCGCTGCGCAGCCACCTGGCGTGGCTGGAAAAGGAACGGGACCGTCTGCTGAGGCAGGCCGCCTCGGTACGAAAGACCATCACAGCTTTGGAGAAAGGAGAGCAGATCATGCCCGGTGAAACCTTCGACGGATTCGATCACAGCCAGTACAAGGAAGAGGTTGAAAGCCGATGGGGCAAGGAAGCATACGCCCGTTCGGATGAATGGTGGCGGAACATGGACGACGGCGAGCGCACCGCCTGGCAGGAAAAGACCGAAGAGCTCGGGCGGGCATGGTCCGACGCCGCCGCCCAGGAAACGGATCCCACCGGCCCCGTGGCCCGCGGACTGGCCGAAAGGCACGTCGCCTGGCTGAAGGAGGTTCCGGGAGCTCCCACCGGCGAGGACCAGCTCGAAGGCTATATCCGGTCCCTGGCGGAAATGTACGTGGCTGATCCGCGATTCGCCGCCAATTACGGAGGCCCCGACGGGGCAGCATTCGTCCGGGCCTCGCTCCTGGCCTATCTTGGGGCCGCACCTCAGCCTTAAACACCCCAGCCGCCGCTAGTATCCAGGCATGGAAAACACCGGCCCCGCCGAAAGGCTTCCCGCCCGGCCGCACAGCGCCCTGCTGGATCTGTCCGGCGGCTCCGCCGCCGAACCCTGGCAGAATCCGGGTGCGTACTGGGCCTCGCTGTCCAGGGCTGTCGAGGAAGTCCCGGCACCGGCGGCGGTGCTCGAGCTCGACGCCCTGCGCTGGAATGCCCGGGACCTGGTGCGGCGCGCGGGAGGGGTGCCGCTGCGGGTGGCAAGCAAGTCCCTGCGGGTGCGCGGCGTCCTGGAAGCACTGCGCGGGGTTCCGGGCTACGCCGGCATCCTCGCCTTTACCCTTGCGGAAGCCCTGTGGCTGGCTGCCGCTTTTGACGACGTCGTGGTGGGTTACCCAACTGCTGACCGGCAGGCGCTGCGCCGTCTCGCCGAGGATGACGTGCTGGCATCCCGGGTGACGTTGATGGTCGACGGCGAGGAGCAGCTTGACCTCATCGATGCTGTGGTGCCGCCCGGCAGGCGCCCGGAACTGCGGGTCTGCCTCGACGCCGATGCGTCGTGGCGGTCCCGGGTACTGGGTTTCATCGGGACACGCCGTTCCCCCCTGCACACCGCGGAGCAGGCCGCGGAGCTTGGACGGGCGATTGCCGTGCGCCCCGGCTTCCGCCTCGTGGGCCTGATGATGTACGAAGCGCAGGTGGCCGGCGTAGGAAACGCCGTCCCCGGGGACGCGCTTCATAACCAGCTGATGCGCGTGATCCAGCACCGGTCCATCGCCGAGCTCACCGCACGGCGGGGGCATATTGTGCAGGCGCTGGGCGAAGTCGCCGCACTGGAGTTCGTCAACGGCGGCGGCACCGGGTCGGTTGAGACTACCGCTGCCGACCCCGCGGTCACGGAAATCACGGTCGGCTCAGGGCTCTTCGCCGGGCACCTCTTTGGCAGCTACCGTTCCTTCTCCCCCGCCCCGGCCGCCGCCGTCGCCTTGGATGTAGTCCGGCGCCCGGGACCGGGTTTCGCCACGGTGCTGGGGGGCGGCTGGATTGCGTCGGGCCCGCCCGGTCCCGGCAGGGTGCCGCAGATCGCCTGGCCGCAGGGCCTGCGGCTGCTGCCCCGCGAGGGAGCGGGTGAAGTCCAGACGCCGCTGGCCGGCCGGGCGGCAGGCCGGCTGCATCCCGGAGACCGGATCTGGCTGAGGCATGCGAAATCCGGGGAGCTTTCCGAACGTGTGAACGAGTTCCATGCCGTCCAGGATGGCGAGGTAGTGGCTGTCCTGCCGACATACCGCGGCGAGGGGAAGGCGTTCCTGTGATCCGCAGTCCATTCGGTACCGTCCTTTCTCCGCGTGCGCAGGCGGGCAGGACCTGGCAGAACTGGGCCCGGACTGTCCGGGTTCATCCCCGGCGGACCGAATCCCCGGCGTCCGTCGCTGACCTGCAGAGGGCCGTCGCTTCGGCGGCTGCAGCCGGGCTGCGGGTGAAGGCCGTAGGCGCGGGGCACTCCTTCACCGGCATTGCGGAAGCTCCTGACCTTCTGCTGGATCTCTCCCGGCTGCAGGGACTGGTCGCGGCGGACCCAAATACCGGACGTGTGACGCTGCTGGCCGGCACCCGCCTGCATACCGTGCCCCGGCTGCTGGCTCCCCACGGCCTGGCGATGCCCAATCTCGGGGATATCGACCGGCAGTCAATCGCCGGCGCCATTTCCACCGGAACCCACGGGACCGGGGCCACGTTTGGCGGGCTGTCGACACAGGTGAGCGGTCTTGTGCTTATCCAGCCCGACGGCGGCCTGCTGACCCTGGCGGACGGGGACCCGCTGCTGCCCGCTGCCGCCCTGGGACTCGGGGCGCTGGGCGTGATCGCCGAGGTCACCCTCCAGTGCGTCCCGGCATTCCTGCTGCGGGCTGAGGAACGGTCCGAGTCCCTGGAATCGGTCCTGGCCGGCCTGGCGGACCGCGTCAAGGAAGCGGACCACTTCGAGTTCTACTGGTTCCCCCATACCGGCCGGGCAGCCACCAAGACCAATACCCGGCTGCCTGCGGCGTCCCCCCAATCCCCGCTGCCGCCGCTGCGCCGCTGGGTTGATGACTCCCTGCTGTCCAACACGGTGTTCCGCGCCACCTGCGCCGCCGGCACCGCCTTCCCGGCAGTCATACCGGCAGTCAACAGGGTGGCAGCCGCTGCGCTCGGCGGACGGGAGTACACGGACCGCTCCCCCAGGGTGTTCAGCCAGGACCGCGCCGTTCGCTTTCGGGAAATGGAGTATGCGGTCCCCGCGCAGCTGCTGCCCGCGGCCTTCGCCGGGCTGCAGCGGCTGCTCGAAGAGAATCCGCGCTGGCGGGTGTCCTTTCCGGTGGAAGTCCGCTGGGCAGCGGCCGATGACCGCTGGCTGTCCACGGCGCACGGCCGGGACACCGCCTACGTTGCCGTGCACCGGTACTTCCGCGAGGACCCAACCGAGTACTTCGCCGCGTTCGAACAGCTCATGCTTGCCCACGGCGGACGGCCGCACTGGGGCAAGGAACACAGCCTTGGGTCTGCCGAGCTGGCAGAACGATATCCATTCTTTGACCGGTTCCTGGAACTGCGCGGGCAGCTGGACCCGGACCGGGTCTTCGCCAACGCATACCTCGACAGGGTGCTGGGACCCTAAGCGTGGCTAGTGGATCGCAGGCGCGGCACCTGGAGCGGCATTCTTCGGGCGGCGGACCAGGAAGGACACGGCCAGCGCGCCCAGTGACACCACTGCTCCCCAGAAGAAGGCTGTGTGCACGCCCGCGGCCGCTGCCTCAATGGCATCCGCTCCGTCCCTCAGTGCTGCCGCGGTTCCAGTGGTCATCAGCGTGATGAACACGGCCGTTCCGGCACCGCCGGCGAGCTGCTGCAGCGTATTGAGGATGGCGCTGCCGTGGGAATAGAGCGAACGGTCCAGTGATCCAAGCGATGACGTGAACAGCGGGGTGAAGATGAACCCCAGGCCCGCGTTGAGCAGGCAGTGCAGGGCGATCACCATCGCGACCGGTGTGTGCTGGTCAAGCATGGTCAGTCCCCACAGGGCCGACGTCAGCACCACGGCGCCCGGAATCACCAGCGGCCGTGGTCCGATCCGGTCGTACAGCCGGCCGACGACCGGAGACAGGACGGCCATGACGACACCGCCGGGCAGCAGCAGCAGTCCAGTGTTCAGGGCGCTGAGGCCCAGCACGTTCTGCAGGTAGAGCGGCAGCACGATCAGCGCGCCGAAGAGGGCCATCATGCTGATCAGGACCATCACGATTGCGACGACGAAGGGCCGGCTGGCGAACGTGCGCAGGTCCATGAGGGCCCGGTCGGTGCGCTGCAGGACCAGCTGCCGTGCAACGAAGGCGCCCAGGGACACAGCGCCCAGCGCCAGGGGAATCCACACCGGCATGGGTGCTTCACCGGCGGCGGCTTCTCCGATGCTGCTCAGGCCGAAGATCAGGCCTCCAAAGGCAACCGTGGAAAGCAGGATGGAGAACACGTCAAACGGGGTGCGCCTGGTTTCTGTCAGGTTCTGCACCTTCATCGCCCCGACGCCCAGCGCCAGGAGGGCGATCGGCAGGACCAGCCAGAACATCCACCGCCAGTCCAGCACGCTGAGGATCAGGCCGGACACTGTGGGTCCGATTGCAGGTGCCACGGCGATAACAATAGAGATGGTGCCCATGATGGTGCCGCGGCGGTGGACTGGAACAGTGTTCAGCACGGTTGTCATCAGCAGCGGGATCATGATGGCCGTTCCGCTGGCCTGGATGATCCGTCCGCTCAGCAGCATGCCGAATCCCGGGGCCAGGGCAGCCAGGAGTGTACCGGTGCTGAAAAGCGACATGGCGGACAGGAACAGGGCACGCATGGTGAAACGCTGCAGGAGGTAGCCCGTAGCCGGAATGACCACGGCCATGGTCAGCATAAAACCGGTGGTCAGCCATTGGGCGGTGGCGGCAGTAATCTGCAGGTCAGCCATCAGCCGGGGCAAAGCCACACTCATGATGGTCTCATTCAGGATCACCACGAAGGATGAAACCAAGAGCAGCCCGATCACTGTCTTGGTGCGTGCATCCAGGCGGTCTGTCCCGGGACTGCGGTCTTCTGCCGGACGCGGGGCCGGGACAGGGCGTGTTTCGGTGCTCAAGGGTGGAAATATCCTCTTCGGGGTACTTGGTGTCGGGGTACTTGGTGCCGGCTGACACAGCTGGGAACGTCCCGTGCTGACAGCAGAAAATGCGGGCGGTGTCCGGCCGTTCCGGCCCGGGCTCCTCAGGAGTAACGCCCGTATCAGTTCTTTCATTCCTGGGTTCACCGGGCAAGTTGTGAGCCGTGCGAACCTGGCACCCGCCGTGGCGGAGCACGCTCCGGCGCCGGGGCGCCCATAGGATGCTCAAAAGCCGATCCAAAGGAGTGCCCGTGTCTACTGCCCCCGTCCGCGACCAGACGCGGGTACTGCCGCGTCGCTGGTGGTGGGGATTCGTTCCCTTCGCCGCCATGTCCGCTGTCCATGTGGCTGCCCGCGCTGTAGAGGCGGACTGGCTGGCCGGCCCAGCCAAGCTAACCCTCATGCCATTGCTGGCCGCTGCCGCCCTCTGGGGCCTGCGGGGACGGTGGCGGAACGGTCCTGCGGTCCTGGTCCTGGCGGCGCTGTTCTTTTCCTGGATTGGCGACGGCGCGGCCGCGTTCCTTCCGGCCCTTCCCGAGCTGCCGGTAATGCTCGGAGCCTTTGGTATTGCGCACCTGTGTTACATCAGGCTGCTCTGGAAATACGCCTCAGTACATGGCTTTCCCCGCTGGGCGCTGGTTTTCCCGCTGTGGTGGGCCGCCATGCTGGTGGTCCTCTGGCCGGCGCTGGGTTCCCTGGCCCCTGCCGTAGCGCTCTACGGACTGGTCCTGGGCGGGACTGCCGCAACAGCGGCCAGGTGCAGCCCGCTCATCGCGGCCGGCGGCCTGCTTTTCCTGGCCTCGGACACCATCCTGTCCTTCCGGATCTTCATGCCTGAATCAATGCCGGACATCACCAGCGCGCTGGTGATGCTGACCTACTGCGCCGGGCAGGGAATGATCATCGCCGGTTTCCTCCGCGCATTCCGCGGGACCGGGGACGGCACCTAGCCGTCCAGCAGGGCACGCAGCTCTCCGGCACCGGTCACATGCGCCCCCAGGCTGCGGCAGGTTCCGGCCAGCGCCCGGTCGCTGGTCGCAACACTCACCATGTGACCTGCGGATTCGAGCCTGCTAACGGCCTCCGCCACGGCGTCGTCACCGGACCCGGCCGCCCGGATGATCTCCAGGCCGCCGATGTCCTGTGCGGCGCGGGCCCGGCCCTCCAGCACCACCGTGATGTCGGGATACCAAAGGTCCTCCGGAAGCCCCAGGAAGGCGGCCGGGATGCCGGAATGGACAGTGTCAGCCAGGGATGAAAGCAGCCTCCCGGCTGCGGCGGCCCGGTCCTTCCACCAGCCGTCGGGAACCGCGCCGATCACATTGGCGGCGTCGACCACGAGCACCGGACGGATATCCAGGAGCGGCCGCAGGCGCTGCCATGCCTGTTCGAATGCGGGGTGCAGGGGAAGATTGCCCACTTCCTCCGGTTGCACCCAGGCGAGCTCAACACTCTCCTGGTCGCTGATAACGGGCTCGAACGGTTGCTCAACCTCTGCCACGAGCGTGGCATAAGACCAGATACCGAGGTCGAGGATGCTCATGAACCGCGGCTTTAGGGCACCCGCGGGAACACCCGCTTCCTCCGCGGACTCGCGAAGCGCGGCATCCAGGGCGGACTCCCCCTGGTGCCGTGCCCCGCCAGGGAGGGCCCAGGTGCCTCCATGGTGGCTCCATGAAACACGGTGCTGCAGCAGGACGCCGCGGTCCGGGTCAAAGGCCAACAGCCCTGCCGCGCCAAACCTGCCCCAGTACCGCTGCCCGTCCGGGGCCACGACCCAGGCATCTCCCGGGTCACGCGGTCCATGCGGCCGGCGCGGCTCTCCGGGTGCAGGGGGTTCAGTCTTCATCTGACCTACCCTGCCATATCCGGCCCCCAGGGGCCGCCGCGGCCGGCGCACCGGGGATCCGCCGGTGCTCTGCGGCTAGACTGCGCTGTACTCTCCGGAGGCAGCTCCGGAGCAGGCACCGACTGCAGCCCGGAGGACGGCATGACATCCAAGATCGTGGTTTTCGGAGCTACCGGCTACACCGGCCGGCTGGTGGTCAGTTCACTCCTGGGCCGGGGCGAACGTCCCGTGCTCGCCGGCCGCAGCGAGGACTCACTGAAGTCCCTGGCGAATCCGCACGGACTCCAGTACCTCAGAGCCGATGTCTCCGATCCCTCCACGGTGCGTGCCCTGGTGCAGCCGGGCGACGTGCTGGTCTCCACCGTCGGGCCCTTTAACAGGCACGGCTACGCGGCTGCCGCAGCCGCAGCCGATGCCGGCGCCCACTACCTGGATTCAACCGGAGAAGTCGACTTTGTCCACCGCGTGCAGCAGGAGTTCAGCGCCCGCGCCGAGGGCAGCGGAGCGACCATGGTTCCCGCTTTCGGCTACGACTATGTGCCGGGAACCCTGGCCGGAGCCCTGGCGGCACAGGGGGCCGGAACACCCGGCGGGTACCTGCGCATTGGGTACTTTGCCCTAGGCTCCCTCCGGCAGGGAATCAGCGGAGGAACGCTGGCAACACTCGCGGACGCTTTCGGCCGGCGCATCAGCGTCTACCGCGCCGGTTCACTGCATAGCCGCCTGCTGGGCAGCACCACGTACGCGTTCAGGGTCCGGAACCATGCCCGCCGGGCTTTGCTCGCGATGGGCACCGAGGTGCTCTTCCTCCCCGAAACCTACCCGGGGTTGTCCGTCGTCGAGGTTTATAACGGGTGGTTCCCCCGGTTCAGCCGCGCAGCAGGAGCGGTGAGCTGGGCCGCGGCCGGCCTGAGCCGCCTGCCCGGCGGCCGGAACGCCATGGCCAAAGCGGTGTCGCTGGTTGCGGCGCCCGGCAGCGGCCCCAATGAACAGGTTCGTTCCCGGTCCGGCAGCTACGCGGTGGCGAACCTATCGGACAGGCACGGCTACACCGTTGTCGAAGTCCATGTGCAGGGCCCAAACGTCTACACTCTGACCGGAGAGCTGCTCGCCGAAGCCGCAGTGGCCCTGAGGCGTGGAGACGCCGTTAGCGCAGGAGTGCAGGGGCCGGTGGGAGCATTTGGCCTCGACGGGCTGACCGCACTGTGTGCGCGCGCCGGGCTGCGGGTTGTCTAGGCTCGCCGGGTGCTGGGTGCCGAGTTAACTAAAAACACCCCGGTCCGCAGACCGGGGTGTAAAGGGTGGAGCTGAGGGGACTCGAACCCCTGACCCCCTGCATGCCATGCAGGTGCGCTACCAGCTGCGCCACAGCCCCAATTCAGTTTTATGTTCCGCCGGATGATGAACAACCAGCCCTAGGTACCGGCTGCCCGGTGACCTATCGGTGGAGCTGAGGGGACTCGAACCCCTGACCCCCTGCATGCCATGCAGGTGCGCTACCAGCTGCGCCACAGCCCCGAATTGCCCGCAGCAAGTACAGGCACTGAATCGGATGTTTCCCTCAGTCCGGATTTTTCCCTCCGGGCCGAAGCAACTCCTCTACTTTAGTACAGATGCGCCACAGTGCAAAATCAAACTACATCGGTGGAATTCAGCCGGTGCGGAGCAGTACGGACGGTCCCGCCCCGCACCCGGAAGGCTATTCCTGCCCGGATGCCGATTCGGCATCAGGCAGCTGCAGGTCCACGGAAGGGCAGTCCTTCCAAAGCCGTTCGAGGGCGTAGAACACCCGGTCTTCTTCGTGCTGGACATGTACCACCACCGTGGCGTAGTCGAGCAGGACCCAGCGGCCCTCACTGCGCCCCTCGCGGCGGACCGGCTTCAGGCCTTCCTTGGCGAGTTCCTCTTCGATGCCGTCAACGATGGCGTTGACCTGGCGTTCGTTGGAGGCGGACGCGATGAGGAAGATGTCCGTGATGGCCAGGCGTTCGCTCACATCGATGGCAACGATGTCATCTGCCAGCTTGTCCGATGCCGCTTTGGCTGCGGTCCGGGCAATGTTCATGGATGATTCGGTGGCGCTCACGTGTCTCCTTGTTTGGTATCAGCTGCCAAAGCCGCCGACGATCATTAATAGTCCGAGGGTGAGGGCAATGAGGCCCACGCCCACGATTCCCAGGGATACAAACCGTATCCTCCGGGTGCGGCCGAGGCCTGCGGTCATAACATCCAGGGGATCCAGGCCAAAGGCACTCCGGGCGCCTACGGGCTTGGCACCCTGGTCAGCTTCCAGCGGTGCGTTCACCAGGGCGTCGGCGCGGGCCAGAATCTTGGAATGGCGCACTTCGGCGCGCGCTGCCGGGGAGGACTCAGCCGGCAGCGGCGGGCGGCCCTCGGGTCCTGAACGGCGTGCCGCCGGAACCCATCCGGTGGCCGGCTGCCTGCGGGCGGCGGGGTTCGGCGATGTCACTACCGGCACATGGGATGTGGGCGGCGGTTTCATCACCGGGCGGTCCAGCCCGGGGACCTCCACGAATTCAAGCGGGGTCACCATGGCGAGGTTGTGGGCCGTGGTGGGGTCCGACGGTGCCGAGCGGCGCTGCTCGTTTTCCTGCGCCAGCCGCTGGATATTCTGCGTCCTGCGGTTGAGCACTGCGGCACGCTCAGCCAGCGCCCGCTGCTGTGCAAGCAGTTCGAGATCCACTGCATGGGGATCCGACTGCTGGAGCGCTTCCATCGCGGCAACCTGGTTGCGGGCCTGGTGCTTCAGTGCTTCCCGCGCCGCAAGTGCCTGCTCCACGCTCATGTTCTCGATGTCCGCGTTCGGCTCGGACCGGGTTTGCTTCTCCTCGGCCGCGGCTTTCTGCGTTTCCGGACGGCCGTGGACCTCGGGAGCCCTCTGCGGAGCCGGAGTCAGCGGTTTAACGACGGGGGCTTCGGGAGCAGGCGCCGCCTGGGCCGGGCCGCCGGACCCGGAGGGAGCTGCTTCCGCGGCGGCCCGCCTGCGTTCCCGCCGGGTGCCGGGCTGCGATGCGGATGCGGTACCGTCGGGCGCGGCGGACCGCTGCGCCGGAGCGGAGTCGACAGGGCCCTGGGCTGCGCGCTTCGCCTGCCCGGCCGGCGCGGTACCGGCATCTGCCCGCGCTGCGCGCTTCGCCTGCCCGGCTGGCGTAGTACCGGCATCTGTCTGGGGAGCCTGCTGGGCCGCGGCCTGCTGGGCTGCAGCCTGCTGGGCAAGGCGGAGCTGCCGGCGGGTCGGCGGGTTGGCATCGGCCGGTTCGGGCCGGGGCTGGCCGTCTGTCAGCGCCTTGTAGGCTCGCAGGGCCTCACGGTCCCTGGCCCTCTGCTGGGACTCCCGCTCCTGCGCTCCGGCAGCAGTCCCTGAGCCTGCCGCACGGCGGCTGCGTCGGGGTGCGTCTGCGGACTCTGGACCGTTCGTCATTTCCTACCCATCAGGTGTTGATCGCTCAGGCTACGGGCTCAGTGGTGGCGGGCCTCGTCTGCTGCTGAGCGGGGGTGTACAGGTTGTGCTTGGCGATGTACTGCACTACGCCGTCCGGCACCAGGTACCAAACCGGCTCCGATGCCGCCACGCGTGCCCGGCAGTCAGTGGAGGAGATGGCCATAGCCGGGACCTCCAGGAGACTGACATCATCGCGGCCCATGTTCTGCAGTTCGTGCCCGGGCCTTGTGACGCCCACGAAGTGAGCCAGGGACCACAGTTCCTGGACGTCTTTCCATGAGAGGATCTGCGCCATCGCGTCAGCGCCGGTGATGAAGAACAACTCGGCGTCCGGACGCGCACGGCGCAGATCCCTCAGCGTATCAATGGTGTAGGTGGGTCCCGGACGGTCAATGTCCACGCGGCTCACCTTGAAGCGCGGATTCGAGGCGGTGGCAATCACCGTCATCAGGTACCGGTGTTCTGCAGGCGTGACTTCCTGCGCCGATTTGTGCCACGGTTCCCCGGTGGGCACGAAGACAACCTCATCGAGGTCGAAGACAGAGGCCACTTCGCTTGCGGCCACTAGGTGGCCGTGGTGGATGGGATCAAACGTCCCGCCCATCACACCCAGCCGGTAGGGACGCGGGCTCTGCGCCGCGTCCTGCTCTGTGCTATCCATGGTCCCAGCCGGTTCCACCTACAGGGGCGGCCTATTCGGGGATGCCCTGGCCGTGGTCGTGCTTGTTCGGGAACTGGCGCTGGGGATCAACGTGCTCCGGCACTGCCTCGTGGCGGTGACCCAGGCTGGTGAAGGCCATGGTCGCGAACATCAGCACCATGAAGATAGCGAAGATAACCCCGCCGTAGACGAACGGCGACGTTTCTGCATGTTCTTCGGCAACTTCGGCCGCCATCAGCGCAGCACTTGAAAGCTGGATCAGCATGAATCTCCCTAAATCAACCGCCGGGCAGCCCGGCGGAGCATCGTTTCTAGATCAATGGTACGCGTACGCGGCGCGAACACCGCAGTCTGCGCCCGTGCGCCCGGCTCTAGGCGCGTACCTGGCCGTCTCCCTGGATGATCCATTTGGTGGTGGTCAGTTCCTTGAGTCCCATGGGTCCGCGCGCGTGCATCTTCTGTGTGGAGATGCCCACCTCGGCGCCAAGTCCCAGCTCACCGCCGTCGGTGAAGCGGGTGGAGGCGTTGACGATCACTGCCGCGGAGTCGATCTCCGCGATGAAGCGCTCGGCATTTGCCAGGTTGTTGGTGATGATGGCCTCGGTGTGGCCAGTCGAGTAGGTGCGGATGTGCTCCAGCGCCTCGTCCATGGTGTCCACCATGGCCACCGCCAGATCCAGGTCCATGTATTCCCGGCCCCAGTCGTCTTCTGTGGCGTCATGCACAGGGGTGCCCTCCGGGAGGATTCCCCGGATCCGCTCGTCGGCGTGGAGGCGGACTCCGGCGTCGGCCAGGACCGCCAGGACTTCGCGGGCAGCACCGGAACTGCTGTGGACCAGCAGCGTTTCAACGGTGTTGCAGACGCTGGGCCGCTGCGTCTTGGCGTTGAGGAGGATGTCGACCGCCATCTCCTCGGGCGCCGACTCATCCAGGTAGATGTGGACGTTGCCTTCCCCGGTTTCGATGACAGGGACCGCAGCATTGGTAACGACGTTCTGGATCAGGTCCCGGCCGCCGCGCGGAATGAGCACATCCACCCGGCCGCGGGCCTTCATCAGGAAGTTCGCTCCGGGACGGCCGTACTGGTCGATTGTCTGGACAGCATCGGAGGGCAGCCCCACGGTGTCCAAAGCGTCGCGGATCAGGTTGACCAGGACGTGGTTCGTGGCTGCTGCCGCGCTGCCGCCGCGCAGGATGACGGCGTTGCCGCTCTTCAGCGCGAGGCCGGCAATGTCCAGGGTCACGTTGGGACGGGCCTCGTAGATTGCTCCGACGACGCCGAGCGGCACGTGCACCTGCCGCATCCGGAGCCCGTTGGGCAGGGTCTGGCCGCGGGCAACGGAACCAACGGGATCAGGCAGCCCGGCGAGGTTCCGCAGGGCCGAAGCCAGCGCATCGATCCGCGCGGGGGTCAGGGTCAGCCGGTCGAGGAGGGCCTCGGACGTTCCGTTCTTCCGGCCGCGCTCAACGTCTTCCGCGTTGGCAGCCAGGACGGCATCCCGGCGCGCCACCACATCCTGGGCGATCTGCTCCAGGGCCAGGTCCTTCCAGGCACGGTTGGCGCGTGCCATGCGCCGGGAGGCGGCGCGGGCCCGGTCCGCGATGCGGTGGACGCCGGCTTCGACTTGCTCCGGCGAGGGCGCGGTTTCAGCGTCGTTGCGGTTCACGGAAGGGGTGTCTTGGACGGTCATGCTCCCAGTGTAGCGGCGGCGCCGTCGCCCTGGAGGGTACGTGACGCTGCCTGAACGGCCGACGATCCGTGCGGCTGGAGGATCACCAGGTCATTGACGTGCACCACGGAGCGTTCGTAGCCGCGGCCCAGTTCCTTGGCCAGTTCCCGGGTGGAACGGCCCAGCATCCGGGGCAGCTCGTCAGAGGCATAGTTGGTCAGGCCGTGGGCCAGCACCCGGCCGGAGGTATCAGCCAAGGCCACCGGGTCCCCGGGCTCAAAGTGACCTTCAACGGCCACGATTCCGGCGGGCAGCAGCGACCGGCGCCGCTCCCCCACCGCGCGTGCAGCGCCGTCGTCCAGCACAAGCGTGCCCTGGATGCGGGCCAGGTGTGCCAGCCAGAGCAGGCGGATGGGCTGGCGCACTCCGCGCGTGGTGAACCAGGTGCCCACGTCCTCCCCGGCCAGCGCTGCCGCGGCGTTTTCAGTGGAAGTGACCAGGGCGGGAATGCCGGACTGGGCCGCGATGGTGGCTGCCTCAACCTTGGTGACCATCCCTCCGGTTCCTACGCCGGCTTTGCCGACCTTCCCGATCCGGACGTCTTCCAGGTCCTTCATACCGGTGACCTCGGGAATGCGGCGTGCGCCCGCAGAGGGCGGTCCGTCGTAGAGCGAATCTACGTCGGAGAGCAGGATCAGGGCATCGGCTTTTACCAGGTGGGCCACCAGCGCGGCGAGGCGGTCGTTGTCGCCAAAACGGATCTCGTGGCTGGCCACGGTGTCGTTTTCGTTGACAATGGGCACGACGCCGAAGTTCAGGAGCCGCTCCAGAGCACGGTGGGCGTTGGCATGGTGGGTGCGCCGCATCAGGTCCTCAATGGTGAGGAGCACCTGGCTCACCGTGACACCGTGCCGGCCGAAGGCTTCCGTATAGCGCGCCATCAGCAGGCCCTGGCCAACGCTCGCAGCGGCCTGCTGGGTGGAAAGCTGCGAGGGGCGCTTTGAGAGCCCCAGCGGCGCCAGGCCTGCGGAGATCGCGCCGGAGGACACCAGGATGATCTCAGTCCCCTGCCGGCGCCGTGCTGCCAGGACATCAGCCAGCGAGGTCAGCGCCTCGTCGGAGATGCCGCCGGCGACCGAGGTCAGGGAGGAGGACCCTACTTTGACTACTACGCGGCGCGCCCGGGCAAGGCCTGCCCGGGACTTCAGCGGGCGCTTGGGTGCGGTGGTGGTCTGTGCTTCAGCGTTTTCTTTACTCATGACCGAACCAGCCTATGCCCAAGCCCGCCCGGGGCCCGCGTCTGTGAAGCGGCTAGTCGTCATCGCCCGAGGTCGGACGGGTGTGCTTGTAGTTCACCGACTCAGTCCAGATTCCGGCCTTGCGCTCGGCTTCCAGCTCGGCGCGGGCTGCCGCGCGGGCGTCCTTGCGCTGCTGGTGGTCCTCGCGCTTCTCGCTGCGCGTGGGGCGGGAGAACTCTTCGATGCGGATGTCCGAGCCGCGCGGGGACGCAGCAAGCAGTTCCGCACCGCCGATCATGGTCGGCTCCCAGTCGAAGACGACGCCGTCGCCCTCGCCAATGACCACGGCATCGCCGGGCTTGGCACCTGCCTTGAAGAGCTGGTCTTCGACGCCCAGCTTGGCCAGGCGGTCGGCCAGGTAGCCCACTGCTTCGTCGTTGGTGAAGTCGGTCTGCTGGACCCAGCGAACCGGCTTGTCGCCCAGGACGCGGAACAGCGGTTCGAGGTTCCGTTCTTCGCGGCGGATGGTAAATCCACCCTTCGCGTTGACGGAGCGCGGCCGAACCACGGGCGCGGCGACGCGCGGCGGAGCTGTCTCAACGGCCTTGCGGGCCCCGGCGACGATTGCCGCCATGGCGAAGCCCAGTTCGCGCAGGCCTTCATGGCTGGCAGCGGAGACTTCGAAGACGCGGTAGCCGCGCTTTTCGAGTTCCGGCCGGACAAACTCGGCCATGTCACGTCCGTCGGGAACATCCACCTTGTTCAGCGCCACAAGGCGCGGACGCTGGTTCAGCGGAACGACGTCGCCGTCGGCCCCTGCGTAGCTCATGTCTACTTCGTACTTCTCAAGTTCGGCCTCGATGACGTCAAGGTCGCTGAGCGGATCACGGTCTGCTTCAAGGGCGGCGCAGTCCAGCACATGGACCAGCGCGGCGCAGCGCTCGACGTGGCGCAGGAAGTGGTGTCCAAGGCCCTTGCCCTCCGAGGCGCCTTCGATCAGTCCGGGCACGTCCGCAACAGTGAAACGGACGTCTCCTGCCTGGACTACGCCCAGGTTCGGAATCAGGGTGGTGAAGGGGTAATCGGCGATCTTGGGCCGCGCAGCTGACATCGCAGCGATCAGGGAGGACTTGCCTGCCGACGGGAAGCCGACCAGTGCGATGTCGGCGATCGACTTGAGTTCCAGGACAATGTCCCGCTCCTCGCCCGGGGTGCCCAGCAGCGCGAAGCCGGGGGCCTTGCGCTTCTGTGAGGACAGCGAGGAATTGCCCAGGCCGCCCTGTCCGCCGGCTGCGGCGACGAACTCTGCGCCCATGCCGACCAGGTCGGCCAGGACCTTGCCGTCCTTCGACTTGACGACGGTTCCTTCCGGAACCGAGAGCACGAGGGTCTCCCCCGTCTTGCCGGCGCGCCAGTCGCCCATACCGGGTCCGCCGTTGCCGGCGTGGCGGTGCGGCGCGTGGTGGTAATCCAGCAGCGTGGTGGTCTGGCCGTCGACGCGGAGGATGACGTCGCCGCCGTCGCCGCCGTTGCCGCCGTCGGGTCCGCCCAGGGGCTTGAACTTCTCACGCTTTACGGACACGCAACCATGGCCGCCGGCACCGCCTGAAACATGCAGTACAACACGGTCTACAAAGCTGGCCATGGTTCTCCTTGTTGAAAATTTTGGATCAAGCCAAGTCTACTCGGCTTAAAAAAGAAGTGGGGCGGGCCATCTGGCCCGCCCCACCGGAAAAGCTGTGTGCCGAAATTACTCGGCGGCTGCGACGATGTTCACGACGCGGCGGCCACGACGGCTGCCGAACTCGACAGCGCCTGCCTCCAGGGCGAACAGCGTGTCGTCTCCACCGCGGCCAACGCCTGCGCCGGGGTGGAAGTGGGTGCCGCGCTGGCGAACGATGATCTCGCCGGCCTTGACGACCTGGCCGCCGAAGCGCTTCACGCCCAGGAACTGAGCGTTGGAGTCGCGGCCGTTGCGAGTAGAGCTCGCACCTTTCTTATGTGCCATTTTCTAATCCTGCCTTTGCTATGACTGACTTTGATGCCTAGGTGCGGGCACAACTCCCGCGGTCTGGAACCAAGCGGTTCCGGACGTTAGGAATCAGGAGTTGATGGAGGTGACCTTGACCTTGGTCAGCGAGGAGCGGTAGCCCTGACGCTTCTTGTAACCGGTCTTGTTCTTGAACTTCTGGATGACAATCTTCGGACCCCGGAAGTTTTCGATAACTTCTGCCGTAACCGTAACCTTGGCCAGGTCCTTGGCGGCAGAGGTGACCTTGTCGCCATCAACCAAAAGCAGGGCAGGCAGCTCAAAGGTGCTACCGGCTCCACCGGGGACGCGGTCCAGGGTTACGAGGTCTCCGACGGAAACCTTTTCTTGGCGGCCGCCAGCGCGGACAATCGCGTACACCACTTGGGAACTCACTTCTCTCGACGTTTAATACTTGGATGCGCACTTCCCCGGACCTTCAATGTGTCCGGCTTGCGCCATGCAGTCACGCCCTGTACCGAATAACGGCTTAGAAGGCGTTCGCACCGAAGTTCAAGGCTACGCTAAGGGACCCATATGCCGCAAATGCACGGCAGGTCCAGCGTGCCATCCTCCGGCCGTACTGGGGACGTCACTGCGCTTATTACCATTCTATAGCACTCCCGGACCGGCCCGGACCGGGACTGCTGACAAGACCGTTAAGCAGTTCAGCTCCCGGCCGCAGCGGCCGGGAGCTGAACTGCTTATGAAACTGCTAGAGGTCCGATGCCGGAACGCCGACGCCGAGGATCACCGGCGCCGCAGACTCAGTCCGCGGGGCGGCAGCGGGTGCAGCGGCCACTGCGGTGGTGCTGCTGCCCCGGGCACCGGAGGTGTCCTCCGGGCCTGCCTTGATGATCTGTGCATCTGCTGAGCCCTGCGGGCTGCGGGCTGCACGGCGGCGGCGCGGCCGGCGGGCAGGTTCTGCGGTGCCGGCTCCGGTCTCCTGCCGGGTTTCCCCGCCCGAGTCCCTTCCGTTGCCGCCTGCCTGCGTGCCGGAGTCACCGGCTGCCGGCTCGGCCTTCCGGGCCTGCGGCTCGCGGGAAACCGGGGAGACTTCGTTAAAGGCCTCGGTCAGGCTCTCAAGCGTCAGCTGCACGTCATGGCGGACAGGGCGGCGGCGTTCGCGGCGCGGAACCACAACCGTCTCCCCCTGGATGCGCAGCACGGCGCCGGCTTCGGCCGGCACGTCATCCTGCGGTTCCCTGATGAGCGGCTTCTCCTCCGCAGGAACGCTGCTGCCTGCCTCCGTGCCGGGCACGGACTCCGGGGAGGTGTCCTTGCTTCCGTGCTCGGAGGTGCCGGCGTCGTGCGCTGCGGCGGTGGCGGCAGCAATGGTCGCGAGGGCTGCCCGTGCTGCCTCCGCCTTGGCGGCGCGCTCAGCATCGTCTGCCTGCGGCTCCTCAGCCTTGGGCTGCTCCACCGGCACGGCAGGCTGCTGCTGGTTCTGGCCCTGGTTCTGGTTCTGGTTTTGGTTCTGGCCTCCGCGGCTGCGGCGCTTGCGCTCTCCGCGGGAAGCCTTCTCCTGCTTCAGGTGCTGGGAGTGGTTGTCGTCCGAGACTGCGTGGCTGGTGCTGCGGCGGTGCTCCACGGGAATGTCGTGGGTGATCACGCCGCGGCCTGCGCAGTGCTCGCACTCTTCGCCGAAGACTTCCAGCAGTCCGGTACCCATGCGCTTGCGGGTCATCTGGACCAGGCCCAGCGAGGTAACCTCGGCGACCTGGTGCTTGGTGCGGTCCCGGCCGAGGCACTCGACCAGGCGGCGCAGCACCAGGTCACGGTTGGCTTCAAGCACCATGTCGATGAAGTCGATGACGATGATGCCGCCGATGTCCCGCAGGCGCAGCTGGCGGACTACTTCCTCAGCCGCTTCCAGGTTGTTCTTCGTGACAGTCTCTTCGAGGTTGCCGCCGCTGCCGGTGAACTTGCCGGTGTTGACGTCCACCACGGTCATTGCTTCGGTGCGGTCGATGACCAGCGAACCGCCGGAGGGCAGGAACACCTTGCGGTCCAGTGCCTTGGCGATCTGTTCGTCGATGCGGCTGGCCGCAAAGATGTCCTCGTCCTTGGTCCACTTCTCAAGCCGGCCAACCAGGTCCGGGGCCACGTAGGTTACATAGGCCTCGATGGTGTCCCAGGCTTCCTCACCGGAAACGATGAGCTTGGAGAAGTCTTCGTTGAAGACGTCGCGGACCACCTTGATGGTCAGGTCCGGTTCTCCGTAGAGCAGTTCCGGAGGGAGGGTCTTGGTGGACTTGGCTTTCGCCTCGATGTTCTCCCACTGCGCACGGAGGCGGTTGATGTCATTCATCAGCTCTTCCTCGGAAGCGCCTTCAGCCGCGGTGCGCACAATGACGCCGGCGTTCTGCGGAAGGTGGTCCTTGAGGATCTTCTTGAGCCGATTGCGCTCCACGTCCGGAAGCTTGCGCGAGATACCGGTCATCGATCCGCCCGGGACGTACACCAGGTAGCGGCCGGGCAGCGAGATCTGGCTGGTCAGCCGGGCACCCTTGTGTCCCACCGGATCCTTGGTGACCTGGACGAGGACTGAATCCCCGGACTTCAGGGCGAGTTCGATACGGCGCGGCTGGCCGTCCAGGCCTGCGGCATCCCAGTTGACTTCACCGGCGTAGAGCACGGCGTTGCGTCCGCGGCCAATATCCACGAAGGCAGCTTCCATGCTCGGCAGCACGTTCTGGACCTTGCCGACGTAAACGTTGCCGATCAGGGAATCCTGCTGGGTGTTGGAAACAAAGTGCTCGGCCAGGACGCCGTCCTCAAGGACGCCGATCTGGATCCTGTCATCACGCTGGCGCACGATCATCTGCCGGTCCACCGACTCGCGGCGGGCCAGGAACTCGGCCTCGGTGATGACGTGGCGGCGGCGTCCGGACTCGCGGGATTCGCGGCGGCGCTGCTTCTTGGCCTCAAGACGGGTGGAACCCTTGACGGAGGTCACACGGTCGCTCACCGGGGCATCCGCGTGCGCCCGGGGGGCACGGACACGGGTGACGGTGTTGGGCGGATCGTCGTCTGATCCGCCGGTGAGCTCAAGGTCGGCGTCACCGCGGCGACGGCGGCGGCGTCGGCGGGAGGTTACGCCCTCTTCGTTTTCTTCCGCTGCGTCGGCAGGCTCGGCGCTCTCACCGTCCGCGGCTGCCTCACCTTCGGTGCGGGACCGTCCGCGGCTCCGGCGGCGGCTGCGGCGGGACCGGTTCGAATCGCGGCCTTCGTCCTCGGAATCGTCGTCATCATCGCCTTCAGCGGCGGCGGCCGCAGCCGCAAGCGCCTGCACCGCGGTGAGATCCGGTGCATGGAAGAGCACCGACGTGGGCGATTCAGGAATGGCGAAGGGGTCAAGGACCGAGGACTGCTCCGGCTTGGCCTCCGCGGGTTCTCCCTGTATCTCAGCGGCAACGTCATCGGATGCGGCGGCTGCGGTGTCGGGGCCGGCAGCTGCGGCGGGAACTTCAGGGTTCACCGCGGCCTCGTCTGCGGCCGGCGCGGCTGCGGCGGAACCGGCTTTGGAGGTGGCGCGGCGCCGGGTACGTGTCCTGGCCGGGGCGGGCTCGGCAGCTTCTTCGCTGCCTGCAGCTTCAGCCGGGGCACCTGCGTCCTGGGCGGCAGCAGCGGCGGTGTCTGTTCCCGCACCCTCTGCAGGGGCGGATTCGGCTGCAGCCTTCTTCGCCGGTGCGCGGCGGCGTCGTACCGTCTTGGCGGGTGCTTCAGCCGGCTCTTCAACTGCGGGGAGCTCTGCTTCGGCGCTCCCGGCGGCAGCTGCACTGTCAGCGGCAACAGCGCTCCCGGCGGCAACAGGGGCTTCTGCTGCGGCCGGGGGTTCTTCAGCGCCGGCGGCTGGCTTGCGCCGGGGTGCTCGTGTCCGCTTCGGTTTTGCCGCGGGCTCTGCCGCTGCTTCGGCGGATTCGGTTTCCGTTCCGGTCTGGATCAGGGCCGGTTCCTGTGTTTCTTCCGCCCCGACTGCCGCTGCAGGCTTGCGGCGGGCACGCGGTGCGCGCTTAGCCGGCGCTTTCGTTGCCGGTGCGGCTTCGGCCTCTACTTCAGCGGGTGCGGAGACCCCTGCGGCGGGATCGACTGCTTCTTCTGTCGTGCGATCAATATTCATATACAGCTATGCTCCGGCCCCCGCGGCACTGGCCACATTCCAATGCCCGGAGGGCAATGTATCGGCTGTGCGGGGGCATCGGAGCCTGCGCCAGCCGGAAGTCGTCTAAATGTCTTCCGAGGTCGCACCATCGTGAGGGCGCGGCATCACTCGCAAGACCAGCGGCGCTTTTCCTGCTACCTGCTCGGAACGGCTAGGCGTTTGGGCTGTGGTAGGGCTGTTCGGCGGATTCCCCGGCCCCATCCGGATTGATGGGCATTCCTTCTTGGGAAGCGTCGCCGACAGCACCGGAAGCCTGTCGCTGGACCGATGACGGAATGTGGATCCGACACCAGCCAAAGCCATTATCTCACACGGAGGTCAAATAGGTCTCTAGCACCACATAGAATCGGACCACCGATACCCGGCAAAAGGAGCAGCACGTGCCTTCCAGTTCCACCAGCAGCACCAGCGGAGCCGATCTGGGCGGGAGGACAGGCGAAGCTGGACTTGCCCGCTCCGTTCAGCAGAAACCGTTCGCCTGGCTGGTGCTCATCACCTCGGTCATCGGCTGGCTGGGCTCGGCCATCCTGGTCATCGAGCGCCTGAAAGTCTATGCCGACTCCAGCTATATTACGAGCTGCGACATCAGCCCGTGGGTTTCCTGCGGAACCGTCTTCCAGACCTGGCAGGCTTCACTCTTCGGTTTCCCAAATCCGCTGATCGGCATCGTTGCGTTTGCCGTCATGATCACCGTAGCCATGTCCATGCTCGCCGGGGCCCGGTTCAGCCGCTGGTACTGGGCTGCGGTACAGGCCGGCGTCACGCTGGGCATGGTATTCGTGGTCTGGCTGTGGAGCCAGGCACTGTTCGACATCTATGTGCTGTGCATCTACTGCATCGTCGTGTGGACCGCCATGATCCCGCTGTTCGTCTTCACCACCGTGCGCAACCTGGCACATGGAGTCATTCCCGCGCCCGCCGGGATGGTCCGCTTCCTCTCGGAATGGGCATGGGCCATTACGGCGCTGCTGTGGGTCGCAACCGCAGCCTCGATCTTTTTCCGGTTCATGAACGCGTTCCTCGGCAGCTAGCCGGCTCCCGCCGGGACCTTCCTTAGCCCAAGGGCAGGCCCCAGCCGAGTACGACGGGTTCACGCTGCCCATCCCAGGTGCCTACCAGCGACGGCGGCGGCGCAGCCCGGCCACCCAGGTCAAGCACACGGACCAGGGACAGTTCCCAGCCGTCGCGGTGCATCCGGGTGACCGTCCAGCCGGCCGGTTCGCGTTCGGGTGCTTCCACCAGCTCTTCACCGTCGGGCATGCCGCTGGTTTCCAGTTCCATTGACTGCGGCAGCTCGCGCCGCACACCGTCTTCCTCGACGTACAGCGGCGCCTGGCCCACGCCGTCGACCACTGCTGCAGCGAAGGCACTCACGTACACCGGGTCGCCGCAGGCGTCATAGACCCAGCGCCGGCCCAGCACCGAATGTTCCATGGTGCCCACCAGGTAACCGTCCCCGCCCTCCAGCGGTTCGGGGCGGTAGGTCAGCGGAACCTGCAGGGCGCTCTCCCCGCTGCGCACGATATGCGTTTCCATGCCCACCTGACCCTGGGGATCGTCGAAACGGTAGGCTGCCAGCGGTTCTGCGCGGACTCCCGCGGCACCGCTGTGCGGGAACCAGGGGGCCGCTGGAAGCCAGCTGGAGATCAGTTCCATCTTTGTCGGATTCAGCTCTGCCTTGTGGATGAGTGCCATGGCCCCCAGCCTAGCCAGCACGCCCCGAATGTACAGGAGGCCGGCACCCGTGGCGGGTGCCGGCCTCCTGCCTGCATGCGGTGAAGCGGATCGGCTAGTTGCCGAACCAGATCCCGATCTCGCGTTCGGCGGATTCAGCGGAATCGGATCCGTGGACCAGGTTCTGCTGGACCTTGGTGCCCCAGTCGCGGCCGAAGTCGCCGCGGATGGTTCCGGGTGCCGCCGTGGTGGGTTCGGTGGCTCCGGCCAGTGAACGGAAGCCCTCGATGACGCGCTGGCCTTCGAAGACGGCCGCAACAATCGGACCGCTGAGCATGAACTCGACGAGCGGCTCGTAGAACGGCTTACCGACGTGCTCTGCGTAGTGCTCTTCGAGCAGTTCCCGGGTTGCGTCCATCTTCTTCAGTTCGGCCAGGGTGTAACCCTTGGCCTCGATGCGGGCCAGGATGGCGCCGGTCAGGTTCCGCTTGACGCCGTCGGGCTTGATCAGGACGAGAGTGCGCTCGGTGCTCACGCTTGGTTTCTCCTTGGAGGTTGGGGTGGTGCGGTTTCGGCTTTTCCTAAGCCTAGCTGCTGGTTTCGCCGGAATCGGTACCGGCCGGGTTGGCGGCTTCCCACTCTGCCTGTTCCCGGTCGCGCTGGCGGTTTTCCCGGTCCAGGCGGGCACCGGCGCGCAGCCCGTACCACCAGGTTCCGGCGAACAGCGCGCCCACCAGGAACATCATCGGTTCCAGGAAACCGGTGGCAATGATCGCAAGCTGCAGGATCCAGCCGATCCACGGGCCGGCAGGCTTGGACAGGAACGCGCAGGCCGCAACCAGGGCAGCGGCGAGAACGATCCCCCCTACCAGGATGGCCACCGGCGCGACGCGGTCCCGCTGCAGTCCGAAGACTGCCAGGGTGCCGAAAAGGACCACGAAGGCCTCCAGGCTCAGGACGGTGGACGCGAACATCACGCGGATGGACCGGCGCTTCTTGGGCATGCCCGGGCGCCACTCGCGCTGGGCCTTGGTCATTCGTGCCATGTGCTTACTTTCCGAGAAGGGTGCGCGCTTCCGCGACCACGGTGATGGAGCCGATGACCAGGACGCCGCCGGCGAGGTCGTTGTTCTCCTCTGCCTTGGCGACGGCCCACTCGATCGCATCATCGAGGGCCGGCTCCACCTGGATGTCTTCGTCCGCAAAGCCGGCGTCCACCGCGTCCTGCACCAGTTCGTCGGCCGGAATGGCGCGCGGCGAACTGGACTGGGTGAGGCAGATGCCGGTGACAATGTCGCCGAGCACTTCCCGCAGTTCGGACAGGATGCCCACAGCATCCTTCTCCGCCAGGATTCCGGCGACGATCACCAGGGAGGAGAGATTGAAGGATTCGAGCACTGCCTGGGCGCTTGCCCTGGCACCGGCGGGGTTGTGCGCGGCATCCACGATGATGGTCGGCGCCGTGCGGACCACTTCCAGCCGTCCGGGAGAGGTGACGGTCTGGAAACCGGTGCGCAGCAGTTCAGCGTCCAGTTCCTTGGCCCCTCCCCCAATGAAAGCTTCCAAAGCGGCGACGGCGACGGCCGCGTTCTGCGCCTGGTGTTTACCGTGGAGCGGAACCAGCAGGTCCTCGTAGCGTCCGGCGAGTCCGTTTACCGTGACCATCTGCCCGCCGACCGCCATGGTGCGGGATTCAACGCCGAATTCGATGCCTTCGAAGCGGTACGGGACCCCGGCCTCGTTGGCCTTCTCCAGCAGCACCTGCGCGGCTTCCACCGGCTGTGCTGCGCTGATAAGGAACCCGTTTTCCTTGATGATGCCGGCTTTCTCCAGGGCGATGTCAGCGACGTCGTCCCCCAGCAGCTCGGTGTGGTCCAGGGAAATCGGAGTCACCACGGAGACCGTTCCGTCCCCCACGTTGGTGGCATCGGTAATTCCACCCAGGCCGACCTCGATCACGGCAACGTCCACCGGCTCATCCGCGAAGACAGCGAAGGCCAGGATCGTCACGCACTCGAAGTAGGTCAGGCGCGGCTCCCCCGCGGCGTCCAGTTCGGCGTCGACCATTGCCAGGTAGGGGCGGATTTCGTCCCAGATCCGGACAAAGGTCTCATCCGCGACCGGTTCGCCGTCGATGCTGATCCGCTCGGTCACCTTGCTCAGGTGCGGGCTGGTGTAGCGGCCGGTGCGCAGCCCGTAGGCGCGCAGGCCGCCCTCGATCAGCCGCGCCGTCGAGGTTTTGCCGTTGGTTCCGGTGATGTGGATGATCGGGAACGCCTTATTGGGCTCGCCCAGGATTTCCATGGCCCGGAACAGCGGAGCCATGCGCGGTTCCATCTTGTTTTCCGGGGCACGGCTGAGCAGTTCGGCGTACACGCTTTCGACTGAGAAGCCGTCGATGGAGCCTGAGGGGCTGTCTTGGGTGGACATCAGATTTTCTCCACAGTCACGGTGAATGAATCGTTCTTGTCCCCGGAGCCATCGACCACCAGTTCCCCGGTCAGGGTTTCGGCCTTGACCAGGTCTGCGTTGGCTTCCAGCGCTGCCGCGCTCTCCGACGCGGTAACCACCGTGGTGCGGATGCGGTCACTGATGTGCAGATCGGCGTCGCGGCGGGCCTGCTGGATGGCGCGGATGGCATCGCGTGCGGTGCCCTCTGCGGCCAGCTCCGGGGTGACCTCAGTGTTCAGGACCAGGAAGCCGCCGCCGGGCAGGACTGCCACGGCCTTGGAGGACTCTCCTTCGCCGGATTCAACCACGGTCTCCAGGGTGTATTCGTGCGACTCCAGGGCCAGGCCGCCGGCGGTGACCGTTCCGTCTTCAGCCACGGACCAGTCCCCCGACTTGGACGCCTTGATGGCAGTCTGCACGTTCTTGCCCAGCCGCGGACCGGCTGCCCGGGCGTTGACGACGAGCTTCTGCGTGATCCCGAACTCGGCGGGGTCGGCGGAGCCTGCGTCCACGAGGCGCACGGACTTCAGGTTCAGCTCATCGGCGATGATCGCCGCGAAATGCCCTTCGAGTGCCTCGGCATCCGGTGCCACGACGGTCATTTCGGACAGCGGCAGCCGCACCCGGAGGTTGGCGGCCTTGCGCAGCGAGGAACCCACGGATGCGATCTTCCGGGTCAGGTCCATGCGGGCCACCAGGTCCGGATCGCGCGGGAACGCGCCTGCTTCGGGCCAGTCGGTCAGGTGCACCGACCGGCCGCCGGTGAGACCGCGCCAGATCTCCTCGGAAACCAGGGGCAGCAGCGGGGCTGCGACCCGGCAGAGCGCTTCGAGGCAGGTGTAGAGCACATCGAAGGCCTGGGTGTCTTCGTCGAAGAACCGGGTGCGGCTGCGGCGGACGTACCAGTTGGTCAGCGTGTCCATGTAGGCGCGCAGCATCTCGCAGGCGACGGAGACGTCATAGGTGTCCAGCGCCGTCGTCATGTTCCGGATGAGGTCGCCGGTAGCGGCCAGCATGTACGTATCCAGCGGCTCGGTGGACTCGTGGCGCAGGGTGGCCTCGTAGCCGGCACCGTTGTTCGCGGCGTTGGTGTAGAGCGTGAAGAAGTGCCACACGTTCCACAGCGGCAGGATGACCTGCCGGACGCCGTCGCGGATGCCCTGTTCGGTGACGATCAGGTTGCCGCCGCGCAGGATCGGCGAGGCCATCAGGAACCAGCGCATGGCGTCGGAACCGTCGCGGTCCAGGACCTCGGAGACGTCCGGGTAGTTCTGCAGCGACTTGGACATCTTCTGCCCGTCGGAGCCGAGGACGATTCCGTGGCTGATCACGTTGCGGAACGCCGGCCGGTCGAAGAGTGCCGTGGCCAGGATGTGCAGCGTGTAGAACCAGCCGCGGGTCTGGCCGATGTACTCCACGATGAAGTCGCCCGGGTTGTGGTGCTCAAACCAATCGGCGTTCTCATGCGGGTAGTGCACCTGGGCGTAGGGCATCGAGCCGGAATCGAACCAGACATCCAGCACGTCCTCCACACGGCGCATGGTGGACTTGCCGGTGGGATCATCCGGGTTGGGGCGGGTCAGCTCATCGATGAACGGACGGTGCAGGTCCGGCTGGCCTTCCTTGTTCAGCGGCAGGCGGCCGAAGTCGGCTTCCAGTTCCGCGAGGGAACCGTAGACGTCGGTGCGCGGGTAGTTGGGATCGTCCGAGACCCACACCGGGATGGGGCTGCCCCAGTACCGGTTGCGGCTGATGGACCAGTCGCGGGCGTTTTCAAGCCACTTGCCGAACTGGCCGTCCTTGACGTTTTCCGGGATCCAGTTGATCTGCTGGTTCAGCTCGATCATGCGGTCCTTGATCTTGGTGACCTCCACGAACCAGGAGGAGACAGCCTTGTAGATCAGCGGGTTCCGGCAGCGCCAGCAGTGCGGGTAGGAGTGCTCGTAGCTGGCCTGGCGCAGCAGCCGTCCCTCTGCCTTCAGCTCGCGGGTGATCGGCTTGTTCGCGTCGAAGACCTGCAGTCCGGCAATTTCGGACAGCGGCCCCTCACCGAACATGGGCAGGAACTTGCCGCCCTCGTCCACGGACAGGATTACCGGGATGCCGTTGGCTTCGCAGACCTTCTGGTCATCTTCGCCGTAGGCCGGTGCCTGGTGCACAATGCCGGTGCCGTCGGTGGTGGTGACGTAGTCGGCCACGACGAAGCGCCAGGCGTTTTCTGTGCCCCACTTCTCGGCGTCGGCGTAGTAGTCCCAGAGCGGAACGTAGCGCAGGCCTTCAAGTTCCCTGCCCGAATGCACGGAGGTGACGGCGGCGCGGGCGGCATCGGCGTCGTCGTAGCCCAGGTCCTTGGCGTTGGAGGCGACCAGGTCCTCGGCGAGCAGGAAGCGGTCTCCGCCGGCAGCTTCCGGATTCAGCAGGGTCCCGTTGGGGCCGGCGGGCACGACGGCGTAGCGGACCTCAGGTCCGACGGCGAGGGCCATGTTGGTGGGCAGGGTCCACGGCGTGGTGGTCCACGCGACGGCCTTGACGCCTTCAAGTTCGGCGGAGAGCACGTTGTCTCCGGCGATGACCGGGAAAGTCACGGTGACCGTCTGGTCCTGGCGCATCTTGTAGACGTCGTCGTCCATGCGCAGCTCGTGGTTGGAGAGCGGGGTTTCGTCCTTCCAGCAGTACGGGAGCACCCGGAAGCCGCTGTAGGTCAGGCCCTTCTCATGCAGGGTCTTGAAGGCCCAGATGACCGACTCCATGTACTCAACGTTCAGAGTCTTGTAGTCGTTTTCGAAGTCCACCCAGCGGGCCTGGCGGGTGACGTAGTCCTGCCACTCACCGGCGTACTTCATGACCGAGGCGCGGCAGGCATCGTTGAACTTGTCGATGCCCATCTTCTCGATCTGGACCTTGTCGCTCATGCCGAGCTGCTTCATGGCCTCGAGCTCGGCGGGCAGGCCGTGGGTGTCCCAGCCGAAGCGGCGCTCAACGCGGTGTCCGCGCTGGGTCTGGTAGCGGGCCACCAGGTCCTTGACGTAGCCGGTGAGGAGGTGGCCGTAGTGCGGCAGGCCGTTGGCGAAGGGCGGGCCGTCGTAGAAGACGAACTCGTTGGAGCCGTCCTGCCCGGCGGGCCGCGAATCGATGGAGGCCTGGAAGGTGCCGTCCTCATCCCAGTACTTCAGGACCCGTTCTTCGATCTCGGGGAACCTGGGTGAGGAGGCTGCTGCTTCGGCGGAATCGCCCGTGGAGGCCTTGGGGTAGATCTGTGGCATGTTCGTCATCCTGGTAGCGGCAAGTGAATCTGGCTGTAAATACAGGATGCAAGGGCGAACTTCCCTGACCGGCGTGAACGCCGGAGTCAAGCCGCGGTACCACCTCGCTTGCCGCCGTCGTACGCCCTGGACCGGGTGCGCGACGGCTGCCGCTCATTGACTGCTGTGACGGGCTTACCCGTCCGGTTCTACTGGGCGCCCTTAGCTGGTGCACCGTTCTTCCGGAAGCTCACCGGTGATGGCCGGGTCAAAGCTGCTTGAGCCAGTTTAGGCCACGGCCGGGGCGGATGTCGAAGCCCCGGCCGGCGGGTGCCCGGCTGACGCTGCTGATCAGGGTAAATCAGCCGAATCTACCTCAGCTTTCCGGCGTTCCGGCCACCGCGGCTGCTCCGGGGCCTACTTTTGGTAGAGCGGGCCAGAGCTGATCCAGCCCCGCAGTTCCGGGCTCATCCATGGGCCTCGAGGACGCGTCAGCCCTTGAGCGGTTCGCCAACCGAAAGGAACCGTCATGACAGAAGCCCCTGCCCCTCGTGACGCTATCGCGCTTGCCGCCGACATCCGCTCCGGGGCCGCCGATCCCGCCGAGGTCCTTGAACAGTCGATCAGCCGCATCAAAGAGCTCAACCCCGCACTCAACGCCGTGGTCGCCACCCGCTTTGACGAGGCACGGGCCGAGGTCGAGGCAGGCCTGCCGGACGGGCCGCTGCGGGGAGTGCCGATCCTGATCAAGATCCTCGGCACGGATGTCAAAGGACTGCCCGCCACGGACGGATCAAGGCTGTTTACGGACGTGATCGCTACCGTCGACAGCACCGTTGTGCAGCGCTACAAGGCCGCGGGCATGGTGGTGGTGGGTATGACCAACGCGCCGGAGTTCGGCAAAACCACCACCACCGAGCCGCTCCTGTACGGCCCGTGCCACAACCCCTGGAACACCGAGTACTCCACGGGCGGCTCCAGCGGCGGTTCGGCGGCGTCCGCGGGACCGACGGCGGCGGGTCCATCCGGATTCCTTCCGCCATGTGCGGGCTGGTGGGCCTCAAGCCGAGCCGTGGCCGGGTGCCTGCCTGGCCGAATCCCATCGCGCTGGCCTCACCCGTGACCTACCACCATGCCCTGACGACCACGGTTCGTGACAGCGCCGCCCTGCTCGACGCCGTCGCCGGCCACCATCCGGGCGATTCCTTCGGCGCGCCCACCCCTCTACGCCCGTTCCTGGAGGAGGTGGGCGCCGACGCCGGCCGCCTGCGGATCGGGCTGATCCGGATCGCCCCGGGCCCGTTCCCCGCCGACGCCGCCTGCACAGCCGCCGTCGACCATGCTGCCGCACTGCTGAGAGACCTGGGGCACGAGGTGCGCGAGGTCCACCTGGGCCTGGACATGATGGAGGTGCTCGCGGCAGGCGGAACCATCATGGCCGCAGAAACGTAGGCGCAGATCAACGACCGCCTCGCCGCGCTGGGGCGGGGACTGGCCTAGGACGACATCGAGCCGTGGACCCGGGCAACTTTGGACAGCGCCGCGAACAACAGAGCCTCCGACCTCGCCAAGGCTCTGCAGACGGCGCAGCGCACCGGCTGGCGGGTCGCCGAGCAGTTCGGGCCCGGCGGCGTGGACGTGATCCTGCTGCCCACCCGCGCCCAGACCACGCGGAAGCTGGGTTATCTGGACGTAAAGGACCCGGAGACGATGGGGCCTCGGACCTCGCGCTTTGCGGTCTGCACCAACATGTTCAACCTCTCGGGGCAGCCTGCCATCTCGCTTCCAATCGGTACCGATGACAACGGAATGCCCGTGGGTGTGCAGCTGATGGCCGACCTTGCGCGTGAGGATCTGTTGCTGCGGCTGGCGGGCCAGCTCGAGGCCTCAGCGCCGTGGCAGCGGGTAGCCACCGGTTACCAGGGCTGGTGACAGGCGCGGTGCTGGCTGGCCTCTGCCGGGCGGCGCTCTAGCGGCGGATCACCTTGTGCTGCGCTGCCTGCGCCACGGGACGGATGACAACCTGGTCCAGGTTGACGTGATGCGGGGCGTTCAGGGCGTAGGCCATAACGTCCGCCACGTCGTCGGCGGTCAGAGGCTTTTCGACGCCGGCGTAGATCTTTTCTGCCGCGGCGGCGTCGCCGAGCCGGTTCAGGGAGAACTCCTCCGTCTTGACCATGCCCGGCAGGATCTCGATGACCCGCACGTTGTGTTCGGCTTCTTCGAGGCGCAGTGCCTGGGTCATGGCTTCCTCGCCAGCCTTCGCGGCGCAGTAGCCGGCTCCGCCTTCGTACGCTGCGAGCGCCGCAGTCGAGGTCAGCATCAGGATGGACCCCTCACCGTTTTCCCGCAGTGCGGGCAGAAAGGCCTGCGTGACGTTGAGCGCTCCGAGCACGTTGACGTTGTACATCCGTACCCAGTCCTCGGGGTTTCCGGTTGCCACCGCATCCATGCCGAACGCGCCGCCGGCGTTATTCACGATGGCGTCCACTCCCCCGTCGGCCAGCACCTCCCGCGCCATGGCGTCCACTGACTGGCGGTCGGTGACGTCGCAGGCGATGATCCGGGCGCCGGT
This sequence comes from Arthrobacter koreensis, assembly GCF_035792275.1. Taxonomy (GTDB): domain Bacteria; phylum Actinomycetota; class Actinomycetes; order Actinomycetales; family Micrococcaceae; genus Arthrobacter_B; species Arthrobacter_B koreensis_A. Next base: position 14,885 of record NZ_JAMWKK010000002.1, on the reverse strand, counting down.
TTCCTCCGCGAGCGCCTGCAGCCGGTCTTCCCGGCGGGCTACGGCGACTACGTCCCAGCCCGTCTTCCGCAGGGCGCGGACCGCTGCCGCACCGATTCCCGAGCTTGCTCCGGTCACAACTACGCGCTTATTCGTCATGACCGCTACCCTAGCGAACTGCTCCCCGGTGGCCGGGCTGCGCGTCGTGCTGTGTCGCTGCGGCGACGGCAACCGCCCTTCCCACATTTGGTGGCCCGAGTGACGGATGAGGTCCCATTGGTTGCCACCCGTCACTGTCCATGGGAAGGGCGGCAGGTTTCGGCCTCGGCTTACCCAGGAACGTCACCATGAACAACCGTGCACGGATCGGATGGGCTGACTCTGCCCCATTCGGTACGATCGGCCGTAGAGTCGATCGTCGGCGGTCCAGTCGTCGAGGCTCACTCTCAGGCCGGAGGATATTCTCCGGGATGCGCAGACCGCGTCATAACAGCCGGCGGGCTCCGTGCCTTCGTGAAGGCGGTCAGCGGGTCCCTAAACCAGGCAGAGCTCCGCCGGGTATTCGCTTCCTGTGAACGGGAGCAGGTGAACGCCGTGCTCGCAGGGCTGGCCGGATACTTTCTCGACAGCGCGCGGAAGCCCCCACCACCCGGGCTGCCCACCCTGCGTGCTTTCCAACAGGCAGAAGGAACCGTCTGTCTGTCTTGGCTCCATGAGCGGCTGGAATCAGCGCCAGGTTAGGAACAGCCGTGCACTGCTTCAGCTGTTTCCGAGTTGCCGGGCACTCCTCCACAGGCGCAGCGGGCAAGCCGGCTGTCCCCTGAGCGAACCGTTACAGGACCAGCTTCTGGCCCGCGCGTTGACGCTGGCAGGGTGGACCCGATCGAGGCGTTCTGCAGAGCTCACCACGGGCTGCTTAGCCGCAGTGCCCTAGAGGCGAACGGGTTCAGCCGGGCACAGCTAGAAGCAGCTGAGCGCCGCGGCGTAGTGCAGCACAAGCTGCCGGGCTACTACGGGTTGCCTGATTGCCGGGAGGAACTGGTGCTGGCCGCATCCCTGGGATCGTCGCTCACCTGCGCTTCTGCGGCGGAGATTAGAGGCTGGTGGGTCCTGGAGAGACCGAAGCCTGTACATGTTCGTGCAGACAGGTCCCTCCAGCATCCCGGCATTAGCCTGCACCGGGGCGGCAGAACGAAGGGGCGGCTCATCGCAGCCCCAGCCGAGGTCGTGCGCGACGCATTCCGGTGCCTGCCACCACTGCAGGCCCTGGTCATCGCGGAATCCGCTGTGGCACACAATGCCGTCTCGGCACGGACCCTCCAGCAGGCTTTGAGCCGGACCCGGGATTGGCAGGCCCAGAGGTTGCTGGAGGGAATAGGCAGGCCCAAGGCATCGCCGCTGGAAGTCTGCGCCCGCTACCACCTGATGGCCGCAGGACTGGAAATCCAGGAGGAAGTGCTGGTGCCGGGCGTAGGCCGGGTGGACTTTCTGGTCGCCGGGCGGCTCATCGTAGAGATCGACGGCTACGAGTTCCACAGCAGCCGGAAGCACTACCGTCAGGACCGGGCCCGCTGGAACGCCGCAACCGCACAGGGATACCAGACCCTGCGCATCACGGCCGAGCTGCTACTCGGCAATCCTGAACGGTTCGTCCGGCTGGTGAAGGAGTCCCTGGCGGACACCAGCCGTTGATGTCAGGTGCCCGGGCGTGTCGGCCTGTCGGGGCATGTGCACGTACAGGTGCCGGCAGTCGATCAGGCCGGTGCCGGGGCGTGGAGCCCGCCTTCGGACCAGCGTTCCGCAGACCCAGACCTGTCCGGCCGCCTACCCCCTGCCGAGACGCCGGAATGAGATGCGCAGCCCTTTGGGCAGTCCGTTCTGCCTACGCGCGCACCGCCCTTCCCACGTCATGTGACAGGAGTCAAGCCGTGTGACCTCACAGGCCTCACCCGACCCAGTTTGTGGGAACCGTGGTTCGTCGGCGAGTGCCCGCCGGGTGGACGGGCGGCCCACAGCTCGGCACCCCACCTCCATCCGGCAAGAAAGCCGGAAAGCCCCACGGACCCGCCCGCAGGTGTCCTCCGGGCGGGACGTTATGCCAAGCTGGAAGCATGCCGCGCGCCGACCGAATCCCAGCATGGGTCCGACGCACGGGCATTGAAGTGGCCGGCTGGACCCTCATTGTGCTCGGAGTGGCTGGCCTGGTGCTGCCGGGGCCGGGTCTGCTGCTGCTCGTAGCCGGCCTGGCGATCCTCTCCCTGCGGTACGACTGGGCCGACCGCTGGCTGCACCCGGTAAAAGTCCAGGCCTACCGCGCGGCCGAGCAGGGCGTGCAGTCCTGGATCCGGATCGCCATCGCGCTCACCAGCGCTCTGACCCTGATCGCCGCCGGCATTACCTGGGGCCTGTGGCGGACGGTTCCGACGTGGTGGCCGCTCGAGGAGGACTGGTGGCTTCCAGGTGGATGGACCACCGGCAGCGCGCTTATCCTCTCCGGCTGCATTGCCATCGCCCTGATCGTCTACAGCTACGTGAAGTTCCGGCCCAGCAGATAATCCCGCAGCACCACGGCCTCGTTCTCCTGCTCGTTCCGGGCGCCGAAGAGCAGCACCGTGTCCGGCCGGGCCGCGCACTGGGCAGCGAAGTCCGCCACGGCCCCGTTGTCTTTCAGCTCACGGATGTAGCGCTCGGTGAAGCCTTCCCAGCGTTCCGGCCGGTGGCCGAACCACTGGCGCAGTTCGGTACTGGGCGCCGCTTCCTTGAACCATTCATCCAGCTCAGCACGCGCTTTGGACACCCCACGGGGCCAGAGCCTGTCCACCAGCACCCGGAAGCCGCCGTCGGGCGCTTCATAGATTCGCCGAACACGGATCTGGGACGCATCGATTCCAGCCATGTACCGGATGCTAGGCGCCGGCGGCCGCCCCCGGAAGAGACCGGCTGCCAGTGGCGTCCGCCGGCCGCGACACAGATGACGGCGGTACCGGCACCCGTGGGAGAATGGCAGCATGGCTGACAATATCCCGGGCACAGACACGCCCGCTGCGACCGTTTCCGTTCCTGACAAACCTGCCCTCGAAGGGCTGGAAGAGACCCTGAGCCGCCGCTGGCGCGAAGAAGGCACGTACGCCTTCAATGCCGACACGGCCCGGGACGAGGTCTACTCGATCGACACTCCTCCGCCGACCGCTTCGGGCTCCCTGCACGTAGGACACATGTTCTCCTACACGCAGACCGACGTCCTGGCCCGCTACCAGCGGATGAAGGGGAAGAACGTCTTCTACCCCATGGGATGGGACGACAACGGACTGCCCACTGAGCGCCGCGTCCAGAACTACTACGGCGTGCGCTGCGACCCCACCAAGCCGTACGATCCGGACTACCAGCCGCCGGCAACGGCCCCGAAGAACCAGCGCGACTTCGACGTCATTTCCCGCCGCAACTTCATTGAGCTCTGCGAAGAACTGGCTGTGGAGGATGAGAAGGTCTTCGAGAACCTTTTCAGCACCCTCGGCCTGTCTGTCGACTGGACCCGCACCTACCGGACCATTGACGACCATTCCCGCGCCGTCAGCCAGCGCGCGTTCCTGGAGAACCTGAAGGCCGGCGATGCCTACATGGCCGAAGCACCGACCCTCTGGGACGTCACGTTCCGCACCGCCGTTGCCCAGGCCGAGCTTGAAGACCGCGAGCAGCCCGGCGCCTACCACCGGATCAGCTTCCACGCGCCCGACGGCGAGAAGGTCTTCATCGAGACCACCCGCCCGGAGCTCCTCCCGGCCTGCGTGGCACTGGTGGCACACCCCGACGACGAGCGCTACCAGCGCCTGTTCGGCACCACCGTGAAGTCCCCGCTCTTCGACGTCGAGGTCGAGGTCAAGGCGCACCCGCTGGCCAAGCCGGACAAGGGCTCGGGCATCGCGATGATCTGCACCTTCGGCGACCTGACCGACGTCACCTGGTGGCGCGAGCTGAACCTGCCCACCCGTGCCGTGATCGGCCGCGACGGCCGCATCCTCGCGGACACCCCGGAATGGATCACGACGCCGGCCGCGCAGGAAAACTATGCCGCCGTTGCCGGCAAAACCGTCTTCAGTGCCAAGGAAGCCGTCGTGGAACTGCTCCGCGAAAGCGGCGACCTGGACGGCGAGCCGAAGAAGATCACCCACCCGGTGAACTTCTTCGAGAAGGGCGACAAGCCGCTTGAGGTTGTCACCAGCCGCCAGTGGTACATCCGCAACGGCGGCCGCGACGCCGAACGCCGCGAACGCCTGATTGCCCGCGGCAGGGAAATCGACTTCCACCCGGCGTTTATGCGCTCCCGCTACGAGAACTGGATCGAAGGCCTCAACGGCGACTGGCTGGTTTCCCGCCAGCGCTTCTTCGGCGTTCCGGTTCCGGTCTGGTACCCGCTGGACGCGTCCGGCAACCCGGACTACGACAACCCGATCCTGCCGGCTTTCGAGTCGCTTCCGGCCGATCCGGCCGCTGATCCGGCTCCGGGTTACGAGGAGTCCCAGCGCAACCAGCCCGGCGGCTTCATCGGCGACGCCGACGTGCTCGACACCTGGGCCACCTCCTCCCTGACTCCGCAGATCGTTGGCGGCTGGGGCGTGGATGAAGACCTGTTCTCCAAGGTGTTCCCGTTCGACCTGCGCCCGCAGGGCCACGACATCATCCGGACCTGGCTATTCTCCTCCGTAGTCCGTGCCGACGCGCTGCAGCATGCTGCTCCGTGGAAGCATGCGGCAATCTCCGGCTGGATCCTGGACCCGGACCGGAAGAAGATGTCCAAGTCCAAGGGCAACGTAGTGGTCCCCACCGATGTGCTGAACGAGTACGGGTCCGACGCCGTCCGCTACTGGGCTGCCTCAGCCCGCCTGGGCGCGGACACCGCCTACGAAATCGCGCAGATGAAGATTGGCCGCCGCCTGGCGATCAAGCTGCTCAATGCCTCCAAGTTCGTCCTGAACCTGGGCGCTACCGAAGCCAACGTCGTCGGCACGGATACCTCGGCGATCACCAACCCGCTGGACCAGTCGCTGCTGGTACAGCTGGTAGACGTGGTCAACAACGCCACCAAGGCGTTCGAGAGCTACGACTATGCCCGGGCACTGCAGATCACCGAGTCCTTCTTCTGGTCCTTCACGGACGACTACGTGGAGCTGATCAAGGACCGCGCCTACGGTGCTGCGGGCGAGGCCGAGCAGGCTTCGGTGCTGGCGACCCTGGCCACCACCCTGGATTCGCTGCTTCGCCTGTTCGCACCGTTCCTGCCCTTCGCGACGGAAGAGGTCTGGAGCTGGTGGCGTGCCGGATCCGTGCACCGCGCTTCGTGGCCGGCCGTTGACGGCCTGGCAGCGGGCGTCTCCGGTGCCGATGCCGCAATCCTGGGAACCGTCGCCCAGGCGCTGGGCGGCATCCGCAAGGCCAAGTCCGAGGCCAAGGTCAAACAGCGCACCGAGGTGCTCAACGCTTCCGTGACTGCACCCGCAGCCCAGGTGGAACGCCTGCGCGCCGGCCTGCCGGACCTGCTGGCAGCGGGCAACGTGCGGAACCTTGAACTGGTGGCCGGCGACGGCGAGCTGACCGTCAGCGGCGTCGAGCTGGCTCCCGCGGAGTAATCAGCAGCGGCATAAAAAGTGCCCGTCCGGAATCATCCGGACGGGCACTTTTTCGTTGCCTGTGCTTAGTCGAACTGCGGGTTCTCGGTACGGCTGCGCTTAATCTCGAAGAAGTACGGGTTCGAAGCCAGCGCGAGGGCACCGTCGAACATTTTGCCGGCTTCCTCGCCGCGCGGAATCCGCGTGAGCACCGGGCCGAAGAAAGCGGTGCCGTTGAAAGCGACGACGGGAGTGCCGACGTCGTCCCCCACCTTGTCGATGGCTTCTTGGTGGGAGGCACGCAGCTGGGTATCGAACTTATCCGTGGCAGCGACGTCTGCGAGTTCCGCCGGCAGTCCCGCCTCAGCGAGGGACTCGGCGATGACGGCGTCGTAATCCTTCATTCCCTGGACGTGGATCCGGGTGCCCATCGCGTCATAGAGCTTCTTGATGTTCTCCGGGCCGTGCAGTTCCGCTGCAGCGATGATCACGCGGACGGGTCCCCATGCCTTGTCGATCCGGGCGCGGTAGTCCTCAGGAAGGTCACGGCCTTCGTTGAGCACGGCAAGGCTCATGACGTGCCATTCGGTGCGGACGTCGCGGACCTTTTCGACTTCCCCCATCCAGCGCGAGGTGACCCAGGCGAACGGGCAGGTGGGATCGAACCAGAAATCGGCAACAGCAGTGTTTTCGGGCACAGGCTTACTCCTCGTCAAGAATATTGTGCGGTCGGGATCAGATCCCGTTAGCGGCAGCGCGAAATCAGGCTGACTTATTCCGCCGCTTGGCGATTACGTCATGGGAGATCAGGGTCGGTTCGGCCTTCTCGGTGACGGCTTCCCTGGTGATCACGACTCGGGCGACGTCCTCGCGGCTGGGAAGGTCGAACATGACCGGCAGCAGCACTTCTTCGAGGATGGCACGCAGCCCGCGTGCCCCGGTGCCGCGGCCCAGCGCCTGGTCCGCGATCGCGTCCAGTGCCTCGGGCTCAAAGACCAGTTCGACGCCGTCGAGCTGGAACATCTTCTGGAACTGCTTGACCAGAGCGTTCTTCGGCTCCGTAAGGATCTGGATCAGGGCCTTGCGGTCCAGGTTGGAAACCGTGGTGATGACCGGCAGACGGCCGATGAACTCAGGGATCAGGCCGAACTTCAGCAGGTCCTCGGGCATGACGTCAGCGTAGGAATCAGTGTCCTTGCTGGTTTCGTTCAGCGGAGCACCGAAACCGATGCCCTTGCGGCCCGAACGCGACCCGATGATCTCCTCGAGCCCGGCGAAGGCGCCGGCCACGATGAACAGCACGTTGGTGGTGTCGATCTGGATGAACTCCTGGTGGGGGTGCTTCCGCCCGCCCTGCGGCGGCACGGAGGCAACCGTGCCTTCCAGGATTTTCAGCAGGGCCTGCTGCACGCCCTCGCCCGACACATCGCGCGTAATGGAAGGGTTCTCGCTCTTGCGGGAGATCTTGTCGATCTCGTCAATGTAGATGATGCCCTGTTCGGCCTTCTTGACGTCGTAGTCAGCGGCCTGGATGAGCTTCAGGAGGATGTTCTCCACATCCTCTCCCACGTACCCGGCCTCGGTAAGGGCCGTGGCATCGGCGACGGCGAACGGTACGTTCAGCCGGCGTGCCAGGGTCTGCGCCAGGTAGGTCTTGCCGCAGCCGGTGGGGCCGATCAGCAGGATGTTGGATTTGCCGATCTCCACGTCCTCGGTGCCGACGGCGTCGCTGAGGTTCGCCGTACCGCGGGTGGCATGGCCGGACTGGATGCGCTTGTAGTGGTTGTAGACGGCGACGGCGAGGGAGCGCTTGGCTGGCTCCTGGCCAATGACGTATTCCTGCAGCGAATCGAAGATCTCACGCGGCTTGGGAAGGACGAAGGAGTCGCCCTCAGTGGTCTCGGAGAGCTCTTCTTCGATGATTTCGTTGCAGAGCTCAATGCACTCGTCGCAGATGTAGACGCCGGGACCGGCGATCAGCTTGCGCACCTGCTTCTGGCTCTTTCCGCAGAAAGAGCACTTAAGCAGATCTGTGCTCTCACCAATGCGAGCCATAATTCAGTCCCCTTTAGATGGTCCTCGGCGGCGGTCGCCGTGCCGAAGAAAAAACGTGCCGTAAGGAAAACCATGCCAGTCAACCATGTTCCACTCTAGGACACTTGGGTGAGGTAATCAGCAATTACGGGCCCGTGGTGCGCCTTTTTACCCGCCCGCACGTCCGGCCCGCCCGGAGAAACAGCAGCCGTCCCCGCCCAGCGAAGGACGGGGACGGCTGCGAAGTGCCCCTGCTAGCTCTTGTTGATAGCCGGGGTCTTGATCTTGCGGGAGTCAAGGACCTGGTCAATCAGGCCGTATTCCAGCGCGGAAGCGGCCGTGAGGATCTTGTCGCGCTCGATGTCCCGGTTGACTTCCTCAGACGTCTTGTTCGAGTGCAGGGCCAGAGTGTCCTCCAGCCAGGTACGCATCCGCATGACCTCTGCGGCCTGGATTTCGAGGTCCGACGCCTGTCCGCGCTCTCCGCCGCCGAGTGCAGGCTGGTGGATCAGCACGCGGGCGTTCGGCAGCGCCAGGCGCTTGCCGGGGGTGCCGGCGGCCAGAAGCACGGCAGCCGCGCTGGCAGCCTGGCCCAGGCAGACGGTCTGGATTTCGGGGCGGATGTACTGCATGGTGTCGTAAATCGCCGTCATGGCAGTGAACGAACCGCCGGGAGAGTTGATGTACAGGGTGATGTCGCGGTCCGGGTCAGTGGACTCAAGGACCAGCAACTGGGCCATGATGTCATCTGCGGAGGCGTCGTCCACCTGCACGCCCAGGAAGATGATGCGGTCCTCGAACAGCTTGGTATAGGGGTCCTGGCGCTTGAAGCCGTACGGCGTGCGCTCTTCGAACTGGGGCAGTACGTAGCGGCTGGACGGCATCTGGGATGCCGTGCTGCCCGGGGTTCCGAAATTGTGGTTCATTGCTTTACTCCTGAAGTCTGTGGTGCGCTGGCCGGCCGAAAGCTGGACTATTCCTGCTCGCCGTCCTGGTCGTGGTTGGTTCCGCCGCCACCGGTGACGCCGCCGGCGTGAGCGGAGATCTTGTCGAAGAAGCCGTAGGCGAGGCCTTCTTCTGCGGTGAACCACTTGTCGCGGTCGTTGTCCTTCAGGATCTGCTCCACGGTCTGTCCGGTCTGCTCAGCAGTGAGCTCGGCCATGACCTGCTTCATGTGCAGGATCAGCTCAGCCTGGATCCGGATGTCCGACGCGGTGCCGCCGATGCCGCCGGAGGGCTGGTGCATCAGGATGCGTGCATGCGGGGTGGCGTAGCGCTTGCCCTTGGTCCCCGAGGACAGCAGGAACTGGCCCATGGAAGCGGCCAGGCCGGTGGCGACGGTAACGACGTCGTTCGGGATGAACTGCATGGTGTCGTAGATCGCCATGCCGGCGGTCACGGAGCCGCCGGGAGAGTTGATGTAAAGGAAGATGTCCTTCTCCGGATCCTCGGCGGAGAGGAGGAGCAGCTGGGAGCAGATTGCGTTGGCGTTGTCGTCCCGGACTTCCGAGCCGAGCCAGATGATCCGTTCCTTCAGCAGCCGGTTGTAGATGTAGTCATCCCGGCTGGCCGGGTCCACAGTAGCCATAGTGGGTGTGCTGGGTGCATTTGCCATACTGAGTGACCTCTCGCTCTGGCGGAAAGGGTCCGGTTAGGTGCCTTTGATGCACCGCTCCAGCTCCCGCCGTTTATCTCTTCTTGGACACTAACCTTTCCTGCAGTCCTTTTGCTCCCGTTACGCGCGCTGTTCGCTGACGGCGCACGTTGCCGGCGTTCAGGGAATGGCCGCAGGAATCGGCCCCGGACCGGGGCTTAAACACAGAGGAAGCACTGCAGCGTGCTGCAGTGCTTCCTCTTGCTGCTGCACCGGGGATGCGGCGCAGCTAAGGACTAAGCCTTCTCTTCGCCGGCTTCTTCAGCGGCCTCAGGAGCTGCTTCTTCGCCTTCGGGGCGAACGAAAGCGGTCAGGTCAACCTCGGCACCGGTGGTGTCGGTGACCTTAGCCAGCTCGAGGACCTTGGCGAGGGCCTTGCGGCGGCGCACTTCGCCAACCATCATCGGAACCTGGCCGCCCTGGTCGATCAGCTGGGCGAACTGGTTCGGATCCATGCCGTACTGGCCGGCCATGGAAACGATGTAGTCGATGAGTTCGTTCTGGTTAACGCCGACTTCTTCCTTGTCAGCGACTGCGTCCAGGATGATCTCGTTCTTGAACGCCTGTTCGGTGTTCTCACGGATTTCTGCGCGGTGCTCTTCGGTGTCGTGGTCTTCACCGGCGGTGTGAGCCGACTCGGAGTTGAAGTGCTGGTCCAGCTGCTCTTCAATGACGGATTCCGGAACCGGTACCTCGATCATTTCGAGGAGCTTCTCAAGGACCTTGTCGCGGGCTTCGACGCCCTGCTCCATGACCTTTGCTTCAGCGGCACGCTTCGCGAGGTCTTCGCGCAGTTCAGCGATGGTGTCGAATTCGCTGGCCAGCTGGGCGAAGTCATCGTTGGCTTCGGGAAGCTCGCGCTCCTTGACGGCCTTCACGGTGACGGTAACCTCGGCGTCGGCACCTGCGTGCTCGCCGCCGGCCAGCTTCGTGGTGAAGGTGGCGGACTCGTCGGTGGACAGGCCGGTTACGGCTTCGTCCATGCCCTCGAGCATGGTTCCGGCGCCTACCTGGTAGGACAGGTCCGAGGCCGAGTCGACTTCTTCGCCGTCAACCTTGGCAACCAGGTCCATGGTGAGGAAATCGTTTTCTGCGGCAGGGCGGTCAACGCTCTTCAGCGTGCCGAAGCGGCCGCGCAGTTCGTCCATGGCCTTTTCGACGTCGGCGTCGCCGGCTTCGGCGGGCTCAACGGTGACCTCGATGCCGGCGTAGTCCGGGAGCTCGATCTCGGGGCGGATGTCCAGCTCAACGTTGAAGACCAGCTGGCCTTCGTCGGAGGTGGGGTCCGGAACTTCGCTGATCTCGACCTCGGGGCGGCTCAGCGGACGGATGCCGGTTTCCTGGACTGCTGCCTGGTAGAAACCGTTCAGGCCGTCATTGATGGCGGTTTCGAGGACGTAGCCGCGGCCAACGCGCTGATCGATGAGCTTGTTGGGGACCTTGCCCTTGCGGAAGCCCGGGACCTGCACCTGGGTGGCGATGGTCTTGTAGGCCTCGTCGATGCTCGGCTTCAATTCCTCAAGCGGAACTTCTACGTTGAGCTTTACCCGCGTGGGTGTGAGGTTTTCTACAGCGCTCTTCACAGCGTTAGTTCTCCTGAGGGTTCTGGGGTTGGTCTGCACCGTCGTTTATACAGAGTCGGGGTGACAGGATTTGAACCTGCGACTTCCTGCTCCCAAAGCAGGCGCTCTTCCAAGCTGAGCTACACCCCGTCAGTGCACCTGACAGCCTACCGGCATTGACTTCCACATGCACAATTCCGAGGCGCCCAGCCCCTCCGTAGCTCCTGATGGGCGAAGGGAAGCCGCCGATTATTCATCCGCCAAATTACCGTGCTAAGGTAAAACCTGCCTTACGGCGCCGGGGATGTAGCTCAATGGTAGAGCCTCAGTCTTCCAAACTGATTACGCGGGTTCGATTCCCGTCATCCCCTCCACGGATTTTATCTAAGAAGGCCCCCGTTCCTGCAGCTTGAAACCTACGTTTCGGCTGCGGGAACGGGGGCCTTTTTGCTGTCCCTTAGCCGGCCTGGCAGGACGGACACCAGTACAGTTTCCGGGCTGCCATCTCGGTGAGCGCGATTTCGGTGCCGCAGATCCGGCAGGGCAGGCCCTGCCGTTTGTAGACGTAGTGTGCTTCGGAAGCGGGTACCGGCTCGGTGCGCACGGAACGGTGTTCCGGCAGAGTCGTCACTATGCGGCCTTCAGCGACGCCGTCGGCCATGACGGACACGACGTCGTCCCATAGCGCCCGCGCCTGGTCGGGCTGCAGCGCCCTGCCGGTAGCCCAGGGAGAGATCCGCTGACGGAAGAGCACCTCCGCCCGATAGACGTTGCCCACGCCTGCGAGGACTTCCTGGTTCATCAGCAGCGCGGCAACCGGCGAGCCGCGGCTTGTCAGCCGCTGGACGAAGTCTTCTGCTCCGTCCCCTGCCTGCTGCAGCGGATCCGGACCCAGCCGTGCGAGCACCGCCCTGCGTTCTGCATCCGTGATGACTTCACAAGCCGTTGGGCCACGCAGGTCCGCCCAGCCATGCGGCGAAACCAGCCGAACCCGTACCGCGCCCCTGGGCGGCGGAGGACCGGTGTAAGTGCCGGCGCCGGCGTCGTCAGGGGCTTCCTGCTCCCCCACCCGGCGAGGCGCGCCGATGCTGGAGGCACCGCGGAAGGTTTCGTCGCCGCCGAAATCGAAGGCACCGTAAAGTCCCAAGTGGATCCGCAGGAACAACTCGTTGTCGAACTCCAGGAAGAGCTGCTTGCCGTGGGCCTGCGCCCCGGTCAGGACGTGGCCGTCCAGCTGCGCGGCGCCGGCCGCAAACCGGCCCTGGGGGCTGGAAACCGCCAACGCCTGCTCGGCAAACACCGAGGTGAACTGCCGGGCAAGGCGGTGGATTGAATGCCCTTCAGGCATTAGCCGGCCGCGATGGAGCCATTGGCTTCATATTCGGCAATCTGGGCGATCCGGCGGACATGGCGTTCCGCATTGCTGAACGGCTCGCTAAGGAAGGCGTCGATGATCTCTGTCGCTTCGGCGAGAGAATGCTGCCGGCCCCCGACGGCGACCACGTTGGCATCGTTGTGCTGGCGGGCAAGCCGTGCGGTGTCCAGGTTCCAGGCCAGGGCGGCGCGGATGCCCCGGACCTTGTTGGCCGCGATCTGTTCGCCGTTGCCGGAGCCGCCCAGGACGATGCCCAGGGCATCGGTGCCGGTTTCCTGGTCAGCGACGACTGCCTTGGCTGCGTCGATGCAGAACCCGGGGTAGTCATCTTCGGCGTCGTACGCCTTGGGTCCGTGGTCCACTACGTCGTACCCGGCTGCTGCGAGGTGTTCCTGCAGGTGGGCGCTGAGTTCAAGTCCGGCGTGGTCTGTGGCGATGTGGACGCGCATGATTTCCGTTCATCAGTAATTGGATGGTTCTGTTGCCAGCACCAGCTTAACTTTTTTGGCGCTCCAGCCTCCAAACGTGTAACGCTGTGCGCAAGTCTGCCGATAGCAGGGAGTGCAAGTGGTTTCGCTGGGAACGGGCCTCGTCCGTCGGCAGGTCCGGCATTGGAGGGTTCCCGGCGGAACCACGCCCACTGCCCCGCGCCGTTTAGCTATGCAAGGATCCACCATTGAAAACCGGAAAACTCGCCCTTCTTGCAACCCTGACGGCGGCGCTTGCCTTCGGCGGGATCTCCCCGGTGGGTGCAGTCAGCACTGCGCCTCCAAACCCTGTCACTGAAGAAACCGTGCAGGCTCCGCAGGTCCTTCCCCCGGTTTCCGGAGAGGAGCTGTCAACAGCGGAACTCCCCGCTCCTGTTCCCACCGAATCCGTACCGTCGCCCACCACAAGCGCACCTGGTGCGCCTTCACCCGACGGCACTGAGTCTCTCGAGGCGCTTGAGGAATCAGATGCGGAAGACGACGGCTATGAATACGTTCCTGTTGGCGAGGGGCACGTCGTTCCTGGACCCGAGACTCCGCTCATTACGGAGGCGGACGGCAGTATCCGGTCAGCGGTGGACACTGAGCACGAATACGTGGAGCCGATGCTGGCTCGGGGAGGCGCCGCGAGTATGCTCGGAGCGCCTTCGAGGGCCGGGAACATCAAGGTGACCCTGGTCCGGGCCACCGTGCAGGGCAACGGCAGCCTTGTCGACCTGGGCGCGGCACGAAATTCGATATACAGCGCCAACACTTACTGGCGCACAATGTCCGACAACCGGCTGTCCATGTCCATTGCTTCCGAGCGCGTCCATTACAGCACTTCTGCGCACGCACTCGATGACTACGCAACCATGATGAACAAGATCGCCAAAGAACTGAGATGGGTGGACAACCCCTACACGGCACTCGTGGTCTTTGTGCCGACTGCTGATCTCCGGTCCGGTGGCTACGGCGGGATCCTGGGCGGCGGCTGGACCGTTGGAGGTACGGCTGGACGCATCCTGATGCCCGCACCGTCATCCTTCACCAATAATGTCGTTACCCACGAAGTCGGACACGTGCTGGGACTGCTTCACGCGAACAGTCTCCAGTGTTCGAACGGACGCGCAGACGTAGGGACCGGCGCCAATGGCCGCTGGACCGACGGCGCGTGCAGCAGCCGCGAATATGGCGACACAACTGATCTCATGGGATCAGCTCAGTACAACCAACCGGTGATCAACTCCTATTTCTGGGATGCCGGCAGCTTCGGGCGGGGTAATGAAATCACAGATGCGGGCAGAGCCGGTACGCCAAGGACCTTCACTCTCCGTCCGTGGGGCGGCACTGCGGCCAACCGCGCCGTCAAGTTCACAGATCCCCAGTCGGGGGAAGTGTATTATATAGAGCTGCGTCAGCCCGCGGGATACGACCAGCACCTGCAATGGGGACCGTCCGGAAACCGCGGCATAAAGATCGTCAAAGCTGACAAGGCAAATTCCTGGGCTGTGAACTCCCTGATCATTCCGCCTTCCACCCGGCCATTCGCCGGGTACTACAACAGCAACCACACATGGCAGGCTGGGCAGACGTTTACGACCTATACCGGCACAACGGTAAAAATCAACTCAGTCACTGCATCTTCCGCCTCCGTCACACTCAGCTCATGGGTCGAGGCCGCGGTTGCTCCCATTGCTGCCGTCCGGGCCGCCTATCCCGAGTTGGGCAGTGCTTCTTCGGCCGTAACTGTTATCTCTTCGCCGAGAGGCGCCTACCGCAACTTTGAGAGAGGAGCCGTCCTTTGGTCCCAGTCCACCGGCGCGAAGGCCTCGCCTAACGGACCCATCAGGGATGCGTATCGCAGTGCAGGCTTTGAGGCTGGAACACTTGGCTATCCGACTTCCGACGAAGTCACTATCCCTGGCGGCAAGTACCAGAACTACCAAGGCGGAGCCATCCTCTGGTCCAAAACCACCGGAGCACAAATCTCCCCCACAGGCCCCATCCGCACCGCCTACCAGAAACAAGGCTTCGAAAACGGCCCCCTGGGCTTCCCCACCAGCGGCGAAGTCACTATCCCCGGCGGCAAGTACCAGAACTACCAAGGCGGAGCCATCCTCTGGTCCAAAACCACCGGAGCACAAATCTCCCCCACAGGCCCCATCCGCACCGCCTACCAGAAACAAGGCTTCGAAAACGGCCCCCTGG
>NZ_JAMWKK010000001.1:0-386685 GCF_035792275.1 Arthrobacter koreensis | reverse complement strand
CATCGCAGCAAAGCTCAACCGCAGACCCAGACCAACCCTGGACATGGACACCCCAGCCAACCGGCTGAACATGCTGCTGCAACCAGCAGCCTAACCCCCAGCGTTGCACCCACCACTTGACTTAGCCGCGTCATACGAGCCGTAACTGGCCTCTCGTTGTCCGGATGCGGCACAGAATCATGCCGCCGGACGGTCAGCACGCCAGCCGGCGGCCCAAAGCGCAGCCCGGACCTTCTCCACTGCCGGCCGGGCGCCGTCGACCATGTGCCGCCGTGAAATACGAACTTCCGTCCAGCCCAGCGCAAGGGTCTGCTCTTCGCGGCTGATGTCCCGAGCCACCTGTTCCGGATCAGAATGCCCGGCACCCTCATATTGAACCGCAACCCGGTACTTGCGGTACCCCAGGTCCGGCTCATGGTGCAGGACACCGTCGTCGTCCACGATCGGCGCATTCACCTCCGGTTCGGGAAGTCCGGCCGCAGCAAGCGCCAACCGCAGCTGGGTTTCCGGCGGGGAATCCGCACCCACCCGGCTCAGCCGCAGTGCCTCCCGCGCGGTCCGAATTCCCCGCTGACCCGGGTGGAGACCGATGACCGCGTCCAATTCGTCCGGTGTTGCATAGGGCTCGGACCGCCCCTCGTACAGCTGCCGGGGAATCCGGATCAGATGATCAGCGATCACCGTGAGGTCCTCCACAGTGAGCTCTTTCGACAGGTCCAGCCAGGTTCTCACCCGGGATGTGAGGACCAAACCTTCCAGCGTGGTCACCTCTCCGGGCAGCAGCCGGGATCGGTGCCCGACGACGCCCGCCCTACGAGGGCGGGACAGCCCAGCAGGACGAGTTATGTGCAATTCAGGCGCCTGCCCTTGACGCAATGGAAGCGGGAATCCCCAAGCTTCCGCAGCAGTGAAGTAGGAAGCTACGGAGAACGACGTCACACGCGTGTAGGCAGCTGCCCGTTCCGGGACTGTGAGCTCGATCGGGGGCTGGTCCTGCCTGTCCAGCGCCCGGATGGCGCGGCTGATCCGCCGGATCCGAACGTGCCGCAGCCGTTCCCTGCTGACTCCGAGGGCATCGGAGTCGTAGACAGTGAATAGGCGCTGACCGAGCATGCCGGGCATTTCCTGTGGGGTTCGCATGCCCAGCATTATGGGACAGCACGTAAAACGGCCGTGCCGTTTATCCACACCCCCATCGAGAGGCCACTTACGGCTCGTTTGAGGGCTCATATGAGCCGTAAGTGGCCTCTCGATGAGGGAGAATATTTTTCGTGACCACACTTTCGCATGAGCAGACGCCGGCCAGCAGCCTGCTCACTGAGCGCCTTGAGCTGGCTGAGATGACGGCAGCAGAAGTAGATGCCCTCCTTGTCGGCATCCGCTGCGCCGACTGGGCCGCGGACTTTCCCCAAGGCGTCGATGAAGACGCCGCTCAGCAGTACTTCCAGTCCGGCCTGCTGGGCCCCCGGGCGGGCACATTCGGTGCCCGGATGATGCGTGAACGCGACGGCACGGTAATCGGCACCGTCGGATTCCTGGGTCCGCCCGTCGACGGGGCCGTGGAAGTGTCCTACAACGTTGCCCCCTCCCGCCAGGGACTGGGCTACGCCACCGAAGCAGTGATTGCGCTGAGCCGTTTCGCGCTGGCCCAGCCCGGCGTCGACTGTGTCACCGCCTACACGGACGAGACCAACGAGGCGTCCATCTCCCTGCTCCTGACCACCGGGTTTATGCCCGTGGAGTCCTCCGGCCCGGAACTCGCCTTTGTGCTGCACTGCGAGTCCCAGCTGCCCGACGGCGAAGACTGAGCTGGTAGGGTCGGCTCAGCTTTCGAGGGGGCCGGAAATGAACGCATATGCACGCAGCAGACGGACGCTGCTGCTCCTTGGGTTGTTGCTGCTTCTCATGGGAGCCGTGACAGTAGCGGTGAACCTTCCCTACTTGCCCGACGGCGATGGCTACGACGCCGCGGTTCCCTGGATCGCAGCGGGGTGCGGTGTCTTCGGCGCCGCGGGCGGCATCTGGTGCCTGGTGCAGTACCGGAGGGGTCCCGAGGCCACCGGGCTGATCCTGCGGGACGGCGGCAGCCGGATGTTCAGTGCGATCATGCTGGGCGTCTGCGTCGCCCTGCTCCTGGCAGGACTCCCCCTTGACCAGCCAACCATCAGTACCGGCCTTCCCTCACTGCTGGCCGTCAACTTCACCCGCAACCTCTTTAGTACCGAGACGCCGGCAGCTCCCCCGCGGCCAGACGCCGGGCAGCCCGGAAGTAGCGGCGGGTAATCAACTCCTGGGTCCACCTGCTCACCGGACTGCCCAGTGCCATGAACCGGTTGGCAGGCCGGCTATACGCCGCAACCCGGAAGAACAGTTGTCCGTCTGGAGTGAGCTCCGCGTAGAACCCTTCCTCCCCGGCTACGGGATGGCCGCGCAGTGTGCCGTAGCCGAACCCTGCGCGCTGCCGGGGAACCGGGACACCGCCGTCGAGCACCGGCCCGGCACTCCACAGCACCCGGCACGGAGCCTGCCAGCGCAGCGGACCAAGGCCAACCCCCGAAGCCATCTCCACACCGGAGGCAGCCCGCGGAGTATCTGCCGCCACGCGCAGTCCGCTGCCGCGGTGCAGGTCCCAGCACAGCAAGCCGTCCGCCAGCCGCAGGTAACCTTCGGCCGGGTCCGGCACGTCGAATACCTCGGACCGCAGCACCACCCGGTAGCCCTCAGGCCACCCGCCCTCAAGGGCCTGGGGGTACGGCCGCTCGGTGAAGCCGGCGTCGGTGTAGGTCAGCTGCCGCCCGCTCACCCCTCGGCCAGGCCCTTCCAGGCGAGCGACTCGCGGTCCCGGCGCGGCAGCGACGCCACCACCAGGTCGTAGGAGTCCTCCACCAGATTCCGCACCAGCTCTTCCTCCAGCCCGCCGGTGAGGTCCAGCTGGTTCCAGTGTGTCTTGTTCATGTGCCACGCCCCGGTGATTTCGGGATGGGCAGCCCGCAGCTGAAGGGCCAGTTCGGGTTCGCATTTGAGGCTGACCATCAGCGGATCCGCGTCCAGCGTACTCATGGCAAACATCTTCGCCGGTCGGGCCGGACCGCCGGCACGCACCTTGAACACCGAGGTTTCCGGGCCAAAGGGGAAGTCTTCGTACGATCCGGTCAGGGACAGGCAGTACTGCCTCAGCGATGCGGCGTCCATGAACCGACCTTAGCCCGGCGTAGGTTCCGGTGCACCACAGATGGCAGGATGGAAGCAGATCACTAAGCACACGAACTAGTTGCGGCGGTTCACGACCTGCCGCCGGGGCGCTGGAGGACACATTGGGCATGGATCGGGCAGGCACACACGGGGGCCGGGTGGCCCAGGCGGCAGAGCGGGCCGCTGAGTCAAAGGCATTCGAACGTGCGGCACGGATGGGCTACGTCGCCAGTGGCCTGCTGCATGCCCTGATCGGCATCATTGCGCTGCAGATCGCGGCCGGAGGAGGTGGCGACGCCGATTCGTCCGGCGCCGTTGCCGCACTCGCGGACCAGCCCGGCGGCATTTTCCTGATCTGGGCCTGCTTCCTCGGCTGCCTTGCGCTGGCATTGTTCCAGGCCACCCGGGTGTTCCTGGATTCAGGTGAGAACCGCAAGGAGGTCTGGAAGAAGCGCGCCTCCGACGCCGGATCGGCCGTGGTCTACGGAGCCATCGGCGTTTCCTTTGGTGTCTTTGCCCTGGGCGGCTCCAGTGACAGCGAGCAGAGCCAGGTCACCTGGACCGGACGCGTCCTCAGCCAGCCGGCGGGCCAGCTGGTGGTGGGCCTTGCCGGAGCGGTAATCGCCGGAATCGGCGTCTACTTCATCTTCAAGGGAGCCAGCCGCCGGTTCCGGAAGGACCTTGGCCCGGTTCCCGGCCGCACCTGGCAGCGGGTTGCAACTGTCACCGGGATCGCCGGTTTTGTGGCCAAGGGCCTGTCCCTGCTGATTCTGGGAGGCCTGGTGATCGCTGCCGCGGTGACGGCTGATCCGGAGAAATCCACCGGGCTCGACGGCGCCCTGCGCGCCCTGCATGAGGCACCTCTGGGCTGGCTGGCGCTGGGCGCCGTCGGCGTGGGACTGATCTTCTACGGCCTGTATATGGGCTTTATCCGGGCCCGGTTCGGCAAGCTCTAGGCCTGCCACCAGGAGTCGAGTTCCTCCAGCGGATCCGTGTCCCAGGGAGTGGGCAGCACGCCGTCCATATAGCCGGCGAACCATTCTCGTACCTCGGGTGATTGATAGGCCTCCTGCAGCACGCGCGCCTTCTCCGTCTCGGCGAACTCCGCAGTTCCGGCGACCACGCAGCGGAAAGGAATCTGGTCCGCTTCCTTCTCGAAGGCCAGCGCGTCATCCGGGGACAGGCCAATCTCCGCCGCCAGCCGCACGAACAGCACCCCGGCGTCCACGTCAGGCAGCGTCTTGGAGAGGGACTGCTGGTCTACCTCCACGAACTCGAAGTTCTTCGGATTCGCCGTAATGGTTTCCTGCGAGGTGTGGATGACGCCCACGCCCTCCTTGAGTTCCAGCAGCCCGGCGTCGCGCAGCAGCGCCAGCCCCCTCCCGTTGTTGGCCGGGTCCACCGGCAGGGCGATCCGCGCGCCGTCGGGCAGGTCCTGCAGCGAGTCCCACCGCTGGGACCAAATGCCGGCAGGCGATCCGTAGACGTAGAACAGCGGCTGAACTTCGAGCTTCTGGTCCACGTTGAACTGCTGAAGGTAGGCGCCGTGCTGGAAGTAGTTGGCGTCGAATTCGCCGTTGGAGACCGCCAGGTTCGGCTGGATGATGTCCGTGACGTAGGTGGCCTCCAGCGTCCAGCCCTTGGCCTTGAGCAGGTCGGCGGCGATTTTGGTGGGCTCCTGGTAGGGAGCGGATTCGGTGGCGATGATTCTGATCGTCTTGTCCCCGCTGGCTGCTGCGCCGCCGGCCAGGCCACAGCCGGTGGCAGCGGTCAGGGAGGCTGCACCGGCACCGGCGAGTGCGAGTTTGAGGAAGTTCCTGCGTTCCATGGGAGTCCTTTGTATTAAGTGCGAGTGGTTTAGCGGTAAGCGGAGGGAACAGGTTCGGTTCCGTTGAGGAAGTACCGGCCAAGTTCGTTGTATTTCCAGGCAACGGGGTCGTGCAGGGTGTGGGTACGGACGTCCCGCCAATACCTGTCGAACCCGTATTTGCTCCCCGCGGCCCGGGCACCGGTGACATCGAAGATGCGTGCAGTGACATCCAGGGACACTTCATGCGCGGTTATTTTCGCGGCGGCGATCTGTTCGGCGACGCCCGCCCGTTCCGCGGCGGTGAGCGACTCCCCTGCGTCGAAAGCCCACTGCAGTGCGGTGGTGGCCTGGTCAACGACGGCGGCAAGCGCCTGGAGCCTGGCCGCGAAGGATCCGTAGTGGTTCTGGATAAACGGATCGTCCGACGCCGATGCCGCCTCTGCATGGAACCAGGGCCGGGCGGTGCTCAGGGTGTAGTCCCGGGCGGCCAGCACGGCTCCTTCCGCGGCGGCGAGGTAGGCGTGGGCGAAGAGCAGTTGGAAGGCGGGAGTGGTGAGCACCTGATGGGGACGCCGCTCGCCGTCGTGCCGTCCCAGGTTGGTAATGACGGCGACGTCCGGAACGAACACGTCCCGGAACTCGATGGTGTTGGTGGCGGTGAGGCGCGAACCCAGGACGTCCCAGTCGTCGTGCCGGATAACGCCGTCGGAGACGGTGTCGATGATGAGCGCCAGCCGGTCGCCGCCGTCGAGCACTGCGCGCGCGTAGATCCGGTCCGCGACCCGGCTGCCGGTGGCGAACGGTTTTTTGCCGGTCAGGAGGTACCCGCCCTCGGTGCGGAAGGCGGTGGCCTGGGCACCCTGCGGGGTGCCGGTGGAGGACCAGAGCCATTGCTGCACGAGGCATTCGTCCGCCAGTTCCTGCCCGCGCCTTTCGTCCAGGTCAATGTAGGGGAAAGCCTGGAAAATGTAGTGGTAGCCCAGCAGCTGGCCTATCGAGTTGTCTGCCCGGGCCACCCGCTGCACAATTTCGAAGGCGGTGCCCCAGCTGATGCCGGCGCCCCCGAAACGGGCGGGAATGGTCAGCGGCAGCAGGCCGGACCGGCGCAGGATTTCAACTTCCGTGAACGGCGGCTTGTTCGCGGTATCGCGTTCGAGCGCGTCCGTGGCGAGAATCGCAGCGACCTCGTCCGCGACGGCGAACCAGCGGGTCGCGTCCCGTGCGGGTGCATGGCCGTAGCGGGTGAGCAGGCTGGCGGTCATTTGGTGGCTCCTGACGTTGCAAGGGTATTCGTGAAGGCGCCGCGGAAAGCGGCCGCGCGGTGGCGTTCGTTGAGCAGCGGGCCGGTTCCGAAGAGCTTTTCCCGCAGAGTGCCGGGGGCGTATTCGCTCTGGGCCAGGCCGCGCCGGCGCAGCTCCGGCAGCACACCGTCGATGAAGTCCGTGTAGGAGCCGGGCAGGATCGCGTTGATGATGTTGATCCCGTCCACGCCGGCGTCCTGCCAGCGTTCGAGCTCGTCGGCGATCTGCTCTGGGGTGCCGGTGATCTGCTGGGCCTCGGTGCGGTAGCGGGCGACGTCGGCCAGGGTGGGGTTGCCGCCCGGGGTGGAGTCGATGATGGCCTGCAGGACACCCCGGCCGCCTTCGGTCTGCACCTCGCCCAGCGGGGTGTCCAGGTCCAGGCCGCCGAGGTCGATGCCCAGCCCGCCGCCGATGTGTGCGATCACGGCGTCCAGGTCCAGGTACTCGTCCAGCTCAGCTTTTTTGCGCTTCGCTTCGGCTTCCGTACCGCCCACCACAAAGGACAGGCCGGTGAACACCTTGATGTCATCTGGCAGGCGTCCTGCCTCTGCGGCGCGGGCGCGGACTCCGGCCGCGACCTTCGCTGCGTGGGCGTGGTTGGGGGCGAAGATGAACGTCGCTTCGGCGTTGGCCGCGGCGAACTGCTGTCCCCGGCCGGAGCTGCCGGCTTGGAAGAGCACAGGGGTGCGCTGCGGCGACGGGGAGCTCAGGTGCGGTCCGTCGATTGAGTACCGCTCGCCTCGGTGGTGGATCTTGTGGACCTTGTCCGGGTCTGCATGCAGGCCCGAATCTTTGTCCTGGACCAGCGCACCGTCGTCCCAGGATCCTTCCCAGAGCTTGTAGACGGCGTCGGTGTACTCGTCCGCCCAGTCATAGCGCCGGTCGTGTTCGGTGAGGCCATCGCCGCCGAAGTTGCGGTGCGCGTTCTCCAGCACGGAGGTGACGATGTTCCAGCCGGCCCGGCCGCCGGAGAGGTGGTCCAGGGTGGAGAGCTGGCGGGCGAACTGGAAGGGATGGCTTTGTACGACCGACGACGTCGCGGCCAGCCCGATGTCCCGGGTGGCGCCGGAGAGCGCGGCGAGCAGCAGCAGCGGATCGTTGGCCGGCACCTGCAGTCCGCGGCGCACGTGGGAGGCCCACCCGCCGTCGTGGTTGCCGTACAGTCCCACGACGTCGGCGAAGAACAGCGCGTCGAACTTCGCGTCTTCCAGCTGGCGGGCCTGGTCCGTCCAGAAGGACAGTTCGTTGAAGCGGTGCTGTTCGGCGTCGGGGTGGCGCCACTGGCCGCCGCGGATGTGGCTGGTGGTGTTCATCAGGAAGGCGTTCAGCAGCAGCCGCGGACGCGGACCGGCAAAACGGGTACTGGGAGTAGTCATGAGAGAGCTTTCGATAGAAGTCAGAGGCGCTTGTCAGCGCGGCGGGAGAGCCAGGAACCGCCCAGCTGCACGCCCTGGACCAGCAGGACCATCAGCACGATTGCAGTGAGCATCAGCCCGGTCTCATAGCGGTAGTAGCCGTACCGGATGGCGAAGTCGCCGATTCCGCCGCCGCCCACCAGTCCGGCCATCGCGGAGTAGGAGATGAAGCTGACCGTCATGATGGTGATGGAGCTGATCAGCGCCGGACGCGCTTCGACCAGCAGGACGTCGCGCACGATCTGGCCCCGGGTGGCTCCCATGGACCGGGCGGCTTCCACCACGCCTCCGCCGAGCGCCGTGATGTTCTGTTCCACGAACCGGGCGAAGTACGGGATGGCGTTGATGGTCAGCGGCACGATCACCGCCGCGGTGCCGATAGTGGTTCCCACCACGAACCGGGTGAACGGGATGATCGCGATCAGCAGGATCAGGAACGGGAAGGAACGCACCAGGTTCACCAGTGAGTCCAGTACCCGGTGCAGCCGCGGCTTGTGGCCCAGCCCGTCCGGTCCCAGAGAGTAGAGCAGCACCCCCAGCGGGGTGCCGATCAGCACCGCCAGCGGAATGGCGACCAGCAGCATGGTGCCGGTCTGCCCCAGGGCGGCGAGGAGTTCCGGCCAGACTTCGGCAATACGCTCAAGCAACGCGGGCTCCTTCCCGGCGGCCAGCCCGGTCCAGGGTGATTTCATCGGAGATCAGGTACCGGCCGATCGCGGTGGCAGGGGTGAATCCGGGGCGGTCCAGTTCTGCGAGCGCGAACTGCTCCACGACCCGGCCTTCCTCCATCACCGCCACGTTGTCCGCGATGGCCTTGATGACGTTCATTTCGTGGGTCACCACCACGATCGTGATGCCGAACCGCGCATTGACGTCGCTGAGGTACTGCAGCACCGAGGCGGTGGTGCGGGGGTCGACGGCGGAGGTCGGTTCATCGCACAGCAGCACCTTGGGCCGGGTGGCCAGCGCGCGGGCGATGGCCACCCGCTGCTTCTGCCCGCCGGAGAGTTTGGCCGGGTAGGTGCCGGCCTTCTCCGAGAGGTCGACGACGGCGAGCGCCTCCAGTGCGCGGCTGCGGCGTTCAGCGGCATTCTTCACGCCCGCGAATTTCAGCGAGAGTTCAACGTTCTGTGCAGCGGTGCGGTTGTTCAGCAGGTTGAAGTGCTGGAAGATCATGCCGATTTCATGCCTGGCAGCCCGCAGCTCGCCGTCGGCCAGCTGGGTCAGGTCCGTGCCGTCCACCAGGACCCGTCCGGTGGTGGGACGTTCCAGCAGGTTGATGTTGCGCAGCAGCGTGGACTTCCCTGCCCCGGAAAACCCGATGATCCCCTGGATGGTGCCCTTGGGGATGGAAAGGCTGACGTTGTCCACTGCCGTGAAGGCGGATTCACCGCCTCCGAAGACTGTGGAGACGTTCTCAATTCGGATCATGCTGTCCTCCTGCGGTCTAAGCCCGGGAAGAGGTGCACGCCTTCCGCGCACCGCACGCCGCCGGGCAGCAGGGCACGGGGCAGCGGAGGGCAGAAAGCAGGTGCTTCTCCATCGGTCCTGGCGGTAGCACCCTTCTTCGGCGGTTAGCCCGCGGAAGGGGGTTGCTGCGGCGTCACGGAGCCAGGTCTCTCAGCCGCTCTGGATGGTTACGGGACTATCTAAACCGCCCGTGCCGCGGCAGGGCCAGAAGATTTCCCCGTGCGGCTCAATGCGTCGGTGCATAACGCGTTCCGGTGTCACAAACCGTTTTGTTACGGGATGCCGGCCGCTGTCTGCCATCTCACACCGGCAGCGCGCAAATACCTGCACGGGCTGCGGCGCGGGAGCGCCGATTCCCCCGCTGATCGGCAAGGATGGCTACGTGACAGCTACGGAACGCCCGGCCCTTTCTCCTTCGCTTGGAGCGGGCGAGTTCCGCCGCTGGTACTGGCTGAAGGATGAGCTGCAGGCGTTCGCACGTGCCCAGCACCTGGCCACGGCCGGCTCAAAGGACCAGCTGGCTGAACGGATAGCGGCCTTCCTCGCCGGCGCCCCGCTGCCCGCGCCGGCTGCTCCGCCCCGCAGTTCCCGCCAGAAGCTGGTTCCGCCCCTGACCATCCACACTGTGGTCCCTGCCGGACATCCATGCAGCCAGGTGCTGCGGGAGTTCTTCGTCAACGCCCTGGGGCCGGGCTTCCGGTTTGACGCCCCTATGCGTGAGTTCTTCGCCGCCAATGACGGAACGGCCACGCTGGCGGCTGCGCTGGATCACTGGCACGCCACCCGGGACACTGCCGCCCGGCCGATCGGCCCGCAGTTTGAGCTCAACCGCTTCTCCCGGGCCTGGCATGCCGCCAACCCCGGCGGAACCAGGGACCAGATGCTCGCAGCCTGGAAAACGCACCGGTCCCTGCCGGTGGACCAGAGGGGATAGCTCCTGCCTCAGCGGGCACCCATCGCAGCAAGGTCGGCCTGGACGCTGCCCGGCTCTTCGTCCAGCGGCATGTTCGGATCGTCCTGGACGCCGTCCAGGGTGCCGGACGGATCGGCTTCGAGCGGAGCGAAGAACGCATCGAAGTCGCTGACCGGCTCGCCGTCCCCGGCGATCAGTTCAAGGGTCTTGCCCAGGGCTTCGCCGGAGGTCAGCGCCTTCACCAGCACCTCCGCGATCTGTGTGCGGGCGATGCCGCCGTCGGCCGGGGTGCCCGTGCGGCGCCGGTCCCCCTGCAAAGCGATTTCCCGGTCCTGCCCCGGTTCGTTGTAGTCGAACCATCCCGGCCGGACGATCGTGTACGGCAGCCCGCTGGCCCGCAGGAGTCGCTCGGAACGGCGCTTCCAGTCCACCAGCGTGCCGAAAGCCGTCCTGTTGGTAAGCCCGATGGCGGTCATCAGCACTACCCGGACCCGGCGGCCCCGCAGTGCCTGGAGAACGTTCCGCACGCCGTCGTAGTCCACCGTCTGCGCTTCTTCGCCGCCGTTGGCGCCGTGCGTGAAAATGACGGCATCCACGCCGTCCACCGCAGGGCCAAGGGTCTCGGGCCGGGTCAGGTCGCCTTCCACGACGTCCACCCCAGGCGGCAGCACCTCTGCGGCCTTGCGCGGATTCCGGGCCAGTGCCCGGACGCTGAATCCCTGCGACGCGGCTTCCCGGACTACCAGCCGGCCGATTCCGCCGGTTGCGCCCACCACCAGGACAGTACTCATTCCGGCCTCCCTGGCCCCTTTACAGCCCGAACCGCCCGGCCTCTATGACCGGGCACGTGTTCATGACGACGTCGAGTCCCGCGTTCTCAGCGCGCCTGGCGGCGTCTTCGTCGACGACGCCGAGCTGCAGCCAGACGGCCTTGGCTCCGATGGCAATGGCCTGGTCCACGATGTCCCCGACCTTCGCAGAATTTACGAAGCAGTCCACCACGTCCACCTGGCCCGGGATCTCCGCCAGTTTGCGGTAGCCCTGCTTGCCGTGGACGGCCTGCCCGGAGAGGTTCACGGGAATGATGTCCATGCCCAGGGAGTCCTGGATGAAACGGGAAACACCAACCGCGGGGCGGGCCGGATTGTTTGAAAGTCCCACTACCGCCCAGCGGCCCTTGGCCGTGAGCAGCCGGGTAATGACCTCAGGGTCGTTGCGGTGCGCCATGCGGTGCCTCCTTGGAAAATCCTGCAGGGCTCCCACCCTACGCCCAGGGACAAACGCGGTCGACGGCGGGCCTATTCCAGGAAAGCGTCCACGGCGGCGGCAAGCGACTCATCATCCAGCCCGTGCCAGGTACCTTCAAGCAGCTGGAAAGATCCTTCGGGCAGCAGCTCGGCCGTCTCCCGCGCCCATTCGCGCAGCCGGTCGTCGCTGCCGGAACTGGCCAGGACCAGCACCGGCACGCGGATCCCGGTCAGGCTCTGCACATCGGTTTCGAGCAGCAGGGTCAGGTCATAGGAGATGGTGTGCGCCACCGGTTCGAAGGGGCTCGGTTCGGAGGCACTGATCAGCTCCTCCGGCACGCCAATGGACTCCTGGAAAAGCCGGATGGCTCCGGCCCGGTCACCGGCAGCCACCAGTTCGTCCAGCTCAGGGCGGATGTCCGGGTCTCCGGGGTCTCCCTGGGTGAGCGGCGGTTCCACGGCGATGACGCTGGAGATGACGGCCGACTCCGAAGCGGCACGCAGCGCCAGCACCGCACCGGAAGAGGTGCCCAGCAGGTCCGCCGTGCCGCCGGCGGTTTCAACCACCGCGAGCAGGTCGTCTACTTCCGATTCCGGCGTGTATTCCTCCCCGTCCCCGCTCTCGCCCTTGCCCCGGCGGTCGTAGGTGTAGACCGTATGCCCGGCTGCCAGCAGCTCAGCGACGCCGGCCATTCCCGAGGTGGTCCGGTCCATCATGACTGGATCCACCACCACCAGGGGCGGGCCCTCACCGCGTCGCTGCCATGCAATCGGCGTTCCGTCGGCGGAAAGCACACGTCCTGAGGCACTGGCTGCTGGATCCATGGGATTCTCCTTGGCGGGAGGGCGGGTCTGGCCGTCCCTCCAAGGTAGAAGCGCCGTCTCCGGCGGTCAATAAGCCGCCGGCTCAGAGCTCGGCAGCGACGGCCTGCAGCACCTCGGTGAGATCGGCCTTGCCCTGGCCGTAGTCAATCAGCGTCGTAGGGACGTGGGGAGTACCGGACGCCAGGACGCGCGTGGTGCCGGCGGCGGCGGGCTCGAAGGACAGGACGATGACGGCGCCGAAGGTCTTCCAGTTTCCGCCGGCCACGATTTCAGCCCGTTCCTGCCAGATTCCCGTGAGGGTCATCCGCGGCAGCCTGGCCACGGCACGCTCAACGGCCGGCGGCAGGGCAGCCACCGGGGCCTGGACCACCAGTTCACCCTGTGCCCGGGCACGCTTGGAACTGACGGTGAGCTGAACGGTCCTGGGCGTTCCTTCGGCAGTCATGGGACGAGGATAGCCCAGAGGCGCCTATCCCCTTACTGAGGGGGCCAGCCGGTACCTGGCACCGCGGTGCTCTTCCGGCAGCTTGTCGCCCGCACCGAAAAGCTTGTTCCGCAGCGTGCCCGGCGCGTACTCGGTCGGGTAGGCGCCGCGCTTCTGCAGCTCCGGGACCACGAACTCCACCACGTCCTCGAAGGTGCCGGGGGTGACGGCATAGGCCAGGTTGAAGCCGTCGACGTCGGTCTCTTCCACCCAGCGGATCAGCTCGTCGGCAACCTCCGCGCCCGATCCCACGAGACGCGGCCCGAGCCCGCCGATACCGGCGCTCTCGGCGATGTCGCGCACCGTCCAGGGTTCGCCGTCGTCGTTCACTTTCTGGAAGTTCGCGGCGGCGGACTGGATGGCGTTGGACTTTACCGAGCCCAGCGGTTCGTCCAGGTTGTAGGTGGAGAGGTCCACGCCCATCCAGCCGGAGAGCAGGGCCAGGGCACCTTCGTCGCTGATGTAGCGCTGGTAGTCCTGGTGCTTGGCTTCGGCTTCCTCTGGCGTGGCGGCGGTGATGATGGTCAGCAGCGTGTAGATCCGGATGGAGTGCCGGTCCCGGCCGGCCGCCTCAGCGGCGTCGCGGATCTTGGTGACGGTTGCCTTCAGCTTCTCCACCGTGGGTGCGCCGACGAATACGGCTTCGGCATTTTCGGCAGCGAATGCGATGCCGCGCGGGGACGCACCGGCCTGGTAGATCACCGGGGTTCGCTGCGGGGAAGGCTCGGAGATGTGGATGCCGGGGACCTTGAAGTACTTGCCCTCGTGGTTGATGTCGTGGACCTTCGCCGGGTCGGTGAACACGCCGGTTTCCCGGTCCTTGACCACGGCGCCGTCTTCCCAGGAGCCTTCGAGCAGCTTGTAGACCACTTCGAGGTATTCATCGGCGTGGTTGTAGCGCTCGTCGTGTTCCAGCTGGTCTTCCTGGCCCATGTTCCGGGCCGCGGAGGGCAGGTACCCGGTCACCACGTTCCAGCCGACCCGGCCCTCGGTGAGGTGGTCCAGGGTGGAGAGCCGGCGGGCGAACGGGTACGGGTGCTCGTAGGCGGTGCCGGCCGTAACGCCGAAGCCGAGGTGTTCAGTGACCAGGGCCATGGCGGAGACCAGCAGCAGCGGGTCGTTCACCGGCACCTGGGTGCCCTGCCGCAGGGTCGCCTCGTTGGATGACCCGTAAACGTCGTAGGTGCCCAGCACATCGGCGATGAAGATGCCGTCGAACAGGCCGCGTTCGCACGTCTGGGCCAGGTGGGTCCAGTAGCTGAGCTTGGTGTAGTCCGCGGAGCGGTCTTCGGGGTGCCGCCAGAGTCCGGGCGACTGGTGGCCCACGCAGTTCATGTCGAAGGCGTTGAAGCGGATGTGGCGGGCGGGCGTGCTGGCCATGAGGGTCCTTTGCGGGAGGACGCACCGCGGAGGGAGCGCCGTACTTGCCGCAGGCGTTGGTGCCGGCGACCGGATCGTCATCTGGGGCACCCCGCTACGGGAGAGGGTTGCCGCCCAACCAGCCAGAGCTTCGCGTTGGGACTCATGATCCTGCGGCTCCAGTATGTGCCCGGCCCCCGGGTGGCACGCAAGCCCCGGGTGTCACGGAGCGTAACGGCCGCCGTCGTGCTTCCCTTCCAAAACCGTCGAGAGGCCAGTTACGGCTCGTTTGGGCGTTCAAAAGAGCCGTAACTGGCCTCTCGATGGGGACACCGGCGGAAATGGGGCGGGATTCGAAATGTTACGCCGGGACTTGCCGGGAACGGACTTCAGGGCGTTTAGTTGGGTCTTGACCATCCCGAGCGGCTGAGAGACCTGGATCAGTGAAGCCGCAGCAACCCTGGTCGGAGTGCTTCCTCCTTGAGGCACTGCGATAGCGAGGTGGACGTCGCAGGAGGCCGGTAACGGCCCAGGACGTTTTCCGTAGGGTGCTACTGCCAGGACCGATGGAGTGTTCAATGACTGCTGTACTGTCCTCTGGGTCCCATGCTGTGTCCGCGGCCGCGACCGCCGCACCCGACACCGCCCTGTCCGTGACGTTCGACGGCGTTGGCCGCAGCTTCGGCTCCGGCGCAGACGCCCACGTGGTGCTCCGCGATATCAACTTCGAAGTCCGTCCGGGCGAAGTCCTGGCGATCCTGGGCTCCAGCGGCTGCGGCAAGTCCACGCTGCTGCGCGCCACCGCAGGGCTCGACGCCGCGTCCACCGGCCAGGTTCGAATCGACGGAACCGCTGTGCGCGGCATCGACGACCGCTGCGCCGTCGCCTTCCAGGAACCCCGGCTGCTGCCGTGGCAGACCCTGCAGGCCAACGTTGCGATCGGCCTGCCGAAGGGCACCAGCGCTTCCGAAGGCAAGGCCAAGGTCTCCGAGCTGCTCAAGCTCGTGGAACTGGACAGTTTCGCCAAGCACCAGCCGCGCGCCGTGTCCGGCGGCATGGCCCAGCGCGCCTCGCTGGCCCGTGCCCTGGCCCGCAAGCCCGGCGTCCTGCTGCTGGATGAACCGTTCGGCGCCCTGGACGCCCTGACCCGGCTGAAGATGCAGGACCTGCTGCTGGACGTGCACCGCGCCGCCCCGGCCACCGTCCTGCTGGTCACGCACGATGTCGATGAAGCCCTCCAGCTCGCCGACCGGATCATCGTGCTCGGCCGCGAACCCGGCAAACCCGGGGCCACCATCACCCAGACCATCACCGTGCCCGGTGCCCGCCCCCGGGACCGTGCCTCAGCCGAGCTCGCCCGAATGCGCGGCGAGCTCCTGGCGAGCCTCGGCGTCGACCGCCACTAGAGCGCCCACGCCTCCCCCGCCCCCGCTCTAAAACGGGGGCCGGTCAGCGGACGCTTTGTGCCCGCACCAGCTGTACCTCTCCCTGATTTTTTCTGCTCCACCCGTCTCGAAGGAATCCCCATGAACAGCCGTTCCCTCTTCTCCCGCCGCCCGCCCCGCGTCTCCCGCCGCCCCCTCACCGCACTGGCAGCCACCGCCGCCGCGGTTTCGCTTGCCCTGACCGGCTGCGTTGCCGGCGAAGATTCCTCCGGTGCCGCCGCCAATGAGGCAGCCGACGGCGGCACCCTGAACATCGACTTCGCCACCTACAACCCGCTCAGCCTGGTCATCAAGGACCAGGGCTGGCTCGAAGCCACCCTCGAAGAGCAGGGCGTGGAGGTCAACTGGGTCCAGTCCGCCGGTTCCAACAAGGCCAACGAGGCGTTGCGGGCCGGGGCGATCGACGTCGGCTCCACCGCCGGTTCGGCAGCCCTGCTGGCCCGTTCCAACGGTTCGCCGATCAAGACCATCAGCATCTACTCCCAGCCGGAATGGGCCGGTCTCCTGGTCTCCCCCGACTCGGACATCACCTCCGTCGAGGACCTGGCCGGGAAGTCCGTCGCCGCGACCAAGGGCACGGACCCGTACTTCTTCCTGGTCCAGGCACTCGAAGAGGCCGGGCTGAGCACCTCCGACGTCACGGTGGAGAACCTCCAGCACGCTGATGGCCGGACCGCCCTCGAGAACGGTTCCGTGGATGCCTGGTCCGGACTCGACCCGATCATGGCCGGTGCCGAGCACGCCGGCGCGAAGTTCCTCTACCGCAACCTGGACTTCAACACCTACGGCTTCCTCAACGCCACCGAGTCATTCCTCGAGGAAAAGCCGGAACTGGCCCAGACGGTAGTGGACGCCTATGAAAAGGCCCGCGCCTGGGCGGCCGAGAACCCGGAGGAAACTGCGCAGATCCTCGCCGACGTCGCCGGTCTGGACCTCGAGGTGGCCCGCACTGTGATCCTGGAACGCAGCAACCTCGACGTCGACGCCGCCCCGGGCGATGCGCAGCGCAAGGTCCTGGAAAAGGTCGGCCCCGTGTTCGTCGAAACCGGCGACGTCGCCAACCAGAAGGCAATCGACGACGCCGTTGCCTCCCTGCTCGATGACAGCTTCGCCAAGAAGGCGGACGCCGCAACCATCAAGGACGCGGCATGAGCCAGCACCCACCCCTTTCCGCTGCTCCCGCAGTAGCTGTAGGCACGCAGGGTTCCTCCGCGGCTGTTCCCCCGGCGGGACCGCGGAAAACCGGGTCCACCGGCATCCTCTCCAAGACCTGGGCCCGCGTGGCCCTGGGCCTGGTGGTACCGGTCCTGCTGCTGGGCCTCTGGCAGCTGGTCTCCGCCCTCGGCGTTTTCAGCGCCGTGCAGCTGCCCTCCCCGGGCGCGGTCCTGACTTCCGCAGCGGACCTGATTGAGCGCGGCGAACTGGGCACCCACATCGCCATCTCCACCCAGCGCGTCCTCACCGGCTTCGCGCTCGGCGCCGCCCTGGGCCTGGTCCTGGGCGCCCTGCTGGGCCTGTCCCGGCTCGCCGACGTCCTGCTCGGCCCGCTGTTCGGCGCCGTCCGCGCCGTTCCGTCCCTGGCACTGGTGCCGCTGCTGATTCTCTGGATGGGTATCGGCGAGGACTCCAAGGTCACGCTGATCACCATCGGCGCGTTCTTCCCGGTCTTCACCACCGTGTCCCTGGCCCTCCGGCACGTGGACAAGAACCTGGTCGAAGCCGCCCGCGCCTTTGGCCTGAACGGACTGAAGCTGCTCACCACGGTGCAGCTGCCCGCCGTCGTTCCGGCCGTCTTCTCCGGCCTGCGGCTGGCACTGGCCCAGTCCTGGCTGTTCCTGGTGGCCGCTGAACTGATCGCTTCCTCCATGGGGCTGGGCTTCCTGCTCACCGATTCGCAGAACAACGGCCGCACCGACCGGATGTTCCTGGCGATCGTACTGCTGGCAGTCATCGGCAAAACGACGGATGCCCTGCTGGGCGTCGCAGAGAAGTGGGCAGTGAAGAAGTGGGCGTAGGCACAGCAATCCAGACAGCAGCCGAACCGGAATTCGCTGGCGAGGCGGAGCGCATTGCGTTCTGGGAGGACGCCGCCCGGCGCCTGCAGTGGGAACAGCCCTGGCACACCGCCCACACCTTCAG
Source organism: Arthrobacter koreensis (assembly GCF_035792275.1). Taxonomy (GTDB): domain Bacteria; phylum Actinomycetota; class Actinomycetes; order Actinomycetales; family Micrococcaceae; genus Arthrobacter_B; species Arthrobacter_B koreensis_A. The sequence goes on along the minus strand of NZ_JAMWKK010000001.1, from coordinate 369,085 downwards.
GCCGCCGCAGCGGTTGTCCGGCCCGGAGGTTCCGGAGGCCGACGCAGAGTACAGCGTGCCGGAAATCGAATGGTTCGCCGGCGGCAAGCTCAACGTCGCGGTGAACTGCGTGGACCGCCATGTGGCCGCCGGCCGCGGGGACAAGGTAGCGCTGCACAGTGAAGGCGAACCGGGAGACCGGCGCAGCATCACCTACGCGCAGCTGAAGAAGGAAGTCTCCAAGGCCGCCAACGCGCTGCTGGCACTGGGCATCGAGAAGGGCGACCGGGTGGTCATCTACCTGCCCGTCATCGCCGAAACCATCATCATCACCCTGGCCTGCGCCCGGATCGGCGCCATCCACTCACTGGTCTTCGGCGGTTTCTCCGCCGAAGCGCTGAAGTTCCGGGTGGAAGACACCCGCGCCAAGCTGCTGGTCACCACGGACGGCCAGTTCCGGCGCGGTGCCGCCGTCCCGGTCAAGGACAACGCGGACGAGGCCGTCTCCGGGGACAACGCGATTGAACATGTGCTGGTCATCCGGCGCACGGGCTCCGAGATCGCTTGGACCGAGGGCCGGGATCTCTGGTGGCACGAGACCGTGGACACCGCCTCCGATGTGCACGAACCGGAGGCATTCGACGCCGAGACGCCGCTGTTCATCATGTACACCTCCGGCACCACGGGAAAGCCCAAGGGCCTGGTGCACACCATGGGCGGCTACCTCACGCAGGCGTCCTGGAGCTACGAGTTCCTGTTCGCCAATCCGGACGAATCCGCCCGGGACGCGGACGTCCACTGGTGCACGGCGGACCTGGCCTGGGTCACCGCCCACACCTATGAGATCTACGGGCCGCTCTCCAACGGCGTCACCCAGGTGATCTTCGAGGGCACGCCGAACACCCCGCATCCCGGCCGGCACTTCGAAATCATCGAACGCTACCAGGTCACCAGCTACTACACCGCCCCCACCCTGGTCCGCTCCCTCATGGGCTGGTTCCCCGACGGCGTCCCGGACACCTGGGACCTGTCCTCCATCCGGCTGCTGGGCACCGTAGGTGAAGCAGTTAACCCGGAAGCCTGGCGCTGGATGCGGGAGAACATCGGCCGCGGCGAGGTTCCAGTGATCGACACCTGGTGGCAGTCCGAAACCGGTGCCACCGTCCTGTCCCCGCGGCAGACGGACACCAGTTTCAAGCCCGGCTGCGCCTCCCGCGCCCTGCCCGGCGTGTCCACCCGGATCGTTGACGAGCACGGCAACGAGGTGCCCCCGAACGTACAGGGTTTCATCGTGGTGGACCGGATCGGCCCGTCCATGGCCCGCACCTGCTGGGGCGATCCGCAGCGCTACCTTTCCTCCTACTGGCGGCAGTACGCCCAGCAGGGCTGGTTCCTGGCCGGGGACGGCGCCCGCTACGACGACGACGGCGACACCTGGATCCTGGGGCGGGTGGACGACGTGCTGAACGTATCCGGGCACCGGCTCTCCACAATCGAAATCGAATCCGCGCTGGTCTCCCACCCCTGGGTGGTCGAGGCCGGGGTCTGCCCGGTTGCCGATCCGAAGACCGGGCACGCCATCGCCGCGTTCGTGGTCCTCACCGAGGCCGCGCCGCAGGAAGCAGAAACCGTTACCGCGCAGCTCCGGGCCCACCTCGCGAAGGAGATCGGGCCGATTGCCAAGCCCGCCGCCGTCGTCGTGGTTCCCGATGTTCCCAAGACCCGCTCCGGCAAGATCATGCGGCGCCTGCTCACCCAGCTGTTCGAGGGCACCACGCTCGGGGACACCACCAGCCTGCAGAACGAACCCTGCATTCCCGCGATCCACGCCGTGTGCGAAGCACGGCGGAGCGGGAGCGCAGCCTAGTGCGCTGCTCCGTGAACCCGGGCCAGGGTCACCCGGTCCAGCTCCACCGCTCCGCCCATGGCGCGGTGCAGGCGCAGGAACTCCACGGGCGAGACCTCCAGGAACGACGTGTTGTGCTTTTCCGGCAGCAGTTCGGGGTGCCGGCCGTCCATCATCTCGGTGAACATCCGCTCAGCGGCCAGGCGCTCCATCGGTTCGGTGGGGGTGATCTTGTGGTTCGCGGAGGCCAGCTTGTATCCGGTTTCAACCACAATGACGTACTCGTCCATGCCCGCTCCCAGGATTGCCTCGCCGCAACTGTCCTCAACATTGTTGGTATCCAGCACCCAATAAAGCAACCATTGGCGAACCGCTTACCCGCGGTTCCCCCAAGGAAGGAGCACTCAGTCCATGAGTGACCGCCAGTTCGGATTCCGTACCCGCGCCCTGCACGCCGGTGGAACACCCGACGCCATCCACGGTGCCCGTGCCGTTCCCATCTACCAGTCGACGTCGTTCGTCTTCAAGGACACCGCCGACGCCGCCAACCTCTTCTCGCTGCAGAAGTACGGCAACATCTACTCCCGGATCGGCAACCCCACGGTCGCCGCCTTCGAGGAGCGCATCGCCTCCCTTGAGGGTGGAATTGGTGCGGTGGCGACGGCGTCGGGCATGTCAGCGGAATTCGTCACCTTCGCGGCGATCTGCTCCGCCGGGGACCACATCGTCGCCGCTTCCCAGCTTTACGGCGGAACGGTCACGCAGCTGGACGTGACGCTGCGCCGCTTCGGCATCGAAACCACTTTCGTTCCCGGCACCGACCCGGCGGACTATGCAGCGGCCATCCAGGAAAACACCAAGGCCGTGTACGCGGAAGTGGTGGCCAACCCCAGCGGCGAGGTCACCGACATTGAGGGCCTGGCCAAGGTGGCGCACGACGCCGGTGTGCCGCTGATCCTCGACGCCACCTTGAGCACTCCCTACCTGGTGCAGCCGTTCAAGCACGGCGCGGACATTGTGATCCACTCCGCCACCAAGTTCATCGGCGGGCACGGCACCACCCTGGGCGGCGTCGTCGTGGAGGCCGGCACCTTCAACTGGGGCAACGGCAAGTTCCCGGCCATGACCGAGCCGGTGCCGTCCTACGGCAACATCTCCTGGTGGGGGAACTTCGGCGAGTACGGCTTCCTGACCAAGCTGCGCTCCGAGCAGCTGCGGGACATCGGCCCAACGCTCTCCGCCCAGTCCGCGTTCCAGCTGCTGCAGGGTGTTGAAACCCTGGCCCAGCGCGTAGATGAGCACCTGCGCAACGCCCAGGCCGTGGCCGAATGGCTGCAGGCGGACGAGCGGGTGGCCTGGGTGTCCTACGCCGGCCTCGAATCCCATCCGCACCATGACCGGGCGAAGAAGTACCTGCCCAAGGGTCCGGGTTCTGTCTTTAGCTTCGGTGTGAAGGGCGGTCGGGCCGCCGGACAGGCGTTCATCGAGGCCCTGCAGCTCGCCTCCCACCTGGCCAACATCGGTGACTCCCGCACCCTGGTGATCCACCCGGCGTCGACCACCCACCAGCAGCTCTCCCCCGAGCAGCTTGCGGCGGGCGGTGTACCGGAGGACCTGGTTCGGATTTCGGTGGGCCTGGAGGACCTGGAGGACATTCTCTGGGACCTGGACCAGGCGCTGACCGCCGCCGGCGCAGGTGCGGCAGCCGCCGTCGAACCCGCTGCGTCCTGCAGCCTTCCGCTCGCAACCGAGGAGTCAGCCAATGTCTGAGAACCGCACCTGGGCGGGACCCAGCGCTCCGGAACGCCTGTCCCTGCTGCGTTCGGCCAAGTCGATCGCCATTGTGGGTGCCTCGGACAAGCCGTCCCGTGCGTCCTACTTCGTGGCCACGTACCTGCTCTCCTCCTCGCCGTACAAGTTGTACTTCGTGAACCCGGTGGCCAAGGAAATCCTCGGCCACCCGGTGTACGCCTCGCTGGCTGACCTGCCGGAGACCCCGGACATCGTGGACGTCTTCCGCCGGCACGATGACCTGCCGACTGTGCTTGAGGAAGCCAAGGCCGTGGGCGCCAAGACGCTCTGGCTGCAGCTGGGTTCCTGGCATGAGGAGGTGGCCCGGGACGCTGAAGCAGCGGGCATGAACGTGGTGATGGACCGCTGCGTGAAGATCGAGCACGCGCGCTTCCACGGCGGCCTGAACCTCGCCGGGTTCAACACCGGCGTAATTTCCTCCAAGCGGCAGCTCACCGCCTAGCCCGGCACACCCCAACCGCCGAGAGGCCAGTTGCGGCTCTTTTCACGCCTGAAAAGAGCCGCAACTGGCCTCTCGTTTGTGTTGGGGAGGCGTTAGTCGGAGCCGCGGCCATTCCCGTGCTGGGGGCCGCCGCGGTCCTTACCGTCGTCACTGCGGCCCGGACCGGAGCCCTCGTCGTTCTTCCCGCCGTGCTGGCCGGGACCGTCCTGGTCCTTCTTCTCCCAGCCCCGGGGCTTGTCTTCGCGGCCTGGTTCACGGCCGTTGCCGGGCCGGTCCGAACGGCCGCCGGGACTGCCCCAGCCGGATTCCGGAGTTTTGCCCGCGCGCTGTTCGGAGTCCGCGGGGTCCGGTTCAGCAGGCGCCGGGGTGTCCGCGGGCGCAGCCGGTTCCGGAACCTGCTCGGCCGGTTCCGGAGGAAGCACCGGCGGCAGCGCCGCGGGATCCGTCTCCGCCGGTTCGGGTACCGGAACGGGCGCGGGTGCGGGAACCTGCTCGAACTGTGCCGGCGCCGGGGCGTCATGAGCATCTTCGGCCGTCACCCACAGCCCGCCGTTGCTGGCTGCAACTCCCGTGGTTCCGGCCGCCATGGCCGCGATGATCGCCCCGCCAAGCAGGTAGCCGCGCCGTCGCGACTTCCGCAGGGGGGTCACACCCGGGGTGAAGAAGGCTGCGAGCTCAGGGTACGGCACAGGGGCCGGCCTCCGCGCTTCAGCCCGCAGGTGCGTGAGCGCGTCGCTGAGCTCCGGGGTTTCCTCTATGCCGGACTCGGCCAGGAGGCGCCGGATCGCTTCTGCGTCACTGGGGTTGCTGGACGTGCTGTTCATCTTCCGCTGCCTCCTTCCCTGCAATCTGTGCCCTGAGCGCCAGGAGCGCCCGTCTCTGTAGCTGTTTGACGGTGTTGACCGTCTTCCCCATGATTGCCGCGGAATCCTCCAGCGACAGGTCTGCAACCACCCGCAGCAGCAGGACTTCGCGCTGGGCGCCGGTAAGGCCGTCCAGCATCTGGGCGGCCATCAGTTCGGAACCAAGAACCGTGTCTTCGGCTGAGTCGGTGGACCTGGCGTCAAGCTGCGGGTCATACGGAGCAGGGGCAGGCTGGCGCTCACGACGGCGGTGGTCATCCACCATCCGCGCGTGGGCTACCGAGAATGCAAAGGTTCGCAGCCCTGAGGCGCCTCCGCTGACCGTGGAAATCTTTGAAAAAACCGTCAGGAAAACGTCCTGCGTCAGCGCTTCCGGATCTTCGCATCCCTTGGAACCCAGGTAACCGAGGACTGCCGGTGCCAGCGACTCGTAAACCGCCCGCAGCGCCGCCGGGCTGTTTTCACGCGCCGCAGAGACCATCTGCTCTGTCAGCGGGTCAGCCAAGGCGGGGTCCTTCGGTCTGGGACGTTGGGGCGAACCAAATCGTACCCCGCCCAGGCTGATCCTGCTCAGGAGATGGCCGCGCCGTTGCTCGTTGGGGGGATGAGCCCCGGCACGGCCATTACACATACGTAATCGCCCGCGCAGCCGGAAAGGTTATGCGGATGCCGGAAATGTTTTTCGGCGGTCCCCGGCGCCGGGAGCGTTCGGAGGAGAATGTGGAAGACTTGACGGCGGTCCGCCCTTCCGCGGCGGATCCGGCGCGGCGGACGAAAACCCAATATCCTGCCCCGCTCCAAACCAGCAATACCGGGTCCCCCGGGCCCGGCCCAGGAAGATAATGCCCAGCACCACGCCTCACCACACAGATCTCAAGCGCGGCCTTTCGCTGCGGCACATCCGGTTCATCGCCTTGGGGTCCGCGATCGGCACCGGATTGTTCTACGGGTCCTCCGAAACCATCCAGGCCGCCGGGCCTGCGGTCCTGATCGCCTATATCATCGCCGGCTGCGCCGTGTTCCTGGTCATGCGGGCACTGGGAGAGATGGCAGTCCGGCACCCGGTGGCGGGTTCGTTCTCCCAGTACGCCGGCCGGTACCTCGGCCCGCGCATCGGGTTCCTCACCGGCTGGACCTTCGCTTTTGAAATGATCATCGTGGCCATCGCAGACATGACGGCGGTGAGCATGTACATGGGCCTGTGGTTCCCGGACACACCGGGATGGGTCTGGATGATTGCCGCCATGCTGCTGATCGGCGGACTGAACCTGATGCGGGTCAGCGTTTTTGGCGAGATGGAGTTCTGGTTCACCCTGATCAAGGTCTCCACCATCATCGCGATGATCGCCGGCGGCCTGTACCTGATCGTCTTCGGTGTCAGCACCGGCGGCTATGAGCCGGGCGTCAACCACCTGGTTGACCACGGCGGGTTCGCACCATTCGGGGTCTGGGGCATCGTCATGAGCCTGGGAATTGTGGTGTTCTCCTTCGGCGGCATCGAGACCCTGGGGGTCACTGCGGGAGAGACCGGGGATCCGCAGCGCGCCATTCCCAAAGCCGTGAACACCGTGCCGGTACGCATCCTGCTCTTCTACGTCCTGTCCCTCGGCGTGATGCTGTGCCTGCTGCCGTGGGACCGGATTGGGTCCGAAGGCAGCCCGTTTGTGCAGGTCTTCGCCGGGATCGGCATCCCCTTCGCTGAGCACCTGATCAATGCGGTGGTGCTCACGGCGGCCCTGTCCGCGATGAACTCGATTTTCTATGCCGCCTCGCGGACCATGTACGGCCTCGCCGAACAGGGCCATGCGCCGAAGGGCTTCACCAGCGTTTCGCGCTACGGGGTGCCGGTGTGGCCGGTCGCCATCATCATGGCCAGCCTTATCGCAGGACTCGGCCTCTACCTGTGGATTCCGGAGCAGCTCTTCCTGGTGGTCGCATCCACTGCCACCTTCGCCACGATCTTCACGTGGTCATCGATCCTGCTCAGCCACCACCGGATGCGCCGGCAGATGCGGCGGGACGGCACGCCGTCGGCTGGTTTCGCGTTCCCCGGCTGGCCGGTCCTGAACTACATTGTCCTGGCTTTCATGGCGCTGGTGACCGTTATCCTGGCGTTCACCGGTCCCGGACGCACGGCACTCGCGGCCGGCGTCGTGTGGCTGCTGCTGATGCTGGCCGCCTACCAGTTCCTGGTGAAGGACGAAGGCCGCAGGCCGATCGAGCTGCCCGAACCGGATGCCGTCCGCGGGAACTAGGGGCCTTCGAGAATCTCTTCGGCAGCGGCGAACCTGCGGTTGGCCAGCACGGGCAGGTACTCCCGGACCTCCTCGATCCGGTTCCGGGCCACATCGGCGGTAGCCACGGCTTCGGTTTCCTCGCCGAGGAAGGCCTGAGGAACCCCCATCGGGTCCAGGATCGCGGAGTGGCCGATCGTGTGGCCGCTGGAGGTTCCAGCCGCCGCCACCCACACGGTGTTCTCAATGGCGCGTGCCTTGAGCAGCGTCTCCCAGTGGTCGATTTTGTGTTCGCCCCTGAACCACGCCGCAGGAACGGCGATCAGGTCCGCCCCCTGCACCGCGAGGGCGCGTGCCAGCTCCGGGAAGCGCAGGTCATAACAGGTCATCAGGCCCACCCGCAGGCCGCCCAGCTCCACCACCTGGATGCCACGGTCCCCGGGCTTGATCCGGGTGGACTCGGAATAGCTGAAAGCATCGTAAAGGTGCAGCTTGCGGTACGTGGCTGCGATGCGGCCGTCGGCTTCGATGGCCACCAGTGTGTTGTAGGGCCGGTCTTCACCGGAGGACTCGTACCCGCCGGCAACGACGGCGATGCCCAGTTCCGCGGCAGCCAGGGACAGCCGCTGCACGAAGGTGCTCCACCCGGCGTCCACGGCCGCTGCCAGCGGGCCCTCGACCTTGCCGATGCTGAACATCGATTCTTCCGGGAACACGATCAGCTCGGCTCCCTCTGCCTTGGCCTTCTCTGCCAGCGAGCGCATCACCGCCAGGTTGCCTTCGACGCCGCCGCCGGGACTGAACTGACCTACGCTGACCAACATGGAGGAACCGCCTTGTCTTCGGGACCGGGTGTGACCCCAGCCTAGTGCAGGTCCCCGAAGTGCAGCACGGGTTTCAGGACCCGCCCGGACTTCGCGTCGGCCGCGGCAGTGTTGATGTCCTCGAACCCGTAGCGGGTGACCATCTTCTCCAGCGGGAACCTGCCCTGCTGCACCAGGTCCACCAGGGCCGGCAGGAACAGCTGCGGCGTCGAGTCCCCCTCAGTAATGCCAATGACCTGCCTGCCGTTGAGCATGAAGTTCACGTCCAGCTCCACCGAGGATCCCGGGGCCGGTGCACCAATCAGCCCCAGCTTGCCGAGCGGCGCCAGCGCATCGGCTGCCGTGGCAGCTACCCGTGTGCTTCCGGTCGTCTCCAGTGCATGCGTCACCCCGGCGCCGTCGGTCAGTTCAAGCAGCGCCTGCAGGGCGTCCGTACTGCCGGAATTGATGACGTCGGTGGCGCCCAGCTCGCGGGCAAGCTCCAGGCGGGAGTCCACCAGGTCCATCACCACAATGCGGGTTGAGCCTCCCAGCGCGGCCGCCATCACCGCGGAGAGGCCCACCGGACCCGCGCCGAAGACCGCCAGGGTGGACCCCGGTTCAGGGCGCAGCACGTTCATCACCGCACCCGCGCCCGTCTGCACGCCGCAGCCAAGCGGCGCCAGCAGGGAGAGGTCGGCGTCGGGATCAACCCTGGTGACTCCGCGTTCGTCGGCCAGCACCAGGTCGGAGAAGGAGGACTGGGCGAAGAAATGCCCGTGCACACCTTTTCCGTCCTTGCTGATGGTGGCGCTTCCGTCCAGCCGCTGCCCGCCAACGAGGTTGAGCTCCAGGAAGTAGGTGCAGTAGGCGGGATGGCCGCTGCGGCAGTTCCGGCATACCCCGCAGCTGGTGAAGCTGAGCAGCACGTGGTCACCGGGCACCACCGAGGTTACGGAGGAGCCAACGGCTTCGACGATGCCTGCGCCTTCGTGCCCCAGGACTCCTGGCAGCGGAAAGGGAATGTGCCCGGCCTGGACCCCAAGGTCCGTGCCGCACACACCGGCAGCCTGCACCCGGACGAGGACCTCGTCCGGGCGGGGGTCTTCCAGGATCACATCGGTGATTTCGAACGGTTCATTGATGCCGCGCAGGATCGCGGCGCGCGCCTGGGTAGTCATAGGGCCACGCTACGCGGCCCGGTGCCGGAGCGTCAGGGTCTGCAGACGGATCGGGGCGGCAGGCGGAAACTCCGCCTGCCGCCCCGGAAGGCACTGGCGCTGCTAGGCGCTGACCGCCTCGGCTTCGCGGTGTTCTTCGCGGGCGCCCAGCGACGCTGATGACCCCGACTGCACCTCAATGCGGCGCGGGCGGGCCTTCTCGCTGACCGGGATCACCACGTTCAGCACACCGTTTTCGTAGTGGGCGGTGATGCCGTCGGTATCGATGCCCTGGCCCAGGCTGAGCTGGCGCAGGAAAGAACCGCCCTCACGTTCGCGGGAAAGCCACTGCACGCCGTCCTCGCCCCGCAGGGTCCGTTCGGCGCGGATGGTCAGCAGCTGTCCGTCGACGTCAATGTCAACGGAGCCCGGATCGACTCCGGGAAGGTCGAGGCTCAGAACGTAGCGGTCGTCCTGCCGGTAGAGGTCCATGGGCATGTGCCGCAGGGATTCGCTGCGCACGGCCTGGGCAAAACGGTCGAGTTCACGGAACGGATCAAAACGTGTTGCCATCACAAATCAACTCCTTCACTCCGCTGCGGGCAGCGGGCTGATCTGCCATTTCATCAAAGTTGAGTTGGCTTCACTCAACTTTCGGCAGTAGATTAGCACTTGCAACCCGAGAGTGCTAACCGCGGGCATCGCAGCGGTGAACCCCGGTTTCGCCGTCTTTCATTCGAACGTTGTGTGAAAGGAAAAGAAGCAGTGTCAGTGCCTGCTGTGTTCCGTACCGGAACAGAAGACCATGCCCGGCGCGCGCAGAGAGTCTTCACCCTTCCCAGCCGGATCTCCGGTTCTGCCCCGTCCCCCGCGCTCGATGCGGCAGGGTGGATCAGCGTGCTGTGGGTGGCCGCTGCCCTCCTCGGCATTGGCATGTTCTCCGGCGGAACAACCTCCCTGGTAGCGGCAGTGTTGCTGCTTTATGGAACTGGCGCTTCCCTCGCCGTGCTGGGCTGGCTGGCGTACCGCGGCCTGAGCGGGCGGGTCCGCCGCCGCGCAGCCGGGGACGCTGGATCAGCCGGAGCCCGTGAAATCCTGGCCGCGGCGGCGTCCGCCCGGGAGGAGTTCCTGCAGGCGCTCTTCCCCGCCGGAGCCACCGGAACCGCCGAGGTCCTGCAGGCAACGGCGCCGGCCCGGGCGGCCGCGGCCGCCGCTCCCCGCACGGACCTGCTCACCCAGCTCCCTTCCGGTCAGGCGCCCGTGAACCGGCTGCCGTCCGCCCGGGCCAAGTCCCCGATCCGCAAGAATGCCCGCCGGAAGTCGGCAGCGCGCACCGCGGGACGGCCCGCCGCCCGCGCTTCCACGGCCCGCAGAGGCGCCGGCAGGCAAGCCGCCTAGCCGGACCCCGTGCGGGGAAGGCACACTGGGGCCATGACGGGCTCTTCTACCTCCTGGCGCGGCGCCCGGTACGTGGCACTCGGAAGCTCCTATGCCTCCGGACCGGGACTCGGTGCCCCCGTCCCGGGTTCCCCGCCGGACGCCCGCCGAACCACCGGCAACTATGCCCACCTGCTGGCCGAGCGCCTGGGACTGGACCTGGTGGATGCCACGAGTTCGGGTGCCGTCACGGCGGATCTGCGCTGGAAACGGCAGTACGGCCAGCCGCCGCAGGCGGACGCCCTGACAGCGGATACCCAGCTGGTCACCGTCACGGTCGGAGGAAATGACATCGGCTACGCGTCGGGCCTCATGCTTGCCGGGCTGCCGCTGGCCTCAATCCCGCTGCGGGCCCTAAGCACCGCCCGCTCCCTGCTGGCACCGGCCGCCGGCCCTCGCTCGCTCGCGCTGCTTCCCGCCGCCATGGTTCTGGTGGGTGAACTCATCCGCCGTCGCTCCCCCGGTGCCCGGGTGATGTTCGTCGAGTACCTCACTGTGCTGCCGCCGGACCCCCGGACGCCCGTCCCGCACTTCAGCGCAAGGCAGGCCGCAGCCGGCCGGGAGAAGCTGGCCGCACTCCAGCTGGCCACGGCGGCCGCCGCGCGGAGCACCGGCAGCGTCCTGGTGCCGGTCACTGCCGCCAGCGCCAACCATCATGCCTGGTCCGCAGAGCCCTGGACCACGGGGGCCGTGAAACCGCAGGGCCTGGATGATCCGCTGCCGTTCCATCCCAACCGGGCCGGCATGGCGGCCGTGGCGGAGCTGATTGAACAGCATCTTTGATGCCACACCGCCTAGACTGTGGCGCCATGGAAGAAATCAAGGAACCCGTCCAGATCTCCCTGGGAAACGGCAGGCTGAATCCGGCCGCGGCGGGCTTCTCCCGCAGCCCGCTCCACGCCGTCGCGGACCTTCCCCGGGGGCTGCGGCACGGCTGGCGGACCAAGCGCTGGGAGTACTGGGGAGTGCTGACCCCTGACCTGGTGCTCGGCATGACCATTGCCCACCTCGACTACGCTGCCACCCTCCAGCTGTACGTCTATGAACGCGCCACCGGCAAGGAAATCTCCAGCGATCCGCTCAGCATTCCGCCCGGTTCCACGGCCATCCTTCCGGGATCCCTTCCGCCCATGACCGCGGTAGGCACCATGGGCGGGCTGCACCTGCGTTTCCATGACGACGACGGCGGCACGCACCTGCGCGCTGAGTCCGAACGCGTCGGCGTCGAACTCTACGCTCCGGCGGCGGGCGACGTGCTGGGCGTTGTGGTTCCGTGGTCGGACACCCGCTACCAGTACACGCTCAAGGACGTGGCGCGCGAGGTCAGCGGGACCATCACTGTGGACGGCAGGCAATATCCGGTGGGCGAAGGCGCGTTCGCGGTGCTGGACCGCGGACGCGGACGCTGGCCCTACTCCCGGCGCTGGAACTGGGCGGCGGGCTACGGCACGTCCGGCGGGACCCGGCTCGGCCTGCAGCTGGGCGGGATGTGGACCGAGGGCACGCCCGCAACCGAAAACGCGCTGATCGTGGACGGGGTGCTGCACCACTACGACGCCGAACTGGAGTTCAGCTACAACCTGGCCGATCTGCACTCGCCGTGGAACGTCCGCGGGGACTGGATCGAGGCCACCCTCACCCCGTTCCACCGCCGGCTGGCGGCAACCAATGCGCTGGCCGTGGCATCAAAGACCTGGCAGGCCTTTGGCTCCTGGTCCGGCTGGGCGGCGTCCCCGAACGGCACGCGTTATGACCTGAACGGGGTGCACGGCTGGATTGAGGAAGCCCGCAACCGCTGGTAACCGCGGGGACGTCCGGACCGGCGACAGTGCTTCCCCCGCGCCGGACACACTGCTAGGTTCGTTCCGACCTCATTCGAGCCGAAGGAGCCTTTCGTGAGCAGCAGATTCGCGTCCCTTGCCCTTGACGCCCTCGACGTCGATGCCCAGACCCGGTTCTGGACCCAGGCCCTGGGCTACCGGGTGGCTGAGGAGTTCGACGGCGGCATTTCCCTGGCCCCTGCCGACGGCGTCCCCGGACCACCGCTCGACATCATTCCGGTTCCGGACCGGAAGACGGCCAAGCTCCGCCTGCACATGGACCTGGTTCCGCACGGCTGCACCCAGGAAGAGGAAGTCGAACGCCTGCTGGCGCTCGGTGCGGTCCGTGCCGACGTCGGGCAGGCACCGGATGTGCCCTGGGTGGTGCTCGCCGATCCGGAGGGCAACGAATTCTGCATCCTCTCCGCCCGGGACTAGGACACGCAAAAGCCCCGCGGCCTGCAGGCTGCGGGGCTTTTACGTAAACGGATTATTCGCTGATCAGGTCGCGGATCACGATCGTCTGGTCGCGGTCCGGGCCGACGCCGATCGCGGAGAACCGGGTGCCGGACATCTTCTCCAGCGCCAGCACGTAGTTCCGGGCATTCTCCGGCAGGTCCTCAAGGGTCTTGGCGCCGGTGATGTCCTCGGTCCAGCCGTCGAAGTACTCGAAAATCGGCTTGGCATGGTGGAAATCGGTCTGCGTCATCGGCATTTCATCGAAACGCACGCCGTCGACATCGTAGGCCACGCACACCGGGATCTTCTCGATGCCGGTGAGCACGTCCAGCTTGGTCACGAAGTAGTCCGTGAAGCCGTTGACGCGGGATGCGTGGCGCGCCAGCACGGCGTCGTACCAGCCGCAGCGGCGCGGGCGGCCGGTGTTCACACCAAACTCGCCGCCGGTCTTCTGCAGGTACAGGCCCATGTCATCGAAGAGTTCGGTGGGGAACGGGCCGGCGCCAACACGGGTGGTGTAGGCCTTGATGATGCCCACGGCCCGGTTGATGCGGGTGGGGCCGATGCCCGAGCCCACGGACGCGCCGCCGGCGGTCGGGTTGGAGGAGGTCACGAACGGGTAGGTGCCGTGGTCCACGTCCAGGAACGTGGCCTGGCCGCCTTCCATCAGGATGACCTTGCCCTCATCCAGTGCCCGGTTGAGTTCGTAGGTGGAGTCGATGACCATGGGGCGCAGGCGGTCGGCGTAGGAGAGGAAGTCCTGCACCATCTCTTCGACGTCCACGTCGCGGCGGTTGTAGACCTTCAGCAGCAGCTGGTTCTTCTGCCGCAGCGATCCTTCAACCTTCTGGCGCAGGATCGACTCGTCGAAGATGTCCTGCACACGGATGCCCAGCCGGGCCACCTTGTCCATGTAGGCCGGGCCGATGCCGCGCCCGGTGGTGCCGATGGCACGCTTGCCCAGGAAACGCTCGGTGACCTTGTCCATCACCTGGTGGAACGGTGCCACCAGGTGGGCGTTGGCGGAGATCCGCAGCTTGGAGGTGTCTGCCCCGCGCGCTTCCAGTCCGTCGATTTCGGTGAAGAGCGCCTCGAGGTTCACCACGCAGCCGTTGCCGATCACCGGAATCGCGTTGGGGCTCAGGATGCCGGCGGGCAGCAGCTTCAGTTCGTACTTTTCACCGCCGACGACGACGGTGTGGCCGGCGTTGTTTCCCCCGTTGGGCTTGACGACGTAGTCGACGCGGCCGCCAAGCAGGTCGGTGGCCTTACCTTTACCTTCGTCGCCCCACTGGGCGCCGACGATGACAATTGCGGGCATGGGATCCTCCCCCATTAGTTACGCTAGGGAGCCGCGCCAGGCGCTGAACCGCTACCGTGCATGAGAACGCCCCTGCACCGTGAGACTCGGGACACAGCGGTCCGTGATCCGGGTTGCGGGGCTCTTACCTGTCAAGTTTAGCCGATCTGCGGCTTTACCCGTTTGGAAGCCGCCCGCACAGGCGTACGGTTTAGCCATGGAGCGCTTCCGCGGCTATATCGCCGGGCTGGGCACTGCCTCGGGAACCCGCCTGGTTGTTGGGCACTGGCCGGACTCACCCTTCGGTCCGTTCACGGACGTGATGGTGGAAAACCGGTTCGGCTCCCGGCTGCTGCTGGCCCCTTCAGAACCCGTTGCCCGCTACGTCTCCTCCACCTATTCCTTCGACGCGGTGGACGTGGTCCCGGTCAGTGCGTATCTCGCGGACGGCAGGCTGAGCGTCGACGGCGGCCCGCTGCGGCTCACTGCCGTCCTGGGTCCGGTCACACTGCTGGGACGCCTCCTGGAAGCCGTACCCGCACCGCTGGCCGTCCACCCGCTGTGGCTTCAGGCGGTCAACCCGCTGGCCCGCCTGATTGTCCGCGGAGTCCGTACGGCGGGAACCACCGGCGACCGGCTGGAGTTCTACGGTGTGCGGTCGATCCGCCGGCTCGCGTCTGCGCAGGGTTTCTGGAACGGCGAGGACCTGGGCCCGCTGGCTCCGGTCAGCCCGCCGGTCCGGTTTGGGTTCTCCTCCGTGCCGGCGCGGCCGCAGATCCTGGCCGTGACCACCACCATCACCGCCAGGAACCCGGCACAGAGAGAAGGAATCCACGCATGGAAAACCGCTTTCACCCGCATGCCGAGTCCGTCTGGTCCTATCCCCGTCCGCCCCGAATCGACCCAAGCACGGAACGCGTCAAAGTCTGGCTTGGCGGAAAGCTGATCGCAGACACGACCGAAGCGCTGCGCGTCCTGGAAACGGGCCATCCGCCGGTGTATTACCTGCCGCTGGACGTTTTCGCGCCCGGCGTCCTGCAGCCGGTCGGCGGTGTCACGCACTGCGAGTTCAAGGGCGCGGCCTCCTATTTCGACGTCGTCTCCGGGCAGCGGCGGGCGGTCCGCGCAGCGTGGACCTACGCCCATCCGTTTCCCGGCTACGAGGAGCTAGCCCATACGGCGGCACTGTATCCGGGGCTGATGGATTCGGTGACGGTGAACGGGGAGGAAGTCCAGCCGCAGGAAGGCGACTTCTACGGCGGGTGGATCACCAGCCGGGTGACCGGGCCGTTCAAGGGAGCCCCCGGCACCTGGGGCTGGTAGCTGCCGGCACCGCGGACACAGCGAAGGCGCCCCCGCACGGGAGGCGCCTTCGCTCAGGCATGGACGGAGTTAGCCCTCGATAGCCGCTTTGGCCGACGGGTCTGAAGCGTCCAGGAACTTCTCGATCCGGTCCACTTCCTCGGCCTCGCCGATCGCCGCCGCTGCACGCCCCAGGGCGTACAGCGCGCGCAGGAACCCGCGGTTGGGCTCGTGCTCCCAGGGAATCGGGCCGGTGCCGCGCCAGCCGGCACGCCGCAGTGCGTCCAGGCCGCGGTGGTAGCCCACCCGGGCGTACGCGTAGGACTCCACCGGGCGTCCGTCGGCGAAGGCTTCGTCTGCCAGCATGGCCCAGACCTGGGACGAGGTGGGGAACCTGGCAGCCAGGTCCACGGCTTCGTCACCTGCTGCGAGGCGGGCGACGACGTCGGTCTCCTCGGGCAGGTAGGTGGGCTCGGGACCGAGCAGGTTCCTGCGGAATTCGTCTGACATTAGAGGTGCTTTCCTGCCGAGCCGAGGGACTGTGCAGCTTCGACCACGCGGGCAGCCATGCCCTTTTCGGCGGAGGCACCCCAGACGCGCGGGTCGTACTGCTTCTTGTTGCCGACTTCGCCGTCCACCTTGAGCACGCCGTCGTAGTAGCGGAACATGTGGTCGGCTACCGGGCGGGTGTACGCGTACTGGGTATCGGTGTCGATGTTCATCTTCACCACGCCGTAGGACACGGCGTCGGCGATCTCCTGGGCGGAGGAACCGGAACCGCCGTGGAAGACCAGGTCGAACGGGCGTTCCTTGCCGATTGAGCCGCCCACGGCGGTCTGGATCTCCTGGAGGATTTCCGGACGCAGCTTCACGCCGCCGGGCTTATAGACACCGTGGACGTTGCCGAAGGTCAGGGCGGTGAGGTAGCGGCCCTTGCTGCCGTCGCCGAGCGCTTCGACCGTGGCCATGCCGTCGGCAACCGTGGTGTAGAGCTTTTCGTTGATCTCGTTCTCGACGCCGTCTTCCTCGCCGCCGACAGTGCCGATCTCGACTTCGAGGATGATCTTGGCGGCGGCGGTGCGGGCCAGCAGGTCCTGCGCGATCTTCAGGTTGTCTTCGAGGGTCTCCGCGGAGCCGTCCCACATGTGGGAGTTGAAGATGGGGTCTTCACCGCGCTTGACGCGTTCTTCGGAGGCTGCCAGCAGCGGCAGGACAAAGTCGTCCAGCTTGTCCTTGGGGCAGTGGTCGGTGTGCAGTGCAATGTTCACGTCGTAGCTCTTGGCTACTTCCCGCGCGTAGGCGGCGAAGGCCAGGGAGCCGGTGACCATGTTCTTGACCGAGGCGCCGGACCAGTAGGCGGCGCCGCCGGTGGACACCTGGACAATGCCGTCCGAGCCGGCCTCAGCGAAGCCTGCGAGCGCGGCGTTGAGGGTCTGGGAAGAAGTAACGTTGACAGCCGGGTACGCGAATCCCCCCGCCTTGGCCCGGTCGATCATCTCTGCATAGATCTCGGGGGTTGCGATAGGCATGCTGACTCCTTAGCGAAGATTCGAAACTGCGGCAGGGCCGGGCCCTCTTTGGCTTCTCCCATCCTAGCCACAAGAGACCTTTGTGCAGCAGATATCACAGCTTCCGGTCCCGGCGCAGGCGACACCTTCGGCGCGGGCCTACTTCACCCGCTGCCCGAACACGTGCCGCCGGACCCAGCCGTGCATGGCGATGGCAGCGGCTGCCGAAGCGTTCATGGAACGGGTGGAGCCGAACTGGGCAATCGAGAGCGTGGCTTCCGCCGCCTCATGCACCTCCGGTGTCAGTCCGGGACCCTCCTGGCCGAAGACCAGGACGCAGCTGCGCGGCAGGTCGTAGGTTTCCAGCGGAACGGAGTCAGGGAAGTTGTCGATGCCGATGATCGCCAGGCCCTCGGAGCGTGCCCACTCGGTGAACTCTTCAACGCTCGGGTGGTGGCGCACGTGCTGGTAGCGGTCGGTGACCATGGCGCCGCGGCGGTTCCAGCGGCGTCGGCCAATGATGTGCACTTCCTTGGCCAGGAAGGCGTTCGCGGTGCGCACCACGGATCCGATGTTCAGGTCGTGCTGCCAGTTCTCGATCGCCACGTGGAATTCGTGGCGTTTTGAATCCAGGTCCGCCACGATCGCGTCGTGCTTCCAATAGCGGTATTCATCCACCACATTGCGGCGGTCTCCGGCGGCCAGGAGCTCGGGATCCCACTGCTCGCCCTCGGGCCAGGGCCCCTCCCACGGTCCAACGCCAACCTGCGGCGCTTCGGCCTCGAACGGCTCTGCTGGAGGAATTGTTTCAGGGCTGTCTATCACCCTTCCAGCGTAAGGTGAAAGACTGAACCATCCCGCATCCGCACCGGGAGGAACAGGGCTGCGCCCGGCCTCCGGATTGGCTGCGGGCACGACGCATTACACGCACTGGAGGCAAACTGTGGGCGAGAACGAGAACATCGAGTGCTGGCTGACGGACATGGACGGCGTGCTGGTCCATGAGAACCAGGCGATTCCCGGCGCCGCGGAGATGATCAACCGCTGGGTGGACACTTCCAAGCGGTTCCTCGTGCTGACCAACAACTCGATCTACACCCCGCGGGACCTTGCGGCGCGGCTGCATGCCTCCGGGCTGGATGTTCCGGAGGAGAACCTCTGGACCTCCGCCCTGGCCACCGCCGAGTTCCTGAAGAACCAGCTCAAGGGCTCCAGCACTCCGGGCCGCGCCTTCGTCATCGGCGAAGCGGGACTGACGACGGCGCTGCATGAGGCAGGGCTGATCCTCACCGACACCAATCCGGACTATGTGGTGCTGGGCGAAACCCGCACCTACTCCTTTGGCACCATCACCAAGGCCATCCGGCTGATTCTGGACGGCGCCCGGTTCATCGCCACCAATCCCGACGTCACGGGCCCATCCCCGGAAGGACCGCTGCCGGCGACCGGCGCCGTCGCCGCCCTGATCACTGCGGCCACCAACCGGGAACCCTACATTGTGGGCAAGCCGAACCCGATGATGTTCCGCTCGGCCATGAACAAGATTGATGCCCACTCGGAAACCACCGGCATGATCGGGGACCGGATGGATACGGACATCATTGCCGGCATCGAGGCCGGGCTGACCACGGTCCTGGTGCTCACCGGCAGCACGCAGCGGGAGGACATTCCCCGCTACTCCTTCCGGCCCACCCAGGTCATCGACTCCGTCGCGGACCTGATCAAAACCGTCTAGCCTTCCGGCCTAGAAAGGCACCTTTCCGCCGCCTCCGCCCACCGCGGGCAGCGGAACGTAGGTGTCCAGCACCTCATCCACCACCCGCTGGTAGACCAGCGGGTTCCACTGCGGACTGGCGTGCGCCGGCCGTGCACCCTCGGTGACGAGCGAATTGGAGACCATGTTGTCCGGGAACAGCTCGGTCCAGCGGGCCCTGGCGGTGTTGTAGTTCACCGTCTCGTCGCCGGGGTTTCCAATGAACGCCAGCTCGGCACTGCCCAGCGCACCGGCGTAGGCTGCGGCGTCGTAATGGTAGATGTAGGACGATTCAGACTGGATCAGGGTGCTCGACGGCGCCAGCGGGGACAGCTGCTCCAGGGTCTGGTCCACCACCGTGCCCCAGCTGCGCTCGTCCTTGTGCAGGATCCGTTCGCCCAGTTCGTAGCCGCCGCGCAGCGCGCTGGGGATCCGGTAGCCGGCCTCGTACAGCAGCACGACGCCGCGGATCATGTTCTGGTCCAGGACGTCGAACCGCCCGGCCGGGCTGGAGTCCAGGATGATCAGCTCCACCTGCACCCCGCGGGCCAGCAGCCGCGCCGCCATCTCGACGGCGACCATCCCGCCGAAGCTGTGGCCGTAGAAGTACACGCGGTTGATGCGGCGGGTGCGGATGTGCCGGAAGGCCTCGGCCTCAAGGGTGTCCAGGTCCAGGCCCTTGTTTGAATACCCGACCGCTGCCATCTGGCCGCGCCGCGCCAATGCCGGACGCAGCGAGTTCACGATCCAGACCGCTTCTTCCCAGCTGGTCTTGTACCCGGGGAACATAAACCACATGGCGCGCGGGAAGCTGGCGGCCGCGGCGTCGTCGCGCACCGTCAGGATCTCCAGCTCCTCGCGCTGCTCCTGGATCAGGCGGGTGATGAACAGGTCCGCGGCCAGCGTCAGGCCGGCGGCAGCTCCCACCAGGAACCGGCGGCGCGAAAAGCGGCCCAGGCTCTCCGCATAGCGGAGGACCTTTGCTGGGTCATCGCTCATGGGCTCCGCAACCGGTGGTGCTTAGTCGAGCCCGAGCTCGTCCTTGCCGAACGCGAACAGGTACGGCACGCCGGCTTCGGCTTCAATGCGTTCCTTGGCGCCGGTATCCCGGTCCACGATCACTGCGACGGCCACAACGTTGCCGCCCGCGTTCCGCACGCCCTCCACGGCTGTCAGCGCCGAACCGCCGGTGGTGGAGGTGTCCTCGAGGACAACGACGTCGCGGCCCGCGACGTCGGGACCTTCCACCTGGCGGCCCATGCCGTAGGACTTCTGTGCCTTGCGGACCACGAACGCGTCCACGGTGCCGCCGCTGCGCGCAGAGGCATTCATGACGGCGGTGGCGACAGGGTCCGCGCCCATGGTCAGCCCGCCGGCGCTGGCGAACTGGATGCCTGCGGACTCGATCATGTCCAGCATGACCTCGCCGACCAGCTGCGAAGCTTCGTGGTGCAGGGTGATCCGGCGCAGGTCAATGTAGTAATCGGCTTCCTTGCCGGAGGAAAGAATTACCTTTCCGCGCACCACGGCCAGTTCCTTGATCAGTTCCAGGAGGCGGGCACGGGACGCGGCGATCTGCGGGGAAGTCATGCCCCAATCCTATCCGAGCGGACCCTTTGGACCCTTCGCGGCGGCAGGGCTCCGCGTCACAGAACACCCGGCCCCTGCCCGCGGAAACTGCGCGTTGTATAGGCTGAACGCCATGCGCGAACTTCAAGCCGAAATCATTGCCGAAATGGGTGTGCACCCCGCCATTGATCCGGAAGCGGAGATCCGGCGCCGGGTGGACTTCCTCAAGGACTACCTCCATGCAGCCCACGCCAAGGGATTTGTGCTGGGCATCAGCGGCGGCGTGGACTCCACGCTCGCAGGCCGCCTGGCCCAGCTGGCCGTCGAAGAACTGAACGCGGAGGGCACGGAAGCGAACTTCATTGCCCTGCGCCTGCCTTACCGGGTCCAGCATGACGAGGACGATGCCCAGGCAGCACTGGCCTTCATCGAGCCCAAGACCTCCTGGACCTATAACATCGGCGACGCCGTGGACGGCTTCGAGAAGGCCTACGCCGCCATGGAAACCGGCACCCTCAGCGACTTCAACAAGGGCAACATCAAGGCCCGGGTACGGATGACCGCCCAGTACGCCGTCGGCGGGGAACACAACCTGCTGGTCATCGGCACGGACCACGGCGCCGAATCCGTGACCGGATTTTTCACCAAGTACGGCGACGGCGGCGCGGACATCCTGCCGCTGTTCGGCCTCAACAAGCGCCAGGTCCGCTCGCTCCTCAGCACCCTGGGCGCGTCCGACAAGCTGGTGGGCAAGGCGCCGACGGCAGACCTGCTCGACGGCGTTCCCGGCCAGACCGACGAAACCGAGCTGGGCATCACATACGACCAGATCGACGACTACCTCGAAGGCCGGGAAGTCCCTGCCGAGGCGGCGGAGAAGATCGAAAAGCGCTACCTGATGACAAGGCACAAGCGGACGACGCCGGTGTCGATTCTTGATTCTTGGTGGAGGTAGTACTTGGGTGGGGCGGGGCCCCGGAACGGCGGCAACGAAACTCCTTCGCTCGCAGAGCTCGCTGCGGAGTATTAAAGCCGCCTAACCCGGGACCCCACCCGCCAGCGGTTGGGTAGGCGAAGCGTGCCCGGCCCGGCCGGACCCGATGCGCCGACCACCGTTCCCACTCCTCGTTACGGCTGTGGCTGGTGTGACCTCAGCCGGCACCATGCGCAACAGAACGTGGGAAGGGCAGTTGGCTCAGGCCGCTGGAACTGATTCCAGGGCCACAGCAAACTGCGCACCGGTGTTGTTCCGCAGTTCCTCGAGGGTTTGGTCGGGAGCCAGACGGCGGAGGACCAGGGCGCCGTCGACCACGTCGAAGACGGCACGGTCGGTGATGATGCGGTCCACAACGCCGACGCCGGTCAGGGGCAGATCACAGTCCTGCACGATCTTCGGGCTGCCGTCCTTCGCGAGATGGTCCGTCACCACGATGACGCGCGGAGTGCCCGCCACCAGGTCCATGGCTCCGCCCATGCCTTTGACGAGCTTGCCCGGGATGGTCCAGTTCGCCAGGTCGCCGGAAGCTGAAACCTGCAGCGCGCCGAGGATCGCCGTCTGGACATGGCCGCCGCGGATCATGCCGAAGGACGTGGCCGAGTCAAAGAAGCTTCCACCGGGGAGCACCGTGACGGTCTGCTTGCCTGCGTTGATCAGGTCTGCGTCTTCCTCGCCTTCGTAGGGGAAGGGCCCCATGCCCAGCAGCCCGTTCTCGCTCTGCAGGGAAACGCTGACGCCCGGTGGCAGGTGGTTTGCCACCAGCGTGGGAATACCGATACCGAGGTTGACGTACTGGCCGTCCTCAAGCTCCGCAGCAGCGATGGCTGCCATCTCGTCCCGTGTCCACATGGTCCTAGGCCTCCATCCGGACCCGAACGGTCCGCTGCTCAATGTACTTTTCGGTGTTCTCCGCTTTCACCACGCGCTGGACGAAGATTCCCGGCGTATGGACGCGGTCCGGGTCCAGGAAGTCCGGACTGATTTCCTCGGCCTCGGCAATGGTCAGCCGGCCCGCCGCTGCAACCAGCGGATTGAAATTCTGTGCCGTCATCCGGTACCGCAGGTTGCCTTCAGCGTCCGCCACATGCGCCCGGACCAACGCAATGTCCGCAACGATGCCGCGTTCCAGGATGGCCCGCCGACCGTCGAACACCGCTTCGGGTTTGCCCTCCGCGACCGGGGTCCCGACTCCAGTGGGAGTGTAGAAGGCCGGGATTCCTGCACCGCCCGCACGGAGCCGTTCCGCGAGCGTTCCCTGCGGAACAAACTCGACGTCGAGCTCCCCCGACAGGTACTGCTCAGCGAACAGTTTGTTCTCGCCTACGTAGGAGCCGAGCACCTTGGAGACCTGCCTGTTCTCCAGCAGCACCCCGAGTCCCTTGCCGTCTACGCCCATGTTGTTGGAGACGATCGTCAGTCCGGTGGCTCCGCTCTCCCGCAGTGCCGCGATCAGGTTGACCGGAATTCCGCTCAGGCCAAAGCCGCCGACGGCGATAATCATGCCGTCCCGGACGGCCCCTGCCAGGGCCTCGGCGGCATTTTCCAGCAGTTTTCCTGTCATGGCGCAATTCTCCTGCTCATAATGTGGACCCGATTCGCATTGGTTTTGGAGGCTAGATAGCTGGGTTTACGTCGTCAATAAACCGGGCAATAGTGTTCGGGTAATGGCCAGCAGATGTGCCAGCGTTCATAATGTGGACATGACTGACGCAGTGCAGGGCGCCCAGGTTGTCCACCGGCTCGCCGGAGTCCTGCGGGCGGTGAGCGGGGCAATGCCGCACGGAATCGCCACCACTGATGTCGCCCGGGCCGCTTCCCTGCCCAGGCCGACCGCGCACCGCCTGCTTGCCTCGCTGGCAGCCGAGGGGTTCCTGGACCATGACCACCGGACCGGCCGCTGGCTGCTGGGCCCGGAGCTGTACCTGATGGGGTCCGTGGCCGCCGAACGCTACGACATCTCTGCCCTCGCCCGGGAACATGTTCGCGCCCTCGCGGAAGCGACGGGTGAAAGCGCCTTCTTCTCGGTTCGCCGCGGCAATGAGACCGTCTGCCTGCTGCGCGAGGACGGTGCGTTCCCGATCCGCTCATTCGTCCTGCATGAGGGCAAGCGCTTTCCGCTCGGTGTTGCCTCCGCCGGCCTGGCTATCCTGTCCTTCCTGCCGGAGGACTCCGTGGAAAACTACCTCTCCCAGACTGATCTGTCCGCGGACCACGGCGATGGCCACGACCCGGACGCGATCCGGGCCCGGATCCGCGAAACCCGCGCCCTTGGCTACGCGGTGAACCCGGGCCTTATCGTCACCGGAAGCTGGGGTATGGGTGCTGCTGTCTTCGATCCGGCTGGCCAGCCTGCCTGGGCCCTCAGCCTGACCGGCATAGCTCCCCGCTTCGCTGCCGAGCGCCGTCCCGACCTGGGCCGCCTCCTCCTCCACCATGCCCACGAACTCTCCAAGAAACTCCGGCCTTCTCCCGCCCGATAGCGTTTCCTTTGCACTCCTGCGCTCAGGAACGCCCGGGAGACGAATCCCCTCCACTTCGTGACATCCCTGCCACATTGGGACCAGCGGCGGGAACGGTTCCCCTCCACCTCGGGACATCCCTGCCACATTGGGACCAGCAGCGAGCACGATTCCCCTCCACTTCGGGACATCCCCGCCAGTTCGGGACAATCCTGCGCGGCGCCATGGCAGGAAAGTCCCGAACCGGATGGATTGTCCCAAACTGGAGCGATTCCCGCCGGACGAACCGGCCTGCGCATATACCCAGGGGGACCGCACTGGTCGGCCGGTGCAACCGCACCGGCCGACAGCTGAAGTGCCTGGGCTGGACCATCCGGGCAAGCCGGGTATTAGGCACAACGGTCCGCCGGACGGGCCGGGTTAGGCGGCTTTAATACTCCAAGCGAGCTCTGCGAGCGAAGGAGTTTCGTTGCCACCGTTCCAGCCCGCCCGGCGGGCCAACCGGCGGGCCAACCCGCGGACCAGCCGAGCCAACCGGTGCACCACCCCGACGAACCACCGGGCAGCAAGCAGAACCCACCAAGGCAGCACCCGGGAACGTAGGCCCCTCTTGCGCGGATTGGGTAACGTAGCAAGGGTGAAGATTGCTACTTGGAACGTGAACTCAATCCGTGCCCGTGCCGACCGCGTTGAGGCCTGGCTGCAGCGCTCTGACGTTGATGTCCTGGCTATCCAGGAGACCAAAGCCAAGGATGACAACTTCCCGTGGGAGATGTTCGAGTTCAACGGCTACGAGGTGGCGCACTTCGGACTGAGCCAGTGGAACGGCGTCGCAATTGCTTCGCGTGTAGGCCTTGACGACGTCGAGCGCACTTTTCCGGGCCAGCCGCACTTCGGCAAGACCGAGGAAACCACTGCCGCCGAGGCCCGTGCCATCGGCGCAACCTGCGGCGGCGTGCGGATCTGGAGCCTGTACGTTCCGAACGGCCGTGCCGTGGATGATCCCCACATGCCGTACAAGCTTGAGTGGCTGAAGGTCCTCCGCGACCAGGCCGCTTCCTGGATCGAAGCGGATCCCAGCCTGAACCTGGCCCTGATGGGCGACTGGAACATTGCTCCACGCGACGAGGACGTCTGGGACATTGACTGGTTCCGCGCCCAGAACGCCACCCACATCACCGAGCCCGAACGCGCTGCCTTCCAGGCGTTCCTCGACTCCGGCTTCCAGGATCTCTCCCGCCCGTACACCGAGGGTCCGGGCGTCTACACGTACTGGGACTACACGCAGCTCCGTTTCCCGAAGAAGCAGGGCATGCGCATCGACTTCGCCCTGGGCTCCCCCGCCCTGGCCGCCCGGGTTACCGGCGCCAGCATCGACCGGGAAGAACGTAAGGGCAAGGGCGCCTCGGACCACGCTCCCGTGATTGTGGAACTGGACTAGGCATGGCCGGGACACCGGAGGCTACCGTGTGGCGGACGTTCCCGTACGTGTCCTACCTTCGCGCCTACGAACCCCTGGACGCCTTCGACGACGCCCAGCAGCTGCGGATCCTCAACCAGCGCTCACGCGCCCGCCACGAGACGGAAGTCCTGGAACGCAGCGACGCCGTCCGCCGGCTGGTGCGCGCCGTTTCCGATCCGTTCCCGCATAACTCCACGGACCTGGTCCGCGTGCTGCACCATCCGGGGCCGGACGGCACCACCACGCGACTGTACTGCCCCAACCAGCTGGCGGTTCGGACGTCGCTGGCCGCTGAATCGCTGGGCGAAACTGTGCACGGGCCGCTGGTGGATGTGCTGCTGCCCGAGGTGGCCCGGGAGGCCCACGCCGCCCGGATCGATCCGGATTCATTCGCGGATTCACTGGCGAAACTACATACCCGCTCGGCCACCTGGGGAGTCCCGTTCGGCTGGTTCGTGCTGATGCACGAGGATGACCAGACCGAGGTAGTAGAGGAGGACGGCCGGGTGCTCACTGTCCGTCTTTCCGCCCCCGTGCAGCAGTGCATTGAACGGGCACGCCACGCAGCGGCCGCACTGGCCCTGGCGGCCCCGGAACTGGACCTCCTCGATGAGCTGACGGACCTCGTGGCGTGGATGGAAGTCTTCTCACCTGCCGCCGTGCTGGAGCTGGACTACGGACCGGTGGCGGACCTGGTGTATCCGGACGATTCCCCGTCCGACGTGCGGCTGGGCATCGAATCGCTGGCCGACGGCGACATGACCGGCGCCGCGGCAGCGTACCGGCGGCTGGCCGGCCGCTGGAGCCCGATCCGCCAGCTGGCCCGCGCTTCCTAGGACCCGTCCACGCCCCGCAGAAAAGCGCGCGCAGAGGGCGCACCGCAGTAAGGCACACCGCAACGGAAAGCGCCCCGCAGCAGCAGGCGTGCAGCACCAGCACGCCGGGGCAGGAACGGCCTAGCGGACCCGCTCCTCCCGGCCCAGCCGGTAACGCCTGCCGGCTTCAATGCTGATCAGCACGGTTGAGCTGCGGCCCAGTGCAGCGTCCAGGGCGTCGATCAGGTTCGTGGCGTCGGCTGCCACCAGGTGCGGCGCCGCTCCCTGGCGGGGCACGATCCGAACCCGGAGGCCGTTTCCGTCCTGCAGCTGCCAGGTGCTGACTCCCACCGAGGTTACGTCGGGGTCCTTGAGCAGGGCCTCCCGCAGGGCCTGCTCGGGCACCGAACCGCTGATGGCAATCCGCCCGGGTGCGCCGTCGTCGTCATATTCGGCAACCAGCGTGTCCGCCCGCCCGCGCCCCTGCGCAGCGATCCAGAGCACCAGGAGCACCACCATGACGATCATGGCCAGGGCCAGAGCGGGCCAGAGCCAGCTCTGGGCCTGCCCCGGAATGGATGTGCCGCTGAGCAGACGACGGAGTCCGCCGGTAAGGGACGGGGCAGTGTCCTGCCACCAGCGGGCAGCGGCCGGGTCGACGCTCAGGAGCACCAGACCGGCGCCAAGGGCGAGCAGCAGCAGGCCGCCGAGCCCAAGAAGCAGGCGGTTCACGGAGCGGGGAGTGCGGTTCACTGTCCGATCGCCCCCACGGTGGATACGAGCACGGCCACGGCGGGCTGCGGCTGGAGTCCGGTGAGCTCCAGCTCATCTTCCACAGCTGCGCGCACAGCCTCTGAGTCCACGGGAATCCCGGAGGTGGGGCGAACCCTCACCTCAACCCTCGTCCGGCCGACCGTCACCAGGACCTGGCCGGCGGTGACGCCGGCAGTGAGACGGGCCCGGCGGGCAAGCGAGGAGGCCAGGACTTCGGCGTCCACGACGACGGCGGCACGCGGGTTGGGGATGGCGCAACGGGCGCGGCGGCCGGGGAGCACCGCCATCAGGAAAAACCAGAGTCCGGCGAGGAAGATCAGGGCGCCGGTGAGGCCCAGGACCAGGACGTCCGTGTCACCCGGCAGCCCCGCGATCCAGTGGGCGAAGGTGGGCGGATCAATCAGCCACTCATCCTGGCCCAGGGACTGCAGCACGGACTCCAGCAGGACGTACAGGCAGAACAGAATCCCCAGTCCGGCGGCAATGACCGCCGGGACGGTCCGGGCGGCGTGCGTTTCACGCCGGACGATCCGGCCGGTGGATCCCTCGGTGGGCGGGGCGGCGGTGGTATCGCTCATTTCACCCTGCTCCCTTCCTGCACGCGGATGCCGGTCACCCGGATATCCACGAGGGAGAGGATTGAACCGGTGAGGTAGGTGATGCGCTCCAGCAGCGCCGGTTTGGCGGCGTGTGCGCGGTCCCAGACGGATCCTCCGGTACGCGCCACCAGCCCGGGGTCCTTCACAACAGCACCCAGCGGCGGCATGGTCACGGGCAGGGCCAGCGACAGCGCAAGGAGGCCCTGGTCGTCGCTCCAGGTGACCCGGACCGCGGAGGCGGGGATGCCGAAGTGTTCGGCGGCGACAGCCTGTGCGGTGCTGGTCAGCGCCTGGGTGCTGATCCGGTTGTGCCCGGCCAGCGGCGCAGCGGTTCGGGGCCTGGTCTCCCCCGGCACAACGGCTGTGCTCATGAGGACGAACGGCGCCCGGTCAGGGCGTCCCGCACGCTGCGGAAATCGACCTTGCCCTCGGCCGCCCGGCCAAAGAAGGCTCCGGCGGCGATGAACAGTGCCATAAGCAGGAAACCCCAGAAATCAAAGAGAAGGGCTGTGAAAGCCAGCACGGCGCCTACGGCCATGCCCACCACGGTTGGTTTCATTGTTCCTGCCTTACTCATGGTCCCCGGGACCGGATACGCGTTGGTTGGTCGTTCAAAACCCGGAAGGTTCCGCATTGTCAGTCCTGGACCGTGCCCGGCTGGCGCTTCACCGTGCGGGGGTCCAGCGCATCGGGAATGTGCACGTCCGCGACGGAGACGTTGACCTCCACGACGTTCAGCCCCACGAGGTCTTCGACGGCGGCATAGACGGCCGAGCGCACTGCGTCTGCGAGGCCGGTCAGCGGGATGCCGTACTCGGCAACCAGCGTGATGTCTACGGCTGCCTCGGTCTCGCCTACCTCCACGTTTACGCCGGCGGTGGCACTGGTGTCAGAACCGGCGACGGCGTCCCGCACCGCACCAAGGGTGCGGCCTGCGCCCGTGCCCAGCGTGTGGACTCCGGGAACCGAACGTGCGGCTATGGCTGCCACCTTGGCTACAGCCTGCTCGGCGATGGACGTGCGTCCGCCGGGTTCTGCGTCCGGGCCTGCGGCGGCCCCGGCCGGCGGCACCTCCGGCTGCAGTGCCGGGACGGCGGTGTTTGGCTTCGGGCCGGGGCCCGGAGGCGGTGAGACCTGACCCGGACCGGCCGGCGCCGGGCTCACTGGCTGGTTTCCGGCGGCGGCAGGACCGTTTCCCGGAGGAATCTGGGCATCTTCCATAAGAGCCAAGCCTAGCCCCTCACCTGCTTCGTTGGGCAGGGAGGCTTCAGCCCATGCGAACGCGGCGGCCTGTCACCTGGGTTGGATCGATGCCAACGAACATGTTCCGCTGCCCGCCGCCGTAGGGAGCGGTGCTGCGCATCCCCCACAGCGTGGTCAGCAGCGACTCGTCGCGGACGGCGTTCGCGCGCCCGCTGACCAGGACGGACCAGCCTGCCATGGCCTCGCCGTCGTGCGCGTCCACCTGGAAGGAAGTGTTGAGGTCCCCCGGCAGGAGGGCCAGACCGCTGTCCTCGCTGGTGCGGAAGTACACGTTCTTTCCGTGCACCAGGTAGTTCACGGGAAAGACCAGCAGCCGCCCGTCCTGCAGGAACGCGATCCTGCCCGTTTCCTGTCCGCCGAGCAGGGACCAGCACTGCGCTTCGCTCAGTTCCTCGTTTTCGTGCGGGCTTACTGAATCCCACTGGAATGCTTCACTGCTTGGAATCATCTTTGACCTCCATAGGCTTGACCGCTCAAGTGAAGCCGCCGACGCCTTGGAAGGAAAGGGTGCAGGCCCTCCGGACGCGGGAAGAGAGCCAAAATGCAGGCAGGCAAAAAGAAACCCCGCACTCACTGAGTACGGGGTTTCTTAGCTGGTGGCTCCGACCGGCGTCGATCCGGTGACCTTTCGATTTTCAGTCGAACGCTCTACCAACTGAGCTACAGAGCCGGGCATCATCGAAAAGATGATCACCGAGATCTTCCAAATCGCTTCAGAAAATCTGAGCGACCCTGACGGGACTTGAACCCGCGACCTCCGCCGTGACAGGGCGGCGCGCTAACCAACTGCGCTACAGGGCCTTGCTTTTCACGAGTGTAAACTCTACCAGCTTTTCAGCGGTGTAATTACCACTCCCGTGAGTACCCCCAACGGGATTCGAACCCGTGCCGCCGCCGTGAAAGGGCGGTGTCCTAGGCCGCTAGACGATGGGGGCGTAGAACACGCAGCGTTCAACCTGGCTGACACCGAAAACTTCCCGGTTCCAGTCGTGTTTCCCGGCTGCGGACTTATAAAACTATAGGGCCTATTCGCGCGATCTTCAAAATCGGGTTCCGGGCACCCCCGGCTAGAGTGGAAATGTGCCGATCGAGATGAGCCCCGATGACTTCGAAGCCGCCGTCGACGACGCCCTGAACTCCATCCCGGAGGACCTGGCCAAAGCGATGAACAACGTGGCTGTCTTCATCGAGGACGAGTACATTCCGGGTCCGCACGAGGACCCCGGCACGGAGCTGCTGGGCCTCTACGACGGCACGCCCCTGACCGAGCGGGACTCCTGGTGGGGCGCCGGGTCCCTCCCGGACCGGATCGTCATATTCAGCGGGCCGCTGACCCGCATGTGTGAGAGCAGGGAAGAACTTGTTGACGAAATCCGCATCACGGTCATCCACGAAGTGGCCCACCACTTCGGCATCGACGACGCCCGGCTGCACGAGCTCGGCTGGGGCTAGCCTGTAGACATGGGCGATCATTCCGGCCACAGCCACGGCCTGCCGTCAGGCACCGCCACGGGCAGGCACCGCCGCAAACTCCTGGCCGTTTTCCTCATCACCATTACCGTGGTGGTCATCCAGGCCGCCGGCGCCCTGATCTCCGGATCCCTGGCGCTGCTTGCCGACGCCGGGCACATGCTGTCCGACGCCGCCGGCGTCTCGATTGCGCTGCTGGCCGCCTGGATTGCCGGCCGTCCGGCAACCTCGAAGCGCACCTACGGCTACCAGCGGGCCGAGGTCCTCGCGGCACTGGCCAATGCTGTGCTGCTGATCGTCATTGCCGTGGTTATCTTCACGGAAGCGGTCCGCAGGATCGGGGACGCACCGGAGGTCCATACCGGGATCATGCTCTTCGCCGCGATCATCGGCGGGCTGGCGAACCTGGTGTCGCTGCTGATCCTGCATTCGGGGCGCAAGGACAGCCTGAACGTGCGCGGTGCGTACCTGGAGGTGCTGGGGGACCTGCTGGGCTCGGCCGCCGTGGTGGTGTCCGCCGTCGTCATCATGCTCACCGGTTACCAGCAGGCGGACGTCTGGGCCTCGTTCCTGATTGCCGCGATGATCCTGCCGCGTGCCTGGTCGCTGCTGCGCGAGGTGATTGACGTCCTGCTTGAAGCAACGCCGCAGGGCGTGGACGTGGAAATGATCCGCGAACACATTGTCCGGGTGGACGGTGTCCAGGACGCCCATGACATCCATATCTGGACCATCACCTCGGGCGTGCCGGTGTTTTCCGCGCACGTGGTGGTGGATGAGCAGTTCCTCACACCGGACGGAATGGACACCATCCTGGACCGGCTCTCGAACTGCCTCTCCAGCCACTTCGACACCGAGCACTGCACGTTCCAGCTGGAGCCGGAACGGCATGCCGTCCACGAAGGTGAACGGCACGCCTGAGTCCTGCTCCTACTGTTCGGCCATCGGGCCGAACTTCGCCCGGTCCGCCAGGCGCGGATCGTCGTAGTCCGGGACCACCATGACGGGTCCCTTGGCATGGTGCAGCACGCTCTGGCTGGTTGAGCCCAGGAGCATGCCGGCAAATCCGCCGCGGCCGCGGGTGCCGAGCACCACCAGTTCAACGTTCGCGGTGCGCCCCACCATGACCTCCGCCGGCGGTCCGTCAACCAGCTCAACGGACATCTCCACGTCAGGAAAGTGGCTCTGCAGCCAGTCCCGGCCGGCGTTGAGCTGCTCCATCAGTTCAGCGTGCAGGGCATCAACATCCAGCGGTGCCGGCACCCAGGCCAGGGAGCCGCTGAACGGGGGCAGCGCGCAGACAATGCGCAGCGGCAGTCCGGTGCTGCGGGCCTGCTCTGCGGCCACCAGGGAAGCGGCGCGGCCCTGCTCTGAACCGTCCACGCCGACGACGATGGCCTGGTGCACGTCGTCCGCAACCGGGGATCCTGCCGGAGCCGAAACCCCTGATTCGGGCAGCCGGCCGGCGGTGCGCAGGGGAACAATCACCGTGGGGCACTTGGCGTGGGCCGGAACGGCGCTGGACACGGAGCCGAGCAGCCTGCCAACGAATCCGCCGCGGCCGCGGGATCCAACCACCATGAGTTCCGCGTCTTCGGAGAGTTCAAGCAGCACTGCCGCTGCGTCGCCGCTTTCAACCCGGGAGATGACTTCCAGTCCGGAGCCGGCGACACGGGCCAGCGCTTTTTCCTGAACCGAACGGGCGCCGTCGCGGATCACCGCGTCATCAACGGCGGTATACCCGGCGTCCATGGACGACGCCGCGAAGATCGGAACGGTGTACGCGGTCACCACGTGCAGCGGGACGCGGCGGCGCCGGGCTTCCCGGGCGGCCCAGGTGAGGGCGCAGATGCTCTGGTCCGAACCATCCACTCCGACCACGATTCCGGAACGGACCGGGTCCGCCTCAAACTCAGCATCGAACACAATCGGCTCCCTTCGGGGTGCACACAGCCACCCTTGGCTGCGTTCCTATTGCCAGCCTACCCGCCGGGTCCCGCGCCGGGGGTGCGTGTTTCGGCACGGACACGCGCATTAAAACCTGCGGGCATGGCAGGTCTAATATCGAAACTGGGGGCATTCGCCCGCTCCCGCACCACAACACTCACTCAGAGGAAAACAGTCATGCTCAAACAAGGTTCAAGACTGGACCGGTATTTCGAAATCTCCAAGCGGGGCTCCACTGTCGGAACGGAGATCCGCGGAGGCCTGGCCACGTTCTTCGCCATGAGCTACATCGTGGTCCTGAACCCGCTGATCCTCGGAGGAGAAGACGGCGCCGGCAACGTCCTGGGCGGACCCGCGATCGCTGCCGCAACGGCGCTGGTCGCCGGCGTCCTGACCATCATCATGGGTGCCTGGGCCAAGCATCCCTTCGCGATGGCCACCGGTTTGGGCGTCAACGCCTTCGTTGCCGTCACTGTTGCCACCAATGAAAACCTGACCTGGCCGGACGTCATGGGCCTGGTGGTCCTGGCCGGTATCACCATGTTCATCCTGGTGCTCACCGGATTCCGTACAGCTGTCTTCAAGGCAGTACCGGCCAGCCTGAAAACCGCCATTGTGGTGGGCATCGGCCTGTTCATTGCGCTGCTTGGCTTCGTGAACGCCGGCTTCGTCCGCCGCATCCCCGACGCCGCAGGCACGACCGTTCCGGTTGAGCTCGGTTCCGGCGGCTCCCTCCTGGGCTGGCCCACCTTTGTCTTCGCCTTCGGCCTGATCCTCACCATCGCCCTGATGGCGCGCAAGGTCCGCGGCGCAATCCTGATCGGCATCCTGTCCTCCACGGTGCTGGCCGTGATCATCGAAGCCGTGGCTCCTCCCGGCAGCCAGGGCGCAGGCGAGACAACCGGATGGTCCCTGGTGACCCCGAGCATGCCCCAGTGGGGCGCTCCGGACCTGTCCCTGATCGGCAACTTCAACCTGTTTGGCTCCTTCGAGAAGCTGGGCATGATCGGTGCCACCCTGCTGGCGTTCGTGATCCTGCTCAGCATCTTCTTCGACGCCATGGGAACCATGGTTGGCCTCTCCACCGAAGCCGGAAGCATCGACAAGGACGGCAACATCCCCAACGTCGAGCGGGTCCTCCTCGTGGACGCAGCCGGAGCGATCGCCGGCGGCGGTGCCAGTGTTTCCTCAAACCAGCTGTTCGTCGAGTCCGGTGCCGGCATCGGTGAAGGCGCCCGGACCGGCCTGGCGTCAATCGTCACCGGCCTGCTGTTCATTGCCGCGATGTTCCTCACGCCGTTGATCTACCTGGTGCCGTTCGAGGCCGTGGCTCCGGCGCTCGTCGTCGTGGGTTACCTCATGGTCTCCCAGGTGGCCAAGATCGACTGGGCGGACATTGGCCTGGCGCTGCCGTCCTTCCTGACCATCGCGCTGATGCCCTTCACCTACTCCATCGCCAACGGCCTCGGCGCAGGTTTCGTCTCCTACGTGATTATCCGCACCGTGCAGGGACGCGCCAAGGAGATCCACCCGGTGATGTGGATTGTTGCCGCGGCGTTCGCCGTGTTCTTCTGCGTCGGCCCGATCGAGGCCGCCCTGGGCCTCGCCTAGGACTGTTCCGTCCGCCCAGTCGGACGGAAGCAAAGCGGTGCCCCTGCCGGTTCGGCAGGGGCACCGTTTTTTGCCCGGGCTCAGGCCGGCTGCCCGCCGGCGGCTTCGGCGTCGTGGATCACCTGCGACCCGCGGCCGAAGGACCGCACTTTCGCGTCGTCCCACAGGTGTGCCGGCATCGCCCCGCCCAGCAGCGTGCGCGGAAGCGAGGCATCCTCCGCGAAGGGAACGTCCGACCCCGCGATGATGATGTTGCCGTAGCGCCGGCCCTTGAGCATGGCCGGATCGGCAACGATGGCGGTGTGCCGGAAGGATGCGGCAACCGTCGCGGCTTCCCGGCGGGCCGTCTTCAGGTCCGGCGAGTCGCCGCAGTTGACCACGTACAGTCCGTCAGCTGCCAGCACGCGCTTGGCGTGGGCCAGGAATTCCGCCGAGGTCAGCGGGGCCGGGGTCTTGTCCCCGGCGAAGACGTCACGGATGACCAGGTCCCGGCTGTCGTCGCTGAGGGACTCGGTGACCTCCCGTGCTTCGCCTACGCGCAGCCGCATCAGCGGAGCGCGGGGCAGGTCGAACCAGCCGCGCACCAGTTCGGCAAGTTTGCCGTCCAGTTCGACGACGACCTGCCGCGCATTGGGATAGACGTCCGCGAAGTACCGTGCCATGGAGCAGGCTCCCCCGCCCAGGTGCAGTGCCCGCAGACGGGCATCTGCCGGGAAGCGGGCTTCGACCAGGGCTGCGATCCAGCGCATGTACTCAAAATCCAGTTCGCGCGGATCGGCGAGGTCGATGTGCGAGGAGTGCACGCCGTTGATCTTCAGCAGCCAGCCGGAGGAGGAGAACTGGTCCGGGAGCAGTTCGCAGGTTCCGGTGTCGATTTCGTAGCGGCCGGCTACGGGGCCGCTGCCGCCGGCCGGGGCCTCTTCGGGAGCGCCCTTGCCGGGACGCTTGCGGCCCATCAGGCGGCTGCCGGGGGAACGTGGGTAGAGCTCATGGTTCCAGCTTAGGCTTCGCTGCTCCGGCAGCGTTTCAGCGGTTCAGCGCCGGCCTACGTCACGACTGCCAGGGCGAAGCCGTCCCAGCCCTTGGCACCGACTGTCTGCAGGGCCGTGGCGTCGAGCCGCGGATGGGAACCAGCCAGTTCGAGCGCCGCACGGGTGCCCTGGATCATTTCGTCTCCGCCGGGGTCAAGGACTCCGCCGTAACGGACCACGTTGTCCAGGATCAGGACTGTTCCGGGGCGGGAGAGCCGCACCGCCCAGTCCAGGTAGGCCGGGTTGTTCACCTTGTCCGCGTCGATGAAGACCAGGTCGAACGGTTCCCCGCCCTCCAGCCCGGGCAGGGTATCCAGGGCGGCACCCACGCGGATGTCCACCAGATGCCCGACGCCGGCCCGGTCCAGGTTCCGGCGTGCCACCGAGGCGTGGAGCGGTTCGTATTCGCAGGTGACCAGGGCGCCGCCCTCCGCCAGGCCGCGGGCGAGCCAGATGGTGCTGTACCCGCCGAGGGTGCCGATCTCCAGGATCCTGCGGGCACCCTGGATCCGGGCCAGGAGCATCAAAAACTTGCCCTGCCCGGGGCTCACCTCGATCGGAGGCAGTCCGGCGGCTGCGGAATCCGCCACGGCCGCCGTCAGCGCCACGTCCGGGCGGACCACAGTGGCAGTGAGGTAGGACTCGACGTCGGCCCATCCCTGGGTGCCATGTTCTTGGCTGACCGAGGGATGCCGGGGTGCTGCGGAAGGTCCCCCGGGCACCGTGCCGGAGCTAGGAGTGGCCACGGTATTCGTCCTCCGCTGCCAGCACCTGCTCCAGGCGCTCGATCTTGCCGGTCAGTTCCCCGGTGTGGCCCGGACGGATATCCGCCTTGAGCACCAGGGAAACGCGGCTTCCGTACCGGCCTACGGCTTCGGTGGCACGGCGGATCACGTCCATGACTTCGTCCCACTCACCCTCAATGGTGGTGAACATGGCGTCGGTGCGGTTCGGCAGGCCGGACTGGCGGACGATCTTGACGGCGGCAGCAACGGCGTCGTGCACCGAAGCGTCAGCGGACGGACCACCGGGACCCGTTTCGGGACCTACACCGGACGGGGCAACTGAGAAGGCTACAAGCATGCGCCCAGTCTGCCACCGGAGGCGGCGAACCTGAACCGTACAGTCGCGCGGCGCAACAGAACTACGGTTCGGGCTGCGCCTCCGGCGTCACCGCGGAAGCTCCGCCGGCAGGCACCGCAGCGGCGTTCTTCGGATTCAGGCGGGAGCGGCGGCGCCCGTAGATGAAGTACAGCACGAAGCCGAATGCCAGCCAGAACATGAAGTAGATCCACGTTTCAACGGACAGGTTGGTCATCAGGTACAGGCACAGCAGGGCGGACAGCACCGGCAGCACCGGGCCGAACGGCACCCGGAAAGCCGGCTTGAGGTCCGGGCGCTTGCGGCGCAGCACGAGCACGCCGGCGCTGACGACGACGAACGCGGACAGGGTGCCGATGTTGATCATTTCCTCGAGCAGGTCCACCTGCGTGAACCCGGCCACCAGTGCCACCAGGACACCGCAGAGGATCTGCAGGCGGGCCGGGGTGGCGTGCTTGGAACTGGTCCGGGACAGGGCACGGGGCAGCAGGCCGTCGCGGGACATGGCCAGCACCACGCGGGCCAGGCCCATCAGCAGCACCATGATCACGGTGGTCAGGCCGATCAGCGAGCCGAGGGCGATCACCTGCGCGGCGCCGGTGTTCCCCACCAGGCTGAAGGCGGTGGCCAGGTTCGGCGATTCAACGGAGGCCAGCTCCGTGTAGGAGACCATGCCGGTCAGTGCCAGGGAGACGCCGATGTACAGGGCGGTCACCACGGTCAGTCCGGCGAAGATACCGCGGGGCAGGGTGCGCCCGGGGTTCTTGACCTCTTCGGCGGAGGTGGCCACGACGTCGAACCCGATGAAGGCGAAGAACACGACTGCCGCGCCGGCGAATACGCCGAGCACGCCGTACTGGGCCGGTGCGGCTCCGGTCATGAAGGAGAACAGGGACTGCGCCATCACGCCTTCGCTGCCGGCGGATGCGGTCGAAACCGGGTCCGGGATGAAGGGGGTGTAGTTCTCGAAGTCGATGTAGAAGAACCCGACCACGATCACGAACAGCACGACGCCGATCTTGATCAGGGTGAAGACGTTGCCTACGCGGGCGGAGAGCTTGGTGCCCATCACCAGCAGCACGGTGAAGAGGGCCACGATCAGGAACGGGCCCCAGGTCATGTCCACCGGACCGAGCGAAATGGTGGGCGGAATGTCCCAGCCGATCAGCCCGAAGACCTCACTGAGGTAGATCCCCCAGTACTTGGCGATGACGGCCGCTGCCGTGAAGAGCTCCAGGATCAGGTTCCAGCCGATGATCCAGGCGATCAGCTCACCCATGGTGGCGTACGTAAAGACGTAGGCAGAGCCTGCCACCGGGATCGCCGTCGCAAATTCGGCGTAGCACATGATGGCCAGGGCACAGGTGACCGCGGCAAGGATGAAGGAGAGCGTGACGGCCGGTCCGGAGAATTCGGCTGCGGCCTTGGCCCCGACGGAGAAAATGCCGGCGCCCACGGCTACGGCTACACCCATGATCATGAGGTCCCACGTAGTAAGGGACCGCTTGAGCCGCCGCCCCTCCTCGTCGGCATCTGCCAGTGATTGCTCAATTGGCTTGGTACGGAACAGGCTCACTGCTTAGGTCCTTGCTGTGGGGGGCGTGCCAGGACCGGTCATTAGAAGGCCGGCGGTACAAGTGTAAACACAGGCTGCTGGCTAAGTGCAGTTGGCTTTGCAAGTATGGATTAGGCCCGTGTGTGCGGTGCGGGCGCCTTCCTAGAGAACGGACATCCCATGGCCCGCGGAATCTATGTAAGTGCCATGACTCCGGGATCCGGCAAGTCCCTCATCAGCCTCGGCATAGCGGATATGCTCCAGCGGCACGCGGACCGGATCGGATTCTTCCGTCCGATCGTGGAAGGCGGCGACCGCGACAACGATCCGATGGTGCGCCTGATGCAGCGCCGCTTCGACCTCAGCACTTCCAACTGCCGCGGCGGACTGACCAGGCCGGAGCTGCGCGCCCTGCTGGTGGCCGGTGAACGCGGTGAAGTGGATGCCCGCTGCCTGGCCGTCTACAGCGAAATCGCAGCGAACTGCGACGTAGTGATCGTCGAGGGAACGGACCTTTCCGGGCACGACGTCGCCTTGGAGTTCGATCTCAACGCGCGGCTTGCGAACAACCTGGGGGCCATGGTTGTTGCCGTGGTGAACGCCCTGGACATGGGTGTTGAAGAAGTGGCCGACGCGGTGGACGTTTCCCGCCGTGAACTGGCGGCGGCTAAGTGCGACCTGCTGGCCGTGATGGTGAACCGTGCGGAGGAACCGGCGGTGGACGAGCTGCGTGCCCACGTCCGGCCCGACGCCTCGCACCGCCCGGTCTACGTGCTGCCGGAACTGAATGAAATCTCGCAGCCGTCCATCTCCGAGGTCGCGAAGTCGCTTGCCGCCCGGCAGATCGCCGGCAGCCGGTCCCTGGAGCGGGACGTCACCGGGGTGAAAGTGGCGGCGATGACGGTCGGCAACTTCATTGGCCAGCTGGCAGACGGTTCACTGGTGATTGCTCCCGGCGACCGGGCAGACGTGATGGTGGCTGCCCTGGCGTCCTCCTTCTCCTCCGAGTTCCCGGTGCCCAGCGGCATGATCCTCACCGGCGGCCTGCCCCTGGAAGCGGGAATCCTGGCCCTCCTGGCCCAGGCGCCGTTCCCCGTGTTCGCCGTGGATTCGGACACCTATGCGGCGGCGCGGGACGTGAGCAATGTCCGGGGTGAGATCGCCACCGGCCAGCCGCGGAAGGTCGCTGCAGCACTTGGCGTCTGGTCCCGCTACGTGGATGAGAACGAACTGCTGGAGCGCCTTGAGCTGCCCCGGCCGGAAAAGACGACGCCGCTGCGCTTCCTGAACGAACTGATCGTCCGGGCCCGGACGAACCGCCGGCATATTGTCCTGCCCGAGGGCCTGGACGTGCGGATCCTGCGCGCGGCAGAGATCCTCCGGCGCCGGGACGTCTGCGCCCTGACGCTGCTGGGGCCCGCGGACCAGGTCCGTGAACTGGCGGCCAGCGAGGGCATTGACCTCAGCGGCATCACCGTGATCAACCCGGCGACGAGCGGCATGCGGGACGACTTCGCCC
The DNA here is from genome assembly GCF_035792275.1 of Arthrobacter koreensis. Lineage (GTDB taxonomy): Bacteria > Actinomycetota > Actinomycetes > Actinomycetales > Micrococcaceae > Arthrobacter_B > Arthrobacter_B koreensis_A. The sequence continues at coordinate 330,195 of NZ_JAMWKK010000001.1, read as the reverse complement.
GGGAATACCAGCAGCTGCGCGCCAAGAAGGGGGTCACCCTGGATGAGGCGAACGAGCGTATGCTCCAGGGGGCATATTTCGGAACCATGATGGTGAAGCTGGGCCGGGTGGACGGAATGGTCTCCGGTGCGGCCCACACCACCGCGAACACCATCCGCCCGGCTCTGGAGTTCATCCGGACCCGGGACAACGTGGCGATCGTTTCCTCGGTCTTCCTCATGCTGCTCCAGGACCGCGTGCTGGTTTACGGCGACTGCGCCGTGAACCCGGACCCGGATGCAGGGCAGCTGGCGGACATCGCCCTGGCTTCGGCCGCAACAGCCGAGCAGTTCGGCATCACACCCCGCGTCGCCATGCTCTCCTACTCCACAGGCGCCTCCGGGAAGGGCGACGCCGTGGAAAAGGTCCGGGAAGCAACCGAACTTGTCCGCAGGGCCCGCCCGGACCTTCCGGTCGAAGGACCGATCCAGTACGACGCCGCCGTCGACGCTTCCGTGGCAGCCTCCAAGGCACCCGGCTCTTCAGTGGCGGGACAGGCCACCGTGTTTATCTTCCCGGACCTGAACACCGGCAACAACACCTACAAGGCCGTCCAGCAGTCCGCAGGCGCCGTGGCTGTTGGCCCGATCCTGCAGGGCCTGCGCAAGCCGGTCAACGACCTATCCCGCGGCTGCACCGTCGACGACATCGTCAACACCGTGGCCATCACCGCCGTCCAGGCGCAGGAGGACTAATGCTGGTACTCGTGGTCAATTCCGGTTCTTCCTCCCTGAAGTACCAGGTGCGGGACACCGACACTCATGAGGTCCTGGCCAAGGGCCTGATCGACCGGATTGGCGGCCCGGACGTCCCGGACCACCACCAGGCCCTGGTCCAGCTGCGGCAGGAAGTCACCAAAGCGCTGGACGGAAAGTCCATCGACGCCGTCGGGCACCGCGTAGTCCACGGCGGCGAGCGCTTCAGCCAGCCGGTGCTGGTGGACAACGAGATCACCCGCGCGATCGAGCGGCTCAGCCCGCTTGCGCCGCTGCACAATCCGGCCAGCGCCATGGGTATCCGCGCGGTGGCGGACCTGTATCCGGATATTCCCCAGGTGGCGGTCTTTGACACGGCATTCCACCGGACCCTGCCGCCGCGTGCGTGGCGCTACGCCATTCCGCAGTCCCTGTACCGCCGGTACGGCATCCGCCGCTACGGTTTCCACGGCACCAGCTGTGATTACGTGAGCGGGCTGGCTGCGGACTTCCTGGGCGTGCCGGTGGAGGAGTTCGACGCCGTGATCGCCCACCTGGGCAACGGCGCCTCCGTGACGGCACTGAAGGACGGCCGTAGCATCGATACGTCGATGGGCTTCACCCCCATGGCCGGACTCGTCATGGGAACCCGCTCCGGAGACATCGATCCGTCGATCCTGGTGTTCCTGGGCCGCGAGGGCTACGGTCCGGACGACATCGACAATCTGCTGAACCGGGAATCCGGGCTGCTCGCGCTGGGCGGTGCGGCAGACATGAGGGAAGTCGAGGAGGATGCAGACGCCGGGGACGAGCAGGCACGGCAGGCCCTGGAGATAGCCGCCTACCGGCTCGCCAAGTACATCGGCGCCTACCACGTAGCGGTGGGCGGCGCGAAGGCGATCGTATTTACCGCCGGGATTGGTGAAAACGCGAGCGAGTTCCGGGCACAGGTCGCGGAAATGCTCGGCGCGCTCAACGTGCGGCTGGATCCAGAGGCCAACGCGGTCCGCTCAAAGGACGTCCGCCGGATCAGCGCTCCGGATTCAGCGATCGAAGTGCTCGTGGTCCCCACCGACGAAGAGGAAGCAATCGCCGAAGCGACGGTGGATACAGTCCTCGCCGCCGGACGCGAGTAGCAACCACGGTCCCCTGCCTGCCGCAACCCTACTGGCCGGTACTTGGATAATCCCGGCGGAGGCGCCCGGCCAAGGCGACACCGCGTGCCGGGCGTTGCTATATTGCAGGTCAGGTCAAGCAGAGGCCGCGGATTTCTCTTGTGCGTGGAGCTGGCATGGAGCACACCCTGCGGGTACTGGTACGAATCGACACGAAGACCTCATCCGCCTGCATCGAAGTGCGCGGATGCCTGGTGCCGGAAAACTCCGGGGACCTGGTGGGCATCCTCCGGCACACTGCCCTGCTGGGAGCCCACGTGATCGTTAACCTGTCCAGGGCAGCCCACCTGGACGCCCGCGCCATAGACGAACTCCTGGCGCGCGCCGAGGAAGTGCCTCCCCAGCCCATCGCGGGCGGCCTCACGACTGTCTCAGTGCAGATCCCGGAGCGGCTCCCGGCCTGCCTGCCTCCTGTTCCGCAGCACGCGGACCCCCTGGATAACAATTTGGCCTTCGAGCTGGCGTTCCTCCAGCGCAGCACCACCGTCTTCCGGCGGCCCGGGTAGCCCAGCTTCGCCGTTTCCTGCCGTCTCCTGCCCTTTCCTGCCATCTCCCGCCCCGGCCTGACCCCATCGGCCCGCCGTCTCCGTGCGCACCGGCTGCCGGGACCGCCACGCCGCGCAATTGTCAGCAGGCTTATAAATTTGGCAGGATGGGAGCAACTTATCCCGCAGCAACCAGCAGGAGGTCAGCATGAAGGCAGTGACGTGGCAGGGCAAGCGGAAGGTCAGCGTCGAAGAGGTCCCTGATCCAATCATCCAGGAGCCGACGGACGCGGTCATCCGGATCACCTCCACCGCACTGTGCGGCTCGGACCTGCATCTTTACGAGGTCCTGGGCCCGTACATGAACGCCGGGGACATCGTGGGCCACGAGCCGATGGGCATCGTGGAAGAGGTGGGCAGCGCGGTCACCAACCTCAAGCGCGGCGACCGTGTGGTCATCCCCTTCCAGATCGCCTGCGGCCAGTGCTTTATGTGCCGCCAGGGCCTGCAGACCCAGTGCGAGGTCACCCAGGTCAGGGAAAAGGGATCCGGAGCCGCCTTGTTCGGTTACTCGGAGCTCTACGGCTCGGTCCCGGGCGGACAGGCCGAGTTCCTGCGCGTGCCGCACGCCGATTACGGCCCCATCAAGGTCAGCTCCGAAGGCCCTGATGACAAGTACCTGTTCCTTTCCGATATCCTCCCCACCGCCTGGCAGGGCGTGCAGTACGCCAACGTGCCCGACGGCGGCACACTCGCCGTCTACGGCCTTGGCCCCGTGGGCCAGTTCGCCGCGCGGATCGGCACCCACCTGGGGTACCGGGTCATCGGCATCGAGCCGGAAGCGGAGCGCCGCGAGATGGCGGCCCGCCATGGCGCCGAGGTGGTGGACTTCTCCAAGGACCTCGGCGACGAGCTGCGGGAAATGACGTCCGGCCGCGGACCGGACTCGGTGGTGGACGCCGTGGGCATGGAAGCGCACGGCTCCCACGCCGGGGCCTTCGCCCAGGCAGCAGTTGGACTGCTCCCCGATGCCCTGGCACAGAAGGCAATGGAGACGGCCGGAACAGACCGCCTGTCCGTCCTGCACAGTGCGATTGACGCAGTGCGCCGCGGCGGCACCATTTCGCTGAGCGGTGTCTACGGCGGCACCGCCAGCCCCATGCCGCTGATGACCATGTTCGACAAGCAGCTGAATTTCCGCATGGGCCAGGCCAACGTCAAGCGCTGGATTGATGACCTGCTCCCGCTGGTCGAGGACTCAGCGGATCCGCTGGGCGTCAACGATCTGGTGACCCACCGGGCCGGCCTGGAGGCAGCGCCGGAGCTTTACGAGAAGTTCCAGAAGAAGGAAGACGGCTGCATCAAGGTGGTCTTCCAGCCCGGCCTGAACTAGGCAGGGCCAGAGCCGGCGAAAGGCTGTGCCCGTCCGGATTTCCGGGCGGGCACAGCTTTTCTATGCCTTCCGCAGGCTCCACGCCCAGCGGATCAGGGGAAGCTGCAGAGGCAGCCGCAGGCTGTGGATCACCCGTTCACGGTCCGATCCGCGCTCCCCAAAGGCCCGTTCAAGCGCACTGACGTGCCCGGCAATGAATGCCGCATACATCAGTGCTGTTCCGGTCGCCGCTGCACGCCGGGTCGCTGGAATCAGCAGTGCACCCGCAGCGGCGGCTTCGATCACGCCGCTGGCGCTGATCCACTGGCTGCGCGTCAGCACACCGAAGCGGCCGCCCTTGTCCCGGCAGAGACTGCGGGGAACTACTCCTGCGTAGAAGCCCGGATTGCGGAAGTGGTTCACGGCGCTGACGCTGAGCAGGGCAGCCATGGCGGCGGCCGAGACGTTCTGTTTGTTCATGGGCTGCTTTCCATTGGTTCTGCCGGCTGGGTGCTGCGCAGGCGCTGTTCGGCTTCGGCGGAATGGATTGCATCCGCCGCACGGACCAGGGCCAGATGGGAGAAGGCCTGCGGATAGTTGCCTGCCATGCGCCCGTCCACTGTGTCATATTCCTCACTCAGCAGCCCAACCTCGTTGGCGTACCCCACCAGCTGGTCCATCAGCCGGATCGCCTCGGCGAGCCGCCCGGTGCGGGCATACTGCTCCGCGAGCCAGAAACTGCAGGCCAGGAAGGGATTTTCTCCCGGCGTCAGGCCGTCTACGCCCGTCCCGCTGCGGTAGCGGAGCAGCAGGCCCTGACCATTGAGCAGCTCCCGCTCCAGGAATGCGACGGTCCCCAGCATCCGGGGATCGTCATAGTCCAGGAACCCAACCTGCGGCAGCTGGAGCAGTGACGCATCCGCCTCGACTGTTCCGTAGCACTGCACGAAGGTGTTTCGTCCGGCGTCAAAGCCGCGGTCCAGGATTTCGGTGCGCAGTCCGTCGCGGAGTGCTTCCCACAGCTCCACCGGACCGTCCATGCCGTCCTGCCTGGCAGCCCTGGCCGCGCGGTCGAACGCCGCCCACATCATGACCCGGGAATGGGTGAAGAACTGCGGGTCGCCGCGGACCTCCCAGATCCCGTGGTCCGGATCCTCCAGGTGGCGTTCCAGGAATCCCAGCAGGGCACGCTGCAGCGGCCAGGAGAAGCTGTCCTCATCCACTCCCCTGTCCCGCATCCGGGACAGGGCCACCATCACCGTGCCGACGACGTCGGCCTGGTACTGATCAACGGCACCGTTGCCCAGCCGGACCGGCAGCGAACCCGCGTAGCCGGGGAACTGGGGAAGGATCCTCTCTGGCAGTTCCCGTCCCCCGTCCACGGCATACATGATCTGCAGATCGTCCGGGTCGCCGGCCACCGCCCGCAGCAGCCAGTTCCGCCAGTGCGCAGCTTCGTCGTCGTACCCGTGGGTCATCATCGCCTCAAGGGTCAGCGCAGCGTCCCTCAGCCAGCAGTACCGGTAATCCCAGTTCCGGGAGCCGCCAAACTCCTCCGGCAGGGACATGGTGGGCGCGGCGACAATCCCGCCGGTATCTTCATGCGTCAGCGCCCGCAGGACCAGCAGCGAGCGCCGCACCGGCTGCCGGTAGCGCTTCCGGTCCACGCAGAGCCCGGCCCAGTCCTGCCAGTACGCAACGGTGCGGGCCAGTCCTTCGTCGATGTCCACCTCTTCGGGCGTCTCACGGTGGGAGGGGTACCAGGTCAGCTCCAAATCCACGGTTTCGCCCGCGCGGACCGGGAACTGGCCGGTATGCCGGTGGTCGCTGCCGTGCGGGATGTTTCCGCCGGTCAGCACCATGGCACTGGGACCGGCAATGCACAGCAGCCGTTCTTTTCCGTTGTGTGCCTCACGCCGCATCCAGGGCACCGTGGTGCCGTAGTTGAATCTGACTTCAAGTTCCTGGCGCATCAGCACGGTGCCGCTCAGGCCTTCGACCCGGCGGACCACGGAGGCTCTCCGGTCCTTGACCGGCATGAAGTCGGTAACCAGCACTTCACCGCTGTCAGTGCGCCAGCGGGTCTGCAGGATGAAGGTTGACTCAAGGTAGTTCCGGCGCAGCACCCTGGCTCCGGGCTGGTCCGGGGCCAGCAGCCAGCGGCCGTGCTCTTCCGTGCCCAGCAGGGCGCCGAAGACCGACGGCGAGTCGAACCGGGGAAGGCACAGCCAGTCCACGCTTCCGGACCGGGACACCAGGGCGCCGGTGTGGAGGTCGGAGATCAGGGCGTAGTCCTCGATTGGAGTGGCCATTGCACCACTCAACCACAGGCCCTGCCCAGAGCCTACGGCTGCGGCACAGCTGCTGTTCCCGTGCCGGTGAGGCCGTCAAGGACGCGGCGTATCCGGGCCGGATAGTTGGTGGTGAATTCCCGGACGCCCAGGGCGTAGGCATACTCCGCGTCCCGGGGTTCGTCCACCGTCCAGGCCCGTACAGTCCGCCCTGCCTGCACCCAGTCCGAGACCAGTTGCGGATGTGCGTAAAGGAATTCGACCCCCGGGCCCGCTATGCCTGCCGTTCCGTCCGCCAGCAGGGCACCGGCCTCCGCCAGGCCGGCCTCCAGCACGGTCCGGGCATCAGTTCCCGGCGGAAGCACGGCTGACGCTTCGGCAATCGCTTCCGCATCGACGTCGGACACCAGCTGGCACACGTAACGGGCATCCACGCTGCGGCGCAGGTGGGCGACGGACTCCGGGCTGAAGCTCATGAAACTCACCCGGATATTGGCGAGCCGGGAAGTGCCGGCGTCCCAGCCCCGCGAGGCCAGAAGCTCCAGCACCGTGTCCTCAAGCAGCAGGCCAAACGGGCCGGGCTGCTTGAACTCCACGGCCAGGCCGACGCCGCGTCCGGCCGCCAGGAGCAGATCCAGCAGTTCGGCGAGGGTGAGGAACTGCTCCCCGGCGCTGCCCAGGTCCGCCGGAATCTCGGCACCCTTCCAGCTGATGAAGTCCAATGCGCGCAGCTGCGCGAGCGTCCGGCCGGACACCGGCCCCGTACCGTTCGAGGTCCGGTCCAGCACGGAGTCATGCAGCAGGACCGGCTGCAGGTCGGAGCTGAGGTGGACATCGCATTCCACGCCGTCGGCACCCTCCCTGAGCGCCTGGAGATACGCCGCCCTCGTGTGCTCTGCGTACTGGCCGCTGGCTCCGCGGTGGGCATAGATCTGGGGCTGCACGTAGGGCCTTTCGCTCGGGTACGGACTTCCACGGTACGCGAGCAGGCTTGATCCCCCGGGCAGGCACGGCTTCGGCGCAGCGTGGCGCCGGAGCCGCGCTGCTGATTAGATGGCAGTGCGGTGCACACGCGGGCTTGCCGCGCACCGGGAGACCGGTACCGCAACCGAGCTGGGACTGGAGGAGCGCCGGTGAGCACACCGCTGCTGGAGAAGGACGCCGTCAAGGCCGCGGCACTGCGCCGCATGAAGCTGGTGGCCACGGGGCTGCTGGTGCTGCTTGCCGTCATCTTTGTTTTCGCGTTCGCCCTCCAGGACCGCTATCCCTGGCTCCAGTACGTCCGGGCCGCCGCGGAGGGCGGCATGGTGGGCGCCCTGGCCGACTGGTTTGCCGTGACTGCCCTGTTCAAGCATCCGCTGGGCCTGAAGATCCCGCACACCGCGATCATTCCCCGCAACAAGGACCAGATCGGCGCCACCCTCGGCGATTTCGTGGAGGACAACTTCCTCTCGGACGAGGTGGTCAAGGCGAAACTTGATTCAATCGGGATTGCCCAGCGCGCCGGTGCCTGGCTGTCCCGCCCCGAGGGCGCCGAACGGGTCGCCGCCGAAGGGGCCGCGGCGATCCGCGGAATCCTGCGCGTCCTGGACGACGAAGCAGTGCGCGACGTCCTTGAATCACTGTTCCGGAAGCACGTAGTGGACGTGCCCTGGGGACCTCCCGTGGGACGGATGGCTGAGCGCGTCTTCGAAGAGGGCCATCACCACCAGCTCGTCGACCTGCTGGTGGACAGCCTCAATGACTGGGTGCACCAGAATCCCGAGGTGGTGGCACGGCTGGTGGCCGAGCGGTCGCCGTCGTGGGTTCCAAGTTTCCTCGATGACCTGGTGGGCGACCGGGTACAGGTTGAGCTGGGCCGGTTCCTGGACGCAGTGCAGGATGATCCAAACCACCAGGTGCGCCGCTCGCTGGATGAATATCTCCGCGGGCTCGCTTCCGACCTGCAGCACGACCCCGGCGCAATGGCCAAGGCAGAGCGCATCAAGGAACAGGTCCTGGACGATCCGCGGGTGAAGGAACTCATGGCACAGACCTGGGCCACCATCAAGGGCGCCCTGGCAAACGCGGTGGATGACCCGGACAGCGAGCTCAGCGCCAACTTCAAGTCCGCGGTCCAGGACTTCGGCACCCGCCTGGTGTCCGAACCGGAGCTCGCAGCAAAGGTCAACGCCTACGTGGGCGACGCCGCCGGCTACCTGGTGCGGACCTACCGGAAGGACATTGCCGGGGTCATCACCGAAACGGTGGAGCGGTGGGATGCCGAAGAGACCTCGGAAAAGATTGAACTGCAGGTCGGCAAGGACCTGCAGTTCATCCGGATCAACGGCACCGTGGTCGGCTCGCTGGCCGGCCTGGCCATCTTCTCGGTGGCGCACGCCATCTTCGGCTAACGGCCGTTCAGCGGGGCCGGCTCAGTCGCCGCGTCCTTCGGGAAGGTCTTCGATTTCGGCGGCAAGCTCACCGGGGATGGTCTGCGGCGCCTCCCCAAATGCGCGGTGGGCGGCCTTGATCACGGACCGGCCCATTGTGTAGTTGCCGGCACCGCCGATTACCGCGCCCACCCCGAGTGGCAGTGCCCGCCCTACGATCACCGATCCCTGCTTGGCCAGCATCTTCTTCAGGAACTGTTTGCGGATCGTGGAGCCGATGCTGCCGAGCACCCCCGACGACGCTCCGCCCAGGGCGCTGCCCCAGGGCTGGCCCTTGCTGAGCTGCTGCATCATGGCTGTGCCCTCTTCGCCCAGCATGATCGCCATGACGACGGTACGGGAACGGTCGGGATCCTGCAGCCGCACGCCGTGCAGTTCGGCGACGGACTGGGCATAGAGAGCCGTCGCTTCGAGGAAACCTACGGTGGCGGCGACGGAGAGTCCGAGGGCCGCTGCCGTTCCCACGGCTGGGACGATTGCGGTGGCACCGACCGCCGCTCCCCCGCCGGCAACTGCGGCAAGGTAATGGTGTTCCAGGATCTTCACCAGTTCCGCTGCGGAGGCATCCGGGTGCCTGCGCTGCAGCCGCCGGATATTCGCCAGTACCAAGGGGCGCTGGACTTCCACGGCGCGCTCGATGCCGCGGGCAATATGGGTCTTGGGGCGCCCGTCACGGTCAAATACGGCGCCGCCGGCAAGCCGGAGGGCGCTGTTGGTCTTGAAGCCCATGAATGCTCCTTTGATAGTGCCGGACGGATACTCCGGGCGGTCCGCTCATCCAGCCTACGCGACCGCCCTTTAACCGGAACGGACCCACGGAATAGCTTCCGTGGGCCCGTTCTCTGGCTGCGGGCTCCGCCCGCATGCGCACTTACTAGGCGCGGGCGCCGCGCTTGGTGATCATGCCGTAAACCAGCAGGACGATCACGGAGCCGAGGATGGCTACGATCCAGGTCTGGATCGAGAAGAATTCCTCAAGACCAATACCGAAGATGGCGTTGCCGATGAAGCCGCCCAGCAGAGCGCCAACGACACCGAGGACCATGGTGATGATCCATCCGCCGCCCTGGCGTCCCGGAAGCAGGGCCTTCGCAATGGCGCCTGCAATGAGTCCCAGAATAAGGAAAGCAATGATACCCATGTGAATACTCCTTGCTGTGTGTGAGTGACTAGTGAAAGTCTGCGTGACCTGTGGGCCGCGCTTTCCATAAGCCTACTTCATAAGCATGCTTATGCGAAGTCATTTGCTGCGGGATTCACCACCCCTGAGAACATAATGCCTAGTCAGAGCGCTAATAAGGGGCCTTATTTTTTTCCTCGGGAAGGGCAAAAGTGCGCAGGAAAATGCCCACATCACGCACTTCGTCCCCGCCAATGCGGTGGCCCATGCCGGGGTACGTCCGGGCCGTCAGTGCGGTATTCGCTTCAAGCCATTCTGCCGCGGACGCCACGGCCTCGGAATGGATCACCCAGTCGTCCCTGTCCCGGCCCCAGAAAAAAGGAACCTTCCGGGTTAGCGGCTCGGCCATGGCCAGCAGCTCACTGGCCACGACGAATCCTGACAGCCCAACAACGCAGGTGAACGCGTCCGGTTTGAGCCGCAGGGCGGTCACCGCCATGGCCATGCCCTGGGAGAATCCCAGCAGGGAAACGCCGGTGAACCCGCCCTGCCGCTTCAGCTCCGAAACGGTGGCCAGGAGGCTTGATCCCGCGGCCAGCACGTCAGCTTCGTCCGACTCCAGCATCGGGTCCAGGAGGAACCACCCGCTGCGCCCGCCGACGTCGAACGGGCCCCTCAGCGCAGCACCGGTGACGCCGCGGGGCAGGTGCCGGAACAGCGGCGTCAGCGCCGTCTCGTCCGACCCGTATCCATGGAGCATGACCAGCAGATGTGTGCCCGCGCGCGCGTTTTCGGGTACGGACCAGGTGACCGGATGCATGCCCTCCAGCCTAGGCGCCGGAAGGCCCGGGGAACGTTTGCGCCGGTCAGCGCCTCCGCCGAAGGGGAACCATTGCATTGGCCAGACCGGGAACCTACCGTTGCAGAAGCGCATAGTCGTGCGTCGCGGCCACTGAATGCGGGGGCACATGTACGCAGGAAAGAACCGGGGCGCCATCGTGACGCTCACCGCCAATCCAAGCCTCGACCGGACGGTTGACCTGTCCGGAGTCCTGGTCCGCGGCGCCGTCCAGCGTGCCGCCGGAATACATGAGGAGCCAGGCGGCAAGGGCGTGAACGTCTGCCGGGCGCTGGCTGCGTCCGGATCTCCCTGCGCGGCGGTGCTGCCGGGTGATAACGCCGATCCTGTGGTGCAGGCTCTGCGGTCTGCGGGAATCGCACACCGGAACCTTCCCATCGGCGCGCCGCTGCGGGCGAACCTGACGCTCACTGAACCCGACGGCACCACCACGAAGATCAACCTTCCCGGACCGGAGCTGAGCGCGGCGGTCCAGGAGAGCCTGCTGGCTTTGACCCTCGATGCCTGCAGCGGCACGGAAGGGACCGGTCCGGCCGGCTGGCTGGTGCTGGCCGGGTCCCTGCCGCCCGGTGTGCCGCCGGACTACTACGCAGTGGTGGCACATGCCCTCCGCTCCCGCTTCGGGGCCGCCAGCCCGCTGCTGGCCATTGACTCCTCAGGCCCTCCGCTGCTGGGCGCCCTGCTGCACGATGCCATGCCCAACCTGCTCAAGCCCAACGGCGAGGAACTCGCGGAAGTGACGGGCATCGCCAGCGGGGATGAACTGGAAGCTGACCCGGTCCTGGCCGCGGGCGCCGCACTGACGCTGGTGGAGCGGGGTGTCAGTGCGGTTCTCGCCACCCTGGGTGCCCGGGGTGCGCTGCTGGTGACGGCCGACGGCGCCTGGCTGGCGACACGTCCGCCCGTAATCCCCCGGTCCACGGTTGGTGCCGGGGATTCATCCCTGGCCGGTTACCTGCTGGCGCAGACCGAAGGCCGCACCCCGCCTGAATGCCTGCGCCAGGCCGTGGCACACGGCGCGGCCGCGGCTTCCCTGCCCGGAACCACCGTGCCCTCACTCGAACAGACGGATCCGGGGGCCGTAACCGTCACCCCGCTTGAACTCCACCCAGTGCCCGCCTCGAGCGCCAGGCGCGGCCCGGCTACACCCACGCCGAAGGAGCAGGACTGATGTCAGAGCTTATTACCCCGGAATTGGTCACTCTGGACCAGAATCTTGGCGGCACAAGGGAATCAGTCATCCGCCATCTGGCCGAAAAAGTGGTGTCGGCAGGCCGGGCATCGAGTCTGGAGGAACTCTTCGCCGATGCCATGGCCAGGGAGCAGAAGACGGCCACGGGCGTCCCGGGCGGAATCGCCATTCCGCACTGCCGCTCCGCCGCAGTCACCCAGGCATCCCTTGCGATGGCCCGGCTCGAACCTCCCGTTGACTGGGGAGCGAAAGACGGCCCGGCGGACATCGTGTTCTTCATCGCCGCACCGGAGGGCGCAGACCAGGAACATTTGCAGCTGCTGGCCAAGCTGGCACGGTCCCTGATCAAGAAGGACTTCACGGCGTCCCTGCGCAGCGCCGAGACTCCGCAGGCAGTCGTTGAACTGGTCGACGGCGCCCTGGGCCTGGGACCCGTACCGGAAGCCGGCCCGTCCGGCACTGCCGGAACCCCGGCGGCAGACGCCGCGCCAGCAGGGTCCGGGACGGGCACCTCCGGCGCTGCGGCAGGCGGTGCAGCCGCGGGTTCGGCCGCCGGCGGAGCAACCGCAGCGGTCGGAGGAGCACACCGGGGCGCCCACGCCGAAGGCACTGGCGGCGAGCGCCGCGGCGGGGAGGTGCATGACGGGGGCGGGACAGCGACGTCGGGCGATGCCCCCGCATCTGCGACCGGCCCCCGGCCGGAACGGCTGGTAGCCGTGACAGCCTGCCCCACCGGAATCGCGCACACCTATATGGCAGCAGACTCCCTGGCTGCCGCGGCTGCGGAGCGCGGGATCGACCTGCAGGTCGAGACACAGGGGTCTGCGGGCTCCACGCCGCTTGATCCAGAGGTGATTCGGAATGCGGACGCCGTGATTTTCGCCGTCGACGTCGATGTCCGGGACAAGGGCCGCTTCGCCGGCAAACCGGTGGTCAGCGGCCCGGTTAAGCGCGGCATTGATGAGCCCGGAGTCATGATCGACGAAGCCCTGGCCGCAGCCAAGGACCCGAACTCGCGGAAGGTTACCGGCGGCGGAGGCGGGGGCGGAGACGAGCGCGCCTCGGCCGGCGGGGAGAGCTTCGGCGGACAGCTCAAGCGGGCGCTGCTCACCGGTGTCAGCTACATGATTCCGTTCGTTGCCGGCGGCGGCCTCCTGATCGCCCTCGGGTTCCTGCTGGGCGGATACGAGCTTTCCCTCTCCAACGATGATGGCGTTTTGAACGGGGACGTCATCCTGGACGGAACGGGCCTCTTCAACCTCCCCCCGGACGGCTTGCTGGCCTATCTGGGCGCCGTCTTCTGGAAAATCGGCAACATCTCCCTCGGCTTCCTGGTCCCCGCCCTGGCCGGCTACATCGCCTATGCCCTGGCGGACCGGCCGGGCATCGCCCCGGGGTTTACCGCCGGTGCCGTCGCCCTGTACATGGACGCCGGGTTCCTGGGCGGAATCGCCGGCGGCCTGCTGGCCGGTTACGTGGCCATGTGGGTGGGCGGCTGGAAGGTGCCGAGCTGGCTGCGCGGGCTGATGCCGGTGGTCATCATTCCGCTCATCGCCTCGCTCGTAGCCTCCGGGCTGCTGCTGCTGGTGCTTGGCGGGCCCATCGCTGCCCTAACGCTGGCCCTCAACGACTGGTTGTCAGGGCTTACCGGAGTCGCTGCGATCGGACTGGGCGTGATCCTGGGCCTGATGATGGGCGCGGACCTCGGCGGACCCATCAACAAAGTGGCCTACGCGTTCGCAGTTGCCGGACTGGGTGAAGGGTCCTTCGAGAACCAGGCACCCTGGCAGATCATGGCAGCGGTCATGGCAGCCGGCATGGTCCCGCCGCTGGGCATGGCCCTGGCGACGGTCCTGGACAAGAGCCAGTTCACCATGGCCCTGCGGGAAAACGGCAAGGCAGCCTGGCTGCTGGGCGCTGCGTTCATTTCCGAGGGCGCCATTCCGTTCGCGGCAGCCGATCCGCTGCGGGTGATTCCTTCCACCATGCTCGGCGGCGCAGTGGCCGGCGCGATCTGCATGGGCACCGGAGTAACGTCACAGGCACCGCACGGCGGAATCTTCGTTTTCTTCGCCATCGGCAACGTCTTTATGTTCATCGTGGCCATCCTGGCGGGTATGGTCGTCAGCGCACTGGTCCTGGTTGGGCTCAAACGCCTCACCGCCCCCAAACAGGCTGAGGAGCCCGTCGTTGCGTAGGAGTCCGGTTTTGTTCCACAGAGAGGTTCAGTGATGCGCACCATCAAGGGAATCGGAGTCAGTCCGGGCCGGGTCCTGGGGCCTTCACTGCGGATGCCCCCGCCGGTGCCGGAGCCCGACGCCGACTCAAAGTACGCCCCCGAAAGTTCAGTCGACCAGGAAAAGGCACGGCTGAAGGACGCCGCGGAAGCGGTTCGCGAGGACTTGAAACACCGCTCCTCCGTAGCCTCCGGGGACGCCAAGGCAGTTCTGGACGCCACCGCGATGATGGCCACGGACCCCATGCTGCTGAAGGCCGCCGGCAAACACATCAACCAGGGCATGGCAGCCGACCGCGCCGTCTGGGAAGCCGGCCTGGAAGTCGCAGCAATGCTGCAGGGCCTCGGCGGCTACATGGCCGAACGCACGCAGGACGTCCTGGACGTCCGTTCCCGCGTCGTTGCGCAGCTGGACGGCCTTCCTGCCCCCGGCATCCCGGCGTCGGACGTTCCGTTCATCCTCACAGCAGAGGAGCTGGCACCCGCCGATACAGCCACCCTGGATCCGGCCCTGGTGATTGGACTGGTCACCAGCGGCGGCGGGCCGCAGTCCCACACCGCCATCCTCGCCCGGTCGCTCGGGCTTCCGGCAGTGGTGGGTGCGGCGAGTGCTGACTCGATCGTCGACGGCGCGGAGATATACCTCGACGGAGGAACCGGAACGGTGGTGGTGAACCCCGGGGTTGCCGAACGCGAGGCCGCCCAGAAGTACGCCTCCCGGTCATCGCTTCCCGCCTTCAACGGGGTGGGCAGCACGTCTGACGGACACCGCGTGCCGCTGCTGGCCAACGTCGGCTCCGGCAAGGACGCAGAGGCGGCTGCCGCGGCAGGGGCGGAAGGTGTGGGCCTGCTGCGTACCGAGTTCTGTTTCCTCGGGCGGGATTCCGAACCCAGCCTGGAGGAACAGGTTGCAGCCTACGGCGCGGTTTTCGCGGCTTTCCCGGGACGGAAGGTTGTGGTGCGGACGCTCGACGCCGGGGCGGACAAGCCGCTGCCGTTCCTCACCGACTCGACTGAACCCAACCCGGCGCTGGGCGTGCGCGGCTTCCGGACCGACCGGTCCGCCCCCGGCGTCCTGACCCGCCAGCTTGAGGCGATCGCCGACGCCGCCGGCTCGCACGACTGCGATGTCTGGGTAATGGCCCCGATGATCTCCACCGCCGACGAGGCATCGGACTTTGCCGTGATGTGCGCGGCCGCCGGCCTCGCGACGCCGGGGGTGATGATCGAGGTTCCTGCTGCGGCAATCAAGGCCGAGGCCGTGCTCTCCAAGGTCAGGTTCGCCTCCCTTGGCACCAACGACCTGACGCAGTACACCATGGCGGCGGACCGGCAGCTGGGAACCCTGGCCTCCCTCAACGACCCGTGGCAGCCGGCCGTTTTGCAGCTGATAGCCATGACGGTCCAGGGCGGTGCGCTGGCAGGGGCGGCGGACAGCGTGCCGCGCAATGTGGGCGTCTGCGGTGAGGCCGCGGCGGACCCGGCCCTCGCCGTCGTGCTTACCGGCATTGGCGTGAACACGCTGTCCATGACTCCCCGGGTACTGTCCACGGTGGGAGCCGTCCTGGCTTCCGTGACACTTGCCGAGGCCCAGGAACTTGCCGGAATCGCCATGGTCGCCCACACGGCGTCCGAAGCCCGGACCCAGGTTCGGAGCAGGTTGTCCATCCTTGAACAGCTGGGTCTCTAGGGACCAGCCGAACACCAACCGGAAGGAAGACCCAATGCCAGAACGCGAAGCCACGATAGCCAGCAGGGTCGGGCTCCATGCCCGCCCCGCTTCCCTGTTCGCCGAAGCGGCTGCTGAGCAGCCCGTGGAAGTGACCATTGCGATGAAGGGTGAGCCGGCCGAGGAGGCGATGGACGCTTCCAGCATGCTCTCGCTGATGAGCCTCGGCGCCTCCCACGGCGACGTGGTGGTTCTGCGGGCCGACGGCGACGGAGCGGACGCGGCGCTTGATGCGCTGGTGAAGATCCTTGAAACGGACCTCGACGCAACCTAGTCCCGGCCCGCCGGTGCCGGGTTCCTGCCCCTAAACAAAGCGAAGCCAGCGGCCGGTGGCCGCTGGCTTCGATAGCAACTTCACGCTGACCCCCCACAGGCAGCGGACGTTACATATTCATTAGTCTGGCACAGAGGCATGAATTTGTGAACGTATCCTGTGATTTTCATTTCACATTTTCATAACGGTCTGCTAGCGGGCTCCGCTTGGGCCGCCTCAGCTGGAGACGGTTCGATATCCACATCACAGCCAGGCCTGAGACAACCAGGATGACAGCGGAAAACGGCAGCAGCACCATGAAGACACCCAGGTCCATAACCAGCGCCATCGCCGTGAAGGCCACCACCACGGCCAGGCCGGTTCCGAACAGGCCCGACCCCAGGCGGTGCGGCGTGCGGTAGCGGGGGTTGCGGGCAGCCGCGAGCGCAGGAGCACAGACGCAGGCCGCAACATATGCCGGGTAGAGCCGGCCAAGCATTCCGTAGACCTCCACCGTGACCTGGTCGCCGTAGTCCAGCAGGCCGGTCGAGGTTTCCGGGATGTCGCTGGCAGCAAAAAAACCAGCCGTCAGCACGGCAATGACGCCCAGGACTACCAGCCCCACGGGCCCGACGATCAGCCGGCGGGACCATTCGGCGCCGAAGGCCGCGGCACCCCGCAGGCCCAGGATCACGAAGACACCGTAGAGCGAATACCGCAGCAGGAGGTTCGCCAGGTTCATCCCGCCCAGCAGCGGATCGATGAATTCGTAGAAGACCGGCAGGCTGAGCCCGGTTGAAACAGCGATCAGCACCATGCAGAAGAAGATGCTGCGGTTACGGCCGCGGACGGCATCCGGAAGCCGGAACAGGGCGAAAAGCGAGCTCAGCACAAACGCCGACACCTGCACAGCGAATCCCACGGTCATCCTAAATTCTCCAAGAGTGCGTCGTCGTACTTTTCGTCCTGCTCACGCTTGCGCAGCGCTTTCGCCAGTCCATCCAGCCGGTCCCTGGCCAGGGCAGCCAGGTCGGCATCAGAGAGGGCGGCCAGGGCTTCTTCCCGCCCCCGGGCCGGCCACCCGCCTTCATCAGGATGCAGCACACCGGTGACCACCAGGCCGCTGGTCAGCGACACTCCTGCCTGCCGCGCGGCCTCGACGGCGAGCCGGGTGGAAAGCCGCCCGGCCGTGAGCTGCGCGGAAATATTCTGCGGTGCCATGCCGGTTGCGGCGGAAAGCTGGTGGCGCAGGTCCCCCGGGTCCACGGCGTCGAACCAGGGCCGCACCGCGATGGATTCCGCATAACCGGCAACCTCTGGAACCGCCGGATGCTCGGGATCCGCCTCGGCCCTGGCCAGGAGGTACTTGAGGATGCACTGATAGGGGACCTGGCTGATGAGTTCTGCCGAAGTAGGTGCGCGCCGACCCTCAGCCAGTCCGTGGAATCCCTCGAAGCCGGACAGTGCTGCAACCGGGTCCTGGCCGTAGGCCCGGGCCGCGCGCACCACAGTGGAGACGGCGACGTTTCCCCGCACCAGCTGCTGGGCCAGCGTCGAACGCTTGATACCCGTCTTCCGGCACAGGTCCGCCGTGGATTCATCGGGTGCAACCAGGGTCCGCCAACTCTGGAAGGCCTTTGCGGAGACCCCCATTTGACCCCCCGGACCGCTCGATTGGATTCCCTGCTACCGGATCAGTATACTTCTAGCACTGGCTCCCCCCTCTGCGTTCCCCCCATATGCAGAGGCGGGAGCCAGCTCCAATTAACGGCGCTTTCCAGCTCCCCTCAGAGTCAGCCTGCCCGCCGTCTTGCGGCGTCCCGGGCACGTTCCCACGCAGCTTCGAGTTCCCCCACGGCAGTGCCGTAGCGTTCCATCGCCTCCTCGCCGCCGGCTTCAGCCTGTGCGGCCGCCTGGGCCGCGAGCGCCTCCCGGGCAGCCCGTGCCAGCAGGCTGGTCTCCTTCTCCCGCACATCCGTCAGGCCTGGGAACTCTGCGCCTTTCCAGGGGTCAAGTTCGTATGAGCCCCATTCCAGCAGGATGGCTTCCCGCCTGCGGGCGAGTGACTCCAGGCGCCGGCGGCGAAGTTTGTGGATCCGCGCCCGCTTCCTGGCCCGGTGCCGGCGCGCCAGCCAGTACCAGGCACCCGCGGAGCCGCCCAGCGCCAGGAGGCCGGCCGCGGCCGCCGCACCCGGGGCCGCCAGTCCTGCCCAGGCGATGGCGGCAACGACTGCCAGGCCACCGGTGAGACCTACCCAGAACAGCCGTTCGCCGTCCTCCCGGCGAAGGGCCGAGTCCAGTGCCGGGGCCGTGAAACCGACCGCGGCTGCGGCAAGAACCAGGGCAGGCAGGGCTTCCAGAAAGCCTGAGTCCATGCGCCGCCTCCTCCCAGCATCCCCCGCTCACGCAGCGGTCACTACATAACCAAAATTTACCAAGTATGCTGATAAACAATGTTTTCCACCGAGGTATTCGGAAGACTCAAGCATTGCATGACGCCTCACAGCTAAGGAATGACATGTTGGTACCTGCCCCGCGCGGCGAACTCACCGCCGCGCTCCTGACCGTGCTGCATGACGGCCCGCAGGCGACTGCCGAACAGTACGGAAAGCTCGACGACGCTGCCGCACTGGTCCTCGCCGGCACCACGGACATCCTCCGGGATGATGACCTCCAGCTGGCCCTGTTCCTCCTGTACGAGCTGCACTACAGCGGGCTGGACGGCATCGATCCGGACCTTGAATGGCAGCCGGAACTCATCCGCGTACGCAGAAGGCTCGAATCAGCTTTTGAGACTGCCCTGCGCCGGGCCGTTCCGGTTCCCGCAGCCCCCGCCCCGGTTGCCGAGGAAGTAGCCCAGACGCTGTTCACGCTGGCGGCGGACGACGACGGCCCCAGCGTGTCCCGGTTCATTGCCAGGCACGCCACCGAAGACCAGCTCAGGGAATTCCTGGTGCTGCGCTCCGTGTACCAGCTCCGCGAGGCCGACCCGCACAGCTGGGCCATCCCCCGGATGGCCGTGGGGCGCGCGAAAGCGGCCCTGGTGGAAATCCAGGCTGACGAGTACGGCGGCGGACGGCCGGAACGGATGCACTCCGCACTCTTCGCCCGCACCATGGAGGGGCTTGGCCTGGACACCACCTACGGCCGCTATCTGGACCGCATTCCGGCCCTGGTTCTCGCCTCCTCGAACGCGATGTCCCTGTTCGGCCTGAACCGCCGGCTGAGGGGCTGCATCGCCGGGCACCTCGCGGCTTTCGAAATGACCTCTTCGATCCCGAACTCTTTCTACGCGCGGGGCTTCAAGCGGGCCGGCTACGGCCCCGAAGTCACGTTCTACTTCGATGAGCACGTTGAGGCGGATGCAGTGCACGAACAGATCGCCGCCCGGGACTTCGCCGGCGGGCTGGCAGAAGCCGAGCCGGAGCTGCTGGAAGACATCCTTTTTGGGGCAGCCACCGTCCTGGCCCTGGATGCCCTGCAGGGCGAAGAGCAGCTGGCAGCCTGGAAGGAGGGCCGCACGGCCCTCCGGGAGACCGACCGGTCCCGCGTGGACACCCAGGCCCTGGACGCCGCTGCAGCAGCCGCAGGAGTCCCGGCATGAGCGCACAGCCCGGCAGGGACACAGTTCCCGTTCCGGGGTCCAAGGTCACCGTTGTCCCCTCCCCGGATGCCGGGGACGCAGAACCCTTCGCCGTGACGGAATGCCCCGGCGGTCCGCTGCTGGTGCGCGGCGACTTCGAAATCCAGGACAGCGAGGGCAACGAGGTGCCCAAAAACCGGGAAACCGTGGCCCTGTGCCGGTGCGCCGGTTCGCGGATCAAACCGTGGTGCGACGGCACGCACAAACTGCTGCGGCGGGCCGCCGAAAACTAACGGCCTCCGGGGCGCAGGACAGGCCCGGACAGCAGAACACCCCGGCTCCTTCAGGAACCGGGGTGTTCTGCATTAAGCGGCGGGTGGGCCCTGTGGGGCTCGAACCCACGACCCACGGATTAAAAGTCCGATGCTCTACCAACTGAGCTAAAGGCCCCCCATCGACACGGCAGCATAAGAGCCGCCACGTCGACTTTTCCACTTTATCGCACGGCTCGGGAATCGTGGAAACCCTCTGCGGGCCGGGAATCCACAGCCTTGGGACCGCGGGTTTCCGTCTGCCGAAAGCAGCTTCGATTCCCCGCACCGGCGGGAGTATTCTCAAGACATGACTGAGTCGAATGCATCGGTTCCCCGTCACCACAAGCCCAAGCTGTATGCACCCATGGACTTCGCCAACCATCCCGGCGGCGCTGATCCTGCCCGGGTCTCGGAAGCTGCCCACCTGGCGGCGCAGGCCCTGGTGCACCACGGCAGGGAAAGCGATGACCCCGAGGTCACCCGCCGGCTGGTAGAACTGGCCGACCAGCAGGGCCTGGAGGCCGTCGCGGAGATCTGGGCCACGAGCCCGGCCAGATCCCTGCCCGGGGCGCTCTGGCGGCTGTATGCCCTGCGAGCAGCAGTCCAGCAGAATCCGGAGAAGGTCGCGGTATTCTACGCTGCCGGCATGGAAGCTGCACAGGTCTCCCGGGTTGTTTCCGGCGTTGCCGAACCAATGGGAGCCGAAGAAGTGCGCACCATGGCGGACACGATTCTCTCGGGTGCCTTTGAAGGCGAGTTCGACGTCGCCCTGGAGCGTTTCGCGGCCTTCTGCCGCGTAGTGGCCCTCGGTGAAACGCATCATGCCGACTCCGCGGAAGCAGCCAGCAGCGCCCGGGCCACCGAGCTGACCCGCAACGCCCGGCAGCTGGTCCTGACCGCGGAAGACCTTGAGCATTCCGCAGAATCCTGGCGGCGGGGAGAACTGGACTGAGCCTCCGGATCCCGTGCCAGGGCTGTGGATACCCCGGTTGACATCAGGGACCACGAGTAGAAAACTGAAAGTGGTGTCGGACCGCGGAACCCCCGGGCTTCAACTTAGAGCCGCTTCGAGCGGCCTTCCGCCGAGAGGCGCTCCCGGTCCGGCACCGTTACTCTTTTCCGCATCGGATATTCTTACCGGTGTGATGAGCCCCCAGCACAACAGGCCAGTCCTGTGAAGCTCCGGTTGTTCCCCCAGGAAAACGCCGGCCTTGACCTTCTTTCCCGAATGGCCGCACAGGCGGTCCGCGGCACGGCGACCTTGTCCGAGGCGCTTGGCGCCGACCCCGCGGAGTTCGCCAGGCTGGCAGAGGAACTGCACACCCTCGAAGCGGAGACCACTGAACTGCATTTCGCGCTCATGACGCAGATGCGCACCAGTTTCATCAATCCGCTCCCCCGCGAAGACCTGTACGACCTGTCCCTGATCCTGCTCGCCCTGATGGAACGGCTGGACAGTGCAGCGGAAATCGTCTCGCTCTACAAACTGACCAACGTTTCCCGGCGGGCGGCGGAACAGCTCGAAGTCCTGGGCCGGCAGGCCGAACTCTCCGTGGCCGCCATGCGCACCCTGGCCTCCCTCGAGGACCTGGAAGACTACTGGATCGAAATGCTCCGGCTGAGCAAGCGGGTGGAACGCACACACCGCATCTGGCTTGCTGAACTGATCCACGACCACAAGGCCCTGTCCTACATCCGGCACCGGGACCTGGCCGACCAGCTGGCTGCGGCGTCGAAGGAGCTTCGCCGGCTGGGCACCTACGTCGGCAACATCCTGGTCCGGGAATCCTAGTTGACCACCGTACTGCTGGTGGCCGTGTTCGCCTTCGCGGGCACGTATGCCTTCATCAACGGCTTCCACGACGTCTCCAACTCGGTGGCCGCCGCCATCCGCACCCGGGCACTCACGCCGGGAGTCGCCGTCGTGCTGGCCAGCGTCTTCAACCTGCTGGGCGCCCTGATGAGCACTGCCCTGGCACTGGTGCTCGCTGACCTGTTCGTGAAGCTCCCCGAGGGCAGCAGCGGCCTGGGCATCCTCATTGCCGGCCTTGCGGCCGCGTGCGCCTGGGGGCTGTGGACCTGGTGGCGGCGGATGCCCTCTTCCTCCACCCATGCCCTGGTCGGCGGAATCGTGGGCTCCTCAGCCGCTTCCCCGCTGGTGGGCGGTCCAAGCGTGTCCGAGTCCTTCCGGCTGCTCTGGGACCAGATCGCCCTGCCCCTGCTCCTCTCCCCCGTGCTGGCCTTCGTGCTGGCGTACCTGCTGGTGTACCCGGTGATGTGGCTGATGCGGTACAGCTCGCTGCGGCGCGGTGATGCCGGCAACCGGATCGCCCAGTCTGTGCTGTCCGCAGCGTTCTCGCTCGGCCACGGCATGCAGGACGGGCAGCGGACCATGGCCGTGCTGGTGCTGGGGCTGGCGGCGGCGGGGTTCTCCTCCGACGGTGAGATCCCCTGGGGCGTGCAGGTCTTTGCCGGCGTCGCCCTGGCCGTGGGCGCGCTCTTCGGCGGCTGGCGGATCACGCACACGCTGGGCTACCGGCTGGTGCGCATCGACCCGCTGCGCGGCATGAGCGCCCAGGCCGTGGCCACCGGCATGCTGTTCCTGGGCGGGCTCTGGCTGCACATCCCGCTCTCCAGCACGCAGACCATGACCAGCGCGGTGGTGGGTGCCGGCGCCAACCGCCGGTTCGCCGCCGTCCGGTTCATTCCGCTGCGCGAGATCCTCTTCACCTGGCTGGTCACCGCACCGGCGGCAGCCCTGCTGGGCGGCATCTTCCTGCTCGCCCTCAGCCCCCTGCTCTGAGCCCCGCTCCCACCATGCCGGCATATCCCGGCGGTCTGCTCCTTAAACCCAATCGAGAGGCCAGTTACGGCTCTTCCCAGGGCTGAAAAGAGCCGTAACTGGCCTCTCGATGGAAGGGGAGGCGCGGGATTTACCCGAAGCGGCCGGAGACGTAGTCCTCGGTGGCCTTCACAGTGGGGTTGTTGAAGATGACCGTGGTGTCGTCGTACTCGATGAGCTTGCCGGGCTTGCCGGTGCCTGCAATGTTGAAGAACGCGGTCTTGTCCGAGACGCGGGCCGCCTGCTGCATGTTGTGCGTGACGATCACCACCGTGTAGTCGCTCTTCAGCTCCTCGATCAGGTCCTCGATGGCCAGCGTGGAAATGGGGTCCAGGGCGGAGCAGGGCTCGTCCATGAGGATCACCTCGGGGGACACCGCGATCGCACGGGCGATGCACAGGCGCTGCTGCTGGCCGCCGGACAGGCCGGAACCGGGCTTGTCCAGCCGGTCCTTGACCTCGCGCCAGAGGTTGGCACCGGTGAGGGACTTCTCCACCAGGTCATCGGCGTCCGAACGCGAGATCCGCTTGTTGTTCAGCTTCACGCCGGCCAGGACGTTGTCCCGGATGGACATCGTGGGGAACGGGTTGGGCCGCTGGAAAACCATGCCGATGTGGCTGCGGACCGTTACCGGGTCAACGCCGGCGCCGTACAGGTTTTCCCCGTCCAGCAGCACTTCGCCCTCAACGCGGGCTCCGGGGAGCACCTCGTGCATGCGGTTCAGGGTGCGCAGGAAGGTGGACTTGCCGCAGCCGGACGGACCGATGAACGCCGTCACCGAACGTGCATCGATCTTGATGCTGACGTCTTCGACCGCCAGAAAGTCGCCGTAGTAGACGTTGAGGTCCTTGACGTCGATTCGCTTGGACATTTGCTTCCTTCTGTTCTGTTCCTGGGGAGTTCCCGTACGGGTTCTCCCGTGCCGCCGGGGCGGTGAGGGGTCTTGGGGTCAGCGGCCGGTCTTGGGCGCGAAGATGCGGGCAACCAGGCGGGCACCGAGGTTGAGCAGCATCACCATCAGGATCAGCAGCAGCGCCGCGGCCCAGGCACGCTGGGTACTCGGGTCGGTGTTGGTGGGCGAGGTGGGGCTCATCAGCTGCCGGTAGATCAGGGTGGGCAGGGAAGCCATCCAGCCGGCGAAGACGTTCAGGTTGATGGTGTTCACGAACCCGGCGGTCACCAGCAGCGGGGCCGTTTCACCGATCACGCGGGCGATCGCGAGGGTGACACCCGAGGCGATGCCGGAGATCGCCGTCGGAACCACGACCTTCAGGATGGTCCGCCATTTCCGCACGCCCAGGGCGTAGGAGGCCTCGCGCAGCTCATTGGGAACAATCTTGAGCATCTCTTCGGTGGACCGCACCACCACGGGGATCATCAGGACGGAAAGAGCGACGGCGGCAACGAAGCCGGTGCGCGTGCCCGGCCCGAAGAGCAGGCCGAAGAACGCGGCGGCGAACAGGCCGGCCACGATCGAGGGGATGCCGGTCATGACGTCCACGAAGAAGGTGATGGCCCGGGCCAGCGGACCGCCCTTGCTGTATTCGACCAGGTAAACGGCGGTAAGCAGGCCGATCGGCACGGAGATGATGGTGGCCCAGAGCGTGATCAGCAGGGTGCCCATGATGGCGTGGTAGGCGCCGCCGAGGACGGGCCCGCCGCTGGCCACGGTCTCGTTGTCCACGGTTCCGGTCATCCCGCCCATGGAGGTGAACAGGAAGTCCGGGCTCAGCCCGGGAATGCCGCGGACCAGGACGGTGAAGATCACCGAGACCAGCGGAACCAGGGCCAGGATGAAGGCACCGTAGATCAGGTTGGTCGCGAAGCGGTCGGTGGCCCGCCGGCTGCCTTCGACGACGCGGGTGGCGATGGTGCTGCCGGCCACGAAAAGCACCGCGGCGAAGATCGCGAACGTGGCGATGCTGAAGCCCAGCAGCGCCGAGAAGGCAGCGCCGAGAACGATCGAAGCGCCCAGGATGGCCCAGAGCGCCCAGCCCGGAAGCTGGTTCTTGGTCAGCGACGAGGAGCGGGTCAGGGTGGTGTCAATCATCAGTTGGCTCCCGAGAATTCTTTGTGGCGGCTGATGATCCAGCGGGCAATGACGTTCACGATCAGGGTGATCACGAACAGCACCAGGCCGGCGGCAATCAGCTCAGAGAGGCGCAGACCGTATGCTTCGGGGAAGTTCAGGGCGATTTCCGCGGCGATGGTCTGGTTGCCGGGGCGGATGAGGCTGGCGATCAGGCCGCCGGAGGAGAGCACCAGGGCAACGGCCATGGTCTCGCCGAGGGCACGCCCCAGGCCCAGCATGACGGCGCTGATGATGCCGGGGCGGGCGAAGGGGAACACTGCCATGCGGATCATTTCCCAGCGGGTGGCGCCCATGGCCAGGGCGGCTTCCTCGTGCAGCTTCGGAGTCTGCAGGAAGATTTCCCGGCTCAGGGAGGTGATGATCGGGAGCACCATCACGGACAGCACGATTCCCGCGGTCAGCATGGTCTTGCCGGTCTGGCTGGCCGGTCCGGTGAAGAGCGGGAACCAGCCGGCGTTTTCAGCCAGCCAGTTGTACGGGCCCACCAGGGCCGGTGCCAGCACCGTCATGCCCCAGGCGCCGTAGACAACGGAAGGAATGGCGGCCAGGAGGTCGACGACGTAGCCCAGGCCCTGCGAAAGCCGGCGGGGCGCGTAGTGGGAGATGAAGAGCGCGACGCCGATGCCCACCGGGGTGGCGATCAGCAGCGCGATGGCCGCGGCGATTACGGTGCCGATGACCAGCGGGAAAATGTAGGCCAGGAAGCCCGAACCGCCGGAAATGTCCTCAGACGGTGCGGAGAAAGTGGGAAGGGCCTGCCAGAGCAGGAACGCAGCTACCGCAAAAAGGACGGTGAGGATCAGACAGCCCGCCAGCAGTGTGATGCCGGAGAAGACTTTGTCCCCCGCGCGCCCGGCACCGCCGGTGCCCTGTATTGACTTGCTTGACACTGCACAACCCTTCGAACTTTGTTGGCAACTTGCTTGATGTGGACAAGACACCGCACTCGCCAGTTTTCACTGATCCCGGGCCAGATTCAAGCTGGCCCCCCGGCCCGGCAAATGCCCCCGCACCGCGCTTGTGGCGCCGTGCGGGGGCATCTGCACCTTCCCTGCGGCTAGGAAGCGGCCTTGATGGATTCGATCGCCTTCGCTGCCTGTTCCTGCAGCGCGGCGGACATCGGCGCATTACCTGCGGCTTCGCTTGCGGCAGCCTGGCCCTCTTCGCTCACCACGTAGGAGCCGAAGGCCTTGATGAGGTCAACGGTCTCCTGGTCCTCGTAGGTGGTGCAGTAGAGGTGGTAGGAGACCAACACCACAGGGTACGCACCGGATTCGGTGGTATCGCGGGCCAGTTCCATGGCCATGTCCAGCTCGGGGCGTCCCTCGCCCTTGACCGGGGTGGAGGCCTCCACGGCCTTGGCAGCGGCGTCGGCGGTGTAGGCCACGTACTCCTCGCCCACCTTCACGGCGACGGTGCCCATGGAGCCGACGGCGGAAGCGTCCGCGTACGTAATGGCACCGTCGGTGGAGCTGGCCGCGGAGACGACGCCGGAGGTTCCCTGGGCGTTCTCCTGGCCGTCGAGTTCTGCGGGCCACTCGCCGCTGGCCTCGGTAGTCCACACGTCCGGCGCGGCGGCAGCCAGGTATTCGGTGAAGTTCTCGGTGGTGCCCGATTCATCGGAGCGGTGGACAACCGTGATGGCGGTGGCCGGCAGCTCGGTGCCCTTGTTCTGGGACGCGATGGCCGGGTCGTTCCAGGTGCTGATCTCGCCTCGGAAGATGCCGGCGATCGTGTCGGCGTCGAGGTTCAGTTCGTCCACGCCCTCGAGGTTGAAGGCGATGGCAATCGGGGAGATGTAGGCGGGGACGTGCAGCGCGCCGTCAGGGCCGCAGGTCTGCAGGGAGGCCTCGACTTCCTCGTCCTTCAGGTAGGCATCCGAGCCGGCGAACTGGACGCCGCCTGCCAGCAGGGCCTCGCGGCCGGCACCGGAACCGTCCGGGGAGTACTGGATGGAAGCGTTCGGGTTGGCTTTGCTGAAGCCTGCGATCCAGGCATCCATGGCCGAGGCCTGGGAGCTGGCGCCTGCGCCGGACAGCGTTCCCGTAAGGGCGGAGTCTGAGGACTCGGATCCGGCGGCTGCGTTCGTGGCGTTGTCGCTGCCGCAGGCGGCCAGGGCGAGCACTGCAGCCGAGAGGACGGCCGCGGTGCGGCCAATGCGGAATACCTTCACAATCGTGGTCCCTTTCAAGGGTGGTATATCCGGCGCGTCAACGCCGGGAGACTTGTCGCTGGGACGGTTTTGGTGCGTCCCAAAATGAAGACTGGACTGCCTAGGTGAACAAAAAGTTAACGCGGGCCGAGCAGCGCAGGAATAATCCACCGGACACGTCACAGATTCCGTGCCTTCTGCTCCCGGACCGCCGCCGCCCTAGACTGTTCCCATGCCAGCCCGCGACCGTCTCAGCGCCTCGAGCAGGTTCCTGCGCAACAGATTCCGGATCGGACTCAAGCGCAGCGGCGCGTCTGTTTATCCCGCCCTGCAGATGACCATCTGCGCCGTGGGCGCCTATGCCTTCGCCGAGTACGTCCTTGGCCACCAGGGTCCGCTCTTCGCGGCTACCGCTGCGCTGATCTCCCTCGGCTTCTCCCGCGAACCGCGCACCCGCCGGGTGCTTGAGGTTGGCATTGGCTGCACGCTGGGGATCACGATCGGCGAGCTGCTGCTCCACGTGCTGGGCAACGGGCTCTGGCAGGCCGCCGTCGTGCTTTTTGCCTCACTGATGCTCGCGCGGTTCCTGGACCGCGGCGTCATCTTCACCACCCAGCTTGGCCTGCAGTCCCTGCTGGTGGTGCTGCTGCCGGCTCCGGACGGCGGAGTGTTCACCCGCAGCGTGGACGCGATCGTGGGCGGCGTCTTTGCCCTGGTGGTCACGATGCTTGCCCCGCGGGATCCGCGCCGCGAACCGAAATCGAACATCCGGGAGCTGCTCAGCGAACTATCGGCGGTGCTGCGCCAGATCGCCGATGCCCTGGCGCGCAGCGACTCGACTCTGGCCTGGCACGCCCTGGTCCGGGCACGCAACACCCAGCCGCAGCTGGACCTGCTGGCCCGAAGCATCCGTGACGCGCGTGAGATCGCGCGGATTTCACCGGCTTACCGAAGGCACCTGGCGGAACTGGGAGACCTCCGCGGTTCCGTGGGCTACCTGGACCTGGCCGTGCGCAACAGCCGGGTATTCGCCCGCCGGACCACCTCCGTCATCAACCACGCTTCGCTCTCCGACACGGCTGTGGACAAGGTCTCCGAAGTCATCAATGACACTGCCGACGCCGTGGACATCCTGGCCCGCGCGCTGGGCGGCGGCGAGTCCCAGCCGACGCGGGAGCGCCACCTGCGCCAGGCACGCAACGAGCTTGCCGCCGTCGCCTCCCGGCTGCATCCGGCGTCCCTGGACGTGACGGACCTGTACGGGGATGCCCTGGTGATGCTTTTCCGGCCGCTGGTGGTGGACCTGCTCGAAGCCACCGGGCTGACCCATGAGGAAGCTGTCAGCTATCTTTCCGAGGTGTAGCGGC
Organism: Arthrobacter koreensis; assembly: GCF_035792275.1. Lineage (GTDB taxonomy): Bacteria > Actinomycetota > Actinomycetes > Actinomycetales > Micrococcaceae > Arthrobacter_B > Arthrobacter_B koreensis_A. The sequence continues at coordinate 301,967 of NZ_JAMWKK010000001.1, read as the reverse complement.
CGGCTCCGGAACTGAACGGGAATGTCAGTGCCGGCAGATAGCCTGTTGGCATGGCAACAAAGACTTCCCGGGCGAAAACCGCCAACTACCGCTGCACCGAATGCGGCTGGACCGCTGTTAAGTGGGTTGGCCGCTGCGGAGAGTGCCAGGCGTGGGGCACCGTGGAAGAGGCCGGCGAGGTCCTTGCCCGCACTACCCCGGCAGCCGTGGTGGCCCGTCCCGCGCAGCTGATTGCCGACGTCGACGCCACCACCGCCGCGTACCAGCCCACCGGTGTGGGCGAACTGGACCGTGTCCTGGGCGGCGGACTGGTTCCGGGCGCGGTGATCCTGCTGGCAGGAGAGCCCGGCGTGGGGAAGTCCACCCTCCTGCTGGATGTCGCTGCCCGGGTGGCAGGACAGGGCCGGGACGTCCTGTACGTCACGGGAGAAGAATCAACCGCGCAGGTGAAACTTCGCGCGGAACGCATCGGTGCTGTCTCCTCCAGCCTGTACCTCAGTGCCGAGACCGACCTCGGCCAGGCCCTGGGCCAGGTGGAACAGGTGAAGCCGTCCCTGCTGATCGTTGACTCGGTGCAGACGCTCAGCAGTTCTGCCGTTGACGGAAGCGCCGGCGGCGTCAGCCAGGTCCGGGAAGTCGCGGCGTCGCTGATCAACGCAGCCAAGACCCGGAACATGACCACCCTGCTGGTTGGGCACGTCACCAAGGACGGTTCGATCGCCGGTCCGCGGCTGCTGGAGCACCTTGTGGATGTTGTCTGCCAGTTCGACGGCGACAGGCACTCCAGGCTGCGGCTGGTCCGCGCGGTCAAGAACCGCTACGGGCCCACGGACGAGGTAGGTTGCTTCGACCTGACGGAGGACGGGATTGAAGGGCTGGCCGATCCCAGCGGCCTGTTCGTCTCCCGCACCAAGGAGCCCGTTTCCGGCACCTGCATTACCGTCACGCTGGAGGGCCGGAGGCCCCTGGTGGCAGAGGTCCAGGCGCTGCTGGCAGAGACCGGCAACGCGCAGGCCCGCAGGGCCACCAGCGGACTGGATTCGTCCCGCGTGGCCATGCTGCTGGCTGTCCTGCAGCAGCGGGCGTCCATGAACCTTGCCAAGGACGACAGCTACGTGGCAACCGTGGGCGGCGTGAAGCTGACCGAACCGGCAACCGACCTCGCGGTGGCCCTTGCCGTCGCGTCGGCCAAGATGAACAAGCCCCTGCCTGCCCGCCTGATCGCCTTCGGTGAGGTGGGCCTTGCCGGGGAAGTCCGTCCCATTCCCGGAATTGCCCGCCGGGTCCAGGAAGCCGAGCGCCTGGGGTTCAGCCACGCGGTGGTTCCCGCCTCTCCCAACGGCCCGGGCCAGGTGCCTGCCGGGTTCAAGGTCCGGGAGGTCTCCACCCTTTCGGAGGCGCTCGAACTGCTCTTCTAGGGCGCGTCCGGGGCCGCTTCAGCGTCCTGACCTGTCATACTCCGGGGACTGAAGTGGCAGATGGGTGCACCTTGCCCACTACTATGGGGAAGTGTCTGCGCATATCCACGCCCAGAACGCCCCGTGGGCCGGAGTGGCCGGAAGGAAGTGACCATGCCTCGCACGCCCGAGGACGCGCTCAAGGCGACCCTTGCAAGGGTTGCCCCAGGAACGGCTCTGCGCGACGGACTGGAACGTATTCTGCGCGGCCGTACCGGCGCGCTGATCGTCCTGGGCTTCGACCGCACCGTGGACTCAATCTGCTCGGGCGGCTTCGACATCGGCATCGAGTTCTCCTCCACCCGGCTGCGCGAACTGGCCAAGATGGACGGTGCGATCGTCTGCGACAAGGACGGCGCCAACATTCTCCGTGCTGCCGTGCAGCTGGTCCCCGACCACACCATTGAGACGCACGAATCAGGCACCCGCCACCGCACTGCGGAGCGGGTCGCCATCCAAACCGGTTTCCCGGTGATTTCCGTGAGCCAGTCGATGCAGATCATCCAGCTTTACGTGGGCGGCCTCCGCCACGTCCTGGAGGGCTCCGAACCGGTGCTCGCCCGCGCAAACCAGGCTCTGGCCACTCTGGAGCGGTACCGCACCCGGCTGGACCAGGTCACCAATTCGCTCTCCGCACTCGAAATCGAAGCCATGGTCACCGTCCGCGACGTGGCCGTCACCCTGCAGCGCCAGGAAATGGTGCGGCGGATTTCCGAGGAGATCTCGCAGTACGTGCTGGAACTCGGCGTCGACGGCCGCCTGCTTTCCCTTCAGCTGGAAGAACTGACCACCGGGCTGGGCCCGGGCAGCGAGATGATCGTCCGGGACTACGCGGATATTGGCGGAATCCAGGGCAACGTCGACGAACAGGTTGCCACCCTGCAGGGCCTAAGCTCCTCCGACATGGTGGATCTGGGCAAGATCGCAGCAGTGGTGGGTTTCCAGCCCGGCCAGGATTCACTCGAAGCCGTGGTTCAGCCCCGCGGTTACCGGCTGCTGAGCAATATCAAGAGCGTTCCGCCGGCGGTCTCCAACCGGCTGGTGGACCATTTCGGCGGACTGCAGAACCTGATGGCTGCCAACATCGAAGACCTGATGCAGGTGGACGGAATCGGCGAACAGCGGGCCCGCACCGTGCGTGAAGGCCTCTCACGCATCGCCGAGACAAGCCTGCTCGACCGGTTCATGTAAAACCGGCCGGTTCCGGTGAAGGCGTCCGGCTAATCGAGCTGGAAAACGGCCTTTTCGCTGGTGACTTCGCCCAGCCGTGCGGTGAACACGTACCAGCCCGGGTTCGGGTTGCTGGCCACCGCGGCGCAGCCGGGGGCGGAGCGCAGCCGTTCCCAGGTGAAGTTGGCTTTCTCGGTTGCTCCGGGTTCAACGTCCTTCAGGAAATCTTCTGCGCCGTCCTGGCAGTCCGCGGAGGAGAAAATGCGGTCCGAGCCGGAGGTGACGATGAATTCCATCTGCGAGGTGCCGACGTTGATCCTGCACGGTTCGGTACCGGTATTTGTTACCGCCAGCGTGAGCAGCGGATTCGACCCGGCCGGGTAGGCAGCGGCATCCGTGGAGGCTTCCACCTTTACGGCGGCTGAGGGACAGGTGCCGTCCCCGGCCTCCGCTGAAGGTTCGGCGCCGTTGGACTTGTCCGGTTTCTTTTCCGAATCGTCTCCCGCGGACGGGGTGGGAGCGGCGGTGGGCGCGGTCTGGAACGGGTCGGACGCTGAGGCCCCCTGGTTCCCGGACAGTGTTGAAGCGACCACGACGCCGGCCCACACCAGTGCGCCGGCTATCAGCAGCACCAGCAGGGACAGGACGATTCTGCGGCGGCGGTAGACGGCCTTGCTCGGACGTTTCCGGGCATTTCCGGGTCCCCGCCCGGGAATGCCGCTGGTTTGTTTCCCCGCACCGCTCCGGGGTCCGTTTGCCGCCATGGGTTAAGGCTATGAACCCGCGCCCGGATTACGGCGCACACCACGCCGGTCAGTAGAGTATTGCTGGTCGCTACCTAGGGAGATGCATGGAACCGGAGCACACGCACCAGCTGCACGCGCGCATCATTTCCTGGTTCTCCGAGCAGGCCCGTGACCTGCCCTGGCGGGAGGCGGGGTGCTCCCCATGGGGCATCCTGGTCAGCGAAGTGATGCTGCAGCAGACCCCCGTGGTGCGGGTCCTGCCGGTTTGGCAGGAGTGGATGCAGCGCTGGCCCCGGCCCGCAGACCTGGCCGCTGAGCCCAGCGGCGAAGCGGTGCGTGCATGGGGGCGGCTCGGTTATCCCCGCCGCGCTCTGAGGCTGCACGCAGCCGCAGTGGAGATCACCGCCAGCCACGGCGGCAAGGTCCCGGACACCCATGCCGCGCTTCTGGAGCTTCCCGGCGTAGGTGACTACACAGCGGCCGCCGTGGCATCCTTCGCGTTTGGCCGCCGGGAAACCGTGGTGGACACCAACATCCGCCGGGTCCATGCCCGGCTCATAACCGGCGATGCCCTGCCGTCCCAGTCATTGACGGCCGCCGAGAAGAAGCTGGCGGTTTCCCTGCTGCCCCGGGATGACGCTGAATCCGTTGCGTGGAACGCCTCGGTCATGGAGCTCGGCGCGCTGGTCTGCACGGCGCGGAATCCGAGCTGCGGGGACTGCCCGGTCCTGCCGGAGTGCGCCTGGGTCCGGAACGGCCGGCCGGAACCGCATTATGTTCCCAAGGGACAGGCCTGGCACGGCACTGACCGGCAGGTACGCGGCGCCATGATGGCGGTGCTCCGCCAGGCGGACGGTCCGGTACTGCGCGAACTGCTGCTTACCGGCCCGGTGGACCTGGTGGCCCCGGAGGCCGACGCCGCGCTGGCGCCGCTGGCTGCCCTGCACGCCCTCGCTGCCCCTCAGGAGCAGCTTGAGCGCGCGCTGGACGGCCTGATCCGCGACGGGCTCGCAGAGCCTGCCGGCGCCGGAGTGCGCCTGCCCGCGTAGCCGCCCGCGCACACGGCGGCAGAATTAGATCTCGCCGAAACCGTTGCGGACTTCCAGTCCCAGCATTTCCACTGCCCGGGCGGCATCCGGTCCATGCGCGGACACGGTCAGCGTATCCCCGGCTTTCAGGCCAAGGGTCATGAGCATCATGACCGACTTCCCGTCCACCCCGTTGATGGTGATGTCCGCGTCCAGGTCCGCCATGGCCTGCGCGACGGCGGCTGCCGGGCGGGCGTGCAGGCCCATGGGGTTGATAAGTTCCCAGGACGCCTCGTGCACTCCGTCGTCGTCCTGGTCTATGTCGTCCAGCGTGTCTCCGGAGGGAGCGGCGGCAGCCGCGCCAGCAGCCGGTCCCGTATCCGATGAGCCGCCCATGGTCGCGGCGACCGCCTCAGCGTCCCGGATCACGGCTGCCAGGTCCTGTCCGGTCTGCGCGGCGACGGCGGCGGCAACGGCACCCTCCACCAGCGGGGCGTCCGCGAGCCGTACCCGTTCCCGCTGCCCGGGTTCGAGGAACTCAAGCGCCATCTCCGCGGTCATCACGGCGGATCCGAGGTCTGCCAGCAGCGCCGCCCCGGCACCGCCGTCGGCCTGGGCGATTCCGGACTGGATCTTCTCCAGGCTGGTCCCGATCCCGCCGTCGTCCGTGCCTCCGGCAGCAATGATCGCAACGTCCGGGGCCATCTGCCCTGCCAGTTCGGCGAGCCCCTCGGCCAGTTTCCCGCTGTGGGAGACCAGCACCAGTCCTACCTTCATGTCTGCTCCCCGGCCGCCCGGGCGGCAGCCTGCAGGATCAGCGTGGTGGACGCGGCGCCCGGATCCAGGTGCCCGGCACTGCGTTCACCGAGGTAGCTGGCCCGGCCCTTGCGGGCCACCAGAGGTTCCGTGCCGGCCAGTCCGCCCTCGGCCGCATTGGCGGCGGCGGACAGCGTTTCGGATCCGTCAGCGCCTGCGGCAGCGGCGGTTTCGGCAGCCTCCACGGCTGGGGTGAACGCATCAACCATGGTCTTGTCTCCCGGCTCGGCCTTCCCGCGGCTGACAATCCCGTCGCGGGCAGCAGCCAGGAACGCGACCACATCCGCGGCGCCCAGGGTGTCCTTGCCCGCGACGGCGGTGGAGCCGCGCAGGAAAGCTGTTCCGTACAGCGGTCCCGCGGCACCTCCCACCTTGGACATCAGCGTCATGGCGGCGAGCTTGAACACGTCGGCCGGAGTGCCCGGAGTGCCGTCTGCGTCGAGTTTTTCAACGATGGCGGTGAACCCCCGGTCCATGTTCTCGCCGTGGTCCGCGTCGCCGATGGCCCGGTCAAGGTCGATGAGCCGCTGGCGGTTTTCGTCCATCAGGGCCGCGGCGTCCCGCATCCACTTATCTGCCCACTGTGCGTTCAGTTCCATGCTCAGACTCCCCACCGCAGGGCCGCGGTGTGCACCGGGGAATCCCACAGATCAATCATGTCGTCGTCAAGTTTCAGCACCGTGATCGAGGCGCCCTGCATTTCCAGTGCGGTGATGTAGTTGCCCACCAGGGACCGTTCCACCTGGAGCCCCCGGTCGGCCAGGACCCTGGCCGCATGCCGGTAGACGATGTAGAGCTCGCTGAGCGGTGTGCCGCCCATCCCGTTGACGAACAGCAGCACCCGCTGTCCGCTGCCGGCGCCAAGGTCGGAGAGGATCGGTTCAAGCAGGTGGTCCGTGATCGCGTCAGCAGTGGCCATGGGCATCCTGCGCCGGCCCGGTTCGCCGTGGATGCCTACGCCAAGCTCAATCTCATTCTCCGCGAGGTCGAAGCTCGGTTCCCCGGCGTGCGGCACCGTGCAGGCGGTCAGCGCCACGCCCATCGACCGCACCCCGGCGTTGACGCGCTCGGCGAGATCCGCCACGGCATCCAGTGAGTCCCCGCGCTCGGCGGCAGCTCCCGCGATGCGCTCCACCAGCACAGTGCCGCCCACCCCGCGCCTGCCGGCGGTGTAGAGCGAGTCCTCCACGGCGACGTCGTCATTCACCACCACGGACTTCACCTCGATCCCCTCGGCCTGCGCCAGCTCCGCAGCAGTCTCAAAGTTCAGGATGTCTCCGGTGTAGTTCTTCACGATCAGCAGGACACCGGCACCCGCGTCAGTGTTCGTAATGGCCGGAAGGATCTGGTCCGGAGTAGGCGACGTGAAAACGGCTCCGGGCACGGCGGCGTCGAGCATCCCGCGTCCCACATAGCCGGAGTGCAGAGGCTCATGGCCGCTGCCGCCGCCGGAAACCAGGGACACCTTGCCGGAAACGGGGGCATCCCGCCGGGTCACATAGGCGGGGTCCGTGTTGACCTTGACCAGGTCGTGGTGTGCCATGCCGAAGCCTTCCAGCGATTCGGCCACCACGGCGCGCGGATCATTTATGAGTTTTTTCATGCCTGACGCTCCTTTGCCCGAAAAGGCTCCACTGCGCTGGAACAGGCCCCTTTGCCCGCTCTCCTGAGTGAGCCAACCCTACCCCCGCAAGGGGAGGCCTGCACAGGCTTGGCCCGTCGCTTAACGCACTGAAGGAAGGGCCTGGCAGGCCCTTCCTTCAGTGTTCCCCGGCCAGCAGCGACAACAGCGACCGGGAGTGTGCGGAGTATTCTCCGGGCTGGTTAGCCGGCAGCGGCCTACTTGCCCTTGAAAGCGTCCTTGACGTGCTCGCCGGCCTGCTTCATGTTGGCCTTTGCCTGGTCTCCCTGGCCGTCGGCTTCCATGCTGTGGTCGCCGGTGACCTTACCCAGGCCTTCCTTGACCTTGCCGCCGAGTTCTTCGCCCTTGTTCTGCATCTTGTCGTCTGCACCCATATTCGGCACCCGCTTTCTGATCGGCCGCACCGCATCCAATGAGCGATCAGCCTGTTGGATAACGTGTCCGGCATTTCTTGATGCTAAGTACCCTTACTGTACCGTTTCCGGAAGAAGATCTCCAGAGGGAGAGTCCGGTTCCCCTATCCGCGAACAGCCCGGATCATGCGCGTATTGCCGAGCGTATTCGGTTTCACCCGGGCGAGGTCGAGGAATTCGGCAACGCCCTCGTCATGTGAACGCAGGAGTTCGGAGTAGACCTCCGGATCCACGGCACTCTGGCTTTCCATCACGGTAAATCCGTGGCGCTTAAAGAAATCCACTTCGAAGGTCAGGCAGAAAACGCGGGAGACTCCAATTTCAACGGCATCGGAAAGCAGCTGCTCCAGCAGGACGTGCCCGACGCCGCGGCCCCGCCAGTCCGGGTGCGCGGCGAGAGTGCGGACTTCTGCGAGGTCCTCCCACATAACGTGGAGGGCGCCGCAGCCAATGACCCGGCCCTGGTCATCCTCGGCGATCCTGAACTCCTGGAGACCTTCGTAGTAGGCGACAGTTTCCTTGGCAACCAGCACCCGTTCGTCCGCCAAAGGCGCCACCAAATCCCGGATGTGCGGTACGTCGGAGGTCCGGGCCCTGCGGATGGTGAACGATGCCTTCTGTGCGGTTGCAGTCATTGGTTCAGTCTAGAACTTCTGCGCCTGCTCCCGTTCCAGGCCGTACGCGGCGGGCAACACAGCGCAAATGCGGAAGGAGCCCCCGGTTTCCCGGGAGCTCCTTCCGTGTGTTGTTCTGCGTCCTGCTACTGGCCGTCGCCTACGCCGGCCTCAATGGCCGAGGGGGCTTCTTCAATGGCCCGCGGTGCGCCGTGTCCGGTGAAGGTGAACTTCGCGTCGTCACCCTCGCCTTCAACATCCACCGAGACCATTTCGCCGGGCTTGAGGTCCCCGAAGAGAATCTTCTCGGAGAGCTGGTCCTCAATCTCACGCTGCATGGTGCGGCGCAGCGGCCGGGCACCCATTGCGGGGTCGTACCCGCGGGTGGCCAGCAGAACCTTGGCGGCGGGGGTGAGCTCGATGCTCATTCCCTTTTCCGCAAGGCGCTTGCCAAGGCGCTCCAGGAACAGATCCACGATCTGGACGATCTCTTCCTGGGTCAGCTGCGGGAACACCACGGTGTCATCAACACGGTTGAGGAACTCGGGGCGGAAGTGCTGGCGCAGCTCCTCCGTGACCCGGGCACGCATCCGGTCGTAGCCGGTCTTGGTGTCCGTGCCGGACTGGAAGCCGGTCATGACGCCCTTGGAGATGTCCTTGGTACCAAGGTTGGTGGTCATGATGATGATGGTGTTCTTGAAGTCCACCACCCGGCCCTGGGAGTCGGTCAGGCGGCCGTCTTCGAGGATCTGAAGCAGCGAGTTGAAGAGGTCCGCGTGGGCCTTCTCAACTTCGTCGAACAGAACCACGGAGAACGGACGGCGGCGGACCTTCTCGGTCAGCTGCCCGCCCTCTTCGTAGCCCACGTATCCGGGAGGGGCACCAAACAGCCGGGAGACCGTGTGCTTCTCGGAGTACTCGGACATGTCCAGGGTGATCAGGGCTTCTTCGTCGCCGAAGAGGAACTCTGCCAGTGCCTTGGCCAGCTCGGTCTTACCAACACCGGTGGGACCGGCGAAGATAAACGAGCCGCCCGGGCGCTTCGGGTCCTTCAGGCCGGCACGCGTGCGGCGCATGGCCTGCGAGATCGACTTGATGGCTTCGTCCTGGCCGATGACCCGCTTGTGCAGCTCATCTTCCATCTTGAGCAGCCGCGTGGATTCTTCCTCATTCAGCTTCACCACGGGGATGCCGGTCGAGTTGGCGAGGACTTCGGCAATCAGTTCCTCATCCACCTCGGCGATGTCGTCCAGGCCCCCGGACTTCCACTGGCGTTCCTTTTCCGCACGCTGGTCCTGGAGCTTCTGCTCCTTGTCCCGCAGCGAGGCAGCGCCTTCGAAGTCCTGCGCGTCGATCGCGGATTCCTTCTCCATCTTCAGTGCGGAGATGCGCTCGTCGATTTCCTTGAGCTCCGGCGGAGCAGTCATTCGGCGGATGCGCAGCCGGGCACCGGCTTCATCGATCAGGTCGATGGCCTTGTCCGGCAGGAAGCGGTCACTGATGTAGCGCTCGGCGAGGGTCGCTGCCGAAGCCAGCGCGGCGTCCGTAATGGACACGCGGTGGTGCGCTTCGTAGCGGTCCCGCAGGCCCTTGAGGATTTCGATCGCGTGGGCAACGGAAGGTTCGTTGACCTGGATCGGCTGGAAGCGGCGCTCAAGCGCTGCATCCTTCTCAATGTGCTTGCGGTACTCGTCCAGCGTGGTGGCACCGATGGTCTGCAGTTCACCGCGGGCCAGCATCGGCTTCAGGATCGAGGCTGCGTCGATGGCGCCTTCGGCGGCACCGGCGCCCACAAGGGTGTGGATCTCGTCGATGAAGAGGATGATGTCTCCGCGGGTGCGGATTTCCTTCAGGACCTTCTTGAGGCGTTCCTCGAAGTCACCGCGGTACCGGGAGCCGGCAACGAGTGAACCGAGGTCCAGGGTGTAGAGCTGCTTGTCCTTGATGGTCTCAGGGACATCGCCGCGGACAATCGCCTGGGCAAGGCCTTCGACGACGGCGGTCTTGCCGACGCCGGGCTCGCCAATCAGGACGGGGTTGTTCTTGGTGCGGCGGGACAGCACCTGCATGACCCGTTCCATCTCGTGCTCACGCCCGATGACCGGATCAAGCTTGCCTTCACGCGCTGCCTGTGTGAGGTTGCGGCCAAACTGGTCCAGGACCACCGATCCGGCGGGCTGGCCTTCCTGCTGCTGGCCGCCGGCGGAGACGGGCTCCTTGCCCTGGTAGCCGGAGAGCAGCTGGATGACCTGCTGGCGGACACGGTTCAGGTCCGCACCGAGCTTGACGAGGACCTGGGCGGCTACGCCTTCACCCTCGCGGATGAGGCCCAGCAGGATGTGCTCGGTCCCAATGTAGTTGTGCCCCAGCTGCAGCGCTTCGCGCAGTGAGAGCTCAAGTACCTTCTTGGCCCGCGGGGTGAAGGGGATGTGTCCGGACGGGGCCTGCTGGCCCTGGCCGATAATCTCCTGCACCTGTTCGCGGACGGCACCCAGGGAAATGCTCAGGGATTCAAGGGCCTTAGCGGCAACGCCTTCGCCCTCATGAATGAGCCCAAGCAGGATGTGCTCGGTGCCGATGTAGTTGTGGTTGAGCATGCGTGCCTCTTCTTGGGCAAGCACGACAACGCGACGGGCACGGTCGGTAAATCTTTCAAACATGAGGCACACTCCTAGCTAACGCGTAATTCGATGCTACGGCGGTTACCACCGCTTAAGGGGCGTGTTCGCCATGGGCGTGACCTCCGCGGGCCGTTTAGCCCTGGGCAGCTCGGTAAGCCTCGATGATCTCGCTGTTCACGCGGCCGCGCTCTGAAACGGTGTAGCCGTTGCTGCGGGCCCATTCGCGGATCTGCGCCGCTTCGTTGCTGCGCGATGCGCCGGTGCCGCGGGGGCGTCCGGTGCGTCCTCCGGTCTTGCGGCCGGCATCGACATACTGCTTGAGCGCTGCACGCAGGTTCTTCGCATTGTCATTGGAGAGGTCAATCTCGTACTGTGACCCATCCAGTCCAAAACGGACGGTTTCATCGGCACTTCCGCCGTCGAGATCGTCTACCAGAATGATTTTTACCTTTTGCGCCATGACCAGGCTCCTATGCAGTGAAGTGGCAGAATGCTGTTTATTCCGAGACCACTTCGAGTATGGCGCAATTGGTAATGCCCCGTCAAAGCAGGAGAGGCATTTTCATTAGTTATTCTTTATCAGCCGAACCGGCAGGGTCTATTTTGGTCCCCGTCTCGGACTGCTCATTCTGATCGGCCTCGCGTTCAGCCTCGGCAAGGGCTTTTCGCTCGGAACGGTCAGCGTTCAGCACTGCCTTCATCACAAAATAAAAGAGAGCAGCGACACATATTGACGGAAGGAGTACTTCCACATATTCCATGATCTAACCCATTTCAGGCTTTAGCAGGGGGAACAGAATTGTTTCCCTGATTCCGGCGTTCGTGAAAAGCATCACCAGGCGGTCGATGCCCAGGCCAATGCCGCCCATGGGCGGCGCCCCGTACTCCAGGGCCCGGAGGAAGTCCTCATCCAGGGCCATGGCTTCGTCATCACCGGCTGCGGCCCGGCGGGACTGCTCCGTGAGCCGCTCGCGCTGGATGACCGGGTCAATGAGCTCGGAGAACGCAGTGCCGCGCTCCATGCCGCCGATGATCAGGTCCCAGGCCTCGATCAGGCGGGGATCCTCACGGTGCGGACGGGCCAGGGGCTGCGCCGACGGCGGGTAGTCGTAAACGAAGGTGGGCTGCAGCAGGGTCGGTTCGACGATCTCGCCGAAGAGTTCGATGACCAGCTTCTCGGCGTCCCACTTGGGATCCACCTTTACGCCGTGCTTCTCCGCGACGGCACGCAGGGTTTCAGCGTCGGTCTCGGGCGTGATTTCCTGGCCCACAGCTTCGGAAAGGCCCGGGTAGACGGACAGCCAGCGCCATTCGCCGTCCAGGTCGATGGTTCCGGCTGCGGTTTCGATCTGCCGGCTGCCGGCGGCGTCGGCGGCGTTGAGGATAATCTCCTTGATGCGGTCGGCCATGACGTACTGGTCTGCATAGGCCTCGTAGCATTCCAGGGTGGTGAATTCGGGGCTGTGGGTTGAATCCACGCCCTCGTTGCGGAAGATCCGGCCCAGTTCATAGACGCGCTCGATGCCGCCCACAACGGCGCGCTTGAGGTAAAGCTCGGTGGCGATGCGCAGCGTCATCGGCTGGTCGAAGGCGTTCAGGTGCGTCTCGAACGGGCGGGCTGCCGCACCGCCGTGGATCAGCTGCAGCATCGGCGTTTCAACTTCCACGTAGCCGTGGCCGTGGAGGGTGTCGCGGACGGCGCGGATGATCGCGGCGCGCTTGTAGACCATGTCCCGGGCTTCGTCACGGACCATCAGGTCCACGTAGCGCTGCCGGACACGGGTTTCCTCGTTCAGGCCGGCGTGCAGCACGGGCAGCGGGCGCAGTGCCTTCGATGCCATCGACCAGGAGTCCGCCATGACTGACAGCTCGCCGCGGCGGGAGGAAATGACCTCGCCGCGGATAAAGACGTGGTCGCCCAGGTCCACCGTGGACTTCCAGTCGGCGAGTGATTCCTCGCCGATGGAGGCCAGGGACAGCATGGCCTGCAGACGGGTGCCGTCGCCTTCCTGCAGGGTAGCGAAGCAGAGCTTGCCGGTGTTGCGGATGAAGACCACACGGCCGGTGACCCCTACGGTCTCGCCGCTGGCTTCGTCGGCCTGCAGGTGGCCGAACTTGTCCCGGACCTGGCGGAGGGAGTGGGTGCGCTCGACGCCGACGGGGTAGGGTTCCTGCCCCCGTTCGAGCAGCTTGGCGCGCTTTTCCGCACGGATGCGCATCTGCTCGGAGGAATCTGCTGCTTCGGGAACGACGTTAGAGGAGGTCACGGTTATTAAGTCTACCCAGCCGGACCAAAGCGCCGGACGGAACCCGGTTCGGGAGCGGCCTTATCCATGCAGTTCGGCGTTGTCGATCAGGCGGATTCCGCCCACCCGGGCGGCAACCAGCGCCAGCGCCGGGCCCGTGAGGACGTCTCCGGTGCCGGACGGAACCGGTTCGAGCGTCAGCGGATCGACCACCTCGAAGTAGTCCAGTTCCACGCCGGGCGCTTCCGACACAAGGTCCGCGGCAGCCGGAAGATCCAGGGGCCTTCGGCCGGCGGCACGTTCCTGCAGGCCGGCGAGGGCCCGGGAGAGCACCAGGGCGCTGCGGCGTTCTTCTTCGCTGAGGAAAACATTGCGGCTGGACTCGGCCAGCCCGTCAGCGGCCCGCACGATGGGCACCGGGTAGATCTGGACCGGGAAGTTAAGGTCCGCTGCCATGCGGCGGATCAGCGCCACCTGCTGGGCGTCCTTCTGGCCGAAGTAGGCGCGGAATTCGGCGGGCACAGCGGGCTGGACGCAGTGGAACAGCTTCGCCACCACGGTGAGCACGCCGTCGAAGTGCCCCGGCCGGGAGGCACCTTCGAAGCGGGTGCCCAGGCTTCCGGAACTGACCCGGACCAGCGGCAGTCCTCCGGGGTACATGGTTTCCTCGCTCGGGGCGAAGACCAGGTCCACGCCTGCTTCGCCCAGCAGGTCCAGGTCCGCGTCGAGGGTGCGCGGATACCGGGCCAGGTCGGCGGGATCGTCGAACTGCAGCGGGTTTACGAAGATGCTGGCAACCACAACGTCGTTGTCGGCGCGGGCAGCCTGTGCCAGGGCGGCGTGGCCGGAGTGGAGGGCGCCCATGGTGGGAACGAGGCCCAGGGCCGGACGGTCCTTGCCGGTGGCTTCGAGGAGTTCGGTTACGGCCTTGCTGAGTTCTGCGGGGGTTGTTGCCAACCGGGGGTGGTTCACCGGGGTCCTTCGGGTTCGGAATTAAGTACTTCGATAATTCTCTCTCCCTGGGCCGGTGTCAGCAGACCGCGTTCGACGGCCCGGCGGGCCGTGGCCGCGGAAAGCGCCTGGTAGGCCTGGGCCAGATCGGGGGCTGCGTCCCGGCCCAGGGCGCGCGTGTGGGCTGCGATGGTGCCTGTGTCCCCGCGGGCAACGGGCCCGGTCAGCGCGTGCTCCCCTGAAGCCAGCGCGTTTTCGAGGGAGGCGCGCATCAGCGGGCCCAGCAGCCGGCCGGGCTGTTCCACACCAAGGCCCTGCAGCAGTTCGGAGGACTGGGCCGCGATCGTCACCAGATGATTGGAGGCGTGGGCAAGTGCCGCGTGGTAAAGCTCACGGTCCGCTTCGTCGATAACCACCGGTTCAGCACCCATTTCCACCACCAGTGCCTGTGCGATCGGCAGCACGGCGGTGGGTGCGGTGACGCCGAAGGATGAGTCGGCCAGGCGGGTGAGGTCCAGGCTGAGCCCGGTGAACGTCATGGCCGGATGCAGGGCAAGCGGGATGGCGCCGGCCTGCCGGGCCGGTTCCAGCACGGCGGTGCCGAACCGGCCGGAGGTGTGGGCAACCAGCTGCCCGGCCTGCCAGGCACCGGTCGCGGCCAGGCCGGAAACCAGGGGCGGCAGGGCGTCGTCGGGCACTGCCAGCAGCACCAGTTCGGAACGCTCGATGATGTCCGGGATTTCAAGCACCGGGACGCCGGGAAGCAGGTTCTCCGCACGCTCGCGGCTCGCTTCGGAAACAGCTGAGACGCCGACGACGGCGTGTTCGGCCGCGCGCAGGGCCGCACCGAGGACGGCGCCCACCTTGCCGGCTCCGATAACTCCGATTCCCAGCCGGCCGCGCCTGCGCTGATCAGCGGTGTTCATTCCAGTTTTCCTCCATCCGGGGCCCGGGGGCCTGCTGTTCCGGTGCGGCTGCCGGCGGGCCGGGCACGGCGGCCGGCGCCGCATCGGGCACGGCCGGTCCGGTGGCGGTTTCGCGGTGCAGCCAGCGTTCGGTGCGGTCCCGGCGGCGGGCATCCGCGGCGCGCACCGATTGTTCGTTGAAGAGTTCCAGCAGCACGGCCTGGTCAAGCTGCCGGATTCGCGGCGAGACAGGTCCGGGCGTGGAATGCAGCCGCAGATCCGCGATGCGCAGCCTGCGCGCCAGGGGGCCCTGTTCCAGTGCCATGGACTGGATCCGTTCGTGCGGAACCACGGTGAGGCTGCGCCACAGCCGGCCGGTCCGGCTCAGCAGGGCAGTCCCGGTCAGGGCGAAGCCGCTGCGGCGCCACTGCAGGGGGGCGACCCAGCGCGCCCTGCGCGGCGAGGTAGTGAAGCCGTGCTCCGGCCCGCTGCCGGCCAGGCCTGCGCGGAACAGTCCCACCGGATCATCCGTGCCCGGATTGGGCAGGACCAGCGCAAGGATCTGCAGGGTTTCTTCCATGGTGCCGGCGGGCAGGAGCCTGGTGCGTGCCGAGTCGGCGCCGGGGGATACACCGTAGCCGGCCACGTTGACGGAGATCCGGTACCAGCCGGCCGGCCGCCAGAGCAGCGGCTGCGTGATGGACACGGCCTGGATCCGCCCCGGAGGCACAGTCTGCGTGCGCGTATCCAGCAGCCCGTAGCGGATGCGGACCCCGTCCCGGGAGGCGGCTGCCCGGAAGTTCCAGGCGGTACTGAGCATTGACCAGTAGCCGCTGGCAACCGCCAGCCCCACCGGGATGAACACAGCCAGGGAGACCCCCTCGCCGGTCACCAGCGTCAGGGTCACGACGGCGATGGTGCCAAGCAGCAGGACCACGGTGTTTCCGGACAGTACCGTCGCCCCGATGACGCGGCCGGGCCGCAGGGCAAGGATGGGGTACTCCGGGGCTTCGGCAGCCCGCCGGGAAGGTGCCGCCGGGCCGGCCGGCGCGCCTTCGCCCTCCGCAGACGGATCGGTGGCTGCCTGCGCACCGGAGGCCCGGTCCAGGATCGTGGCGCGCAGGGCGCGGGCGTCGTCCAGGCGCAGGTAGGCCAGGCGGACGGCCGATTCGCCGGCGTCGGCCACCTCGAAGCGCAGCTCGCCCAGGCCAAAGAGCCGGGCGAGCAGCGGCTGGTTGATGTCGATCGCCTGCACCCGGTCCAGCCGTGCCTGCCGGTGCTGGCGGAACAGCACGCCGGAGCGCACCCGTACATGGTCCGCACTCACCTGGTAGCGGGTGAACCACCAGGAGAGGAAGAAGACCACGGCGATTCCGAGCACCAGGACCACAAGGCCGGCCACGGCCCAGATCAGCGGCGTACCGTCCGGCAGGGGTCCGCCGGGCCGTTCACGCAGGAAGAAGGCCTCGGCGGAATCCCGGCCGAGGAAATAGGCGATGGCAGCCAGGGCGATCCAGCCCCGGACCAGCGGGGAAACCGGGTGGACCCGCTGCCAGCCGGAGTCTCCGGTGCCGGCTGGGTCCTGGGGGTCCTTGCTCACAGCCCCGCCAGCTGCGCCTCGCCGCGCGCAGAGAGGTGTTCGCGCAGCCGGGCGCCCTCGGCAGTGGGCAGCCCGGGAATGGTGGCGTTGGTAGTTTGGGATGCCGTGTGCAGCTTGAGCGTGCAGAGGCCGAAGAGCCGCTCGAAGGGGCCGACGGCGACGTCGACGTACTGCATGCGGCCGTAGGGAACCACCAGGGTCCGCTGGAAGAAGATGCCTGAGCGCAGCAGCAGGTCCTCGTTGCGTTCGGCGTAGCCGATGGCCCGGACCTGCCGGGGCAGCAGCACTGCCCGCCACAGGAAACCTGCCAGGAACACAGCAGGCAGGCCCCAGGCGATCCAGGCGGGGAACCCGCCCCAGATGCCCAGCGAACGAAGTACCAGCGGAACAGCGGCCAGGGCCAGGGTGATGACTGCTTCCACTGCCAGGGACAGCAGCCGGAGCGTCAGGTAGCGCGCAGAGACCCGCTGCCAGTTCAGGCCCTCCGGATCTATGGCCTGGTTACGCATACTCTCCCCCGCTGTTGTCTTCTTCGCCGCCGTCTTTGTCCTCCGGCGGAAGCCTGCAGAACCGCTCCACCACCAGTCCGGTGGCTATCATGATCATCCCGCCGACGGACATGGCAAGTGAAGCCCAGGTCGGTGCATGGTTTGGCCGCATTTCCCACAGACCCAGCTGGTCCAGGAAGATTCCGCCGTGCCAGCCCAGCAGCAGCGCCCCGGCATAGGCCGTTGCCTGCGCCAGGACCAGCGTGCGGGCTGCGGCGATGGGGTCCAGCGGCTTTTCCCTCTCGCCGTTGCGCCAGCGCCGCACGCGCAGGCCCAGGAACAGGGTAAAGCCGACAATAAAGGCAAGGGTGAGCAGCGCCGTGAAGTTCAGGACCGGTGCCGGGAAGCCGCTGCGGGTGGCCCAGGCGTTCACCTGCCAGCCGGCAAGGCCGAACACCACTGCGGTGACGGCAAGCCAGCGGTACCGGATGCTCCTCACGCTGCGCTCACTCCCCCTCGAAGAGTTCGACGCCGGACAGGTCGGGAGCCCTGGCGGCGAGTTCTGCCACCGGGACTCCGTCCAGCATGGCGTCCGGATCCATCCAGGCCCAGGGCTGGAGCACAAAGGCACGCCCTGCAGCGCGCGGATGCGGGACGGTCAGGTCCTCGTCATCGATGTGCACGGTGCCGTAAGTGATGATGTCCACGTCGAGCGTCCGCGGCCCCCAGCGCACCTCGCGGGTGCGGTGGTGCCGGTTTTCAATGTCGTGGCAGTGATCCAGCAGCGCGTGGGGGTCCAGGCTGGTTTCAAACTCGGCAACCAGGTTCAGGTAGTCGGGCTGGTTCTCCGGTCCGCCGACGGGACGCGTGCGTGCCACCGGCGAGACTCCAACCAGCTTCATGCCGGGATGGTCCGCCAGGGCGGCAACGGCGTCGGCCAGTGTGCTGCGGGATTCCCCGAGGTTGCTGCCCAGGGCCAGGACGGCGCGGACCGGACTCATGCGCGTTCCCGGTGGATCTGGATTTCGACGTCGCCGAAAGGCACGGTGATGGGCGCGTGCGGCTTGTGGACGGTGACGTCCACGGCTTCCACCACGCCGAAACCGGCCAGGACGTGGGCTGCGATCCGTTCGGCGAGGGTTTCGATCAGGTTGACCGGTTCCCCGGCAATGATGGCGCAGACCTGCTCAGCCAGCTCACCGTAGTGCGCGGTGAGGGTCAGGTCGTCAGCGGCAGCCGCCGGGCGCAGGTCCGTGTAGAGGACAAGGTCAACGGTGAATTCCTGGCCGTCGCGCCGTTCATGGTCAAAGACCCCGTGGTAGCCGGTGGCCTTCAGGCCGGAGAGCCTGATCCGGTCGCGGAGGGGCGCAGCGTGTGCGGGCGAAGACATGCTAGCCCTGCCAGGCAGCCGCGACCTTGACCGCGTCGGCGTTGGCAGCGGCGTCGTGCACGCGGACCGCCCACACTCCCTGGCTGGCCGCCAGCGCGGTGGTGGCCAGGGTGGCGTTGTCGCGCTCCGCGGGCGGTGCGGCCTTGCCTGCGGTGGTGAGCAGCGAGCCCAGGAAACGCTTGCGGGACGCGCCGATCAGCACCTTGTGCCCCAGGACGGTCAGGCGGTCCACGTTGCGCAGCAGTGCCCAGTCGTGCTCGGCGTTCTTGGCAAACCCCAGTCCGGGATCGAGGATGATCTGCTCCGGGGCAACGCCGGCTTCGTAGAAGCGGTCCCGCAGGGCAGTGAGTTCGGCAATCACGTCTTCGACGACGTCGTCATAGCTGGCCTTGGGGTCCTGGCTGCGGACACTGCCGCGGCTGTGCATCAGCACGTAGGGCACCTTGGTGCGGGCGATCAGTTCCGGCATCGCGGGATCCAGTTCGAGCCCGGAGACGTCGTTGATCAGGCCGGCTCCGGCTCCGATCGCCTTTTCGGCGGTGGAGGCGTTCATGGTGTCCACGCTGACCAGGGCACCGGCCTTCACCAGGGCTTCGACCACCGGCAGGATACGGCGCTGTTCCTCTTCGGCACTGATGCGTTCGGCGTCCGGACGGGTGGATTCCCCGCCGACGTCGATGATGTCCGCGCCGTCGTAGTGCATCTTCAGTCCCGCGCGGATGGCGGCGTCGGTGGTGTCATGCTCGCCGCCGTCGCTGAAGGAATCCGGGGTGACGTTCAGGATTCCCATCACCAGGGTGCGCCCTTCGGGCAGGTCCTCGAAGCGCCGCTTTTTGGCTCCGGGGCGGATCACCGGCAGCGGGTTGGTGGCGGGCCCGGTTCCGGGTGTGGCAGCTAGCGAATCCATCGAGTCGTCCTATCGTCCGAGTATCAGGCTCATTGCTTCTGCACGCGTGGCGGTCTCACGCAGCTGGCCGCGCACCGCGGAGGTGACAGTCTTGGCGCCGGGCTTGCGTACGCCGCGCATCGACATGCAGAGGTGTTCACATTCAATGACGACGATCGCGCCGACGGGCTGCAGGTTGTCCATCAGGGCGTCCACGATCTGCGTGGTGAGGCGCTCCTGGACCTGCGGCCGGCGGGCGTAGACGTCAACCAGGCGGGCAAGCTTGCTCAGCCCGGTGACCTTGCCGTCGTGGGAGGGGATGTACCCGATGTGCGCCGAACCATGGAACGGAACCAGGTGGTGCTCACAGGTGGAGTAGAAGGGAATGTCCTTGACCAGCACCATTTCCTCATGGTCCAGGTCGAAGGTGGTGGCCAGCAGGTCCGACGGGCTCTGGTGCAGTCCGGCGAAGATCTCCGCGTAGGACTTGGCTACCCGGGAGGGGGTTTCCCTGAGTCCGTCACGGTTCGGATCCTCCCCGATCGCAAGGAGGATTTCGCGCACCGCCCGCGCGATGCGGGGCTGGTCCACTTCAGAGGCCGTCTCAGTCAGCTCGGCCAGGCTCAGTTCGTCGTCGAAATCCGTCACTGCACGATCCTACCGTGGACGCTGAAGCGGGTCGGACGGCCGGAGCGTGCTGCTCCGGCCGTCCGGCCTGCGGTTATTCGTGGTTCGAGGAGCCGGTGTGGCTGCCCCGGCCGCTGTTCTCAGGCTCCGGGAGCCCGTTGGCGGAGACGTCGAAGTCCTGCGGGATGTCGGCGTCGGCAATCTGGTCCTGCGGGGCCACGGTGTCCGGGTTCGGTTCACCTGCGGCTGCGGCCTCTTCGCGTTCCCGCGGGGAGACCACCGGAGGAATGTCATGCACCGGACGGGTGGGCTTGGAGAGCCAGACTTCACGGACATCGCGCTTGCGCACATCCCGGAACACGTCGGCGATTTCGGCCTGGTTCAGGGTCTCGCGCTCAAGCAGTTCCAGTGCCAGGCGGTCCAGCACGTCACGGTTCTCGGTGAGGATCTGGTACGCCTCGTCGTGGGCGTTGTCCAGCAGGCGCCGGACTTCCTCATCCACCACGTACGCCACCTGGTCGGAGTAGTTCCGCTCCTGGCCCATGTCCCGGCCCAGGAACGGTTCCCCGCCGCCGGAGCCGAGCTTCACGGAGCCGATCCGCTCGCTCATGCCGTACTGCGTGACCATCTTGCGGGCCGTGGCGGTGGCCTTCTCAATGTCGTTCGAGGCGCCGGTGGAGGGATCGTGGAACACGATTTCCTCCGCGACCCGGCCGCCCATGGCGTAGGCCAGCTGGTCCAGCAGTTCGTTGCGGGTGACGGAGTACTTGTCGTCCTGCGGCAGGACCATGGTGTAGCCCAGGGCACGGCCGCGGGGCAGGATGGTCACCTTGGTCACCGGGTCCGTGTTGCGCAGGGCCGCGGCAACCAGGGCGTGGCCGCCTTCGTGGTACGCGGTGATCTTGCGCTCGAGTTCCTTCATCACGCGGCTGCGCTTCTGCGGGCCGGCGATCACGCGGTCAATGGCCTCATCCAGCGCGCGGTCGTCAATCAGCTGCGCGTTGGAGCGGGCGGTGAGCAGGGCAGCTTCGTTGAGCACGTTGGCCAGGTCCGCACCGGTGAAACCGGGGGTCTTCCGGGCGACGGTCTCCAGGTCGATGCCCGGAGCCATCGGCTTGCCCTTGGCGTGGACCTGCAGGATGTGCAGGCGGCCCTGCATGTCCGGGGCCTCCACGCCGATCTGGCGGTCGAAGCGGCCGGGACGCAGCAGCGCGGGGTCCAGCACGTCGGGACGGTTGGTGGCGGCAATCAGGATGACGTTGGTGTTGCCGTCAAAGCCGTCCATTTCCACCAGCAGCTGGTTCAGCGTCTGCTCGCGTTCGTCGTTTCCGCCGCCGACACCGGCACCGCGGTGGCGGCCGACGGCGTCGATCTCGTCAACGAAGATGATTGCCGGGGCGTTGTTCTTGGCCTGCTCGAAGAGGTCACGGACACGGGAGGCGCCCACGCCGACGAACATCTCAACGAAGTCCGAACCGGAGATCGAGTAGAACGGCACGCCTGCCTCGCCGGCCACGGCCCGGGCCAGCAGGGTCTTGCCGGTGCCGGGCGGGCCGTAGAGCAGCACGCCCTTGGGGATCTTGGCGCCCACGGCCTGGAACTTGGCAGGCTCCTTCAGGAATTCCTTGATTTCGTGGAGTTCTTCCACCGCTTCGTCAGCGCCGGCGACATCCGCGAAGGTCACCTGGGGCATGTCCTTGTTGGTCAGCTTCGCCTTGGACTTGCCGAACTGCATGACCTTGGAGCCGCCGCCCTGCATGCGGGTGAGCAGGAACCAGAAGATCACGCCCAGGATGATGATGGGCAGGAACAGGCCCAGGAAGCTGGTGAACCAGTTCGTCTGGACAGGCTGGTCGGTGAAGCCGTCGACGTCGGAGTTGTTCACGGCCTCGACAATGTCCTCGCCGCGCGCGGAGCCGAAGAAGAACTGGATGTTCTCACCCTTGTCTTCGTACGGTTCCCGCAGGGTGAGGTCCACCCGCTGCTCGCCGTCGTAGATCTTCGCCTGTTCCACCTTGTTGTCAGCCAGCAGCTTCAGGCCAACGTTGGTGTCAACCTGGGAAGCGCCGGAGGGGGCAAGGTTGGGAAGGATGATCAGCAGTGCGGCAAGAGCCAGCACGATCCAAATGATCGGTCCCTTGAAGAAGTTCTTGGATTTCATTCGTCGTCAGGGCAGATGCCCCGTCCCTCCTGATCAACAACGCTGATACTGCGCGAAATTCGCTGGTTAGCAATGTCTAGCTATACACCGTCTCCAAGAAACACACGGTCCAAAGGCCGCTTTAGTTCCCTCAGGGCGTAGCTCTGCTCCGTGATTCCCCTCATGCGGGGCCGGGTACGAAAAACCCGCTGGTCCGCGCCGCGCCCCGGACTGTGCCGGAGCCGGTTTGGGCCAGCGGGTTCAGCAGGCAGGTGGCTGCCGGCAGGCTTATTCGTAGACGTGCGGTGCCAGGGTGCCGATGAAGTCCAGGTTGCGGTACTTCTCGGCGAAGTCCAGGCCGTAGCCCACAACGAATTCGTTGGGGATCTCGTAACCGACGTACTTCACGTCGATTTCGACCTTGGCGGCGTCGGGCTTGCGCAGCAGGGTGCAGATCTCGACGCTTGCCGGGCCGCGGGACTGCAGGTTGGTGCGCAGCCAGGACAGGGTCAGGCCGGAGTCGATGATGTCTTCGACGATCAGCACGTGCTTGCCCAGCAGGTCGGTTTCCAGGTCCTTCAGGATCCGGACGACGCCGGAGGACTGGGTTCCGGAGCCGTAGGAGGACACTGCCATCCAGTCCATGGAGACGTGGCTGTGCAGGGCACGGGACAGGTCGGCCATGACCATCACGGCGCCCTTGAGCACGCCGACAAGCAGGATGTCGCGTCCGGCGTAGTCGCGGTCAATCTCCGCCGCCAGTTCCTTGATCCGCTCGGCAATCTGTTCCCTGGTGTAGAGAACGTGTTTGAGGTCTGACTGGACGTCGTGTGAATCCACGAATGGCTCCCGGGTACGAGATGTTGCAGCTGGACTTAGGCGCTGCTCTTTTTCCTAAAAACAAGATTGCCATAGCTTGGGCTGCCTTGGGGAACCGGCTTTGCCCGTACCTGCCGGTAGGCGGAGACCTTCCCGGCCAGCTGCACCGGCCCGGCCGAGCCCTCCCGCCGCAGCAGTGCCTCCACGGCACGCACCCTTTCCCAGCTGGGACGGGCGGCTCCAAGCTCCGCTGCGGCAAGCGCCAGGACCCGCTGCCGCAGCGCGGGAGGCAGGTCCCGGAGTTCCTGTTCTGAGAGCAGGATCTCTTCCGTGCTGCCGCCGGCGGGGGCGTTTCCGGCGTCCGTACGCAGCCGCGCATAGGTTTCGGCGGCCTGGGCATCGAGGTAGTCGGCGTCCTGGGCGAGGATCCGGGAACTGCGGAAGAGCGCTTCTGCGATGCCGGGGCCCAGTTCGTTTTCAAGGAACGGCAGGACCGAGGTCCGTACCCGGGAACGTGCGAAGGACGGGTCGGCATTGGTGGGATCGTGCCAGGGCTCCAGGTCCTGTGCGTCGCAGATCTCTTCGATTTCCTCCCGGCGGAGGCCCAGGAAGGGGCGCAGGTAGAGTCCGCGGCGGGCCGGCATGCCGGCGAGGGACCGGGTGCCGGATCCGCGGGCGAGGCCCAGCAGCACCTGCTCGGCCTGGTCGTCGAGGGTGTGTCCGAGCAGCACCGCGTCCGCTCCTGCAGCGGCAGCGGCGGCGTCGAGCGCTTCATAGCGCACCGTGCGGGCGGCAGCTTCCGGGCCCATGCCGGATTCCGGAACGTGCACGCGGTGGACAGTGACGGGAGCCAGCCCCATGGCGCGCAGCTTGGCTGCGGCGGTTTCGGCGGTTTCCGCCGAGCCGGGCTGGAGC
The DNA here is from genome assembly GCF_035792275.1 of Arthrobacter koreensis. GTDB lineage: Bacteria > Actinomycetota > Actinomycetes > Actinomycetales > Micrococcaceae > Arthrobacter_B > Arthrobacter_B koreensis_A. The sequence continues at coordinate 278,493 of NZ_JAMWKK010000001.1, read as the reverse complement.
CCGTGGTCCACGACGGCGGCGCCCACCGCGTAGTCCCCGCGGCGGTTGAAGAACGACGCCGTCTCCGCCAGTGCCAGCGAATCCGGGCCGCCGCTGCAGGCCACCAGGAGCACGGGAGGCTTGGCCGGGTTGGGGGGCAGGCCTTCCTCACGCAGGAAGTCCCTGAGCATGGCGCGTGCCTTGCCGAGGGTCGGGTTCAGCCGGCGGCGGGCACGCGCAGCGGGCACAAGGGGGTGCATTGGGGAATCGTTCACGTGGTGCTTAGAGTCCCATCCGCTTGATCCAGAGGTCCGGGTTGTGGATCTCCGGTTCGGTGGGCAGGTTCTCGGCCTGTTCCCAGACCCGGTTGAATCCGGCCATTCCCACCTTGTCCACCACGCCGCGGACGAACTTCGACCCGTCTGCGTACTGCCGCATCTTGGCATCGAGGCCCATGACCCGGCGGAAGAACTTGTCCAGCCAGCCGCGGTTGACGCCGCGGTCGTTGAAGCGGCGGCGGATTGTCTTGACGCTGGGGATGATGCTGGCGTCCACGGTGTCCATGACCACGTTGGCGTGGCCTTCCAGCAGGCTCATGACGGCGGTGATGTGGGACAGGCGTGCCTTGTCGGCGGGGTCCTGGAGCAGGGTCAGGACGTCCAGCTGGCGGTCCGGAACCCCGTTGCCGGTGCTCTCTTCGCGGCCGCCGGCCGCGGCGGAGAGCTGTTTGGCCATGGAACTGATCCGCTCCGGGAGGCTCTGCGCCTTGTCCATCAGGCCGGTGCTCAGCAGCCGGATCTGGTCCAGCAGGTGGTCCCGCAGCCAGGGCGCGGCGGCGAACTGCACGCGGTGGGTCTGTTCGTGCAGGCACACCCACAGCCGGAAGTCGGCCGGCTCCACGTTCAGCTCCTGCTCGGTGCTGATGATGTTCGGGGCGACGAGCAGCAGGCGGCCGCCGGTCCTGCCGGCAGCCAGCGCCGCGAAGGGGTCGTACTGACCCAGGACCTTGCTGGCCAGGAACGCCAGGACCGCTCCCAGCTCGGCGCCCGTGACGGTCCCGGCAACTGCGGTGTTGGTGGCTTTGACGGCGTCGGGCCGGGTTTCTGCGAGGTGCTGCAGCATCGGGTTCATCAGTGCAGCGAAGCTCTGCGAGTTGGCTTTTGCCCAGGAGGCCCGGTCAACGATCAGGACCTGGGAGTCACGCAGGTTCTCTGCGGCGTCCAGCCCGGTGATGCGGTGGACGTGGGAAACGGACTCGTCCGCCAGCCGGCGCAGGTCCGCCACGGCGGCCTGGATTTCGCGGCGGCTCATCTTGGGTCCAGGCGGCACGAGGGTGGCAGCCGTCGCAGCGGCGAAGTCCCAGTTCACCAGTTGCGCGGCGGTTGAGGTGCTCAGATGCTGCTGGTTGCTCTCCATTGGTCCATTCGATCACAGGCGCGCTGCAATGTGCTCCCGGAGGAGCTATCCCGGGGCGGCAGCGCTCAGCGGCAGCCGCACCCTGCCAGCACGGCAGCGGCATCGTCGACGGCGGCGCGCGCTTCTGCGGTATTGCCGTCAAGTCCCCGGGCCACGAGGGCGAAGGACAGCAGCCGCCCGTCGGCGTCCGTGACATAACCGCTCAGCGCTGTCACAGCCAGCAGGGTTCCGGTCTTGGCCCGGACCAGTCCGGCAGCGGCTTCATCCCCGTACCGGCCCTGCAGTGTGCCGCTGAGCCCGGCAACGGGCAGGCCCCGGGCAACGGCACGCAGTCCGTCGTCGCCGGTCGTCAGGACGGTACGGACAGTGTGCTCCAGCTGCCGGGCGGTGACTGAATTCTCCGCGGCCAGGCCGGACACATCCGCAAGCGACATACCTGCGGTGTCCACGCCCAGGCCGGAGATTTCCGCCGCCACCGTGGCGGTTGCCCCTTCGAAGCTCGCCTCCCGGCCGGCAGCTTTGGCCGCAGACCGGGCCAGGGCCTCCGCCAGGTAGTTGTCCGAGACCAGCAGCATCTGCTCCACCTGTTCGGCCACGGTGGCGGACTCGACAGCCGCCACTTCCCGGGAGCCGGCCGGAGCGGTGCCGCGCCCCACGTCTTCCGCAACCGTGATTCCCTTTGCCTCCGCTGAAGCGGCAAGCGAGTCGCGGAAGGCCGTGCCGGCAGCGAGTGCGGCGTCGCCGGCACGCGCCCCGCCCTGCCGGGACTCGTCGAGCCATGCCGAGTTCATTGCCAGCGGGTACACCGGAGCTATTTCGCCGGCGGCGACGTCGGCCTCATTCCACGCCGGGGACAGCGCGGGACCGCTGAACAGGGTGTCGTCGACCTGCACGCGCACGGTTCCGCCGGCGGCGTCCAGGTCCTGCAGCGCCTCGGCAGCCAGGGTGGCCAGGCCGGCACGGCCAACGACGTCGTCCTCCATGGAGGGTCCGCTGCCCAGCAGCACGTCGCCGCCGCCGCGCAGCGTGAGGACCGTTTCTCCGTCCGCTTTCGCCGCGTGCACAGTGGTTTCGAAGCGGGACTCCGGGTCCAGTGTCCGGACCACGGCGGCGGCGGTCAGGATTTTCAGCGTGGACGCCGGCATCCCGGAAGAATCCGGGCCACGTTCATAGAGCACGGTTCCGGTGAGCGCATCAGAGACCACGGCGGAAACCGTGCCGCTGCCGGCGAAGCCCAGTTCGGCGTCGAGCAGCGGCCCGAGCACCGCGGCATCAGGCACGGGCGCCGCGGGGTCCAGCGGCTTGATGAACGGGTTCACGGACAGCTCCGCAGGCGGCCGCTGGTAGGACGGCACCGCGCTTTGGCGCTCCGGAGCAGTTCCGGAAAGCGCCTTGACTACCGGCGGACCGGCGTAGACGGCAACCGGAACCAGCAGCAGGGCGAAGGCAAGCAGCAGGGCAATGCCGGAGAACATCCTCGCCAAAGCCCCACCATTTCCTTTTTTGTTACCGTGCCTGGCCGCCCAGGTTCCGCCCGCTGCGGCGGATGCCGGGGCAGCTGAAAACGCCGGGAAACCCGCCACTGCCTCAGGACATATATCTTTAACACTAGACCGGCGCAGTGAACCAAACGGACATTCCCAAATGGACGGGGGATTCCGGCTGCGCCCATTCTCGCAAAGTGCATGTGACATGCATGTTCAGTCTGTCCGTTTGACTGGCCCTTTCACGTGGGCCGCACCCCTAGGAGCCGTTATGAAACTCGACGTAACGATCGAGATCCCCAAGGGATCCCGCGTCAAGTACGAAATCGACCACGAGACGCACCGCCTGCGGCTGGACCGCGTGCTGTTCACCTCCATGCAGTACCCGACGCACTACGGCTACTTCGAAAACACCCTCGGCGAAGACGGTGATCCGCTGGACGCCATGGTCATGCTGCAGGACTTCGACCTGATCCCCGGCGTTCTGGTTGAATCCCGCCCGATCGGCGTCTTCAACATGGTTGACGACGGCGGCGGAGACGCCAAGGTGCTCTGCGTTCCCGCTGACGCACGCTTCGACCACATCAAGGACATCTCCGACGTTTCGGATTTCCTGCTGGACGAAATCAAGCACTTCTTCACCAAGTACAAGGACCTGGAGCCGGGCAAGTGGGTAGAGGCCGCTGACTGGGAAGGCCGCGAAGCCGCCGAAGCCGAGGTTGAAGCCTCCCTGGCACGCTTCCAGGCACAGGGCGAGAAGAGCGAAGAGGACGAGCCCCAGGGCCGCGACGTCGACGCCAGCCCCGAAAACAACTAGGCGGATTCTCCGCCGCAGCCTCGGCCCGGCGGGATAACAGAAACTGCACGTACCAGCGCTGGTACGTGCAGTTTCTGTCATTTCAGGGGCTGGGCGGCACGCCGCTCAACCGATATCGGTTGTCCGGGCGTGTTGCTCTGCCATGCTGATGCCATGCATTTTGTGCTGACCATCAACCAGAGGGACTCCCGCGAGGCGGGAGACCAGGTTCCGGACCTGGTGCGCTCACTGCGGCACATCCCTGCTGCGGTGGACTTCCAGCGATCGGTGGGCGATGAGGCGCAGGGTGTCCTCTCGCATCCTTCGGCTGCGGTGGACGCTGCCCTGGTGGCCATCCGGGCCCGCCGCTGGAACGTGGGAATCGGCGTCGGCGAACTCCGCCGCCCACTGCCCGCCGCGGTACTGGAGGCGGAAGGCTTTGGCCTGGTTTATGCCCGCCGGGCGGTGGAGCGCGCGCAGCGTTCCGGTGACAGGATTCCGCTGGCCGTCGAGGGACCCGACGCCGAGGTAGCGTCCGAGGCAGAGGCGGTGCTGCGTCTGCTGGGACAGATCGTTGCCAGCCGGACGGCTGCGGAATGGAAGGTCCTGGACCTGATGACCCCCGGCGCCAGGGGGCAGCAGAAGTACGTGGCCGAGGAGCTGGGGATTACGGCGCAGGCCGTCAGCAAGGCTGTGGTGCGCTCCCACTGGGTAGAGGAGTGGGCCACGCGGCCGGCTGCCGCACGCCTGCTGGATCTGGTGTCCGGGCCGGTTTCCCTGCCGCCCGCTCCCCTGCCGTATGCGGCGCGCTAGGGCCTAGCGGGGAGCCAGGAGGCTGCGCAGGACCTTTGCTGCGCCGTCCTCATAGACCGAGCCGGTCACTTCGGAGGCTGCGGAAAGCACTTCGCCCGGGGACTGGCCCATGGCTACCCCGCGGGCTGCCCAGGAGAGCATTTCAATGTCGTTGCGGCCGTCGCCCACGGCAACCGTGTGCAGCGGGTCGACGTCGAGGCGGCGGCGGACCTGCTCCAGGGCGGAAGCCTTGGTCACGCCCGCGGCGGCGATGTCCAGCCAGGCGGTCCAGCCCACCGAGTAGGTCACTCCGTGCAGGCCGATGGCTTCCACGGCCTGGCCGAATTCCTCGGCGGTGCTGTCAGTGCTGAAGACCACCACGCGCACTGCCTTGCAGTCGCGCAGGTATTCGAAGTCCACGGCCTGGGCTTCCGCGCCGAAGCTGGCGTCCTGGAACCGTTCGGTGGAAAGGAACCGGCCCTCATGGTCTTCCAGCGCAAACTTCGCTGTGGGCAGTTCCACGCGCAGCGCGTCCAGGGCGGGGCGGGGGTCAAAAACCACACGGTCCACGATTTCGTAGCCGTCCGGCAGGGAGGTGTCCACCTGCAGGGTAACGCCGCCGTTGGAGCAGACGGTGAATCCGTCGGTGAGGCCGATGTTTTCAAGCACCGGCAGGGCGGCGCCGAAGGAACGGCCGGTTGAAATCACCAGGTGGTGTCCGGCGTCGATCGCGTCCCTGGCCGCGGACCGGACGTTGGGGGACATGTGCCCGTCGTGGTCCACCAGGGTTCCGTCGACGTCCAGGGCGATGAGGTGCTTGGTGTCTGTGTTGAACCGGTCTTCGGTGCCGGCTGAAGTGAGAGTTGTCATCGACTCATATAAACAGAAGCCCGTAAATACCGGTAGGACGCGGTTCACACTCGGCGCAAACAACCGGTGAACTCTTGGCGGCGCGCCGCTGCCCCCGCTTGTTTAGGCGGGGGCAGCGTGGTGCCGGCTACTGGACGGGAAGCACTTCCAGGCCACCCATGTACGGCTGCAGCGCCTTGGGTACGTTGACCGAGCCGTCCGGGTTCTGGTGGTGCTCCAGGATGGCGACGATCCACCGGGTGGTAGCCAGGGTGCCGTTCAGCGTGGCCACGGCACGGGTCTTGCCGTCCTGGCGTTCGCGGATATTCAGGCGGCGGGCCTGGAACGTGGTGCAGTTCGAGGTGGAGGTGAGCTCGCGGTACGCGCCCTGGGTGGGAACCCAGGCTTCGCAGTCGTACTTGCGGGCCGCGGACATGCCCAGGTCTCCGGCAGCCGTTTCGATGACGCGGTAGGGCAGCTCAACCTTGGCGAGCATTTCCTCTTCCCAGGCCAGCAGCCGCTGGTGTTCTGCGGCGGCTTCCTCGACGGAGGTGTACGTGAACATTTCAACTTTGTTGAACTGGTGCACGCGGATGATGCCGCGGGTGTCCTTGCCGTGCGATCCGGCTTCCCGGCGGTAGCAGGAAGACCAGCCGGCGTAGCGGACCGGACCGCTGCTGAGGTCCATGATCTCGTCGGCGTGGTAGCCGGCAAGGGGAACTTCGGAGGTGCCCACCAGGTACAGGTCGTCTTCGGCCAGGCGGTAGATCTCGGCGTCGTGAGCGACGTCGAAGCCGGTTCCCTGCATGGTCTCGGGACGGACCAGCGTGGGGGTGATCATCGGAACAAAGCCGGCCTTCACGGCCTGGTCCATGGCCATCTGCAGCAGGCCAAGCTCCAGGCGTGCTCCGACGCCGCGCAGGAAGTAGAACCGGGATCCGGAAACCTTGGCGCCGCGTTCCATGTCAATGGCGCCCAGCAGTTCGCCCAGTTCCAGGTGGTCGCGCGGCGTGAAGCCTTCAGCCTCGAAGTCGCGCGGCGTGCCAACAGTCTTCAGGACCGTGAAGTCGTCCTCGCCGCCCGCGGGAACCCCGTCTTCAACGACGTTGGCAACCCGGCGGACCAGGGCCTCCTGCTCGGCCTGCACGGCGTCGGCTTCGCTTCCGGCGGCCTTGACCGCGGCAGCCAGTTCCTTCACCTCTGCCAGCAGCGCCTGCTTCTCTTCGCCCTTGGCCTGGGCGACGCGCTTGCCGAAGGCATTCTGCTCGGCGCGCAGGGTCTCATAGCGGGTCCGCGCTTCCCGGCGGCGGGCATCCGCGGAAATGATCGCGTCCACCAGCTCCGGCTCGGCCAGCCGGGCGCGCTGGGATGCTCGGAACTTCTCAGGATTTTCTCGCAGCTCATTTACATCGATCACGTCTCAAGAGTACCGAAAACACCCTGTCCGGCCCGCACGCGGGGCGGCGGCTATCCTGAAACCACCATGCCCGCCGAAATCGCCGTAATCCTGCTGCTCGTGGCCACTGCCGTCATCGCATCCATCGCCACCTGGCAGGTGACGTCCAGGCGGCACCGCCGGCAGGTGGCCGCAGGCCGGATTACCCGCCCTGTTGCGTCAGCGAGCCAGCGGGTGGCCATGGTGATCAACCCGATTAAGGCGCAGGCCGACGAAGCGAAAGCCGCCCTGGCCGCTGCGTGCGAGATGGCGGGCTGGGAACCGCCGCTGGTCCTCGAAACGACAGTGGACTCTCCCGGCTTCCGGCAGGCGCAGGATGCGCTGGCCGCAGGTGCCGACGTCGTACTGGCTGCCGGCGGGGACGGCACCGTCCGTGAGGTGGCCCGGGCCATGGCCCACCAGCGGGCCTCAATGGGGCTGCTGCCGCTGGGAACCGGCAACCTCCTGGCCCGGAACCTTGGCGTGGCGGTCAATGACCTGCCGGGCAGCATCCAGGCCGCACTCCACGGCACGGAGCGCCGGATCGACATGGGCCGCCTGGAACTCGAGAATTCCCGCACGGGCGCCCGCACGGCCAGCAACTTCCTGGTCATGGGCGGAATCGGCCTGGATGCGGAGGTCATTGCCGCCACCCGTGACGACCTCAAGCGCCGGGTGGGCTGGCTGGCCTACAGCGAAGCCGGGATCCGGCTGCTGCCGGGACCGCGGCGGCGGATGCGGATCCAGCTGGACGACGGCCCCTCCCAGGTGCGCAAGGTCCGCAGCGTGCTTTTCGCCAATACCGGCAAGCTTCCGGCGGGCATCGACTTCATTCCCTCCGCCGCCGTCGATGACGGGATGCTGGACATCGTGGTGCTGACCCCGCGGACGGTTCTGGGCTGGATGGCGGTCGCGGGCAAGGTGGTCACCCGCAACCGGAGGGAACTGTCCCTGATCGAGTACACCAGGGCGCGAAAGGTGACGGTCAGCACGGAAGAGCCGATCATCACGCAGCTCGACGGCGACCTGACCGGTGCCGCAACGCGGGTAAGCGTCAGCGTGGATCCGCGTTCGCTGGTGGTCCGCGCCCCCGACGCCGGAACCGGTTCCGCCGCCGCCGGCAGCAGAACCGGCGCGTTCCGGCTTCTCGGTTGACCTAGTCCTGCGTGCCTTCCGAATCGGTGTAGCTGCCTTCGGTTTCCGCAGCGGAGTGTGAGGACGACGGCGGCTGCTTGCGTCCGTCGGCGTCGGTGTACTCGCCCTCGTCATGCTTCACGGATGCCGGCGACGCCTGCTCCCGGATAAGTTCCTGCTCTTCGGCGAAGCGGAGGTCGTTGCCCTGGTCGCCAATGTCGCCGCGGTAGTTGTCGTCACCGCTGGCCTGGCCGCTCGGCTTCGGGTTGGTGAGCTGCTCGTCTTCGTTCGGGTACTCGCTCATGGTCCGCCTTTCACGTTGATGGCTTCACCCGCCGGCACATGGCCGGCGGTCTATAAGCATACTTATCATGAATGGGGCAGGTTTTTCGCGGGTTAGTCGCTTAGCAGTTCGCGCACAGCTGTCTCGGAGGCGGAGTAACCGGCGACCGGAATGACTTCCCCATTCAGGAAACGGTCGACCACCCGCGGATCAACGTAGGACTTCCGTGCCACCGCCGGCGTATTGCCCAGCCGTTCAGCCACTTCCCGGATGGTCTGGGTCACCGCCTGCTGCTGGGCCCGCTTCGTGGACGCGGTCCGCGCTGCCCGGGCAAACCCCATTGCCGCCGAGACGGTGGCCTGCCAGGTCCGGAAGTCCTTGGCGGTGAAATCACCGGCCGTCACCTCGCGCAGGAAACCGTTCAGCTGGGTGGCGTCAATGCTGTGCCACTGGCCGTCGACGCCGATGTACGCCAGGGCGGTATCCGGCTCCGGCCGCTCCAGCATGGGGGCCAGGGCTGCCACCAGGTCTTCATCGTCGAGCTCCACGTGCCATTCCTGGCCGCTCTTGCCCGGGAAATCGAGCAGCAGCCGGGTGTCCTGCACCCGAACGTGCTCCACCCTGAGGGTGGTGGTGCCGTAGGAACCGTTCATCTCGGCGTACCGGGAGCCGCCCACCCGCAGCGCGCCGGAGTCGACAATCCGCAGTGCCGCGGCCAGGGCCCGCTCCGGCCCGTGGCCGTCAGCGCGCAGATGCTTGGTGATGATCCGGCGTGCCGAGGGGAGCGCCTGGGCAAATTCGAGGGCGCGGTCGAACTTCTCCCGGTCCTTCATTTCACGCCAGTGCGGGTGATAGATGTACTGCCGCCGCCCGGCGTCATCCTGCCCGGTGGCCTGGATGTGGCCGTTGGCGTACGGACTGATCCAGACGTCCTGCCAGGCCGGCGGGATGGCGAGGGAACGGATCCGCCGCAGTTCGGCCGGGTCCCGCAGCACCTCTCCCTTGAGCCCGCGGTAGCTGAACCCCTTGCCCCACTTCAGGCGGGTGTACCCGGGGTGTTCACAGTTACTGCGGCGCAGGCGCGGCATCTCAGCCGTTAATCAGGGATTCGAGCCACTGGTCCGCCGCCTCGAAAGCCGAGTCGGAGGTATGCGGCAGGACTTGGGCGCGGCGGTGGTCCGCCCGCGGATAAGAGCCCAGGAACCGCAGCTCCGGGGAAACCCGGTGCAGTCCCTTCAGCGCATCAGCCACCCGGGCGTCGGAGACGTGCCCGTCTGCATCGATGCTGAAGAAATAGTCCCCCAGGAAGGCTCCGGTGGGCCGGGACTCGATCCGGCTCAGGTTTACACCCCGGGTGGAGAACTGGTCCAGGATCTCCATCAGGGCTCCCGGGCGGTCCTCGGGCAGCGGAATCACGACCGTGGTCTTGTCCGCACCGGTGGGTTCCGGCAGCAGCCCGGGCAGGCTGATCAGGATAAACCGGGTCACGGCGTCGGAAATATCGCCGATGTCCCGGGCAAGGACGTTCAGCCCCAGCCGCGATGCGACCAGCGGAGCGCAGATGGCGGCGTCGAATCCGGAGGATTCATCCTGGAGCCCGACGGCGGCGGCCGCCGTGGAGGAGGCAGGGAGATATTCCGCTTTGGGAATGTTCAGTTCCGCCCAGTTGCGGCACTGTGCCCAGGCATGGCTGTGCGTCGAAACCTTGCGGATGTCCTCCAGCTCGATCCCCGGACGTACCGCCAGCACAAATGTGATGGGCACGAGGATCTCGCGCAGGATCCGCAGCGGCTGGCCGACGGAGATCGCATCGAGAGTGGCACTGACGCCGCCTTCAACCGAGTTCTCGATCGGCACTACTGCCGCATTCGCGTGCCCCGAACGGACCATCTCAAGTGCGGAGGTGACGCTGGTGGACGGGATCCGGACTGCCTCGGCGGCGCCTGGAACCTGCAGCAGCGCCGCTTCGGTGAAGGTTCCCTCCGGTCCCAGATATGTGTAGACCATGGTTCCCGGCAGCTTGGGCTGCCCGGCTGTGCCCTCAGGACTCATACGACGGTCGGTTCTTTACCGTTTTCGGAAACCATTTCCCTGCCCGCTTCGAGCCAGGCACCCATGCCTCCGGTCACGTTGACCGCGGAGTAGCCGTGGGATTCAAGCCACTGGGTTGCCCGGGCGCTTCGTCCGCCGGAACGGCAGATGACAGCGAGGTCCTGGTCCGGATCAAGGTCATCAAGGCGGTCCGGGAGCTGGTCCAGGGGAATGTGCACGGCGTTCGGAATGTGGCCGGCTTCCCACTCATAGTCTTCCCGGACGTCCAGAATCCGCACACCTTCGCCAATGGTGTCCACAGATACGTTTTCCATCTCGCTCACACTTCCTCGCAGCCATTGTTGCCCGGTCCGACAAGGCACGGAACCAACCCGCTGCGGGGGCGCCCGTGCCGTTTATCCCAGCCTATAGTGGGATGCACCGCCAGAGAACAAAGCTCCCCGCGCACCGGAGGTAACAATGCCCAATGGTCCAGCCGCCCAGTCCGGGACTGGGTCTTCCTCCACGGAGGGGATCGGTTCCCTCAGCGCACTGGCGCTGCGCGATGCCCTGGCCCGCGGCGAGGTTTCAGCGCATGAGACGGCCGGGTATTTCCTGGACCGCATAGCAGCCCTGAACCCGGAGCTTGGTTCATTCGTCAGCGTTACCGCGGATGCGGCGCTGGCTGAGGCACGGCAGGCCGACGACGCCCTGGCTGCCGGGCGCCCCCTGGGAATCCTCCACGGCATGCCGCTGGCACACAAGGACCTCACCGACGTCGCCGGCGTTCCCACCACCATGGGCAGCGCCGCCGTTCCGCCGGTTCCGGCCGAAGCGGACGGCCCCCTGCCGGCCGCGCTGCGGTCGGCAGGTGCGATCAGCCTGGGCAAGACCCAGGTCCCGGAATTCGGCCTGAGCAGCTACAGCGAGAATCTGGTGGCACCACCTGCCCGCAATCCGCTTGACCCCGCACTCAGCCCCGGCGGCTCCTCCGGGGGAAGCGCCGCCGCGGTGGCTGCCGGCATGCTGCCGTTCGCCCCGGGGACCGACGGCGGCGGTTCGGTGCGCATCCCGGCTGCGGCTACGGGACTCATCGGACTCAAGCCGAACCGCGGCAGGGTCCCTTCCGGCGGAGGCCAGCGGGACCTGGGCCAGTTCGTGGTGGCCGGGCCACTGGCACGCACCGCTGCGGACGCCGCTCTCCTGCTGGACGCGATGACGGCCGGACCGAATTACCATGCCACCAGCGCGGCACCGGCTCCCGGATCCTTTCTCGCCGCAGCACTGCAGGCAGAGGGCAGGTTCCGCATCGGCGTCAGCACGCGTTCCCCGTTCGAATCCCGGCTGGACATCCGGCTGGATCCGGAAGCCCTCCTGGCACTGGAAGCCGGCATCCTGGCACTCAGCGGAGCGGGACATGAGGTCGCAGAAGCAGACGTTCACTATGACGAGCGGTACCCCGATGCCTTCGAACTGGTGTGGACCGCCCCGCTGGCCAACATTCCGCTGCCGCCGGAGGGAGAGGACAAGCTGGTGCCGCTGACCGCTGCCATGCGCCGCCGGGCACTGCAGCGCTCCGCGGCAGACCTGGCGGGCGCCGTCGAAATCCTGCGCGGCTTCGAGGAAGAGACCATCGCACAGTATGCCGCCTGGGACATGGTCCTTACCCCCACGGTGGCGATGACACCGCGGCCGATCGGCTGGTACTGGACCGGAGACGCCGCCGAAGACTACGCCCTGCAGTGCCAGTACTCCCCGTTCACCTCGATGGTCAACGTATGCGGGCTGCCCGCCGTCACCATCCCGACCTATGTGACCGGTGCAGGCCTGTCCATGGGCGTCCAGCTGATTGGCCGCCCCGGAGCCGAGGCGGACCTCCTGGCGGTGGCTGCCCAGCTGGGCCCCCAATAACAGGCGCGGCCTTAATCGGAAGCCTTTTTGTCCAGCATGTGGACAAAAAGGCGGTTTTGGCGGTGACAATGAGCACATACCCTTGCATGGAAGCCGGTAAAACACCCTGATTTCGGCGATTAACGTCGAATCCGTCACACCGGTGTTTTGGGACTATTGGATGATGAGTCCTAGCCCCACCACTACCAGCCCCGCGCCCACCGCGCGGAAGGCATTTTTCGGCCATCCCCGGATGCTCGCTAATCTCTTCAGCGTTGAGCTCTGGGAACGCTTCTCCTTCTACGGCATGCAGGGCATCCTGCTCTACTACATGTACTACTCCGTCACCGACGGCGGTCTGGGCATGGCCGAAGGAGTCGCAGCAGGCCTCGTTGGCGCCTATGGCGGCGGCGTCTACCTCTCCTCGATCGTCGGCGCGTGGGTAGCGGACCGCATCCTCGGTTCCGAACGGACCCTCTTCTACTCGGCCATCCTGGTGATGATCGGCCACATTTCACTTTCCCTGGTCCCCGGCTACGCCGGCCTGGCAATCGGCCTGGTGCTTATCGCCATCGGTTCGGGCGGCCTGAAGGCCAACGCCACGGCACTGGTGGGAACCCTGTACGACGAAAAGGACGAACGCCGCGACGCCGGGTTCTCCATCTTCTACATGGGCATCAACATCGGCGGCCTGATGGGCCCGATCCTCACCGGCCTGCTCTGGGATTCCTTCGGCTTCCACGTCGGCTTCGGCCTCGCTGCTGCCGGCATGGCCATCGGCCTGGCCCAGTATGCCGCGACCCGCAAGTACCTGCCGGAGTCCGCCCACCTGGTGGCGAACCCGCTGCCCAAGAGCCAGTTCGCCCGCGTTGGGGCCATCGCTGCCGCGGTAGTCATCGTCATCCTGGCCGCTATTGCCTTCGGCCTGATCAACAGCGAAAACCTGGTTGGCCTGATGGCCATCCTGGCGCTGGTTGCAGCCGTTGCCTACTTCGTCGTCATTCTTTCCAGCAAGCGCGTCAGCCAGGTTGAACGCCGCCGCGTGTTCTCCTTCATGCCGCTGTTCGTTGCCAGCACCGTCTTCTGGGCACTGTTCCAGCAGCAGTTCACGGTCGTGGCACTGTACGCGGACACGTCGCTGAACCGCGAGATCTTCGGCTGGGAAATGCCGCCGAGCTTCGTCCAGTCCATCAACCCGATCTTCATCATCATCTTCGCCGCGGTCTTCGCGAGCATGTGGACCAAGCTTGGTACCCGGCAGCCGGGCACCCCGCTGAAGTTCGGCATCGGCCTGGCCGTGATGGGCCTGGCGTTCCTGGCGTTCATCCCGTTCTCCGGCGGCGGCCCCGCAAGCACGCCGCTGCTGGCGCTGGCCGGCATCCTGCTGCTGTTCACGTTTGCCGAACTGTCGCTGTCCCCCACCGGCCTGTCCGCAGCCACAAAGCTGGCTCCGGCAGCGTTCCCCACGCAGATGGTGGCGCTGTTCTACCTGTCCGTATCGCTCGGCAGCACGCTTTCGGGCTGGCTGGCCCAGTTCTACAGCCAGGACACCGAAGTCAGCTACTTCTCCTTCCTGGGCATCACCGCAATTGCGCTGGGCATCGTCCTGGCCCTGTGCGCACCGGCCATCAAGAAGCTCATGGGCGGAGTGCGGTAACCCGTTCTTCCATTTCGCCTAGCAAAAAGTGCCCGTTTGGTTTTCAAACGGGCACTTTTTGCGTATCCAGTTTGTGCTCTATAAGGCCCTGCTGCGTAGACACATTGGATCCTTACTCTGCATTGTGACGATCATTCGTGTCACATAGGAGCCCTTCGGCAGGCATCTGTCTTTACGTACCGCCGCAGGTTAGACAATGTGAGCGCCCTCACAGTTAGTATCGTTCAATCAGCCGGTGCTGAACTCCACCCGTTTACCGGGCTCCGATCAACGACGTCGGACCCGGAACCGGATGCCAGCGTCCGGCACAACGACACCCTGCCCGGCCGGCGCCGTCCGCCTCCGGGCAGCGCATTGAAAGGGCAACGATGAAGCGTTCGAAGACTGGGGCACTGGGGGCCCTGCTGCTGGGTGCATCCCTGGCCGTCACCGCGTGCGGCGGCGATTCCGCGGCCGGCAACGGCGACACGGACATGGTGAAAATCGGCATCACCCAGATCGTGGAGCATGACGCACTGACCTCCGCCAAGGAAGGTTTCAAGCGCGCACTGGCAGAAAACGGCTACACCGAGGGCGAGAACATCAGCTACGACGAGCAGAACGCCGCCGGCGAGCAGGCCACCGCCACGTCGATCGCCTCAAAGTTCGCCTCCGACGACCTGGACCTGGTCCTGGCCATCGCCACGCCGACTGCACAGGCAGCAGCGCAGGCCATCACCGACACCCCGATCCTCATCACTGCGGTCACCGAGCCGGAAGAGGCCGGCCTGGTGGACTCCTGGGATGCTCCCGGCGCCAACCTGACCGGTACCAGCGACCTGAACCCGGTCGAGGACCAGCTGGCCCTGATCAAGGAACTGGCTCCCGATGCAAAGACCGTCGGCATCGTCTACAGCTCCGGCGAAGTCAACTCCGAAGTCCAGATCGAACTTGCCCAGGAAGCTGCCAAGGACCTTGGCCTGGAACTGAAGCTGGCCGCCGTCTCCAACACCGCCGAGGTGCAGCAGGCCGCCGAGTCCTTGGACGTGGACGCCTTCTACATCCCGACCGACAACAACGTGGTGGCCGCCCTGGACTCCGTGGTGCAGATCGCCGAAACCAAGAAGCTCCCGCTTGTCACCGGTGACGCCGGCGCCGTCGAAGCCGGTGGCCTCGCCACCTGGGGCATCGACTACGAAGCGCTCGGCTACCAGACCGGCCTGATGGCCATCAAGATCCTCGAAGAGGGCGCCGATCCGGCCACCATGCCCATCGAAACCCTGGATGAAGTGCAGCTTGTGGTCAACAAGACCGCAGCAGCCAATATGGGCATCGAGATTCCCGAAGCCCTGCTCGAAAAGGCCGACAAGGTCATCGAATAGCACCTGATGCTGCCCGTCCCACCCTGCTGTAAGGAACAGAACTTCCATGATCACTGCTGTTGAACTGGGGCTTATCTACGCCGTCATGGCCCTGGGCGTTTACCTCACCTTCCGGATCCTGGATTTTCCGGACCTTACCGTGGACGGCAGCTTCACCACGGGCGCTGCCGTGGCTGCCATATCCATCATCAACGGGGTTCCACCCCTGGCCGCCACGGCAGCCGCTTTCGGTGCCGGGCTCATTGCCGGCTGCGTCACCGGGCTGCTGCACACCAAGGGCAAGATCAACGGGCTGCTCGCGGGCATCCTGACCATGATCGCGCTCTACTCCATTAACCTGCGGATCATGGGCACATCCAACCTGTCCCTGCTCCGCGAAGACACCCTCATCACCCCGCTGCGTGAGAACGGACTCCTGGGCGGCGCCGTCGCCATCGCACTGTTCGCACTGCTCGCGCTGGGTGTTAAGCTCTTCCTCGACTGGTTCCTGCACACCGACCTGGGCCTGGCCATGCAGGCCACCGGCGACAACCAGGAAATGGTCTCCAGCTTCGGCGTCAGCACCGACCGGATGAAGATCCTGGGCCTGTCCCTGTCCAACGGCTTCGTAGCCCTCTGCGGCGCCATAGTGGCCCAGTACCAGGGCTTCGCAGACATCGGCATGGGCATCGGCCTGATCCTGGTGGGCCTCGCATCCGTAATCATCGGCCAGGCCATCTTCGGGTCCCGCCTGATCATCGTCTCCACCCTGGCCGTCATCCTGGGCGCCGTCGTCTACCGCATCGTGATCGCCCTGGCGCTGGACCTCGGTTTCGAGCCGAATGACATGAAGCTCATCTCCGCGGTGCTCGTGGTGCTGGCCCTGATCCTTCCGCAGTGGAAACTCTTCCGCCGGCTGCCCACCTTCAGCAGCCTGCGCAAGTCCAACGTCACCACAGCCAGCTAGCTACGAAAGCAAAACGATGCTGAAAATCGACAACGTACAGAAGACCTTCTTCGCCGGCACCGTCAACGAACGCGTTGCCCTGGCGAAAATCGACCTCGAGCTGGCTGCCGGGGAGTTCATCACCGTGATCGGTTCCAACGGTGCCGGCAAGTCCACCCTGCTGAACATGGTCTCCGGTAAGCTGCGCCCCGATGTCGGCTCCGTGACGATCGACGGCAAGGACGTCACCAGGCTGGCCGACTACCAGCGGGCCCGGTTCATCGGCCGGGTGTTCCAGGACCCCATGGCCGGATCCGCCCCGCAGCTGAGCATTGAGCAGAACATGTCCATTGCCTACGAGCGCGGCAAGCGCCGCGGCCTGGGCTGGGGCGTCTCTGCCAAGAAGCGCGAGCTGTTCCGCGAGGAGCTCAAGTCCCTTGAACTCGGCCTGGAGAACCGGCTCAAGGCGAAGGTTGGCCTGCTCTCCGGCGGCCAGCGCCAGGCGCTGTCCCTGCTGATGGCAACGTTCAGCGAGCCGAAGATCCTGCTGCTGGATGAGCACACTGCCGCCCTGGACCCGCAGCGCGCCGCACTGGTGTCCCGGCTCACCGGTGAAATCGTGGCCCGCCACAACCTCACCACCCTGATGGTCACGCACAACATGCAGCAGGCCCTGGACCTGGGCACCCGGCTGATCATGATGCATGAGGGCCGGATCATCCTGGACCTGGACAGCGCGAAGAAGGCATCCATGACGGTGCCGGACCTGCTGCACGAGTTCGAGAAGATCAAGGGCGGCCTGGACGACCGGACACTGCTCCAGTAGTCCCTCCCCTTCCCGCCGAGAGGCCGGTTACGGCTGTTTTGGACCCCCAAAACAGCCGTAACCGGCCTTTCGCGGTGGTGGGGCAGATGTGATTGCAGGGGCACAAAAAGTCAGCCGTCTGCCGGACCATCCGAATTTTTGGCATGCTTGGAACTATGTCTAACCGAGCCGGCACACCTGCCCAACCATCCGACCTCGTCGACCTGACGGCACTGCTTGACGCGTATTACGACGTCGCACCGGACCTCGCTGACCCCGGCCAGCGCGTAGCTTTCGGCACCTCGGGACACCGCGGCAGCTCCCTGAAGGGTTCCTTCAACGAACCGCACATCGCCGCCATCACCCAGGCGATCGTCGAGTACCGTACCGGCGCAGGCATCACTGGCCCGCTCTTTATGGGCAAGGACACCCACGCCCTGTCCGAGCCGGCCCAGAACACCGCCCTGGAGGTCCTGGCCGGCAACGGCGTCAACGTCCTGATCGATGCGCGGACCGGTTTCACGCCCACTCCCGCACTGAGCCACGCGATCCTGACGCACAACGCCACCCGCACCGACCAGGCGGACGGAATCGTCATCACCCCGTCCCACAACCCTCCGGCTGACGGCGGCTTCAAGTACAACCCGCCCTCCGGCGGACCCGCGGACTCCGAGACCACGGCCTGGATCGCCAACCGCGCCAACGAACTGCTGGAGAACGGCCTGCGCGGCGTTCAGCGCGTGCCGCTGGGCGAGGCACGCCTGGCCGAATCGGTGGGCGCCTACGACTTCCTGCAGCACTACGTGGGAGACCTCGGCTCGGTGCTGAACATGGACGCCATCAAGGGCTCCGGCCTGCACATCGGCGCGGATCCCATGGGTGGCGCGTCCGTTGACTACTGGGGCGCCATCGGAGAGCAGTACGGCCTGAACCTGACCGTCGTGAATCCCAGCGTTGACCCGCAGTTCGGCTTTATGACCCTGGACTGGGACGAGAAGATCCGCATGGACTGCTCCTCCCCGGACGCCATGGCATCACTGATCGCCCAGGCCGGCCGGTACGACATCGCGACGGGCAACGACGCCGACGCGGACCGCCACGGCATCATCACTCCCGACGCCGGGCTGATGAACCCCAACCACTACCTTGCTGCCGCGGTGGAGTACCTCTACGCGAACCGCTCCGGCTGGCGCAGCGACGCCATGGTGGGCAAGACCCTGGTCTCCTCCTCCATGATCGACCGGGTGACCGAAAGCCTGAACCGCCGCCTGATGGAAGTTCCCGTCGGCTTCAAGTGGTTCGTTCCCGGCCTGCTTTCCGGCGAGGTGGCATTCGGCGGCGAGGAATCGGCCGGCGCCTCGTTCCTGCGGCTGGACGGCACGGTGTGGACCACGGACAAGGACGGCATCCTGCTGGCGCTGCTCGCCTCGGAGATCACCGCGACCACGTCCAAGACCCCGTCCCAGCACTACCGGGAACTGACGAACCGTTTTGGGGATCCGGTCTACGCGCGGGTTGATGCCCCAGCCACCCGCGAACAGAAGGCGGCACTGTCCAAGCTCTCGCCGTCGGACGTCACCGCCACTACGCTGGCCGGCGAGGAAATCACCGCCCGCCTGACCGAAGCTCCGGGCAACGGCGCGCCGGTGGGCGGGCTGAAGGTCACCACGGAGAACGCCTGGTTCGCGGCCCGGCCTTCCGGCACCGAGGACGTGTACAAGATCTACGCCGAGTCCTTCAAGGGGGCCGAGCACCTCAGCGAGGTCCAGGCCGAGGCGAAGGCCATCGTGGACTCCGTGATCTCCTAGCGGCCCCTTCATCGAGAGGTCAGTTGCGGCTCGTTTGGTGCTCCAAATGAGCCGCAACTGGCCTCTCGGCGGTTCTGGGGGCTAGAGCAGGCGGCGCAGGATTTTCGCCTTGAACCCGTTGTACGGCGGGTAGGCCACACGCAGGGTGTCCAGCAGCGTTCCCTTCGAGAACACCGGGCGTGCCTGGCTGAACGTGTCAAACGAGTGCTTGCCGTGGTACGCGCCCATGCCGCTTGCACCGGCGCCGCCGAAGGGCAGCTCCGGCACGGCGAGCTGCACAATCGCGGCATTGTGGTTCACGCTGCCGGCCCGCACGCCCTGCTCGAACCGGCGCTGCTGCGCAGCTGAGGACGTGAACAGGTAGGAAGCCAGCGGCGAGGGCCGGGAGTTGATGACCTCCATCGCCTGCTCCAGGTCCCGGACTGTCACCACCGGAAGGATCGGCCCGAAGATTTCCTCCTGCATCACCGGAGCGTCCAGGGAGACGTCCGTCAGCACGGTCGGTTCAATATAGAGGTCCTGCCGGCTGCTGCGCCCGCCGGAAACCACGGTTCCGTCTCCCAGGTAGCCGGTGAGCCGGTCGAAGTGGCCTTCGTTGACGATCCGCCCGAAGTTGGGGCTGCGGCTGGGATCTTTGCCCACAAACTCGCGGACCACCTTGCCCAGCGCCTTGAGCAGCTTGGGCACCGCCTCTTCGGTGACCAGGACGTAGTCCGGTGCCACGCACGTCTGCCCGGCGTTGATCAGCTTGCCGTAGGCCAGCCGCCGGGCAATGGCGGTCAGGTTCCCGTCCAGTACGACGGCGGGAGACTTGCCTCCCAGCTCCAGCGTCACCGGCGTCAGGTGCTCCGCTGCCGCGCGCATGACAACCTTGCCGACCCGCTCACCACCCGTGAAGAAAATGTGGTCGAAGCGTTCGGCCAGCAGCGCCTGGGACGCTTCCTGCGCGCCCTCGATGACAACCACGGCTTCCGGGTCCAGATACTCGGGCAGGATCCGGGCGACCGCAGCGGAGGTGGCCGGGGCCAGCTCGCTTGGCTTCAGCACCGCGGCGTTGCCGGCGGACAGCGCACCGATCAGCGGAGCGAGGAGCAACTGCACGGGGTAGTTCCACGGCGCGATGATCAGCACCACGCCCAGCGGCTGCGGTTCAACCCGCGCGGACGCCGGCTGCAGGCCCAGCGGTACCGGCACCTTAGTGCTTCGGGTCCACTCTGAGAGGTGCTTCAGGGCATGGCCTGCTTCGGCACGGGTGATGGAGATTTCCGTCAGGTAGCTTTCCAGCGGATTCTTGCCCAGGTCTTCCCTCACGGCCGCAGCGAAGTCCTTTTCCCGCTCGGAGAGCATCCGCGTCAGTGCCTTCAGCTGCTCCTTCCGCCAGGACAGCGGCCGGGTGCGCCCGCTCTCGTAGACCTTCCGGACCGCGGCAACCTGGGCCGGAATGCTGCCGGCAGGGGACGCCGCCTGGATATCTGCGCTCATGCCCGGTTCCCGCTCTTCCGTCCTGCCGCCGCGGGAGCCGCAGCCTGGGATTCCGCAGCCGGTGGTTCCGGAGCCGGCCGCCCGGTGAAGTGGTCCATGGACTGGTAGACCTTGAAGACCCGTCCGGCCACGACGTCCCACGCCGGCTGCGGGAGCAGCCCGCGCAGTGCGCTGCCCAGCGGCACGGTCCACGGCAGCTGGACGCGGGCCTTGCCTTCCAGCAGTGCCTTCCAGGCTTTGTCCACTACGTATTCGGGCTCCATCAGCGGTGTCATCAGCGGCCCGCGTGCGCCTTCGAACATGCCGGTCTTGATGTAGCTGGGAATCAGGGTGGTGACCTGGACATGGCCGTGCCCGGCTTCGTCCAGTTCCAGCCGGAGGGAATCGCTCCAGCCGATCACTGCCCACTTGGAGGCGGTGTAGACGCTCATCTTCGGTACCGCCAGGGTTCCGGACGCGGAAGCAACGTTCAGGATCCGCGCCGGGGTGCGGCGTTCGATCATGCCCGGCAGGAAAGCACGGGTGATGTGCATGGGAGCAAGGGTGTTCACATCCATCACGGCGTCAATGTCCGCGCCGGAGTGCTCCCAGAAGTATTTGCCGCGGACAATGCCCGCGTTGTTGATCAGCACGTCCGGTGCGCCGAGTTCCGCCAGCACGGCCTCTGCTTTTTCGGCCACTTCGGCGGCGGAGGAGACGTCCAGGGTGTACGGCAGGACGGCGGAGGAACCGAGTCCGCGCAGCCGCTGTGCGGCGGCTTCCAGGGCTTCGGTGTTGCGGTCCCAGAGCACCACCGCTTTGGCTCCCTCACGCACCGCCCGTTCGGCGTAAAGCAGCCCCATGCCCATGGCTGCTCCGGTAATGAGTACTGTCCGTCCAGAAACTGAAATTCCCACGTATGATCCGTCCGTCACAGGCCGCCTTCGGCCTGACTGCTTCCCCGGTAAAATTACTGGTGCGTGCAACATAGCGTGGCACAGAAGCCCCGCCGGTAACATTCTCCACGAATCAATCCCCCTTTGTCCTTTGGAAGGCACACGCATGAGCAGGTTCGGCACAGACTGGAAACTCCACGGGAACGGCAGGACCGTTACTCCCGGCTCATTCGTCGCTCCGGATGAAAGACTCAGCTGGCCGCGAACCATCGGCATTGGCGCCCAGCACGTGGTGGCCATGTTCGGCGCGACCTTCCTGGTTCCGCTGCTCACCGGGTTCCCGCCGGCAACCACCCTGTTCTTCTCCGGCGTCGGAACCATCCTGTTCCTGATCATCACCGCCGGTAAGGTCCCCAGCTACCTGGGCTCATCCTTCGCCTTCATCGCCCCGATTGCCGCCGCCGTCAACCAGCACGGCCCGGGCGGGGCGCTGGGCGGCATCATCATGGCCGGTGCCACCCTGTTCCTCATTGGCCTGGCCGCCCAGCTGGCCGGCACACGCTGGATCCAGGTCCTCATGCCGCCCACCGTCACCGGCGCCATCGTGGCCCTGATCGGCCTGAACCTGGCACCGACGACACGCACCAACTACGAGGCCGGTCCCGTCACGGCCACTGTCACAGTGGTAGTGATCCTGCTGACCACGGTGCTGTTCAAGGGCCTGATCGGCCGCCTTTCCATCCTGGTAGGCGTCCTGGCCGGCTATGCGGCCGCCGTCATCCAGGGCGAGGTGGACTTCTCCGCCATCAACGATGCCGCCTGGTTCGGGCTGCCTGAATTCACCGCCCCCACCTTCCACTTCAACGTCATTGGCCTGTTTGTGCCGGTAGTGCTGGTCCTGGTCGCAGAGAACATCGGGCATGTGAAGTCGGTGGCGGCCATGACCGGACGGGACCTCGATCCCTACACCGGCCGGGCACTGATGGCCGACGGCGTTGCCACCATGCTGGCCGGCGCCGGCGGCGGTTCGGGCACCACCACCTACGCGGAGAACATCGGCGTCATGGCAGCCTCCCGCGTCTACTCCACCGCTGCGTACTGGGTTGCCGGCATCACCGCGGTACTGCTGAGCCTGTTCCCCAAGTTCGGCGCCCTGATCGCGACCATCCCCCAGGGCGTGCTGGGCGGTGCCGGCGTGGTGCTCTACGGCATGATCGGCATCCTTGGTGTCCGGATCTGGGTGGACAACCGCGTGAACTTCTCCAACCCGATCAACCTCTCCGTTGCCGGTGTTGCCCTGGTAATCGGCATCGCGAACTACACCTGGAACGTCGCCGGCCTGACCTTTGAGGGCATTGCCCTGGGCACCGCGGCCACCCTGGTGATCTACCACGGCATGATGGCCATCGCCCGGTGGCGCGGCACCATGCCGGACGAGCCGCAGGAAGACGTCGGCTCCACGCCGTCCAGCCTCGGCTAGAAGGGCCTAGGCCCCTTCGAGGGCCGCCTGCGTGGCGCGGGCAACGTAGAACTCTGCCCGCGCCATCGCATCGTCCGGGCCCTGCGCCAGGTCAAGTACGCTGACGGCTGCTTCGACGCCGTATTCGGCAAGCACTTTGGGGCTCAGCGTGATCGCTCCGGCTACCAGCACCACCGGGATTCCCCGCTCCGCGGCCAGCCGCGCCACCTCCAGCGGGGCCTTCCCGTACCGGGACTGTTCATCGATTGAGCCCTCACCGGAGAGCACCAGGTCCGCCTGCGCCAGTGCGGGCACCAGGCCCACGAGAGCGGCAATAAGCTCGAAGCCCGGCTCAATCCGCGCATCCGTGAATGCCAGGAACGCCGACGGGAACCCGCCTGCCGCGCCGGCACCGGGAACATCGACGTCGACGCCGGTCGTCTCCTTCAGCAGCCGGGCCCAGTTCCCCAGCGCCTCATCCAGCAGCAGCCGGGCCGAAGAATCAGCACCCTTCTGCCCGCCGAAGACGTGGGCGGCGCCGTTGAGGCCGGTCAGCGGGTTGGTGACGTCAGCGGCGATCCGGATCCGTGCGCCCTTTACCCGGGGGTCCAGGCCCGAGGCGTCGACGGCGGCAGCGACCGCCAGCCCGGCGCCTCCCGGCGGAACCGGCTCACCGGCGGCGTCGAGGATCCGCAGGCCCAGCGCAGTCAGCGCACCGGAACCTCCGTCAGTCATCGCCGACCCGCCAATGCCCAGGATGATTTCCTGCGCCCCGGCATCCAGAGCCGCCGTGATCAGCTGCCCGCTGCCAAAACTCGACGCCGCCAGGGACGTCTGCACTGACGGTTCCACGAGCATCAGCCCGGAGGAGCGTGCGGTTTCCAGGACCGCCGTCGTGCCGTTCATCGCCCAGACCGCGGTGACTTCCCGTCCCAGCGGTCCGCGGACCCGCGCGGTGCGTTCCTCTGCCCCGGCGGCGAGTGCGGCTTCCAGGGTTCCTTCCCCGCCGTCGGCAACCGGAACGCGGGTAACGTCTGCGTCCGGATAGACGGAGAGCACCCCCTGCGCCATGGCGGCAGCGGCTTCCTCAGCGGTGAGGCTGCCTTTGAACTTGTCCGGGGCTATGAGCACGCGCATGGATTACATCCTGCCAGCGAATGCGGGACGCGGCACAGTGCGGGCGCGGAGGGGAGACCCGCTAGGCGTTCCCGGCACCCTGCGGCCAGGCGCCCCGGCCGGAGAGGACTCCGGCCAGCAGGTCCGCGCGGTCAGAGACCAGCCCGTCCACGCCCAGGTCCAGCAGGCCTTCCATCAGCGGGCGCGTATTCACGGTCCAGACGTGCACCTGGATGCCTGCCTTATGGCACCGCCGCAGGAATGCCGGGCGCACTACGGGAATCCCGCGGAAGTTCACCGGAACCTGGACGCAGCCGAACCGGCCCAGCCGCGCCGCCAGCCTGCCCAGTCCCAGCGGAGAGAGCAGCAGCATGGCAGCCGTGCCGGCCGATCCCGCGGAGCTTGCCGCCGGGCGGGTCAGCCGCCTCAGGCACTTCAGCCGCCGCCGGTCAGAGAAGGAGGTCACCAGGACCCGGTCATGGGCCCGGTGTTTTTCTATCAGGGCCGCCAGCACTGACGCGCCTGCATCGTCCTTGATATCAACGTTCAGGCGCACGTCCGGCCAGCGGAGAAGGACTTCTTCCAGCGTGGGGATCGGTTCGGTCCCGCCGACCCGGACGCTTCTCAGCTCCCGCAGGCTGCGGGCGCTGATCGGGCCCGATGAGTCGGTGACCCGGTCCAGGGTTTCGTCGTGGAACGCCATGAGCACGCCGTCGCTGGTGGTCCGGACATCGGTTTCCAGGTAACCGAATCCCAGCTCCACGGCCGCTTCGAAGGCCGCCATGGTGTTTTCAAGCCCTTCCGGGCTGAACCCCCGGTGGGACAGGCCCAGTGGAACAGCGATGCCGGCGTTCAGCTGGACCGGCACCGACGGCGGGTTGAAGTACGGCAGGGATGCGTTCACAGAGGTACTTTATCTCCTGTGAGCAGGCGATCTTCGGCGGCTGCCCGGTCCGCGGACGGACTCCCGGAATTAGACTGGCTGCACCCGGGGGCGGAAGCCTTCCCACCCGCGCCGGCAAGCCATGGAGGTGGCCCATGCAGCACGGTTCTGCGCGGCAAACAGCGGGACGCTGGCTCCGCTGGCCCGCGGACGGGCTGCGTGGAACCCTCGCGAAATCTCCGGTCACCCTGGTGTTCCTGGTGCTGTTCTGGTTCCTGGGCATCCTGACCTCCTCGATCCTGGACGGACCGGATGACCCCCTGCTGCCCTGGGTGAGCGTCTCGGTGGACACCCTGCCGGATTACTGGCCGGCGCTGCTGCTCTCCGCCCTGTGGGCCAACGGACTTGCCGGATACGTCAGCGGAACCCTGCTCGCACTGGCGGTTGGGCTTCCCGCGGAGCGGCTGCTGGGAAGCCGGCGGTTCCTCGCCGCTGCGGTGGGCACACAAATCATCGGAGCTCTGGCCGGCATTGGCTTCGCCGCAGCCCTGCGGGGTGTCTTCGAGACCTGGGGACGGGAACTCAGCACTGACTCCTTCGTGGGACCCGTGGCAATGATCTGCGGTCTCGCTGCCGCTGCATCGGCAGGCATGGGTGCTCTCTGGCGCCGCCGGGTGCGGCTGGGACTCTACACGCTGCTGGTGGTGCTGGCCCTGTACTCCGGAGCGCTGCGTGACGTGATGTACCTGGGAGCCGCAGCTGCCGGCGGGTTGGCGGGGCCGTACCTGTTCGGACGGCGGCCGCACTGGCCCCGCAGCCTGGTCTCAAGCCGCCGGGAAGCCAGGGTCCTGGTGGGCCTGCTGGTGGTGGCCACCGCCGTCGGCCCGGTCATTGCCGCGCTCAACACGCGGGCAGTGGGTCCCCTGGCCGTCCTCGCCTACCTGTTCACCAACGCCGAAACACTGGATCCAGTGGCCCTGGCCAACATCTGCGCCGATCCCAGCATGCAGGCCGAGTGCCGGACCGCGAGGCTGGAGCAGAGCGCCGGACCCGCAGGATTCTTCCTGGCAGTGCTGCCGCAGGTCCTGCTGATTGTTTTCGCGGACGGGCTGCGGCGGGGACGCCGGTTCGCCTGGATCAGCGCCCTGATCCTGCAGGGCCTCATGACCCTGGCCGGGGCCGTCCGCACAGTCATCTTCCTGTCCGGTTACACGGGAGGGGTGTACGGCGTCGGCGGAAGTGTGCAGCCCCTGACCCTGGTGCTTCCCATGCTGCTTCCACTGCTCGTGTTTGTGCTGCTGGTAGCTTCGGGCCGCCTGTTCGCCGTTTCTGCGCCACCGGGCACCTACCGGAGGCTCTTCCTGACCTGCGCGACCGCCGGAGTCATCCTGGGCGCCGCCTGGGTGGGAGGCGGCCTGCTGCTGCGCAGCGGGTTCACACCCCAGGCCACTCTGCCGGACCTCCTCGAAGACCTGCCCCTGCGTTTCCTGCCGGTCTCGCAGCTCATTGCGGTCTCGCCGGAACTGCTCCCGCAGTCCCCGCCCGCCGTCCTCCTCTATGAGGGCGTTGGCGTGGTTTTCTGGGCAATGACCTGCGTGCTGCTTGTCCGTTCCTTCCTGGAACCTGCCTACAGCCGTTTTGCCATGGATGAGGAACGCGCCAGGGATCTCCTGACCTCCAGCGGCGGCAGCACCATGGCGTGGATGACGCTGTGGAGCGGCAACTCGTACTGGTTCTCTCCTACCGGCAATTCCTATGTGGCCTACCGCCTGACCTCCGGCGTCGCGCTGACAGTGGGTGATCCCGTGGGTCCGCCGGATGAGCTGCACCGCAGCGTAGAGGGTTTCGCGGCGTACTGCGCCGATTCGGGCGTGACCGCGTGCTTCTATTCCGTGAACGAGGCAACCCGGGAAGCTGCCGCGGGACTGGGGCACGCTGATCTTCAGGTGGCTGAGGAGACGCTCCTTCCACTCGGGTCCCTGGCCTTCCGCGGCAAGCGGTTCCAGGATGTGCGGACCGCGTTCAACCGGGCCGGCAAGGCCGGTATCCGCGCGGAATGGACCACTTACCGCACTGCCCCGCTGTCCGTCCTGGACCAGATCAACGCCATCTCCGAGGAGTGGGTGGCAGAGAAGCAGATGCCCGAAATGGGTTTCACCCTGGGCGGGATCGAAGAAATCGACGACGACGGCGTGCGGCTGCTGCTGGCGGTGGACCAGGACCGCACGGTGCACGGGGTAACCTCCTGGCTGCCGGTCTACCGCGACGGCGAGATTATCGGCTGGACGCTGGACTTCATGCGGCGGCGGGCACGGGGTTTTCCCGCCGCCATGGACTTCCTCATCGCCTCGGCTGCGCTGTCGCTGCAGGATGAGGGCTTTAGCCTGCTCAGCCTCTCCGGTGCGCCCCTGGCCCGGAACGAGGCCTCCTCCACGGCAGCATCCGGGGCGGAAAGCGCTGCCGGAGGGGGAACCGCTCCGCGGCGGATTGCCACGCCTCCGGCGCTCGAGTGGCTCATGGACCGGCTCGGAGCGACTCTGGAACCGGTGTACGGTTTCCGGTCCCTGCTGGCCTACAAGGCCAAGTTCCAGCCGGAGTACGTTCCGCTCTACATGACGTACCTGGATTCCGCATCCCTGCCCGCAATCGCGAACGCCCTGGCCCGGGCCTACCTGCCGCATGTGTCGGTGGGCCAGACATTCACCATGGCGCGCAGGATCATCGGCACGCAGCGATGAACCTGGCGCTGACCACCGGGCCGGTCCCTGTCATTGCCTTCAGCCTCGGCGTGGCCGGCCTGTGCTGGCTGTGCTGGGGACCCAAAAGGTACGTCACCCGGGTGGTCCCGTTCGCACTGATCGCGGCAGCAGCCGGAACCGTGCTGCTGTTTGTCGCCGCCGAACTGCTGCTGTCCTGGTGGAACGCGTCCTTTCCCCGCTACCTGTACTTATATTCCACAATGGGAATATTGGCGCTTCTGCTGGTTGTGCCCCGCTGGAGAATGAGCCGCAGCATCCCGGCGAAGATCCTGACGTCGTTTTCCGCAGTGGTTGTGCTGCTAGCGTCCGCATCCGCGGCCAACGTTGCCTACGGCCAGTACCCCACGGTCGAGTCCCTGCTGGTTCGCCCGGGCGAATCCAGCGGCGAGGTGCCTATCCGGAAACCGCTTGCCGGGCAGGACACAACCCCAAGCACAGAAGCGAACTGGACTCCGCCGTCCAACATGCCCTCGCAGGGCCGGGTCTACGACGTCCGGATCCCCGAATCCGGTTCCGGATACGCTGCCGGGTCCAGCCTCGTCTACCTCCCGCCCGCCTATCTGGGCACACCCCACGCCCAGAACCTGCCGGTGCTGATTGCCCTGCACGGGCAGCCCGGGGCACCTGCCGACTGGTTCGCCGGCGGGCAGCTGCAGCAGGTGATGGACGATTTCGCGGCGCAGCACCACGGGCTGGCACCCGTCGTGGTGATTCCGGATCTCTCCGGCGGAACCAACTCCAACTGGTCGCTCTGCCTCGATTCGAAGCAGGGCCGCGGAGCCACCTACCTCGCCGAAGACGTGCCGCGCTGGATCCAGGCCAACCTGGCCGCCGGGCTCAATGGACCGCAGCAGTGGGCCACCGCAGGCTACTCCTACGGCGGCACCTGCGCCCTGCAGCTGGCCGTGAACTTCCCGGACGCCTTCCCCACGTTCATCGACATCGCCGGTGAGAACGAACCGACCATCCCGGGCGGGATACAGACGCTGCTGGACACCTACTTCGGCGGCGATGCGTCTGCCTTCGCGGCACAGAACGCACTGGACGTGCTCAAGAAACAAAGCTTCCCCAACACTGCCGGGATCGTGGTGATCGGCAAGGACGACGGCGTCTACAACGGTGAGGGCCGCCAGGTATACGACGCCGCGAAGGCCGCTGGCATGGACGTCCAGCTCCAGGAGCTGCCCGGAGGACACTCGTGGCAGGTGTGGAAGGCCGGGCTGTCCGGCAACCTGGACTGGCTGGGCCAGCGGCTTGGCATACTGGGACCATGAGCGACGCACCTACGAACCGGCTGGCGCGCGCTGTCTCCGGCGCCGCGCAGGCACTGGGCCGGAACGGGGTGCTGCTGCTGACCCTTGCCGCTGGACTGGTTCCGGCCCTCCTGCTGGCTCTGGTGGCGGGCAGCGTCTACGAGGCGGTGGCGGAGGAAGACGGCGTCGCAGCCCTTGACCACCCCGTGCTTGCCGCCGCCAAGGCCGTGCGCTCCCCCGCCCTGGATACCTCACTGACCTGGCTCACCAACCTGGGCGGCACCATCGGGCTTCCGCTCCTGGCCGCAGCGGCCGTGGCGGTGCTGTGCCGGTGGCAGCGCAGCTGGACTCCGCTGATCCTCACCGCATCGGCCGCCGCCGGATCGCTGCTGATGACGGTTGCCGGCAAAGCCATGGTGGGGCGGGCCCGGCCGCCGCTTTCGGACGCCGTTCCGCCGTATGAGTCCTCCGCGTCCTTCCCCAGCGGGCATTCGCTGAACTCCATGGTGATAGCCGGAACCATCGCCTATTTGCTGTTCATCTACCTGGATTCGAGGCGCGCCCGGATCATCACCATCCTGGTGGCCGCGGTGTTCATTGTGGCCGTGGGACTCAGCCGGGTGTATCTGGGCCATCACTGGCTTACGGACGTGCTGGTGGCCTGGAGCCTGGGCCTGGCCTGGCTGGCGATCCTCATCACGGTCCACCAGCTGCTGCACGCCCGCCGGCTCCGGAACCTCCCGGCACGCTAGGGGCTACCGGCCGCGCAGCAGGTCCTCAAGCACCTGCGCCACGCCGTCTTCGGCGAACGGCGGGGCCTCGCGGGCCACAGCGGCCCGGACAGCAGGGTGCCCGGAGGCCATGGCGTAGCCGCGGCCGGCCCAGCCCAGCATGCCCAGGTCGTTGGGCATGTCGCCGAACGCCACCACGTCGGCGGCGTCGATCCGCAGCGACTCCGCGTATTCCGCCAGCGTCACGGCCTTATCCAGGCCGGGCGCGGACATTTCCAGCAGCGGTATCGACGGGGCGGAGTGGGTGGTGGAGACCAGGTGGGCCACCTCGGGCTTCACCTTCCGGAGGAACTCATCCGGGTGGATGTCCTCGACCCGGGCCAGGAACTTCACCACGCGGCTGCCCGGGCCCAGGGATTCGGTCAGCGGTGCTGGCGCGACTGCGCCGAGCAGGTCGGCTCCGGCATCCTGCAGGAATCCCGGCTCCAGATGGAAACCTTCGACGGTCTCGGCGGCGAAACGCACCGCCGGATAGAGGCTCCGGATGATGCCGGCGGCCTGGAACATGCCGTCCAGGGCCAGCGGCCTGGACCAGGTCACCTGCGCGGCTTCAAGGTCATAGAGGATCGCCCCGTTGGAACAGATCACCGTGCCGGTGTGGCCGAGCTGTTCGCGGACGGGCCCCAGCCAGCGCGGCGGCCGGCCGGTGACGAAGACGATCCGGATCCCGGCGTCGGCGCATTTGCGGAACGCGTTCACGGTCCGGTCACTGATCCTGTTGTCCGGGCCGACTATGGTCCCGTCCAGGTCACTTGCTACCAGCCGCATGCCCCGCCCTTCCGTTGGCTACCAGCCTAGCGGGAATGCTGGGTTTGCACGGCCAGCCACTAGGGCTCCGGACGCTCCGCTGTTCCCACGATCAGCCCGCGTGCCAGGGTGTGCCCGCGCAGCGCCATGGAGAGCACTCCGGGCCTGGCGTCCTCCGGTACATCCAGCAGCGGCACATCCAGCGCATGGACCATGACGAAGTACCGGTGCTTTCCGTGCCCCACCGGCGGTGCCGCGCCCGTATAGCCGGGCTCTCCGAGTTCATTGAAGAGCTGGAGGGTGCCTTCGGGCATGCCGGAGCGGGACGCGTTCTCGGTGACGGAGGTTTCATGCACCGGAATGTTGACCGCTGCCCAGTGCCAGAACACGCCGGGAATGGGTGCGTCCGGGTCCACCATCGTCACGGCGAAGCTCCGGGTTGCTTCCGGCCAGCCGGTCCAGGCCAGCTGCGGGGAGGCATCGCGGCCGCCGGGCACGGCCCCGGTGGCGTACTGCGACGGCGGCAGCGGACCGCCGTCGGCAAAGTTGGCGCTGGTGACCGCGAAGGAGGGTACGGGCGGCAGGTCTTCAGTGGGATCGTACGCTTGCATGGGCACTCTTCCTTTCAGCTGCCCGGACGCCTCGGGAGTCCGGAGGTTCTAGATGAGTTCGCTGCGCCGGGGCGGGTCAGCGCCGGGGCGGGATACGGTGATGGCCGCCGCCCGTGCGGCATAGGCGATGACTGCTTCCAGGTCGCCGACGCCGATCTTCCGCAGCTCCGGACGGCGGGCGGCGCCGTCGAAATCCCGGTCCATCAGCCCGGCAATCAGCGCCGACATAAACGAATCTCCCGCACCGACGGTGTCTGCGACGGCGACGGCCGGGGCCGGAGCCTCACAGCTTCCGGACGCAGCCACCGCCCAGGGGCCGCGGGAACCGCGGGTGAC
Source organism: Arthrobacter koreensis (assembly GCF_035792275.1). GTDB lineage: Bacteria > Actinomycetota > Actinomycetes > Actinomycetales > Micrococcaceae > Arthrobacter_B > Arthrobacter_B koreensis_A. The sequence continues at coordinate 247,536 of NZ_JAMWKK010000001.1, read as the reverse complement.
GACCACGACGGCAGGACTCATCTGGAGCCAGGCCCGCGCAGCGTCCTCCACCGGCAGGTCCGGGTAGAGCCAGGCGAGGTCCTCGTCGGATGCCTTGACGACGTCAGCCAGCCGGACGAACTTCTCCGCCTGCTCCCGGGCGTAGGAGACATCGGTGATGATGGTGGGCCGGCAGTTTGGGTCAAAGGTGATGGTGGCCTGAGGATGCGCCCGCTCAACGGTGGCCAGCACCTCATGCGCGCCCGGGGAGAGCATGGTGGCAATCGACCCGGTGTGCAGCAGGGTGGTGCCCTCCAGCAGCCGCGGCAGCTCCTCGGCCAGCCCGGGAAGGGACCACTCCAGGTCGAACGTGTACCGGGCACCGCCGGCCGGATCGAGCGTGGCAGTGGCAACACTGGTGGGGCGGTCATCGGCGGGCAGGGCAGCGAGGACGGAGTTCTTCTTCAGGTGCTCGGCGATCAGCACACCGTTGGCGTCATTGCCGTAGCGCCCAATGAACTGCACCGGCCGGCCCAGCCGGGCCACACCCACAGCCACGTTCAGCGGACTGCCGCCGGGATGGGAGCGGCGGGGCGCGGTGTCGCTGAGTACTTCGTCGATGAGGGCTTCGCCGATGACTGTGATCACGCACTCAACCTACCGAGCGCGGACCCGGCGGCGCTACCCGGGGACTTTCGCGGCGGCGTCTTCCACAGCTTGCAGCACCTCCGCCCAGGCGGGCGTGCCCGGGGTGATCATTTCAAAGTGGTCTCCGGGTATGAGCCTCAGTTCCACTGTTCCACCGGCCGCCCCCGCCGCTTGGACGTAGTTCTCCGCCAGTTCCCGCGGCACCGTGGTGTCCCTGGCGCCGTGCAGCACGAAAACCGGCACAGGCACCGGCACGGAGCGGGCCGGATCGGCTTCCCGCCAGCGCTCCGGGTCCTTCTCCGGGGCTGCCCCCAGGAAGTTCTCCGCAGCGCAGTCGCTCAGTCCCAGCCGGTGCGCCAGCGCCAGGTCAAGCACCCCTGACTGGCTGACGACGGCGTCGAGCGGCACCCGGGGCGCCTTCCGTCCCGCGGCCCAGACCGCCAGGTGCCCGCCCGCTGAGTGCCCCAGTGCAATGACCGGCCCCCGCACGCCGGTGAGTTCCGGCAGTTCTGCCAGCGCGTCGATGCCCGAGCTGATGTCTTCGAACGTCTGCGGCCAGCCGCCGCCGTTGCCGGCGCGCCGGTACTCAAGGTTCACGGCGGCCCAGCCGCGTCCGGCCAGGTCCGCTGCGAGCGGGCGGCCCAGTTCCAGTGAGTAGGCGGCCCGCCAGTATCCGCCGTGGATAATCACCACGGTGCCGAGCACTGGCTGCCCGCCGTGCGGGAGCGTCAGCTCGCCGAACTGTTCGGCATGGCTGCCGTAGGTGAACCGCTGTGGCATGGGGAGTTCCTTTTTCCGGCACGGGCGCCTGCTGCGGGCTGCGCCCGGCGGGCCGCCGTCGTCCTAATCTGGAGAAGAGCCTAACCGCCGCCGGACCGACAGTGTCTGCGGCGTGCCCTAGGCTGGCAGAAACTGCGAAAGGACTGACGTGAGCGCGTGGGACACCCTGGATGACCGGCTTCGCCCGGTGGTCCAGGCCAGCACGGACGAGTACGCCCGGGTGCGCCCGGCGCTGGAATCCGTGACGGCGGAAATGGAAGCCAGCCTGCGGGCGGTGTTCGAGGAGAGCACGGTCAAACCGCTGTTCATCGCTTCCCGGACCAAGTCCGTTGAGTCTTTCCGGGACAAGGCATCCCGCACCCTGCCGTCGGAAAATCCGGACGAGGTACCCACCCTTCTTTTCCCGGATCCGCTGCGCAACCTCACGGACCTGGTGGGTGTGCGCGTGATCATGACCCTGCCGCACGAGGTTGATGAGGCAGCCAACCTCATCAAGCGGCAGCGGGCCGAGTTCGACTGCCGCGGAGACCGGGAGAAGGACATCGGCTCCATCGAGTCCGGAACCTACGGTTACTCCAGCCGGCACCTGATCCTGCGCACGATCCAGAATGAGACGGTCCGGAACTTCCACAAGATGCTCGAGCCCTCTCAGAAGCCGAACGGCAGCTACCTGTTCGAGGTCCAGATCCGCACCGTGCTGGCCCATGCCTGGTCCGAAATTGAGCACGACATCCGGTTCAAGGCCGGCGACCCGCGGGCCTGGAGTCCGTATTTCGACCGCCAGTTCATTGCCACCGCGGCCATGCTGGAAACCGTTGAGAACGAGTTCGCCGAGCTGCACGAACGCTATGAGACGGTCACCGGCTTCTGGGACGAAGAGGGCGAGGGGTCGGCGCCGCTGACACCCAACCGGATCCGGCATGTCTGGATGACGCTGCTGCCGCACGTGAACCGCAAGGCCGGGGATGACTGGGGCTGGGCGGCGGAACTGCTGGCAGCTCACGGACTCAAAACAACCATGGACCTGGCCGGGCTGCTGCAGGCCGAGGCCATCACCGAAGTCCGCGCGGCCCTGGACCACCGCTACTCTCCAGGGCCGGACCGCCTGCTGGATGACCTGCTGCTTTGGCGGTTCGGGAAGAAGCACATCGACCTCACGGCCGAGCCAGAGGACGCCCCGTCCAAGCCCCGGCGTGAATCCTTGGGCCGGCGCTACCGGCAGATGCAGCTCTACCGCGCCCGGGAGGCCTGACAATTCTCCTGCCGGTTTGCGGTTTTGCTGCCGCTTGTAACCGGCCGCAAAACCGCAAACCGGTCACTTTTCTGCAGAACGGATCCGCCCCTAGGCGGACGCGCGCTGAACGAGGGTCACGGGAGGTACCGGCTGCGCTGCCGGTGCTGCGTCCGGCGTGCGGACATGCTCTGTCGAGCTGTCGGCGTCGGCGCCCAGCAGGGGCGCGATCGCCAGCTGCGCGAACAGCGTGCCGAGCATCCTGGCGTGCACGCTGACGGTGGTCAGCGGCGGCACGGCCAGCCCAGCCAGCGGAAGGTCTTCGGCGCCGATGACGGCGAGGTCAGCCGGCGCGGAGAGACCGTGTGAGGCCAGTCCGGACAGCAGTGCGAAGGCATAGTCGTCGTCGAACGCGCAGGCTGCCGTCACCGGCTCCGGTCCCTGCGTCCAGCGCGCGACGGCGGCAGCGGCGTCGCCTGCCTCCAGGCGGATCCGCTCCACAGCGGGCGGATGCAGGCCCAGCCGGGCGCAGGCATGTTCAATGGCGGCCAGCCGCACCTGTACGCGCCAGGCATAGCCGGGCAAATCCGGAACCGCGACGCCGAGGCGCGTGTGTCCGGCGGCAGCCAGGTGCCCCACCTGCAGGGCGCCGATTCCAAGGTCCGGCCCCAGCGGATCGTCCATTTCCTGCTGCAGCGAGGCCAGCGGCACTTCGAGGGAACGCAGGGCGGCGAGTTCTTCGGCAGCCAGCGGCGTGGTCAGGATCAGTGCGGCGGGCGCGAGCGACCGGACCAGGTCCACGGCCCCGCCTGAGGCCGGCAGCCGGTGCGCAATCAGCCGCAGCCCGTAGCGCTCCACCTGGTCTGACGCGGCATCGAGCACCATCGCCAGGGCGCGGCCCAGCGGCTCGGGCGGCAGGAGCATCAGCACCAGGTCGCTCTGTCCCCGCCGCAGGGTCCGGGCAGCGGTCGACGGCGCGTAGCCGAGTTTCGCGGCGGCGGCCAGGACACGCTGCCGGGTTGTCTCCGAGATGCTCTGCCCGCTCCTGCCGTTCAGCACATAACTGACCGTTGCGCGGGAGACCCCGGCGGCGCGGGCGACGTCGTGCGAAGTGACCTTGCCGTGCACGGAGTTCCTTTCGTGACCAACTGACCCTTCGAAGATACACTTTACTTACACGTGTAAGTGACGGTGGCCGCGTATCCACGGCCGCTCCATCGATCGAAAGGAACGTCCATGGCGGCCAACAAGCCCCTGACAGCCCAGAACACCATCCAGGAGTGGCTCGACCACCCGGCCGGCGGCCCCATCCTGCGCGGCTTCCTGGCGCAGACCGGAAGCGACGAGGCTTCCCTGGGCCCTGCGCTCGGACTCAAGCTCCAGCAGCTGGTGGACCTCAGCCAGGGGCAGATGCCGCAGGCTGCCGTTGACGGACTGGTGATGCAGGCCAACGGCGGCGTTATGCCGGAACTCGAAGCGGATGCCCTGCCCACCGTCGCCGACCGCTTCAAGGGCAAGACGGTTATCGTGACCGGTGCCGGCTCCGGCATCGGCCGTGCCACCGCATCCCGGATCGCCCGGGAGGGCGGCCGTGTGATTGCAGTGGATATTGCCGAGCTGAAGATTAAGGAACTGGCCGAAGAACTCGGCGAGGCCATCGTTCCGGTAGCGGCTGACCTCACCGATCTCGAGGCAGTGGAGCGGATCATCGCCGCCGCCGGCGGACAGATCGACGGCCTGGCGAACGTTGCCGGCATCAATGACGACTTCAGCCCGCTCCACGAGGTCTCGGACGCCATGTGGCAGAAGATCTTCGCCGTGAACGTGGACGGTCTGGTGCGCCTGACGCGCGCCGTGCTGCCGGCCATGCTCGAAGCCCGCAAGGGCACGATCGTAAACGTCACTTCCGAGGCAGGCCTGCGGGGCTCCGCGTCCGGCGTGGCCTACACAGCCTCCAAGCACGCCGTTGTGGGTATCACCAAGAGCGCCGCCTTCATGTATGCCAAGGAAGGCATACGTATCAACGCGGTTGCTCCGGGCGGTGTGGCCACCGGTATTCCGATGGGCGGCAAGACCTCCGAGTACGGCGAAGCCCGCCTGGCTCCGGCCCGCGTCCTGATCCCGGGGCTGGCCTCCGCCGAGGACCTCGCAGCCTCCATCACGTTCCTGCTCAGCGATGACTCCGTGAACATCAACGGCGCCATCATGCCCTCCGACGGCGGCTGGTCCGCAGGCTAAACCCTGCACCGCACAACGACGGCGGCCGGCCCCCATCCGGGGACCGGCCGCCGTCGTACTCCCTACTCGAGAGGCCAGTTACGGCTCGTTTGAGGCCTGATAAGAGCCGTAACTGGCCCCTCGGCGGTGGTTAGGTGAGTTAGGAGCCGGAGACCGCAGCGGCCAGCTTGTTCAGCGAGCCTTCAAGCTCTTCCTTGCTGATCATCGGGAAGGAGACCTTCTTCAGGGTTTCCTTGTCCGTGACCTTGCTCCAGTCGTAGGTGAGGGTGACTTCGGTGGAGTCCGGGCCCAGCGAATCCAGCTCCCACATCCATTCCCAGCCGGCCGGCTCGGTTCCGGCCACGGCGGTCTGCCAGGCCAGGAGCTGGTTGTGGCTGAAGCCGGTGACGTGGTTGTCCGTCTTGTAGTCACCCATCTTGGCGTTGGACATGTTCATGGTGAAGACCTCTCCCACCGCGGCGATGCGGTTGGTCTTCTCATCCGAAACCACCATGCCGGAGCCGTCCAGCTCGTGGTGCCGCTCCGGGTTGGACAGCAGGTGGAAGATGTCCCCTGCCGAGGCGTCAATGACGCGGGAAACGGTAATGGTCGACTGCTCGTTGGACATAGTTCTCCTTCGTGTAGATGGATCATGCCATCCCGCCGGGCGGTAGCCCGCGGGAAACCTAGTCTTGCGTCGAACGCTGCGCCTCTTCGAGCGTCCAGCCGCTGATGAAGGGCGGGTCCTGCCCCTCGTCGCGGGTGTACTGGCGGCAGCGCTCCCGCTCATCCTGCAGCCACTGCCGGAAGCCGGCCTGGGTGGACCCCAGCGACGGTACGCGGTCCAGCACGTCGATGGCCAGCTGGAACCGGTCGATCTGGTTCAGCATCGCCATGTCGAACGGCGTGGTGGTGGTGCCTTCTTCCTTGTAGCCGCGCACGTGCAGGTTGGAATGGTTGGTGCGGCGGTAGGTCAGCCGGTGGATGAGCCACGGATAGCCGTGGTACGCGAAAATGATGGGCGATTCCTTGGTGAACAGGGTGTCGAAGTCCCGGTCGGAGAGCCCGTGCGGATGCTCGGCCGAGTCCTGCAGCCGCATCAGGTCCACTACGTTCACCACCCGGATCCGCAGCTGAGGCAGCCGCTCCTTCAGCAGTGCTGCGGCAGCGATGGTTTCGAGCGTGGGCACATCCCCCGCACAGCCCATAACGACGTCGGGATCCGGCTGCGGGCCGGGACCGTCGCCTTCACTGCCCGCAAAGTCCCAGACGCCGATGCCGCGCTTGACGTGCAGCTTCGCTTGCTCGGGGTTCAGCCAGACCGGCGCGGGCTGCTTGCCGGAAACCACCACGTTCACCCGGTCCCGGGTGCCCAGGATGTGCTGGGTGACCGCCAGCAGGGTGTTCGCGTCCGGCGGGAGGTACACCCGGATGACGTCGGCTTTTTTGTTCACCACATGGTCGATGAACCCGGGGTCCTGGTGCGAGAACCCGTTGTGGTCCTGCTGCCACACGTGGCTGGAGAGCAGGTAGTTCAGGGACGCGATGGGCTGGCGCCAGGACAGGTCCCGGCTGACCTTCAGCCACTTGGCGTGCTGGTTGAACATCGAGTCGACAATGTGGACAAAGGCCTCGTAGCAGTTGAAAACGCCGTGCCGGCCGGTGAGCAGGTAGCCTTCCAGCCAGCCTTCACAGAGGTGCTCGCTGAGCACTTCCACTACCCGGCCGCTGCGGGCCAAATGTTCGTCGACCTTCTCGATCCGCTGCTGCCAGACCTTGTCCGTGACGCCGTAGACCTCCTGCAGCCGGTTCGACGCCGTCTCGTCCGGGCCGAAGATCCGGAAGTTCTCCGGGTTTCGCCGGATGATCTCCGCGAGGTACCTGCCCAGGTTCAGCATCGGGCTCACCCGTTCGCCGCCCGGTTCGGCGATGTCGACGGCGAACTCCGCGTAGGAGGGCAGCCGGAGGTCCTGGAGCAGCCGGCCGCCGTTGGCGTACGGGGTGGCGCTCATGCGCAGATTCCCGGCCGGTGCCAGGGATGCGATTTCGCCGCGCAGCCGGCCGTCGCCGTCGAACAGTTCTTCCGGCCGGTAGGAGCGCAGCCAGTCTTCGAGCTGGGCGCGGTGTCCGTCGTTCTCGTTCACCTCGGACAGCGGAACCTGGTGTGCCCGCCAGGTGCCCTCCACGGGTTTGCCGTCCACTTCGCGCGGGCCGGTCCATCCCTTGGGGGACCTGAAAACGATCATTGGCCAGCGCGGGGCGTGGGGGTCGACGTCGGCGGCCCCGGGCGCGTCCGCCGGAACCGCGAGTTTCCCGCCAGTCCGGTACGGAGCCTGGATTGCGTGGATTTCGGCCAGGCAGGTGCTCAGGGCCGCGGCGAAGTCCTCGTGGGCGGCCATCACGGCGTCTGGATCCTGCACGGTGACGAAGTGCGGGCGGTAGCCGTAGCCCTCAAGCAGCTTTACCAGCTGGGATTCGGGCATCCGGGACAGGACGGTGGGGTTGGCGATCTTGTAGCCGTTCAGGTGCAGGATGGGCAGCACCGCACCGTCCACCGCCGGGTCCAGGAAGCTGTTCGAGTGCCAGGACGCAGCCAGCGGCCCGGTTTCCGCCTCGCCGTCGCCAATGACCGTGGCTGCGACGAGGTCCGGGTTGTCGAACACGGCGCCGTAGGCATGGGCCAGGGAGTAGCCCAGTTCGCCGCCTTCGTGGATGGACCCGGGGGTTTCCGGCGCCGCGTGGCTGGGAACGCCGCCGGGATAGGAGAACTGCTTGAACAGGGTGCGCAGCCCGTCTTCGTCTTCACCGACATGGCTGTAGATCTCCGAATAGGTGCCCTCCAGCCAGGCATTTGCCACGTTCGCCGGGCCGCCGTGCCCGGGACCGGTAATGAACAGGAACTCCTGGCCGGTCTCATTGATCAGCCGGTTCAGATGGGCGTAGATAAAGTTCAGGCCGGGGGTGGTTCCCCAGTGCCCCAGCAGCCGGGCTTTCACGTCGCCGGGTTCCAGAGGACGGCGCAGCAGCGGGTTGTCCCGCAGGTAGATCTGCCCGGCGGAGAGGTAATTGGCCGCCCGCCACCAGGCATCCACCGCCTGCAGTTGGCTTTCCGGCGGCAGCGCGGTGCCGGGCAGTCGTTCTTCAGGGGTACGGGTGTCGGTCATCGCTGCGTTCCTCCCGGTTGGGGTGGTTGACGGTCTGAGGACTGGCTTAGGACGGGATTTCCGGTACGACGTCGGAGGGCTTCTTGTCCGGCCGCAGCCCCCGCCACACGGGGTGCCGGAGTTTGCCTGTGCCGGTACGCTCCGCGTAGGTCACTTCACCGACCAGGACCGGGCGGACCCAGCGGGCGTCGGACGCGTCGGCCCGGGGCACGTCGTCCAGCGGGGCGGTCTTGCGGGCGAGTTTTTTCAGCCGGGAGCCCACCAGCGCCAGGTCCTTCTCGCTCAGACCGGACCCGACGCGGCCGATGTACTGCAGCTCGGTCCCGTCCGGAACCGCCACGAGCAGTGACCCCACCTTGTTGGCCCGGTTTCCCTGGCCCGGCCGCCAGCCGACAATGACCACTTCCTGGCTGAACTGGTTCTTGAGCTTGATCCAGCTGCGTGACCGGGTGCCGGCGGAGTAGTCCGCGGACCGGCGCTTGGCCACCACACCCTCCAGGCCGAGTTCCCTGCTGGCTTCAACGGCGTCGTCCATGCCCAGATCCAGGGCCGGAGGAACCTGGACGTGCCCGTCGTCTTCACTGGATTCAACGGCCTGTTCCAGGATCTCCCGGCGCTGTTCGTAGCTGAGCTCCAGCAGTGAGTTTCCGTCCAGCCAAAGCAGGTCGAAGACCATAAACTGCACCGGTGTCTTGGCAGCGGCCGCTTCGGCATCACGGGCCCGGGTGAGATGCATCCGCGGCTGGAGCAGCCCGAAGTCGGGGCGCCCGGCCTTGTTCAGGGCGACAATTTCCCCGTCCAGTACGGCCCGTTCACCGTTCAGCGCGCCGCCGAGTTCCTGCAGCTCCGGGTAGGCAACGGTCATGTCGTTGCCGTTACGGCTGATCAGCCGGGTTCCTTCCGGAGTCACTTCGGCGATGCCCCGCACGCCGTCCCATTTCATTTCGAACGCCCACTCGGCGTCGTCGTTGATGTCGGCTTTGGAACCCAGAGTGGCCAGCATCGGCTTCAGCGACGGCATGCCGGAGTCCTTAATGTCCTGCTTCACCGCGGCGCCGTCCGGCAGGGGCAGTGGATCAGGACGGGCTTTCGCTGCAGCCTTGGTCATTTCGGCAGGGTTCTCGTCGTCCTTCTTCTTCGACTTCTTGCCCGTGGGTTCGGCCGGTTCGGCGGGCTTGGACGTCTGGTCCTTCATCAGGTGCAGCAGCCAGTTGCTCTTCCCGTCCTGCCCGCCGGTGTGGATGAACGCGAAGCGGCGCACCGCCGAACCGTCGCGCGCCAGGCCGCCGTCGGGCTGGCCGTGAACGGTGACGATTACTTCCTTGTCCGGGCGCCACTTCTCCGTCTCATACGTGCCGTGGTCCCAGATGGTGACTTCCCCGGCACCGTATTCCCCCTTCGGAATGGTTCCGGAGAAACCGCCGTAATCCAGCGGATGGTCCTCGGTCTGCACAGCCAGGTGGTTTTTGTCCGGCGAGGTCGGCGGGCCCTTGGGAACTGCCCAGGAGACCAGGACGCCGTCCCGCTCCAGCCGGAAATCCCAGTGCAGCCGCCGGGCGTGGTGTTCCTGGATGACAAAGCTGTTGCCGTCCCCTTCCACTGCCTTCGGCGCTTCGGCGGGCACCGGCTCGGGGGTCTTCGCGGCGTCGCGCATGCTGCGGTACTTGTGCAGTTTGTCCGGTTCGGCGTCCGATTCCAGTACCCCGGAATCAGCTTCGCCGGTGTGCATGCCGGCCAGCGGGTCCCCGATGTCCTCGATGCGGTCCAGGACTTCTTCGTAGTCCAGCTGCGCCAGGTCCGGGTCCTCCAGTTCCTCCCAGGTCCGCGGCGCGGCGACCATGGGCCGGAAGCGGCCGCGCAGCGAGTAGGGGCAGATGGTGGTCTTGTTGGCGTTGTTCTGGCTCCAGTCCACCAGCACCTTGCCCTTGCGCAGCGTTTTCTTCATGTCACTGACCACCAGGTCCGGATGGTCGGCTTCCAGTGCCCGGGCCAGTTCATGGGCGACGGCGCTGACTTCATCCGAGGTCTGCCCGCCGTCCAGCGCCGCGTAGAGGTGGATGCCCTTGGAACCGCTGGTGACCGGCCGGGCGTCCAGGCCCATGTCCGTGAGGATGCTGCGGGCCAGGCGGGCCACTTCGGCGCAGTCAGCCAGGGAAGCACCGTCTCCGGGATCCAGGTCCAGCACCAGCCGGTCCGGGTTCTGCCGGACTCCCCGCGGCCCGAACTGCCACTGCGGAACGTGGATTTCCAGGGCTGCCAGCTGGGCCAGCCAGGTCAGTGTGGCCAGGTCGTTGACCAGCGGATACACGTTGGCGTGGTCCTTGTGCTCGATCGTGTACCGCTTGACCCAGCTCGGCGCCGAATCGTCAATGTTCTTCTGGAAGAAAACCTGCCCGGGGGTATCCGGGGTTCCGACGCCGTTGACCCACCGCTTCCTGGTCGCCGGCCGGTTGCGCGCGTAGGGAATCAGCGTTGGGGCAATCGCGGCGTAATACGACAGGACGTCCGCTTTGGTGGTTCCCGTCTCCGGGTACAGGACCTTATCCAGCGAGGTCAGGCGCAGGCGGTGTCCCTCCACGTTGACCGTTTCCCGCTGCTTCGGGGCCGTTCCCGTTGTCGCCATGCCCTCTAGTCTTACCGGGATTATGCGGCAATATCCAGTAGACATCAGCATGCTTACAAAATGTTGAGGTGTTTTTGGGAGGGATAGTGCAACGGCCCCCGAAGCGGGTCGGCCGATGTGTATGTTGGGGAAATGACGGACACTCAGCGGGTCTTGGTCACCGGAGCTACGGGCTACATAGGCGGGCGCCTGGTTCCGCTTCTCCTGGCGGACGGCCGCACCGTCCGGGTGCTGGTCCGGTCCCCGGAGAAGCTCAACGACGTCCCGTGGCACGACGACGTCGAAATAGTGCAGGGCGATCTCTCGGACGCCGAATCGGTGGAAAGCGCCTTCCAGGACGTGGACACCGTGTACTTCCTGGTTCATTCGATGGCCTCCGGCAAGGGCTTCGCCAAGCAGGAGGAGGACATCGCCAACATCGTGGCCTCCGCTGCGGAGAAGGCGGGCGTCAAGCGCATCATCTATCTGGGCGGCCTGCACCCAAACGAGGGCGAGCTCTCCCCGCACATGGCCTCACGGACAGCCGTCGGGGAGATCCTGCTCAACGGCGCGGTTCCCGCGGTGGTGTTCCAGGCCGGGGTGGTGATCGGTTCCGGTTCGGCGTCGTTCGAAATGATCCGGCACCTCACCGAAACCCTGCCGGTCATGCCGGCCCCCAGCTGGGTCCGCCGGAAAATCGAACCAATCGCCGTCCGTGACGTCCTGTATTACCTGGTCCGGGCCGCGGACCTGCCCGAAGGCCTGAACCGCACCTTCGACATCGGCTCCGGCGAAGTCCTGGAGTACGCGGACATCATGAACGGCTACGCGGAAGTGGCCGGCCTGCCCAGGCGCCGGATCTACGCCCTGCCGATCCCCGCCCCCAAGCTGGCCGGGCTGTGGGTGGCGCTGGTGACTCCGATTCCCCTCACGATGTCCCGGCCGCTCGTCGAATCCCTGCAGCACGATGCGGTGGCCAAGGAACGGGACATCAACAACTACATACCGGTCCCGGAAGGCGGACTGACCAACTACCACGACGCCGTCACCCGGGCCCTTGGCAAAGAGGCACGCAACGAGGTGGAGACAACCTGGGCGAGCGCCTCCAGCGCCGCGGACCTCGCCTCCGAACCGCTCCCCTCAGACCCGGACTGGGCAGGCCAGACCGTCTACGTGGACCAGCGGCGCCGCGGTTCAGCTGTTGATCCGGCCCACATCTGGCAGGTCATCGAAGGAATCGGCGGCAAGAACGGCTGGTATTCCCTGCCCATGGCATGGGCCATCCGCGGCGTGCTGGACAAGACGGTGGGTGGGGCCGGCCTGACCCGCGGGCGGCGGAATCCGTCCACACTGCTGACCGGCGACGTCGTCGACTGGTGGCGCGTGGAACTGCTGGAGCGCGGCACCCTGCTGCGGCTGCGGGCGGAGATGCGGGTGCCCGGGAAGGCCTGGCTGGAGCTGCGGGTGGATCCCGACGGCGAGGGAAGCGTCTACAGCCAGCGGGCGATCTACTTTCCGCGCGGCCTGCTGGGACGGCTGTACTGGTGGCTCATCTACCCCTTCCACGGGCTGATCTTCCCGTCCATGGCAAAGAACATCACCCGGCAGGCGGCCCGGATGGCTGAACTCGACGCCGTCTGACCAGGCAAAACAGCCCAAATAACCAAACATGTCAAGGGTTTGGGGCGATTTTCGCGTTGCCGCGTGCTAAGTGGCGGGCCGCAGCGGGGCCGGGCTACATTCGAGGCAGCCCACCACCGTTGAAGCGAAAGCGAATCCTTGTCCGCGCGTGCCTCCCAGCCTGCATCCCGTGCCCGGGTCCCCGCCCGGCCGCGGCACCGGCCGGGAGGGGGCTTCCGCCACGACATTGAGGGCCTTCGCGCCCTCGCCGTCCTCGCGGTGCTCGCCCATCACCTGTTCGCCTGGCCGTCCGGCGGATACGCAGGCGTCGACGTCTTCTTCGTCATTTCCGGGTTCCTGATCACCACCATCCTGATCCGCGAAATAACGTCCCCGCAGAAACTCTCCCTGCCGGATTTCTACCGGCGGCGTGTACGCAGGCTCGTTCCCGCAGCGGCTGCCGTCCTGGCGGCCACGTCCGCCGGCGCCTTCCTTGTTTTTGGTCCCGGACGCGCCGCCTCCATCCTCGAGGACGCTGTCTGGTCCTTTTTCTTCATGGGGAACTGGCGTTTCGCCGCTTCCGGCACCGACTACCTTCACGCCGGAACCGCAGTTTCGCCCCTGCAGCACTTCTGGTCCCTTGGCGTTGAGGAGCAGTTTTACCTGGCCTGGCCCTGGGTGCTGATGGCAGGAATCGCCGTCACTGCAGCGCTGCGCTGCACCGACCGCGGCATGCGGGTCCTCCTGCTGCTCTTCCTTGGCGCGCTGTGCGCCGGCAGCTTTGCCTTCGCGGTGTGGGAGACCGCCAACCAGCCCACCACCGCGTACTTCTCCACGTTCTCCCGGGCCTGGGAACTTGGCGCCGGCGCGCTCCTGGCAGTCGCGGCTCCCTGGCTCGGCCGGATCCCTGCGCCCGGCCGGGCTGCGGCGGGGTGGGCCGGGCTGGCCGGCATCACTGCTTCGTTCCTCCTGCTCTCTGCGGACAGCGCGTTTCCAGGGCCGGCCGCCGCGCTGCCCGTGCTCTCCGCCCTGCTCGTCCTGGCCGCCGGGACGGGCACGCGCGGTCCAGGCCACAACCGGATCATGTGGCCCCTGACCAACCCCGCCAGCCGCTACATTGGCCGGATTTCCTATTCCCTCTACCTCTGGCACTTCCCGGTCATTGTGTTCGCGGCTGCGCTGGCCCCGGAGGCATCCCCGTTCCTGCCGCTGGCGGGGGCAACCTGCCTCGCGGTGCTCTCCTTCCACTGGATCGAGGACCCGGTCCGCCGCTCACGCTGGCTGCAGCCCCGCTACGCCGCCCGGGAACGCGGACGCCGCTACCGCCGTCCGGCACTGGAACCGCGGCCCGCCCGGCTGGCAGCCATGGCTGCCGTGGGCGGCCTGCTGTCCGCAGCCCTGGTCGCCGCCGCACTGGACACAACGCTCCAGCCGGCCGCCGCCCCGGCTGCTGCCAATCCGCCGTCGTCGGCAGATCCCGCCCCGGAACGGCCCGCTGCTTCCCGGCCGGACCCCCTGGCCGTCCACACCGCAGCACTGCGGGAGGCCCTGGGCAGCACCCAGTGGCCGGCCCTGGATCCCGATCCGGCCTCCTTTACCGAGGGCGGCCGCAATGCGAAGCCAGCCGAGTGGATCGTGGACGGATGCCTGGGCGGAAACGAAGCCCGCCACGAGGACCCCGTGGCCAACACCGGACACTGCACCTATGGGCAGGAGGATGCGCCGAAGGACCTGGTCCTGTACGGAGACTCGGTGGCTATGGCCTACCTGCCCGCGCTGCGCGCTGTCCTGGACCCCGGCGAGTGGCGGATCCACGTCTACACGGCCGCGGGCTGCGCCCCCGCGGATGTACCGCAGAACCGGATCGGCGGCGCACCGTACCCCGAATGCCCTGCCTTCCGGGACTGGGCAGTGGAGCGCATCGGCCAGCTGGCACCGGACGTGCTCCTGATGGCTTCCTTCCGCTATGACGCGGCCCTGGCCAGCGGTGCCTCCGGCGCAGCGGCCGACGCCGAATGGCGGGAGGGCACCCGGCGCATCCACGAGGCGCTGGCGGGGAAGGCCGAACGGACCGTGGTGCTCTCCGCTCCGCCGGAGGCCAGGGACCCGGCGCAGTGCGCCACCCGTTTCAGCGCCCCGGCCGACTGCGAGACCCGGCTCGCCGAGGACCACCACTCCCGCCTGAATCTCGAATCTGCCGCAGCAGCAGCGGGCAATCCAGACCTTGAATGGATAGATACGACGGAATGGTTCTGCCTCGGGGAGCGGTGCCCTGCCTTTGTGGGAGACTCTCCGCTTTATGCGGATGCGTACCATCTCAGCGCGGCAGGGTCACTGGCCCTGGCACCGCTGCTGGCCGGTGTACTGGAGAAAGCGTCCTGACAGATTAGCCGCACCCGCGGCTAACGTAGGATGGCTTCAGCTAAGAGAGACGTAGGGGACAGACACAGTGCAGGAAAAGAGCAGCCGCAAGCGGTGGATCGCCCTGGCCGCAGCGGCAGGGGTACTGGTGATCGGCGCCGCGGCAGGCGTTGCGGCAGCCACGGGTGCGTTCGACGCCGGAACTCCTTCCGCCCAGCAGTCCCGGCAGCCCTCCGCCTCACCGACGGCTGCCGAGCCCGCGGTCCCTGTTGCCTTCACAGCTGAGCCGGCTGACAGTTCCACTGAGGTGAACCCGGTTTCCGTCCCTGTCCTCAAGGTCCAGCACGGAACCATCGAATCAGTATCGCTGGCGCCAAAGTCCGGCGGGGACGATGTTGAAGGGGACTTCGCCGCAGGGAAGACCGAGTGGGCGGCCACTGAGCCGCTGAAGTTCAACACCGAGTACACCTTTGCCTTCACCCTCGCGGACGCCAACGGCAAGACCACGAAGGAATCGCAGTCCTTCCACACCGTGACGCCTCCGAATGAGGCCAACGCTTTTATGGCGCCGCTGGACAAGTCGGTGGTCGGCGTCGGGCACCCCATCGAGATCAACTTCAGCGAACCGGTGCTGAACAAGCAGGCCGTCGAGGCCGCCATTACGGTCACCAGCAGCAGCGCCCAGACCGGTGCGTTCTACTGGATCTCGGACACCAAGGCACGCTACCGCCCGGAAACGTTCTGGGAACCCAACAGCACGGTCACGGTGGACATGCAGCTCTTCGGCGTGGACTTCGGCAATTCGATGATCGGCAACTTCAACGAGACGCGGACCTTCCAGGTCCACAACTCCCGGGTTGCCGTCGTGGACAACGTCACCAAGACCATGCAGGTCTTCATTGACGGGCAGCTCACCCGCACCTTCCCCGTGACCCTGGGAGATTCCGCCTGGCCTTCCCCCAGCGGATACCAGGTAGTGATGTCCCAGCACGAGAAGCTGCCGTTCCGTGCCGAAAGCATTGGCCTCAAGCCCGGGGACCCGGACTACTACGAGCCGTTTGATGCGTCCTGGGCCAGCCGCCTCACCAACAGCGGGGTGTTCGTGCACGAAGCGCTGCCCGGCGCCATGGGTGCACTGGGCGTTATCAACGTCTCCCACGGCTGCGTGGGTATGTCTCCTGAAGGCGCCAAGTACTTCTATGACACGTTCGAACCGGGTGACCTTGTCCAGGTCCTCAACACCGGAGTGGGACCGGCAGCCATGTGGGACGGTTACGGGGACTGGAACGTGCCCTGGGCGGAGTACTCGACCCAGCCCAAGGGCTAGTACCCGGGTTTAGCCGCGGCGGCGGCCGAACACGAAGTAACTGATCGGGCCAATGAAGTTCACGGCGCAGGCTGCGCTCCACGCAGCCTTCGGCCCGCGGATTTCACTCCCCGGGCGGCGCCAGATATCCACGAGAGCTGCACCGGCGAGCAGGAACTGGATGCTGGAAAGAATGCCCAGGCCCTTTTTCTGTCCTGCAGTGAGTTCGCTGAGGGTCTTTTCCTGCTCATGGGAGCTCCTTTGGAGAGTATTCGGCCCGGAGAGATCTTCACCGGCCCGTGCGCAGCCGGAAGGCCTGCACCTGTTCGATGAAGACCTGCACGACGGCGGTCACTATGCCCAGCATAATCAGGTTAGGGGCTGCCCAGCGCAGCTTCTGCGGCCACGGCTCCACCGGGTACCCGTTCCAGTTGGGCGCCGAGACGCTGGGATCCTGCGGAAAGATGGTGTCCGCGAACATAAAGAATCCGCCTATTGTTACCAGCCCGGCGGCGAGGGCCCAGGCCGCCATCCGGTACTTGCGCTGGTGCCGTTCCAGCTCCGAGTACACGTTCTGTGAAGGCCCAAGCTGAACCGGGGCCGGCGCGTCACTGATCTCCACAACGGCCGGGGGTTCCGTCCGGGACACGTATCCCTCCCCTCCTCCGCGCTGGTAAGCAGGGTCATACCGTGGATCAATCTCGTCGTGCCTGCTGGACATGGCCGTTCCCCTCCGGACAAGGTGAGCGGCCCGCGGTGGCCGCGTCACTGGTGCAGCAACTGTAACGGACCCGGCCGTCTGGGGGCCGGGTCCGTTGCAGGGATCCCTATGCCTCCGCCGGGACCTCACGTGTTTCCGGCTTGGTGTCCTGGGCCAGGAAGGACAGCAGCGCTTCGTTCACTTCCTGTGCATGGGTCCAGAGCAGCCCGTGCGGAGCGCCTTCGATCTCGATGTACTCGGCAGACGGCAGTGCCTTGGCAAACCGGCGGCCGGTCGCGTCGATCGGCAGGATATTGTCGGCGGTTCCGTGCACGATCAGGGCCGGGACGTCGATCTTGGGGATGTCGCCGCGGAAGTCGGTGAGCCAGGTCGGCTGGGCGGCCAGCGAAGCGATGGGGCTGGCTGATGAAGCCAGGTTCCAGCCGGCGTTGATTACTTCCTGGCTGAGCCGGGGAGTGCCAAGGTAATCATCCGAGTTGTAGAAATTCTTGAAGAACTCGGTAAAGAAGGCGTAGCGGTCGGCCGTGGCAGCTGCCATCAGGCCGTCAAAGACTTCCTGGGGAACTCCCTCCGGGTTGTCGTCCGCCTGGAGCAGGTACGGCTCGAGTGAGCCAAGGAAAGCTGCCTTGTCCACACGGTCCGATCCATAGGTGGAGAGGTACCGGGCCACTTCGCCGGTTCCCATGGAGAAGCCCACCAGCACCACTGAATGCAGGTCCAGCGTATTCAGCACGGCATTCAGGTCTGCGGCAAAGGTGTCGTAGTCGTAGCCTTCGGCCGGCTTGTCGGACCGGCCGAAGCCGCGCCGGTCATAGGTGATGACCCGGTAACCGGCCTGCAGCAGGGCGGCGGTCTGCTTTTCCCAGGATGCTCCGTCCAGCGGATAGCCGTGGATCAGGACAACGGGCTGTCCCTTGCCGTGGTCTTCGTAGTAAAGCTCGATCGGACTGCTGTTCTCCGTGCTGACGCTGATACGCCCCATGGCGATGCTCCTCTCAGAAGGCTGTGAGAATGATCATTCTCCGGAGCTCCCAACTATAGGGAACGATCATTCTCAAAGCAAGTACAATTGATTCATGACCCCTGGTGAGGAACATGCACACGTCATCGAAGTGGCTGACCGGCTCTTCTACGAGCGCGGTATCCAAGCAGTCGGCATGGCCGAACTCCGGCGTGAGGTGGACCTGCCGCTGAAGAAGCTCTATGCCTTGTTCCCGTCCAAGCAGGCCATAGTATTCGCAGTCCTGGACCGGCGCCACCGAATTTGGACGGCCGGTATCCAGGAACGGATCGATGCCGCAGCGGATCCGAGGCAGAAGCTGCTGGCTGTTTATGACTACCTGTCGGACTGGTTTGCCGAGGATTCCTTCCGCGGGTGTGCCTTCATCAACGCCTTCGGTGAGCTGGGCAGCCAGTCCCCTGACATCGCCGAGCGCACTCGGACGCACAAGGAGTCGTTCCAGCGCGTGCTGGCCGAGCTCGTGGCCGAGGCGGGCGGAAACCCCGCCCTGGCCCCGCAGCTGGCGCTGCTGGCCGAGGGTGCACAGACAACGGCTGCCATTTCCGGCTCGGCAGAGCCGGCACGGCAGGCCCGGCAGGCTGCCGAAATCCTCATCGACGCACAGATCCAGGCCGCTCCGGGCCTGGCCTAGGCGTTCGGCAGCTCCCGGACAATCCGGGCGGGATTACCAACTGCGATCACGTTCGCCGGCAGGTCCCGGGTCACCACCGCACCGGCTCCAACCACGGTATTCTCGCCGATGCTTACTCCCGGCAGGACCATCACGCCGCCGCCCAGCCAGACGTTGTTGCCGATGGCAATGGGCCTGGCGGCTTCCAGCTTGTCGCGGCGCGGGTCCGCGGCCAGCGGATGCGTGGGTGTGAGGAGCTGAACGTTGGGCCCGATCTGCACGTCGTCACCGATCGTTATTGGAGCAACGTCAAGGGCAGTGAGATTGAAGTTAATGAAGGTCCGCGCTCCAACGGTGATGTATTTGCCGTAATCCACATAGATCGGCGGACGGATGACGGTGCCTTCCCCGAGCCCGCCCAGCAGTTCGGCAAGCAGGGGCGCCGCAGCCGCCGGGTTCTGCGGACCGAGCCGGTTGTACTGGTCCGAGAGCGAGGAGGCCCGCAGGCTGTCTGCTTCCAGCTGCGGATCATCGGCGATGTAGAGGTCCCCGGCCTGCATTCTTTCCCGCATGGACCTTGCGTCATTCTCGAAATAGTTGGTCATGCGACTAATGATCCCCTGCCGGCACCCCCAGCTTCACCCAGACATTCCCGTGGATTAGTTCCGCGCCGTCAGAGATTTCCGCATCATCCATGTATCCGTCCACCACCAGGACCGCCATGCCCGCACGTCCGTCCAGCGTGGTTCCCGGGGATGTTCCTGAGACAACACTCCCCTCCGTGATCGGTCCCCTGCGGCAGAAAGCGGAATAGCTTTAACCGGATCCCTGGCGCACAACCACCAGGCAGTAGGCGCCGCGGCCGCGGGAAACGTAGTAGCTGCCGGTGCCGCTCGCCGTCAGGAAGCGGACTTCCTCCCGGCCGGTATCCAGGTCCACCCACGCGGGCAGCTCATCCTGCTTCTGCGGTTCAGCGTCGAAGACAGCGAACGGCGGATCAGGAAGGGGCTCGGCCCGGGAGGAATAAACGCTGCTAAGCACAAAGACACCCGTGCCGGTGATGGCCGCGGCTGCGGTCCAGAGGACTGCTGCAGGCACTGCGCGGCGGCGGCCGGTGCCGCGGTTCCCGGTCCCGGCCACGATGCTCCAATCGTCAGTGAAGACCGGCGCTGCCCAAAGGCCCGTCCGGCGCCCGCTGCGGGCTGGCGCGAACGGTACCACCTGGCGCAGGCACGCGCCCGCGTGGGTTACACCGAGCTGCGGAGGAGGCTGACAGCCAGCAGCACCATAAAGACACCGATTGCCGCATCGAGGATTTGCCAGGCGCGGGGCCTGGCAAAGAGCGGCGCCAGCAGCCGCGCACCGAATCCCAGCGCACTGAACCACACCGTGCTGGCCGCAGCCGCACCAGCCGCGAAGACCCACCGGTCTTCCGGGCCGTGAGCGGCGGCCAGCGATCCCAGCAGCACCACGGTATCCAGGTACACATGGGGGTTTAGCCAGGTCAGGCTCAGGCAGGTCAGCACGGCGGCCGCCAGCGTGCCGCTGCCCTGGCCGGCCGCCTGCAGGCCCGCTGGATTCAGTGCGCGGCGCAAAGACAGGAACGCGTAGGCGAGCAGGAACGCCGCGCCGGCCCAGCGAATAACGTCCAGCACCAGCGGAGCGGCCTGGGTGAGCCTGCCGATTCCCGCCGTTCCGGCCAGGATGAGGATGGCATCGCTGAGGATACACACGGCAACGACCGCCGGAAGATGCTCGCGCCTTAGTCCCTGCCGCAGGACGAAGGCATTCTGGGCCCCGATCGCGACGATCAGGGCCAGTCCGCTGCCGAATCCTGCCAGCAGTGGGGCGAGGCTCATTGTGCTCATGCTTCCAAGCTAGGGCGGCACCCGTCCAAAGACTAGCTAAAGTTTCTGGACTATCTTTAGGATTTCTTAATATGGAGTTCAACGCTGACCAGCTGCGCGCGCTTGCGGCTGTCCTTGACCACGGCAGTTTCGACGCCGCAGCCGCGGCACTGCACCTCACAACGTCGGCGGTCAGCCAGCGGGTCAAAGCCCTGGAAACTCGGACCGGGTGTGTACTCCTCAGGCGGGCCCGCCCCATAGCGCCCACCGAACCGGGAGCGGTGCTGCTGCGGCTGGCACGGCAGATCACGGCACTGGAGCACGACGCCGTCGAACGCCTGGGCCTGGACAGCCAGCCGGGGCGCACGCCAGTCCAGCTGGTCATCAATGCGGATTCACTCTCCACCTGGGTGCTTCCGGCGCTGGCGGAACTGGAGGGAACCAACTTTGAGTTCACCGTGGAGGACCAGGACTATTCGGCCGAAAGCCTGAGGAACGGAACGGCGATGGGTGCCGTAACCTCCAGTCCCGAACCGGTCCAGGGGTGTTCCGTTACTCCCCTGGGGACCATGCGCTACCGTCCCACCTCCAGTCCGGCGTTCCGCCGCCGATGGTTCGCAGCCGGATTCGATGCGCGTGGAGCGGCCTCGGCGCCCATGGTGGTCTTCAACCGCAGGGACGCACTCCAGTCCCGGTTCCTCGAATCGGCTTTAGCGCCGGGACTCGAGCCGCCGCGGCATTATGTGCCCGCATCCTGGGACTTCCTGCAGGCCGTCCGCCTGGGTTTCGGCTGGGGTATGCTCCCGGATCTGCAGTCAGAAGCCCTGCTGGAGGAAGGGTCCGTCGTCCTGCTGGATCCGGACGCACACCTCGACGTTCAGCTGTACTGGCAGCAGTGGCGGGTGGAACTGCCTGCCCTCGCCGGCGTGGCCGGTGCACTGACCGCGGCTGCCGGGAGGGGACTTCTTTACTGAGGACGGCGCAGTGCCGAGTGGGAACCCAGGTGGTGGTAGGTGCGGTCGTGGTAGACCAGCGGCGCAGCAGCCGGCCCGGTGTGGATTTCCAGGACTGAGGCGGCTATCAGGGTGGAGCTGCCTGCCTGGGTACGGGAGAGGATGCGGCACAGAAGCGCCCGCGGCACTCCGCCGAGCAGCGGTTCTCCGCCGGGAAGGGTGCTCCAGTCCAGTTCCGGACCAAACCGGTCTGCTCCCCGCGCAGCGAAGAGTGAAGCCAGTTCTGCATTTTCGGCACCGAGCAGGTGGACCACAATGGTGTCCGCGCCGGCGATGACACCGGCCGACCCCAGCGTGGATGCGAGTGAGAAGGCCAGGATGGGAGGCATTGCGGAGACCGAGCTCACGGAGGAAGCCGTCAGCCCCACGGGACCCTCGGCTCCGGCGGCCGTGATGATGGCCACGCCTGCCGGGTGTCCACGGAACGCATCCTTGAATTCATCCACCACGGGATGAGTCACTGCCGTTGAAGTCATGCCTCCACGGTAAAACCTCAACATTAGTTGAGGTCAAATCAGGAGTCCGGCTCCAAAAGCCGGGCACCCCGGAAATCGCGCCCGGAAGCGTCGTCCGGATTGATGAAACTGCATTCCGCAAGTGAGAGGCAGCCGCACCCGATGCATCCGCCCAGGCGGTCACGGAGAGCTTCGAGCTGCCCAATCCGGTTATCCAGCTCTGCCCGCCAGGCCGCGCTGAGCCTGCGCCAGTCCTCCTGCCCGGGTATTCCGTCCTCGGGCAATTCTGCGAAGACGGCAGCTATATGGGAAAGTGGGATGCCGGCACGCTGGGCCGCGCGGATGACAGCTACCCGGCGAAGGACCGACCGGTCGAACCGGCGCTGGTTTCCACCGGTTCGGCGGCTGCGGATCAGGCCCTGCCGTTCATAGAAGTGCAGGGCCGAAACTGCCACGCCGCTTCGCTGGGCAACCTGCCCCACGGTGAGTTCTTCCAGGGCCCGCGGTGGACCTTCCATGTGATTGCTGCCGCCTTGTCGTCGGACCGGCCAGTCTTCAGCCGCTTGCCGTGTCCATTAAACCAAGCGGCGGCACGGCATGTCCGTACCGGAACAGGTTCTGGGGGTCCCAGTCCGCCTTGGTGCTGCGCAGCAGTTCGTACGCGGCCGGTTCCCAGGCCCGTGCGCGGTCCAGTTCATCCCCGGCAGGACCGTGGAAGTTGATCAGGCTGCCCGCTGCGTAGGGTTCGAACGCCACGGCAAGGCGTGCCAGTGCAGCTTCCACCTGGTCCGGCGCCGGGAGTCCGGGGACGCCCAGGACAAACAGGTGGAATCCTGCGTGGCGCCCGGAAACCGTGTCCGGGAAAGGCGGCGCCAGGGACAGTGCACCGCCCAGGACACGCAGCTCCAGCATGACCAGCGGAGTGCCTGAACCAGGTCCAACCTGCCGCAGGAGCTCGGCGGCTGCGGCCTCATCCAAGCCGGTGAGCAGCATGCCGCGTTCCATGGCCGGGGACGGATCCGCGGGATCATTGTGCACCGCGTCCACTCCGAGGTAGTCCATGGGCCCGGCTGTGTCGCTTACTGCCGGAAGCAGCCGAAGCGGTGCGAGCAGCCTCTCGCCTTCTTCCTCGCTGCCGAACAGCGCGAAGCGCAGGATGACGGGGGCGGTTCCCCGGATTTCGGGCGGCAGGAAGGGCAGGTCCGGAAGGTGCATGAAGGCCAGGGACGCAGAAGCCTCATGGGGCAGCGCGGGAGCCCACTCTCGGAAGGCATCCAGCACCCGCCCGGCTTCCTCCTCGGGGAACACCAGCTGTCCGCCGTAGAAATCATCCAGCGGCACGGCCGACATAGTCATCCGGGTGACGATCCCGAAATTGCCTTTCCCGCCGCGGACCGCAGTGAAGAGTTCCGGTTCGGTCTCCGGGTCCACGTGGCGCAGCGTTCCGTCCGGGGTAACGACGTCGAAACTGCGGACGTGGTCCGAGGCGAACCCCAGGGTGCGGCCCATCAGGGGCAGGCCCCCTCCGGCCGTGTAGCCCACCACCCCCACGCGCGCGCTGGACCCGTGGGCGGCAGTCAGGCCGCGCGGAACCAGCTCCTCAAGCACTGCGTCCCAGCGCACTCCCGCACCAACGGTGAAAGTGCCGGATTCAGGATCGACCTCCAGGTCCAGCAGGCGCGAGGTGTTGATGAGCAGGCCTTCGTCCATCGGGGCCGACGCGCTGTGGCCAGTGGCCTGCACGGCCAGGGGAATGCCCCGCCCGCTCGCCCACGCCACCGCCGCCTCGACGTCGCGGGCATCCAGGGCGCCAAGGACGGCGTCCGGACGGTGAACCTGGGCCAGGTTGAAGGATGCTGTGTCCTCAGCGTAGGAGCCCTCTCCGGGCTGCGAAACGATTCCCCGAACCGCTCCGCGGAGGGAGTCCAGGTCGGCTTCTTCGATCATGGGTCCCTCCAGGAAATGAGTTGGGGACCGGCCCCGGCACCGGCGAATTGCTCATTAGGGTAGGTGGCGGACCCACTCAAGCCAAGGGGTACCGGAAAGACGCCGGCGGGCGGACCGGACGGAGCCGGCCGGATGCGAGTCTGGAGATTCACAGTCTGCTTGGTGTTCACTTGGTACATGAGAGCCATCTGGAAAGGTGCCATTGCGTTTGGGCTGGTCAACGTGCCGGTCAAGGTGTACTCCGCTACCGAAGACCACGATGTCAGCCTGCACCAGGTGCACGAAAAGGACGGCGGGCGGATCCGGTATCAGCGCCGCTGCGAAATCTGCGGCGAAGTGGTGGAGTACAAGAACATCGCCAAGGCCTACGACGACGGCGAGCAGACCGTGGTCCTGACGGACGAAGACCTGGCCTCGCTCCCGGTGGAGAAAAGCCGGGAAATCGAGGTGGTGGAGTTTGTCCCCAGCGACCAGGTCGATCCCATCCTTTTCGACCGCACCTACTATTTGGAGCCGGATTCAAAGTCCACCAAGTCCTATGTGCTGCTGCGGCGCACCCTTGAGGACACGGACCGGACCGCGATCGTCCAGTTCTCCCTGCGGCAGAAGAGCCGCCTGGGCGCCCTGCGCGTGCGCGGGGATGTACTCACACTGCAGACCCTTCTCTGGGAGGATGAGGTCCGGGAGGCAGCATTTCCCTCCCTCGAAGAGAGCGTGCGCATCTCGGCCAAGGAGCTGGAAATGTCCTCAGCCCTGGTCGATTCCTTCAGCTCCGACTTCGACCCGTCCGAGTTCACCGACGAATACCAGGAGCAGCTGCGCACGCTCATTGAAGCGAAGCTGGAGAAGGGCGAAGCCCTGGATACCCAGGAGACCTTCGGCGAGGATGCCGAGGAAGAGGGCGGCAAGGTCCTGGACCTGATGGAGGCGCTGCGGCGCAGCGTCGAGAAGAACCGGGGCCGGAAGCCGGCCGCCGGCAAGGAGAAGGACGGCGGCAAAAAGGAAAAGGAACCGTCAGCCCGGAAACCGGCGGCCAAGTCCTCCGGACGCAAATCCAGGAAAGGTGCGTAGACAATGGGTGTTACCAGCTACTTCCGCGACCGCAGGGGCCGGCAAACCGTGTTCCTGCCGCCGAATCTGCCTATCCTGGCATGGGCCGGCCTTGGTGCCGCGTCAGCCATGGCTCTGACTCCGCGGTACCGGGACCTGCTGCACCGGGCCAGTCAGGGAGCCATGATGTGGTGGGCAGCCGGGGAGACTTTCCGGGGCCGCAGTCCGTTCCGCCGCACCATCGGTGCCGCCACGCTGGTGCGTGCCCTGACCCGCTAAGCGGCGTTACTGCCGGTAGCCCTCGACTTCGCCCACCGGCCGAACCTCGGCGGCGTCGGGATCCTCTCCCGCGTCCATCCGGGCGCGGCGCTGGCGGAGGAGATCCCAGCACTGGTCCAGCTGTTCGCCGATGTTCCGCAGCTGCTCAGCGTGGGCTTGGGCGCTTTCACCCGGCCCTGCGCTGCGCAGCGACTGCTCCTGCTGAACCAGGCGCTCGATTTGTGCGTGGATTTGCTCAGAGTCCATTCCTCCACGCTAGAACGCTGAGGATGGCTGCACCACAGTGCGGGGCTAGTTGAGCAGCCCGCGAAGGTAGCCCGAGAATCCTGCCGGTGCCCGTCCGGTGATGCGCCCGGAGGTCACGGCACGGATCCAGTCGGTCGCAGTCCAGGGCACCTGCGCTGCCTTGATCCGGTCTGCCAGGTCAACGTCCTCGCCGGTTACTCCCGGCCGGAACCCCCCGGCCGCCATGTACGCGTCTGCCGAGAATCCCAGGTTGGCGCCGTGGACATAGGGATGCCCCTCTGCCAGCGTGTGCCGGGCCTGCCACAGTGCCAGGAGGCCGGCGTCGAGGTCCCGGGCATCGGGGACCACCGTCCCCAGGACCATGCCGTAGCCGGCGTCTGCCAGGTTCATCTGGACCTGCAGCCAGCCGGCCGGAACAACGGTGTCCGCATCGGTGCAGGCAATCCACCGGGCGCCCAGCTCCAGCGCTGCCGAGGTTCCCTCCGCGCGAACAGCACCGACGTTCCCCGCCCCGGTTTCCAGCAGGTGCAGTTCGAGTTCCAGATCCAGGGCTGCCCCGGCCGCGGCAGCAGCGGAGTTGTCGGTGCAGGAATCCAGGACCACCACCACGCTCACGCGGGCCGGCGCGCCAAGCGTCCGGGCAGCAGCAGCCACGGACGCCAGGCAGCGCGGCAGCAGTTCTTCTTCGTCCCGGGCAGGGATCACGACGCCGACGTGGGCAGGCGTCAAAGCAGCCCCTCCCTGCGCGCCACCGATTCGGCGGGCGGAGGCACCAGGACATCTATGCGGAAGTCCTCTTCCGAGTGGGCGGAGAGCCGTTCCAGCCCGCTGAGGCGGAGAAACGCCTCATGCACGTCGTCGCCGGCCAGGGGCCATCCCTCATTGGGGTGCCGCCAGTGGCAGAGTACAAGGACGCCGTTGGGCGCCAGCGAGGCAGCTGTCCGCCGCACCGTCTCCCGGAGCTGCGCGGGCGTCAGGAAGTAACCGATTTCAGAGATCACCACCAGGTCAAAGGTGCCCTCCGGCCAGTTTTCCGGAATGCTGCCTTCCAGGAGCTCGACGCCGGCGTCGGGACCCAGCCGCTGTGCAGCGAGGTCCAGTGCCCGGGCGCTGATGTCCATGGCCGTGACTGAATCTGAGCGGCGGACCAGTTCTTCGGTCAGGACCCCGATGGAGCAGCCCGGTTCAAAGACCCTGCCAAACCGGTCGCGGGGAAGCATCGCCAGGGTCAGCGCCCGTTTTCGGTGTTCGTAGAAACTGCCCTCGAAGTTCCAGGGATCCGACGACCCGGCGTACAGCTCTTCGAAGACCGTCCGGGCACTTCGCGGAACGGTTACGCTGAACGACTCAAAAGGACGTTCGAAGTGCGCCAGCACATCGGCGGCGAGCAGCACCTCGTCCCCGGGCTGGTCGGAGAGCGGTTTCACCTGGCTCCGGTGCGCCGCCATGGCAGCCCGCTTGGCCTGCTCCGCTTCCTGCGTCAGCGGAAAGACGTGCAGCCCGCCGGGGACGTCCTGCGGCGTTCCCCAGTGCCACAGCCAAATGGGGTATTCCAGCAGCGGTATCCGCGCCGACTCGGCGAACCCGGCTGCCGTTTCTCCGGCGGTGTCATGGTCTGTGTGCCCATCGCTCCGCCAGGGAGCGGCAATCCACAGGGACCCGGTACCGGCTTCGGCTGTTTCCCGCAGGGCCCTGCTCAATGCGTCACGGCATCCGGCCAGGCCGCCGTCCGGAAGCCCCAGCAGCTGAACGCGTGCCCCGGGCGCCAGCGCCGCCACGGCGTCGCGCAGTTCACGCTCCCGGATCTCCGCGAGGCGCTGCGGGGTATGCGTATCCGAATCCGGATGCGACGCTTCACCTGCCGTCGCCACAATGACATCAACGCTGGTGCCCGCCGCTGCGAGGGCGGCGATCAACCCGCCCGCACCAAGGGTTTCATCGTCCGGGTGCGCAGCGAGTACCAGCAGCCTGTCCGGGATACCGGGCAGGACGGCGGTGAGTTCGGGGGCGTCATTCAGGGCATCGAGCCAGAGAGCTTCATCACGGCTGGCATCCTGGTGGGTAAAAGTCACCACGGGTCTTCCTCCCCTGCCAGCAGCATCCTGCCCAGCGCGGCGTGGTCACGTTCGCCGTGGTGCTGGCGAACGTACACCTGAAGGTCAGCGACCCGGCGGGCGTACTCTTCCTCGGCGGTGAGCGGTCCGGGACCCAGTCCGCGGGCGGCTGCGGCGAGGACCTGTTCCACGGCCCCGGCAACGACGCCGCGTACCCGCTGGGCCAGCAGGGCACCGTTCTGTCCCGCGGCCCGGCCGGCGTCTACGTCTGCGGCCGCTGCTGCCAGCATGCGGCCGGCGGCCTGCAGGGAAAGATCCGCCGCGCCGATCAGTGCCTGGGCAATTTGGTCAGGCGTCCGCTCACGGCTGGCCTGGACCAGTCTGCGGGCTACGGCTACGGCCCCGCCGTACCAGACCGCTGCAACGCCGATCCCGCCCCAGGCGAAGCCGTCCCGTTCCAGGTACCAGTTGTCCGCGCCTACGGGATGGGCCGGTACACCGCAGAAGTCCACGGGCCTGCTGTCCACCGATGCCAGACCGCGGCTGATCCAGAGGCCATCGGCGCTCTCCACGCCGGGGTCGCGGAGATCGACGGCGAACGCACGCCGGTTGCCCGGCGTGGTGTGTGCCGTGACCACGGCGTAGTCCAGCTGATCGGCCAGGGAACACCAGGGCTTGCGGCCGGACAGCTGCCAGGCGCCGTCGTGCTCTGTGGCCTGCAGTGCCATGCCCGGAGCCTCGGCGGCATAGACGCCCCAGGTTCCGGCGCTGAAGTCGATACCGGGTTCTTCCGCCGGGCCCGGCGGCAGCTGCGCGGCCTGGGCGAGGATCGCCTGGGCGTCCAGATGGGGTTCCACCACCCGGGCAGCAGTAAGGTCCGCGGCGCCGAGCGTGGCCAGCAGCTCCCAGAGCGCCAGCGTCTTGCCCTCGCCGGGCAGCTGGGCGGCATCTGCAGCGGGTTTCAGGATCAGCAGCGACGTCACGGCGGAACCGTCTGCATCCTGTGCGAGGGCCATCAGTTCAGCCAGGGCGTCCGCGTGTGGTCCGGATGAGGCGTCAGCCCCCAGGAAGACGGGGCGCCTCATGCGTTGTCTCCGTCATGGGCGGGCAGATGCCCGGCCGCAGCAGGCATAGGGTCTAGGGGAAACGACACTGGCCTTGCCTCCGTCCTATAAGGGTGCTTCCTAAATTACATGGTGCATGCCCTGGACGGGGAATAAAGGCGTAACAAGCTTCAGGCGCGGCCTCCGCCGCGCCTTGATGCTCGTCCTGCTAGTTCGGGATACTGCCCTCGCCCGGCGACCCGCGGCTGGGTCCCCGGCTGGCACTCCTGGACCGGTCGGAACCGAGCACGAACCCGAGGATGATCATCAGTGCGGCCAGGATCAGGTGCAGCCAGTTGTCCGCCCAGTTGAACGGAACAAAGTTCGCATCGGAGTTAAGCGGAATGATCAGGCCGTAAATGAACAGGAGCAGGTATAGGACGCCGGCACCAATGAGATAGGTGCGGGCCGATGAGTTGCTCCGCGCCATCCACAGGCCGGCAAAACCGAGCAGCATGTGGACAACGTTATGCAGGATGGACACTTGGAAGAGGCCCAGCAGAGCAGCCTCAGAGCCATAGCCGGCGAAATAGAGTGCGCCGTAGTTCGTGGTAATTCCGGGAATGAAACCGAGAACCCCAATGGCCAGGAAAACAATGCCGAAAACTATGGCGGCAATCTGGGCACTGGTCCGGTGGGTGGAAAGTCCTCGGCTGCTGCTTGCATAAGACATGGCCAACTCCTTGTCTCCGGGGGAGAATCTTGGACTCCGGCCAGACGGAGGCCTTAAACCTACGGTTAAACTCTGGCACAGCCGGAACCGCATGGGAAGCATGCTTATCAACCGGGCGGCTCTGGACGCGCCGATTCGGGCAGGGCCTTGACTCAGGGCCGCCGGGCCTATGGGCTGGGGGCAAACCTGAGGAAGGAAGCACATGGAATCGCTCTGGCTCGACACCTCCCCCGCCATTCCGGCCGATCCCTTCGTGCCCGGGGGAACATACGACACCGTGGTGGTGGGCGCCGGCCTGACCGGCCTGGCCACCGCCGTTCTGCTGGCACGCGGCGGGCAGCGGGTTGCGGTCCTGGAAGCCCGCCGGACCGGAGCCGTCACTACCGGCAATACCACCGCCAAGATCAGCCTGCTGCAGGGAACGGTGCTCTCCGAAATCGCCCGGCACCATGACGTCTCCGCCGTTTCCGCTTATGTTGCAGCCAACCGCCGGGCCCAGGAATGGCTGCTGGGCTTCTGCTCCGCTGCCGGGGTGGACTATGAGATCCGTGATGCCTGGACCTATGCGGCAACGCCCAACGGCGCCGATTCCCTGGCCCAGGAGCGTGATGCCTGCCGGGCGGCCGGGCTTCCCGTTGAGAGCACCACTGAAACTGAACTCCCCTTCCGCGTCGAGGCAGCACTGAAGCTGCCCGGGCAGGCGCAGTTCCATCCGCTGCAGGCCCTGGCCGCACTGGCTGCCGAACTGCGCTCACTGTCCGGAACACTCGTCGAAGGCATCCGGGTGACGGAGGTCCACCACACTGACGGTGGAAGGGTACGCGTGGTCACGGCGCCCGGAGACCTGGAAGCCGCTCAGGTTGTACTGGCAACAGGCATACCCATCCTGGACCGGGGCGGCTATTTTGCCGTGGTCAAGCCCCAGAGGTCATACGCCAGCGCGTTCCCCGTCACCGGGGACGTTCCGGACGGCATGTACCTTTCCGCGGATTCACCTTCGCGGTCACTGCGGACGGCGGTTGTAAACGGAACGAAATACCTGCTGGCGGGAGGCAACGGACACGCCGTGGGACGCGCCTCCCACACCCGGGACAAGGTGAACGGTCTGCACGAATGGACCCGCCGCAATTTCCCGGTGGATCAGGCCCGGTACGACTGGTCCGCCCAGGACTACACTCCGGCATCCGCACTCCCGTATGTGGGCGAACTCCCGCTGCTCGGCCGGAACATCTACGCTGCAACCGGATTCAACAAGTGGGGGATGACCAACGGGGTGGCGGCTGCCCAGTCACTCGCTGCCCGAATCCTCGGGCACGCCGACCAGAACGCCGAGCTGTACAAGGCCAAGGTGAGCCTTCCCGACGCGGTATCCACGGTGAAGGACAATGCAGAGGTTGGCCTGCAGATGATCAGCGGGTGGGCGGGCGGCCTTTCCCGGACCGCAGGCACGGCGCCGCCGGAAGGACTGGGAGTGGTGGTGCGCGAGGGCGGTTCCCCGGTGGCCGTGTGCACCGTCAACGGGGTCACAACCCGCCGTTCAGCAATCTGTCCGCACCTGCATGGTGTCCTTGCCTGGAACGACGCCGAGGCGTCCTGGGACTGCCCGCTGCACGGGTCGCGCTTTTCCGCGGACGGCGACCTGCTGGAGGGCCCGGCGGTCAGGGGCCTGGATCCGGCCTAGGCACGCACACAAAAGCCCGGCGTCTTTCCATCGGGAAGACGCCGGGCTTTTGTGCCGTTCAGGCGGAACCGCGGGCTAGACGCCTGCGGCTCGGGGACCGCCTGACTCGGGATCATCGAGGGAAGGATCAGCCGTTGGGGCGGCTTTCAGTCCCGCGCCGGTGTCTGCTGTTGGGGCAGCGTCCACGTTGCCGCGCCAGGATCCCGTCTCGGAACCCTGTGACTCAATGAAATCCTTGAACCGCTTCAGGTCACCCTTCACGCGGTGGTCGTCAGCGCCCACCACGGCGCCGACCTTTTCGGCGAATGTTTCCGGATCCCAGTCCAGCTGGACGCTCACCCTTGTTTCGGTGGCGCTGAGCCGGTGGAATGTCACCACACCGGCCTGGGACTTACCGTCCGTGCTCTTCCAGGCGATGCGCTCATCCGGGTGCTGCTCCGTGATCCTGGTGTCAAACGTGCGCTCCACGCCGCCGATTTTGGTGACCCAGCGCGACTCGGTGTCACTTACCTGGGTGACGGACTCGACGCCCTTCATGAAATGCGGGAAGGACTCAAACTGCGTCCACTGGTTGTAGGCAGTGGTTACCGGTACTGCAACGTCAATTGACTCTTCTACGGTGCTCATACTGTCCCTTCGGTCGCGGATTGCGCTGTTCCTGGCGGAACGATCCTCCGATAGTAAGGGAGCTTAGCTCCCCTCTGCTCTCACGGTAACGAAGTGGACAACAGATCACAAGCTGAAGGTAAGCTTGCTTATATCCGGGCTTCCGCCGGACGGTTCCGGCGGGATCTTCCCAGTCTTGGGTTCGTCAAAACAGGAGGAACAATGAAGGCATCACAGCAGCTGACCACCAACCTGCAGGCCGTACTGGTAGACCTGATCGAGCTTCACCTGCAGGGTAAGCAGGCGCACTGGAACGTGGTGGGCAAGAACTTCCGCGACCTCCACCTCCAGCTGGACGAAATCATCGACGACGCACGGCTCTTCGCTGACGAACTCGCCGAGCGCATGCGCGCGCTGCAGGCGGTGCCGGACGGCCGCAGCACTGCAGTGGCCGAGGGCACGTCCCTTCCGCCGTTCCCGGCAGGACTCGTGGACACCAAGGACACCGTCACCCTGGTTGTCGCCCTGCTCCGCGGTACCGTGCAGACCATGCGGGATGTACATGACCAGGTTGATGAAGAGGATCCGACGACGGCGGACATCCTTCACGGCTTTATCGGCAAGCTTGAGCAGTATGCCTGGATGGTGGACGCAGAGAACCTGCAGCCCACAGCCACCGTGGTCTCCCCCGAAGGCGCTGAGAAGGCACCCACCACCTAGGGCGCAGGGCTTTGGTCCCGGCGCAGGATGGCATCTTCCACTTCCAGCAGGAGATCCGCCGTCCGCGCCCGGGCCGCTGCCGGGTCCCGGTCAGCGACGGCGGCAGCGATTGCCTCGTGTTCAGCCAGTGCCTCCGGCCTGGGACCGCCGGCGGGCATAAGGTTCTGCCGACTCCGCCCGGCGAGCACCTCCCCCACCGCACCGCTGAGCGAAGCAAACATTTCATTCCCGCTGGCCTGCAGGAGCAGTGTGTGGAAGGCGATGTCCGCAGCCAGGAAGGCCTCCGGATCCGCGGCATCCTCGCGCATCCTGCGGGCCAGCCGGACGAGATCCCGCCGCTGCTCGGGGGAAGCACTGCGCGCCGCCCCGGCAGCCGCCAGGGGTTCGACGGCGATCCTCAGTTCGGTTAGGGACTCGAACTGCCGGCTGCGGCCGGGGCCGGACAGGCGCCAGCGGATGATTCTCGGATCGTAGACGTTCCAGCGGGCGGATTCCTGGACGACGATGCCGATCCGCCGCTTCGAATACACGAGGCCGAGGGCTTCCAGGATCTGCATGCAGTCCCGGACTACTGTCCGGGAGACGCCAAACCGTTCCTGCAGTCCCTCAAGGGTCAGGCGGCTTCCGGGTTCGAGTGATCCGGTGGCAATGTCCCGGCCCACCACCTCAATGATCCGGCTGTTCATCACTTCGGCAGCAGGGCGGTCCTGCTCAACAACTTCTCTGTCCTGCAAGGCATGTCCTTCATGCTGCGTCGGTGCCGGGCCCGGTGCAACCAGCGTAATGCCGGACACAGCCAGCATCCAGCTTATGGTGATACCTTTGTCACCGGCGAAGTGCCCGCACATCTTCGTCCGACAACGGCGTCCCGAGGAGCAGTACGTGAACCATGTGCCCCGCCACTTAGTCATCATGGGCGCTGCCGGGTCGGGCAAGACCACCGTCTCCACCACGCTCTCCGAGCATCTGGGCTGGATTGCAGCCGAAGCAGACGAGTTCCATCCAGCCGCAAACATTGCCGCCATGACGGCCGGGGTTCCGCTCACCGATGCAGACCGCTGGCCGTGGCTGGAATCGATCCGGGCCTGGATGACTGCCCAGGCACACAACGGCCGGTCAACGGTCATTGCCTGCTCCGCACTCAAGCGCAGCTACCGTGAGGTGCTCTCCGGCGCGGAGGGCCGGGTCCAGTTTGTGCACCTGGACGGAGCACCGGAAGTGCTCGGCCAGCGAATGGCCTCGCGGCGGGGCCACTGGATGCCGGTCTCCCTCCTGCCCTCCCAGCTGGAGGCCCTGGAGCCTCTGGAGCGGGACGAAGACGGCCTGACGGTGGACTTCCTCAGCCCTCCCGGCCTCATTGCAAGCCAGATCCTGGACGGGCTGCTGCTCGCTGATTCCTAGCCGTCCCGGCTCGGTTCGGGCAATGTCAGAGGCGGCTGGAAGTATGGGGAGATACCGGTTAACCGGTTGATGTGGACTGCCCGGAAGGAAAGCTAGACACCATGATGGGTGGCCATCACGCCGCGAGCGGCGCAGCGGCATGGGTAGCCGTAGCCTCAACAGCCCCGTACGCCTTCGGCCTTTATCCGGTGAGCCCCCTCGGCGTCGTCAGCGGAGCATTGCTGACGGCAGGAGCAGCCCTCCTGCCGGATCTGGACCATCACAGCGGAACAATTGCCAATTCACTGCCTCCGCTGACCCGGATCCTCGCCCGGATCACTGAACGAATAAGCGGCGGCCACCGGCGCGGCACACACTCGCTCCTGGGACTGGCTGTTTTCGTCGCCCTGTCCGGCGCCCTGGGCGAGCTCACGGCAGAAGTTGGAGCTTTCGGAACCGTGGAGGTTGGGGCGGGCCTGCTGTCCATCCTGCTGATGGGATTCGCCCTCAAGGCACTGAAAATCGCCGGCGGCGCCGGGCGCAGCTGGCTGCTGGCCATCCTGCTCTCCGTGTTCATCGCCCTCTACGCCCCCGAAAACAACGGCTGGCTCCCCGTAGCGGTGGGCCTTGGGGTCGCCGTTCACATTGTGGGCGACCTGCTGACCCATCAGGGCGTCATGATCCTTTGGCCGCTGCGTATCAAGCGACCCCGGAAGATCGCTTCAATGCCGCTCCTTTCCAAACTCTGGAAGACCAGCGGCTGCCTCTCCCTGCCGATCATCGGGCGGGCCGGGTCCTGGCGGGAATGGGCGATCATGGTGCCTGTGTCGGTCTATGCCGTCTATGGGGTCATCGAAGCCGGCTTCTATGCGCTCCGCGGCTGGCTGGCGTAGCCGGACGGACAGGGTTCAGCCCCGGCCCCTGCCCGGTTTGCGGCGGGGTGCCGCCCTGCCTGCAGCTGGTTTTCCCGGCCGCACCGTTTTGCCCCTGACCGGTTTACCGGAGCTGCCGCCTGAGGCCTTTGCCCCGGCCCCCGAATGCTGGGCCTTCTTTGTTTTTTTGGCCGGCTCACCCTGCGCCGAAGGCTGCCGAGAACTGTTGGCTGTGCGTCCCCGGACAATGCCGATGAACTCCTCGACGTCGGGGTCCCCGTTGTCCTGCAGCCAGGCGACTGCGATCCGGGTCGCTTCCACACCATGGACGGGACGGGTCAGGACATCCCGGCGTGAATGGATCCGGGCGACGGACATCGGCAGGATCAGCAGGCCGGCACCGGAGGCGGCAACTTCCAATGCCATCGCGGTGGATTCGAACTCTCCCGGGTCAAGAATGTGCTCGCCGGCAAGATCCGCAGCGTCAACTTCGTCGAAGGCGGAGAGCGGGTGGTCCTTGGATGCAGCCACCACAGGCTGTTCCCGGTAAAGCGGAATCGCGTGCAGGCCGGCGGGCCGCTCGTAGCCTTCCTCGGGGATGCGGAGGAACACCAGGTCCGCGCTGCGGCTGCGCAGCGATGCCAGGAGCTGTTCCTCCTCGGCTTGCAGGGCTTCCAGGTCACGGCCCCGGCGCTCGGTCCAGCGCGAGATCCACTTTCCCGGCGTGACGCCTGGAACGTAGGCGATTCTCAGCGGTGAGGGGGCCGGATGTGCAGACTGCGGGGACTCTTGGGACACCTGTTCACCCTAGCCCAACACCGGTCATGCGGGCCTGCGGATACCCTTGAACTATGACCCCCGAAAAATCTTCCCAGTCCATGAAGCCTGCGACGGCTGCCAAGAAGCTGGGCATTTACCTTCCGGCTGCCCCCCAGGAGTTCCAGGACAATCCCGTGACCCGGGCCCAGCTGGACGAAATGCAGTCCAATCCGCCGGAATGGCTGGCCGAACTTCGCCGCAACGGACCGCACCCGCGTCCCGTGGTCGCCCAGAAACTGAACATCTCGATTGGCGGACTTGCCCGCGGCGGAGTCACCGAGTCGCTGACCACGGCGCAGATTTCTGAGCTGCTGGCCTCCCCGCCTGAGTGGCTCGTGGCCGAGAGGGCCAGCTTCGCTGCCGTCCGTGCCGAAAACCAGCGCATTAAGAAGGAAGCAGCCAAGAAGCCCGGCAGCTAGCTCCCGGAACGCGGGCGGCTGCCCCGCCAAAAGCAGCGCCTTTCCCCTGCCTTTGGGCGGCGGGTCGGGCGCGGCTTTGCGGTATCGCCTCCGGGCATAAAAAAATCACCCCGGCCAGCTGACCGGGGTGATTTTCTCTATTGTGCGCGAGGGGGGATTTGAACCCCCACGCCCTTTCGGACACTGGCACCTGAAGCCAGCGCGTCTGCCGTTCCGCCACTCGCGCAAAGTGATCTCCCGCAGAGCAGGATGCGGATTCCCTCACACCGGAATGTGAGATTCGCATCCCGATTCCTCGGGAACAGCAGAATCAAGCATACCGGGATTTTCCCGAAACACCTAAACGGCCTCCACGCAGGTCCAAAACCGGGGGAGACAGGCGGCTTAAAACCGCGCAGGACTGCGCCGGCAGGCATCCTGGCGCTGGCTCCGGGGGCCGGCCAGTGCGGCGGCGGGCACGGGAAATCGGAG
The DNA here is from genome assembly GCF_035792275.1 of Arthrobacter koreensis. Lineage (GTDB taxonomy): Bacteria > Actinomycetota > Actinomycetes > Actinomycetales > Micrococcaceae > Arthrobacter_B > Arthrobacter_B koreensis_A. The sequence continues at coordinate 211,641 of NZ_JAMWKK010000001.1, read as the reverse complement.
CAGGGATTGGTCCGGGGACACCGCTAGGGTGTTAAGACAATTGCAAGCGGTCCCCAGTAGTATCGGAATGGACATACCCTGCCCCGCCCGCACAACACCAGTTGTCCACGCAGGCGGCGGGTCCTGCTCAGGAGCGGGAAAGGCAAGGCCAGGGAAGTTCCACGAACAGGGAAGGAGGCGGAGATGGGCTTACTCGACAACGTCGAGCGCGGTATTGAGCGAATGGTGCGCGGCGCTTTTTCCAGCGGATCCTCCGGCCGCGTAGAACCCCTTGAACTGGCAATAGCCCTCCGCCGTGAACTGGACGAAAAGTCCATGACGCTGGGGCAGGGGCGCACGCTGGCTCCCAACGTTTTCACTGCACGCCTTTCCGACGAAGATTTTGCACGAGCCCAGGAATGGGGCGCACCCCTGGCTGAAGAGCTCTGCGACGTCGTGATCAAGCACGCGCGGAGCCAGTCCTACACCCTCCAGGGGGCGGTTCGCGTTTCCTTCACCCGTGACTCTTCCCTGAAGCCGGGTTCGCTGGAGATCGATTCCGCCACCGAGAAGTCCCGCGGTGCTGCCGCCCGCGCGCCGCAGCCGCCGGCCCCGCGCCAGAGCCCGGCCCGCATGCAGCCGGTGCTGGACATTGACGGACAGCGCTATTCGCTCAATGCCTCCTCGGTGGTCCTTGGCAGGTCTTCGGAAGCCGACATCCTCGTTGATGACACCGGGGTTTCCCGCCGCCACCTTGAAATCCGCACCGACGGCGGTACTGTCCGCGCCGTCGATCTCGGTTCCACCAACGGCAGCTACGTCAACGGCCAGAAAGTCCAGGGGGAAACCATCCTTACCGACGGCTCGACTATTGCCATGGGCAGGACGCGCATTGTCTTCCGCCTGCTTCCGGTCCGCTCCGGAGGGCGCTAATGGACGGTTCACTGACTCTTACCCTGCTTCGCTACGGGTTCCTGATCCTGCTGTGGGTCATGGTTTTGGGCGTAGTCGGCGCAATCCGCCGCGACCTGGTGCTCGGGGCCCGGAACCGAACGGGCACACCGACCGCGCGGCAGGTCCGCAAAAACCCTGCGCTGGAGCGCGAGGTTCCACCCCCGGCCAAGGTGCAGGCCCGCCAGATGGTCGTTACCGAGGGTCCGCTGCGGGGAACCACACTGGAGCTTGCTTCAAGCCCCATCCTTCTTGGCCGCGCGCAGGAAGCCACCCTGGTGCTTGAGGACGACTATGCCTCCGGACGCCATGCCCGGCTCTTCCCGCAGGGCAGCAGGTGGTTCATCGAAGACCTTGGTTCCACGAACGGGACCTTCCTTGGAGGCTCCCAGCTCACCCGCGCCCAGCCCGTTGACCCCGGAGTGCCGATCCGCATCGGTAAAACAGTCATTGAATTGAGGCCCTAGCAGTGGCCCTGGTCCTTCGGTACGCTGCCCGTTCCGACGTTGGCATGGTTCGTTTCAAGAACGACGACTCTGCCTACGTTGGGCGCTATTTGGCCGTCGTTGCAGACGGCATGGGCGGCCACGCAGGCGGTAACGTCGCTTCCGCTTCGACGGTGCTGGATCTGGTTCATCTGGACCGCCCGGACCTGGATGACCAGGCTGTGACCGTCCTTGCGGATGAGATCCAGGCGGCCAACTCCCTGCTTTCGGAACTGGTGACGACTGCGCCTGAACTTTCCGGAATGGGCACCACTGTCACTGCCATGCTGCTGCAGGAGGACCGGATAGCCCTGGCCCATATCGGGGACTCGCGGGCCTACCGCCTCAAGGACGGGGTCTTTGAGCAGATCAGCGTGGACCACACCTTTGTGCAGCGGCTGATAGACGAAGGCCGGCTCCGGCCTGAGGAAGCCGAAACGCATCCGCACAAGAACGTGCTCATGCGTGTACTCGGGGACGTCGACGCCAGCCCGGAACTGGATCTGGCAACGTTCGACGCGGAGCCGGGCGAAAAGTGGCTGCTGTGCTCCGACGGACTCAACGCCGTGCTTCGGGACAGCGATATCGAAGCCGTGCTGCGTGACTCCACGGATCTTTCCACGGCAGTGGACACACTGGTGGATCTGACCCTTGCCGGCGGCTCCCCTGACAACGTAACCGTGGCCATCATTGAAGTGGCCGACGAAGCCGATGCCCCGGCACCCGTCAGGGAACCGGAGCCCGTCACCGCGGGAACCGCCGCGGTCCAGCCTTCGGCACCTGCTGGGCGCGCTGCCCCGGCAGACGATTCCGCCCAGCCGGATGCCGATGAAAGCTCCGCTGAAAACGGGGATGATGAGGAGCGCGAAGCTGACAGCCCGGTCCGGGCCGAAGTAATCCGGCGCGACCTTGCCTCCCGCCCGCATCTGCTGGTCGGCGCGGCATCACTGGCGACAGAGACCGGCCAGATCCCGATTGTCACCAAGCGTTCAGCCGAACGGCGGGCTGCCCGCCTGCTAATGCACAAGGCCGACGACGACGGAGGCGGCGCCACCGAGGCACAGGCCCCCGAGCAGCCCCGGAAACGCCGGCGCTGGATCCTGGTGACAGTCCTCGCCGTGATTGCGGCCCTGCTGGCCTCCGTCCTGTGGGTCGGCTATGCCTGGACCCAGACCCGCTATTACGTGGGGACGGCTGACAACAGGGTCGCCATCTACAACGGTGTGTCCCAGACGCTTGGTCCCATCAAACTGTCCCAGGTGACCGAGACGACCAACATCCCCGTTGACAGCCTGCCCGAGTACTGGCGCAGCAGGGTAAACGACACCGTTCCGGCCAGGGACCTGGTGCACGCGGAGCAGATCGTGGATCAGCTGCGCGGTACTGCCAAGGCGATTCTGTGCCCGCAGCCGGACCAGCCCTCCCCTTCTCCTTCACCGTCCGTGCTGGCTGAGACCCTCAACGCAGCCGACGGTCCGGACAGTCTCCCTGCCATCGATTCCTGTGGAGGGCAGAAGTGATGTCAGAAATCGCGGCCCCGGCCAAACCCCGGCGGAACATCGAAGCGGTCCTGCTCCTGCTGGCCCTCGCCGTGGGGGTTGGTGCCAACATGCTCGTGGGCCTTGATGAGGACCGTGCCTTCGATTCGGACTTCTGGATCCAGGGCGGCACACTGGTGGGACTGGTGCTGGCCTTCCATTTCGTGCTGCGCTTCCGCGCGAAGTATGCCGACCCGGTAATACTTCCCCTCGTCACGGCGCTGAACGGCATCGGCCTGGCCATGATCCACCGGCTGGACATTGCCGAAGGAAGCGACGCCGCAGACCGGCAGCTGCTGTGGAGCACCGTGGCGGTTGCCGCCGCCATCGGCGTCCTGTTCCTGATCAAAGACCACCGGATCCTGCGGCGCTACACCTACATTTCGCTCATCGTCAGCGCTGTCCTGCTGCTTCTGCCGCTTACGCCCCTGGGCCTGACGATCAACGGGGCACGGATCTGGATCAGCGTCGGAGGGGGAACCTTCCAGCCCGGCGAAATCGCCAAGATCACGCTCGCCATATTCTTCGCCGGGTATCTTTCGGCGAACCGGGACCTGATCCTGCTCGCCGGGCGCAAGGTTGGGCCGCTCCAGCTGCCCCGCTTCAAGGACATGGGACCCATGATGGCCGCCTGGGCCGTCAGCATCGGCGTCCTGGTTTTCCAGCGCGACCTCGGTTCCTCCATTCTCTTCTTCGGCCTGTTCATGGCCATGATCTACGTGGCCACCAGCCGGGTGAGCTGGGTACTGATCGGCCTCGCCCTCATCGGCGCCGGCGGGCTGGTGGCCGTGCAGCTCTTCAGCCACGTTGCCCTGCGCATCGACAGCTGGCTCAACGCCTTCGACCCCGAAGTCATTGACCGTGTTCCGGGCGGCAGCTTCCAGGTGGTGAACGGCCTCTTCGGCCTCGCCAGCGGAGGCATGACCGGGACCGGTCTGGGGCAGGGACGGCCGGACCTCGTCACGTACGCCAACTCGGACATGATCATCGCGGCCCTGGGAGAAGAGCTGGGCCTGATCGGCCTCTTCGCGATCGTCCTCATGTACGTCCTGCTGGTCTCCCGCGGTTTCCGGGCCGCGCTGGGCACGCGGGACGGGTTCGGCAAACTCCTGGCCTGCGGCCTGTCCTTCACGATCGCCCTGCAGTGCTTCGTGGTTATCGGGGGCGTTACCCGGCTCATTCCGCTGACCGGACTCACGACGCCGTTCATGTCAGCCGGCGGTTCGTCCCTGCTGGCGAACTGGATCATCGTGGCCCTGCTGCTGCTGATTTCCGACGCAGCGAGGCGCCCTGCCGCCACCGGGCTGCCCGTCAACATGCAGCCGGCCCTGGCAGCACCGGGCGAAGCCACCGGCAAAACGTACCGCAAAGGAAGGAATGAGGTGACAGGCGCATGAATCAGGCAATCCGCAACTCCTGGATCGTGGCCCTGGCCATGTTCCTGGCCATCCTGGCCTCACTGACCTATGTCCAGTTCTTCGCCGCTGACGAACTCAACGCGAATCCGATCAACAACCGGCAGCTCTACAAGGAGTTCGGCCAGAACCGCGGATCAATCCTCGTTGACGGCGCACCGATCGCAGAGTCCGTGCCGTCCAACGACCAGTTCAATTACCAGCGGGTCTACAACAATCCTGAGGTGTATTCGGCCCTGACCGGCTACTTCTCCCTGGTGCACGGCAGCTCCCAGCTGGAGCAGGCCCTCAGCGACGAATTGTCCGGCAACAGCGACCAGCAGTTCTACGACAGGCTGGTCCAGATCTTCTCCGGGGCCCAGGCACAGGGCGCCTCCGTGGAACTGACGATCGATCCGCAGCTTCAGCAGATGGCGTACGACTTGATACCGGATGGCCAGCGCGGCTCGATCGTAATGATGGACCCGAAGACCGGCGATATCCTGGCCATGGTCTCCAAGCCTTCCTATGACACGAACCTGCTGGCCGGGCACGACACCCAGGCTGTGGAAGCCAACATGGACCAGCTCCTCTCCGTCCCCGGCCTGTCTCCCTACCTGAACCCTGCGACGCAGTCCCTCCTGGCTCCGGGCTCCACCTTCAAGCTCGTGGACGCAGCTGCTGCCTTGGAAACCGGCAAGTTCAACGCCGAGTCGGTCATTCCGAACCCGCAGGCCCTGCCGCTCCCTGGAACCACCATTTCTTTGCCCAACTACACCAACGGTGCCTGCGCCAGCCGCAGCGAGGCCGATATCCAGTTCGCTCTGGAGCAGTCCTGCAACACTGTCTTTGCGCAGATCGCCTGGGAAGTCGGCCAGGACGCGCTGGCTGAGCAGGCGGAGAAGTTCGGTTTCGGTGAAACCTTCAGCATTCCAACGCCGGTAACGGCCAGCAGTTTCCCCGAAACCGAGGACCAGGCCGAACTCGCCCTGTCCTCCATCGGCCAGGGCAGCGTCACCGCAACTCCGCTTCAAGTAGCCATGATCTCGGCTGCCATTGCCAATAACGGTGTACAGATGACCCCGAACCTCATCAAGACGGTCCGGGCCCCTGACCTTTCGGTGCTCGACGAGCCTGAACCGAAGGTACTTAACGAATCCATCAGCCCCGGCACCGCCGCACAGCTGACCGACTGGATGGTCAGCGTGGTAGATAACGGCACCGCCTCCGCAGCCAGGATCCCCGGGGTCAAGGTTGCGGGCAAGACCGGCACGGCAGAAGTCCAGGACCGCGGCGACAACGCCTGGTTCACCGGTTTCGCCCCGGCAGACGACCCAGAGGTGGTCATTTCCATCGTGATGGAAAACGTAGACCTGGCCACCGGATCCCAATTGACCACTCCAAGCGCGCAAAAACTCCTAGAGGCGGTGTTGAATAAGTGAGGCCTACATCGGGTATCACCTTAGGCGGCAGGTTCCAGCTGACCGATCGTATAGCCATCGGCGGCATGGGCGAGGTCTGGAAGGCACGGGACCTCGTCCTGGGCCGGATCGTTGCCATCAAGATCCTCAAGGAGGAATACACCGGCGACCCGGGCTTCCTGAACCGTTTCCGGGCCGAGGCACGCCATACCGCGCTGCTCAACCACGAGGGCATCGCCAACGTCTTTGACTACGGCGAAGAAGAGGGCTCCGCTTACCTGGTGATGGAACTGGTCCCCGGCCAGCCGCTCTCCACCATCATCGAGCGTGAAAAGGTCCTGTCCCCTGACCGGACGCTGTCCATCATTGGCCAGACCGCCACCGCGCTGGCAGTGGCCCACCGCCAGGGACTCGTGCACCGCGACGTCAAGCCCGGGAACCTGCTGATCATGCCCGACGGCCGGGTGAAGATCACTGACTTCGGCATTGCGCGCCTTGCCGACCAGGTGCCCCTCACCGCCACCGGACAGGTCATGGGCACTGCCCAGTACCTGGCGCCTGAACAGGCGACCGGACAGCAGGCCACCGGATCCAGCGACATCTACGCACTGGGCGTCATCGGCTACGAGCTGCTGGCCGGAACCCGGCCGTTCTCGGGCGAATCCCAGATTGCCATCGCACTCGCCCAGGTCAACGACACTCCGCCGCCGCTGCCGGAGTCCATTCCCGCTCCGGTTCGGGCTCTGATCATGTCCATGCTGGCCAAGGACCCGGCGGACCGTCCCGCCGACGCCGAAGCCCTGGCCCGTGCGGTAGCTGCCATCCGCCGCGGCGATATTGCCGCCGCCGAGCAGGCTGTCCCGGGCATGCTGCTCTTTGGGGCTGGCGGAACTGCCGCGACCAGTGCTGTCACCGCCCCCGTCCCCATGCCCGGGAACACCTCGGCCACGCGCGTCGTGGATACCTCTCCGTCGACGTCGGCCCTTCCTGTCGCCTCGGCGGGGGAACAGACCGGATCCCTGGCTGCGTCCCGTGACTGGTCTGACGAAGACGTGGACGGCGACGGCGGCGGTGGTTACGGAACCGGCGACGGCTACGACGACGAGGAACCCAAGCGCAAAAAGTGGCTGATTCCGCTCATCATCGTGCTGGTCCTGGTGCTGGCGGGCATCATTGCCCTGGTGGTGGTGAACCTGAACTCCGACCGAGCGGGCGACACCGATCCCCAGAGGTCGCCTTCGACCTCGGCTTCCAGCACCCCCACGCGAAGCAGCGCCTCGCCGACGTCACAATCCCCCTCCCCAACACAGACGTCGGCCAGCCCGACTCCGAGCGAAACGATCGAAGAGATCACGGTCAACGCCGGTTCCTACCTGGGCAGGAACGTCAATGAGGTATCCCAGGAACTCAGTGCCCTGGGCCTGGCGGTCAGCCGCAACCCCGTGCCCTCTGACCAGCCGCAGGGCACCGTCCTGGACATCAATCCCGTCGGTACGCTGTCCCGCGGGGATGCCGTGGCTATTACCTACTCATCCGGACCCGAACAGGTGACCGTTCCCGGCGGCCTGCTCAACCAGCCTGAAGCGTCCGTGAGCCAGCAGGTCGTGAACGCGGGGCTCGTTCCCGATGTGGTGCGCCAGCCGTCGGCCGATGTTCCGGAAGGACGCGTCATCAGCGTCAATCCCCAGCAGGGTGCAACGGTAGCCCGGGGATCAACCGTAACCATCGTTGTCTCCACGGGTGCGCCGGAGCCCAGCGCCGCGGGAAACCCCACATCTGACGGATCCTAATTGCCATGAGTGCTGACTTCCTGAAAGGACACCCAACGCTGAACACCGACCGGATCCTTGACGGCCGCTATGAGGTGGGTGAACTCATCGGCCGGGGCGGCATGGCCGACGTGTACCTCGGCCGTGATTCCCGCCTGGGCCGCGCCGTGGCCATCAAGGTGCTGCGCCCTGATCTGGCGCGCGATCCGCTGTTCCAGTCACGGTTCCGCCGGGAAGCACAGGCCGTAGCCGGTCTGAACCACTCATCGATTGTCTCCGTCTATGACACGGGCGACCAGGCACCGGCCAGCGGGTCCCCGGACGATGCCCGTCTTCCGTTCATCGTCATGGAGTACGTGTCCGGGCGGACCCTGCGTGATCTGATCAAGTCCGGGGACATCAGCATCGACGAAGCGGTTAACTACACCCTCGGTGTGCTGGCGGCCCTGGAGTACAGCCACCGTTCAGGCATCGTCCACCGCGACATCAAACCCGCGAACGTCATGGTCACTCACGACGGCCACGTGAAGGTGATGGATTTCGGCATTGCCCGGGCCATTGCCGATTCCGCTGCGACCATGACCCAGACCCAGGCCGTGATCGGAACAGCGCAGTATCTTTCCCCCGAGCAGGCACGCGGCGAGACCGTGGATGCACGCAGCGATCTATACTCCGCTGCCTGCCTGCTTTTCGAAATGCTCGCCGGGCGGCCTCCGTTCGTCGGGGACAGCCCGGTTTCGGTCGCCTACCAGCACGTGCGTGAAGCCCCGCCCAAGGCAAGCAGCTTCAATCCGGAGGTTTCCGCCGCGCTTGATTCCGTCCTTGAGCACGCCCTGGCCAAGGACCGGAAGGAACGGTTCCAGAGCGCCCACGAGTTCAGGGATGCCCTCATCGCAGCGCGCAGCGGCACCCCGGATCCGTATCCGACTGCAGCAACGCAGGCAGTGCCCCATTCCCCGGCCGCCTCTGCTCCGATTCCGGACGACGAACCGCAGACCCGTGCAATGGCACGAGTCCTTGAGGGCGGGCCGCTGACGAGCATGTCAGCCGATGACCTTGATGATGCTCCTCCGCCCTCCTATGAGGACGCCCGGAGCCGGCATGACGAGCGGCGTGGACGCCGCCGGGCCTGGATGATTACCCTGTTCGCAGCCATCGGGCTCCTCCTCGCAGCCGGCGGCGTGTTCGCCTACAACCTGGCGAACCAGCCGCCTCCGCCGCCGGCAACGGCCAGCATTCCGGACGTCGAGAACATGACGCAGACGGAAGCGATCAACGCCCTGCTTGAACAAGGCTTCCGCGCCCCCGTTACGGAACCCCAGTACTCGGACACAGTGGAATCAGGCCTGGCCATAGGTACTGAACCGGATGCAGGCAGCACGGTGAACCTGGACAGCGATATAACGCTGTTCATCTCGCAGGGTCCCTCGGCAGTCCAGATCCCCGATACGCTGGCCGGAATGAGCGAAGCCCAGGCGCGGGATACACTGCGGCTGCTTGGCCTGCAGGGCGGGGACACCGCCACGGCTAACAGCCCCACCGTTCCGGAGGGCAGGGTCCTGGAAACCAAACCCGGCGTAGGTACCTCCGTACAGGTGGGCAGCACCGTGGATCTGGTGCTTTCCACCGGGAAGGTTGCCGTTCCCAATCTTGTGGACATGACGGCCGACGAGGCTAAGGCTTTCCTCGCCGATCCTTCCTACGGACTGGAAGCAGCCGTGGAGGAAGTCGAAAACAGCGTGGTGGAGCCCGGGACAGTCACTGGACAAAGTGCTCCCGCGGGAAGCGACGTGCCTCAGGGAAGCACCATCACGCTGACCGTCGCGAAGGCACCTGAGCCATCGCCGTCGGCCTCTCCGAGTTCCTCCGCATCACCGACCGCACCGGGCAACCGGAGGGGCGGAGACTAACGCCTGGCTTCGCGCGCCTAGGCCCGGGAACTGATCAGGGGACTCAGCGTGGCTGCCCGGGCTGCGGCGCCGGTGAGACCGAGGCCTTCCAGCCAGTTGCCGAGCATTTGGTAGCCGCCCTCGGTGAGCACCGATTCCGGATGGAACTGGACTCCTGACAGGGGAGCGGTGCGGTGCCGCAGTCCCATGATGATGCCGCTCTGCGTGCGCGCCGTCACTTCCAGCTCGGCGGGAACCGTTTCGGCAACCGCCGCCAGGGAGTGGTAGCGCGTGGCAGTCAGCGGGCTGGGCAGGCCGGCGAAAACGTCAGTGGACTCGTGCTGGACTTCCGAAGTTTTTCCGTGCATGAGTTCCGGGGCGTGGGTGACCGTACCGCCGAAGGCCTCGGCCAGTGCCTGGTGGCCCAGGCAGATTCCCAGCATGGGTTTTCCGTTGTCCCCGCACCACCGGATCAGGTCGATGCAGACACCCGCTTCGGCTGGCGCGCCGGGTCCGGGGGATACCAGGACCCCGTCCCGGGCAGCAGCGAGTTCCCTGGCTTCCTCAAGGCTCACGTCATCATTGCGGATGACTGTCGTTTGGGCGCCAAGTTCCTGCAGGTAGCCGACCAGGGTGTAGACAAAGCTGTCGTAGTTGTCGACTACAAGGATGCTGGTGCTCATTGTGTTTCAGAACCGCCAATCGTTGAATCCGTAAGGGGCGCCAGGAAGCTGAATTCCGAGAACCATGGGAATACATAGGTCATGAGGACCAGCACCACTCCGGCGGCCAGCACAAGGGCAGTAATGATTCGGAGCCACAGCGGACCGGGGAGGTGCCGGAATATCCAAGCGTACATTTTATCCCTGTCCTCCGGCGCGCCGGGTTACGAGTGCCGCAATTTCTTCAGGCGGGCCGGCTGAGGCGGGCCGCCAGGAGCCGAGTACCGCATAGGAGATGAAGCGTTCTTCGGAGCCGAACCGGGGGTTGCACGTGGTCAGGGTGAGGATCCTCTCCTCCGGTATGACACCGGGTTGGGCGGGCACCGGAGCCAGGACATCCACTCGGTCCGGAAGCACTATCTGGCTGTTGCGGTAGACGTAGGTGTAAAAACCCTGCTCTGTCTGAACATATATCCGGTCTCCCGGCACCAGGGTGTCGACGGCGTCCAGCACCTGCCCGTGGGTCTGCCGGTGCCCGGCCAGGGCGAAATTGCCCACCTCCCCGGGCATGGCAGTCTCGGGGTAGTGTCCCAGTCCCAGGCTGTCGAGGACCTCCGGGCCTACGCCTTCGGTCACCGGCCGGGCGTGTTCGGCGCCGAACCGCGGGATGTAGATGGCCGCGAACGTTGTGCCCTCGGCTTCGGGAGGGGGAAGCGATGAGGGGTCCCCGAACGGCTCCTGCTCCGCGGTTTCAGGCTGCGCAGGAGCGGGGTCGAAACCCGAGAAGAGTTCTTCCATGGCTGCCTCCTGCCTGCGGTCGGCCTCAATGTTCGTCCACCAGAGTTCCCAGACCACAAACAGGACCATGACGAGGCCCAGGGTGATCAGCAGTTCTCCGGCAACTTGGACGGCGAGGGCTCCTTTTCCCCGTTTCCGCGGCTCGCCCCGGCCGCGCCGACCCGGTTCAGCCGGGTTCGGCCGCCGTCCCGCGGCCTCTGTGTTCCCAGCCTGTCTGGCCGATCCCTCCACACCGTCCCCCGGTCCTCTATATGGGCCTGCTGTGAATCCGGGCACGTCCCCGGCACTCATTCGCTACGATTGGAGAAGAGGGCTTTCCACCACCGTCCGCCCGCTGCGTTTACCCGTCAGGATATATCCGCGGGCCCGGGCGGGCGAGCGGAGGGGGCCCCGCAGACCATATCCATGCCGGCCTCGATTGAGCCGGTTCCGCTAGGAGGATCCGTGCCCGAGTCAAAGTCCCGCAAGAAGGCCCCCGCAGCACCAGCGGCTACGCCTGCAAAGGGGAAGGCAGAGCCCAAGCCAAACCCCGTCTGGTACAAGCCCGTGATGTTCGGACTGATGCTCATCGGCCTGATCTGGATCATCGTCTTCTACATCTCTGAAGGTGTCTACCCCGTACCCGCCCTGGGTGCCGGCAATATCCTGGTGGGCTTCGGTGTAGCAATCGTGGGCTTCCTGATGACCACGCGCTGGCGGTAGCCGTCCGGCTCAGGACGCCGGAAACTCCCTGGATGCACGTTGCGTCCAGGGAGTTTTGGTTTTAAACAGGGATACCCACAGGCGGAGCAGTTCTCCACACATAGTTATCCACAGGGGTGGATAGCTATGTGTGTGACGCTCCACTCCCGGCTGTCCCCAAGGTCACTTCCGTTCCATAGTTATCCACAGAAGGCAGTGGAAAAGCTGGGGACAACGTGGCGGGAACACGCTCATGGTTATACCCACCGTGTGCAGATAGTTATCCACATCTGTGGGTATCTCTGTGGCTACCGATCAGTAGTCCCCTGCAAACAAAGGGATCCAAGTTATCCACAGCTGTGGAATTACATGTGTGTAACTCAGAGCTGACACTGGATAACTTTCCACACGAGTTACCCACCGGCTGTGCACAACTTTGGCCTGGTCCTGTGGATAGGCCACGCTAACCGGCCTCGGACAGCAGCAGGCAGCGCACTGTTCCCTCCAGATGCCAGGAGTTACACCTCTGTAAGTTATTAACAATGTGGGTATCTCTGTGGATAAGCCCTCAGTGATCTGTGGAAAGGACCTCCGGCTGAAGGCGCCAGCAGAGGACATGCGAAGGGCCCCGCTACGGCTGCAGCGGGGCCCTTCGCAAAACAGGCTGGGCTAGAAGCTCGGCGTCCAGAAAAAGCCCAGTGCCACCAGTACCAGGGCAATGGCTGCGAGCCCGCCAAACTGGACCAGGGAACGGCGCGGCCCCTTGGGAGCGTAGGCCAGAACGGCTCCGCAGGCTGCACCCGTCAGCAGACCTCCAAGATGTGCCTGCCAGGAAATAGCGGGGTAGACGAAGCCGAGCACCAGGTTGATGCCGATAAGGATCAGCAGGGCCTTGACGTCCCCGCCGCGCTGCCGTTGGATGACAAAGAGTGCGCCGAAGAGCCCGAAGATGGCGCCGGACGCACCGACGACAGCCTGGAAGGCCGGCGCGAGGATCAGGACACCTATTGATCCGCCCAGCGCAGAGACCAGATAGAGAAGAATAAAGCGCACCCTGCCCAGCAGCGGTTCAAGGGACCGTCCCAGCAGCCAGAGCGCATAAAGGTTGAAAGCTATGTGGAAGATGAAGCCGGGGGAGTGGAGGAACGCTGCGGTCACCATCCGCCACGGTTCAACCTGGGCATAGATGGGCGCGAACCACAGCAGCTCCGTGAACCCGGGTACCAGCCACTGGAGCGCATAGGCCACGCCGCAGAGCACCATCAGCGTAATCGTCACTATGGGTTTCCCCGCGCGGACTGCACCGCCGTACCTGGTCCGGTAGGCAGGAGCCTGGCTGCGGCTTTCCCGGTAACAGTCCACACACTGGATCCCCACGGGCGCCGTGTGCTGGCACTCAGGGCAGGCGGCCCTGCCGCAGCGCTGGCACCTGATGTAGCTCACCCTGTCAGGGTGCCGCGGACAGACGGGTACTTCGTGTGCCGGGGTTTCGGCGGGTACTCCATAGGACATGGTGTGTTTGCTCCAGGAAGTTCTAGAGAGGCGTGCCCCGGCCGGCATGGCCGGCCGGGGTACCGGCGGAGCGGCTAGAGCTGCTCGATGGTGATGCTGTTGATGACAACGTCTTCGGTCGGCTTATCCCGCATATCGGTCGGAACAGCGTTCAGCGCGTCAACGATGGCCTTGGACTCGTCGTCGGCCACTTCACCGAAGATGGTGTGCTTGCCCTGCAGCCAGGTGGTGGGCACGGAAGTGATGAAGAATTGCGAGCCGTTGGTTCCGCGGCCCATCTGGATACCGGCGTTGGCCATGGCCAGCTTGTACGGCTCGGTGAAGTCGAGATCGGGGCTGATCTCGTCGTCGAACTGGTAGCCCGGCCCGCCCGTGCCGCGGCCCAGGGGATCGCCGCCCTGGATCATGAAGTCCTTGATGATGCGGTGGAAGATGGTTCCGTCGTAGAGCGGACGGCTGGTCTTCTCGCCGGTGGCCGGATCAGTCCATTCGATCTCTCCGGTTGCCAGGCCGACGAAGTTCCGGACCGTCTTCGGCGCGTGGTTGCCAAAGAGGTTGATCCGGATATCGCCCTTGGTCGTGTGGACGGTTGCTTTTGCGGTAGGAATAGCAGTCATAAGGCTCATTCTTCCACGGCGGCCTTACAGGCGGCTGGAAAACGCCCTGTTCAGCGCACAGTGAAAATCCCGCGGCCGGGCGGCCTCTGATAGCACAGAACCGGCATTACACGTAGGCTAAGGCTGAACCGTCACTATCCTGGGAGGTAGTTTTGAACAAGAAGGACCGCATTGCCCGTGACTTCGAAGCGAATGTCACCGCAGGCGTGGAAACGGCGCGTGACTGGGCAACCCCCAAAGTAGAGGCCGCCGTCGGATGGGCCGTTCCCCGCATTGAAAAGGGAATCGAGACCGCTTCTCCGAAGATCCAGGACGGACTCAAGCGCGCAGCAGACGAGATCGCTCAGGGCGTTGCTGTTGTGACGCCGCGGCTCCAGGATGGTCTGCAGAAAGTCGGCCCCAGGATCAGCCAGGTTGTTGACGACGCTGCCCCGAAGATCCAGACCACTCTGGACAAGGCGACTCCTGCCCTGACCCATGCCAAGGACAAGGTCGTGGACAGCTACATCCCCACCCTGTCTACCCGAATCGGGGATGCAGCGGATTCAGTGTCCCGCCAGCTGGGCACCGCCGCCGTTCCGGTCCAGACGGCTGTTGCCAAGGCAACCGGAAACAAGAAGGCACTGAAGCGGGCCCAGAAGGCCGCCGCCAAGGCTGCGAAGGAAGCCCGCAAGAGCAAGAACGGCGGCAAGGGCTGGCTCATCTTCGGCATCATCGCCTCCGCAGTGGTGGCAGGTGTCGCTGCCTGGCGTGCCTCGCGTCCGGTAGAGGATCCCTGGAAGACGCCGGCCCCGGCCCAGCCGAAACCTTCCGTCCCGGTCCCCGCTCCCGCTCCGGCAGCAACTGCCGCCCCGGCTGCGGATGCCAAGCCTGCCGCTGAATCCAAGCCTGCCGCAAAGGCAGCGGAAACCCCCGTTGAGCAGGCCAAGGACACGGCAGCCACTGCCGCACAGAAGGCCAAGGACGCCGCACAGAACGTGAAGGAAGCCGCTGCTTCCAGCACTGCCAAGGCATCCGACAAGGCCGGCGAAGCCGTGAAGAAGACGCAGGAAGCAGCCGCTACGAAGTCCGGCGGCGCCCACGCAGACACGAAGGCTGACAAGCCGCAGAAGTAAGCGGCTCCGGCACACCGCCGGATAAGCGCTCAGGGACCGGATGCCGCAGGGCATCCGGTCCCTTTGTCTTTAACACCCCAGCGTCCTTGGGTCCCACCCGGGTTCATCGCTCAACATCCCCGCCTAACGCGGGAGGCGCCGGAGGCAGGGGATCCTCGCCGGAGGCCGGCGGCACAGCCTCCTTCTTCCGGGCCTGGCCAAGGAGTACGACGGCGAGCCCCACGAGGATCACTGCCAGTCCGGCGTATGTTCCGCCCGGCAGTTCCTCCCCGAGGAAGACCGCAGCAAGGATGGCCGCGCCGGGGATTTCAAGAAGAATGATCATTGAGACAACCAGCGGGCTGATGACCGCCAGCAGGTGGTTGAAGACCGTATGGCCCAGCAGCTGGGCCATGACGGTGACTCCCAGGATGCCGGCCCACGCAGCGGGCGGGAACCCGATGACCGGCTGCTGGAAAACCAGGCACAGGAGCGCCAGGATCAGGGCACAGGACCCGTAGCAGAGCGTGGTGTAGGTCCCCGTGGACATGGTTCTGCGGGCTTTGCCTCCTGCAATGGTGTACAGGCCTGCCAGGGCCCCGCCGGCGACCGCCAGGACGTCTCCCAGCAGAGCATCCGGGGAGAGCGCTACGTCGAATCCCGTGATCACCAGTACGCCCGCGAAGGCAAGCACCAGCCCGGCGAGGGTCTGCGCCGCTACGCGCCTGCCGCGGAAGACGTCGAAAAGGGCGATCCATCCGGCCTGCAGGCAGACAAGGGCGGTTGCCACTGCAACGGAGGTCAGCTGCAGGGCGGTGATGAAACAGGCAAAGTGCAGGGCAAGGGCCAGGGAAGCCAGGGCCGTCCAGCGCAGTTCAGTACGGTTCAGGCTGCGGAACTGGTCTTTCCCCCGCAGCCCGGCTGGGACGCCCATGATGATCGCCCCCAGCGCGTTGCGCCAGAACGCGATGGCGAGGGCCGGCGCCGCAGTGGCAGCCATGATGGGTCCGGACGCCGAGACACCCAGCACGCCTACGACGGCGAGGAAAAAGGTCATTCCCTGAGGTTATGGCCTGTGTCCGTGCCCCGGAGGCACCCGCGCCGTCGCGCCTTCTTTATGTCGCCGTCGGAGTCCGGCAGCGGCAGCCCGGGCAGACGTTAAAGCAGAAAGTCCCGGCCGCAGTGGCCGGGACTTTCTTTTCGGTGGAGGCACGGGGACTCGAACCCCGAACCCCCTGCTTGCAAAGCAGGTGCGCTACCAATTGCGCCATGCCCCCGAATTTGGAACTTCACCAGTATATCCCACCTGTGAGGGTGGTCAAACCGGCCGTTCCTTGGTGGAGCTACTCAACCTTGTCGGTTGAGGCCTTCCAGACGGATTTCTCCGCGGCGGTTTCCTGCCATTTCCGGAAAGCGAAGACTCCTGCTGCTGCGGCTGCTGCAATTGCAAACAACTTCTTCACAGTGTCTCCTTGCCGTTGTGGTCGACCATTTTCATGGTCTTCCGTGGGCGTACCAGGACTTGAACCTGGGACCTCTTCGTTATCAGCGAAGCGCTCTAACCGCCTGAGCTATACGCCCCGATACCTCACCGGGCCGAGATAAGACTCTACCGTACCGCCGGCCAGTTCCCCAAATCGGGTTCCTTTTCCCGGCGCGGGCCAGAGGCCCGCGACGGGAGGAAACTGTTCTTAGTCGTCGGTGAGGGTGACGCCGATGCCGCCCACCAGGGTGGAGGCGATGTTGTAAAGCACGGCCGAGAGCATCGACAGTGCGGTCAGAAGCAGGACGTTGACGACGGCGATGATCGTCGCGAAGGAGACGACCTGTCCCAGCGAGGCAAACTCACGCAGGTCGAAGCCACCGGACTCGGAGCCGGCAATTTCGCCCAGCAGGTCGTTGACGCGGTCGAAGATGCCGGTGAGGTCCAGGACCGTCCACAGCACGATCGCGGCCACCACCGTGACCACTCCGAGGGCAACAGAGAGCAGGAAGGACATCTTCAGGACCGACCAGGGGTCGATCTTGCTCACCAGCAGGCGGGCCTTCCGGGCCTTCGCCTTGGGTGCCGGCTTCACCAGCGGCTGCCGGTTGCTGCCTGGCGCGCTCTGACCCGTCCCAGGCCGCTGGGCGGGCCGTGCCGGGGTTTTCACCCGCGGACCGCCGCCGGACCTGGCGTTAGAGTTGGTCGAGCTCACTCGCTACCTCCATCTTCAGCAGACTGCGCGTCGCGCCCAGCCGTTTCGTCTGTAGACAACGGTACTTCATCCACAGATACCTCCACAGACTCGCCGTCGGCAGCTGCCTCGTCCTCGTCCGTATCCACGGCGAGGTCACGCTCGGAGTTCCGGGCCACCGCAATAATGCGGTCGTTCTTGTCCGGCTTGGCGAAAATGACGCCCATGGTGTCGCGGCCCTTGGCGGGGACGCCGGAGACCGCGGAGCGCACAACCTTGCCGCCCTGCATGACCACCAGGACTTCGTCCTCTTCCTGGACGACCATTGCGCCCACCAGGTGGCCGCGGTCCTCGTTGTACTTGCCCACCTTGATGCCCAGTCCGCCGCGTCCCTGGACCCGGTATTCATCAACGCTGGTGCGCTTGGCATAGCCGCCCTCAGTGACGATGAACACATAGGAATCTTCGGTGACGACGTCGGCTGCAAGCAGCTCGTCATCCTCGCGGAACTTCATGCCCGTCACGCCCGAGGTGGCGCGGCCCATGGGACGCAGTGCCTCGTCGGTGGCGGTGAACCTCAGAGACTGGCCCTTGCGGGAAACCAGCATCAGGTCATCGGTTTCGCTGACCAGCTGGGCTGAGACCACTTCGTCGCCTTCGCGCAGGTTGATCGCGATCACGCCTGCAGAGCGGTTGGTGTCGTAGTCCTGCAGCTGCGTCTTCTTGACCAGGCCGCGCTTGGTGGCAAGCACCAGGTACGGAGCAGCCTCGTAGTCGGGCAGGTCCAGGACCTGGGCAATGTGTTCTCCGGGCTGGAAGGCCAGGAGGTTCGCTACGTGCTGGCCCTTTGCGTCGCGCCCGCCTTCGGCCAGTTCGTAGGCCTTGGCACGGTAGACGCGGCCCAGGTTCGTGAAGAACAGCAGCCAGTGGTGCGTGGTGGTCACGAAGAAGTGTTCCACGACGTCGTCTCCGCGCAGCTGTGCTCCGCGGATGCCCTTGCCGCCGCGGTGCTGTGCCCGGTAGTTGTCGCTGCGGGTGCGCTTGACGTAGCCGCCCCGGGTGATGGTGACGACCATTTCCTCTTCGGGGATCAGGTCTTCCATGCTCATGTCGCCGTCGTAGCCCATCAGGACCTTGGTGCGGCGCTCGTCCCCGTGCTTGTCCACGATCTCGGCCAGCTCTTCGCTGACAATGCCGCGCTGGCGCTCCTCGGAGGCCAGGATGGCGTTGTATTCGGCGATCTCGATTTCCAGCTTGGCGTGCTGATCCTGGATCTTCTGCCGTTCCAGGGCAGCCAGGCGGCGCAGCTGCATGTCCAGGATGGCCTGGGACTGCAGTTCGTCGATGTCCAGCAGCTGCATCAGGCCGGTGCGGGCTTCATCCACGGTGCTGGACCGGCGGATCAGGGCGATGACCTCATCCAGTGCGTCCAGTGCCTTGAGCAGGCCGCGCAGGATGTGTGCGACTTCCTCGGCCTTGCGCAGCCGGTAGCGGGTACGCCGGACGATGACCTCGAGCTGGTGGGTGACCCAGTGGCGGATGAAGGCGTCCAGGCTCAGGGTACGCGGCACGCCGTCGACAATTGCCAGCATGTTGGCGCCGAAATTGTCCTGCAGCTGGGTGTGCTTGTAGAGGTTGTTCAGCACCACCTTCGCGACGGCGTCGCGCTTGAGCACGATCACCAGGCGCTGGCCGGTGCGGCCGGAGGTTTCATCGCGCATGTCGGCGATGCCGGTGATTTTGCCGTCCTTGACCAGTTCGGCGATCTTGATGGCCAGATTGTCCGGGTTGGCCATATAGGGCAGCTCGGTAACGACCAGGCAGGTGCGGTTCTGGATTTCCTCCACGTTGACCACGGCGCGCATGGTGATGGAGCCGCGGCCGGTGCGGTAAGCGTCCTCAATGCCCTTGTGGCCCAGGATGGTGGCGCCGGTGGGGAAGTCAGGACCCTTGACCCGCTTGATCAGCTCCTCGAGCAGCTCCTCGTTGGAAGCCTCCGGGTGCTCCAGGTACCACTGCACGCCGTCGGCGACTTCGCGCAGGTTGTGCGGGGGGATGTTGGTGGCCATGCCGACGGCGATGCCTGAGGAACCGTTCACCAGCAGGTTCGGGAACCGTGCCGGCAGGATGGTCGGTTCCTGGTTTCGGCCGTCGTAGTTGTCCATGAAATCGACGGTTTCCTCGTCGATGTCGCGGACCATTTCCATGGCCAGCGGGGCCATCTTCGTCTCGGTGTAACGCGGTGCCGCAGCGCCGTCGTTGCCCGGTGAGCCGAAGTTGCCCTGTCCCAGGGCCAGCGGCGCGCGCATGACCCAGTCCTGGATCAGGCGGACCAGGGCGTCGTAGATCGCCGAGTCGCCGTGCGGGTGGTACTGGCCCATGACTTCGCCGACCACGCGGGCGCACTTGTTGAAGGACCGGTCGGGGCGGTAGCCGCCGTCGTACATCGCGTAGATCACGCGGCGGTGCACAGGCTTCAGGCCGTCACGCACGTCCGGCAGGGCGCGTCCGACGATGACCGCCATGGCGTAGTCCAGGTAGGAGCGCTGCATTTCGGTCTGCAGATCGATCTGCTCCACGCGGTCGGAGAGGACGTTCCCGCTGACGGGTTCGAGTTCGCCGCCGGGGACCTCCGGGGTCTCATCACTCATTGGTTGTGTTCCGTTCTAAGTTCTTGAAAAGTCCGGGTAGCTGCGGCACTAGATGTCCAGGAACCGGACGTCCTTGGCGTTCTGCTGGATGAAGTTGCGGCGGGATTCAACGTCCTCACCCATGAGTACCGAGAAGACCTGGTCCGCGGAAGCGGCGTCGTCCATGGTGACCTGCAGCAGTGTGCGGTGGTCGGGGTCCATGGTGGTGTCCCAGAGCTCGGTGTAGTCCATCTCGCCCAGGCCCTTGTAGCGCTGGATGCCGTTGTCCTTGGGCAGGCGCTGGTTGTTCGCCAGTCCGCGGGCTACCACTTCGTCGCGTTCACGGTCGCTGTAGACGTAGTCGTGCGGGTGGTTGGACCACTTGATGCGGTAGAGCGGGGGCTGCGCCAGGTACACGTAACCCTGCTCGATCAGCGGACGCATGTAGCGGAAGAGCAGCGTCAGCAGCAGCGTGGTGATGTGCTGGCCGTCGACGTCGGCATCTGCCATGAGCACGATCTTGTGGTACCGGGCCTTCTCCACGTCGAAGTCCTCGCCGATACCGGCGCCGAAGGCCGTGATCATGGACTGCACTTCGGCGTTGGACAGGGCACGGTCCAGCCGGGCACGCTCCACGTTCAGGATCTTGCCGCGCAGCGGCAGGATGGCCTGGGTTTCCGGGTTGCGGCCGCGCACGGCGGAACCGCCGGCCGAGTCACCCTCCACAATGTAGATTTCGGACTTGGAGGGATCCTTGGAGGAGCAGTCCTTCAGCTTGCCGGGCATGCCGCCGGATTCCAGCAGGCCCTTGCGCCGGGTGGATTCGCGGGCCTTGCGGGCGGCGAGCCGTGCCTGGGAGGCCTGGATGGACTTGCGGATGACGTCGCGGGCCGGGCCGGGATTGCGTTCGAGCCAGTCACCAAGCTGGTCGGTCACGACGCGCTGGACGAAGCCCTTGACCTCGGAGTTGCCGAGTTTGGTCTTCGTCTGGCCTTCGAACTGCGGTTCGGCGATCTTCACGGAAATGACGGCCGTGAGGCCCTCACGGATGTCGTCGCCCGTGAGGTTGTCGTCCTTTTCCTTGATGATGTTCTTCTCGCGCGCGTACCGGTTGATCAGCGAGGTCATGGCTGCACGGAAGCCTTCTTCGTGCGTGCCGCCTTCATGCGTGTTGATCGTGTTCGCGTAGGTGTGGACGCTCTCGGAGTACGCGGTGGTCCACTGCAGGGCCATTTCCACGGCCATCTTCTTGTCATTGTCTTCGGTTTCGAAGGCAATGATGTCGTCGTGGATGACCTCCACCTTTTTGGAGCTGTTCAGGTGGTGGACGTAGTCCAGCAGGCCGTTGGCGTACATGTAGTCAACGGTGCGGTGCTTGGGAGCGTCGTCGTCCTCGGTGGCGTCGTCAGCGATCTCCTCCGCAGTCTCATCCAGAGCGCGCTCGTCTGTCAGGACAATGCGCAGGCCCTTGTTCAGGAACGCCATCTGCTGGAATCGGGCACGGAGGGTCTCGAAGTCGAACTCGGTGGTTTCGAAGATTTCCGGGTCCGGGTAGAACGTCTGGGTGGTGCCGGTTTCTTCCGTTTCCTCACCCTTGCGGAGGCTGCCCACCGGGTGGCCGCCGTTCTCGAAGGACTGGTGCCAGACGAAGCCCTGGCGCTTGACCTCGGTTTCGACGCGGGCAGAGAGGGCGTTGACCACGGAGATGCCGACGCCGTGCAGGCCGCCGGAGACGGCATATCCGCCGCCGCCGAACTTTCCGCCGGCATGCAGGATGGTCATGACAACCTGGACCGTCGGCATGTTTTCCGTCGGGTGCATGTCCACGGGGATGCCGCGGCCGTTGTCAGAGACCCGGACACCGCCGTCGGCCTGGAGCGTCACATCGATGCGGTCACAATATCCGGCGAGTGCTTCGTCAACCGAGTTGTCCACCACTTCGTACACCAGGTGGTGCAAACCGCGGGGACCGGTGGAACCGATGTACATACCCGGGCGCTTGCGGACAGCTTCCAGGCCTTCGAGGACAGTGATCTCGTTGGCACCGTATTCGTGCGGCGCCAGGGCCTCGCTGTCTTCCTGGGGGACGGGCTCCGTGTTGTCTAGCTCGTTGCCAAGCTCATTGTCGTTAGCCACAGGTGCTGTCGACTCCTCTTGTGTCGGTCAGAATTTGGCACCCCTCCTGCAGCGGACAGGGCGCCTCTATTACCAATTCTACCGTGCTAAGGGGACCTTTGCTGGCCAAAACACCCCTCCAGCGGCCACTAAAGCGGGTTATGAGCGGTTTTTAAGCACTTCCACGGCTCCGGATACGTCCTGCAGGGTTTGCAGCCCGCAAACCCGCACGGAGGGCGTGTGAACGCGAGCACAAAAACAGTGTTTTTTCAACAACTTTTTTCGCACCCGTCCCACGGTCAGCTACCCGTAGGTGTCCCGCGGGCCGCGCCCCTTGACGCTGCGCAGGCCCTTGCGCCAGTTTGGCGCCGCCGGTCCAATAACTTCGATTCGGGTGACGACGCCGGGACCAAGTTCTGCGTCGAAGCGCTCTATCAGTGCCGAGCGCAGCAGGCGCAGCTGGGTGGCCCAGGCGGTGGAGTCGCAGCGGACCTGGACCGTGCTGTCGGAGAAAGACTCGGGTTTGCAGTGTGCGCTGACGTCCGGGCCTACCAGTTCTTCCCAGCGTGAAATGACGGATCCCACGGCTACCGGCGAATTCCAGCCCCGTTCGTTAACGAAGCGGCTGAACACCTTGCCCAGGCCCTGGGGGTCACGTCCCGTGTACTCCCCCGGAATGAACGGCGCGGACTTGCGGGCCTGTTTCCGCCTGCCGGCCGGTACCCGCTGGTTCCCGCGGGCCTGCGCTGCCTGGCGCATCCGGTTCAGCTGCTCCTGGGCGGCATCGGGGAGATCATTTGCTTCGGGGCCGGGGAGTTCCGGACCCGGGGACTCAGCCGGCGGCTGCACGGATTCCTCCAGGAACCACCGGTATCTGTTCTCCGGCAAGGGCATCTGGAATGTCCTCGCCCACTGCTGCGGTAACCAGTACCTGCTCGGCTCCGGCCACGATCGAAGCAAGCCGTCCGCGGCGTCCCGAATCGAGTTCGGCAAAGACATCATCCAGGATCAGGATGGGACCTGATCCGGGTTCCGGATCATCCTCCCGGAACAGGTAGTAGGAGGCCAGGCGCATCGCCAGTGCAAGCGACCAGGTCTCACCGTGGGACGCATATCCCTTCGCCGGTGCCTTGCCAAGCGAGAGTTCGACGTCGTCGCGGTGCGGACCTACCAGCGAAACTCCGCGGTCGATTTCGTGCTTCCGGTTCGCGGCGAAGGCCTGCAGGAACCGTTCGCGCAGTTCTTCCTGAGTCAGCCCCAGCAGCTCGGCAGGATCCGCGCCCGCCGGGGAGGCGCCGTCGTCGTCCACGTCCCCAAGCAGTGTGGAGCGGTAAAGGCCGCGGGCTTCCTTGGAACCGTCGGTGAGGTCCCGGTAGGCGCCCTGGAGGTGCGGGCTCAGCCGGTCCAGTGCCTGCAGGCGGGCGGCAACCAGCTGCGCTCCTGCCTCGGCCATGTGATGGTCCCAGACCTCAAGTGTCGCCTCGTGGGCGGAGGTAAACCGGCCGCTGACGCGGGCGGACTTCAGGAGGGCGTTGCGCTGTTTCAGAACACGTTCGTAGTCCGCGCGGGTGGCAGCGTGCCGCGGAACCAAGGACACGATCAGGTCATCCAGGAACCGGCGGCGCGCGGACGGATCGCCTTTGACCAGGGCAAGGTCCTCAGGGGCGAAAAGCACGGTGCGGCAGATGCCCAAGATGTCCCGGGCACGGACCGGGTTGGCCCGGTTGATCCGGGCACGGTTGGCTCTTCCCGGATTGATCTCCACTTCCAGTGCCGTGGCCTGGGAGCCACGGACGATGCGGGCACGCACCAGGGCCTGCTCGGCATCGAAGGCCACCAGCGGGGCATCGGAACTGACGCGGTGGGAAGAGAGCGAAGCCAGATAGCCGATGGATTCAACGATGTTGGTCTTGCCGGTGCCGTTGGGGCCGACAAAAACGCTGACGCCCGGGGTCAGGCTGAGGTCCAGCTGGCTGTAGCTTCGAAAACCGGTCAGGGAAAGGTAATCAACGTACACGCTGCTCCACCTGGGCCTGCCTTCCTCTCCGTGCATGTGCTGCGGGCCGAGCGCCGGCAGCCTTTCCCATCCAGCCTACCGCCGCTCACTCCGGAGCCCCTGTTTCACCCATCGCCTGCTCGGCCTGCGACTGCGGCCGCCCGGCAGGGGCCTCCGAACCGGTTGCCTGACGCACCGCGTGGCCTCCGAACTGTCCCCGCAGCGCCGCCACCAGTTTCATGGCCGACGATTCTTCCTGCCGGGACGTGAAACGGGCGAAAACTGCTGCCGAAATCACCGGAGCCGGAACTTCGGCGGCCAGGGCTTCCTCCACGCTCCAGCGGCCCTCGCCCGAGTCCTCCACGAATCCGGCCACCCGGCTCAGCCCCGGATCGTCCCTGACCGCCCTGACCGCGAGTTCCAGCAGCCAGGAGCGGATGACTGTTCCGCTCTGCCAGGCACGGAGTATCCCGGCTACGTCGCCGATGATTTCCTGGGATTCGAGGAGCTCGTAGCCCTCGGCATAGGCCTGCATGAGCCCGTATTCGATTCCGTTGTGCACCATTTTGGCGTAATGGCCGGCACCGATGGCGCCGGCATGAACGAACCCGTCGGCGCGTTCCCCCTCCGGGCGCAGCGCGTCAAAGACCGGCATTGCTTCGGTGACATCGGCTCCGTCTCCGCCGACCATTAGCCCGTAGCCGTTTTCCCGGCCCCAGACTCCGCCCGAGACACCGCAGTCCAGATACCGGATCCCTTTCGCCGCAAGGCGTTCGGCGTGTTCCCGGTCATCGGTGTAGCGCGAGTTGCCGCCTTCGATCACGAGGTCTCCCTCGCCGAGGACCTCGGCAAGATCCGCAATCACAGCCGACGTTGCGCTGCCGCTCGGAACCATGACCCACACAATCCGGGGAACCGTCAGCAGTGCCGCCAGTTCTGTGAGTGAACCCGCGTCTGAAAGCACCGGATTCCGGTCGAAGCCGGATACCTGGATGCCTTTGGACCGCAGGCGCTCCCGCATGGGCAGGCCCATCTTTCCCAGTCCAATCAGGCCAATGTGCATTTCGGTTCCTTCCTGTTCAGGTCCACCGGAATGGACTGGAAAGGCTCTCGAAACGCGGGTGAAAGCCTTACTGGTTAGGCAGCCGGACCGGCATCAGCAGGTACCGGTAATCTTCCTGGTCGTCACCGGTGAGCTCTTCCTGTGCGGAGATCACAGCGGGCTTCGGCGGGGTGGTGAAAGAGAAGCGCACATACTTGCTCGGGAAGGCGCCGAGGCCTTCACTGAGGTAGTGCGGGTTGAAGGCAACGGTAATTTCGTCGCCTACCAGCGAAGCTTCGAGGGCTTCCGAGGCCTGCGCATCCTCACCGGTGCCGGCGTCGAGGGTCACCTGGCCGTCGGTAAAGGCCAGCCGGACAGGAGTGTTCCGTTCGGCGACAAGTGATACGCGCCGGACAGCTTCCACCAGCGCATGGGTTTCCACGGTGGCATGAATCGGCGTGTTCTCGGGGAAAAGCGAACGGATCTTGGGGTAGTCCCCGTCCACCAGCAGCGACGTCGTCCGCCGGCCGCCGCTCTCGAAGCCGATCAGTTCGCTGTCGCCGGACAGGGCAATGTTCAGGTCTCCGCCGCTGCCAAGGGTCTTGGCCACTTCGTTCAGGGTCTTTGCCTTGACGAGTGCGGAAGTCGAAATTCCAGGGGTAGCCGGCTTCCACTGGAGTTCCCGCAGCGCCAGCCGGTAGCGGTCGGTGGCGAGGAACGTAATGAGATCGTCTTCGATCTCCATGCGGACACCGGTGAGGATCGGAAGGGTATCGTCACGGCTCGCGGCGATGATCACCTGGGAAACGGCCTGGGCGAAGGCATCACCGTCAACAACGCCGCTGACGTCCGGAAGAGCTGGAAGTTCGGGGTACTCGGAAACCGGCATGGTGGCGAGGTTGAAGCGGCTGTTCCGGCAGGTCAGTGTGACCTTGGAGCCATCGGTTTCCACGTCCACCGGTGCGGAGGGCAGGCTGCGGCAGATCTCAGCCAGGAGCCGGCCGGAAACGAGGATGGTTCCTTCTTCGGAGATGTCCGCGGGAATCTGAAGCCGGGCAGAAATCTCGTAGTCGAAGCTGGCGATGCTCAGCGACCCTGACTCGGCCTTGATCAGCAGGCCCGAAAGCACTGGAACCGGCGGGCGGGGGGAGAGGGACCGTGCTGTCCACGTAACCGCCTCGGCCAGGACATCCCGCTCAACTCTGAACTTCACTGCAGGGTGCCGCCTTTCACAACGTACTTATCAGTACTACTGAACTTTCATGAACACGTGAGGGAGCAAATCGTGCGGCAGTGCCGCCCGGGCTGTCCGCCTGGGACTCACAACAATACTCTGTGCCAGCTTACCGCCAGCATGGTTTTTCCTGCACGGGGAACCTACCGGGCGAAGCTTTGTGCGTTTGCCTAACACCCCTGACACCCCCGGAGCCGTCCCTGATTTTCTCCTGGAAGGAAGGTCGGATGTTTGGCGCAGAAGGTCAGATGTTATTTGGTGGAACCCAAATTCTTAAGATTCGTAGTGTTAATAACTCCTGTGGATACTGTGGACAACTCGCCCCAGCGGCCCGGATCTGCGTTTTAAGCCTGTTGATAACTTGTGGATGGTTAGCCTACGCGCTGCGGCGGGGTGTTGGGAACTTTTTTGTCGTTCCGCGTATCCACAGGGAAGTGCACGCTGAGCCGGGTTGTCCACCGAGTTATCCACACCCTTGTCCACATCTGTTAATTTCGAGCCCCTTCGGGGCCCTTACATCCCTGCACTGGCGCGGATTTTCTAGGCTTCCCGCTGCTGCTGCTTGATCCGGTTCGTCAGTTCGGTGACCTGGTTGTAGATCGCGCGGCGTTCTGCCATAAGCTCGCGGATCTTCCGGTCGGCGTGGATAACGGTGGTGTGGTCACGGCCGCCGAGTTCCTGGCCGATCTTCGGCAGGGACATGTCCGTCAGTTCCCGGCAGAGGTACATGGCGATCTGCCGGGCCGTGACCAGCGTCCGTGTGCGGGATTTGCTGCACAGCTCCTCGAGGCTGATCTGGAAGTAGGCTGCCGTCTGCCCCAGGATGGAAGCCGCTGTGATCTCCTGGGCCCCGTCGTCGGTAATGAGGTCCTTGAGGACAATCTCGGCCAGCCCTACATCCACCTGCTGGCGGTTGAGGCTGGCGAAGGCGGTTACCCGGATGAGCGCGCCTTCGAGTTCACGGATATTGGTGGAGATCTTGGAGGCGATGTATTCCAGGACATCGTCCGGGGCGCTGAGTGAGTCTCCAATCGCCTTCTTGCGGAGAATGGCGATGCGGGTTTCGAGTTCCGGAGGCTGGACGTCCGTCAGCAGGCCCCATTCAAAACGGGAACGCATGCGTTCCTCGAAGCCCGAAAGCTGCTTGGGCGGCAGGTCGGACGTGATGACCACCTGCTTGTTGTGGTTGTGCAGCGCATTGAAGGTATGGAAGAACTCTTCCTGGGTCGCATCCTTGTTGGCCAGGAACTGGATGTCATCAATCAGCAGAATGTCTACGTTGCGGTAGAGCTGCTTGAAGCTGGCGCCTTCGTCGTACCGGATCGAGTTGATGAAGTCGTTGGTGAATTCCTCGGAGTTCACGTACCGGACGCGGATGCCCGTATAGAGATGACGGGCATAGTGCCCGATCGCGTGAAGCAGGTGGGTCTTGCCCAGTCCCGAGTCGCCATAGATGAAGAGCGGGTTGTAGGCCTTGGCAGGAGCCTCGGCCACGGCGACTGCGGCGGCATGGGCGAACCGGTTGGAAGATCCGATGACGAAGGTCTCAAAAACGTACTTGGGGTTCAGCCGGCCGAACTCCTGTGACGTGCTCGGCGGAGTGGGAGACGGCGCGCTTTCGCCTGAGGGCACTGGAGAGGGGGCGGGTTCCTCCGGTTCCGGTTCCGGTTCAGCCTGTACAACGGGGGTCAGGTCGGCGTCGATCACAAAGGCGCACTGGATGTCGGCCTGGAAAACGGTCTTGAGGACCTCGTCGAGGATGTTCTTCAGCTGGGTCTGGAGGACTTCGCGGGTGAGTTCATTGGGAACAGCCACCAGCAGAGTGGTACCGATGAGGCCCTGCGCCTGGGCCAGGACCACGAATCCGCGCTGCCGGGGCGAGACCCTGTCATCGGACTCCAGCGTCCGGATGACCTTCCGCCAGGAGCTGCCGACATCGTTGATTTCGTCCGTACCCACAAAAACCTCTCGTGACGCCCGCTTGGGCGGTCTAAGAAACCGGGATCCAGGCCTGGATTCCGGAGGGCTCATCCACAGAGTTATACACAGCGGTGGATAAAACGCCCCGCGCCAAGCCTAGATCAAGATTTCCCCAGCCGGTAGCTGGATTCCTGCGGCCCCGCGCGACTTGGGATGTCCCTCACAATGTCACGTCCGGACGCCGTCCGCGGCACTTGTCCACAGGTGTTGACGGCCGCAGGCCCACAGCCCCGTGGATCTCCGGTTTGACTGGATTCGGGGACTCACCTAACGTTGAGTAGTCCTTTGTGTCTGCTATCTGCACTCATTCATGCCCATCAGGGTTCTGGGAATCAGGGTCCAGGTCCGGGTTGAGCGTAGTCAGTCACATGAAAACTTAGCGCCGCTTGTGCTTTCCCCTTGATGCAGCAGGCGCAGCGCATATTGTCTTGGAGTAACCACCGTGAGCAAGCGGACTTTTCAGCCGAATAACCGCCGTCGTGCCAAGAAGCACGGCTTCCGCCTTCGCATGCGTACCCGTGCCGGCCGTGCCATCCTTTCCGCACGCCGTTCCAAGGGCCGCACCGAACTGTCGGCGTAGAACAGCCTTAGGTTTGCCGATGCTGCAGCAGCAGCTCAGTCCCACCACCCTGGCGTCCTGAATGCTGGCCGCGAGGAACCGGGTACGGTCGTCGGCGGATTTTTCCCATACCGTACGTTCCGGTGCCCGAAGCGGGCGCCGGAACGTAGTCTTATATGCAGTGCCAAACCCGGCCGCGCCCACGCGCGTCGGGTTCATTGTGTCGAAGGCCGTTGGGAACGCCGTGACACGCAACCTCGTTAAGAGAAGACTGAGAGAAGCAGCAGCGCAGAGCCTGGCAGAAAACCCCACCGGGTTGGACATCGTCGTCAGAGCGCTGCCGCCGGCGGCGTCAGCGTCGTGGGCGCAGATCAGCGCCGATTATGCGGGCGCCCTCTCTGCATGTTTAAACAAGCTTTCCCGGCAAGATCCACACAGATGAGGGAGGGGCAGAACATGGGCCGCACCGGAAGTGATCCGGCGAAGGCCTCTGTTGTTGCTGCCTTTTTCCGGGCCGTCCTGCTCTTTTTCTGGCACCTGCCGAGAAACCTCCTAATTGGTTTCCTCATCGCCTACCGCAAGGTAGTCTCCCCGCTCTACGGGCCGGTGTGCAGGTTCTTCCCATCCTGCTCGGCGTACGCCCTTGAGGCCGTAACCGTGCACGGTGCGGTAAAGGGGACCTGGCTGGCCGCGCGGAGGCTGGTTCGCTGCCATCCCTGGAACGACGGCGGAGTCGACCATGTGCCTGCTGGCCGCCGGAGCTGGCCCCAGGAGTCAGTCCCCAAGATTATTGTGCTGAATCATCCCGTGATTCCGGCAGACGAAGACAGCCGCTCGGCGGCTTGAGGAGTGTAAATGGGTTTCTTCGACACGATCATGTTTCCATTCAAGTGGGTGGTGTCATGGATCATGTGGATCTTCCACGAGGGATTTGTATTCCTCGGGATGGACGCCGCCTCGGGCTGGACCTGGACCCTTTCCATCATTGGCCTGGTTATCGTCATCCGGGCCGCCCTGATCCCGGTCTTCGTCAAGCAGATCAAGGCCCAGCGCGGGATGCAGTCGCTGCAGCCTGACCTGCGCAAGCTGCAGCAGAAGTACAAGGGCAAGACCGACCAGCTCTCGCGCCAGGCCATGACGCAGGAGCAGATGGCCCTGTACAAGAAGCACGGCACCAACCCCTTCGCGGCCTGCCTGCCGATGCTCATCCAGATGCCGTTCTTCTTTGCCCTGTTCCAGGTGCTGAACGGTGTTTCCAACGCCAGCTCCGGCGGCGAGGGAATTGGCGCACTGAGCCACGACGCCGTCGTTCAGTTCGATGAAGCGACCATCCTTGGCGCACCGCTCTCCTCTTCCCTGCTGCACGGATTCGGTACCGAGGGCCACACCTCGGTGATCGTTCTGTCGATCATCATGATCGTGGCCATGACGGCCTCGCAGTTCATTACGCAGAAGCAGATCATGTCCAAGAACATGTCTGAAGAAGCGCTGCAGAGCCCG
Source organism: Arthrobacter koreensis (assembly GCF_035792275.1). Lineage (GTDB taxonomy): Bacteria > Actinomycetota > Actinomycetes > Actinomycetales > Micrococcaceae > Arthrobacter_B > Arthrobacter_B koreensis_A. The sequence goes on along the minus strand of NZ_JAMWKK010000001.1, from coordinate 181,618 downwards.
TTCATGCGCCAGCAGAAGATGATGCTTTACGTACTGCCGCTGGTGTTCGGCGTTGGCGGTATCAACTTCCCCATCGGTGTCCTTATCTACTGGACCACCACCAACCTGTGGACCATGGCACAGCAGTTCTTCGTGATCCGCCGCATGCCGACTCCCGGTTCCCCCGCCGCCAAGGCGCTGGCCGAGCGTCGTGCGCGCAAGGGCCTGCCCATGGTCCCGCTGCTGGGCGAGAAGAAGGCCGAGCCGGCTGAAGAAGTACCCGTCCCCGCCAAGGGCCAGCGCCAGCAGCCCCAGCGCAAGAACAGGAAGAAAAGATGAGCACTGAGCACGTCGACGAGACCGTGGAAGAACTGTCTGAGCCTGCCGGGAACGGCGCTGTGAACCGCCTGGAAGAAGAAGGCGACGTCGCTGCGGACTACCTCGAGGAACTCCTCGACATTGCCGACATCGATGGTGATATCGACATCGAGGTCCGCAGCGGCCGCACCTACATTTCCGTCGTTTCCGAAGAGGGGGACGACTCCGGTCTCCAGTCCCTCGTAGGACATGACGGAGAGGTCCTGGAGGCTCTTCAGGAGCTGACCCGGCTGTCGGTGCTCACTGCCACGGACAGCCGCTCCCGGCTGGTGCTGGATATCTCCGGCTACCGCAGGGAGCGCAGCGAAGAACTGCACCGTATTGCTGAGGACGCCGTCTCCCGTGCCAAGACCTCGGGCAAGGACATCGCCCTGGCGCCGATGAGCGCCTACGAGCGCAAGATCGTGCACGACGCCGTAGCGGAGCTGGGACTCGTCAGCGAGTCCGAGGGTGAAGGCGCGGGCCGGCACATCGTGGTGTCCCTGCCGGACGCTTAGCGCAGCCGGTTCCGGAATCTGCCAAGACCCAGTTGAGACAAGGATTGTTTGTACGTGGTTGAGATAACGCCTGCCGAGCATTCGGCGGCGGTTCAGGTTTTTGGTGCCCGCCTGCCCATGGCAGAGCGTTATGTTGAGCATCTTGCTACATCGGGGATGGAGCGTGGACTGCTTGGCCCGCGTGAAGTTCCCCGGCTGTGGAGCCGCCACGTGCTCAATTGCGCTGTTGTCGCTGACCTGATTCCGCAGGAGAGCAAGGTTGCCGATGTCGGGTCCGGCGCCGGGCTGCCCGGCCTGTGCCTGGCCATTGGCCGTCCCGATCTCTCAATGACCCTCATGGAACCGCTGGAGCGGCGGGTAACCTGGCTCAACGAGGTCGTTGCGGATCTCGGCCTTGAGAACGTGACGGTGATCCGCGGGCGCGCAGAACAGGTTGTGGGGAAGGTGGACGTCGACGTCGTTACCGCCCGCGCAGTATCGGCGCTTTCGGGCCTGGCAGGCCTGACCATTCCGCTGCTGGGAGGATCCGGTGAGGTCCTTGCGATCAAGGGACGCAGCGCAGCGGAGGAGATTGAGAAAGCGGCGAAGCAGATCCGCAAGCTCGGAGGCAAGGAAACCACGGTAGTGACTGCCGGGGAGGACGTTCTCGAGGAGCACACCACAGTCGTGCGGATTGTGGTTTAGTACAGCGCAGCGGTCATCCGCTGTGCACACACCCGTACCGATCCCGGTATTTGGCGGGCCAGCCGATAGGCTAGTGGCAGTAATGCCTTATGTTGTGAAAGTGAGCATGTCCCGGTGAGTGTGCGCGATTCTGCCGCAAAACGAATTCCCCCCTTTGCCGCGCTCGGCTCTGCCTTCTCATCGCCTTTTTCAAGGTCACAACCGGAAGAGGTTGGGGAGTCATCCTCCCACTTGCCTGTTTCACGTGAAACAGGACATGCTGTTGCAACACAGTCTGCCGGCGCACGCGATGTGCCTGATTCCGAGACCAGCGAAGGTGGTGTAACCGGCCAGGCGGTCCTCCCGTCCGAGTCGGTAGACGTTATGGACCTGATGGACGAAAGCACACCCCTGGCCCGTGAGCTTGCCAGTGAGACCCGCCGGCGCGAGAAGCTGATGGGTCGCGTGCTGCCGCGTCCGGCCGAGACCCGGATCATGACGGTGAGCAACCAGAAGGGCGGCGTGGGCAAGACGACTACCACGGTCAACATTGCCGCCGCCCTCGCCACGGCTGGGCTGAACGTGATGGTCATAGACATCGATCCGCAGGGTAACGCCTCCACTGCTCTCGGAATCGATCACCGGGCGGATGTAGAAAGCATCTACGACGTCCTGATCGATGATCTGCCGCTCGGCAACGTGGTGGCGCAGTGCCCCGACATCAAGAACCTGATCTGCGCCCCGGCGACCATTCATCTCGCCGGAGCCGAGATTGAACTGGTTTCCCTGGTGGCGCGTGAGCAGCGCCTTCGCAGGGCCATTGACGTGTACGCCGCCGAGCGTAAGGCCGCCGGTGAGGAACGCCTGGATTACATCTTCATTGACTGCCCGCCGAGCCTCGGCCTGCTGACCGTGAACGCTTTCGTGGCCGCCCGGGAGGTCCTCATCCCCATCCAGTGCGAGTACTACGCACTGGAGGGCCTGAGCCAGCTGCTGAAGAACATCGAGATGATCCAAAAGCACCTGAACGCGGATTTGGTGGTCTCGACCATCCTGCTGACCATGTACGACGGCCGCACCAACCTGGCCGCCCAGGTAGCCGCTGAAGTTCGCGAGCACTTCCCCCAGCAGGTCCTGTCGGCCGTGGTTCCGCGCTCAGTGCGTATCTCCGAAGCCCCGAGCTACCAGCAGACAGTCATGACGTACGACCCCTCCTCGACCGGCGCGCTGTCCTATCTGGAAGCTGCCGCGGAAATCGCCCAGCGTTCGGTCTAGACACTCCCTCCGGGATACCGGGCGTTCGCGACGGTGAACCGTAGAATACTTTCACAATCAATCCATGCCGCTTGCTGTGTGCATAAGGGAAGGACTTACCCATGACCGAAAAGCGTCGTGGTTTGGGCCGTGGTCTGGGTGCGTTGATCCCCAGTACCGCAGAGCCGGTCGAAGCAACTGAAGCGGGACAGCCTGCACGCGCGGGCCGGCCCGTTGACCTGTTCTTTACGTCTGTCAGTGATGAAACCGGTCCCGGACGCAGCACCGGACCCCGACGGGGTGCAGGAATCAACAAGGAAGCTTTGCGTGCACCGGCGAAGAAGAAGCCAGCTGCCCGCACGGCGTCCTCACGGGCCGCGAAGGCACCGGACAACGCTGTTCCAGAGCCGGACGAAGCCGGTACAGAACCGTCAGTGGCGGCGAAGGCCCCCGTAGAGGCTTCGAAGACCACCGGTAGGACAAATACACGTAAGACGGCGCCGAAGGCCGCCAAAAGCGATGCCAGGACAGCAGCAGAGACTTCTGAGTCAGCTCCGTCAGCCCCGGCCCAGGAAGAGTCCGTGGTTGTGCTGGAGCCGGAGGCCGGCCCCGAAGCAGGCGCCGCCGATGACGATGTTTCACGTGAAACGTTGATGGAGGTGCCGGGTGCTCGCTTTGCCGAGCTGCCGATTGACTCCATTCATCCGAACCGGAAGCAGCCGCGAAGCGTCTTCGATGAAGATGACATGTCTGAGCTGGTGCACTCCATCCGCGAAATCGGTGTACTGCAGCCCATTGTGGTTCGCCCTTCTGCCGAAGGTGAGGCAGAACATCCGTACGAACTCGTTATGGGTGAACGGCGGTGGCGGGCCAGCCGGGAAGCCGGTCTCTCCACAGTTCCCGCCATCATCCGGTCTACGCAGGATGTAGATCTCCTGCGCGACGCGCTGCTTGAGAACCTCCACCGCAGCCAGCTGAATCCCCTGGAAGAAGCAGCGGCCTACCAGCAGCTGCTGGACGACTTTGAGTGCTCGCACGAAGAGCTCGCGGAGCGGATTGGGCGGTCGCGGCCGCAGATTTCCAACACGCTTCGTTTGATGAAGCTGCCCCCGCTCGTCCAACGACGCCTCGCTGCGGGTGTACTGTCCGCCGGCCACGCGCGCGCATTGCTTGGACTGAACGATCCGGCCGAGATGGAGAAGCTCGCCCAGAAGATCGTCGCTGAGGGCATGTCGGTGAGGGCCACGGAAGAAGTGGTGGCACTCTCGGATGGCATTCGCCGGTCCGCCAAGGAGTCGAAACCTAAGGTGGGGGCTCGGCACGAGCGTCTCGATTACCTGGCGAGTTCACTGTCGGACCGTCTCGACACGAACGTCAAGATCACTTTGGGTGCCCGTAAGGGCAAGGTAAGTATCGAGTTCGCCAGCGTAGACGACCTGAACAGAATCATGTCGGTGCTGAATCCTGTCGAAGGCCAGGCAAACTAGAAGCTCCATCAAAACTGGCCCCCGTTTCACGTGAAACGAGGGCCTGTTTTGTATCGCCATCGAGATAGGCGCGTTTTTGGTTCATCTGGCGGGTAGAAGGCTTCGCAGCACCCAAGCGGATTGTCGGAGAACCGGGTGTTAGAGCTGTTCGGTTTCACGTGAAACAGGATATTTTATCTCAAATGTGCCGACGCAAGTGCCACCACTGAAGTGCCAGGGTCCTTGCTGGAAGCAGCAATGCTACCTTGCCGATTTCCTGCCAAAGCGCGGACTTAGGTAGAGAGGCGACCAGGCCATATTGTACGGAATGCTATGCCCGGGCGGCAAGCTACTAGTTCAAGGCACTCCGCTCTACTCCTGCCCGATCCTCCGCGCTCAACTTCTGGAGGACTTCGAGGACGGAATTGTCGGCTCGGACCGCAGGAGTCTAGGCGCTGTTTCACGTGAAACGGTCGAGATGAAGGTGCTATTCCAGGTGGCTGGAATCCCTGACGTCCGAGACAGGGCGGCCCTATGTATGTAGTCTCCGCGATCATACACTGACTGCTGGGAATCATTGGCGCACACGTCGGAGCAATTCCACGGCTCTTTTTGGTTGCGTGAATGGCCTGCAGCCTTGCGTCCGTTCCGGCATCCTGGTCCGTCGACTCTTCGGATGCCAATGCTCCCATGCTCCGGGGAGATCCCGGCATCCGTTCTGGAGAACCGATCGGGTCCAACCGCACCCACACGATTGTTCTTCCGGACCGGCTAGGCCCCGAGGAGTGATCAATCGGGACCAGGGAGAGATGCGTTTCACGTGAAACACACTGTAATCCCGGCCGAGCTGTACAAGGATTCTGACAGGCGTACGCAGCGAACTAGGTATTCTCTGCTGGGCTCACAGACCCAAGCGTCCTGAGGTACTTGCGCTTCGCATCCATCCGGGCAGGGCATCAGCTGTACGGAGCACCGCTAGTACCAGGGTGAGCTGCTGGCTCATTCAGATGCGTGTAGCCGCGGGTGCCTAGGCTCGGTTTGTGCCAGCCCTGACAAGATGGCCTGGATTACCAGGGCGTCTGTACCGAAGTCGCGCCAGCAATAATTTTCATTTGTTCATCAAGACGACTACTAGCTGCAACTGCCGTATACGACGTGCGTTCCGGATTCCGAGCACGCCAATCCACTTCGCTTGAGGCCATGGGGAGTATGTTCCATTGCGTTACCTACTACTCAATACGACGTGGAGGCTGTACCAAATGCGGACTAGGTTTCACGTGAAACGGTGACGGCATATCAGAGATTGATGCCGGAACTGGTGCCCTTCGAGGCATTGATGGGCGGTAGGGCGGGGACCACTGGCTAACCGGTTCCCGGCGGGACATCGTTCATGGGCCGGTCTGTGCAATTTGTGCGGCGGGAAGGCCGGTGATTGCAGAGTGGAAGCCAAGAGGCACTGGAAGGTATCGCAAGGACAATAGGGGCCGGCACGATCATTCCCGTTTCACGTGAAACAGAGCATCACTATCGGTTCACGAGGTAAATCGGAACGATCCCCATGTGCGGCGTCAATGGAGGACCGACAAGATCGATGGGTCATCGGTATCCGTCTGCCAGGATCGGGGTTGGACTAAGCCTCAGCCCACCGATGGAAACTACTCTCAGACATGAAAGAACCGCCTGCCGATATACACATCAGATGCCATCAATGTGGGGGATCACTGGAAGAACAAGGTGTGAAGCAAGGACTGACTGGACAAGACAGACTCTCCCGGTCGTGGTACCTGTGAGCCCGAAATCTGAGTTGATCTAGAGCCGGCCTTCCGGCAGGCGGTACTGAAGGCATCACGGAAGCTTGGTGCCTCTCTGGGCACTGTGGGAGCAGGCGTTGATTACCGGAGGCAAGAAGGTACGAGCCAGCATGAGTCGCCTGCAGACCTGTCAGGCAGCGACAAACGGCGCGCCTGTTTCACGTGAAACAGGCGCAGGAACAGTGCACATCGCCCGATCGGAGGAGCGACCAGGAGTCAGCCCCGTGTGGCAGGCCTCCCTTCGAGAGTGGACACTCGGAGGGCTTCCGATCGGGCGGGGCGGAGGGGGGATACTTCAGTGGCACCGCTCGACGAGTGGGTATTCAGACGGACAGACGATGCGCCAGGCTTAACCAGGCCGCATCGGTATCCTTCGCGGGCAGGCTGAACCAGGCCGCATCGGTATCCCTGGCTCCGGACAGTGATGCACTGAGAGGTCGTCTTGTATGGCAGAAGGTCACGGCGGCGAAGCTTAGGGAGAGGATCCAGACTCTGGAGGTCCACCAGTCCTCACCCGGCGCACTAGGTGAATCGGGCTGATGCCCTATACGCCCTTATGCGTGTCTGCGTTCGACAGCATGTACTTTCGCCTGGGATCCCCCCTCCCGCTGCGCTGAGTCCGTCCTAGGAATGGGGAGCAGCCAACTAGACCGGTCGCCGTCCGCAGAACTACCTGCACCGGGTCGCACAGTGGTCACAGCTCCAGCTCGACGTGTGAGTGCTGGGTTCTTGAGGCATGGCTTTCGTTCATGCGTGGGCCAACGGCGCATGCTGTATCTACGGTTCCCACCGAGCCGCGAAGTTTCACGTGAAACAGGGAAACCCTCTCAGTGTCCTTGAGTCGATTAGGGCATGGCCGGATACACCCCCTCCCCGCGAGCCTGGCTCCGGTCCGCCCTGACCCCGGCAGTTATAGGCCCGTCGGTTCCGATGTCGCTGGCCCAAGGTCTCCGACGCTGGGCTTGCCCGCAGCAGACTTGTCAGCCGTTCACTCGTAGGCTCTGCATCGCCCCGCGCAGGACTAGTGCCACCACACCTACGCCCAGTTCCACTCGACCGATACCCACTGCCATCTCACCAACCCGGCAACAGCACCAAAAGGGACGGCCCTGGTAGGCGCCTCGAATCAACGTTCCTCCAGCTCGTCGATACGCACAGGCGAGTAGACCCCTACCAGCAGAGGATTGAACGTTCAGCGTTAAGTAGTGCACAAACATGCGCTCGATCAGCTCATCACCGAATCGCCCATCCTCACAGACACCGGTATTCCGGTGATGGACTCACACTTGAGACGCTGCGGCAGGTAATCCAAGTCCAGCACTGAGTACATCTGGGACCGCCGCCAGGTAGTGGCCGTCCGACACGCGGGTAGCGTCACATCGTCAGTGGACGGAATAGCGAAGGTGCAGAACTCGGCTGCCCACCACAACATCCGGGTCACCCAGTAAGTGCGGCGCACCGGACGAACCGAAGTAACGCTTTCCCGAGCCAAGGACCACGGGGGCGACATCCATCCGCACTTCATCCACCAGTCCGGCGGCGAACACCTGCCCTCCTACGTCACCGGCGGCGACTTCCACGATCCGGTCACCGGCAAGCTCCTGCGCCCTGGCGACGGCCGCCTCGATTCCCTCAACGAAGTGGAAGGCTCCTTCCGGACTCCAACCCTCCGGGGGAGGACGATGAGTAACGACGACCACATGGTCTACCGCGGATGGTGGAATGCCGTCCCAGCCGTCTGTCAGGTCAAAGACGTGGCGTCCGACTACAGATACGCCGATCTGGTCCCAGTAGCTGCGGGTGTACTCAAACGAAGCGCGGGAGACCTTCAGCTGTCCGCTGTCATCCAGCGGCACGTCCCCGTCGGTCAGCCAATCGAACAGCGGGCCGGGCTGGTCCTGCAGGTCAGCGATATAGCCGTCGACCGAGACGGTGCTGTACATAACCACTTTGCCCACTGGATCTCCCAACCGTATGATGGCGCCAAGATACAGGGATGGTTCCGCTGCCCGCCAGAGGACGGCATCAGCCATTGATGCCTGCCCGCGGATGACTGATGGCGGGAAGCCCAGCCGGCCAACTGCCCAGTGGGTCCGGGAAGCTGCACGGTGTCCTGCGCAGTCCTGGCAGCAAAAAACAATGCCGTGCAGACCTGCTGGGCAGGTCTGCACGGCATCACAGACACTAGAGGCCCGAAAACGTATTAGAGGCCAGAAACGCGCCGCCGGTCTTCCATGGGGTTGAACCGGCTGACGTCATCGAGGGCAAGGGTACCGGTGGGCTGGTCCTCCTCCTCCAGCAGGTACAGGCGCTGGATCGCGATGACGATGGAGTCAGCCACCGTTTGCCGGAACACTGGATCGGCTAGCCGGTGCGCGTCGTGGAAGTTGCTCAGGTACCCCAGATCGATGCCGACAGACGGGATGCCGGGGAGCTTGAGGGTGTCCCAGGTGCGGGCATGGACACCCAGGCTGGCCATGTCGGTGCGGGCTGCCAGTTCCTTGATCATGAGGATCGCGGCCCGCTGCCCAATGGGGGAGCGCGGCTCACCGGTAACGGGAAGTCCCCAATAGTAGGCGGCAATGCCCGAGGCAGCTGGCTGGTCCAGCCAGTCACAGTGGATGTTCACGTTCAGGCTCGGCGTACGGCCCGGAGCGCCCTCAGCACCGGCAGCGGCGTCGAACTCTACTACCTCGGCCCCGAACTCACGCAGGATCCGCTCTACCCGCACCCGCACGTCGCTGGCCACGAGGAGCTCGGTGAGCGGTTGGCCGGTCAGCCGTTCGGTGACATGCGCGGAGGAAGTCTGCGACCTGCCGGTATTGAGGGTGATGGTCCGTCCGCGCAGGGCTGCCGTGGAACGGTCCAGCCGCTCATAGTCGCGCAGCGCATATGCCTGGCTGGGTGAAATAGCCCGGTTCACGCGGGACATCGCGGTCATCGTGTCGCCGTCGCATACACCGGTGCCGGGAATCCCGAGATTCTCCTGCAGCTCTGCCACCGCGTAGCGGGTACGGATGCCAAACTCGCCGTCGATATGCCCGTAGTAGAAACCCAGGTGGGAGAGGTGCCGCTGAAGCTCGGCGACGTCGTCCCCGCGCACGGCTGGCTGGTCTTCCGTGAACGCCAGTACACGGTCGCCGAAACGGAACTGGGCTTCGGCCAGGGCACGCTGGGTGTCCGGTCCGGCAACGCCGTCGACAATTAGTCCGCGGCTCTGCTGGAACGCGCGCACGGCGGCGTCAACGTGGTCGTCGAAGACCGCGGGATTGTTTACCGAGTCGGGGGCGAGGTAGGACATGGAAATGCCGGCACGCAGCAGCGCTTCACGAAGCGCCACCACGCGCCGGCTGGAGTCCAGCCTCCGCAGACTCTCGTCCGTCGGATGCATAGTGGGGACCTACTTCAGGTAGGCCGCGAATTCCTGCTCAAGGACCTGCTTCGGCTTCGCGCCGATAGACGTGGCCGCAACCTCACCGCCCTTGAAGACGTAAACCGCCGGAATGGAGGTGATGCCGTACTTGGCCGCGATGGCGGGGTTATCGTCAACGTTGACCTTCACGACGTCCACCTTGTCCGAGTACTCGGAGGCGATGTCGTCGAGGATCGGAGAGAGCATGCGGCACGGGCCGCACCACTCGGCCCAGAAGTCCACGATGACCGGCTTGTCGGCAGCCAGCACGTCGGTGCTGAACGAGGAATCCGTTACATCTTTGGCATTGCTCATGGTTCTTGCTCCTTGTGGATCTCTAGACGGAAGCGTTCTCGGAAACAGTTTCCGACGCCGGGGTGGGAACGGTGGCATCGGTCGCAGCGGATGCGACGTCTGCCAGGTAGTGCTCGACGTCGAGCGCAGCTACGCAGCCGGAACCGGCGGCGGTGATGGCCTGGCGGTAGGTCGGGTCAATGACGTCACCGGCGGCGAAGACACCCGGGAGGGAGGTCTTCGAGGTGCGTCCCTGGACGGCGATGGTGCCGGCTTCGGTCAGCTCCAGCTGCTCGCGGACCAGATCCACGCGCGGGTCGTTGCCGATTGCCACGAAGATGCCGGTTACAGGCAGCTCGGACTCGGCGCCGTCGACCGTGCTGCGCAGCCGGATACCGGTGACCTTGTCTTCGCCGTGAATGCCAACAACTTCGGAATCCCAGACAAAGCGGATCTTTTCGTTGGCGAGAGCGCGGTCCTGCATGATCTTGGAGGCGCGCAGCGTGTTACGGCGGTGCACGATCGTTACGGAGGCGGCAAACTTGGTGAGGAACAGCGCCTCCTCGAGTGCGGAGTCGCCGCCGCCAATGACGGCGATGTCCTGGCCCTTGAAGAAGAAACCGTCACAGGTTGCGCACCAGCTCACGCCGCGGCCGGAGAGCCGCTTTTCATCCTCGAGGCCCAGCTCGCGGTATGCGGAACCGGTGGAGATGATGACCGAGCGGGCGAGGAAGGTTTCCCCGGTGCCGATGGTGACCTTCTTGACGTCGCCGGACAGGTCCACCGAGGTGACGTCCTCGAAGAGGATTTCGGTGCCAAAACGGTCGGCCTGCTTTTCGAGGCCTGCCATCAGGTCCGGGCCCATGATGCCTTCAGGGAACCCCGGGAAGTTTTCCACGTCAGTGGTGTTCATCAGTTCGCCGCCGGCGGTCACCGAGCTGGCGATCAGCAGCGGCTTGAGGTTCGCCCGGGCCGTGTAGATGGCTGCGGTGTAGCCGGAGGGGCCTGAGCCGACGATGATGACATCGCGGATTTCCTGGCCGGAACCTGCGGCATCGGGACGAATATCTGTGCTCACGTGCTGTGAACCTCTTTCCTGGATTTTCCTTGGATTTTCTGAAGCTTCCGGGGAGAAAGATGCTGACTAGGCCGGCGGAACACTTCGAACCGCTAACCACACCTCACAACACTGACACGGAACAGCTTATTCCGGATGGCGCCTGCGTCACATGATGGGCTGCGGGGTCGGTTCCCCGCAGCCTAAATGGACCGGGTTAGGAGACGCCGATTTCAGCGATGCGCAGTCCCCAGGGGTACTCCGCCTGCACTCCGCTCAGCCGGGGCAGCTGCGTGAAGTTGATGATCACATAGCTGGCCGACGCCGGTTCTCCGTCTGCGCCCTTGGGCACGGCGATGGAGGTAGTGGGTCCGGTGAACCCGCTCTGCGCCACGGTGGTGGCTCCCTCAAGGGAGGGGGAGTCATTGAGCATCACGGAGAAATTGCCGCCGCTGCCGTTGAGCTGGGTGATGTCCACCTTGGTGATGGCGGACTCCTCTTCCAGTTCAACGACCAGGGCGAGGCTGGGTGCCAGGCCGCCGAAGGTGTCGGAGGCGTAGACGTAGCTGGACCAGTAACTGGACTCGTTGCCGTCGATAATCTGCGGCAGCGCGGCGTCGTTCACTGAATCCAGTTCCTGGTTGCCCGGCACCAGCCGCGTAATCCCCGCAGTGACGGGGGCAGGCAGTGCCGCACCGGATTCCTGGGCGGGGGCTTCGGTTGCTGCCGGGGGCTCGGAAACGGTTGACGTGGGCTCGTCGGAGGCAAACATGTCCCCGACCCGGCCAAGGTTGGTGAAGACGAGCACCACGGCGACCACCAGGATGACGCTCAGGATCCCGCCAATCAGCAGGCGTCCGGTTTTCCGTTCGCCGTCACGGGCGGGCGTGTCCTCGTCGTCATAGCCGTCGTACGCTTCTTCGGTTTCATAGTCCGAAGCGAGGGCAGTGCGCGGGAAGTTCGAAGCCCTCCGGTCCCCGGAACCGGCGGACGCATAGCCTTCGGCCGGGAAATCGTCTTCGTCTTCCCAGCGGCTGACCTTGGGGGACTGGACGGGCGTGTCCCGGGTGGGGGCAGAGTACCCGGCCGTACGGGGACTCTGGCTGGGGGGCGGAGGTACGACGGCGGCGCCGGTCGCCGCTTCTGCGGGCGTTTCCTGCGGGCCGCCGAACTCGAGGTCCCGTTCGGCTTCGGCCGAGGCCGCACCTGCTGCAGCGGTCCCCGCCGCTCCGGCTCCGCGGCCGAACCGCGGAAGGTGGGGCTTAGGCAGGTTGGAGAGCAGCGGCTTGCGGTCCCGCGGTGCGTGCTCTTCGACGTAACGGTCTTCCTCGACCGTTTCCGGCTCATGCGACCGTGCGACACCGAAGATCTCTGAACCGAGGGTGTCCGTGAAGAACGGTTCCACGTAGGGCGCGTCGCGCTCAATAACCAGGTCAAGCAGGTCGGCTGCGTTGCCGTTGGAGGTCACCAGGTAGGTGCGTCCGTCGCTGACGCCCAGATCAAGGATCTGGACGGTGGAGTGGCGCTCACCGATGGCGATTTCGCGTGCACTGGCACTAACCTGGCTGGCATTCTGGGGTGCGGCGACGAGGATGCTTACGGCACGGTTGAGCACCTGGTCCACGCCGTCGAGGACGAGGTCATTCTCTGCTGAGGCCAGGACCTGGGCGGTGACCTTGTATCGGCCGCCCAGCACTGAACCAGCATTTACCGGCTGTGGCACGTGTTCCTCCCGTGGAAACGGCTATGACTGCAAGCTGTATGTTGCCACCGGCGCCGGTAAGGCGGCCGGTGCGGTTCAAGCACTACCTTCAGGGCTGAAACCCGCCCGGTACTGCCCACTTTGTACCCATGCTACCTGCGCACGGGTCCAAAACCTGAGTTGGTTGTCTTAGCCCCGGCGCCTGATCTTCGCCAGTGCCGGTTTCAGCAGTTCGTCCAGTTCGCGGACTTTCAGTACTCTCAGCATGCCGAGGTAGGCGGCAGCCATGAGCGCACCGCAGATAACCAGGACGATGGTGGCGCTGGCCAGGGAGCGCCAGGCGAAGCCGTCCGGACTGTAGCCGCCCAGCAGCGCCAGGGCAGCAGCGCCGACGGCCGCCGACCCGAGTGCCGCCACGGTGAGCCGTACATGCACGTCGAAAATCTGGGCAGCTCCGTAATGGCCCAGCTTCCTGTTCAGGAAGATGTGGCTGACCACGACGGCGGCAATATTGCCTATCGAGTAGGCCACCGCGAGGCCGAACACGATCTTGTCGGCAGGCAGCGCCGCGGCAGCCAATGCAAGCCCGATGCCCAGGGCCGCAAGGATGAGCTGCATGATCATGGGGGTCTTGGCGTCTTCGCTGGCGTAGAACGCCCGGTTCATCAGGAACGTGGCGCTGAGGAAGGGCGCGCTGACGGCCAGCAGGACCAGGACCTGCCCCTGGATGACGGCTGTGGCGTTGGAGCCGCCGCCGAACCACATGCCGATGGGACCGGCCAGGACAACCATGACCGCAGCGCTGAAGACGGTGGCCACGCCGATGACCCGCAGCCCCCGTGAGACGGTTTCCCGCACGCCGTCGAGGTCCTTCTCCACAAAGGCATGGGACATGCGGTTGAAGAGGACCGTAGCCAGGGAAAGCGTGATGACCGAGTGGGGAATGATGTAGAGCATCGCGCCGGTTTCAAGGTTGAACTGGCCGGCGATCAGCCTGGGCGGGTCCATGGCCAGGAAGGAATCCCTGGCCTCCGAGGCGATGGAAGCGACTTTCGTGTAGACGAGGTAGGCGCCGTTGCCCACCAGCATGGTGATGATGGTCCACTTGGCCACCCGTGCGGTTTCGCCCAGCCCGACTCCGCGGATCCCCAGGATTGGCCGCAGGCCCAGTCCCAGCTTCTTCAGCGGAACCAGCAGGACGAGGGCCTGGAGCGCGACGCCGAGGGTGGTGCTTCCGGCGAGAATCAGGGTAGCGGAGGAGGTCCAGTTCTCCGGCGTGAACTGTTCGCTGCTCTGCCGGCCAATCACGTTGATGAACACAATCAAGCCGCTGATGGCAACCACGTTGTTGACCACCGGCGCCCACATATAGGCGCCGAACCGGCCGTTGGCGTTCAGCACCTGGCCGATCACGGCATACGCACCATAGAAGAGGATCTGCGGGAACAGCCAGTACGCGAACACCGTGGCCAGCGCCAGCTGGTCGCCCGTGAGCTCCGTGGCCACCGAAAGGACCAGCGGAGCGGCGACGGTTACGACCAGGGCCACGGCGGCCAGGAACAGCAGGCTGAGCGTCATGATCCGTGAGACGTATTCCGCGCCGCGGTCCTCGCGTTTGCTCGCCTTGATGATCTGCGGAACCAGGACGGCGTTGAAGACGCCGCCGGCCACCAGGAGGTAGATGAAGTTCGGCAGGACGTTGGCGATCGAAAAGAGGTCGGTGACCCCGCCGGCCCCGCCAATCGCGACGGCAAGCAGGGAGGTACGGACCAGCCCGAGTACACGGGAGACCATGGTTCCCGCAGCCATCACGGCACTTGAGCGGGCGGTACTGGGGGCAGGATTCTGTACGGCCATTATGTCCTTATGCTCTCACCCGGATGGCACTTTTCCTGAAAACCGGGGTGCGGAGCACCGCGCGGCGTCAGCGGTATTTGGGCAGGACTTCCCGGGCCAGGTCGGCGATGCGGCGTTCGTTGGGGAAGGAGAGGCGCCTGCCCAGGACTGCCAGCGGAACCCAGGCGACGTCGACCGCTTCGTGGTCCGGGTCGTTCTCGATGGTCAGTTCCCCGCCCACGGCTTCGAGAAGGTAGTGGTGGACTGTCTTGTGCACCCGGTGGCCGCTGACAGTGAACCAGTAGTCGATGCTGCCCAGCGGGGTGAGGATCCGTCCGTCGATCCCGGTTTCTTCGGCGATCTCCCGGACGGCTGCCTGCTCATTGTCCTCGGCGTCTTCAGGGTGGCCCTTGGGCAGGCACCACTCAAGCCGGCCGCCGCGGTTCAGCCGGGCGATGATCGCTACGGGCAGTTCGGGGTCCGTGCAGTTGACCACAATTCCGCCGGCGGAGACTTCCTCCACCGTTGGCAGCGCCGCATGTGCCGGATGCGCGGCTGAGCTGCCCATTGACGCTGTCAATGGGGTCCGCTTGGGCGCACTCGGGACGGGATGGGCCATACCCCCACTGTAACTATCTTTGCCAGCTGATGATGACCGTTCACAGCTGGACCCCTTGGCGCCGCGCCAACCCCGGCGTGTCCGGGCAGCGGAGCGGACGCATTGTCCGCGGGGGCTGGTTTATCTGGCACGCTTAAAGGACTATGGCGCACCTTTCCGACAGTTCCTTTCCCATCACCGAGCTCCCCGGCGTGATCGAGCAGCTCGGGGAGCTCTTCGAGGCCGCCGGGTTTGAACTTTCCCTGGTGGGCGGTCCGGTACGTGACCTGTTCCTGGGCCGGGTCTCCCCGGACCTGGACCTCACCACCAACGCCCGTCCGGACGACATCATTGCGGTGACCCGGCGCTGGTGTGACACGTACTGGGAAATGGGACGCGAGTTCGGCACGATCGGAATGCGCAAGGACGGCTTCCAGATCGAAATCACCACGTACCGTTCCGAAGCCTACGACCCGGAGTCCCGCAAGCCGGTCGTAGTATTCGGTGAGCGCCTCGAGGACGACCTGTACCGCCGGGACTTCACCATGAATGCCATGGCACTGCGGCTGCCGCAGATGGAGCTGGTGGATCCCTACGGCGGCGTGCGGGATCTCCACGAAGGAATCGTGCGTACGCCCGGTGCGCCGTCGTCCTCTTTCTCCGATGACCCTCTGCGCATGATGCGGGCGGCCCGTTTTGCCTCCCAGCTGGGCGTCACGGTGGCACCGGAGGTTTTCGAGGCCATGAAGGACATGGCCGGACGCATTGAGATCATTTCCGCGGAGCGGGTCCGGGACGAACTGGTGAAGCTGATCAACGGCAAAACACCGGCCGACGGCGTGGACCTGCTGGTGGAGAGCGGCTTGGCGGACTATGTGCTGCCGGAGATCGCTGCCCTGCGCCTCGAAATCGATGAGCACCACCGCCACAAGGACGTCTACCAGCACTCCCTGACCGTGCTGCGGCAGGCCTGTGACCTGGAGACCGGCCCGGACGGTGCCGTGCCCGGCCCGGACTTCGTGCTCCGCTTCGCTGCGCTGATGCACGACGTCGGCAAGCCGGCTACCCGGCGCTTCGAAGGAACGGGGGCGGTCAGCTTCCTGCACCATGACGTGGTGGGTGCCAAGCTCACGGCCAAGCGCATGAAGGCCCTACGGTTCGACAACGACACCATCAAGGCCGTAGCCAGGCTCGTGGAGCTGCACATGCGGTTCTACGGCTACGGGGATGCCGGCTGGAGTGACTCTGCCGTGCGCCGCTATGTAACCGACGCCGGGCCGCTGCTGCAGCGCCTGCACCGCCTCACGCGTTCTGACGTGACCACCCGCAACCGGCGCAAGGCCGAGCGGCTCGCTTTCGCCTACGATGACCTCGAAGCACGGATCGAGAAACTGGCAGAGCAGGAAGAGCTGGCCTCCATCCGCCCCGACCTGGACGGCAGCCGGATCATGGAGCTGCTGGGCATCCGGCCCGGGCCCGTTGTGGGCCGTGCGTATCGTTTCCTGCTCGAGGAGCGCATGGAGAACGGTCCGGGCACACCGGAGGAAGCTGAAGCAAAGCTCCGGGAATGGTGGCAGCAGCAGCCCGACAGCCGGGCAACCGATTAGCACGGCGGCGCCCCCGGGCGATCCGCTGAACATCCAAAGCTTTGCAGCAGCAAACAGAAGGGGCACCATGAGCGCAGTCAACCTAGGGCCGGCAGTTCCAGACCTGACGCCGGCGGGCACCCGGCTGCCTACCCTGTGGCTGGTCCGCCACGGTGAAACCGAGTGGTCCCGGCAGGGCAACTACACCGGGCTCACTGATATTCCGCTCACTGCGGAGGGTGAAGCGCAGGCAGTGGCGGCACGGGAGAAGCTCGCCGGCTTCGAATTCGACCGCGTCTTCTCGTCCCCGCTCATCCGTGCGCTGCGCACCGCAGAGCTGCTGGGGCACCCCAGCCCCGAAGTGCTTCCGCATGCGCACGAGTGGGACTACGGAGAGAACGAGGGCCGCCGGAACACCGTAGTACGCGAGGAGAACCCGGGCTACATCATCTGGAACGACGGTGTTCCCGGCGGTGAAACCCTCAGCGAGGTCGCTGCCCGGGCTGACCGGATCATCTCCACGGTGCAGGCGGGCTGCGGCACGCCCATGGACCAGGACCCGGACCAGGCTCCCATCGAACGGGCCCTGCTGGTTGCCCATGGCCACTTCCTGCGGATACTGGCTGCCCGGTGGCTGGGACTGGCTCCCGACGCCGGACGGCACCTGGTGCTGGGAACGGCAGCAGTGTGCGTCCTGGGCTGGGATAAACACACCCCCGCCATCCTGAAATGGAATATGTAAGAACTTTTAAAAGTTTTTTTCGAAAAAGCTTGGCAAGCGCATCCGTGCCGGGTTATATTTTTTGAGCCCGCAAGAATGCGGTGCTATCAGCCCTGGAGAAATGGCCATCCCGGCCCCCGGGGAACAGTGCTACGAACAGGAGGTGGAGTGTGGTGTTGAACAACACGGATATGTTCCGGTGGACGTCGGTCCCCGCAGCCATCTCCTTTGGGCGGTTCCCGGGCGAAGCCTGCCTGCAGCCCTAGGACCTGTCCGGCGCTGCGTGGCGCCGCATGTACAGGTTCGCTGAACGGCACAGGATTAGCTCCGTGCCCCTTGGACATGGCTGCCCGGCACTGAGCAGCCCCCAACTGGACTGAGCTGCCCCAACTGAGCTGAGCTGCTGCCAAGCAGGGCCCGTGTCCTGATGGGCCGCCCCATTCACCCCTTCCCAGCACAACCGGCTATTACAGATGCCTGTCTGCGCTTTGCGCAGGCACAAATCAGCAAATGTAATCTCGCCGCATGCCGGGTTTCTTTTGATTGCCTTCTTGGCACTTTCCCTAATTCTTTATGCGCTTTTATGCGCCACCTTTCTTTGGAGATTCGTCATGCCCTTTTACAGGCTGCCCACCGCGGGCACCAAACAAGAGATCATCCCCCCGCAGGACCGGTCCGTGCCTCATCAGCCGGCTGCGGCTGCTCCGCCACCCGCCGGACAGCCCTTCCACGCGGTGTTCCCCGCAGCGGTACCCGGACTGCTTCGCCTGCTGCTGCGGGCAGTTGCCGTCCGCGCCGCGGCCAGCGGACGGCTGGTGGATGAGCAGGAAGAGCGCCAGCTTCACCTGCTCAGGATCAGCACCCCGGCGTCGGCTCCCGTGCGGTGAGAGACTGCACACCCTTCCCCGGACTGCCCCGGAATTCCGCGGCAGTCCGGGTGTAAGGAAACAAAGCGGGACCCGTTGGCGTTGTATGGTCGATAGGTAGGGAACACAGGCCAGCGACGAAGGGAGTGCTGTGCCCCAGGTCAACCGGGTGGCCATGCTCTCGCTGCATACCTCGCCGCTCGAACAGCCTGGTTCCGGCGACGCGGGCGGGATGAATGTCTACGTTCGTTCCGTTGCAGTCGAAATGGCGAAGATGGGCGTGGAAGTAGACATTTTCACGCGCGCCTGTGCACCGGACCAGCCCCATGCGGTCGAACTGGCGCCAGGGGTCACGGTGCACCATGTCACCGCAGGTCCCCGGCGCAAGGTTGCCAAGGAACTGCTCCCCAAGCTGGCCGGTGAACTGGCAGAAGGTGTTGACCGTTCCATGCTGCACGGCCCCCGCTTCGATGCCCTGCACTCCCACTACTGGGTCTCCGGCGTCGCAGGCCTGAGCCTGTCGAGGCACTGGGACGTTCCCCTGGTCCACACCATGCACACCATGGCCCGGGTGAAGAACCTCCAGCTCCAGCCCGGTGAAACCCCCGAACCGCAGGTACGCATACACGGCGAGCAGGAAATCGTGGACTCCGCTGCGCGGCTGATCGCCAACACCACCACCGAGGCCGATGAGCTCGCGGCGTGGTACGGCGCAGACCCGGAGTCGGTCGACGTCGTAGCCCCCGGAGTGGACCTTGACGTCTTTTTCCCCGCCGGACGCGTTGAAGCCCGCGCCCGGCACGGCCTTCGGCGCGGCGAGTTCCACGTGGTCTTCGCCGGCCGCATCCAGCGGATGAAGGGTCCGCAGGTCCTGGTGGAATCCGCTGCCCGGCTTCGGGCCTGCCGCCCCGATATTCCCCTGCGCGTCAGCATCCTCGGCGCTCCCAGCGGATCCGAGGTCCTCGATTTGGACGCTGCCATCCGCGCACACGGGCTGCAGGACGTCGTCCAGCTGCATCCTCCCGTGGCAGCGAAAGGGCTGGCCGGCTGGTTCCGGTCCGCCGACGTCGTCGCCGTTCCGTCCTTCAGTGAGTCCTTTGGCCTGGTTGCCCTGGAAGCCCAGGCCTGCGGCACTCCGGTTCTCGCTGCGGACGTCGGCGGGCTGCCGAAGGCCGTCAGTTCCGGCCGCACCGGTGTCCTGGTGCAGGGCCACGAACCGTCCCGGTGGGCGGCCGAACTCGAAACGCTCTATGACCACGGTGCCTGGCGCGGAGAACTGGGCCGCAGTGCTGCGGAGCACGCCCGCTCCTTTGGCTGGCGCCGGACCGCTGCGCTGACCCTGGAGTCCTACCTGCACGCAGCTGAGCAGTCTGCAGCCCACCCCGTGGGCAACTAAAACCCGCACGGGTATGTGCGCGTGTGCCGGATTGACGGGCGCCGGGGCTGGTGCAAGCGTTGAGCTATGGCCAATGACCTTGACATTTCACGGGCTGCAACGCTGCAGCCCATCACCGACATCGCCCGTTCCGCAGGCATCCCTGAGGACGCGCTGGAACTGTACGGACGCTACAAGGCGAAAGTGAATCCTGCCCTGGTGCCCAGGCGGGCCGAGCGGGGCAAAGTCGTACTTGTAACTGCCATGAGCCCGACGCCGGCGGGTGAAGGCAAATCCACGGTGACCGTGGGCCTGGGCGACGCCCTGGCGCGGGCCGGGCAGAAGACGGTGATCGCGCTCCGCGAACCGTCCCTGGGTCCGGTGCTCGGCATGAAGGGCGGCGCCACGGGCGGCGGGTACTCGCAGGTGATTCCAATGGAGGAAATCAACCTGCACTTCACCGGAGACTTCCACGCCATCACCAGTGCCAACAACGCGCTGGCCGCCCTGGTGGACAACCACATCTTCCAGGGCAACGAACTGGGGATCGACCCGCGGCGCATCACCTTCCGCCGGGTCATGGACATGAACGACCGGTCCCTGCGCCACATCGTGGTGGGGCTGGGAGGACCCGGGCAGGGAACCGTCCGGGAAGACGGGTTCGACATCACCGTCGCCTCGGAGGTCATGGCCGTCTTCTGCCTCGCAACGGACATCGAGGACCTCACCGCCCGGCTCGCCAGGATCACGGTGGGCTACACCTGGGACCGCCGCCCGGTCACAGTGGCCGACCTCAAGGTGGAGGGGGCCCTGGCGCTGCTGCTCAAGGACGCCCTGAAGCCGAACCTGGTGCAGACCATCGCGGGAACCCCGGCGCTGGTCCACGGCGGTCCCTTCGCGAACATTGCGCACGGCTGCAACTCGGTCATTGCCACGGGGCTCGGACGGGACCTTGCCGACGTCGTGGTCACCGAGGCTGGATTCGGTGCTGACCTTGGCGCTGAGAAGTACATGGACATTACCTCGCGCGTAGCGGATGTGGCACCGGACGCCGTTGTGGTGGTGGCAACCATCCGGGCGCTGAAGATGCACGGGGGCGTGCCCCGTGAGCGGCTGGACGAACCCAACCTCGCCGGACTGGAGGCGGGCACCGCGAACCTCCGGCGGCACGTGCGGAACCTGGGCAAGTTCGGATTCTCGCCGGTGGTGGCCGTCAACCGCTTCACCACCGACACCGCGGAGGAGATCGAGTGGCTCCTGCAGTGGTGCTCCCGGGAGGGAATGGATGCGGCCGTGGCGGATGTCTGGGCACAGGGCGGCGGCGGACCCGGCGGCGACGACCTGGCGGATAAAGTCCTCGCGGCCCTGAAGCGTCCCGTCGACTTCCGGCCGCTGTACCCCCTGCAGATGGGCGTCGCCGAGAAGATCCGAACGGTGGTCCGGGAGATCTACGGGGCGGACGACGTCGAGTTCTCGGTGCCGGCGCTGCGCCGGCTGGAGGAGATCGAAGCCAACGGCTGGGAAAACGTTCCCGTCTGCATGGCCAAGACCCAGTATTCATTCTCCGACGACGCCGCGAAGCTCGGAGCCCCTGCCGGGTTCACGGTGCACGTGCGTGACCTGGTGCCCAAGACCGGGGCCGGGTTCATCGTGGCCCTGACCGGAGCGGTCATGACCATGCCCGGCCTGCCCAAACAGCCCGCAGCGCTGCGCATGGGGGTGGCAGCGGACGGTACGCCGTCGGGCCTGTACTAGCGCACCTCTGGGGCGGGATAGCAGAAAGTGCACGTTCCAGCGCTGGGACGTGCACTTTCTGTCATCTCGATCGTGCGGGGTGAGGGAGGGCTTAGCGCTCGGCTTCGCCCCGGATGAACTGCTCCACCTTTTCGCGGGCAATGTCATCGTTGTACTGCTCCGGCGGGGACTTCATGAAGTAGCTCGACGCGGAGAGGATCGGGCCGCCGATTCCGCGGTCCAGCGCAATTTTTGCTGCGCGGACGGCGTCGATGATGACGCCGGCGGAGTTGGGGGAGTCCCAGACCTCAAGCTTGTACTCGAGGGATACCGGGGCGTCGCCGAAGTTGCGCCCTTCCAGGCGGACGAAGGCCCACTTGCGGTCATCCAGCCAGGCCACGAAGTCGGACGGGCCGATGTGGACGTCGTTCGCGGCCAGCTCGGCGGCGACATTGGAGGTGACGGCCTGCGTCTTGGAGATCTTCTTGGATTCAAGCCGCTCGCGCTCTAGCATGTTCTTGAAGTCCATGTTGCCGCCGACGTTCAGCTGGTAGGTGCGGTCCAGCGTGACGCCGCGGTCTTCGAAGAGCTTGGCCATGACGCGGTGCGTAATGGTGGCACCGATCTGGCTCTTGATGTCGTCGCCGACGATAGGAACACCGGCAGCGGTGAACTTGTCAGCCCACTCCTTGGTGCCGGCGATGAACACGGGCAGTGCGTTGACGAAGGCCACGCCGGCGTCGATCGCGCACTGGGCGTAGAACTTTGCCGCCTGCTCGGAACCGACGGGCAGGTAGCAGACCATGACGTCGACGTTGGCTGCCTTGAGTTCTGCAACGATGTCCACGGGTTCCTCGTCGGACTCGCTGATCGTCTCACGGTAGTACTTGCCCAGGCCGTCCAGGGTGTGGCCCCGCTTTACCTTCACGCCGGTCTCGGGCACGTCGGCGATCTTGATGGTGTTGTTTTCGCTGGCGCCGATTGCGTCGGCCAGGTCCAGTCCGACCTTCTTCGCATCGACGTCGAAAGCGGCCGCGAACTGCACGTCATTGACGTGGTAGTCGCCGAACTGGACGTGCATCAGGCCTGGGACGGTTGCTGACGGGTCGGCGTCGCGGTAGTAGTGGACGCCCTGCACCAGCGATGCAGCGCAGTTTCCAACACCAACGATTGCCACCCGGATCGGGTTATTTGCCACGGTTCTCCTTTGAAGACATTCCTGTGCAGCCGCCCGCCGCTGACTCGCGGATGTGCCGCAGCAGGCGGCGCAGGCAACTGACCCAGTCTACTTCGTCCACCAAACACCTACGGGAGTTGCAGCTTGTGGCACTTTTCCCTCACGAAAGGGCCGCCAGCAGGGCAGCTGCACCCAGTGCGGCAACGGTGCAGTTCCCGGCCCGGGAGAGACCCAGCTGCACCGCCGGAGTCACCCTTCCCTGCAGCGTCGCTCCGACGAGGACCAGACCCAGCTGCCAGGCCCAGGACGCCGCGCCTGTTCCGGCCACGAAGGCCACCGCTGCGCCGGGTGCGGCAACCAGTCCGTACAAACCGGCGGCCATTGCAGTGAAATAGAGCAGTGTTGCCGGATTGGCGGCGGTGAGCACCAGAAAGAGGGAGAACCGGCGCCGGCCCTGCGGCGCCGGCGCGGGATCATGGCGTGCAGGACCACCGGCGCCGGGTCGTCGCAGTCCGGCCAGGCCGAGGGCCATGAGTGCAAGTCCGCCGGCTACGGAGGGAACCGGCCCCCACGTGGCAATCACCGGCGCGGCGGCGCTTCCGGCGGTGACGGCCAGGGCACAGTACCCCGTGTCCACCAGCGCTACGGCGGCAGCGGCAGGCGCGGCCCGCCGGAATCCGGCGGCCAGGCCCTCGCGGAGCAGCAGGACAGCGACGGCACCGAGAGGGGCAGCCAGGCCGAATCCAGCCGCTGCTCCCGCGGCCAGTGCCAGAAGGATCTCCATGCGGTGATTCTCGCTGCGACATTGAGCCGGCACCGCAGATCTTTCCGTCCCCGCAGCTAAAGTTCCCTCATGGACACGACAGACAGATCAATCCTCAGCATTCTGCAGCGGGAGGCGAGGATTTCGTTCGCCGAGCTCGGCCGCCGTGTGGGCCTGAGCACGAATGCTGCTGCTGCGCGCGTCCGGCGACTGGAGGCCGCCGACATCATCCTCGGCTACCGGGCGGTGCTGGCAGAAGAGGAACCGGAACCCGGTGCCGGGCTGCAGGCCTTCGTTGACGTGCGGCTGAAGCCCGAGGCCGATTCCCGCTCGTTCCTGGCATGGGCCCAGGGCAATCCGGCGGTCCGTGACGCCGTGCATGTGACCGGCCCCTACGACTATCTGCTGAACGTCCGGGTGCCGGGCATGCCGGCGCTGGACGCGCTGCTCCACCAGCTCAAAACCGAGTCGGGAGCCATGCAGACCCAGACCCGGCTCGCCCTCCGCTGAGCACTTTTGGCCCGCTGCCGGTGGCAGGAACAACCGGCGAGCCTACGCTGGAAGAACAGTGCCGGAGCTCTTCCTCCGCTAGGAGTGCACCATGAACGACATCCGAGCAGCCTTCCGCACCCGCGCCGCCGTCGTACTGGCAGCCGCCGGCCTCCTGGCCGGCGGCGGGCTTACGGCCTGCACCTCCAGCGGCAGCGAATCCACGCAGAGCCCGACGGCGGAGTCCCCCTCTCCGTCGTCATCCGCGCAGCTTGCCGATGAATGCGAACTGCCCGAGCCGTCGGCCACCCCCAGCCCTGAGAACAACAATTTCTCCGCCCTGGATCCGGACAGTTCAGCCCTGAAGGTGGGCGGCTCGGAGCAGCGTTCCGTGGGAGCCTCCACGATCACCAAGTCCGGGGACAGCTCCAACAGTGATTCCTCCAGCTTCACCGGCCTCAATGCGGCCGTGCTGGTATCCGGCGGCGGGTCGCTGGCGATGAACGGAACCACCGTTGAAACCAGCGGAACCGGCGCCAACGGAGTCTTCGCCACCGGCACGGGTTCCGCGGTGACCATGCAGGACGTGACGGTTCGGACGGACGGCAGCTTCGCCCACGCCCTGGACGTCACGGACGGCGGCAGCATCACGGCGGTCAGCCCTGACCTGAGCACCAGCCAGGACCATTCGAGCGCCATCGCCACGGACCGCGGCGGCGGGGATATCCAGGTCAGCGGAGGCAAGGCGACCACCGAAGGCGGGCTCTCTGCGGTCATCTACTCGACCGGCATCATCGATGTGTGCGGATTGTCCGGCACTTCTGCCTTGGCGGAGGGGATTGTGGTTGAGGGGGCCAACTCCGTGCAGGTTTCAAGTTCGGACCTTACCGGGGGCACCCACGGCGCCTACATGTACTCCAGCACGCCGGGCGGCAGCGGCGGAGGGACACTCAGTGTCTCCGGGGGAACCCTGACCGCAAAGAGCGGAAACGCCATTTTTGTGGACGGGGTTTCCGCCACCATCAACCTCACCAACGCCGCGAAGCTGGAGCCAGGGTCCGGAAGCGTCATCAGCGTAAACAACAACGGCAGTGCCACGGCGTCCCTGACCGAAACCGAACTCCAGGGCCAGCTCACCGCGGATGCGGGCAGCAGCCTGGAACTGTCCCTGACCGCCAACAGCAGGATCACGGGCACCCTGAGCAACGTCGGGCTGGAACTGGACAACACCAGCACAGTGGAGCTCACGGCGGACAGCTCCGCCGCCTCCGTGACCGGAGCACTGGTCAGCGGCTCGGAGATCACCAACATCACCGGCAACGGGCACACCCTCACCTACGATCCGTCGGCCGAGGGCAACTCCTACCTGAACGGCCAGGACTACAACCTCGCAGGCGGGGGAACCCTCAGGGCATCCTGACGCCGCCTGCATACTGGTAGGCATGGATTCAACTCCCCGCCGGCGCCCAATGCGGATCGTTGTGCCCAGCCGGAACGACCGGCTGCTGAGCCGCTTCACCGAGGCCATTGGCGGACCCCTGGGACGGTACACGGCTCCCGGGGTGGTTTCCCCGGGCTTCTTCACCGTTCAGCGCGTCCTGATCCTGTTCACAACGGGAGCGGCCCTGCTGGCGCTGCTGGCAAAGACGCCCTGCCGCCTCAACGGCTGGTCCGACCAGTTCTACCAGGCCTGCTATTCCGACTGGCCCGCGCTCTTTGGTGCCCGGGGGCTGGGTGCCGGTGTCTACCCCTTCATCAGTCCCGGCTCGGAGTTCGAGTATCCGGTGCTGCTGGGCCTGCTCGCCGGCTTCGTGGCCTGGCTGGTTCCGGCGGGGGCTGAGTCCCGCGGACTGGTCTACTTCGACCTGAATGCGGTCTTCGCCACCGCCGCCTGGATCGTGACGGTTGTTGCCACCATGCGGATGGCCAACCGGCGGCCCTGGGACGCGGCGATGGTGGCGCTCGCGCCGGCCATGATCCTCTCCATGTTCATCAACTGGGATATCTGGGCAGTGATGCTGGCAGCGCTGGGAATGCTCGCCTTCTCCCGCAGCCAGCCGGCCCTCGCCGGAGTCTTCATCGGCCTTGGAACCGCACTGAAGCTTTACCCGGTGCTCATCCTGGGAGCCGTGCTGGTACTGGCGCTGCGCACGCTGAAGCTGCGCGCCGCCGTCGTGACCTTTGCGGCGACCGCCGTGACGTGGCTGGCGGTCAATATCCCGTTTATGCTCCGTGACCTTGAGGGCTGGAAGTACTTCTACGAATTCTCCAGGGACCGCGGAGCGGGCAACTCAAGTGTGTGGCAGGCCTGGAACATCACCTTCCCGGAGTACGCGGTCGACGCCGGGTTCATAGGATTCTGGGCCTACTTCCTCTTTGCCCTGGCCTGTGCGGGAATCGCCGTGCTGGCCCTGGCATCTCCGCACCGGCCGCGCATGGCACAGCTGGTCTTCCTGATCGTGGCGGCGTTCATCCTCACCAACAAGGTCTATTCGCCGCAGTTTGTGCTGTGGCTCGTCCCGCTGCTGGCGCTGGCCAGGCCGCGCTGGCGGGACTTCCTGATTTGGCAGTTCTTCGAGGTGATGCACTGGTGGGCGATCTGGCTTTACCTCGCAGCGCTTATCGGCGGGGGAGCGCCGGAGAACAACCTTGATTCGGGGTGGTTCGTGCTCTCGGTCGCCGGACACATGGGCGCGACCATGTACCTGATGTTCAGGGTGGTGATGGACATCTGGGATCCGCGGACAGATCCGGTGCGGCGCATGGGAATCGATGATCCGCAGGGCGGTCCGTTCAACCAGGCGCCGGACCGGTGGCGGCTCCGGTGGCCCCGCCGCCCTCGGGTACCCTTGGAAACGGACGCAGCCCCGGCGAAAGAAGCAATGTGACCCCCGCTCCCTACCGTTTCCAGCAGCTGTCCCGCGAGGACTTCGAGTCCCTGGCAGCCCGGCACCCCGGCGTCGTCATTCCGCTGGAACAGACCCCGTACTGGGCGGATTTCGAAACCCGCCTGGGCCGCGAACCCTATGGGATCTGGGCCTATTACGACGGCGGCAAGCTGGTTGCCACTGCCAGTTACCTCAGGTCGCGCCGGCGTCTCCGGCCTTCCGTGGTGGCAGTCAACGGCCCCACCTGGTTTACCGAACGGACTCCCGAGGCCGAGGCACGCCTGGTCAGCACTGTGCAGGAGCAGTTCCGTGCGGATCCTGCAGTGGACCCGCTGTACGTGCGGATGCAGGTGGAGCACGTGGGCCCGCCTGTCACCGGCCCGCTGGAGCACGGCTGGTACGAACGGGAAATCGTGGTGGACCTGACCCCGGATACGGAGAAGATCTTCGCTTCCTTCCGCCCCAATGCCCGCAACCTGATCCGCAAGGCGGAGAAGCTCGGCGTCGAAGTACGGACCGTGGAACGGGAGCGGTGGGCTGAGGTCTTCCGCACCGAGCTGTTCCCGATCATGCAGGAAACCGCTGCCCGCGACGGGTTCTCCAGCTTCGATTCAGGCTTCTACGAGACCCTGCTCACCGAACTGGGTGACCACCTGCGCCTGATGGTTGCCTACGTAGGCGGCAAGCCTGTTTCCTGGCTGATTACCACCGAATACCGCGGCTACGCGGTGTACTACTTCGCTGCCAGCTCCCGGGACGCGAGGAAGACCAACGCTCCGTACCTGCTGCTCTGGGAAGCCTTCAAGGTGCTCAAGGACGCCGGCAACACCGCCTGCGGACTGACCGGCATCGAGAGTGAAAACTACCCCTCCCTGGCAAACGTGACCACCTTCAAGCGCAACTTCTCCAAGACGGTAGTCACGGTTCCCACTACCTACGACATTCCGCTGCACCCGCTGCGCTACCGGGCGCTGGCAACTGCCCTGCGGCTGCGCCGTGAAGCGCCAGCCCTGCTGCGCAGCGCCCGCGCCCGGCTGAAGGGTACCGGCAGGGCCGGCCGTGACTGATGTAACGGTGGTGGGAGCCGGGCCCAACGGCCTGGCCGCAGCCGTCACCATGGCCCGCGCGGGACTGTCCGTGCGGGTCCTGGAAGCTGCACCCACCGCGGGCGGAGGATCGCGCAGCAGCGAACTCATGCGCCCCGGCCACTGGCACGATGTCTGCTCCGCCGTGCACCCGATGGCACTGGCAGCTCCGTTTTTCCGGGACTTTGGCCTTGCAGACAGGATCCGCCTGGAAGTCCCGGAGATTTCCTACGCCCAGCCGCTGGACGGGGCGCGCGCCGCGGTGGCCTACCGCAGCCTGGACCGCACCGTGCAGGAGCTTGGGCCGGACGGAAAGGCCTGGGCTGCGCTGATGCGCCCCCTGGTCCAGCACAGCGAGGCCATCACGCGCACCCTCATGGACCCGCTGCTGAAGATCCCCCGCGAGCCGCTCGCCGCGCTGCGGTTCGGCCTGGCCGCCCTGGACCAGGGAACCGGGGCCTGGAACCGCCGCTTTACCGAAGACGCGGCACCGGCGCTGCTGACCGGGGTCATGGCGCACCCTGTGGGACGGCTGCCGTCCCTGCCGTCGGCGGGCGGCGGGCTGCTGCTGGCCCTGCTGGCCCATACCGTTGGCTGGCCCGTGCCGGTGGGCGGATCGCAGGCAATCACGGACGCCCTCGTGGAGGACCTCCGTGCGCACGGAGGCGAGCTGGAGACCGGGCACCGGGTGGATTCGCTCCGCGAACTCTCCGGCTCCCGGGCGGTCATCCTCGATACCGCCCCCGCAGGCCTGCTGCGTCTGGCCGAGGGCCAGCTGCCGCCGCGCTATGAACGCGCGCTGCGGCAGTTCCGGTACGGCAACGCAGCCTGCAAGGTGGATTTCATCCTCTCCGGTCCGGTGCCGTGGGCAAACCCGGAGCTGGCCCGGGCGGGAACCGTTCACCTGGGCGGCACCCGGGCCGAAACCGCCGCCTCGGAGGCAGCAGTCGCTTCCGGAAGGCACCCGGAGAAACCGTACGTGCTGCTTTCCCAGCCCAGCACTTTCGATTCCACCCGCGCGCCGGAGGGCCGGCACATCCTGTGGACCTACTGCCACGTTCCGGCCGGATCAGACACGGACATGGCGGACCCAGTGACTGCACAGATAGAACGCTTCGCGCCCGGTTTTAGGGACCTCATCGTGGAAACCCGGACGACGACGGCGCGCGGCCTGGCCGCCTACAACGAGAACTATGTGGGGGGAGACTTCGGCGCCGGGGCCGTGACCCTGGGACAGATGCTCCGCCGTCCGGTGCTGTCTCCGGTTCCATGGAGGACCCCGCTGCCGGGCGTTTTCCTGTGCTCGGCGTCCACTTCTCCCGGCCCGGGGGTACACGGGATGGGCGGCTACCACGCAGCGGGACAGGCGCTGCGGAAAGTATTCGGGCTGCCCGTCCCCTCTCTCCAACCGGGAACCTAACCGCTTGCCGGACCGGTTCCGGGCGCGCCGTTCAACGGGCTGAAGGGGCTGGCAACGGTATCTTGGGACTCGGCATCTTAGGCCGGCCGGGATCGGGTCCGCGGCCACAGCACGCAGCCCCGGGGGATTTTCATGACGGTTTCAACACAGCAGCGTTCCGGGCATCCCCGCCCGGAATCCGGTGGACCGCCTCCCCACCCAGCCGGAACGCCGCGCAGGGACATCCGCAGGACCCGGCGGCGCAGCGGACGGCGCCGCCTGAACGCCGCTGTGGTCCTGGCCGCAGCGGGAGCGGCAGTCCTGGTGGCCGCGGCTGTCTTCGGTTACCGGTTCATCAGCCGGGACGTGCTGGGTCCGCAGGCGGTCGCGGAAGACTACCTGGCGGCGCTGGCTTCCGGAGACCAGGCCGCGGCCTACGAGCTGCTGCCGTCCACGGATGCCCTCATCCCGGATGACGCTGCGGTTTACGCCGCTGCCGGGCAAAAGATCACCGGCTTCGAAATCCTGGAGCAGGAAATCACGGGCGGGAACGCCGTCGTCAGGGCCCTGGTGGATCAGGACGGCGGGCGGAACACCGTAGAGCTCCGCCTCCGGGACGCCGGTTCCCGCGCACTGCTCTTCACGGCCTGGCAGCTGGGACCGTCTGCCGCCCGCACGGTGCAGGTAAACGTACCGGCGGATACCGAAGACATCAGGATCAACGGCACGGACGTCGCCCTGCCGTCCGGCGCGGAGTCCGTGGACGTGCTGCTGCTGCCCGGGTCCTATGTTTTCGACGGGCCGGAAGAACGCTATCTCAGCTACGGTCCGGGCAAGCGGGTCCTGGTTGAGGCCGGAATGGCCGGCAGCCCGGCTCCGGTCCGGCTGCGTGCGGCGGCGAATGCCGAACTGGCTCCCGCGGTACAGGCCCAGGCAGACGCCTACCTGGCCGCCTGCCTTTCCCGCACCGAAGCAGCGCCCGATGCCTGCCCCAATGCGGCCTACAGCAGCTACGGGGCGGAACGGATCCGGAACGTGAAGTGGAGCCTGGAACGTGGCCCGGAATACGGGATGACCGGCACCCCGGAGACCGGACTGACGGTGTACGCCACCGGCGGCAAGGCGCGGGTGCAGTACCAGGAGGACACCACTGGATCCGGCCGCTGGGAAAGCCGCTCTGACCTGGTGAACATCAGCTTCAGCTCCGGGGTGGAGGTGACGGGGGAGAGCCTCGGCCTGGACTTCCGGCCCTGACCCCTTGCACTGGGCCCGCCGGCGTGGGGAACTTGAACCAGGAGGTTCCCATGACGGACACACCCGAGCACCTGAACAACCACCACCGGGACACACTGAACCAGATTCTGCGCCATCCGGTGTCCCACAACATTGAGTGGAAGCGTGTGCGCTCCCTGCTCGACGCGGTGGCTGACACCACGCGGGAGCACAACGGCAAGTACGAGGTCACCATCGCCGGGCAGACGGACTACCTGACGCCGCCCCGGGGCAAGGACCTCGACGAACAGACAGTGGTGGACCTGCGCGAAATGCTGGAGCGCGCCGGGTACTCCCTGCAGGAGTAGCCGGCGCGCACTGCAGTCCTACTTGACTTCGAGTTCACCCATCCGCGACCACTCCTGGCCGTCGATAAGGGTGTTGATGATCCGCGGAGTCTCAACCAGCGCCGGGAGCATGTCCTTCATGGCCTGCTGGAAGTGATCGCTGTTCACATGGGCGGCTGCGGCGTCGTCCTTGAAGGCCTCAACCAGGACGAATTCGTTCGGATCTTCCAGGCTGCGGGACCAGTCGAACCAGAGGTTGCCCTCCTCGCCGCGCGTGGCAGCGGTGAAATCGGCAGTGAGCTGGGGCCACCGCTCGGTCCACTCCGGCTTGACCTTGAACTTGACGACGATGAAGATCATCTTGTTTTTCTCCTGCTTGGTGCGGATTCTTCGGACCTAAATCCTATGCCCGGGGCTGCGCGCCGTCACGCCGGCGGCAGATCAGCGCCGTGATGGGAGGATGGAACCGTGGCTCATCTCGACGTATCCGGCATTGACTACTTCCTCTCCGACGGCAGGCAGCTGCTCAGCGGCGTCAGCTTCAAGGTGGGGGAGGGACACAAGACCGCGCTGATCGGACCTAACGGCACCGGCAAGACCACCCTGCTGCGGATCATCGCTGAAGACATCAAACCCGACGAAGGAACGGTCTCCCGGTCCGGGAACATGGGCATCATGCGCCAGTTCGTGGGCCAGGTCCGCGACGGCAGCACCGTGCGGGACCTGCTCGTCTCCGCCGCCCCGCCGGCCATCGCCGCCGCAGCCCGGGCCGTGGACGAGGCCGAAGAAGCCATGATGGAGAACGACGACGAACCCACCCAGATGCGCTACGCCCAGGCGATTGCCGACTGGGGAGATGTTGGCGGGTACGAGCAGGAGACCGTCTGGGACGAAGTCACCACGGCCGCCCTGGGAATGCCCTTCGACACGGCCCAGTACCGGCAGGCAAGCACCCTGTCAGGCGGCGAGCAGAAGCGCCTGGTCCTGGAGGCACTGTTCTCCGGTCCGGACGAACTGCTGCTGCTTGATGAGCCGGACAACTACCTTGATGTGCCGGGCAAGCGCTGGCTCGAGGCCAAGCTCGCCGAGTCGAAGAAGTCCGTCCTGTTCGTTTCCCACGACCGTGAGCTGCTGGCCAACGCGGCAACCCGCATCGTGACGCTGGAGCCGGGCATCAACGGTGCCTCGGCGTGGATCCACGGCGGCGGATTCGGCAGCTACATCAAGGCCCGCGAAGACCGCAACGCCCGCTTCGAGGAGCTGCGCCGGCGCTGGGACGAGGAGCATGTGAAGCTCAAGGAACTCGTCAACATGTACAAGAACAAGGCCGCGTTCCGCTCGGACATGGCCAACCGCTACCACGCTGCCCAGACCCGCCTGGCGAAGTTCCTGGAAGCCGGCCCGCCCGAAGCCCTGCCGATCGAGCAGAACGTGAAGATGCGGCTGCGCGGCGGCCGCACCGCCAAGCGCGCCGTCGTTGCCCAGAAGCTGGAACTCACCGGGCTCATGAAACCCTTCAGCACCGAAATCTGGTTTGGCGACCGCGTTGGCGTGCTGGGATCCAACGGTTCCGGCAAGTCACACTTCCTGCGGCTGCTGGCCCTGGGCGGCAGCGATCCTGACAAGGAACACGAGCCGGTCTCCGAGGTGGAGATCGCCCCGGTTCCGCATGCAGGATCGGTGAAGCTGGGCGCCCGGATCCGGCCGGGTTTCTTCGCGCAGACCATGCTGCGCCCGGACCTGCTGGGCAAGACCCTGCTGGACATCCTGCACCGCGGGGATGAGCACCGTTCCGGGCTGGGCCGGGAGGCCGCTGCTGGCGCCCTGGACCGCTACGGCCTGGCCTCCTCCGGCGAGCAGAAGTACGACTCGCTCTCCGGCGGCCAGCAGGCGCGGCTGCAGATTCTGCTGCTCGAACTCTCCGGCGCCACGCTGCTGCTGCTCGATGAGCCCACCGACAACCTCGACCTGCACTCGGCAGAGGCCCTGGAGAAGGCCATCGAAGCCTTTGAAGGAACGGTTCTTGCGGTAACGCACGACCGCTGGTTCGCCCGCAGCTTCGACCGGTTCCTGGTGTTCGGCTCCGACGGACGGGTCTATGAATCCGAGGAGCCGGTCTGGGACGAGAAGCGCGTCGAGCGCGTCCGCTGACGGGCGCGCCGGGCCATTTCCCTCCGGCGGGGTCCGGGCTCCAGAATGAGGACGTGAACACCAAAACCCTGGACCGGGCCCTTCTGGCTGTCTTCACTGTCTTTGGACTGAACGGGATGATCTTCGCCAGCTGGGCTGCCCGGATTCCTGCCGCCGCTCAGGCACTGGACATCGGGTCAGCCGGGGTAGGAGTGCTGCTGCTCTTCTCCGCCGTCGGATCCGTTTCCTCCCTGCCCCTGGCGGGGGCGCTGGCGCAGCGCATCGGAACCGCCAATGCCGTCCGGTTTGGCGGGCTCCTCGCCTCCGCCGCGGCGCTGGTGGTTGCCGCCGGCCTGGCTCTGGCTTCGATCCCGCTCACCGCGGGCGGCCTGCTGATCTTCGGCGCCGGAATCGGGCTGTGGGACGTCGCCATGAACCTTGAAGGGGCGGAAGTGGAGCGCGGGCTGCGCCGGACCCTGATGCCCAAGTTCCATGCGGCCTTCAGCGGCGGTGCCTTTGTGGGCGCGATGATCGGCGCCGGACTCTCGGCGGCGGGAGTCAGCCTCTCCCTGCACCTGGTGGGAATCGTGGTGATCGCGGTTGTGCTGGTCACGCTGGTTCCCAGGGCGTTCCTTCCGGACACTCCACAGCCTGCGCACACCGAGGCAGCGCCCCGCCCGTCGAGTTTCGGTGCGTGGAAGGAAGGACGCACACTGCTGATCGGCGTCGTCGTCCTGGGGGCCGCGCTCACCGAAGGCGCAGCCAATGACTGGGTTGCCAAAGCGACCGTGGACGGCCTGGATACGTCGGAAACGGCCGGCGCGGTGATGTTTGGCGTGTTTGTCGCCGCGATGACTGTCACCCGCTGGGTTGGCGGGCGGCTGATTGACCGCATTGGCCGCGTACCCGCGCTGAGGATCTGCATGGGGGCGTCCCTGGCCGGCCTGCTCATCTTCGTCTTCGCCCCCAGCCTCTGGCTTGCCGGGGCCGGGGTGATCCTCTGGGGAATCGGGGCGGCACTCGGATTTCCCATGGGCATCTCCGCCGCCGGGGATGACCCGCTCCATGCGGCAGGACGGGTGTCGGTGGTGTCCACGCTGGGCTACACGGCGTTCTTCGTCGGTCCTCCCGTGCTTGGTTTCCTCGGTGAGCACTGGGGACTGCGCAATGCCCTGCTGGTGGTGGGTGCGGCCATGCTCATGTCCATCGTGTTCGCGCCTGCCGCGGCAGAGCCGAAGCCCGAAGAGCTGGATGCCGGGAATCCCGCCTCCTAGCAGGCATTTCCTGCCAAAGTCCCGCCCCCTTTCCACTTGCGGACCGAACCTGTCCGGGTAAGCCCTGTTCAGCAGAAGCGGGCGGTCCTAACCTGTTCGCATGTCCCTTCCCTCCAACCCCAGCAACCAGGCGCGTCCGGTCTCGGAAGGCCGGCGCGATCCGCTGATTCAGGCACGCGGCCTGAAGAAGGTCTACAAGTCAAAGTCAGGCCCCGTCCACGCCCTCGACGGCCTGGACATCGGCGTGCCGCAGGGCACCGTCACGGCGCTCCTTGGCCCGAACGGCGCCGGAAAGACGACGGCGGTCAAGGTGCTGACCACGCTGATCAAACCCACTGCAGGGACCGCTTCCATCGACGGGATCGACGTCGCGGCCCGGCCAAAGGACGTCCGCCGGATCATCGGCGTCTCCGGCCAGTACTCGGCGGTGGATGAAAACCTGACCGGCATCGAGAACCTGCGCATGGTCGGCAGGCTTTACCACCTGCCCACGGACCAGGCACGCCGGCGGGCCGCCGAGCTCATTGAACAGTTCGACCTGGCAGATGCCGGCAACAGGCCGGTGAAGGGTTATTCCGGCGGCATGCGGCGCCGGCTGGACCTCGCCGGCGCCCTGGTGAACAATCCCCGCGTCCTGTTCCTGGATGAACCCACAACAGGCCTGGATCCGCGCAGCCGGCTGGCCCTCTGGGACGTCATCAAGTCCCTGGTCGCTGCCGGAACAACCCTCCTGCTCACTACCCAGTACCTGGAGGAAGCCGACCAGCTGGCAGACACGGTCGCCGTGATTGACGGCGGCAAGGTGATCGCAGAAGGCACCTCCGACCAGCTCAAGGCACGGATCGGCGGGCACCGCGTAGCCGTCGCCCTGGTCGAAGGCTTTGACGCCGGTACCGCGCGGGAGATCCTGGCCCGCTACGGAAGCGGAGAAGTGCAGACCGCCGGCGACGGCCGTTCGCTGGAAGTGGCCGTGACCGAAGGCCCGGCCGCGCTGCAGCTGGTCCTGCGGGATCTGGAAGCCGCGGGAATCCAGCTTCACGACGCCGGTATCCGGCGCCCCACCCTGGACGACGTGTTCCTGAAGCTCACCGGGCACATCGCCGAGGCAGACACCGAAAACGCGGAAGACGCCGGGAAAGCGAGGGCAGCACGATGAGCGCCGCAACCGCCGCCGCCCGGTTCGGCTCGGGCACCACCGCTGGCAGCTGGATCTCCGACGGCTGGACCGTCACCAAGCGGAACCTGATCAAGATCCGCCGCACACCGGACATGATCGTGTTCGCCGTGCTGCAGCCGATCATGTTCGTGCTGCTGTTCAGCCAGGTCTACGGCGGATCCATCCAGGTGGCCGGCACCAACTACACGCAGTACCTGATGGCGGGCATCTTCGCGCAGACGGTGGTCTTCGGTTCCACGTTCTCCGGATCCGCCATGGCCCAGGACCTGAAGGAAGGAATCATAGACCGGTTCCGCACCCTGCCCATGAGTCCGTCGGCGGTACTGATCGGACGGACCAACTCCGACCTGGTGCTGAACGGAATCTCGGTGGTCATCATGATGGGCACGGGCCTGCTGGTGGGGTGGCGCGTCAACACCTCCTTTGGCTCCTTCTTTGCCGGGGTGGGGCTGCTGCTGCTCTTCTCCTACGCCTTCAGCTGGGTCATGGCCCTGCTGGGCATGTCCGTCCGCTCTCCGGAAGCGATCAACAACGCCTCCTTCATCATCCTGTTCCCGATCACCTTCATCTCCAACGCGTTCGTGCAGAGCTCAACGCTGCCGGAACCGCTGCGGACCATCGCTGACTGGAATCCGGTCTCCGCCCTGGTCCAGGCCGTCCGGCAGCTCTTCGGAAACCTGGGCTCGACTCCGGTGCCGGACACCTGGCCCATGCAGAACCCCATCACCACGGTCCTGATCGGATCCGCCATCATGCTCGTGGTGTTCGTGCCCCTGGCCGTCCGCAAGTTCGAGGCGGTGAGTTCACGCTAGGCCCATCTCCTTCCAACCAGAGGACAGAGCATGATCGAGGCAGATGAACTCACCAAGCGCTTCGGAGGCAAAACCGCCGTCGACGGCGTCACCTTCAGCGTCCAGCCCGGCAAAGTGACCGGATTCCTGGGCCCCAACGGCGCCGGGAAGTCCACCACCATGCGGCTGATCGTCGGCCTGGACCATCCCAGCTCCGGGAGCGTCACGGTCAACGGCAAGCCGTATGCCCGGCACCGGATGCCGCTGCACGAAGTCGGGGCCCTGCTTGAGGCCAAGGCCGTGCACCCCCGGCGGTCTGCCTACAACCACCTGCGGGCCCTCGCCGCGACCGAGGGCATACCCGCCTCGCGCGTCAACGAGGTCATCGACCTCACCGGCCTGGGTCCGGTAGCCCGGAAACGGGTGGGTGGTTTCTCCCTCGGCATGGGCCAGCGCCTCGGCATAGCCGCGGCACTGCTGGGGGATCCGCAGACGCTGATCCTGGACGAGCCGGTGAACGGCCTGGACCCGGAAGGCGTGAAATGGGTGCGCTACCTGGTCAAGGGCCTCGCGGCCGAGGGCCGCACGGTGTTC
Source organism: Arthrobacter koreensis (assembly GCF_035792275.1). GTDB lineage: Bacteria > Actinomycetota > Actinomycetes > Actinomycetales > Micrococcaceae > Arthrobacter_B > Arthrobacter_B koreensis_A. The sequence goes on along the minus strand of NZ_JAMWKK010000001.1, from coordinate 145,063 downwards.
ATCTCCTCCCACCTAATGAGCGAGATGGCTGTCACCGCAGACCACCTGATCGTGATTGGCCGCGGCCGCATCCTGGCCGACGCGCCCATCGAGACGGTCCTCACCGGCGGCCAGAAGGAACGCGTGCTGGTGCGGACGGACGACGCCGATGCCCTGGCGGCCGCGCTCGCCGGCGACGGCGTGGAGATCCGCAGGGAAGCGGCGGATGAACTGACTGTCCTCGGCCTGCCGGCGCGCCGCATCGCCGAGGCAGCCTTCAGCCGGGGCATCCTCATCACCGGATTGATACCGCAGCAGGAAACCCTGGAAGATGCCTACATGGAACTGACCGGCGGCGAGGTCGAGTACCAGTCGCAGCAGATCGGCGCCCAGGCACTCCCGGCAGCCGAAGGACAGGCCCAATGAGCACAGCAGCAGCCCCGGCATCCCGCACTCCGCGCGGCTGGGCCGGAGGGCCGGTCACGTTTGGGCGGGTACTGCGCTCCGAATGGATCAAGACGGCCACTGTTCCTTCGACCGTCATCCTCCTGGCCGTGAGCTTTGTAGTCATGGTTGGCCTGGGAGCCCTGGTTGCATGGGGACTCGTTCAGCTGGCCAGCGACCCGGAGACCGGGCCGCCGCAGGGGATCGGACAGTCCCTGCAAAGCGCGGCGTATGACGTCCCCGCCTCCGGCCTGCCGTTTGGACAGCTTCTTATCGCAGCGCTGGCAGTGGTGCTGATCGGCTCCGAATACACCACGGGCATGATCCGTTCCACCATGGTGGCCGTGCCCACCCGCATTCCGGCGCTGCTGGCCAAGACACTGGTGATCGCCGTCGTCTCCTTCCTGCTGGGCATCCTGGCGGCCTTCACGACGTACCTGCTGGCCCAGCCGATCCTGGCTGGTTCGGACCTGGACTTCGGACTGGATGCGGAGTGGGTGCTGCCCTCCATCCTTAACACCGGAACCGTCCTGGCACTGATCGCCGTCATGGGCGTCGCCATCGGCGCGCTGCTGCGCAACACCGCCGGGGGAGTGGTCACCCTTGTCGGCGCACTGTTCGTGCTGCCCATCATCGCGAGCCTGCTCAACGGACTGGCGGACTGGGTGGAAGACGCCGCCCGTTTCCTGCCCAGCAGTGCCGCGGCCCAGCTGGTAGCCACGCAAATCCAGCCGGACGCCTTCAACCAGGTGGAAGGCGGCCTGATCCTGGCGGGCTGGGCGGTGGTGCTGCTGGCCGCCGCCATGGTTGCCCTCAGGAAACGGGACGTCTAAACGCCGCCGCGATGGGCAGGGAACTCAGGGAGGCCCCTGAGTCATCCCTAAGGTGGACGCCGGATTCGCCCTGATTCATCCCTAGGAACGGTCCGCTGAGGAGAGCGGACGCATAGTGTGGAGGCACACCCCCGTACTTGAACGCTCCTAGATGAGGATCACCATGATCGAGGCACACGGCCTCTCGAAGCGCTACGGCAGCAAGACCGCCGTCGACAATGTCTCCTTCACCGTCGAACCAGGAAAAGTCACCGGCTTCCTGGGCCCGAACGGTGCAGGCAAGTCGACGACCATGCGGATGATCGTGGGACTGGACCGTCCCACCTCAGGAAACGTCACCATCAACGGCAAGCCCTACGCCCGCCACAAGGCCCCGCTCCATGAGGTCGGCGCCCTGCTGGACGCCAAGGCGGTGCACACGCGCCGGTCCGCCTACAACCACCTGCGCGCCATGGCTGCCACCCACGGCATCTCCAACAAGAGGGTCAACGAAGTCATCGAGCTCACCGGACTGGGTTCGGTTGCCAAGAAGCGCGTCGGCGGCTTCTCCCTGGGCATGGGCCAGCGCCTGGGCATCGCCGTCGCCATGCTCGGGGACCCCAACACCCTGATCCTGGATGAGCCGGTCAACGGCCTGGATCCTGAAGGTGTCCTCTGGGTCCGCAACCTGGCCCGCGGCCTGGCTGCCGAAGGCCGCACCGTCTTCCTGTCCTCCCACCTGATGAGCGAAATGGCCGTCACGGCAGACCACCTCATTGTGATTGGGCGCGGCCGCATCATCGCCAACGCACCCATCCAGGACATCATCGACGGCGGCGGGCGCCAGCGCACCCGGGTACGCACCGACAACGCAGCCGATCTCCTGCCCGTCCTGGAAGGACGCGGCGCGGAGATCAACCGGCTCGAGGACGGCCTCTTCGAAATCAGCGGCGCCGATTCACGCTCCATCGCGGAGATCGCGCTGGACCGCCGGATCCTGCTCACGGAGCTGACCCCGATCCAGGTCTCGCTTGAGGACGCCTACATGGAACTTACCCGGGACGACGTCGAATACAAGTCCCACGGATTTAGCCAGGAAACGGCTGCTGCCGAGCCTGTTGTGGAAGGAACCCGAGCATGAGCACCACAACCGCACCCGCGCCGTCCCGCCGGACGGCCCGTACCGACGGCAGCGGCGTCAACTTCGTCCGGGTCCTGCGTTCGGAATGGATCAAGGTAACCACCCTTCCCTCCACCGTCATCCTGCTCTCCGTCACCCTGGTGGTCATGGTGGGGCTGGCGGCACTCGTGGCCTGGAGCTGGGCTACTACCGCCCAGATGCTTGCGGAAGATCCGGGGCTTGGCCCGGCCATGGGTGTCGGAGCCGGCGGTGACCTGCAGGCCATGGTCTATGACACCCCGGCATCGGGCGCGCTCTTCGGCCAGCTGCTGATCGCCGCCCTTGCCGTGGTCCTCGTGGCCTCCGAGTACAGCACCGGCATGATCCGCTCCACCATGGTGGCAGTTCCCACCCGCACGCCGGCGCTGCTCGCCAAGGCGATCATCATCGCCGTGATTGCCTTCGTCATTGGGGTCGCCGGTGCCTTTGCCAGCTTCCTGATCAGCCAGCCGCTGCTGGCACCGGAAGACCTCGGCTTCGGCCTCGACGCTCCCTGGGTGCTGCCCAGCATCATCAACACCGGAACGCTCCTGGCAGGCATTGCGATCATGGGTGTCGCCACCGGATCGCTGCTCCGCAGCACAGCAGGCGGTGTAGTCACCATCATCGGTGTGCTGTTCGTGCTGCCGGTGATCGTCCAGCTGATCTCCGGCCTGGCGGACTGGATTCCCGACGCCGCCCGCTTCCTGCCCAGCAGCGCCGGTTCCCAGCTGGTGGCAACCAACATTTCCGACGGTGCCCTGAACCAGCTTGAAGGCGGACTGGTCCTGGGCGGCTGGGCAGTGGTCCTGCTGGCCGCGGCGCTGATTGTCACCAAGCGCCGCGACGTCTAGGCGCAAAAGACTTCGGTGAAGGCGGCAGCGGAAGAACGGCCGTCGGCGCCTTCACTGAAACCCCCTCCACAACCCCCGGTGCACAGCGCCGGGGGTTGTCTGTGTCCACGGGCAGTCACGGCCGGTTACGCGGGCGCCCCCGCCTCTGGTTGAATCGGAGCATGTCTGACGCACTGGCCCACGTAAAAGACCTCGGCGAATACGTTGCCGTCTCTCCCTCCAGCTTCCACGCCGCCCGCACGGCAGCAGACCGGCTGCAGGCCGCCGGTTTCACCGAGCTGAGCGAAGACTCGAACTGGCCGGCCGCTCCCGGGAAGTACGTGGTGGTGCGCGACGGCGCGTTCATCGCCTGGATAGTGCCCGAAGGCGCCGCACCGGGCACCGGATTCAACATCTTCGGCACCCACACCGATTCGCCAACGTTCAAGCTCAAACCCTCACCCACCACCGGGAAGTTCGGCTGGCTGCAGGCCGGCGTGGAGGTCTACGGCGGTCCGCTGCTGAACTCCTGGCTGGACCGGGAACTGGAGCTGGCAGGGCGGCTCGTGACGCTCGACGGCGTCGAGCACCTGGTTGCCTCCGGCCCGCTGCTGCGCTTCCCCCAGCTGGCGATCCACCTGGACCGCGCCGTGAACGAAGGCCTGAAGCTGGACAAGCAGCAGCACATGAACCCTGTCTGGGGTCTGGGCGATCCATCCGCAGCGGACCTCCTGGGGCTGCTCGCCGCCAAGGCGGGGGTGGACCGTGAAGAGATCGGCGGATACGACGTCGTGGCCGCCGACACCCAGCCGGCCCGCGTCTTTGGCGCCGGCTCTGAGTTCTTTGCCTCCGGCCGGCTGGATAACCTCTCCTCGGTTCATGCCGGCATCCGGGCACTTGAAACCGCTGCCGAAACGAAGGCTTCCGGCTCGATCGCCGTCCTGGCCGCCTTCGACCATGAGGAGGTTGGCAGCGGAAGCCGCTCAGGTGCGGCCGGTCCCTTCCTCGAGGATGTCCTGGCCCGTATCAGCGCAGGCCTCGGCGCCGGAAAGGCTGACGCCCAGCGCGCCTTCGCGGCCTCGTTCTGCATCTCCGCCGATGCCGGACACGCCGTGCACCCGAACTACGCCGAACGGCACGATCCAGCCAACCGCCCCGTGCTCAACGGCGGCCCCCTGCTCAAGATCAACGCCAACCAGCGCTACACCACGGATGCCCCGGGTGCTGCATACTGGGCGGCACTGTGCCGGGAAGCCGGAGTGCGATACCAGGAATTCGTCTCCAACAACTCGATTCCCTGCGGTTCCACGATTGGCCCGCTGACCGCGACCCGCCTGGGGATCCGCACCATCGACGTCGGCATCCCGCTGCTTTCAATGCACTCGGCCCGCGAGATGGCCGGTGTCGAGGATCCGTTCCTGCTCGCCCGCGCCGCCGAGGCGTTTTTTCTCCGGTAGCGCACCGGCCCGCAGCCGCAGTCTGTCCACAGGTGAACTTTGCCGTGCAGAAAATCCGATAGGATAGTGAAGTCTGTGCTGTCGGCTTCGGCTGGCAGGCTCCTGGGCATAACGCGGGTTCCCCGCCGGCCCGGGACGCAAAGACAACGCTAAAGAACCTCCTGTTACGGAAAGACCGTGACCGTATAGCCCAAAGGAGGTGGGTTCACAAATGCGTGCTTATGAACTGATGGTAATCATCGACCCCGAGGTCGAAGAGCGTACCGTGGAGCCTTCGCTCGACAAGTTCCTCAACGTTGTCCGCAACGAGGGTGGAACCGTCGACAAGGTAGACATCTGGGGTCGCCGCCGCCTGGCCTACGACATCAAGAAGAAGTCTGAAGGCATCTACGCGGTGGTTAACTTCACCGCCAGCCCTGCAGCTGCTGCTGAGCTTGACCGCCAGCTTGGCCTCAACGAGACCATCCTGCGTACCAAGATCATCCGCCCCGAAGACCAGAAGGTTGTTGCCGAGTAATTTCGGTCCACCTTTTATTCGTCAACGAAAGGCCCGGGCATTCCGGGCCGAGACACCAGGAGGCATAAATGGCAGGCGAGACAACGATCACCGTGGTCGGAAACCTGACGAACGATCCGGAACTCCGGTTCACCCCGTCCGGTTCAGCAGTGGCGAACTTCACCATTGCCTCGACGCCGCGCACCTTCGACCGGCAGTCCAACGAGTGGAAGGACGGCGAAACGCTGTTCCTCCGTGCGTCGGTCTGGCGTGAAGCTGCGGAAAACGTCGCCGAGTCCCTGACCAAGGGAACCCGCGTCGTCTGCCAAGGCCGCCTGAAGTCTCGTTCGTACGAGACCAAAGAGGGCGAAAAGCGCACCGTTATGGAGCTTGAGGTCGACGAAATCGGCCCCTCGCTGCGTTACGCGTCCGCAAAGGTCACCCGCACCCAGCGCTCCGGCGGTGGCGGCGGTGGCTTCGGCGGCAATGCCGGCGGCGGCTTCGGCGGCAACTCCAACTCCGGTTGGGGCGGCCAGCAGCAGCAGTCCGCACCCGCGGACGATCCCTGGGGTGCCCCTGCAGGCGGCAACTCAGGCGGCTGGGGAGCCGGCCCGGATTCCAACGATCCGCCCTTCTAAGCAATACCCAGTGCCGCAAGGCACAACCTCTGACGGCAACCGCCGTCGAGCCCATCCCGTGGAATTGATCCACGGGCTCCACCAGACATAAGGAGCTCCACGATGGCTAAGGCTGAACTTCGCAAGCCCAAACCAAAGTCCAATCCCTTGAAGGCCGCTGACATCACTGTCATCGACTACAAGGACGTAGCATTGCTGCGCAAGTTCATTTCCGACCGCGGAAAGATCCGCGCTCGTCGCGTAACTGGCGTAACCGTGCAGGAACAGCGCAAGATCGCACAGGCAATCAAGAACGCCCGTGAAGTTGCACTCCTGCCTTACTCCGGCGCTGGCCGCGGCTAAAGGAAAGGAACCTAACTCATGGCAAAGCTCATTCTGACCCACGAAGTCACCGGTCTCGGTGCTGCAGGCGACGTCGTCGAGGTGAAGGACGGTTACGCACGTAACTACCTGGTACCCCGCGGCTTCGCTCTGACCTGGACCAAGGGCGGCGAGAAGCAGGTTGAGTCCATCAAGGCTGCCCGCGCTGCTCGCGAGCACGCTTCGCTGGAAGATGCCCAGAAGCAGGCTGCTGCGCTCTCCGCCAAGCCGGTCAAGCTGACCGTCAAGGCCGGCGAGTCCGGACGCCTCTTCGGCACGGTCAAGCCCGCTGACGTTGCCGCTGCCGTTGAAGCTGCCGGCCTCGGCAGCATCGACAAGCGCAAGGTTGAACTGCCGACTCACATCAAGTCGGTTGGTTCCTTCCAGGCCAACGTCCGCCTGCACGACGACGTTGCTGCTGTTATCGACCTTGAGGTCGTTGCCAGCTAGTACCGATCGCCTCGCACTGCGTGATCTGCAGCGCCCCTACCTCTTCTGAGGCGGGGGCGCTGCTGCGTTAAGCGCCTGGTCAGAGACGAAGCACGCTTACCGGCCCGAGTAGTAGCGCACAAGTATGTGGATAACCGCTGTGGATAACGGTCTCCGTATGCCTGCATGCGGATTCTGTCAACCTGAAGGTTGAGGCTGAATGTTGACCAAAATAGATGGATTTACACAGGTGTGGAGAAGCGTTATCCCAAGTCAGAGCCGTATTAGGGCTAAAACAAATTTGTTTTCCACAGCCTTATGCCCAACCTGTGCACAAGACACGCCCAGTTATGAACAGGCTATCCACAGCGCCTGTGGATAACTCGTTTGTTGAGGGGGCCTTACGGGGCTACGGTTGCGGTGGACTCCCTCATCGGCGCATCCGGAAGTATCGGCGGGGGCACGGCGGGCAACCCAGCCCAGTGTCAGTGCCGTCGGCTAGAAATACAGCCAGCCTTAGACATCTTTTTGTGGTCTGCCTGACGGGACCCGTGGATAGAACATTCTTGGAAAGGGTGGCCCAGTGTCGCTTGCACATGCGGATTCCGCTGAATCAACCCGTACTCCCGACTTTGGCCGGACTCCGCCGCAGGACCTGGTAGCGGAGCAGTCGGTGCTTGGCGGCATGATGCTTTCCAAGGACGCGATCGCGGACTGCGTAGAGGTGCTCCGCGGAGTGGACTTTTACCGCCCCGCCCATGAGGCAATCTATGAGGCCATCATCGACCTGTACGGCCGCGGCGAGCCCGCCGACGCCGTCACCGTTTCCGATGAGCTGACCAAGCGCGGGGAAATCACCCGCATCGGCGGCCCCGCTTACCTGCACACGCTCATCCAGTCCGTCCCCACCGCCGCCAACGCCGGGTTCTACGCCGAAATCGTGCGTGAGCGGGCCGTCCTTCGGCGCCTGGTGGACGCCGGAACGAAGATCGTCCAGCTGGGTTACTCCAATGACGGCGAAGTCGACGACCTGGTCAACGCCGCCCAGGCGGAGGTCTATGCCGTCGCCGAACGCCGCACGGCCGAAGACTACGTTCCGCTGAAGGACATCATTGAAGGCACGGTGGATGAAATTGAGTCCGCCGGGCACCGCGGCGAAGGAATGACCGGTGTTCCCACCGGCTTCTACGAACTCGACGAGCTGACCCAGGGCCTGCACGGCGGCCAGATGATCGTCATCGCTGCCCGTCCGGCCGTCGGCAAGTCCACCTTCGCGCTGGACTTCGCACGCTCCGCGGCGATCAAGCACAACATGACCACTGTCTTCTTCTCCCTAGAAATGGGACGGAACGAGATCGCCATGCGCCTGCTCTCCGCCGAGGCCACAATCGGCCTGCAGGACCTGCGCAAGGGCACCATCAAAGACGAGCAGTGGGGCAAGATCGCCACCACCATGGGCCGGATGAATGACGCACCGCTGTTCATCGATGACAGCCCCAACATGTCCCTGATGGAAATCCGCGCCAAGTGCCGGCGCCTGAAGCAGCGGCATGACCTGAAGCTGGTGGTCCTGGACTACCTTCAGCTGATGTCCTCCGGCAAGCGCGTTGAATCCCGCCAGCAGGAAGTCTCCGAGTTCTCCCGTGCGCTGAAACTGCTCGCGAAGGAACTCGAAGTGCCCGTCATTGCCCTCTCGCAGCTGAACCGTGGTTCGGAACAGCGCACCGACAAAAAGCCGATGGTCTCCGATCTCCGTGAATCCGGCTCGATCGAGCAGGACGCAGACATGGTGATCCTGCTGCACCGCGAGGACATCTACGACAAGGAGTCCCCGCGGGCCGGAGAAGCCGACGTGATCGTGGCCAAGCACCGTAACGGCCCCACGAAGACCATCGTGGTGGGCTTCCAAGGCCATTACTCCCGGTTCTCCAACATGGCTGTAGAGGGCGGCTCCGGCTTCTAGAATTAAGGGTCCGGGTTTCCTTTGCCCGGCTTCCGTTCCACAGCCTCCAGGAGCCTTCCCGTGCCAAAGTCCAAGCCCCGCAAGAAGGCAGCCGCAAAGAAGAACCTGGCCCGCCGCAAGGCGCACGAAACGAACCGGATGCTTGCCGGCACCGAGTTTTTCCTGAGTGACGAGGGTGAAGAGCTGCTGGCATCGCGAGGCTGGATCAGCGAACGCGACCAGCCCGGCGGTCCGGACCAGGGCGACGCCTGGTACTGGATGCCGTCCCAGCTGCCCGCGTACCTGGAGGAAGGTGAACCTGTTCCCACCTCGGTTTTCCCGCTGGAGACCGGTTTCGTCAGCCAGCTCGCGACGCCGGACGGTTCGGTGCCGCCGTCGGCCCAGCGGGAGTATGCCTCGCTCCAGGAGCTGGAGGCGGACCTGGAGCGGCTGGAGTCCTACCGCGTTCCCGAATCCGACTGGACGGTGCTGGGCGGAGGGCCCGGCCCGAATGAGACCCCGGACGAGCTGATCGACACCATTGCCGAGGAATGGGAGCTTATTGCCGAGCTCATTCACTTCCCGTACAGCGACGACGGTCCGCGTTCCTTCGAGCGGGTTACCGCTGCCCGCCAGGACGGCCGCCTGACGGATTACGCGTACCGCTCCATCATTGCCGGGCGCGGTTCCGTCCCGGGCCGGTAGCGGTTCAGGACCGCTTCGGCGGACTAGCCGGCCTGGCGCGGACGTGCGCCTTCTCGCCCTGCGGGCCGAAGAGGGCCAGGAATTCCACTGCGTGCTGGTCGCCGTTGCCCATCCAGTGCGGTACCCGGGTCTCGAACTCTGCCGCCTCTCCGGCACCCAGGATAAGCTCGGTGCTTCCGAGCAGCAGCCGGAGCCTGCCGCTGAGCACGTAGAGCCACTCATAGCCGTCGTGGGTCTTCAGGTCCGGGACGAGCGGCTTCTTCGGAGCCGGCAGGATGTACTTGAATGCGCCGATTCCGCTGGCTTTTTCCGTCAGGGAGATCACGGTGGCGCCGTTGTGGCGGGAGGCACGCATATGCACCCGCGGATCTCCGGTCTGCGGGCTGCCGGCCAGTTCATCCAGGGTGACGCCGTAGGTGCGGGCCAGGGGCAGCAGCATTTCGAGCGTCGCCCGGCGCTGCCCGCTTTCCAGCCGGGAGAGCGTGCTGAGTGACATCCCGGTGGCGCCGGCCACGGCCGTCAGCGTTTGCCCGCGGTTCCTGCGCAGCTGGCGCAGCCGGTTGCCTATGCCCGCCACCACGGCAGCATCGTCCTGGTCCATGCTGCAGATTTTGCCATAACAGCAAGACCTGTTGTGCCTGGATGCAGCCGGAATCAGACTGTCAGGCAGAGGGCCGGCGGACACGCAGGCTGAACGGAACAGGAGCAGCCATGACCAACCAGGCACAGGACCGTACTCATCCGGTCCAGGCGGAGTACGACGTCGTCATCGTGGGAGGTGCCGCGGCCGGACTCAGCGCCGGGCTGGCGCTTTCCCGGGCACGCCGGAAGGTGGCCGTGATCGATGCCGGTGAACCGCGCAACGCGGCGGCCGGGCACGTCCACAACTATCTGGGCCGCGAAGGCGCAGCCCCGGGAGAGCTGTACGCCGCAGGGCGGGAAGAAGTCCGCAGCTACGGCGGCACCATCCTGGAGGGCAGGGCCGAGAACGTTGAGCATGCCGGTGACGGAATGTTTCGGGTGTCCCTGCAGGACGGGACAGTGCTGACCTGCCGGCGGGTCCTGGCCGCCAGCGGGGCACTGGACGAACTGCCGGATATCCCGGGGCTTGCGGAGCATTGGGGCACCGATGTGCTGCACTGCCCGTACTGCCACGGCTTGGAAGCCGGCGGCAAGGCGCTCGGTGTGCTGGCCACGGACCTGGACACGGCCGTGCACCAGGCGCTGATGTGGAGGCAGTGGTGCGAAGACATTGTCCTGTTCCTCAACGGTGCCGGCGATCCGGACACGGAGCAGTCCGCCCAGCTGGCAGCCCGCGGAATCCGCGTGGTGGAGGGTGCCGTAGCCGGTGTCGAGGGCGATGCCGGACTGACCGGGGTTCGCCTGGCCTCCGGTGAGCTCGTGGCCCGGGAGGCGCTGGTGGTGCTGACCCGGCTGCGGGCCAGGGCCGGCTACCTCGCCGGCGTGGGGATCACAGCGGAGGAGCAGTACTTCGGCGACCTCGCCGTCGGAACGGCCGTCCCGGCAGATCCGAGCGGAGTGACGTCGGTCCCGGGGGTCTTTGCCGCAGGTAACCTCACGTCCCCCATGACCCAGGTCATCGGCGCAGCCTCCACCGGACTGGCCGCTGCCACGGCCATCAACGCGGAGCTGATTGCGGAGGACACCGCTGCGGCTGTGGCGGCGCAGGCCGGGGAAATGCTTCAGGCCTGACGGGGGGGTGCGGGCGCGGGCGCCGCCAGGTGCCCGCGCTACGCCCCAGGTGTCTTGGAGTCTGTCCCCGGCCGTGCGCCGGTCCTGCCCTGCCGGGTTGCCTGCCCTGAAGCGGCAGCCGCATCCCGGCTGGACGCCAGCTGCCACGGCACACTGGCAACCATGATGCCCGGTTCAAAATGCAGACGGGCCTTGATGCGCAGCGCCGTCTGATTGTGCACCAGCTGCTCCCACCAGCGGCCGACGACGTACTCCGGGATGTAGACCACGAACAGTTCCCGCGGAGAGGCACGGCGGGCTTCGCGCAGGTAGGCCAGGACGGGTGAGACGGTTTCGCGGTAAGGCGAGGACAACACCGTCAGCGGGACGGGTATCTGCAGCCGGTCCCACTCGCGGACGGTTTTCTCCGTCTCATCGGGATCCAGGTCAACAATGATCGCGTTGAGGCTTGAAGGACGTGAGGCCCGCGCGTAGGTCAGCGCCCGCAGGACGGGCTTGTGGACCTTCGAGACCAGGATCACCGCGTTGACCCGGCTGGGAAGCGCCAGGACCGAGGGGTCTTCTTCGACCCGCAGTTCTTCGGCCACCGCCTCGTAGTGCCGTCGGATGCTGTCCATCACTACGTACAGGAATGCCATGGCTAACAGGGCGATCCAGGCGCCGTGCTGGAACTTGGTGACCACCACGATCACCAGCACCAGGGCAGTCATGCCGAAACCGCAGGAGTTGATCAGCCTGGAGCGGACCATCCGGCGCCGGTTTTCCGGTTTGCGCTCTGTCCGGAGCTTGGCGGTCCAGTGCCGGATCATGCCCAGCTGGCTCGCCGTGAAGGAAACAAAGACGCCCACGATGTAGAGCTGGATCAGCCTGGTGACGTCTGCGTTGAAGATCAGGATCAGGACCAGCGCGGCCAGGCCGAGCACGAGGATTCCGTTGCTGAAGGCAAGCCGGTCACCGCGGGTGCGCATCTGCCGGGGGAGGTAGCCGTCCTTGGCCAGGACGGACGCCAGGATCGGGAAACCGTTGAAAGCCGTGTTGGACGCGAACACCAGGATCAGTCCGGTTGAGGCAACCACCACGTAGAAGAGCAGTGATCCGTCCCCGAACACGGTCTCGGCCAGCTGGCTGATGACCGGGTGCTGGATGTAGCCCTGCACAGGCGACCCGTTTTGGAGCAGCTGCGTTGCCGGATCCTGCACAAAGTGGACCTTGGTGAGATTGGCCAAAGCCAGGATGCCGGCAAGCATGGCTGCCGCCAGGCCTCCGAGGAGCAGCAGGGTGGTTGCGGCGTTGCGGCTCTTGGGCTTGCGGAACGTGGGGACCCCGTTGCTGATCGCTTCCACGCCGGTGAGGGCTGCCGCACCGGAGGAAAAAGCCCGCAGCAGCAGGAAGGCGCCGGCCAGCCCGGTGAGCCCGGCGTCGAGTCCAGCCTCCGGCAGCAGGTCGAAACCGGCAGACGGCGCCTGCTTGAGGGTGCCCGTCGCCGCCTGGAACAGTCCGATCGCGCACATGCCGAGGACGGAAGCGAGGAAGAGGTACGTGGGCACCGCGAACACGGAGCCGGCTTCCTTGACGCCTCGCAGGTTGACGAGCATGAGGATGACCACGCCGGCAGCGGCGAGCAGGCCCTGCCGTCCATGGAGTGCCGGCACGGCCGTGACCAGGTACTGTGCCGCGGAGGACATCGACACCGCGACCGTGAGGACGTAGTCCACCAGCAGGGCGGAGCCTACGGTCAGTCCGGCCCGGCGGCCCAGGTTTTCGCTGGCAATCTCATAGTCGCCGCCGCCGGAGGGGTAGGCGTGGACGTTCTGGCGGTAGGAGGCCACGACGGTCAGCAGGACCACGATGACGGCGAGTCCAACCCAGGGGGACAGGGTCACGGCGGCGACGCCGGCCAGGGCCAGGGTGAGGAGGATTTCATCCGGGGCGTACGCGGCGGATGACAGTGCATCCGAGGCATACACCGGCAGGGCCACGCGCTTGCGCAGCAGTGTGCGGGAGAGCTGCTCGTTGCCGTACGGACGCCCCACCAGAATGCGCTTCAGCGCATTGAAGAATGTGAGCACGAGGACAAACCCTAGACCGGTTGCCGGACCAAGTCCAGACAGTCAGAAACCCGCTTTTAGGCACCCTGTGGCCAAGTCCACATCACCGCCCTCGATCGGCATGAGCATGCGGATCGCACGGTCGGACACGACACGCCGTCAAAGGTCTCGGTTTGATATCGATTTGTGTCTTCCCTACCTTGGATGAGTGCCCGATTCACGGGCGGTAGCCGGGTCCCGAAGAGCTGAACCTGATCCGGCCGGCAGCACCAGACTGGATGTTGCTGCCGATGAATGCACAGATGCCCCTCGCCACCTCACGTCGCTGCTGAGGGAGCATCCAACCAGACCTCTACTTAGTCGGGGGCAGGCGACGGCGTTATGAAGCCCGGGGACGGGCGGAGCGTAGGTGGGTCCTAGGAGCAGATACAGCTAATGAAGAACTCGAAGATCACCCGTTACGTCCGTCGTGGACTCGCAGCCGCAGCTATCACCGGTGCCGGCGCCGCCGGCCTGGCCGGCATGGCCGCCCCGGCCAACGCAGCCTCCATGGACTGGGATGCCCTTGCTCAGTGCGAAAGCGGTGGCAACTGGGGCATCAACACCGGTAACGGATTCTCCGGCGGCCTGCAGTTCACGCCCAGCACCTGGGCTGCTTTCGGCGGCACCGGCGACCCCTCCAACGCCAGCCGCGAGCAGCAGATTGCTGTTGCTGAGCGAGTCCTGGCCGAGCAGGGTCCCGGCGCATGGCCTGCCTGCACCGCCAAGCTGGGCATGACCGGCGCTACCGCCAACCCGCAGGCTGCTGCTCCGGTGGAGCAGGCACCTGTTGCCCAGGCCCCGGTTCAGACCTACTCGGTTCCGGCTGAGGCTCCGGCCGCTCCGGCCGCTCCGGTGGAGACCTACACCGCCCCGGCACAGCCTGAGGCTGTGGCTCCGGTAGAGGTTCCGGCTTCTGCGCTGGCCCCTGCCGCCGCGGTTCCGGCTCCGGCGGTAAGCGGTGAAACCTACACCGTCCAGGCCGGCGACACCCTGTCCACCATCGCCGAGAAGCTCGGCGTCGAAGGTGGCTGGCAGGCTCTGTACGCAGCCAACTCCGGCACCGTGATTCACCCCGACCTGATCCTCACCGGACAGGCCCTGCAGCTGCCCGCCTAATCGGCATCTGCTCAGAGAACGGCCGGACACCCCATGCGGGTGTCCGGCCGTTCTTCTGTTTAAACAGGCGGGGCCGGTACGCGCCTAACCACCGGCGATGGACTGGAGGATCATTACTTCGGCGCCCGGTGACACCGCACTGTGCTGGCGGTCCAGCGCACGGATGTCCTGGCCGTCCACATATATATTGACGAACCGCCGCACGGTTCCGGTCTCATCCCGGATGCGGCGTTCCAAAACCGGAAACCGGACACCCAGCCCGTCCAGCAGGGAACCCACCGTCAGTCCGTCCGCGCCGGGGACGCTAAGCTCACGGGTTCCGCCGGCTGCCGGTGCCAGTACGTCCGGCAGCAGGATCCGGATTTCACCGGTCACGGCACCGGGCCCCCGGTCGGGGCTGCACGGACGCAGAGGACATCCGGCAGGTTGGAAGCCACCAGCGCAAAGGCTCCGCCTTCGTCGGCGCTGGCATACACATCCCCGGCCCGGGTTCCGAAATACACCCCTGCCGGTTCGGCTGTGTCGACGGCCGCGGCATCGCGGAGGACGGCGTTGTATTCGCTGCGGGGCAGGCCGGTGTCCTGGCGGGTCCAGGATTCCCCGGCATCCGTGCTTCGGTAGACGGCCAGCTCCCCGCCGGGCGGGATGCGTTCTCCGTCGGCAACCAGCGGGATGGTCCACAGCGTGCCGCCGGTGTGCGGATGCGTGAGCATCACGAAACCGAAGTCTGCCGGGAGTCCGTCGGCAATCGAGACCCAGGTGTCCCCGGCATCGTCGCTGCGGTACACACCGTGATGGTTCTGCGCGTACAGGCGGGCCGGATCCACGGCGTCGCGGGCCACTTTGTGGACGCACTGGCCGAACTCGGGGTTCGGATCCGGCATGAAGTAGGCCGAGATGCCCTGGTTGCGGGCGGCCCAGGACTGCCCGCCGTCGTCGGAACGGTAAACCCCGCCGGAACTGATGGCCACGTGCACGCTCTCGTCCGCCGGGCTGGGCAGCACGGTGTGGGCCGCAGCTCCGCCGTAGCCTTCGCCCCAGTCGGGGCGGTGGGGGTGGTTCCACAGCCCTTCATTCAGTTCGAAGCTGGCGCCGCCGTCGGTGGACTTCCAGACCGAGATGGGTTCACAGCCCGCCCAGACGACCCCCGGGCGTTCTGCCGAGTCCGGCTGCAGCTGCCAGATGCGTCCCAGCGCCTCCCCGGTTTCCGGCGGGAAGGCAATGGCCCCTGCCTCGGGCTCAGTCCAGCTCTCACCGAGGTCATCGGAGATCACGACGGTGGGTCCCCAGTGCGGTGAGAGCAGGCCGGCCAGGATGCGCGGCGGGGAATGCCGGGTGTCCAGCGCTACGCTGGCAACCTCATTCATGAGGAAGAACGGCCCGCTGAGCTTCCAGGCTGTCCGGTCACTGCTGTGTGCCAGCCACAGGCCTTTGCGCGTGCCGATGGCAAGGAGGAAGTCCCCGGTCTGCGTCATGGCAGATATTGGACCATCCGCAGCGCGGCTGGACAAGGGCAGTTCCGAAGCCGTCCGGGCGCGGGCTCCTGGCCCGGATGGAAATTGCACCGCCGGTGGACTAAGGATGGAGGAATGGTT
Organism: Arthrobacter koreensis; assembly: GCF_035792275.1. Classification (GTDB taxonomy): domain Bacteria; phylum Actinomycetota; class Actinomycetes; order Actinomycetales; family Micrococcaceae; genus Arthrobacter_B; species Arthrobacter_B koreensis_A. The sequence continues at coordinate 129,295 of NZ_JAMWKK010000001.1, read as the reverse complement.
CCTGCAATCTTCCCTGGCGGACGCGGTTGATCTACATCGATCCGCCGCTCTGGCCCGCCCACGGCACGTACTTCTCCCACCTGGTCTCCGATGCCTCGCTCGAGGAACTCCATGACTTCGCTGCCGCCGCGGGAATTCCCCGCCGTGCCTTCGACGGAGACCACTACGACGTGCCGCAGGCGCGCCATGCGGATTTGGTCTCGGCCGGCGCCAAACCGGTGGACGGCGCCACCCTGGTCCGTGCGCTCATCGCCGGCGGGCTGCGTATTCCGGCACGTGAACGCGCTGCCTCCCTGGTGCATCCGCTGCGCCGTCGCTGGCACACCCTGGTCCCCGGCGCCGAGGACCTGGGTGCTGAGCTGCTGAACCGGTGGGGCGAACCGCACCGGCACTATCACGACCGGCGGCACCTGCTGCAGGTGCTCGAAGCGCTTCACCGGCTCGGCTGCTCGGAGCGTCCGGTGCTGCTGGCAGCCTGGTTCCATGATGCGGTGTACGACGGCGTGCCGGGGGCCGACGAGGAAGCCTCCGCTGCACTCGCCGAGGAGCTGCTGCCTCCCGTCGGGATCCCGCCTGCAGAAACCGCCGAGACGGCCCGGCTGGTCCGCCTGACCGCGTCCCATGACCCCCAGCCGGGAGACGAAGCGGGAATGCTGCTCTGCGACGCGGATCTCGCGGTGCTGGGACGGACCCCCGCCGGCTATGACCGTTACGCCGCGGACGTCCGGCGGGAATACCGCCACATTGAGGAGACCGCGTTCACGGCCGGGCGGCGCAGGGTACTTCAGTCCCTGCTGGCCCGCGGGACCGGCCTGTACCGTACAGCTGCCGCCGAGCAACTGTGGGGCGGGGCTGCCCGGTCCAATCTTGCCCGCGAACTGGCAGCGCTGGATGCCGGTGGTTCGCGAGCCGGATCGGGCAGCGGAGCCGGTGACGGCCGTGGCTGATACAGCAGGCTTCGCCGGGCATCCCCGGGGCAGTGCCGGCTACCGGGGCGTACTGGTGGGTCTGGCCGCGGCCGGAATCGCGACCTTCGCGCAGCTCTACTCGGTGCAGGGCCTGCTGCCCCAGCTTGCAGCTGACTTTCACGTAAGCGCAGCCACGGCCGCACTCAGCGTCTCGGCCGCAACCCTGGGCCTGGCCGTGGCCGTCATTCCCTGGTCAGCCGCAGCTGACCGCTATGGACGGCTGCCGGTCATGCGTGCGGCGATCATTGCCGCCGTCGTCCTGGGCCTGCTGGTGCCGCTGTCTCCGGACTTTTCCGTGCTGCTGGCCCTGAGGTTCGCCGAAGGCGCAGCGCTGGGCGGGATTCCGGCCGTCGCGCTGGCCTACCTGAGCGAAGAGGTCTCTTCCGCCTCCGCCGCCGTCGCAGCCGGAACCTATGTTTCCGGCACCACGGTGGGAGGGCTGGCCGGGCGCATCCTGGCAGCGCCCGTGGGCGAATATTCCTCCTGGCGTATAGGTGTGGCGGCGGTTAGCCTGCTGGCCGCCGCGGCCGCCGTCGTATTTATGGCCGCGGCGCCGCGGCAGCAGGGCTACTCTCCACAGCGAAGGGCCGACGGCGGTCCACGGCTGGCATCCCGGCTCGCCGGGAACCTGCGTTCGGGACGGCAGCTGGTGCTGTACGCCCAGGCTTTCCTGCTGATGGGCGGGTTCGTGGCCGTGTACAACTATCTGGGGTTCCGCCTTGAACTGGCCCCGTTCAACCTGCCGCAGTCCCTGGCAAGTTCCCTCTTTCTTTCCTATCTGGCCGGGACCTGGTCCTCCCGGTTTGCGGGCCGGGCCTCCGGCCGGGCGGCCGGCGGGCGGCGGACCGTGCTGCTTGCGTGCACCGGCGTGATGGCCGTCGGCCTGGCCGTGACCTTATTCCATTCCCTTGCAGCCGTGATTGCCGGGCTGGTGGTCTTCACCGGAGGGTTCTTCGGCGCGCATGCCGTGGCCTCAGGATGGGTGCCCGTGCTGGCCTCCGAAGGCCGGGCACAGGCATCTTCCCTGTACAACCTGGCCTATTACACCGGATCGAGCCTGGTGGGCTGGACCGCAGGCCTCTTCTTCCAGGGGGCAGGCTGGAACGGACTGGCCGGGTTTGTGCTGTCCCTCATGGCAGTCGCCGCGGTCCTTGCCGCCACGCTGCCTGGACAGCAGCGGCAGGCAGGGAACCGGCGTACCGGCCGTAGGCTGGAAGCGTGAAAACCCGGACTCCTGCCTCCAGCCGGCCCCTGGGGCGGCAGATCCTCGCCCTGGCGCTTCCGGCGCTGGGGGCCCTTATCTCCGAGCCGCTGTTCCTCCTGGCCGACTCGGCGATCGTCGGGCACCTTGGCGTCAGCCAGCTTGCCGGCGTCGGGCTTGCTTCCACTGTGCTCCAGACCGCCGTCGGGCTGATGGTCTTCCTCGCGTATTCGACCACCGGAACCGTGGCCCGGTTCCTTGGTGGAAACCGGCAGCGCGAAGCGATCGCCGCCGGCCGGGACGGCATTGCCCTGGCGGTGCTGCTGGGCCTGGCGCTCTCGTCCGCCGGCATACTGCTGGCGCCCTGGGTGACCGGGGCACTCGGTGCAGAAGGGGAAGTGCAGCGCTACGCGGTGGACTACCTCCGGTGGTCGATGCCCGGGCTGACGGCCATGCTGGTGGTGCTGGCCGCGACCGGCGTATTGCGGGGGCTGCAGGACACCCGGACCCCGCTGGTGGTGGCGGTGGCCGGTTTCAGCATCAACATCGGACTTAACTTCCTGCTGGTCTACGGCTTCGGCCTGTCGGTGACGGGCGCGGCCCTGGGTACCAGCATCAGCCAGTGGGGAATGGCGGCTTCGTACCTTGTCATGGTCGGGCGGATGGCCCGCCGGGAAGGTGTGTCCCTGAAACCCGCCGCAGCCGGCATCGCCGCCGGGGTGCAGGTTGGATCCTGGCTGATGCTGCGCACGGCCAGCCTGCGCGCCGCGGTGCTTGCCGCCGTGGTGGTGGCCACCGCCCAGGGCCCGGTCTCCCTCGCCGCGCATCAGCTGGTTATGACTTTCTTCACTTTCCTGGCCTTTGCCCTGGACGCCCTGGCGATCGCTGCACAGGCGATGATCGGCAAGGAGCTGGGGGCGGGGAACCGTTCCATGGCGCGGGAACTGACCCGCAATATGTCCGTCTGGGGCGTCGGTTTTGGTGTCATCACGGGGGTGCTGCTCGCAGCGGCTGCACCCTTCGCCGGCTGGATCTTCACGACCGATCCCGGTGTGGTCCAGGCGCTGACGGCCGGGCTGTGGGTTCTCGCCGCAGCGCAGCCTGTCTGCGGCCTGGTCTTTGTCCTGGACGGGGTGCTGATCGGGGCGGGGGATGCCCGCTACCTGGCGGTGACCGGTGTGCTCAACCTGCTGGCCTATCTCCCCCTGCTCTGGTGGGTCCATGCTTCAGGCCTGGAAGGGGATTCCGGAATCGCCTGGCTGTGGGCGGCCTTCGGACTCGGATACATGACAGCCCGTGCCGTGACGCTTGTCTGGCGGGCCCGCTCGGATGCATGGATGATCACCGGTGCGGCAACAGGGAAACCAAACGACTAAGCTAAGGATCGGCCGGACCGGCCGCCAAGCAACCTGAAAGCGGAGGCTCGCCGTGGGCGCACCCCACCCCAAAGCACCCTGGGTTCCGATCCTTCTCCGTTCCGCGATCGCCGCGGTCTACGGTGGAGCGACCATCTTCTGGCAGGAACCCACACTTTCCGTGCTCGCACTCGCGGGCGGACTGTACTTTGTCCTGACCGGCGTGAGCCTGTGGCGCATGGCAACGCTGGCGCGTTCCTGCCGGATTCCGCAGGTCCCGGGGGCACTGCTGGCTTCCGCAGCGCTTTATGCCGCCGCCGGCGTTACTGTCGCGCTCGCCCAGTCCACAACAGTCTTCGCCTACGTGGGCGGTGCAGCCCTGCTGGTGGGTGGCCTCATCGAGTTCGCATTCTGGTTCCGGGTGCGCAAGAGCTTCACCCCGGCACGGGACTGGCTCATCACCGGAGCGGCCGCAATCGGCGCCGCAGCGCTGATGCCGGCCTTCCTGGCGCTGGCGGAAAGCAGCCATATCCGTGCACTGCTCGGAGTCAGCGGAGGTTCCGCCGTCATCATCGCAGTGGTCCTGGCCATCTCCGGACTGGGCCTGCGTCATGACGCCAGCCTGGCACCGGAAAGCAACGAAGCGTCCAAGGCCGTAAACTAGTACCATCCGCGGCTTCTACCGAAGGTAGAAGACCGCCCAGCCGACAACGCAGGAGGACAATAGTGGCGAAGAGCCAGCCCGGTGGGACGCAGAAACGGAATTCCGTGAAGGCCCCGCTGGTTTTCTCCGCAGTCCTGGCCGTCATTGCCGGTATTACCACCATGATCTTCGCCACGGGCGGAGCCACCAAGGAACTGCGCCTGGATCTGGGCCTCACGGCGGCAGGTATCGCGTTCATCGCTTCCCTGCTGATTTCCTCGCTGCTTCTTATGACCGAGAAGCCGAACCCGGAACACCTCAGCGAAGGTTCCGGTGTTCACCGGACCTCTGCGAAGATTCCAGGCGGCGCCGGCAGCGTCGGTGCCCCGGGGGCTCGCGGCGAGAATCCTGCCGACGAAGCAACCGGTCCCGCCGATGCGGAGCCCGGCACACCCGAGGACGGCAAGGCCTAGCACTGCCCCCGGGCACAGCCCGGTGTACTAGCGTTTCCGGCGTTTTCTGCGCTGGCTTCTCTTAGCTGCCGGCGAAGTGCCCGCTGCCGCAGCCGCCGGCAGGGGCGCCAATGGAGATCCAGGTCCGTCCAGCAGCTGGTCAAGGCCCGTCTCCTCAGCCTGGTCCAGCGCGGATTCCGGCGCCGGCTGCCCGTCACGGCCTTCCTGCTGACCGGCATTGCGGCGGTGCAGGAGCAGCGCCGCGACCGCTGCCGCAGCCGCCAGCGCACTGGCCAGTGCCGCCAGCGCATTGAGGTAAAGCCACAGGAACATCAGTACCGCCGGTACGGACGGCGGCAGCTGCAGCAGTCCCAGGGCTGAAAGCAACCAGAACAAGGCACAGATTCCAAGGACGGTCCATGCCGTCCGGACGGGCAGGGCAGAGAGCAGTTTTTGCTCCATAGAAGGCTCCTGGAGGCTTGGGATGCCGTACTGCTCGACCCCACAAGTCTAGTTTTCCCCTCTCCCTCCGGGACCCCTGCGGCCTGAAAGCACCTGCCGGAAGGGCAGATTTCCGCACCGCCGGCACGTTTGGACCGAGCCTCCAACACCGTCTCTGCGTGCCGCGGTCCGGGAACCTGCACGGACGCACAGATCCCCGGACCGGACCGTCTACTTCACCGGCGTTTCCATCCCGCGCGTGCTGCGGCGGCGGCTCCAGCCGATGCCGGCAGCACCGCCCACGAGCAGGACGCCGGCGGCAGAGAGCACAGCCGTCAGGGATCCGGCGTCAGCTCCGGTCGCAGCCAGTCCACCCGGTGTCCGGGTGACGGCAGCGGCCTGGAGGGCAGTCACCTGGAAAGTGACTGTGGCGGGCGCCGAGCCCACGCCGTCGAGCTCCTGGGCAGCCGTTACGGTGAACTCCCCGGCTGACCAGGTTCCGGCGTCGATGCTCCAGGTCCCGTCGTCCGCCACCACCGTAGCCAGCTCCGAGCTGCCGGTGCTGAGCGTGAGGGCTGCCCCTGCGATTCCGGTGCCGGAGATGGTCCGCGGCGCGGACGCCTCGGTGAAGACTTCTCCGTCACGGATGGACGTGATGGCCGGTGCCGGATGGAGCACGGAGAAGGCTGCTGAAGCGGCTGCGGAAACCGTCTTTCCGGCGATGCCGTCCTGCGTGGCGGCCAGGAGGTAGTTGCCGGGTGTGAGCGGTTCAGCCAGCGTGGCGGAGAAGGCGCCGGAGCTGTCCGCGAGGACCGTGATGGCCGCGGGGGCGGCCAGGGCGCGGGCGCCTTCAACTTCAGCGGTTCCCGCAGTGCTGAGCGCAATCTCCACCGTGGCGCCGGGCTCGGCCAGGCCCGCAATGGTGCTGAGCGCTCCGACCGCAGCCGAGCCGTCGGCAGGGGAGAGCAGGACTGGAGCATCCAGAGCGGAGTGCGCGGCTACCAGGTTGTACACGGTGGTTTCTGACTTGTTGAAGCCGCTGGCCGCGGTCAGGCTGACACGGATGGCTTCGCCGTCCTGGACCGTCCGCGGAACCAGCATGGACCAGCTGCCGTCCGCTCCCACCGGGATCTCGCCGCCGGCTCCGGCGACGCTGACCCGTACAACGGAGCCCGCCGGAGCAGTTCCGGAAAGCAGCTGGTCGGTGTAGACGGTGTCGCCGTCTGCGACATCCAGGGTGGGCGCTGCCATGAACATGGCGATTGAATAACCGGGCACGTAGGCCAGGGCGGTTGCCAGATCTGCGGATCCGACCCGGTCGATCGCGCCGTCATCGTCGGTGTCAAAGCCGGCGCTGACCAGCCCGACGGCGGTGTTGCCGCTGATTACCGGTCCGCCGGAGTCTCCGGGGGCCCCTAGGAAGTCCGAGATGAACCCGGTCACCGCGCGGATATCCGCCGGGTCGGTCCCGTTGTTGTGGCCCGGGACCGCGAAGATGGCCAGTTCCACGACCGTACCGCAGTCCCAGCCGGTGGTCAGCCCGGAGCGGCACACCGGAGAACCGACGACGGGCGTACCCACGCCGGTGATCTGAGTCGTTGTTTCGGAAAGACTTCCACCGGCCCACTCGGTCACCTCCGGGCGCAGCTCCAGGTCCGGGTTGATTGAATCGATGACGGCCACGTCGGTGCCGAAGGTTGCCGGGTCCGGATTTTCCGGATCGACCGTTGCGTTTCCCGGGCCGCCGAAGACCGAAGCGCCGAAGGTTCCCAGCCCCGTAGTGACCGGATCCTGCTGGGTTTCCGGTGCCAGCAGCGTGTTTTGAACCGTCCCGTCGAGCGTGCAGTGGCCCGCGGTAATGACGGCGGGGTTTCCGGAGGGATCCCAGCCGTTGAAACCGATGGAGCAGGCCGCATACCCGGCCCCGGCATCACCGAGGAAGCCCTGACCGCCGAATACCTCCTGGGCCAGCGGCGTTCCGGCGCCGGCAGCATCCTGGATGGTGACGTTCGTGAAGCCCTCCGCATAGTCAGCCGGGGCCGGCGCGGCCGCGGTGGCCATACGGGCATTGTTTTGCGCCCGGGACACTTCCGGATCGGCAACCCGGATCGTGAAGCCGTCAGCGCCCATCCCAATGGACTGCAGCCCCTGCACGCCGAAGGAGGCGATGTAGTCACGGGCGAGCTCGGCGAGGTCAGTCGCCGTGCGCTGGGGCTGCCCAGCTGCATCCGGAACCTTCGCATTGTCCGGCGGAGCAGGGGCCGGTTCCTGGGTCACCTCTGCCGGAGCCGGTTCGCCGGCTGGGTCCTCGGCAGCCGGCTCACCGGCTGGGTCCTCACTCTCTGGTTCGGCAGGCACAGGAGCCGGTACGTCGGCGTCGCCGGTCTCGGCAGGGGCCAGGAGACGGGCGCCCAGGGCGTCGGCCTGCGCCTGCAGTGCGGCGCCCGTTCCGTAAATCAGGATTTCTCCGTCCCGAAGTTCGAGTCCGGTGAAGCCTTCGGTTGTCTGGAGAGCCGGCAGGGCAGCTGCAGCGCGGCTGCCGGCATCTCCCGCCGCCTGGAATTCTTCCTCGGTGATGCCGAGATCCCGCTTCAGGGCTTCCGCCAGTCCCGGGGGAAGCCCGGAGTCGTAGGAGGCGGCCGGCGGTTCCGGCGGGGTGTCGGCGCTGACGCCCGAACCGGGTGCTGCCTGGGCCGGCACTCCGATCAGAAAGCCTCCCGCAGCCAGCGCAGCGGCAGCTGCCATGGCCCGTACCGGTGCGGGTGTATCCCGCGTTGCTCTTTTCATGTTCTTGAACCCCCATTAGGCGCCGGCCAGCCGCAAATGAGCCGGGCACGCCGCAGGGGCCTTGTGGACCGGAGCTTCGAGACTGGAAGATGACCCGGTCATCGGAGATGACCGGTCTGCCGGAGGCTAACGGGCAGAGTCCGCGAGGACAATCCGAAAGGCTACTTGTTCTCATCTCCAAGTACCTGCGCCGACGACGTCAGGCGGCGCCGGTACGCCCGCACGTGCTGCCGGTTTCCGCAGTTGCCGGCATCGCAGTAGCGGCGGGACCGGTTGCGGGACAGATCGACGACGGCGTTGCTGCAGTCCGGCGCCGCGCAGGTCCTGAGCCTGCCCAGTTCGCCGGCCCGGACGACGTCGGCCAGTGCCATTGCCGCTTCAGTGGCCATCCTGTCTGCCAGTGCGGCTTCCGGCGGGGTGCAGTGGAGGTGCCAGTCCCAGCCGTCATGGCGGACAAGCTGGGGCAGGGCGCTGGCCGTGAGGAGGAGCCGGTTGATGCCGTCCACCAGGTCCGTCTCCCCGGCGGTCCAGAGTGCGGTGAGATCGGAGCGGAGGCGGTGAACCGCGTGCAGCTCGGAAGCGGTGTGGGTGCGAGACCCGGAGAAGCGTTCCTGTGCCAGGAACCGGGTCAGTCCGGCGTCGTCAGCGAGCGGATCCGGTGTCTGGGAGCCGGTGTTGACCAGGGCCGCAGCGGTGGACAGGGCCACTTCGGTGTCATAAGCGAAAACCATCTTGACTCCTGACATCGGCGACTTTAGTGTCACTAGCATAGGCCCTGATAGCTCGTGACATGTCCATGGGGGAGCGGGCCCGTCTCCTGGAAAGGTCTGTCATGGCAAAGCCCACCTCCGCAGCTGCGGACGGCATCTCCCGCGTCCGTTCTGCAGGTGCCTCGGGACTCCTGATCGCACTGCTCTCATCTTCCGTCTTTGGCCTTTCGGGATCCTTTGCGAAATCCCTGATGGAGGCGGGTTGGACGCCCGCTACGGCCGTGGCAGTCAGGATGGGCGGAGCAGCGGCAGTCCTGCTGGTTCCCGCACTCATTGCCCTGCACGGCCGCTGGTACCAGGTGCGGCAGAACTGGAAGACCATCGGTCTTTTTGGCCTCGTTGGCGTAGCCGGATGCCAGTTTTTCTATTTCAATGCCGTCGAGCGGCTGTCGGTAGGCGTTGCCCTGCTCCTGGAGTTCCTGGCTCCGGTGCTGATGGTTCTGTGGATATGGCTGCGTACCCGCCGCCGGCCAGGAGCGGCCACCATCGCCGGCGCCGCCGCCGCCGTCGCGGGCCTGGTGCTGGTCCTGGATCTGGGCGGCGACCTGCGGGTGGATCCTCTCGGCATTATGTGGGGACTGGCCGCGGCCGTATGCCTCGCCACGTACTTCTTCATCACCGCGAAGCAGAATGACACTCTTCCCCCGCTGGTCCTGACCACGGGCGGTCTGCTGGTTGGTGCCGCAACGATGGTCCTGCTGGGCCTCACCGGCCTGCTGCCCGTCGGGTACAGCACGGACGACGTCGAACTGGCGGGCTGGGTGACCCGGTGGTGGGTCCCGCTGGTGGGACTGGTTCTGCTGTCCACCGTCCTTGCCTACGTCACGGGGATTATCGCCGCCCGCGCCCTTGGGCCGCGCGTCGCATCGTTTGTCTCCCTGACGGAGGTCCTGTTCGCCGTGCTCTGGGCCTGGCTGCTGCTTGCGGAGCTGCCGAGGACCGTGCAGCTGGCAGGCGGCGCCCTGATCGTCGCGGGCCTGGTGCTGGTGCGGTCGGACCGGAAAACCGACCTGCCTGACGTGTCCGGGGAAGCGCTTCCGGCGGAGACAGCCGCACCAATCGGCGGCAGCCGGAAAGAGTAGCCGGTGATTCAGGTAGGCTCACCGGCAGAGACATGCACCAGGACAACCGGGAGAGCCACAACGATGTACCCTTCCACCGCGCACACGGTCAGCACAGCGTCCCGGACCGGCAGCGGCCCCAGGGCGGCTGCGGCATGAGCCCCACCACCGTGAAGCCCGCAGCGCGCTCCCGCTGGATCAGGCTCGTCTGGATCATCCCCGTTTCCCTCCTTGTCCTGGCAGGCATTGTGCTGCTGGCACGCTGGCTGCGGGAAACGGCGGCGGGGCAGGACTTCCTGGCCGCCTATCCGGGCCATTCGGAACTGCCGGGGTCGGCCCCGGTTGGTATTCCGGCGTGGGTTGGCTGGCAGCATTTCCTGAACTCCCTGCTGCTGCTCCTGATTGTCCGCTCGGGGTGGCTTATCCGGACCCGGCAGCGCCCCGTCGGGTCGTGGACCCGCAACAACAAGGGCCTCATCCGCACCCGGAACCAGCCGAAGAAGATCAGCCTGGATCTGTGGTTCCACCTCAGCCTCGACGTGCTTTGGGTGCTCAACGGCCTGGTCTTCTACGTGCTGCTCTTCGCCACCGGACAGTGGATGCGGCTGGTGCCTACCAGCTGGGACGTGTTTCCCAATGCGGCCTCCACGGCCCTTCAGTACGCGTCGCTGGACTGGCCCATGGAAAACGGCTGGGTCAACTACAACAGCCTGCAGGTCCTCTCCTACTTCTCCATCGTTTTCATCGCTGCTCCGCTGGCCATCCTGACCGGCCTGCGGATGTCGCCGTCGTGGCCTTCCAAGGCCAGGCGGTTAAACCGCCTCTTCCCGATTGAGGCGGCCAGGGCCCTGCACTTCCCGGTCATGGTGTATTTCGTGCTGTTCATCATCGTTCACGTGACGCTCGTCCTGACTACCGGTGCGCTGCGGAACCTCAACCATATGTACGCCGCCAGCGACGGGACGGGATGGACCGGATTCTGGTTCTTTGCAGCGTCAGTGGTGGTGATGGCCGCAGCGTGGGTCGCGGCCAGGCCGCTGTTCCTGCGGCCCGTAGCCTCGCTGACCGGCAAGGTTTCCCGCTAGGGAAACCCTGCCGGCGCAGACAGGCTAGGCGTCCGCTGCTGCTGCCACGCCGGCCTGCTCGTCGCGGATCCGGCGCTTGAGGATCTTGCCGGTGGGGCCTTTGGGCAGCTCGTCGGCGAACACCACCCGGCGCGGATACTTGTAGGCAGCCAGCCGGTCCTTGGCAAACTGCTGGATCTCCGCCGCCAGCGCCTGGCGCTCGTCGTCCCCGGCAGGGGCGGCGTCGGGCTTCAGCCCGATGACCGCGGCGATTTCCTCCCCGTTGAGCTCGTCCGGGACACCGATCACGGCAGCCTCCGATACGGCCGGGTGTTCGTAGAGGACCTCCTCCACCTCGCGGGGATAAACGTTGTAGCCCCCGCGCAGGATCATGTCCTTCTTGCGGTCCACTATGTAGATGTTGCCCTCCTCGTCGAAACGGGCAAGGTCTCCCGTGCGGAACCAGCCATCCGGAATCGCTGCTTCCGTGGCCTCGGGATTGTTCCAGTAACCCTTCATCACGCCCAGGCCGCGGACGGAAAGCTCGCCGATCTCGCCGATCGGCACGTCGTGGCCCTCGCCGTCCAGCATCCGTACTTCCATGCCGTAGACCGGCTTGCCGATCGAACCGGGACGGCGGCCTCCGCCGGGGAGGTTAAAGGAAACGATCGGAGAGGTCTCGGACAGGCCATAGCCTTCCAGGAGGTCGATGCCGAAAACGTCCTCGAACTCCCGCAGGACTTCAAGGGGCATCGGGGCGCCGCCCGTGATCGCACCGCGAAGCGGGGATATGTCAGTCTGTGCGAGGTCCGGGTGCCGCAGCATGGCAATGTACATGGCCGGCACGCCCTGGAAAATGGTCACTTTGTCCCGCTCAATGATCTTCAGTGCCTCACCGGCATCAAACCGCGCCAGCAGGCTGATCATGGCGCCGGTAAGCACCGCTGCGTTCAGGGCCGAGGTCTGGCCGAACACGTGGAAGAACGGCAGGCCGCCAAAGATCACGTCACTTTCCGCTGTGTCCAGGAGGTTCCGCGCCACTTCGGCGTTGCTGCGGAGGTTGTCATGCGTCAGGGCTGCCCCCTTGGGCCGGCCGGTGGTCCCGGAGGTGTAGAGGATGACGGCGATGTCCTCCCCGTCCACCTCCGCCACGGAATCGTCCGAGTCGCTGTCCTCCAGCAGCTGCCGGAAACTTCCGGTATTCACCGGAATGACGTCGACGCCGCCTGCTTCCCGGGCACCGGCCGTAGCTTCGGGGAGCATCAGCTCGAAGGCGAACAGCAGCCCGGCACCTGAGTCCTTCAGGGTATGTGCCACTTCGCGGCCCTTCAGCAGCGGATTCATCGGCACCACCACAGCCCCGTAGCGCAGTACGCCGTAGTACACGGACGCCATCGGCGGAATGTTCGGCATCATGAGGGCCACACGGTCTCCGCGCTGCACCCCTCGGGCACGAAGCAGTCCAGCCACTTTGGCGCTCATGGCGTTCAGCGTCGAATAGCTGATGACCGTGTCATTGATCCGCAGGGCGGGACGGTCAGGAACCCGTGCAGCGGTTTCGGTCAGGATTCCGGCAAGGTTGGGCATGGGCGATCTCCTTTGATCGGATGCGGGAAAGAGCCGCAGTGCTGCGAGGCTACCAACCTGCCGCCGCGGGCGGAATGCCCCTGACCCGTTTCCGTAACTTAACGATAATGATTCTCATTTAAGTTATGGTTCCTGCATGAATACTTCACCGCCCCTCGTGGCCGCCCTTTCCATCTCCGTGCTGCTGCTTTCCGCCTGTGCTTCCCCTGCAGGTTCTCCAGCGCCGGCAGCCAGCCCCCACCGCGAGCCTTCTCCGTCCGTGCGGGAGCAGGCTTCTGCATCCACTCGGCTGGCGGTCACCCATGAGGACGGCCTGACTGTGCTTGATGCCGCTACCCTCGAATCCCTGGCTGAGATCCCCATGGAGGGATTCCTGCGTCTCTCGGACGCTGGGGACGGGCGCCACCTTGCCGTCTCCGGGGCGGGTGGATTCAGGATGCTGGACACCGGCAGCTGGTCGGAGAAGCACGGCGACCATGCCCACCACTACACCGCTGAGCCCGTCCTGACCGGGGGGCTGCTGGAAGCCGGCAAGCCCGGGCACGTAGTCGCGGGTGCGGGCCGGACGGCATTCTTCGACGACGCTTCAGGGCAGGTGAACCTGGTTGAGGCCGGCCGGCTGGGCGCCCGGGAGCTGGGTGCCGGGCAGGTTCAGCTGCCTGAGGCGCACCATGGCGTGGCGGTTCCGATTGACGGGGACAGCCTGATTGTCAGCCTGGGCACCGCCGATGGCCGCACAGGCGCGGCAGTGCTGGACGGGACCGGAGACGAGATTCTGCGCAGTGATGAATGCCCCGGCCTTCACGGTGAGGCGGGGGCGGCCGGTGCCATAGTGTTCGGCTGCGACGACGGCATGCTGGTCTACCGGGACGGGAGTTTCCGCAAGGTGGCGAGCCCGGACGGGTATGGCCGGATGGGGAACCAGGCCGGCTCGCCGGCATCCCCCGTTGTTCTGGCTGACTACAAGACGGATCCCGGGGCCACGCTCGAGCGTCCGGAAACGGTGGCACTGGTGGACACTGCTGCCGGCGGGCTCCGGCTGGTCAACCTGGGGACCAGCTACACGTTCCGCTCGCTGGGCCGCGGCGCGGCGGGCGAGGCCGTGGTGCTGGGGACGGACGGGGCCCTGCACGTGATCGACCCCGTCAGCGGCACAGTAGTTTCGCGGATCCAGGCTATCGACCCCTGGGAAGAGCCCGCTGACTGGCAGCAGCCCCGGCCGGCCCTGCACATTGCGGACGGCACCGCGTACGTCACGGATCCGGTAGGCTCGCGGGTGCTGGCCGTGGATCTCGGCTCCGGTGAGGTGGTCCGCACTGCGGCATTGGCCGCAGTGCCCAATGAGATCTCCTCACCCCGGGAATCCGGTCCGGCTCAGTGAGCCGGGCCGGTTGAACCGGTTCCCCCGGACCGGCGAAGCACCGTAACCCTTTTCCATCTCGATTGGTTTGCATCTAACTTGGAGTTGGGGGCAGTGCCGAGCGGAGGACCGTACCATCAGAGATTTGCAGGACAGGGCGAAAGCCACACGCGATGCCATCCTCGCCGGAGCGGCGTCTGTTTTTGAAGAGATGGGCTACGGCCGCGCCTCGCTGAGCCAGGTGGCGGAGAGGGCCGGGGTCACCAAGGGTGCCCTTTATTTCCACTTTCCGTCCAAGGAAGACCTGGCCCGGGCGGTAATTGCCGAACAGCACGGATACATCACCGCGGACAACGCTGCGGTGCTCCAGTTGGACCTGCCTCCGCTGGAATCCATGATCGTGCTGTGCCGCCGGTTCGCGTGGCACCTGCTGCAGGAGCCCATCGTCAGGGCGGGGACCAGGCTCACCCTGGAGGCGTCCCTCTTTCTCCAGGATGTCCGCCAGCCCTACGACGACTGGGTGGACATCATGGCCCGACTCGCCGTTGCGGCGCAGAATGACGGCCAAATCCGGAAAGAAGTCGACGCGCCGGCCTTTGGCCGTCTGGTTGTTTCCGCCCTGGTCGGAGTGCAGATCACCTCGGCAGTGCTGACAGCCCGGGCGGACCTGCTGCAGCGGGTGGAGCAGATGTGGGCGCTGATGCTTCCGGGCGTTGTGTCTGCCTCCCTTGCTGAAAGGGCCGGCGAACTCGCCCGGTTTTCACCGGACGGGGACCAGTCACTGCCTGCCTCGCAGGGATAGTGGCCGGCGGCGTACAAAACCGGTCAACCGTCTTGTTTTAATGCAGAAAACGCCTTAGGCTCTGGGCTGTGGGGGGTACTGGGAGAAAACACCGGCAGCCCGCTGCCCGCCTGTCCGGGCCCGCTGTGTGGACGCAGCGGCACTGAATCGGACGGAGCGGGGGACGGCTTCCGGTATCGCAGTAGGGGAGGGCGGGTGGAGGCTTGGGCCACCACCCGCCTGTACTGTCCGGCACCTAGGTGTACTGAGACACCACGTTGGTTACACGTGAATAGGGTGAAGACCTCTTAGGTTTGGTGGTTACCACACACAGCCGAACCCAAGAGGTCTTCATGTCCCACGGTAATGCCCGTCTGGCTCCGGCCGGAAGAATGATCCTGGTCCAGCGCGTCGCTTCAGGGCGGCCGGTAGCCCATGTCGCGAAGGAAATGGGTATCTCCCGGCCCACCGCTTACCGGTGGGTGAACCGGTACCGGGAAGAAGGCCCGCCTGGTTTGGAAGACCGTTCCTCGAAGCCGAAAACGTGCCCGCACGCCACCAGCCCGGAGAAAACCGCTGAGGTCCTAATAACCCGGGCCGAGCACCGCACCGGGCCGGCCGCTATCGCTTCCCGCACCGGGGTAGGCATCCGCACGGTGTCCCGGATCCTAAACCGTTCCGGGGTCCCCAAGCTCTGGGAACTGGATCCACTGACCGGCATCCGCATCCGTGCCGCACGGGCCACGGACCGCCGCTATGAACGCGACGCTCCCGGGGACATGATCCATATCGACGTGAAGAAACTCGGCCGGATCCCCGACGGGGGCGGCTGGCGGGCAGACCCTAACCAGTCCGCCCGCAACCACAGCACCGGCCACACGAAAGTCGGTTTCGACTACGTCCACGTCGCCGTGGATGATCACTCAAGACTCGCGTTCGTGGAAGTCCACCCCGATGAGAAGGGTCCGACCTGCGCCGGGTTCCTGGAGCGGGCTGCCGCGTTCATGGCCGCCCACGGGGCACCGGTGAAACGAGTCATGACGGACAACGCGTTCGCTTACCGGCTCTCCAAGGACTTCCAGCATGCCCTGAGCACGTTGGGCGCCAAGCACATCCTGATCAAGCCACGCCATCCCTGGCAAAACGGCAAAGCCGAACGGTTCAACCGCACCCTGCAGGAAGGCTGGGCCTACCGGCAGGTCTTCAACTCCAACCAAGCCCGCACCGATGCCCTGCAACCGTGGCTAGACTTCTACAACCACCAACGCCCACACAGCAGCCTCGGAGGCAAAGCACCCATCACCCGGTGTAACTAACGTGCTGTCTCAGTACAACTAGTACCCGGGACACCGGACCCGGAGCGCGGCCCGGCTGGAGCGGTATTCCCGAGATGGCCCCCACAGCGTGCAGGTCCGGCAGTGCCCCGTCTGTCTCCAGCATCCGCGGTGCTTCCACCGGCCAGGCGGCGATCACCGCGTCCGATATACCGAACCCCAGGGTATGCGCCCGGTCAGTCCGTACCCCGGGCAGGGCAACCGTGACGACCGGTACGCCGTGCAGCCGGGCCAGGAGGGCCGCTTCAACGGATACGTCAGCAACCAGGACGGCCGGGTCGGTCTCTTGGATCCAGGCCGAGAGCTGCGCCATGCGTGCCCGCAGGCCCGGATCCCGGGCCGGAACCCAGTGCAGGTTGCCGTTGGCGTCCACGCTGCGCGGAGCGTCGGAGGTGTTGTCGGGTTCCAGCTGAACCCAGCCGCCCTGCCAGTTCCCGGGGCGGGGAAGTGAGGACAGTCCCGTGACGCTGCCGGGAGGCAGGACGGCGGCGATGGCATGCGCCCGGCGCAGGTGGCCCATTCCGTGATGGTGGATGTAGTAGCCGATCATGCAGCCGCCATCCGTGCGGTGCTGTCCAGCAGCAGCGACTCATACTCATCAACCATTCGCTCATGCGAACAGAAGGTCTCGGCCCGGAGCCGGGCCGCGCTGCGGTCCAGGCCGCAGGCCGCCCGCAGCGCACCCGCCAGGGCGGAGGCGTCGTCGGGATCCGCCAGCCGGCCGCAATCCTCCGTGAGGATTTCCGGCAGCGCGCCGCGGCGGAAAGCCGCGACCGGCGTGCCCGAAGCCAGTGCCTCGGCAGCCACCAGGCCGTAGGGCTCATCCCAGCGGGGGGTAACGAGTGCGGCGCTGGCCTGCCCGACGGCGCGGCGCAGCTGTCCGTGGTCCAGATGCCCCAGGTAGCGGATGTCGTCACTGAGCAGCGGCTGTACCTCGTTCCGGAAGTACGTGCGGTCATAGACGGGTCCGGCCAGGTCCAGCGGGATCCCGGCCGTGCGGGCTGCCTGGATTGCCAGGTGGGTTCCCTTCTCCGGCACGATCCGCCCAAACCAGATGGCCGGGCCGCCGCCGGGTCCGCGCTGCCAGGCGCCGGTATCCACCCCGTTGAGGATGGCAGTGCTGTCAACGAGCGGCGCCCAGGCATCGCGGGTGTGGGCGCTGACGGCGATGAACCGGGTTTGCGGACCCCGCACCTGGATGGCGGATTCGAGCCAGCCCACCGGGGGAGTGTGCAGGGTAGTGACCAGTGGAAGCCGGAGCATCCGGGACATGGCAACGGGCAGGTGGTGGATGCTGGTGTTGAGCACGGCGTCGTACTTCTGCCCGCCGTGTTCGGCCAGATCCAGCATCAGCGAGAGATAGGCGTGGTGTTCACCCATCCACTGCCCGGGCAGGGCGCCGACGTCGTTCCTTGCCGTCTCGCTCATTTCGAACGCCGGGACGTCCAGGAACTGCACATCCAGGTTCGGGTCCGACCCTTTGGCCGCGAAAAGGGTGATGCTGTGGCCGCGGGCGGTCAGGGCTGAGACCAGGGCGTGGGTGTGGGCCTCCAGCCCGCCGGCGAAGGGTTCGGCGATGGGGAACCGTGAGGGGCCAATGATACAAAGTCTCATTGCAGCACTCCGCTTCGCTCCAGCAGCCTGGCGTAGATCCTGGCGTGGGCTGCTGCGACGGCATCGCGCTGGGCGGCACGGTCCGCGGGAGCCAGGGGTGCAGGCGGTCCGGCGCTTCGTGCTGCGCGGACTGCGGACTTCAGGGATTCTGCGTCCAGTCCGGTTTCGTTATGGGTATAGCCGAAAGCCGGACCCTGGTCGGCGTAGAAACCGCAGTCGGGTGCGGCGACCGCCGTGCCGAGATCGCGGCAGGCCTCCAGCCACCCCGAATGGGTGCCGAAGCGGTAAGGGAGAACGGAGAGGTCAAGGGCGGCGAGGTACTCCCAGAGCTGGTCGTCCGGCAGGAAGTCATGGACGTGCAGTTCCAGTTCACCGGTCGCGGACTCCCGTTCCAGGAACTGCGCCAGCGCGGCGTCGTACCGTGCACCGTCCGGGTCCAGGACGTCGCAGTGCCCGTTGACCTGAACCACCATTCCGCCGTCCTCGCGCGCCACGTCCAGCAGGGCCTGGATGACCGGCAGCGGTTCCATGCTTGCCCGGAGGCTCTTGACGTGGACGCCGGCCCGGTAAGGAGCCCCCGCGGTGCGCGGGCGCCGCGCATAGTCCGCCATGGTGTCCAGTTCTACGACGTGCGGGTGAGGGATGACCTCGGCGGTCCGGTCCCAGCGGCGCTCAACTTCGGCGGCGGCGCCCTCGGTGAGGGTGATCAGGGCGTCAGCGGCGGGGATGAGGACATCCAGGTGCGCGTTGTGGGCGGCAGGGGACTCATGGTGGGGGTTGCGCAGGTCATGGACGGTGTAGATCAGCGGTTTGCCGTGCCGCCGCAGTGCAGTTAGGGCCTCCTGCAGATCGGCCGGGTCCTGGGCATCAAAACCGAAGTGGATGTGGAACACGTCAAACGAAGCGGCGTTGGCGTCGATCCAGCCGGCATTCAGCATGACCGGCGGCCACCACTTGCCCGTTGCCGGATTGTCCGGGGAATCAGGATCCGGATCGGGGAGGCGGAGCACTTCAGGCATGCCCGGAAGCCGTTCCTGCGCCGGGCCGAGATGGTGGATGTAGACGTGCCCGGCGGGGACGCTGGCGACCCGAATGCGGTTTTGTGGCAGCAACCTGGGACCCCTTTTTCGGTTAGGGCACCGGGCCCGGGTAGGGACCGCTGCCGCGCGAGTGGTGAAAATAGTAAGTACCGTTAGTAATCAATAGCATACGAACGCTGAAAGGTGGCAAAGACGCGGATGGACCCAGTGAAGGATGCCTTGGAGGAACTCCCGCACCGCATCGCAGAAGAAGTCGAGCGGGCCGGCCTGATGGTGGCGCTGGCGGAATCGCTGACCTGCGGAAACCTGACCGGAGCCCTGGGGAAGGGCGGCGGTACCGGGGAGTGGCTGAGCGGCGGGATCGTGGCCTACCTGACCGAAATAAAGCAGTCCGTGCTCGGCGTCAGTGAAGGGCCCGTGGTCAGTGCGCGCTGCGCCGAGGAGATGGCCGCCGGTGCCGCGAAGCTCTTCAGTGCGGACCTGGCAATCTCCACCACGGGTGCCGGCGGGCCGGGTCCGCTGGAGGGCCGGCCCGCCGGAACGGTGTTTATTGGATGGAGCCTGCACGGCGAAACAGGCTCAGCCGAGTACTCCTTCGACGGGGATCCGGCGGAAGTACTGGAAAAGACCGAAGCTGCGGCGCTTCAAAAGCTCTATGAGCTGGCGCAGAAGGCCTGAACTGCCGGCGTGCCGTCAGGCCTGCTCCAGGAGTCCTTTTTCCTGTACCAGTTCCACGGAGAGTGTCTTGTAGCCCTCGGACTCAAAGAGCACGGTGACAGTCTCATCTTCATAGCTCATGACGGTTCCGCGACCCCACTCCGAGTGGACCACTTCAGACTGCAGCGCGAAGGGCTGGGGCGCGTCAGTCTCGCTGGGCCCTAGTTCTTCGCCGTCAGCTTCCGCGCGCTCGCAGTTGTCGCAGTACCCGCACATATCCGCGGCGTCCTCGCCGAAGTAGTTCAGCAGGAAGCGGCGCCGGCATTCCGTGGTTTCGGCGTACTGCCTCATCATCTCCAGCCGGGATTCCTCGATGTTCTGGCGCTGTTCGGAGAACTCCAGGGCGGACCTGACCGCGGTTTTGGCGCCCACTCCGTCCCGGGCCAGGTAGCCGTCGTCAGAGACGGTGACGGAACCGGACTGCTCCAGCAGGCCCAGCAGGGAGGACAGGCGGCGCGGATTCAGGTCCAGCCCGTCCCGCAGTTCCGCCGCGGATGCCGGCTCGCCGCGTTTCTTGACCACCTTGAACAGCTTGGCCAGGGCTTCTTCATCCGGTGCCTTCGCCGCAAAGAACCGGCGGATTCCCAGGTCCTCGGTGCGGTAGTGCAGGAAGATCTCGGTGGGTTCGCCGTCGCGTCCCCCGCGGCCGATTTCCTGGTAATAGCTGTCCACGGAATCGGGTATGTCCGCATGTACAACGAACCGGACGTTGGGCTTGTCGATGCCCATGCCGAAGGCGGTGGTTGCCACCACGATGTCCAGCTCGTCCGCCAGGAACTGCTCGTGGATGCGGTGCCGGTCCTCATGGCTGCGGCCGGCATGGTACGCATCAGCCCGCAGGCCGGCCTCCTGCAGGGCCTCGGCATACTCTTCGGTCTCCTTGCGGGTTGCCACATAGACGAGTCCCGGGAAGTCGAGCGTCCCGGCCTGCTCCAGCACCGCACGGCGCTTGTCCTCGGCTTCCTCGTAGCGTGCAGTGGCCAGGTGCAGGTTGGGCCGGTCGAACCCCAGGGAAATCTCCTGCGGGCTGCGCATCCCCAGCTGTTCCCCGATTTCCGCCCGCACCGGCGGCGCTGCCGTGGCGGTGAGGGCAATCACGGGCTTGCCAAGCGCACGCACCAGCTGGTCCAGCTGCAGGTAGTCCGGGCGGAAATCATGCCCCCAGGCGGAAACGCAGTGCGCCTCATCGATCACTACCAGGGAAACCTCCAGGGCACGAAGCTGTTCCAGCACTTCCGGGCGTGCCACCTGCTCCGGGCCCAGGAAAAGGAACTTGGCCTTCTCCGGGCCTTCCTCCCGGGAGGCGGAGGCCCATGCCTCATCCCAGTAACCCTGCGGCTGGGCCGAGTTAAGCACGTAGGCACGCGTGGCGCCGGTGGCTTCGTTGATTCCGTCTGCCTGGTCGCGCTGAAGTGCGATCAGGGGAGAAATAACGACGGCGGTGCCGGGCAGTGCCATGGCTGGCACCTGGTAAACGGCCGACTTTCCCGCGCCGGTGGGCATCACGCAGATGACGTCCCGCCCGTTCACGGCTGCTTCCATGGCCTCGAGCTGGCCCGGACGGAAGTCCTCCCAGCCGAAGACCTCCGAAGCGGTGCGCTGCAGGTCGGCGCGGGTTGGTGACATGGACGTTCCTCCTGGGGATTTTGGCGGATTATCAGCTTACTGACTATCCGGTGCCCGTGTCGCATCGGGAGCCTATGCCAGGGCAAGGTCCTCCACGATCCTGGCTACCCGCAGGCGGTTCCCGGCATCCAGTCCCCGCACCGGCAGGGGAAGGCAGGCCTGCGGCACCAAACCCAGGTGCTCTGCAACAGCCGCGATGACCCGCACGCTGCCGTGCTCCCCGAAGAGTTCCCACAGCGGTGACAGGCGGGCGGACTCTGCCGCGGCGTCGTCGTGCCGTCCCTCGGCAACGGCCCGCACGATTCGCGCTGCAGGTTCCGGAAGGGTGCCGGCCACCGCCGAATACCAGGCGTCACACCCCGCGCTCAGCCCGTGTGCCGCCGCCGCATCGCCGGAAATTCCAATGGTCACATGGTCCGGAATCACGGCACGGACCTCCTCGACTCGTGCGGGAGCCGCCGCAGCGGAAACCGGAGGGATCTTGATGGAGGCTATGCCGGGCAGCTCTGCGATCCTTCCGTAGAGTTCCGTGCTGAAGCTGAAATGCGTTGTTCCGGGGTTGTCGTAGACAATCACTGGTAAATCCGTGGCGCCGGTGACGTCGCGGAACAGTCCGTACACGTCGTCGTCCGTCAGCGCCTGGTAGCTCACCGGCGCCAGCAGGATTCCGGCCGCGCCCGACTCTTCTGCCCAGCGGACGTTGGCCAGCACCTCGGAAGTACGCAGTGCGCCTACCCCCGCAATCAGCGGCTTCGATCCGGCGTGCCCGGCAGCCAGCTGCACCACGCGCCGTCGCTCTTCCGGACTCAGGTACGCGTAGGAGCCGGTGGACCCCAGCACCGCGATCGAATCGACCTCGGAGACTGTGAGCCGCTGAATGAGGCGGACGAACGCCGCATCATCCACGGCGTCGTTCTGCAGCGGTGTCAGGGGAAAAGCGCTCAGGCCGGTAAACAAATTGCGTATTCCTTCCGGTGCCCGCAGCGGACAGGCATTTTCCGCTGCGCATTAGTATTCGGTTATGTTCCCAGACATCGACGTCGAATCCCTGGACCGTTTTCTTTCTGACGCCGCCTCCCGTGGTGAGTTCTCCGGAACCATCCGGTTGTCCAGCGGCAGCCGGGTACTCCACGAGGGGGCATACGGTACGGCCTCCCGCCGCTGGAATGTGCCGGTCTTGCCGGGGACGCGGTTCGACGTCGCGTCAATCACCAAGCTGTTCACCTCCGTTGCCGTGCTGCAGCAAGTGGACGCCGGGACCCTGTCCCTTGACTCCCCCATTGGCCGGTTCGTTGCGCTGGAGGGCACCCGGATTGACCCGGAGATCACTATTGGCCAGCTCCTGGCGCACACCTCCGGCATCGGGGACGACGCCGACGAGGAAGCCGGCGAATCCTACGAAGACCTTTGGACTGACAGGCCCACCTACTCGGTCACCCAGACCGCGGACTTCCTGCCGCAGTTCGTGCACAAGGAGCCAAACTTCGCCCCGGGAGCCGGCTGCCGGTACTGCAACTGCGGCTACATCCTCGCCGGGCTGGCGCTGGAAGCGGTGACCGGGACCAGCTACCGGGACTACGTGCGGGAACACGTGTTTGCGGCTGCGGGCATGGAGGATTCGGGGTTCTTTTCAATGCGCGACGCCGTCCCGAATGTCGCGGAGGGCTGGGACCCGGTCCGCGATGAAACCGGGACAGTGGTCTCCTGGCGGCAGAACATCTTCAGCTACCCGCCAATCGGCTCTCCCGACGGCGGCGCCCACGCCACGGCGGCGGACCTGGTTCGGTTTCTGGACGCCGTCCGGGACGGAAAGCTGCTGTCCGCAGAGTCCACCGCCGCGTTCCTGAGCCCGCAGGTCAAGCACTCGGACCTCGACGCCGGTGAGCTGCACTACGGCTACGGACTTGAGTTCCGGCTCGGCTCATCAGGTGGGGTCCGGTCGTTCTACAAGGACGGAATCAATGCCGGCGCCAGCGCCTTCCTGGGCTATTACCCCGAGGCGGACGTCACCCTGGCGCTGGTGTCCAACTCCGAGGACGGTGCGTGGGGGCCGCTACGGCAGATCACTGCCCTGCTGCAGTCCGGCTGACTTCGCCGTGGAATCATGCATCCGGGGCTGAAAATGCTCGGTCTTGCTCTGGATGCCGGAGACCCGGTCCGCGGGGATCCAGCCAAACACACTCTGGTGCGAGAGCGGCTCGCTGGCATAGAACGGGGAAAAGTCCCAGTACGCGATGACCCGGCGCTGATCCGACTCCTCCCAATGGTTCGCCTGGATGACGGCCAGCCGCCCTTCCGCGTCCTCAGCGAGGATCTCAACCTTCCGGTTTCTGCCCAGGTCTCCTGTGGCTGTAACCCGTACGATGCCCGATACCTCAGCGGCGGGCACTCTGAGCACGTGTTCCACTGGGGTTGCAGCGAAGTTGTTGGGGTGACGGCGGACTGTGTTCCACATAGGGCCCGGGGCTTCGTTAGACCGGCTGACCAGCGCCAGCGTTTCCTCCTGGTCTGGCATAACATCCTGCAGCTCGTACTCTTTCCCCCTCCATGTCCCGAAGGATGCGGTGAGCCTGGTGCCGTTGGCACGCCATCTGCTGACGCCGGGTACAAATGAGCGTTCCTCGTCCAAGGTTCCTGCTTTCATTTCTCGTGCGTCTAGTCTGCAGCATTCGGCCGACGGGCCGCGTAAACCTGGACGTCACGGCGCTCTCCGGCGGCCAGCGGATAGGCCCGGCGAATGCCCGCGGCTGCATATCCGGCGCGTCCAGCGGTGCGGATCGAAGCGGCATTCCACGGCTCGATAAAGAGCTCGATCCGATCCAGTCCGGGCAGGGTCCAGCCAAAGGAGGTCAGTGCAGCCAGCGCATCGGCGGCAAAACCCCTGCCGCGGAACTCCGGAACGACGGCGTAGCCGGCGCTCGCGTGCCCCTCGGCGGGGTGCTGCAGCCACAGGCCGCAGTGTCCTACCGCCAGGCCGGATAGTTGTTCTTCGATAGTGAAGGAGAAGCCCCTGCCCTCGCTGTGCCGCCCCTGCTGGCGCTCCACCCAGGCCAGCGCCTCCTGCTCGCCGGCATTCAGCGGAAGGGTTCCGGTGGTACACACATAGGGATCCGTGGCCAGTGCCATAGCCATGCCGGCATCGCTGCTGTTGACCGGACGCAGCAGTACACGGCCGAATCTGGGCAAGCGGGCCGGCCAGGGTGGCAGGGGCACGGCATCTTTGGGCATGGCACCCATTATTGGCCAGCCGTCCTGACGCGGCGGGACCGGGACAGGCCGGCACGGCGGTAATCTTGAACCGGATCCGACGAACGGCCCCGGCAATCCGCCCCGGCCGCCGGACTTCCCCGCACTCGAAATGGAACTGCCTTGTCCCTTCCTGCCCTCCCTTCGCCGGAGACAGTCCCCGCGCCGGACGCCGCACCCCGGCAGACCGTGCTGCGCACCCTGCGCTCGCCGCGGCTGCTGAAGACCGAGGTGCTGGCCGGGCTCGTCGTCGCGCTGGCCCTCATTCCGGAGGCGATCGCCTTCTCGGTGATTGCCGGCGTCGATCCGCGCATGGGCCTGTTCGCGTCCTTCACGATGGCCGTCACCATCGCGTTCGTCGGCGGCCGGCCCGCCATGATTTCAGCAGCTACCGGTGCCGTCGCCCTGGTGATTGCGCCCGTGGTGGCCAACTACGGCGTTGAGTATCTGGTGCCCACGGTGATTCTTGCAGGCATCCTGCAGATCCTGCTGGCCCTCGCGGGCGTGGCGAAGCTGATGCGGTTCATTCCCCGATCCGTCATGGTCGGTTTCGTGAACGCCCTGGCCATCCTGGTGTTTTCCTCCCAGCTGCCTGAGCTGATCGGCGTGCCGTGGCTGGTGTACCCGGTGGTCGCCGTCGGGCTCCTGATTGTGTTCCTGCTGCCGCGGCTGACGACGGCGGTGCCCGCCCCGCTGGTCGCGATCGTCCTGCTGACCGCTGCCGCCGTGGCGGCGGGCTGGAACATTCCCACGGTGGGGGACAAGGGGGCCCTGCCGGACAGCCTGCCCTCCCTGCTCTTCCCGGACGTGCCGCTGACCCTTGAAACCCTGGAGCGGATCCTGCCCTACGCCGTGGCGATGGCCTTTGTGGGACTCCTCGAATCCCTGCTGACGGCCAAGCTGGTGGACGACATCACGGACACCCGCTCATCGAAGCCGCGCGAAGCCGCCGGGCAGGGCATCGCCAACATAGTCACCGGGTTCTTCGGGGGCATGGGCGGCTGCGCCGTCGTGGGGCAAACCATGATGAACGTGAAGGCGTCCGGTGCGCGCACCCGCATCTCCACCTTCCTCGCAGGAGTGTTCCTGCTGGTCCTGGTGGTGGTGCTCGGCGACGTCGTGGCGCTGATCCCCATGGCCGCGCTGGTGGCCGTGATGATCTTCGTGGCGTACGCCGCGTTCGACTGGCACAGTATCCGCCCCTCCACACTGCGCCGCATGCCCAAGTCGGAGACCGCCGTCATGCTGATCACCGTGCTGGCGACCGTGGTCACGCACAACCTGGCGATCGGCGTCGGGGCCGGCGTGCTCACGGCCATGGTTCTCCTTGCCCGCCGCGTGGCGCACTTCGTCACTGTTCAGCGCACACCGGCGGACGACGGCGAAACGGTCACCTACCAGGTGCACGGCGAGCTCTTCTTCGCTTCCTCCAACGACCTCTACACGCAGTTTGAATACGCCCGGGACCCGCAGTGGGTAGTGATCGACATGAGCAGGTCCCATGTCTGGGACGCATCGACGGTGGCGGCACTGGATTCAATCGCGGAGAGGTACCGTTCGCGCGGCAAGTCCGTGGAAATCACGGGGCTGAACCAGGCGTCGGCATCGATTCGCGAGAAGCTTTCGGGGAACCTGCCGTAGCGAGGCACGGGAGGGAAAACCGTTGACTTTTTCAACTAATGTCGACAGGATGAGGTGAATCCGCTGGTCAGCTCCAACAGGAAGTACCCCACCCATGGTTTACACACTCGGCCTCGACGTCGCGGC
Source organism: Arthrobacter koreensis (assembly GCF_035792275.1). Classification (GTDB taxonomy): domain Bacteria; phylum Actinomycetota; class Actinomycetes; order Actinomycetales; family Micrococcaceae; genus Arthrobacter_B; species Arthrobacter_B koreensis_A. The sequence continues at coordinate 103,481 of NZ_JAMWKK010000001.1, read as the reverse complement.
CCTGGATGCCATTGACACCCACGTCCACATTGAAGTGGACGATCACGGGCACAACGCCCTCCCGCAGCCGCTGGTCGACGCCGCGTCCAAGCACTTCAAGACCGACGGGCCCCGCCCCGGACTGGATGAGATCGCCGCGTACTACCGGGAGCGGAAGACAGCTGCCGTCGTTTTCACCGTGGATGCGTCCAAGGCCCTGGGGCACCCGCCGAACTCCAGCGAGGACATCGCCGAAGGCGCCGCCCGGAACAACGACGTCCTGATTCCTTTCGGATCAGTGGACCCCACCTCCGGCGCGGACGCGCTCGCCCGCGCCAATGTGCTGGCCGGCGACTACGGGGTGCGCGGCTTCAAGTTCCACCCCACCGTGCAGAACTTCGATCCCAGTGACCGCACTTTCTACCCGCTCTGGTCCCTGATCCAGGACCTGGGAGTTCCGGCACTGTTCCATACCGGCCAGACCGGCATTGGCTCCGGGCTGCCGGGCGGGTTCGGCCTGAAACTGGGCCTGTCCAACCCCATCCTGCTCGACGCCGTAGCCGCAGACTTCCCGGACCTGCAGATCATCATGGCCCACCCCTCCGTCCCGTGGCAGGACGAGGCGATCGCGGTTGCCACGCACAAGGCCAACGTGTGGATCGACCTGTCCGGCTGGTCGCCCAAGTACTTCCCGGCGAACCTGGTGCGGCATGCCAACTCCCTCCTGCAGGACAAGGTCCTCTTCGGCTCGGACTACCCGCTGATCACTCCCGACCGGTGGCGGCGTGACTTTGACGCCCTGGAGATGAAGGACGAGGTGCGGCCCAAGATCCTCAAGGAGAACGCGGTCCGGCTGCTGGGCCTGGGGTCATGACCGAGCTCTACGGTTCCGACCGATACGGCTACTCCGACCTGCTCTCCGGCCCGGAACTCGAGGTCCTGGCCAAGCTGCGCTCAGTCCTGGACGAACAGGTCTCCCCGCTGCTGGCCGACTACTGGGAGGCCGGGGACTTCCCGGAGCAGATCCGCCAGCCGCTGGTGGACCTGAATCTGATGGCCCCCGACGGCGCCACGGACAGCGACGGCCGCACGTCCGGGCTTTACGGCGGTTTCCGGAACTTTGAACTGGCCCGCACCGATGCCTCCGTGGCCACGTACTACAACGCGCAGTCCGGTCTGTTCCGCTCCACCGTCCTGCACGGCGGCAGCGCCGAACAGGCAACCGAGCTGGACCCGAAAATCCGTTCCTTCGAGTACACCGGCGTCTTCGCGCTGACCGAGCCGGAGCACGGCTCGGACATTGCCGGCGGACTGGCCACGTCCGCGCGCCGCGAGGGCGACACCTGGATTATCGACGGCGCCAAGCGCTGGATCGGCGGGGCCGGCACCGCCGATGTGCTGGCCGTTTTCGCCCGGGATGAAGCGGACGGGCAGGTGAAGGCCTTCCTGGTGCCGCGCGAGGCGGAGGGTGTCTCGCTCACGAAGATCCTGCGCAAGACCTCGCTGCGGATGATGCAGAACTTCGATATTGACCTGCGCGGCGTCCGTGTTCCGGATTCGGCGAGACTGGCGAACATCAATTCCTTCAAGGACGTGGCCGCCCTGATGCGCCGGCTGCGCTCCGACGTCGCCTGGATCGCCACCGGTATGCAGGCCGGCGCCTATGAAGCAGCCGTCCGGTACACGCTGGAACGGGAGCAGTTCGGCAAGCCGCTGGCCTCCTTCCAGCTCACCCAGCAGAAGCTGGCCACCATGCTTGCCAACCTCACGGCCTCCCTGGGCATGGTGGTCCGGCTAACCCAGCGCCAGGAAGAGGGCATCTTCCGCGACGAGGACTCGGCCATGGCCAAGATGTTCACCTGCACCTCGCTGCGTGAAACAGTCGCCCTGGCCCGCGAAGTGGTGGGCGGCAACGGCATCACCCTGGATACCGGCGTCGCGCGTTTCCACGCGGACGCGGAAGCGGTCTACTCCTACGAAGGCACCCATGACATCAACGCCCTCATCCTGGGCCGCTCAATCGCCGGGGTGGGCGCCTTCCGCTGATAGGGTCGGCGCCCATGGAGAAGAATCTCGCGGATTTCCTGGCCAGCTTCAGCGCGGCGGTCGACCTGGCGCAGCAGCAGCGCTTCCAGTCCCCGGACCGGGAGCGGTTGCGGGACGCCCTGAGCCGGTACCTGGGACGCCCTGCCGTGGACGTGCCGATCGTGACGGAGGAAATCCCGTTCCACCGGTTCGCGGACCTGGACATCGCCTTGGAACGGCTGGCCGCGGCGGATCCGGATAACTCGCTGATCGGTATGGGCGGCGGCCAGCAGCGCCGGCACCTGACCCTCTCCGACGTCGTTCAGGAAGAAGGATTCAGCAACGTCCCGGTCGGCCAGCCGGATTTTGTCAACGTTGCCATTGGCCCGGATTCCAGCCGTGAAGCCCTCGCACTGGGCATCCGGCTCTTCCGCCACGGCGGTATTCCCGTCGCCGTAATGCAGCGCAAGGGGGATCCGCAGACCGGCAGCCCCGAGGCGAACATTGCCGTCATGGCAGCGAAGCGTCCTGCGGCCGCCGCGGTGCTGGCTGCCCTCCGGGAAGACCTGCGGACCAACAGCGTCCTGCGTGGGCAGGTGGTATCGCTGGGATTCGACCCCTACGGCCAAAGCGGAGCCGGCGTCACGTTCCTGCCCCGTCCGCGCCTGCCCCGCAGCGAGGTGATCTTGCCCGACGGCGTGCTGGACCGGGTCCGCAGCCACGTCATTGGGATCGCCGGGCACCGCAGCCGGTTGAAGGCTGCTGGCCAGCACCTCAAGCGCGGCGTGCTGCTCTACGGGCCGCCCGGAACGGGGAAGACCCACACCGTGCGGCACCTGCTCAGCGAAACTCCTGGCACGACGGCGGTACTGCTCTCCGGCGGATCCCTCGGTGCGGTGTCCCAGGCAGCGAAGCTCGCGCGGGCGATGGCCCCGTCCCTGGTGGTGCTCGAGGACATTGACCTGATTGCCGAAGACCGGAGCATGGGCCACGGACCGCAGCCGCTGCTCTTCGAAGTCCTCGATGCCCTGGACGGGCTCGACGCCGACTCCGACGTCGCCTTTGTGATGACCACCAACCGGGTGGACGTCCTGGAGCGGGCCTTGGCGCAGCGTCCCGGACGCGTTGACCTCGCCGTCGAAATTCCGTTGCCGGACGCCGCGGACCGCGCCCGGCTGCTGGAGCTGTACGCACCTCCCGGAACCTTCTCTCCCGCCGCGCTGGCACAGGTGGCTGAACAGACCGAAGGGGCAACGGCGTCGTTTGCGCGGGAACTGGTCCGCCGAGCGGTCCTGGCCGCGGCGGAAGCGGGGGAGGACTCCGCCGACGGACACCTGCTCGGTGCAGCCGAAAGCCTCTCCGGACAGCGTGAAAACCTGACCCGTTCCCTGCTCGGGGCGGCACCGGACGTCGACGGCAGCGTGCCCGCAGAGTCGGACGACCCCGGACCGCGCGCAACAGGACCGCGCCCCGGCTTTGTTTGGTCGCCACTGCCGTCCGGAGGTCCAGGCTAAGCCGGGACCTCACAAAACCCTCCCGCGGCGCGTCTACAGTATGTGGAAGTGAAACCGTTCGAAGCGATCGTCAGGGAACACGGCGCCACCGTGCTGCGGGTCTGCCGTGCCGTGCTGGGCCCGGACGACGCCGAGGATGCGTGGTCGGAGACGTTCCTCGCCGCGCTGCGCGCCTACCCTTCGCTGCCGCCGGGTGCCAATGTGCAGGCCTGGCTGGTGACCATCGCCAAGCACAAGGCCATTGACGGTCACCGGGCCGCAGCACGCCGGCCTGTCCTGGTCCCCGAACTGCCTGAGCGCGGGGCAACTGCCCCGGGCCCGGGCGAGCATGACGGACTTTGGGCTGCACTGCGGACGCTGCCGCAGCGCCAGCGCGAAGCCCTGGCCTACCACCACCTGGCCGGACTGCCGTTCGCTCAGGTCGCCGTGCTCCTGGAAAGTACGGAGGCCGCCTGCCGGCGTGCTGCTGCGGACGGCATCAGGAAACTGCGATCCCTGGAAGAGGAGGAGCTGCGATGACACCGGATACCCTCACTGGCCTGCGCGCCGGTGAAGACGCGGCCCTGGCCCGCCTGCACACCCGCCTCGCCGATGCGGCGCAGGAACAAGGCCTGCTCGAGATTGCCTACACAGTGATCAGCACCCCGGTAGGAGAGCTGCTGCTGGCAGCCACGGATGCCGGCCTGGTGCGCGTCGGCTTTGGTGTTGAGGGGCACGACACCGTGCTGGCGCAGCTCAGTGCCCGGATCAGCCCGCGGATCCTCCTGGCTCCCGGACGCCTGGCCGAGCCGGTCCGGCAGCTGGAGGAGTATTTCGCGGGGACCCGCAGGGATTTCAGCCTGGCGCTCGATTTCCGCCTGGCCACCGGGTTCCGGCGCACCGTCGTCGAGCACCTGCCGGACATTGGGTACGGCTCGACCGCCAGCTATGCCGCCCTGGCCGCCCTCGCCGGAAGCCCCGGCGCCGTGCGCGCTGCCGGAACCGCCTGCGCCCGGAACCCGCTGCCCGTTGTGGTGCCCTGCCACCGGGTAGTCCGGTCCGACGGGAAGATTGGCAATTACCTGGGCGGCACCGACGCCAAGGCAACCCTCCTCGCGATGGAAGCCGCCGCATGACCGGGCAGCTTTTCCCGCGGGAACGTTCCGCGCCCGCTGCCGGAGCCGTTCACGTGCCGGGCTGGTTGGAGCCGTCCCGGCAGCGCGAAATCGTCCAGGCCTGCCGGGCCTGGGCCATCGGTCCCGTGCCGATGCGCTCCGCCGTTCTCCCCGGCGGACACAAAATGTCTGTCCAGACCGTCTGCCTGGGCTGGCACTGGCAGCCCTACAAATACACGCGCACAGCTGACGACGCCGGCGGCGGCCGGGTTGCCGAGGTTCCGGACTGGCTGGTGGAACTGGGGCGCGACGCGCTGCGGACTGCCTACTTCTCCGAAGGGCAGGCCGGCTACGCGCCGGAGATCTTCGACCCGGAGCAGTACACCCCCGACACAGCGCTGATTAACTTCTACGCCCACGGCGCGCACATGGGCATGCACCAGGACAAGGACGAACGCTCCAGCGCCCCGGTGGTGTCCATCAGCATCGGAGACACCTGTATATTCCGGTTCGGGAATACGCAGACCAGGACCAAGCCCTACACCGATGTCGAGCTTGGTTCCGGCGACCTGTTCGTCTTCGGCGGCCCCTCCCGCTTCGCCTATCACGGCGTCCCGAAGACGCTGCCCGGAACCGCTGGCCCGGAGACCGGGCTCGAGTCGGGGCGCATCAACATCACCCTGCGGATGACCGGCCTGGAGTGAAACCAGAAGCCTGGGAGGGGGCAGCGCCCAGGACCTGCCGCATCCCCGTGCCCGGTCCGTTCCCCTGGGTCCCGCTGGTCCGCAGCCTCGAAGCCCACGCCGTACCGGGCCTTGAGTCCGTGCAGTTTGACGGCGCGGCCGCGTCGGTCGCCCGGCTGCTGCCGTCCTCCGCGGCCCCGGTGCTGGCCGAGGTTCGCTTCGGCGCGCCGGAGAGCGTGACAGTGAGGCTTGCCGGCGGGGACCCGGCGGACGACGACGCGCTGCTGGCCCGGCTGCGCAGGTGGCTGGACCTGGATACTCCGGCCGCCGCCGTCGACGGTTTCCTCTCCGGGTTTCCGGTCCTTGCACCGCTGGTGGAAGCGCGCCCGGGACTGCGGATCCCCGGAAGCCTGGACCCGTGGGAGACTGCGGTGCTGACTATTTTGGGACAGCAGGTCTCCCTGGCGGCGGCGCGGACCTTCGGATCCCGGCTGGTGCGGGAATTCGGCACTCCCGGGCCCGGAGGATTCCTTCGCTTTCCCACGCCGCAGCGGCTGGCCGCGGGCGGCGCGGAAAAGCTGCAGTCTGCCGTCCGGATCACCGGCGCGAGGGCCCGGACCATCCAGGCGCTGGCCGCGGCAGTGGCGGGCGGGCTCGATCTGGCGGCAACCGGCAACACCGGCGAGCCGAGCCTCGGTGCCGGCACCCGTGCCGCCCTGCTCGCGCTGCCGGGCATTGGTCCGTGGACAGTGGACTACCTGGCGGTGCGCGCTGCCGGGGACCGGGACGCGTTCGTACCCGGTGACCTGGTGCTGCGCCGGGCCCTCGGCGTCGAGACCGCGCGTGAAGCCTCGGACCTGGCCGAACCGTGGCGGCCCTGGCGTGCCTACGCCCTGTTCCACCTGTGGACTGCCGCCGCCTACGACCGCTAGGAAGCCATCAGGGTCAGCAGCAGCGCGAGCAGTGCCGGGATTCCGCGAATGAGCGCGATCCGTGCCAGCGGCCACCTGCTGGCCAGCAGCACCACCGAGGCCAGGACCATGCAAGCGGTGGAGAAGCTGATGAGGGTCAGGCCGGCAACGGCATTGCTGACCCCCAGCAGCAGCACGCCCAGCACTGCGCCCACGCTGAGGAACAGGTTGTAGAAACCCTGGGTGTAGGCCAGCGGCTGGGTGGTCTCGGCGTCGTCGGAGGATGTGATTCCGTACACGCCCATGGTCTCCGGAACATTCCAGCGAAGCGATTCCAGCACAAAGAAGTAGAAGTGGACGGCGGCGGAAACCAAGGTAAAGATTGCGGCAGCGACCAGCACGGAACCCCCTCGGGGCGGGGACCGCGCTGCCGGGTGCCTGTTCGGCAAACCGGTCCGCAGCGGTCCGCGGTCCGGCCCATCTTTCCACCCGGGCCCTGCTCGGCCAAGGGTGGGCCGTGCTCCCAGTTGGCGGTGGGGACTAATCGGCGGCTAGCCTTGAACTGGTGGCGGTACCGCCGTGCCCGGTGGGCGCAGCAAGCCGCCCGCCCAACGCCGTTATCGCCGGTTAGCCCCAAGAACAGCCCCTAAAGGAGCACCTTCGTGCGCACTTCCCGTCCACTTCGCGCCCTGGCAGTCACCGCAGCCGCAGCGCTGGCGCTGACCGCCTGCGGTTCCGACTATCCCCTGGGTGAGGAACAGCGCGAAGCGGCCGAGAACAGCACATCCACGCTCTCCGGCATCATTTCCGGCTCCGGGTCCACGGCCCAGGGCCCGGCCATGGACGCCTGGATTGGCGGGTTCCGGGTGCTGCATCCCAAGGTGCAGGTCCAGTACTCCCCGGACGGCTCCGGCGCCGGGCGCAACGCCCTGCTGGCAGGTGCGGTGGACTTCGCCGGCTCCGACGCCTACCTGCAGGACGAGGAACTGGACGAAGCGCGCGAGGTGTGCGGACCCGGCGGCGCCCTGGACATTCCCGCCTACATCTCACCGATTGCGGTGGCCTTCAACCTGCCCGGGATCGAGTCCCTGAACATGGATGCAGCCACGATCGCCAGGATCTTCCGCGGCGAGATCGAGTACTGGAACGACCCGGCCATCGCCGGCCAGAACCCCGGCGTAGACCTCCCGCAGACCCGGGTCACGCCCGTCAGCCGGGCGGACGATTCCGGCACGACGGAAAACTTCACCGAGTACCTGCATGAAGCTGCCCCCGAAGCCTGGCCGGATGCCCCCTCAGGCTCCTGGCCCGGCGGACTGGGCGGCGAAAACGCGCAGGGCAGCGCCGGCGTTATCAGCACCGTCACGCGGACCGAAGGCACCGTTGCCTACTCGGATGACTCCGTGGTGGACGATTCCCTCGGCACCGTGAACCTCAAGGTGGGTGACGAGTACGTTCCGATCAGTGCCGAGGCCGCCTCTATCGCCGTCGAGCAGGCCTCGCGGGTGCCCGGCCGCAGCTCCCACGACATCGCCCTGCACCTGGACCGGACGACCACCGCTCCCGGAGCGTATCCGCTGGTGCTGATCTCCTACCAGATCTTCTGCAGCGGCTACGAAGATGCCAACACTGTGGAGCTGGTGAAGACCTTCGGGCAGTTCGTGATCAGCCCGGAAGGCCAGCAGGCTTCGGCCGACGCAGCAAAGTCGGCGCCGATTCCCCAGAGCCTCGCGGAGGACGCGAAGGCAGCGGTCGAGAGCATCACCACCCTTCCCTAGCTGCCGCCCGCTACCCGGTTCCAGGCCTCGGACTGCCGTCTGACAAGGACTTTTGTTCTGTGCCGGGATTTTCCCTGACTGCCTTCTGCCGCGGTCTTCACGGCACCCCTTGCGCCCTTCGAAGGCCGGTGGCACCGTGGACCTACCGCGACGGAAAGGGGGCAGGGGATGCAACCCATCAGGATCGAAAGATGGTGGCCGTATCTCGACACGACGGCCAAGCAGTGGCTTCGGGAGAACCTTCGGCAGGACGGAATTCCGCCCAAGGTCCAGGACCGGATCGCGGAGGCCGGCGGCCCCGTGATTGATCCCATCCTTGATGTCCGGGACTGGGACTTCATTGCCACGCAGTCCGAACTGGTCGATTAGGCCTGCCGCACGCCCGGGTTTGCTCATTTGAGTGGAACTGCGTTGCTCACATGATAAATTGAGCCGCACCTATCCGCTCGTCCCACAGGTGTGACCCATGAGCAAACTGAAGACCGAGTCCCTGGCCGGCCTGACCAAGGCCCTTGCCGTTCCGACCTACGACCGTTCCGCCGTAAGCACCGGCATAGTCCACTTTGGGGTGGGCGGCTTCCACCGCGCCCACCAGGCCATGTACCTGGACCGGCTGATGAATGCCGGCAAGGCCCTGGACTGGGGTATCTGCGGGGTGGGGGTGCTTCCGCAGGACGCGGCGATGAAATCCGTCATGGACGCCCAGGACTGCCTGTACACGCTGGTGCTCAAGAACCCGGACGGCACACGCGAAGGCCGCGTCATCGGCTCCATCATTGAATACCTGCTGGCGCCGGAGGACCCGGAAGCTGTCATCGAAAAGATGGCCTCCCCGCAGACCCGGATCGTCTCCCTGACCATCACGGAAGGCGGCTACAACTTCCACCACGTCACCGGAGAGTTCGACGCCGGCAACCCGGCAGTGCAGGCCGACCTGGCTCCCGGAGCGGTTCCGGCAACCGTCTTCGGGCTGGTCACGGAGGCGCTGGCCCGGCGCCGGGCGGCGGGCGTACCGCCGTTCACCGTGATGTCCTGCGACAACATCCAGGGCAACGGCGATGTGGCCCGCCGGATGTTTACCGCGTTCGCCGGCCTCCGCGACCCGGAACTGGGGGAGTGGATGCGCGCGAATGTTGCCTTCCCCAATTCAATGGTGGACCGGATCACCCCGGTCACCACGGACGCAGACCGGGACATGGTGGCAGCGGACTTCGGTATCGAGGACGCCTGGCCGGTGGTCAGCGAAGACTTTGAGCAGTGGGTCCTGGAGGATCATTTCCCGCAGGGCCGCCCGCCCTTCGAAGACGCCGGCGTGCAGGTGGTGGACGACGTCGAGCCCTATGAACTCATGAAACTGCGCCTGCTCAACGCGAGCCACCAGGGCCTGTGCTACTTCGGCTACCTGGCCGGCTACCGCTACGCCCACGAAGTCTGCCAGGACCCGGTGTTCGCCCGGTTCCTGCTGGACTACATGGAGCGGGAGGCTACGCCCACCCTGAAACCGCTGCCCGGGGTGGACCTGGATGAATACCGGCACAAGCTGATCGAACGCTTCTCCAACGAATACGTCCGGGACACCCTGGCCCGGCTCTGTGCGGAAAGTTCGGACCGGATTCCCAAATGGCTGCTGCCGGTGATCCGCGAGAACCTCGACGCCGGCGGGGAGATCCACCGCTCGGCAGCCATCGTGGCCAGCTGGGCACGCTACGCCGAGGGAGCGGATGAGCAGGGCGCGGCGATCGACGTCGTCGACCGGCTGCGTGAACCCCTGATGGCTGCCGCAGCGCGCAACCGGGAAGATCCGCTGGCTTTCATCTCCCAGCCTGAGCTCTTCGGCAACCTGGCTTCCAATGAGCGCTTCATCCAGGCCTATACGCAGGCGCTGGCCTCACTGCACGACGCCGGCTCCCGCGCCACGGTTGAAGGGCTTGCCGCTGAGGGGGCCTGACGGGTCCGGGTGCCGGTAGCCCGGCAGCCGCAGCCGGGCAACCAGGGTGGCAGCCGTCAGCGCTGCCGCCAGTTCCAGGGCAAGAACCAGCAGCATTCCCGTGTCCCCGGAAGCGGAGCCCGTGCTGGCCTGCCCGGTGTGCCCGGCATGGCCTCCGCCCAGGCCTCCCGCCAGCAGGAGCGCGGCATGGATTCCCGCCATGGACAGGCCGGAACCCATCATCATGCGCGCCTCCCCGGCGTCCGGAGCACGCCACAGGCGGAGTGCGCAGTACAGGCAGGCAGCGGCCATGAGGACCATGGCCGTGCCCAGGAACCAGCCGTGGCCCTGGAACAGGAGAAGGTGCACGGCTGCGTTAAGTACCGCGAGTCCGGCACAGGCCCGGCCATGCAGCCGCAGGGCAGCGCTGCGGGCGGGCGCTGTGCCGGAACGCATGCCGCTGCCTAGCTGTGGCAGTGGCCGCCGGCAGCGGGGGTGCTGGCGGGAACATCCAGCACCGGGCTGCGGTCAAAGAATCCGTCCGGACGCAGCTTGAACCCCGCGGTGTCCACCGGCATGATCGGCCAGTCCTCCACGCGCGGGTAATGGGTGAGCCCGAAGGTGTGCCAGAGCACTATGTGTTCGCCGTCGATATCCCGGTCCTGGGCGATGTACTCCGGAAGGCCGGCACCGCCTGAATGCTGGTTGACGAAGTCGCCGGTGGGGTAGCGCTCGTCTTCGGCATAGCGGGTCACCCACAGGTCCCTGGTGGCGAACGCTGCGCGCTTTGCCACCGAGGATTCAGGATCTGCCAGCAGCATCGGCTGTCCTTCGGGCAGCAGCTTGTAGGCCACCGGGTCGCCCAGCCGGTTCAGCGAGTTGGGATTCGAGATGTGCCAGGTGCGGCCGGTCCCGGAATTGGCACTGCGGACTGCCTCCGACTCGCGGGAAAGGAGAGTGCGTCTGCGGGTGAAGGCGTTTCCGCGCTCGTTGCCCGGACCCATGGGTACGCGGACGGCTTCCTCTTCCTCTACCCGGTTGGTGGTGCCGTCCAGGGCCATCTCCAGCCGTGCACTGAAGAGGTGCTGGTGGAACGGCGCGCCGAGCCCTGGAGCGAGTTCGGTGGCGTACGGGTAGTCCTTGCCGGGGTATGCGCTGGTGAAGACGATGCCCGTAGCCTTCGCCTCGAATTCGATCGTGCCGTCGAGGTAGAGGTACCAGTAGAACCCGTAGTCGTAGTTGCCCACGGTGGTGAAGAAGGAGATGACCAGGCGCCGGTTGCGCCGGGTGTAATTCACGCCGCTCCACAGGTCGGAGTGTTTGGCGAGGATGGACCAGTCCTCCTCATGCATGCAGATCCCGTTGCGAATGGTCCGCGGATTGCCGAAACCGTCAGCGATGACCGGGCTCAGGTAGGTGATCTCGCCAAGGCAGTCACAGCCGAGCTCAAGTGAGTTCGCGTACTGGCCCACAAGGTATTCGCCGGTATCGAAGTAGTTCTGCCAGGACCGCACCGGGGAGGGGTCGCCGTAGGGAACCACCATTTCCGCGATCGAGGCGCGGTTAATGATGGTCCGGGTGCGGTCCTGGTCCCGGAAGGCCAGATTGTGCAGGACAACGCCCTCGCGGACGTCGAAGCCAACGTCCAGGCTCCACTTCTCCCACTCCACGTGGTTGCCGTCCGTGACGGTAAACGACGGGCCTTCGGGCTGGGTGATGACGATCGGTTTCTGCGATGTGCGCAGCTCTCCGGTCAGTTCCGGGTCGGTGTAGTTGCCGTGCTCCCCGGGAACCGGGACTGCACCGAAATCCAGTACCTGGTCAACGGTCTTGCTGGTCACGTCCACGTAGGCCACGAGTCCGTCAATCGGATGCGCCCAGGCGCTGTCTTCGGGGAAATTCTGCAGGAAAGCCAGTCCGCGCAGGATACGGCGGCCCTTTTCTTCCGGGTATTCAAAGACGCCTGCGGACAGCGGAGCCACGCGTACCTTTTCAACCTCCAGTCCGCGGCGTTCAAGGGCGGCAAGCCAGTCGGGATTCGTGGCAAGGATCTGTTCGACCACCTCGAATTCCTCTTCCAGCACGGGCAGCTCACCGGTGACGGAGGTGTCCAGTTCCACGACAGAGAGGACTTCGCCGCGCGTTGTGGAAACAACCACGTCCTTGGGCGCGCCGCCGGCAGTGTCCAGCAGGAAGGCACGGAACCGGCGTTCGGGGGAGGCCTGCTGCCTGGGAGCGTCGAGCAGGCCCAGATAGGCGAAGCGCGTGGTTTCAACCACCAGGCCGGCGTCGGCCAGGATGCCGCGCACGGCCGTAATCTCCTCTGCCGAGGCCAGGGCGTATGCAGACGCTGCTGCGTCCGTGGTGGCTGTACTCATGTGCGCTCCTAGACTTGTCTGTTTTTCTATGAACGTAGAGAATAAACACAAAGTAAGCTGGATCACAAGGGTTTCGCGCAATGCGGACGCACGGGTGCCGGCAGGCAAGCCGGCGGCACAGCCGTGCGGCGTGGGGGGATGGAAAAGTGCCAAAGGTGGTTGACCACGAGGCCCGCCGGGTGGACCTGGTGAGGGCAACCTGGCGGATTGTTGCCCGCGAAGGGCTGGCCAGGGCGACGATGCGCAGCATCGCCGAAGAGGCAGGCTTTGCGAATGGCGCGCTCAAGCCGTACTTTGCCTCAAAATCCGATCTTCTCGCCTATGCCTTCGGTTACGTCTTCGACCAGACGAACGCCAGGATCCGGGAGGCCGTGTCCGGCCACCGCGGAATTGCTGCCCTGCGTGCTTTTGGCAGTGAAGTCCTGCCGCTGGATGAGGAGCGGCTCGATGAGGCCCGGATCGTGCTTCCGTTTTGGCAGGAGGCTCTTCATGATCCGCTCAGGGCGCAGGTGCATGCGGCATCCATGCAGCAGTGGCGCAGTGCCCTGCTGACGCATCTGGGCGAAGCTGCCGCGGACGGGGAACTGCGCGCAGGGGTGGATGCGGACAGGGCTGCGGGTTCCCTGCTTAATTTCCTGCTGGGCGCACAGGTGAGCGCGGCCCTGATGCCCGCGGATGCCGGTCCGCGGGCACTGGCAGGCCAGTTGGAGGACTGGCTCGCCGCGCTCACCCTCGGTGAGGATTAAGGCCTGGACACAGGTTCGCCCAGCTGTGCTTCTTCCGCCGGCTGCGGCCGGCGCGGGAGGAAGGCCGCTGCGGCGAAGACCAGCACCAGGGCTGCACCCCAGATGACGGCGGCGAGGTTGCCGCCCACGAGGAACGGGAAGTTCCAGAGGGAAAGCGCCAGCACTCCGAGCAGGCCGATCCCGCCAGCCACGGCCGCCGCCCGCACCGCGCCGGGAGCGGACACGCCGCGCGTACCGAAGCTGACGATCGCGAAGCTGGTCAGGGTCATCATGACGATCACGCCGATGGCCCCGGCACCGGAGTACCAGGTGTAGATCTCCAGTACCGGATCCAGCTGGGCCAAGGCGGAGACCAGCACGACGGCGGCGGTCACGCCGGTCACCCAGAAGGATGCACGCGAGGGTGCGCCGTGGGCCGGGTGGACGGCCGCCAGGCCTGCCGGCAGCACCCCGCGCTGGCCCAGGGTGAACAGGTAGCGCGAGACGATGTTGTGGAAGGCCAGCATGCAGGCGAACATGCTTGTCACCACGAGGACCTGGACGATGTCCGTCATAATCGGGGCGAGGATCTCCCCGGCGAAGCCGACCACCACGCTGTCGGGGCTGTCCGTTGCCAGGGCCACGGCGTTGCCGGCCCCGAGGCCGCTGATGATCAGCCAGGAGGAGAGGATGTACAGCGCGCCGATGGAGAGCACCGCGATGTAGGTGGCCCGGGGGACTGTGCGCTCCGGATCCCTGGCCTCGTTGCGGAACACCGCCGTCGCCTCGAAGCCGAAGAAACCGAGGAAGGCGAACAGCAGGCCCAGCCCCGGCGCACCTGACATGGCTTCGGCCGGGCTGAACGGGACGGAAGTGAGGTCACGGCCGGAGAAGAGGACACCGAGGTCGATGGCCAGGACAGCAGCAACTTCAAGGACGAGGACGGTGCCCAGCACCTTGGCGGAAAGGTTGATGTCCCGGTAGCCCAGGAAGCCGACGACGGCGATCATGGCAGCCGAGATCGCCCACCAGGGAACCTGGGCTCCGGACCAGAGCTCAATCAGGTTGCCCGCCTGCACGCCCAGATAGCAGGTCATCGAGACCGTGAGGAGGACGTAGGCGAAGAGCGCCAGTCCTGCGGTGCCCAGCCCGGCCCGGCGGCCGAGCCCCCGGTCAACGTAGGAGTAGAAAGCACCGGCGTCCGGCACGTGAGGGGTCATCCAGGCGTAGCCGACCGAGAACAGCAGCAGTATGGCCGTGGCGGCCAGCACCATCAGGGGCATCCCGACTGATTCGGACACGGTGAGGATGAGGGGGAAGTTGGCCGCGACAACGGTGATGGGGGCCGCAGCGGCGACGACCATCAGGACGATTCCGGGCACGCCAAGCCTGCGGGTGAGAGTGGTTTTCAACGGTTTCCTTAGCTCTGTGGCCGATCTATCTCCAACCAGCACAGAGCCGATATTAGTAAAACCGCCGGATCCCGCCCTTCATAAGCGTGTCACACACGGCATCAGGGGAAACAAAAAGGTCCCGGTCCGGCGAACCGGATCAGGACCTTTTTATATTGGTTGCGGGGGCAAGATTTGAACTTGCGACCTCTGGGTTATGAGCCCAGCGAGCTACCGAACTGCTCCACCCCGCGGCGTGCTTAGAACTCTACCGTACGCTTGCCGGGTGGACTAATCGCGTGGTCCCCGTCACTTGTTTCCGCCGGGACTGCCTTACTGGCCGGAGAGGGCTACGGCCAGGTCCTCGTCGACCAGCAGGGTGGTGACGAACCCCGCGGCGAGCACTGCGCGCACGGCGTCGGCGCGGGCGGCTCCCTGCGCCACGGCCACCACCTTCGGGGTGTTCTGCAGCTGGGAAAGGCTCACCGCCAGCACCCGCTCATCCAGTTCGGAGCGCACCGGCCGGCCTTCGGCGTCGATCAGGCGCCCGGAGCATTCGGCCACCGCGCCGGCTTTTGCGGCTTCGAGCTTCAAATGGTTGTCCACGCGGTTCCAGACCGTGGACAGCCCGGGCATCCAGGCCCCGACAGCCACCACCGCGGCGTCCAGCGAACTGGCCTTGGCAAGGGTGTCCCCGATTTCCGCCTGGCGGCGCAGGCTCTGGGCGGTCAGGGCGTTTTCAACAACCAGCGGTGCCCACAGCGGCCAGGTGGCAACGCCGTCGTGCCGGCCCAGGTTCTGGATGAGCTCCAGGGAGTTGCCGCTGCCGGGAACCGGCAGGGCGCCGGCCAGCTGAACGATGTTGCACTGCGGCAGGTCCGTGACATAACGGGCTGCCAGATCCAGGGTGCGGGACCAGGAAACGCCAATATTCGCGCCCGGGGCAGCGGCCGCCATGATCTCCGCCGCAGCCTGCTGGGCCATGGCTTCGCGGGTGGCCCGGTCATCCGCTCCGGTCGGGCTGATGCGGACCCGTTCGACGCCGAGGGACGCGGCGAGCCGTGCCGGTGCCAGGTCTGCGGCTGCTTCCGGGAAGCGGACGTCGATGCGCACTATTCCCAGAGCCCGCGCTTCATCCAGCAGGCGTGCGACCTGGAAGCGCGAAATGCCGTAGTCCCGCGCGATGTCCACCTTGGAGTGGTTGTTCAGGTAATAATCCCGGCCAATCCTGGCCAGCAGCTCCTCGTGGGAGGCACCTGTTCCGGTAATGATTCCGCCCTCCCTGTTACCGAATGAGCACTGCGTTGTTGCTCATTTGAGTCTATATGACTAGAGTCACTCCCCAAATGAGCGCACGCAAAAATCTCAAATGAGCAAGGATGACGTATGAGATCAGAACGCAGACAGCGGCGGCACCGGCGCGCACGGCAGGCGGCCGCTGCTGCGGCGGCAGCAGCGCTGGTCCTCACGGGTTGTGGCGGCAGCAGTGCCGACGGCCGCCAGGAGATTGTGGTGGCGATCGTTTCCAACCCGCAGATGACGGACGCCATCTCCCTGCAGGACCAATTCAAGGAAGAGCACCCGAACGTCGACGTCCGGTTCGTGTCCCTGCCGGAGAACGAGGCGCGGGCCAAGATCACTGCCTCCGTCGCCACCGGCGGCGGGGAGTTCGACGTCGTGATGGTGTCCAACTATGAAACGCCCATGTGGGCGGAAAACGGCTGGCTGACCAACCTGCAGGACTACGCGGACAACACCCAGGGGTATGACCCGGATGACTTCATCCCCAACATCCGCGAGGCGCTCAGCTACGAGGACGATCTCTACTCCGTGCCGTTCTATGGCGAATCAGCCTTCCTCGCCTACCGCCAGGACCTCTTTGAGGAAGCCGGACTGACCATGCCGGAACAGCCCACCTGGGCCGATATTGCCGGGTTTGCCGAGAGGCTGCACAATCCGGACGACGGCTTCTCCGGCATCTGCCTGCGCGGACTCGCCGGCTGGGGCGAGGTCATGGCCCCGCTGACCACCATGATCAACACTTACGGCGGCAGCTGGTTCGATGAGGACTGGAACGCCACCCTGGACAGCCCCGAGGTGAAAGCTGCCGTCACCGACTACGTTGACCTGATCCGGAATTCCGGCCAGCCGGGCGCGGCCACCAGCGGTTACGGCGACTGCCTGACCCGTTACAGCCAGGGCAATGCGGCCATGTGGTTCGATGCAACCGCCATGGTTTCCACCGTGGAAGATCCGGACTCCTCGCTGGTAGTGGGCAAGACCGCCTACGCCCCGGCGCCGGTGGAGAAAACCGACTCTGCGGGCTGGCTGTACAGCTGGTCACTGGCCATTCCCTCCACCAGCGAGGAAAAGGACGCCGCCTGGGACTTCATCTCCTGGATGACGGACAAGGACTTCATTGAACTGGTGGGGGAGGAAATCAGCTGGGAACGGGTTCCCCCGGGCAGCAGGCTCTCCACCTATGAAATCCCCGAATACGCCGAAGTGGCCCAGGCCTACGCCGAACCCACGCTCTCCGCGATGGCCGGAGCCTCGCAGGAAACGTCCATGACGGGCGGCGTGCCGTATCCCGGGCTCCAGTTTGTGGGCATCCCCGAGTTCCAGGACCTCGGCACCCGGGTGGCACAGCAGATCTCCGCTGCCATCGCGGGCCAGAAGACCGTCGAGGAAGCGCTGGAGCAGTCCCAGCGCTATGCAGAAACCGTCGCCGAGAGCTACCAGGCAGGAGAGAGCCGATGACCACCCTGGTAGAGCGGCACAACGCGAAGGCGCGCCGCGACGTCGAAAAGCGGCAGTCCGGCGGCATGTCCCGGGCGGAGGGGTGGCGGCGGCGCGGACCGCTGCTGCCGGCGCTGATCTTCACGATCATCGTCACCCAGGTCCCGTTCCTGTTCACCATCTGGTACTCGCTGCAGAACTGGAACCTGCTCAACCCCGACGGCGACCGGTTCGTCTGGTTCTCCAACTACGTGGAGATCTTCGCCGATTCAACGTTCCGGCAGGCGGCCCTGAACAGCGTCATCTTCACCCTGGGCTGTGTCTTCTTCGCCATGATCCTGGGCATCATTTTCGCCCTGCTCCTGGACCGCTCCTTCGCAGGCCGCGGGATCGTGCGGACCCTGCTCATCACACCGTTCCTGATCATGCCGGTAGCGGGTTCGCTGCTGTGGTCCGTTTCCATCCTCAACCCCAGCTACGGCCTGCTGAACTGGCTGATTGGGCTGGTGGGCATTTCGCCGGTGGACTGGACCTCCGCCCATCCGATCGCCTCGATCCTGATGTCCCTGGTGTGGCAGTGGACGCCGTTCATGATGCTGCTGGTCCTGGCCGGACTGCAGGCCCAGCCCAAGGACGTCCTGGAGGCCGCACAGGTGGACGGTGCCGGCTGGTGGCGCACCTTCTTCTCCGTCACCCTCCCGCAGCTGCGCCGCTACATTGAGCTGGGCGTGCTGCTCGGGGCGATCTACGTGGTGAACACGTTCGACCAGATCTACCTGATGACCGCAGGCGGTCCCGGTACTGCCAGCGCCAACCTGCCCTTCTACATCTACCAGCGGGCCTTCCTCGGCTTCGATATCGGACAGGCCGCAGCCATGGGCGTGGTGGTGGTGATCGCCACGATCATTGTGGCCACCTTCGCCCTCCGCCTGATCTTCCGCAGCTTCGACACAAAGGACTAGCCGTGGCCACCCAGACACAGCCGGCTCCGGCCGAACGCACCCCCGCCGCTGCCGCCGCCCCGCCGCAAAGGCGCAAACCCAAGCCGCGCGCCGGAGCGTCGCTGCTGACCGTCTTCACCTGGATCATTGCCATTGGGTTTTTCTCCCCGGTGCTCTGGATGGTGCTGACCTCCTTCAAGCAGGAATCAGCGGCCGCCTCCAACCCGCCGTCGTTCTTCTTCACCCCCACCCTGGACCAGTACCGGGCGGTGCTGGATGCCGGTGCCGGTACCTACTTCCTCAACTCGGTCATCGCCACCGGCGTCTCCACCCTGCTGGTGGTCATCCTGGCGGTGCCCGCGTCCTACGCCCTCAGCATCCGGCCGGTGAAACGGACCCAGGATGTGCTGTTCTTCTTCATCTCCACGAAGATGCTGCCGGTCGTCGCCGTGATCATGCCGATCTACGTCATTGCCGGACAGCTGAAGGTCCTGGACAACGTCTGGACGCTGGTTGTGCTCTACACGTCGATGAACCTGCCCATCGCCGTGTGGATGATGCGGTCCTTCTTCCAGGAAGTTCCGTCCGAAGTGCTGGAGGCGGCACAGATGGACGGCGCCGGACTCATCAAGACGCTGTGGCGGGTGCTGATGCCCATGGTGGCGCCCGGGCTGGCCGCCACGGCACTGATCTGCGTGATCTTCGCCTGGAACGAGTTCTTCTTCGCCCTGAACCTCACGGCCGCCAAGTCGGCCACCGTGCCGGTCTTCCTGGTCTCCCAGATGACCAGTGAGGGCCTGTACCTGGCGCAGCTCTCCGCGGCCTCGGTGCTCGCATCGCTGCCGGTGGTCCTGGCAGGCTGGGTGGCGCAGAAGCAGCTGGTCCGCGGCCTGTCGATGGGAGCCGTCAAGTGAGCGCCGGCGAGTCCATGTCCGTCTCCGTGCTGGACGGGCCGGGCAAGCTGCGGCTGGAGGAACGGCCCGTGCCCACCCCCGGGCCCGGGGAGGTCCTGGTGCGGATCACCTCGGTGGGAGTCTGCGGATCGGACACACATTACTTCCAGGAGGGACGGATCGGCAGCTTTGTGGTGGAAGCTCCGCTGGTCCTGGGCCATGAGGCCTCCGGCCGGATCGAAGCAGCGGGCAGCGGCGTCGACCCGGCCCTGGTGGGGCAGCGGGTCTCGCTGGAGCCGGGCATTCCGCAGCCATACTCGAAGCAGACACTGGCCGGGCACTACAACCTCGATCCTGATGTGCGCTTCTTCGCCACCCCGCCGGTGGACGGCGCCTTCGCCGAATATGTGGTGCATCCGGCGGCGTTCGCCCACCCTGTCTCGGGTCAGCTCTCCGATGATGCGGCCGCCCTGCTGGAACCGCTGAGCGTGGCGCTCGCCGCCCGCGCGGCAGGGGAAGTGCAGCTGGGGGACAAGGTGCTCATTGCCGGTGCCGGTCCGATCGGCCTGCTCGTCTCCGCCGTCTGTGCGCTCGCGGGCGCCGACGTCACCGTCACCGATGTCCGCGCTGAACGGCTGGCGGCCGCCGCGCGGTACGGCGCCGCCCATACCTTCACAACCGCAGACGCACCGGAACCCGTACCCGAATACCAGGTCTTCATTGACGCCACCGGGGCTGAACGGGCCGTTCTGTCCGGCATGCAGCGGCTGGCTCCGCGCGGACGGTGCGTCCTGGTGGGTATGGGTGCGGACACCATCGCGCTGCCCGTTCCGCTGGTGCAGGGCCGGGAACTGCGCATCACGGGCACCTTCCGCTACGCCAACACCTGGCCGCTGGCCATTTCCATTGCGGAAAAAGGCCTGGTGGACCTGGATGGGCTGGTCACTTCGCAGCACGGGCTCGACGACGTCGGGGCGGCCCTGGTTGCCGGCGCCCGGGAGGGTGCGCTGAAGGCCGTCGTGCACCCCTGAGGTTATTCAACAAAGGGAGAAAAATGATGACTTTCCCCCGGGGGTGGCGTACATTCATGCTCATGTGACGCACCTAACTTCAAGGGGGAAGCATGAGTCCGGCAACAACAGCCCGCACGCCCGGCCGGCATGCCGTTCGTCCGGCTGTCCAGGCCGGCGCCCCCTCCCTTTCCGGGCGCAGTGCCCCGGAGGTGGCTCCGGAGACCGCTGAAGCTGCCAGTTTCGGTGAATGGAAGGCACTGGTCTCCAAGTCCTTCGTGCCGCTAGAGGCCGTCCCCGTGAGGGCCGGCGCGGGGAACTTTTCAGGCAGGCTCACCGGCCGCAGGCTGCGGGAGCTGGCCATCATCCAGGTTGATGCCATGGCGCACCGGGTTGAACGCACACCCGGGCTGATCGGCCTTGATCCGGACTGCGAGGGATTCTACAAGCTGAGCCTGCAGCTCTCGGGGCGCGGAGTCCTCATCCAGGGCGGCAGGGAAGCGCTGATGGAGCCGGGGGACCTGGCCATCTATGACACCGAGCAGCCCTACACGCTCAGCTTCGACGACGACTTCACGAATCTTGTGCTGATGTTCCCCAAGCAGCTGCTGGGACTGTCCGCTGAAGACATGGCGGAGATGACGGCAGTGAGGCTGGGCGCCGGGCACCGGCTGGGCCGCGCCGTCGTGCCGTTCCTCACCCAGCTGGCGGCAATGCTGCCCGAACTTGACGGACCCATCGGACACCGGCTGGCGCTCAACACCGTGGATCTTCTCTCCACCCTGCTGGCCGACGAAGCCTACTCGCGGCCCGGCGGTGAACAGGACGGACATGAACGGATGCTGCGCCGGGTCCAGCACTTCATTGACGGCCAGCTAGCCAACCCGGATCTCTCGCCCGGATACATCGCTGCCGCGCACTTTATGTCCACGAGGACGCTGCACAAGCTCTTTGAGGACTCCGGCACCACCGTGGCTGCGTGGATCCGCGGCCGGCGGCTGGAAGGGGCGCGCCGCGACCTGCTGGATCCGCTCCGGGCGGAGGTCCCCGTCGGCAGCATAGGTACGCGGTGGGGACTGCCGGATCCGGCCCACTTCAGCCGGGTGTTCCGGTCCGCATACGGGCAGTCACCCTCTGCATACCGCCAGCGGCACCTGCTGCCTGTGCGCGGTTAGTCAACAACTGCACACGGAAAGCCAAGCCCCCGACGTGTGCTCCAGGACACAGTTGAAGGAATCCGCCCGGCCGCGCCGTTCCCGCGGGATACCGGGCCCTTCCCCCACTGGAGGCTCATGTGTCACTGACCCAGCACGACGCTCAGCGTGCAGCACTTGGGAGCCGGCGCCTCGGCGTCCCGGCCCTGGTCTTTATGATCATCGCGGCGTCCGCGCCCCTCACGGTCGTAGCCGGCGGTGTTACCAGCAACTACGCCGTCACCGGCCTGCTGGGCATACCGCTCTCCTTCATAGTCCTGGGGGCTGTGCTGGTTCTCTTCTCCGTGGGGTACTCGGCCATGAGCCAGCACGTACACAACGCAGGAGCGTTCTACGCCTACATCTCCCGCGGACTCGGCAAGCCTGCCGGCGTAGGGGCCGCCGTCGTCGCACTGGTCGCCTACAACGCGATGCAGATTGGCATCTATGGCCTGTTTGGATTTGCCCTGTCATCCTTCCTGGCCGGAACCGCGGGACTTTCAGTGTCCTGGTGGCTCTGCGCCCTCACCGGGTGGATCGTGGTTGCGCTGCTCGGCATCAACAAAGTGGACCTGTC
The DNA here is from genome assembly GCF_035792275.1 of Arthrobacter koreensis. Taxonomy (GTDB): domain Bacteria; phylum Actinomycetota; class Actinomycetes; order Actinomycetales; family Micrococcaceae; genus Arthrobacter_B; species Arthrobacter_B koreensis_A. The sequence goes on along the minus strand of NZ_JAMWKK010000001.1, from coordinate 81,723 downwards.
CGCCAAGGTGCTGGGTGTCCTGGTGCTCCTCGAATTCCTTGTTGTGGTGGTCTATGACGTCTTTGCCCTTGGAACGGCTCCGGAGGGACTCAGCGGGCAGTCGCTTGAGCCCGGCAGCCTCTTCGCTGCCGGCGTCGGCGCAGCACTCGCGTTCAGCATTGCGGCATTCATGGGCTTCGAGTCAGGAGCCATCTACAACGAAGAGGTCAAGGACCCCAGCCGGACGGCCCGCCGGGCGACCTTCATTGCCATCGTGATCATCGCCTGTTTTTACGCGTTCTCCGCCTGGGCGATGGCCGTCGGTGAGGGTGACAGCCAGGTGGTTGCCCGGTCCGGCGAGTTCGGCCCGGACCTGATCTTCGTGTTCCTCGGCGAGCACTCGCCCGGCTGGTTCGTGGACCTGGCCAATCTGCTGTTCATTACCAGCCTGCTCGCTGCGCTGGTGGCCTTCCACAACGTAGTGGCCCGGTACTTCTTCTCCCTCGGACGCGAGGGCGTGCTTCCGGTGGGACTGTCCCGGATTAATCCGCGCACCCAGGCTCCGGTGGCCGGATCGCTGGCCCAGTCTGCGCTGGCCCTCATCCTGCTGGGGGTCTTTGCTGCGGCCGGCACCGGCCACGAATACGGACCGCTCTTCCCCGTGCTCACCATGTTCACCTGGCTGACCAACCTCGGCGCCTTCGGCCTGGTGCTGCTCATGGCCCTGACCTCGTTCGCCGTCGTCGGGTATTTCCGCCGCAGCCCGCACGGCCACGGCACCTGGACCCGGACCGTAGCCCCCGCCGCCGCAGGAATCGCGCTGACAGTCCTCTTCGGCCTCATCGTCGCGAACTTCGAAGTACTGATCGGCCTGGAGGAAGCCAGCATCCTGGGCTGGCTGCTGCCGGCCATCGCCGTAGTGCCCGGCCTGGCGGGAATAGCCTGGGCGCTCCGGCTGCGCACTGCCCGGCCTGACGTGTACGCGGGAATCGGCGGCGCGGACGCCGTGCCTGCTGAATCCGCCTAACAAAGACCATCCGATCCACCCTTTGCAAAGGAGCAACCATGCACACCACCGAATCCCTCACGAGCTACTCGGACCTGCTCGCAGCCATCCCGGCAGCGCCGGAATCCCGTGACATCCTGGACCCCGCAACCGGCGGGGTAGTCGCCGCGGCCCCCGTCCACACGGTCGCTGACCTCGAAGCTGCCGTGGCCTCCGCCCGCCTGGCCCAGCCGGAGTGGGCAGCCCTCGGCCACGCCGAACGCTCCGCGGCCCTGATGAAGGCGGCCGACGCCGTTGAAGCCGCAGCCGAAGGCCTCGCCGAACTGCTCTCCCGCGAGCAGGGCAAACCCCTGAACGGCCCCAACGCGCGCTTCGAAGTCGGCGCCTGTGCCGCCTGGCTGCGCGCCACGGCGTCGTTCGAACTGGAACCCGAAGTGCTGGTCGACGACGAAGGCGGCCGCGCCGAACTGCACTACCGCCCCCTCGGCGTGGTGGGCGCTATCGGCCCCTGGAACTGGCCCATGATGATCAGCATCTGGCAGCTGGCGCCGGCGCTGCGGATGGGCAACACCGTGGTGATGAAGCCCTCCGAGTACACCCCGCTTTCCGTGCTGGCGCTGGCGGCAGTCCTGAACCAGGCCCTGCCGGCAGGCGTGCTTCACGTGGTCTCCGGCGGCCGGGACGTGGGCGAATCCCTGGCCGGGCATGCGGACATCGACAAGGTCATGTTCACCGGCTCCACCGCCACCGGCAAGGCGATCATCCGGTCCTCGGCAGACACCGTGAAGCGCCTGACCCTGGAGCTCGGAGGCAACGACGCCGGGATTGTGCTGCCGGACGCCGATCCCGCCGCCATCGCCGAAGACCTGTTCTGGGGCGCGTTCATCAACACCGGCCAGACCTGCGCCGCGCTGAAGCGCCTCTACGTGCACGAGGACATTTACGACGCCGTCGTTGATGCGCTGGCCGGCGTCGCGAACGCCATGCCGATGGGTGTTGGCCTGGATGAAAACAACGTCCTGGGCCCGCTGCAGAACAAGGCCCAGTTCCAGATCGTCGCGGACCTGGTGCAGGCCGCGAAGGACGCCGGAGCCCGGATCGTCACCGGCGGAAACCCGGCAACGGACCAGCCCGGCTACTTCTACCCCGCGACCCTCGTGGCGGACATCGACAATGACAACCCGCTGGTGGCCCAGGAACAGTTCGGTCCGGCGCTGCCCATCATTCGCTACTCCAGTGTTGATGAGGCGGTGGAAATGGCCAACGCCCTGGATGTGGGACTCGGAGCTTCCGTCTGGTCCTCGGATAAGGACGCGGCCCTGGCGGTCGCCGCCCGGATCGAAGCCGGCACTGTGTGGATCAACAAGCACGGGGCCGTAGACCCCCGCATGCCGTTCGGCGGTGCCAAGCAGTCCGGCTATGGCCTCGAATTCGGCGTCGAAGGCCTCAAGGCCCTCGGTGCCCCGCAGGTCCTCAGCTACTAACCCCCGATCGGCACGAACGAAAGCAACGAAGCTTCCATGGAAACCGAATACCTTGTCATTGGCGCCGGCTCAGCCGGCAACGTCGTCGCCCGCCGCCTGCTCGATGCCGGCAAGCAGGTCACCGTCCTCGAAGCCGGGGACCAGGACACGAATCCGGACATCGCGCACCTGAACACCCTGGGCGCGCTCTGGCACAGCCCGCAGGACTGGAACTACTACACCACCGAACAGCAGGGCGCCTCCGGCCGCCGCATCCACCTACCCCGGGGCAAGGTGATGGGCGGATCGCATGCCCTGAACGCGTCCATCTGGGTGCGCGGTGACCGCTGGGACTACGATTCCTGGGCCGAGGCGGGCTGTGAGGGCTGGTCCTGGGAGGACGTCCTGCCCGTGTTCAGGCAGATTGAGAACTACGACGGCGGCGCCTCCGAAACGCGCGGCACCGGCGGCCTGCTGGATGTAGTCCAGGACTTCCCGCGCAATCCTGTGCAGGAGGACATGCTGGCGGGTGCGCAGGAGATCGGGCTGGAGCTGAACCCGGACTACAACTCCGGCAGCGTCGAGGGCGTGTCCCGGATGCAGCTGAACGTCCGGGACGGCAAGCGGTTCAACACCTGGCACGCCTACCTCAAGCCGGTCATGGACTCCCCGAACCTGACGCTGCTGACGGGTGCCCATGTGCGCCGTCTGCTGGTGGAAGACGGCGTGGTCCGCGGCGTCGAATTCGAACTCGGCGGGGAACTGCGTACCGCTCATGCCGGCGAGACCATCCTGTGCGCCGGTGCCATCAACTCCGCGGAACTGCTGCTGCGTTCCGGCATCGGCCCGGCAGCGGAACTGGAGGCGGCCGGCGTCGAACCGGTCCTGGACCTGCCCGGGGTGGGCAAGAACCTGCAGGACCACCTGCTGGCTCCGGTGATTTTCTCCGCGGGTGCCCGCCCGGTGCCGGACGGTGAGGTGGCACCCGCCGAGGTGCACCTGTTCGCCAAGTCCCGGCCGGAGCTGCCGGTTCCGGACACCCAGCCGATCTTCTTCTCGGTGCCGATGTACTCGCAGGATTACGCGGGCGGGGAGATGACCGGCCCGGAAAACGGCTTCTCCATGCTCGGCGGGCTGGTGCGCCCGGAGAGCCGTGGCGAGATCACGCTGACCGGCCCGTCGCCGGAGGATCCGCTGCGGATCGACCTGGGTGCGTTGTCCGAACAAGCCGACGTCGATGCCCTGGTCGCTTCCGTGCGGCAGTGCCGGGAGATTGGCCGGTCCGAGGCGCTGGCGAACTGGGAGCCCAAGGAACTGCACCCCGGCCCGGCCGTCTCAGACAGTGATGAGGACCTGGCGCAGTACGTCCGCGACTCAGTGGTCACCTACCACCACCAGGTGGGGACCTGCCGGATGGGCACCGACGAGCAGGCAGTGGTGGACCCGGCCGATCTGCGTGTTCACGGGCTGGCCGGCATCCGGATCGCCGACGCCTCGGTCATGCCGATGGTTCCCACCGGCAACACCAACGCCCCGACGGTGATGATCGCCGAGCGTGCCGCCGGGATGATTCTGGGCTAGCCCCCTCCTCGATCCCCACCGAGAGGCCAGTTACGGCCGGTTTGAGCGCTCAGACCAGCCGTAACTGGCCTCTCGGTTGGTAGAGGGAGCTAGTAGGCGGCGGCCGCCGCCGCAGCAACCCGGCGTCCGGTCTCGATCGGCGACGCCGGATACCCGCGCAGATACGCCGCCAGGGTGCCGTTGTAGGCCAGTACGACGTCGTCGGCCAGGTCCGCAGCCCGGTCACCGGCCAAGGGGCGGGCAAAGTGGCGCAGCCTCTCATTCAGCAGTTCAGTGTCCGCTGCGAGGACACCGGCAATCTCGTCCCCGGCGTCGGGCAGTTCCGTTGCGGCGGCGAGGAAGGCGCACCACCGGGCGGCAGGCTGGCGTTCGCGGTAGGCAGCAAGGGCATCAAAGACAGCCAGCAGCCGGTCCAGGTCACTGCCGGCACGGACCACGCACTGGTCCCACACCGCCTGCCATTCGGCCAGGCGGACCCGCAGGGCCTCAGCCACCAGCCCGTCCTTGCTGCCGAAGTGGGCGTACAGCGTGGCGGCGGAAACGTCCGCGGCCCGGAGCACGTCATCGACGGGCGTGGCCCGGATGCCGCGGGAAAAGAACGCGTCTTCGGCAGCGGCGAGCAGCCGCCCGCGGGCCGGGAGTTTCTGGACGCTGGTCATGGGCCCACTCTAGCCAGCCTTGTGCCGCAACGGTAGTTCTGTTTGACTGTAACGATCGTTCTAGTCGAGAACAGAGGAGGCCCGCAGTGCAGTGGAGGCTTGTTGCCAGCGGTCTGGCGCTGATCGCGGCCACCTACGGTCTGGCCCGGTTCGGGTACGGCCTGTTCCTGCCCAGTTTTGCGGAAGCCTTCGAGCTGGGCCCCGGCCTGTCCGGAGCGATCCAGGCAGGCAGCTTCCTCTCCTACTGCGTCACCGCGCTGCTGGCGGCCCGGCTGGGCGGCCGTCCGCGGCTCGTGGTCCTGCTGGCCGGGGCAACCGCTGCGTTTGGTGCCGCTGGAGTGGCCGCTGCACCGAATGCCGGGGTGCTGGCGGCAGCCGTCATCCTTGCCGGCGCCGGTGCCGGGTTTGCGACGCCAGGCCTCGTGACCCTCATCGAGTCCAACGTCGAGTCCCGGCGCCAGGAGAACGCACAGACCATCGTCAACTCCGGAACCGGTGCCGGACTCGTGGCCGCAGGGCTGCTGCTGATCCTGGTGGCAGGCCAGTGGCGGCTCGGCTGGGCAGCCATTGCCGCCGTCGTTGTTCTATCCACCCTCGCGACGCTGCGTTCTGACCACAAGAAGGCGGCGGCAGTGCCGGCACCACGGCCGGGCCGGAAGGAACTGGGGCTGCTGGGCCGGCCGCTGATTGCCGCGGGCCTGGCGGGTGCGGCGAGTGCTGCGGTCTGGACGTTCGGACGCACCATCCTGGCCGCCGGCACCGGGAAGGAGGTGTACTCGATTGGCGCGTGGATGGTACTGGGAGCCTTTGGGATGCTCGGCGCCGGAGCGGGATCGATTGTCCAGAACTGGAGCCTGCGCACGGCATGGACCGTGACCGCCGCGCTGATGTCCGCCGCGACGCTGCTGCTGGCTGCTGCACCGGGATTCCCGGCCGTTGCGTACGGCGCGGCCGCGCTTTTCGGAGCCAGTTACATAGCACTGAGCGGAGTGCTGATCGTCTGGGCCGTGCGCATTCTTCCCGGAAACGGCTCTGCGGGAACGGTTGCCCTCTTTATTGCGCTCGCCGTGGGCCAGGCAGCCGGTTCCGTGGGACTGGGGGCCATCCTCCGGCCCGAGTCGCCGCTGCCGGCCTTCGGCATCGCCGCCGCCGTCGGGGTCCTCGCGATCCTGCCTGCCTGGATGCACTGGCCTTCCCCGACAGAGAACGACGGCGCTGCCTCCGCGGCCGGGACCGGCACCCGCCGCACCTAGCCGCCCCGCCCCCTTCCATCGAGAGGCCAGTTACGGCTGGTTACGGCGCCCAAACGAGCCGTAAGTGGCCTCTCGATGGGGCGTTTTGGTCCGGCCGCCGGTTGCTCGTAGCGTTGTCCTGCGAACGTACGGGGCTTGTCCTCGGGGGAGAGGACACCATGGGCAACACGGCCACGATCCAGGCGCCGGAGAACACCGCACCGCCGCAGGCACCGAACCGGCGCCGCGCCGGCATCCTGCTGGCCGTCTGCATTGTGCTCATCGGCCTCAACCTGCGAACGGTGTTCTCCAGCTTCTCCGCCATCCTCCCGGAAATCACCGAGGCTTCCGGAATGCCTCCGGCCTTGGTCAGCGTGCTCACCACCGGACCGGTGCTGCTGCTGGGCCTGATTGCCCCGGCTGCTCCTCCACTGGCCCGGAAACTGGGCATCGAACGAACCATTCTCGCCGCGATGGTGGTCCTCACCGCCGGACTCGCTGTCAGGGGCACCGGCGACTTCACTGCGATGGCCGCCGGAACGGTCGCCGCGGGCGCGGGCATCGGCGTCGTCAACGTCCTGCTCCCCACCCTGGTCAAGCGCGACTTCCAGCACCGGCTGGGCCTGATGAGCGGCCTGTACACGGGATCCATCTGCGCCGCCGCCGCGCTGGGAGCCGGATTCACCCAGCCGCTGCTGCAGGCCACCGGGTCCTGGCAGGACGCGCTGGCGTTCTGGACACTTCCGGCAGCCCTGGTGGTCCTGCTTTTTGCACCGCTGGCGCTGCGCCGCGGCCGGACATCCACCACCGCCCAGTCCGACGCCGGCCCCTCAGTTTGGCGTTCACCGCTGGCCTGGCAGATCACCGGTTTTATGGCCCTTCAAGCCATGATGTCCTTCAGTGTCTTCGCGTGGCTGGCACCCATTCTGCGGGAACGCGGGATCGACGGCACCCTGGCCGGTTACGTGGTGGCCGGCTCGATCGTGGTGCAGGTCCTCGGCTCCTTCCTCGCTCCGCCGCTGGCGGCCCGGCTGCGCAGCCAGGGCTGGCTGAACGCCGGCATCGCGCTGCTGACCGGTGCCGGTTTTGCGCTCACGATCCTGGGTCCGCTGGACCTCATCTGGGTCTGGGCAGGAATGCTCGGCGTCGGGCAGGGCAGCCTGACTGCGCTGGCGCTGACCATGATCGTGCTGCGCACCCGTGACGCAGGGACCGCGGCCCGCGTGTCCGGCATGATGCAGTGCGTCGGGTACGGCGTCGGCTCCTCCGGAACGCTGCTTGTGGGCATCCTGCACACTGCCGCGGGTTCCTTCACCCCCGCTGCGGTGATGTTCCTGGGCATCGGGGCGGCCGCCGCGGGCATGGGATTCCTGGCCGGCCGCTCCCGCTTCGTCGGGGATCCCGCCGCAGGCTAGGGCAGCACTGCGCTCAGGGGAGCGGTGATCGTGTAGCCGTCCAGCGGGCCGGGATCGGAGAGGCCCGAGGCCGCGCTGGTGACCAGCACCTGATCCCCCAGAACCAGAACGCTGGTGGGCTGCCGGACCGGCACCGGTACCGAAGCAAGCAGCCGGCCGTCGCCGCCGTAGACGTCCAGCCGCGAGGCGCCCCAGACTGCGCTCCAAATCCGTCCCTTGGCGTCCACGGACATTCCGTCCGGATTGCCGTCGGACACCTGGGCGAACACCTCCGCAGCCCCGGGGTCCGCCGTCGTCGTCTTCAGGATTCTTCCCGCCTCGGTGTCCGAAACCAGCACGCTGCGGCCGTCGGGCAGGAACAGGGGGCCGTTGGGAATCGGGATGCCGCTGCGCAGCTGCTCGACGGCGCTGCCCGCCGGGTCCCAGCGCCACACGGCGCCGTCGGGGTCCGATCCGTCGTGGACCATCGTTCCGAACCACAGCGATCCGTCCGGCGCGAAAGAGCCGTCGTTGACCCGGTAGCGCGCCGGGTCCAGGCCGGTGCCGGCCAGCGGAACGGACCTGCCGTCCGCGAGCAGCTCGACGACGCCGGTGCCGGCGGCGCCGATCAGCCGCCCCGTCGGATCCTCCTCGGCGAAGCCCAGCGGCTCCGCGAGCCTGTGGGTGAGCACCGGAGCGCTGTCCCCGGGAGCCCAGGCGTACAGTTCCCCGTTTACCAGGTCCACCCACCGGGCGCCGCCGGGAGTGTGCCGCAGGCCTTCGCCGAGTTCAAGTGCGTGCGTGCTGACCGGAGTCCACTGTGTCTGGTCCATGCTGCCTTTCCGGGAGAAACGGGTGTGCAGGTAATCTACCGGACCCATCTGACGGGCCGCCGGACGTGGTGCTAATCTCAGTTCTGCGAAGGCGGGCACCGGCCGGTGCTAACTACCTGGCATTTCCCGGCCGGAGAGACCGCCGGGGCCTTGATCGCAGGGGGCAGTACCCATGAATCCAGACGCCGCATATCTTTCCCGGGCCATCGAGCTGGCCACAGCCAACGTCGCGGACAGCGGAGGACCGTTCGGCGCCGTCATCGTCACGGCGGACGGACAGGCGTTCGACGGCGTCAACCGGGTTACCGCCAGCAACGATCCCACCGCACATGCGGAAGTCACCGCAATCCGCAATGCCTGCGCCCAGCTTGGAACCTTCGACCTCAGCGGTGCGGTGCTCTACACCAGCTGCGAGCCCTGCCCCATGTGCCTGGCATCGGCGCTGTGGGCCCGCATCGACCGGGTGGTCTACGCCGCGGACCGGCACGATGCCGCCGCCGCCGGATTCGACGACGCGGTCTTCTACGAGTACTTCGAGACTCCCGTTGAGGAGCGCTCGATGCCGGTGAAACAGCTCCCCGGTGACACCCGGACGGCACCGTTCGAGGCCTGGAACGCTGCGGAAGCGCGCACCGAGTACTAGTCCTGCAGAGCGGGTCTGCGGTTTCCTGTCCCGGCGTGCGGCCCGGGGGTCCCGCCGGGACAGCGAGAGCCGTATCCTCCAAGAATGGACCCGGTTCGTGTGTGCCTGTGGATCCTTGCGGCGGTCACCGCCGCCACCTGGATCCTGTCCCTGATCACCCGCGAGTACTCCTGGACTGACCGGGTCTGGTCGATAGTCCCGGTGGCCTACGTGTGGGTCTTCGCGGCGGCGTCGGACTGGGAATCCCGGCTGGTGCTGATGGCAGTCCTCGTGACCCTCTGGGGCGCCCGCCTCACCTTCAACTTTGCCCGCAAGGGCGGTTACGCGCCCGGGGGCGAAGACTACCGCTGGGCGATCCTGCGCGGCCGGCTGCGTCCCTGGCAGTTCCAGTTGTTCAACCTGGGGTTCATCAGCATCTACCAGAACCTGATCATCTGGCTCATGACCCTCCCGGCCCTGACGGTCTTCGAGAACCCGGGACCGCTCAGCGCCTGGGACTGGGTGCTTGCGGTGCTGTTCCTGGCCGCACTGGCGGGCGAGACCACCGCAGACCAGCAGCAATGGAACTTCCAGCAGTGGAAAAAGGCCGAACGGGCTGCCGGCCGCCAGGCAGGGCAGGGGTTTGTGCAGACCGGACTGTTCCGCTATTCACGGCACCCGAACTTCTTCTTCGAGCAGGCACAGTGGTGGCTGTTCTACGGCTTCGCGGTATCCGCCTCCGGTGCCTGGCTCCACCTCACGATCGCCGGCCCGCTGCTCCTGACTCTGTTGTTCGCCGGCTCCACCGTCTTCACGGAGAGCATTTCCTCCAGCCGCTATCCCGCGTACAGCCAGTACCAGCGCCGCACCTCACCCATGATTCCGCTGCCGCCGCGGGGGCGCTCCCGCCCCGTTGAAGCCGGCTGATGCCCCGTTGAAGGCTGAGCCGGCGGTCCCCGCTACAGAATCTTCGACGTCAGGGACGCGCTCAGCTCAGTGGACCTTACGCCCGGCTCGATTACCTTGGCGAAACAGGTTGAATGCGGCAGGTCTGCATAGGGGCCGAAGTTCGGCACCTGCGTATACCCGGCCTGCGCATAGAACCGTTTTCCGTCGGACTGGGCTGACCCCGCTTCTGCGGTGACCGCTCCGAATCCGGCGGCACGGGCACGGAACTCCAGCGAAGACAGGATGGCGGTGGCCACCCCCGAGCCCCGGGCGTAAGGGAGCACGTAGATCCGCTTGATTTCGGCCGTGGACCGGTCCAGCCGCCGGAGCCCCCCACACCCCAGCGGCTGTCCCGAGCTTCGTTCATAAGCGATCACGAACACCGCCGTGTCCTCCTCGGCGGGCGGCGACGGGTCGTGCCCGGTGGTCCCGAAGCGGGAATCGAGTTCAGCCTGCTGCGCCCGCCGCAGGTCCGCGCCCACCGGGTTGGACCACGGCACCTCGCGGATGGACAGGTTCGGGGGTAGCGGGAACACGTGAACCTCCTGGGCCTGCGGGACTGGTTCACTTCAATCTACGAAGCCCGGATTTCCGCTGTGTTTCCGCTGTGTGAGAACTGGGCTAAGCCAAAAACACGATTCGCCAATACATGTCAAAATGGAAGGGATGACTTCCCCCAAAACTTCCCCAGCTGCCCTGAGCGTACCCGGCGACAAGCCTCAGGTGCGTCCCGCGACCGAAGGCTGGGAGCAGGCCAAGGAGCCCGACGGCCGCCCCCTGCTGCAGTTCAAGTCCCCGCGTGTGTCACAGCCGCCGGAACACCTTGCCGACCTGACGCTTGCCCAGCGCCAGGAGAAGCTCAAGTCCCTGGGGCTGCCCGGATTCCGCGCCAAGCAGCTCTCGGTGCACTACTTCCAGCACTACACCACGGACCCTGAGAAGATGAGCGACCTCCCCAAGGAGCGCCGCGACGAGCTGGTCAAGGAAATGTTCCCCACCCTGCTCACCGAGGTGAAGCGCCTCACCACGGACAACGGTGACACCATCAAGTTCCTGTGGCGGCTGTTCGACGGGTCGCTCGTGGAGTCGGTGCTCATGCGTTACCCGGGCCGGATCACGCTCTGCGTTTCCAGCCAGTGCGGCTGCGGCATGAACTGCCCGTTCTGCGCCACCGGCCAGGCGGGGCTGACCCGCAACATGTCCACCGCGGAAATCCTGGACCAGATTGTCCAGGCCAACCGGGTCATCGCCGAAGGCGGGCTGGGCGGCAAGCGCCGCGACGGCGGGCACGACGCCGAGCGCGTCACCAACATCGTCTTCATGGGCATGGGTGAACCGCTGGCCAACTACAAGCGCGTCATGAACGCCGTACACCGGATGGCCGCCGAGGCTCCCGAAGGCCTGGGCATGAGCGCCCGTAACATCACGGTCTCCACCGTGGGCCTGGTTCCCGCCATCAAGAAGCTGGCCGAAGAGAACATTCCGGTCACTTTCGCGCTGAGCCTGCACGCACCGGACGACGAACTGCGTGACGACCTGATCCCGGTCAACAGCCGCTGGAAGGTGGATGAGGCGCTCGACGCCGCATACAACTACTACCGCACCACCGGCCGCCGCGTCTCGATCGAGTACGCGCTGATCAAGGACATGAACGACCACCCGTGGCGTGCTGCCCTGCTGGCCAAGAAGCTCAACTCCCGCGGCCGCGGTTGGGTCCATGTGAACCCGATTCCCCTGAACCCCACCCCGGGTTCCATCTGGACTTCCCCGGAACCGGAGGTGATCCAGGAGTTCATCGACACCCTGATCGACGCCGGCGTTCCGACCACGGTCCGCGATACCCGCGGCAAGGAGATCGACGGCGCCTGCGGCCAGCTCGCTGCTGCGGACTAAGAACCCCTTAACAACGACGGCGGGAGGCCGGGTTTTCGAACCCGGCCTCCCGCCGTCGTTGTTTGGTGTGGCCTACTTCTGCAGGTGGTCCACCAGGTTTTCGGCGATGCCGATGTACTTGGCCGGGGTGAGAGCGAGCAGGCGTGCCTCGGCTTCGGCCGGCAGGCCCAGCCCGGAGACGAATTCCTTCATGCGCTCGGCGTCCACGCGGTGTCCGCGGGTGAGTTCCTTGAGCCGCTCGTACGGGTTTTCCATGCCCGGAGCGCCGGCGATGGCCTCGGCCCGCATCACCATCTGGATGGCTTCGCCGAGGACTTCCCAGTTGGTGTCCAGGTCCGCAGCCAGCACGTCTTCGGCGACGTTCAGGCGCTCCAGGCCCTTGGCCACGTTGGAGATCGCCAGCAGCGAGTGGCCGAAGGCGACGCCGATGTTCCGCTGCGACGAGGAGTCCGTGAGGTCGCGCTGCCAGCGGGAGGTGACCAGCGTGGAGGCCAGGGTGTCCAGCAGGCCGTTGGAGATTTCAAGGTTCGCTTCGGCGTTCTCGAAGCGGATCGGGTTCACCTTGTGCGGCATGGTCGAGGAGCCGGTGGCCCCGGCAACGGGGACCTGGGCGAAGTAGCCGATGGAGATGTAGCTCCAGACGTCCGTGCAGAAGTTGTGCAGGATGCGGTTGAAGCGTGCCATGTCCGCGTACAGCTCGGCCTGCCAGTCATGTGACTCGATCTGGGTGGTGAGCGGGTTCCAGGTCAGGCCCAGGCCCTCGACGAAGGACTTTGCCACCTGCTGCCAGTCAGCACCCGGAACGGAAGCGTAGTGCGCGGCGTACGTGCCCGTGGCGCCGTTGATCTTGCCCAGGAATTCGGTGCCGGCAACGCGGTCCAGCTGGCGGGTCAGACGGTGCACCGTAACAGCCAGTTCCTTGCCCAGCGTGGTGGGGGTGGCGGGCTGGCCGTGGGTGCGGGAGAGCATGGGCACGGCACGGGTTTCTTCTGCCATGGCGGCGATCTGGGCCACCATCTTCCGGGCGGCGGGCAGCCAGACGTTCTCCACGGCTCCCTTCACGCCCAGGGCGTAGGAAAGGTTGTTGATGTCTTCGGAGGTGCAGCCGAAGTGCACCAGGGCGGTGAGGTTCTCGATGCCGATCGCGGCCAGCCGGCGGCCGATGTAGTACTCCACGGCCTTCACGTCATGGACGGTGACCTGCTCGATTTCCGCCAGTTCATTGACGGAGTTGCCGTCGAAACCGGAAACGATCTCCCGCAGCTGTGCCTGCTGCTCGGCGGAGAGCGGGGAGGTTCCCGGCAGCACCGAATTGGAGGTGAGGTGGATGAGCCACTCGACCTCAACGTGGGTGCGGTCGCGGTTCAGCGCGGCCTCGGAGAGGTAGTCGACCAGTGGTGCGGTCGCAGAGCGGTACCGGCCGTCCAGCGGCCCGAGCGCGATTGCGGGGGTTACGGAGGCAAGGGAAACGCGGGGTGCGGAAGAAGAATCGGCCATGGCCCCAATTCTTCCACGGTCCCGCGCTGCGGCCGATTCCGTGACAGGAGGCCAAGGTGTCCTCCACAAGACTCCCGGCGGCGGGTGGGTTTCCCCGGACCCGGCCGGTGCACGGCGCCGGCGCCCCGCCGGCTGCCTATGGTTGCGGAACCGGCGCGGCAGGCCCGGCTCCCCGACGGGTGCCGGACGGGTGCCGGATGAGTGTGCGGACATGTGTCGGCTCTTGCGCGGAGGGGAGGACGGTGGTGGTGACGGTGCCAGGCGGGGACGCAACGGCCCAGGCGCAGCGGGCAGGGGAGACGGCCCTGCTCCTTGAGGCGCACGCGGCTGAGCTGGGCCGGCTGCAGGGCGAACTCGGAGAGGTTGGCCCAGAGCCCTGGCGGTCCCCGGCCGGGCGGGCTTTCCAAGCGGGCCTGAATGACCTGGCCGCGGACCTTGGGGCCTGCCGGGACGCGCTGGAACATGCTGCCTCGGCGCGCCGCACGGTGTCCGCTGCGGAGCAGCTTGAAGCCTGGGGGTAAAGGGGAATGTTCGAAAAATGTCCGCTGCCCGCGCCCGCGTACTCGGTCCGCGGCGGGGAAAACAGCATCATGGTGGAGTTTGATGCCCTGGAGATCCGGGCGGCCCGCCTGGATTCGATTACAGAAACCCTCTCCGGAATCGCTGGCAGCCTGCAGCGGATCAGCGAAGAGGAAATGGCCTGGGTCCGGATGCAGCCCGCCCCTGCCGCCGAGACGGCCAGGAGCGAACTCGACCGTGCTGTTTTCCTGCTCCGCTCCTGCATCGAAAGGTCCTCCCGGGCGGCTGCGGACCTGCGCTCAGCGGTTCGGAATTACCGGGATGCCGAGGGGCGGGCTGAACGCATTGCCGCCCCGCCCGGGCTGCTGCCTCTGGGCCTGCTCTTTCTGGACCCCGGTGCGGGCGGCTTTCCGAAACTGCGTGCAGTTGAATCCCTTCCGCTGCGGTTTGTGGACACTCCCGTTCTGCTGGCGTTTGCCGAGGCGTTCGGCGGACGCCGTGCGCTCCGGGAGGTCACCGTGGAAAGGGCCGAGCCTGCGCCCGGGACGGGGGAGGTTCCGGTTTCCGGTACAGCGGCCGGACTGCTGGAGAGAAGCGCGGTGCTCCTTCGCGAGAACGATCCCGGCGTTGTGGAGGTGCTCCGCCTGGAGGCGGCCGCGGGAAACCCCGGGGCCGGGACTGTCTTCGTGGTCACGCTGCCCGGAACCCAGCCGGGCGATAGGAGCGCAGGGGAAAACCCGTTCGACAACTACGGCAATGCCGAAGGCAGGGCGGCCGAAAGCCGGTTTGTTGCCGCTGCCGTGGCGGAGGCGCTGAGGCAGGCCGGGGCGGAAGCCGGTGACTCGGTCATTCTGGTCGGCTACAGCCAGGGCGGGATTCATGCTGCGAACTCGGCCGGGTACCTGCGTGAAACGGCGGGGCTGGATGTCCGTTATGTGCTCACCGCAGGAGCACCCGCCGGCGACGCCGGGATCCCGCCTGAGGTCCAGGCGCTGCACCTGGAACACGCCCAGGACTGGGTGCCCGGTGCGGACGGCACCTCCAACCCCGACGCACCCAACCGGGTGACTATGACGCTGACCGACGACGTTCCGGTGCTGGCTGGAGACAATGGGCTGGGCCCGGCCCACAAACTGCCAGTCTATCTGGAGGGAGCCGCGGCCGCGGATGCCAGTGCGGATCCGTCGCTTCGTGCGTCCCTGGCGGGGGTCGGGGCCGTGGTGGGGTCAGGCAGTGTTGCTGCCCGGGAGCTGTACCGGTTCCGGCGCCGTGAGCGCAGGCCGCCGGTCCAGGTAGTACCGAAAGGCCTGCCCGGACCGGCCCCCGGCCCGTCGCTGCCGCACGTCGTCCGCCGGGGCGGGGACTAGCGGCGGGTACCGGCCAGCGAACCAGCCACCAGCGAGACCAAGGAGATGATGATCGAGGCGAAAATGGCCGTCCAGAAGAAGGAGTCGATCTCAAAGTGCACCGGCGTGAAGCTGGTCAGCCAGGCTGTAAGCATCAGCATGGCGGCATTGATGATCACGGTGAAGAGCCCGAGCGTCAGGATGGTCAGCGGCAGGGCCAGCAGGCGGACGATTGGGCGCACCAGCGCATTCACGACTCCGAAGACCAGCCCGATGAAGAGATAGGCCAGCACAATGTCCAGGGTGGCATTGCCGGTGGCAGGGGTTCCGGCTTCCCCGACCACGATTCCGGGCAGCGCCCAGGCGGCAACCCAGAGGGCGAGGGCGTTGATGAGGATTGTCAGCACGAGGCGCATGCCCTAATGCTGGCACAGCAGCTGCGCCGTCCCAAGCGCCGGACGGTTTCCGGTTAGGTCATCCTGTGCAGCACGTCACATAGGCACCTGCAAATCCGGACTAGTCTTAAGCCATGACCACTACCGAGAATGACACCAACGCTGTGGCTGATCCGGCGCCCGGCATTAGTCCGCGCCCGGTGGTTGACCGGCTGCCGCGCTACGCTGCCGGAAAACCGCCCGTGGCTATCGAAGGGCTGCAGAGCTACAAGCTCTCCTCCAATGAGAACCCCTTTCCGCCGCTGCCTTCAGTCCTGGAAGCAATTGCTGCCCACCCGAACGTGCACCGCTACCCCGATCCGCTGGCAACGGCGCTGCGGACCGAGCTGGCCTCTTTCCTGGATGTCCCCGCTGAAGACATCGTTACCGGAGGCGGAAGCCTCGGCGCGCTGAACCAGCTCCTGGCCACGTTTGCCGGGCAGAACGAGGACGGCACCCAGGACGAAGTTATTTACCCGTGGCGCTCCTTCGAGGCCTATCCCATTTCGGTGGGACTCTCCGGTTCCCGCAGTGTGCAGGTTCCGCTGCTCCCCGACGGACGCCATGACCTCGATGCCATGGCGGCGGCAGTCACGGACCGCACCAAGCTGATCCTGCTGTGCACGCCGAACAACCCCACCGGCCCGGTGCTGAGCACCGGGGAAGTCGAAGGATTCCTGGCGAAAGTCCCCTCAGACGTCATCGTGGTGATTGACGAAGCCTATGAAGACTTCGTCCGCGACCCCGATGCAGTCAACGGGGTGGACGTCTACCGTCGCCACCAGAACGTGGTTGTCCTGCGAACCTTCTCCAAGGGGGCCGGCCTGGCAGGCCTGCGCGTCGGCTATTCAATTTCGCATCCGCACCTGACGCAGTACCTGCGGGTGACTGCCGTGCCGTTTGCCGTGTCGCAGATCGCGGAACAGGCAGCGATTGCCTCCCTGAAGCACCACGGCGAACTTGTGGAAAGAATACAAGCGCTGGTCGCTGAGCGGACCCGCGTGGTTGAGGGGCTGAAGGCCCTCGGCTGGGATATTCCGCAGGCTGAAGGCAACTTCGTCTGGCTGGGCCTGGGGGAGAACACCCCCGAGTTTGCAGTGCTGGCAGAGCAGCAGGCACTGGCAGTGCGCGCCTTCGGCACTGAGGGTGTGCGGGTCACGATCGGCGAGGAGGAAGCCAACAGCCGTTTCCTCGCTTTATGTGCGACCTATACAAAAGGGCCCCGGGTTTCCTAGCGTGTCCTAAGTGCTTTCCGGGTCGCTGCCCTCGCTAGGCTGTGGGAAGTAACTTCCACATATATGCCACCACGGGTACATATTCCCAACGCGGCATATTTCTAGCGGGGGCGGGACCTGAAAGTCCGCCCCGGCGAGGAGAGGTATGGCCCTGGAGCACTTGCCCGCCACCGAATTCGATTCGCCGGCGCTGAATGAGACGTTGGTGCCTGCCCCCGGCAGCTCACCGGACGGCATGGTCCAGCTGCTGACCCCGGAAGGGGTGCGCACCGGACACGAGCTGTACGGCCGGTACGCCGAAGACGTTGATGACGAGGCGCTGCGCTCCTTCTACCGGGACATGTTCCTCATCCGCCGGTTCGACACCGAGGCCACGGCCCTGCAGCGCCAGGGTGAACTGGTGATGTGGGTGCCGCTCACCGGGCAGGAAGGCGCACAGATCGGTTCCGGCCGCGCCCTGGCCGCCCAGGACTATGTCTTCCCCACCTACCGCGAGCACGGCGTGGCCCTCACCCGCGGGCTGCAGCTCTCCCACCTGCTGCGCAGGTTCCGCGGCATCTCCCACGGCGGCTGGGATCCGCGGGAATCGAACTTCCACCTCTACACGCTGGTGCTTGCCGCCCAGGTCCCGCACGCCGTCGGCTATGCCATGGGCATGGCGCGGGACAACGCCGCCGACCCGTCGCAGCCCGCCGGCGCCACCGTTGCCTACTTCGGCGACGGCGCCAGCTCAGAGGGCGACGTGCATGAGTCGATGGTCTTCGCGGCCTCCTACGACGCACCCGTGGTCTTTTTCTGCCAGAACAACCACTGGGCAATTTCGGTTCCCACCGAAGTCCAGTCACGCATCCCGCTGGCCAACCGTGCCCAGGGCTACGGATTCCCGGGCATCCGCGTGGACGGCAACGACGTCCTTGCAGTCCATGCCGTCACCCGCTGGGCACTTGAACACGCCCGCAGCGGCAACGGCCCGGTGCTGATTGAAGCCTTCACCTACCGCATGAGCGCCCACACCACCGCGGACGACCCCACCAAGTACCGCCTATCCGCGGACGAAGAGGCATGGATTGGCCGGGACCCGCTCACCCGCCTGGAAAAGCACCTGCGCTCCACCGGCGCCGGCGACGACGCATTCTTCGCCTCCCTCACGGCAGAAGCGGACGAACTGGCCGCCCGGCTGCGCGCCGACGTGCAGGCCATGGAACCGCCGTCGTTCGCTGGATCCTTCGCGGATGTGTACGCCGAACCGCACCCGCTCATTGCCGAGGAACTGGCCTTCCACCGGGCCTATGAGGACGGGTTCGCCGACGCGGACGAAGCCGCCGGCACCAACGACACCGAGGAAGAGGTCGGCGCATGAGCACCATGACCATGGCCAAGGCCATCAACGCCGGCCTGCGTGCCGGTCTGGCAGCCGATCCCAAGACCCTGCTGATGGGCGAGGACATCGGCGCCCTTGGCGGCGTTTACCGCATCACCGAAGGACTGCAGGCCGAATTCGGCACTGACCGCGTCATGGACACCCCGCTGGCGGAGTCCGGGATCATCGGCACCGCGATCGGCCTGGCCCTGCGCGGCTACCGTCCGGTCTGCGAAATCCAGTTCGACGGCTTCGTCTTCCCCGGCTTCAACCAGATCACCACCCAGCTGGCCAAGATGCACTCGCGCAGCGAAGGTGCCCTGAGCGCGCCCGTGGTCATCCGGATTCCCTACGGCGGCGGCATCGGATCGATCGAACACCACTCGGAGTCCCCGGAAGCCCTCTTTGCGCACACCGCCGGGCTGCGCATCCTGGCCCCCTCCAGCCCGCAGGACGGCTACTGGATGATCCAGCAGGCAATGCAGGGCAAGGACCCGGTCATTGTCTTTGAACCCAAGCGCCGCTACTGGCTCAAGGGTGAGGTGGACACCTCGGCGCCGTCGGGCGATCCGTTCACGGCACAGGTCCTGCGCGCCGGAACCGATGCGACGATCGTGGCCTACGGACCCCTGGTACCCGTGGCCCTGGCCGCCGCCGAAGCCGCCGCCGAAGACGGGCGGAGCGTTGAGGTCATCGACCTGCGCTCCATCTCCCCGATCGACTTCGATACCGTCACCGAATCGGTTCGCCGCACCGGACGCCTGATCGTCACGCACGAAGCCCCGACGTTCGGCGGCATCGGCGGTGAAATCGCGTCCCGGGTCGCAGAGCGCGCGTTCCTGCACCTGGAAGCGCCCGTTCTGCGGGTAGGCGGGTTCCACATGCCCTATCCCGTTGCCGCCGTTGAAGAGCACTACCTGCCGGACATCGACCGGCTCCTTGATGCCCTCGACACCGTCTTCTCCTACTGAGAGCCCCTGACAGCTGCTTCCGCCGCCGGCCCGCCGGCCAACGCCAGATCGAGATGCCATGACTGAGAAAACATTCAAACTGCCCGACGTCGGGGAAGGCCTCACCGAGGCCGAGATCGTCCAGTGGCGGGTCAAGGAAGGCGACACTGTTGCCATCAATGACGTGATCGTGGAGATCGAGACCGCGAAGTCACTGGTGGAACTTCCTTCTCCATTCGCTGGAACCGTCAGCGGCATCCTCGCCGAGGAGGGCACCACCGTTGAAGTGGGCACCCCCATCTTCCGCGTGGCGCCCGCCGGCGGCAGCAGGAAGGCTGCCGACAAGGCACCCGCAGCCGCAGGGAAAACAACGACGGCGGCTCCGGCCGCCGCCGACGGCCCGCCGTCGGCATCACTCACCGGCACCGGTCCCAAGGCCGACGCCGTCCGCCGGCGTCCGCGCCGGAACCGGGCCGTCCCCGCCCAGGAAGCGTCGGCGCCGACACCAGCCCCCGCCGAGGCACCTTCTTCGGCGGCGGCGCCTTCCTCCGCAACGGCGCCCCGTGCCGCCGGCCGGCCGGACCCCCGCGGAGCCGCCGTGGCTGCAGCGGGCGCTGCCGTCCAGGACCGCTTCAACCAGCTGCTCCAGCGCGTGCTGGCCAAGCCTCCGGTCCGAAAGGCCGCCAAGGACCTGGGCATCAACCTTGCCGACGTGCCGGCCACCGGTGCCGGAGGCGAGGTCACCAAGCAGGACCTGATCAGCTACCAGGCCCAGCGCGAGTCGGAAGTCGATTCGGCGGACACCTTCTGGTCACCCTCCAGCAAGCCCCAGGAACGCCGGATCGAGCGGATTCCGGTCAAGGGCGTCCGGAAGGCCACCGCAAAGGCGATGGTGGACAGTGCCTTCAGCGCTCCGCACGTGAGCATTTTCGTGGACGTTGACGCTTCGCGGACCATGGAGTTCGTGAAGCGGCTAAAAGCGTCCCGCGACTTCGAAGGCATCAAGGTTTCACCGCTGCTGATCCTGGCGAAGGCGGTCATCTGGGCCGCAGCGCGGAATCCCTCCGTCAACGCCACCTGGGCCGGCGACGAGATCCACGTCAAGCACTTCATGAACCTGGGCATTGCCGCAGCCACGCCGCGCGGGCTCATGGTTCCGAACATCAAGGACGCCCAGGACCTTTCGCTCAAGGAACTGGCGGTGGCGCTGAACGAGCTGGCCACCACGGCCCGGGCGGGCAAGACTCCGCCCGCGGACATGCGCGGCGGCACGCTCACCATCACCAACATCGGTGCCCTGGGCATTGATACCGGGACGCCGATCATCAACCCCGGGGAAGTCGCGATCGTTGCCTTCGGCACCATCAAGCAGAAGCCGTGGGTGCTGGACGGCGAGGTGATCCCGCGGTGGATCACCACCCTTGGCGGCTCCTTTGACCACAGGGTGGTCGACGGCGACCTTTCGGCACGCTTCATGGCTGATGTGGCCGCCATCCTGGAAGAACCTGCCCTGCTTCTGGACTAGGCTCGAAAGGGACCCAACGATCGGAGCAGCATGTCAATGAACCCCGGACCCGGAAACCGCGGGGGCGGACCGCAGATCGACTGGAAGCGGACGGCCTGGATCCTCGTCGGTGCCTTCATCGTCTCCAGCCTGCTGATCATCCTGTTCCCGAACCTGGGCATGCTCTGGCGGCTGGCCATCATGGCGCTGCTGTTCGTGATTGTGGTTCCGTTTTTCGACCGCCGGCGCCGGAAGTAGGCCCCGGCGGCCGGGCATGCCCGGCCCGCTCCGGGGCTAGAGAGCTCCGGCGGCGGCGACCGCCCGCCGGATCACGGGAGCAAGCCGGCGCACGCCTTCGGCGATGTCCTGCTCGGAAACGGCGCTGAAGGCCAGCCGCAGCCGGGAACTGGGTTCATCTCCGGGCGTGAAGGCTGTTCCCGGAATGAACACTGTTCCGGCTTCAATGGCCTCGGCCAGCAGGGGGTAGGTGTCGACGCCCTCAGGCAGGCTGAGCCAGACGAAGAAGCCGCCGTCCGGCACTGTCCACGTAACGCCGTCGGGCATCTCTTCCTGCAGCGCCGCCAGCATCGCTGCGCAGCGGCCGGCGTAGAGCCGGCGGGAATCCCGGATGCGGCCCATCCAGTCGAAATCGCGCAGGTAGGCTGCGGTGATCATCTGGGTCAGGGGAGAGGGACAGAGCACCACGGACTCGCAGGCCAGGTAGAAGCGGCGGAACAGGTGCCGCGGAATCAGGGCCCAGCCCAGGCGCATGCCGGGAGCGAAGATCTTAGAGAATGACCCGAGGTAGAGCACATCCTCGGCGTTCGACGCCCGCAGCGGAGCAAGCGGTTCGCCGTCGAACCGGAGCAGTCCGTAGGGATTGTCTTCGAGCACCAGGATGTTGTTTTCCCGGCAGATCTGCACCACTTCGTCCCGCCGGCCGACCGAGAGCGTGATGCCGCTGGGGTTGTTGAAGCTGGGGATCGTGTAGAGCATCTTGATGGTCTTGCCGGCTGCGCGCAGCGAGCTGATCCGCTCCCGCAGTGCCTCCGGGATAAGGCCCTCGGAGTCCATGGCGACCGGCTGGATGTCCACTTCGTATGACTCGAAGGCATTGAGCGCGCCAACGTAGGTCGGATCTTCGCAGAGAACCACGTCACCGGGATTGCAGAAGACCTTGGCGGCGACGTCCTGGCCGGACTGTGAACCGGTGGTGATGACGACGTCGGCGGGGTCGGCGTCCATGATGCCTTCGGCGGCCATCACCTCGCACGCCAGCTCGCGGAGTTCGGCCAGCCCCTGCCCGGGGCCGTACTGCAGGGCCGCGAGGCCCTGGCTGCGGATGATCGACGCCGTCGCGTCGGCAAGCTCATCCAGCGGCAGTTCCTGCAGGTACGGGCTGCCTCCGGCCAGCGAGATCAGGCCCGGCTGGATGGAGATATCGAAGACATCCCGGACAGCCGACTGCTTGATGTGGAAGGCTCGGTCCGACAGGAGATCGTGGTGGCGGTGGGCCGAACCCGTGGCCCGGTCGAGGGCCACCTGTGCTTCCGGAGTCAGCACCGACCCCGT
The DNA here is from genome assembly GCF_035792275.1 of Arthrobacter koreensis. GTDB lineage: Bacteria > Actinomycetota > Actinomycetes > Actinomycetales > Micrococcaceae > Arthrobacter_B > Arthrobacter_B koreensis_A. Next base: position 59,696 of record NZ_JAMWKK010000001.1, on the reverse strand, counting down.
TGTTTCCTCAAACGTCATGCCACATCATGGCACTCGGGTTGACCGGGAAGCAACACAAGTTTTCTAGATCCAACCCGCCTTATGGGCCTTGATTCCGGCCTGGAAGCGGCTCTCGGCTTTCAGCTCCTCCAGCATCCAGGCAATGTGCCGTCGGCAGGTGCGCACGCTGATGCCCACGCGCCGGGCGATAACCTCGTCCGAGTGCCCGGCCGCGAGTCCGGCCAGGACGGACCGCTGGGTGCTGGTCAGCCCGGCTTTGCCCGGGTCGTCCGCGAGGAAAGGTTCCGCGAGGCTCCACGCGAACTCAAAGAGCTTGGTGAACAGGCCAATGAGGTTGGGGTCCCGGATGACGAGCCCTGCCCTGTCGTAGGTGTGCAGCTGCCGTGCCACCACGGCCACTTTGTCATCGAAGATGAGGGTGCGCATGGGGACGTAGGGGAGGGTGCGGAATTCACCGCCGGCTTCACTGATCCGCTCCACAGCCTTGCAGGTTGGTACATGGTCCCTGGTGCTGACGTGGTAGAGGGTCTGCCGCTTCACCCCTGCGCGCAGCAGGTCCAGGTCCTTCTGGACGCTCTCTTCCTGGAAGTCGGCGTTGGAGCCGTGGCCGGGCCGGGCAATCAGCACGCTTTCCGAGGCTGAGCGCCCGTATTCAATGAGTACCCGCTGTACCTGCTCCGGGTCCTCGAGCACTTCAACCGAGGCTTCCGCGGCCACCTGCCGGCGTGCCTCCGCGAAGGTGGGCACCAGGCTTGCCAGCTCGCGCCGTTTGGCGCCGATCCTGGCCCTCAGTTCCAGCATCTCGCGCTCGTCAGGATCAACCAGTTCGGCCAGCGCCACATCCGGGGAGACGGCGGTGTACACCGAGCTGTCCGGGCCTTCGGAGAAGAGCAGGCAGCGGGAGCGGAGTTCATCCACGGCCCGGTCGATGGCGCGCGTTGTGTAGCCCAGCGCGTCCGATGCTTCAGCAGGGGTCCAACCCGGATGGGAGACCGCGTAGCGGTACACCTCAACCGACACCTGATCCAGCAAATCTCCTCCTACAACTGCGGTGCTGGGGACAGCCGGCATGGGTCCGGCGCGCACCTGATGCCCCAAGAACTGCCGGCCTCCGGGCAAGGCGCTGTGCCCCCGAAATTGGAACCCGAAGAGAGTGACATGACAGCTTAATGCCATTCTCCACGCTTGCCCGGTAGTTCGGTACCCAAAACGCTGATTTTCGCTTGCCTGCGGGCTTTTCGGGGGGCGGCAGAGAACGTCCAAACGGGCTTAGGGGCACCAACCGGACATGACAGGAAGCTGAAATTGGTAACGGTGGACACACCCTTCCGGCCCGGGGGAAGCTTTCGGAGTCAAACACGACCGGCTGTGCAACCAGCCGAACTAAAAGAGGGGATACGACCATGAAGAAGGCAACTGCACCGGTTTCCATCAAGAGCTGGGAATGGTTCTAATTTAGGCCCCTCACATGGGGGATGAACCAACCAGCTACACATCTAGACCCGCCCCAGCGGCGGTAACCAGACTTGAACCCGGAGGAAGAACGCCATGAGCCAGCTAACAGCAGTTCGAAACGCCTCGCGAACTAATGCAAGCACTCATTGGTGGACACTATCCATCTATACCGGCGGCTTCGATGTAGCGGACGGCATCATTGGAGAACTGGTTACCCCGCTGGCGGCGCAGGCCCAGCTATGGGGGGCGCAGCGGTGGTTCTACACCCGCTGTTCTGAGCCTGCCAACGCCCATGTGCGCATGAAGGTGCTGGCGCCCCAGGAAACGCTGGACCGCCTGAAGTCGCTTTTGGCGGCGCTTCAGGAGCAGGCCAGCGGCGTCATAGGCCACCTCAGCGTTACCCACGCCTTCGGCGACCCGGCGTGCGACCGGCTGAGCCCGGGTGGTACGGAACAGCAGGATCCGCGCATCGAAGCCGATCTTGCGAAGTACGGCGGGGTGGAAGGGCTGGCGCTGGCTGAGGAAGTCTTCGAACTCTCCTCGGACCTGGGGACCTGGGCAACCGCCCGTTTCCCCAAGGTGCAGAACCGGTGGGCGCTTGGCTCGCTGCTGCTCTTTGATTCCGCACGCAGCATGATGAAGGGCCCCCGGGCCTCCAGCTGGCCGGACCGGCGCAGGCTTTCCTGGGATTACTACTGGGACAGCCACCTGCGCAGCTGCACCGCCGGCTTCGGCCCGCGTGCGGCAAGTGTCCGGCAGGCCATGACGGTACAGGTGGGAGCGAAGGTCATGCCGACCCACCGGCTGATGGCCGCCACCGCGGCAGAATCCGCGGTCGAAAACTGGCGGCGCCGCTGGTTCCGGACCATGGATACCTACCTCTACCGGGCGGACAAGGCACGAGTGAGCCGCAGCGCGCAGCATCTGACGGTCTACCAGGCCCATATGCTCCTCAACCGGCTGGGACTGTCCCTGCGGGAGGAAGCAGCCATGGGGTTGTATGCCCGGACCTGGAGCACAGAGCGCGAAGCCATGCTCCTGGACAAGCACTAGTCCTCCCGGATGGACCGGGGGGAAGTCGTCGAGGAGAAGGAGGCGGTCACTGTGTCGCAACGGAATGAAGTAGTTCTGGCTGCTGACGACAAAGACCTGGGAACGGTCTTGGGCTGCGACGAAGAGACGGTAGTGGATATGCGCGGAATGGGATACGTCGAGTCCCGCGGTGAACTCTGGAGCGTAGGGCCGGCCCGGGACTACCTGAGGGACGCTGCCTGGGCAGACTGTCTCTGGGAGTAGTGCAACAACGGTTACACCAGCGCCCGGCCCGCCGGGCCCATCGAAGTCCGTTCCGGCCGCGTAAGCCCGCTGCAGGGCTGAAAAGCCGGGACGGTAGGGGATGTATCCCCACAGAGGACGGATCTGCCTGTACCCCCCTGCAGGCAGGTCCGTTCTTTGCGTTGCGGCGGCACTTTCTCCCCGCTTGTTAAGTAGCCTTACTATTTTTTCGGTACGCTGTTTCTGGAGCCGCGCTCCAGGCGCGGCGACAAGTTCCACTAGATGGAGGCCACATGTCAGATCAGAGCACATCCGCCAACGGACTTCCGATTCCCGGCGCGCCTGCCCCGCAGCCGCCCTCGCTTGCAGAGCCCACCGAACCGCACGATCCGCTTCCGCCAAAGCCTGACCAGGACGGTCCTGAGACCGTCTCTCCGACCGGCGTGCCCACGGGCGCACCCAAGACCTCCAATGCCCAGTCCGGCCGCTACCTGACAACGGCGCAGGGCGCCCGGCTGCGGGACACTGACCATTCCCTCAAGGCCGGTCCGCGCGGCCCCGTCCTCCTCCAGGACCACCACCTGCGGGAAAAGATCACCCACTTTGACCACGAGCGCATCCCGGAGCGTGTTGTCCACGCCCGCGGCGCGGCAGCGCACGGCGTGTTCGTTGCCAACGGAGCCGCCGAAGGGATCACCCGGGCTGGTTTCCTGGCGCGTGACGCCCAGACTCCCGTGTTTGTCCGCTTTTCCACGGTCCTCGGGTCCCGGGGATCCGCTGACACCGTCCGCGACACCCGCGGATTCGCCACCAAGTTCTACACGGACGAGGGAACCTTCGACCTGGTGGGCAACAACATCCCGGTCTTCTTCATCCAGGACGCCATCAAGTTCCCGGATGTGATCCACGCCGGCAAGCCCCACCCCGACCGGGAAATCCCGCAGGCGCAGAGCGCCCACGACACGTTCTGGGATTTCGTCTCACTGCACACCGAAGCCCAGCACCACACCATGTGGAACATGTCCGACCGTGGTATCCCGCGTTCCTACCGGACCATGGAAGGCTTCGGCGTCCATACCTTCCGGGTTGTGAACGCCAAGGGTGAAACCTCGCTGGTGAAGTTCCACTGGAAGCCGCGCCTCGGCGTGCACTCACTGGTCTGGGAAGAAGCACAGATCATCAACGGCATGGATCCCGACTTCCACCGCCGGGACCTGGCAGATGCCATCGAAGCCGGTGCCTACCCGGAATGGGACCTGGGAGTCCAGGTCTTCCCGGACACCGAGGATGAGATGTTCGAGGGCATCGACCTGCTGGATCCCACCAAGATCGTGCCCGAGGAACTGGCACCGGTGCAGGTCATCGGAACCATGACCCTGAATCGAAACGTCACCAACTTCTTCGCTGAGACGGAGCAGGTGGCCTTCCACCCCGGCCACCTGGTTCCGGGCATCGACGTCACCAATGACCCGCTGCTCCAGGGCCGCCTGTTCTCCTACATCGATACCCAGCTGACCCGCCTGGGCGGACCGAATTTCGCCCAGATTCCGATCAACCGGCCGCACGCCCCGGTCAATGACATGCTCCGGGACGGCTTCCACCAGGACGCAGTGCACAGTGGCGTGGCGCCCTACCAGCCCAATTCGCTGGACGGCGGCTGCCCGTTCCTGGCCGGTGCCGACATGGGAGCGTTCATCGACGTGCCGGCTCCGGTGGCCAAGTCCCGCAAGGTCCGGGAGAGCCCGGCAACCTTCGACGACCACTACAGCCAGCCGCGGCAGTTCTTCCGGTCGCTGACCCCGGTGGAACAGGACCACGTCATCCAGGCGTACACCTTCGAGCTGGGCAAGTGCTACGAGGAGAACATCAAGGTCCGCCAGCTTCAGGCCCTCGCCAACATTGACGAGCGCCTGTGCGCTGAGGTGGCCGCCGGCCTGGGGCTTCCGGCCCCGGCACCCACGCTGAAGGTGGAAGACGCAGACCCGAGCCCGGCCCTCCAGCAGGTGGGCCGAACCTGGCCGGTTGACGGCCGGATCATCGGCATCCTCGCCGACGGCAGCACCGATCTGACTGCCCTGGCCCGGATCCGCGCGGCCATCGACGCGGCAGACATGGTTCCGCTCGTGATCGCTCCGCAGGGCGGCATGCTCGGCGGCCAGATCCCGGTCCAGCGCACCTACCTGACGGCCCGTTCCACAGAGTTCGACGCCGTCATCGTGGCGGGTTCCGGCGAATACGGCACGGATGCGGTGGACAGCCTGGATGCCAAGGCCGGAAACCCCGCCGGCCACCCGGCGATCGATCCCCGCGTGGCTATCCTCCTCACCGAGGCTTACCGCCACTCCAAGGCACTGGGTGCCTGGGGCAGCGGTGCAGGTGTGCTGGGCGCTTCCGGCATTCCGGAGGATGCCCCGGGCATCCTGGTGGAATCCCCGGAGGAAATCGTTCCGGGCCTGGTCACGCTGCTGAGCCAGCACCGGGTGTGGGAGCGGTTCCCGGTGGCCGCCTCGTAATGGCGGATGCCTGCCGCTGATGAATAACGGAGGGGGCCCGGAGCAGCAGTGCTGTTCCGGGCCCCCTTCCGTCTCATTCCTGGAAGGGCTAAACCGGGTCCGGCGTTTCCTCGTCTGCCATGGAGTCGATGAGTGCGTAGAGGGCCTGGCGCAGTTCAGTTTCACCGGCCCGTGCGTCGCATTTCTTCCTGACCGCCGCGAGCTCCTCCACCATGGCGGTGCCGGATGGTGTGCGTGACCATCGGCCCGGGCGGCGTGGCCGGGCGTACCCGGCCTGATGCAGGGACGCGAGGGCAAATGAGGCTTCCTCGAGGCTGAGGCGTGTCAGCAGGGCAACTCTTGCCGCGGGCATCCCTGGCGCGGAAAGGGCCTTCAGCACGCGCACCGAGACTTCGTTCAAGTTGAGATCAGCAAGGAAAATCCGACTGGCTTCGGCAGAGAGGTGTGCCGCGGCACCCAGCAGCAGGGTGAGTCCTCCGGGAAACGGGGACGGCGAATCAGTGCCCAACGCGCCACCCGGGGGGAGCCCAGCCGGCCGGAACTTCATGGCCGGCGAAGGTCTCGCACGCAGAACAGGTGTAACTCACAACGCCGGGATCGTCCCCGGTCGGCGCAGTGTAGAACTCGTAGATCAGGTAATCGTCAACGCCGCAATGGTGGCAGATCGGCAAGTGCGCCGGCAGGCCCATCGATAACTCCATAAAGGTGTGCAGAAGCCGTGGCCGCGTCTTGACCGTATCCCGATATCGTAGTATCTAAGCTCTGACACGACAATCGTGGGCGCACAGTGCGGTTCACAGGGGCTCGAAAAAGGAACATTGCACTATGGACGACCTGAGGTCTGCGACTGCCACCGCAGCACAGCTGCAGGACCTGCTGATCCACCATGAAGACGTACTGGAATTCCTGCAGCAGCTGGCCCGGGTGAGCGCCTCTTCCCTTTCCTCGCGCGGAACCGTGTACTGCGGAATCACGCTGCAGCGCTCGCGCGGACACAGCTACACGGTAGCCAGCAGCGAGAGCGCAGCGCTGGAAATGGACGAGATGCAGTACGCCTTCGACGACGGCCCCTGCCTCCACGCCCTCCGCGTCCATGAGGCCGTGGATGTTCCCGACACCTCCGCCGATGAACGCTGGCCGGAATACATGCAGCACGTCGTGGCGCAGGGCATGCGGTCCATCTATGCCGTGCCGCTCACGCTGGAAGGCCATGCACGGGCTGCCTTGAACCTCTACTCCCGCTCGGCGAACACCTTCGATGACGACTTCAAGCGGGTCGCCCGGACATATGCCGAGGAAGCGTCGATGGCTCTCCGGCTGGCGGTGCGGATGTCCCAGCGTGCCTCCACTGTTGAGGACCTGCAGTCGGTGCTGCAGTCGCGGACGGACATCGACCTGGCGATCGGGATCATCATGGGCCAGAACCGCTGTTCCCAGAGCGAGGCGTTCGAGACGCTAAAGCGCGCTTCGAACAGCAGGAACCTCAAGCTCAAGGTGCTGGCCGGGGAGATCGTCGCCAAGCTCAACGGCGCACCCTCCGAAACGCACTTCCAGACTTCATGACCGGGGCAGCCCGCTTTCCTGATTCATCAGCCCTGCGCACGGTACTTTTCGGCTACGGGCTGGGCGGACGCGTCTTCCATGCGCCGCTGATTGACGAGGATCCGCGGTATTCGCTGGATGTGATCGTCACTTCGGACCCCGTCCGTGCCAAAGCGGCGGCAGCCGCCTACCCGGATGCCGCCGTCGTTCCGTCAGCCGAAGCCGCCCTGGCTCTCACCGGGAACCTGGACCTGGCCGTGGTCAGTACGCCGCCGGCAACCCACGCCCCACTGGGGATCGCTGCCCTGAAGGCCGGCCTTTCCGCCGTGGTGGATAAACCGTTTGCGCATTCTCCGGAGGCGGCACGGGAACTCATGGACGCAGCCGCCGCAGCCGGAACAGTGCTTTCGGTGTTCCAGAACCGGCGCTGGGACGGAGACTTCCTGACGCTCAGGGGCCTGCTTGAACGCGGTGAGCTCGGCACCGTCAGCCGCTTCGAATCGCGGATGGAATCCTTCAAGCCTGCCGTCACCAAGGCCTGGAAGCGGGAAGCGGGAGCGGCTGACGGCGGGGGGATCCTCTTCGACCTGGGTCCGCACCTGATCGACCAGGCGCTGCAGCTCTTTGGCCCCGCTGAGCCGGTGTACGCCGAAGTCCGCTCAAGGAGGGAAGGCGACGGACCCGACGACGACGTCTTTGTGGTCCTGCAGCATGCCGCCGGGGTGCAGTCCCATTTGTGGATGAATTCGCTGGCTCCGCAGGCGGGGGAGAGGTACCGGGTTACCGGGTCAAAGGCAGCCTGGACGAAGCGCGGAACGGACCCGCAGGAAGCTCAGCTGGATGCAGGAATGCGTCCCGGGGACGCCGGTTACGGCGTGGAGGAACCGGCCAGCCGGGGACTGCTCGGCTCGGACGCATCCCGCACAATCGTTCCCACGGAGGCCGGCCGCTACCAGGACTTCTACACCGGGCTGGCAGCCGCTGTCCTGGACGGCGGCAAGCTGCCGGTTGACCCTGCAGATTCACTGCGGGGGCTGGAAATTATACGGCAGATATATGCCGGGCCGTGATTCCCTTTAGGGCACCCGCGTAACGGTCTGACCATAACGCGACCGAAATCACGTTGTGGTGCTGGTCTCCTTTAGCATTCTAGGAATGCACCTCAAAGACCGGATCGAAGATTCCACCCTGAGCCGGCGGCAAGTCGGAATCATTGCAATTTGTACAGCCCTCTACATGATCGACGGTTTTGACGTCCTGGTCATGGCCTTCAGCGCTTCCGCAGTTTCAGCGGAATGGGACCTCAACGGCGCGCAGCTCGGTTTCCTGCTCAGCGCGGCTCTGGTCGGTATGGCTGTGGGCTCCATTTTTGTCTCCACCATCGCGGATGTGATCGGCCGCCAGAAGACCCTGCTGATCGGCGTCTGCGTCGTAGCCGCGGGTATGTTCGCCTCCGTCTTCGCCCCTTCCTATGAGGTGCTGCTGATCCTGCGCCTTATTACCGGCGTCGCGATCGGAACCCTGCAGGCGACCATCAACGTCTTCGCCTCGGAGTTCTCCAACGCCAAGCGCCGGTCCACAGCGCTGGCAATCGTCAGCATCGGCCAGCCCGTGGGCGGCGTGCTGGGCGGCCTGGTGACCGGCGTGCTGATTTCCTCCTTCGGCTGGCGCTCGGCCTTCCTCTTTGGCAGCCTCGCGACACTGATCATGATTCCGCTGGTACTGAAAGTGCTGCCTGAATCCATCGACTACCTCTCCGTCCGCCGTCCCGCCAACGCGCTGGAACGCATCAACAAGACCCTGCGCAGCATTGGCCAGGTGCCGGTGGCGGAACTGCCCGAACCGGCGCCCCGGGGAGAGAAGAAGTCCCGCTTCGCCGACGTACTCACCGGAGTGAACGCCCGCCGGACCATCCTGCTCTCGCTGGCGTACTTCATCCTGATGGCCAGCTTCTACTTTGCGAATTCCTGGACCCCCAAGCTGATCACCGCCAGCGGCTTCAGCGCCCAGGACGGCATCAACGCCGGCGTACTCTTCAGCGTCGGCGCCATCACCGGCGCGGTGGTGCTGGGCGTCTTCGGTGCCCGCTATGACATGCGCCGGGTCCTGGCCGTGTTCTTCGTGGTCGGTGCAGCCACCTTCGTGGTGTTCGCAAACTCCACCGAAGGATCGCTGCCGCTGGCACTCTTCGCCGCCGCGCTGGTGGGCTTTGGCGCCAATGCGCCGATTGCCGGCATGCTGGCCATCAGTCCCACCTACTACGACTCCGAGGTCCGAGGCACCGCCCTTGGCCTGGTAATCGGCATGGGCCGGGTAGGAGCGATCGTCTCCCCGATCCTGGCCGGCAGCCTGATCGACGGCGGCTGGACGCCGGGGGACCTGTACTTCCTGTTCGTCATCCCCATGGCGCTCGGCGCCGTCGTTATCTCGCTGCTCGGAGCGCCCGTGCTGCGCGGCGCGGCGGCAAAGGTTCCGGTTTCGCACTAGGTTCCCTGACCACGGCAAAGGCCGGCAGCCGTTGGGCTGCCGGCCTTTGGCGCGTCAGAAGCTAGGGAGCTACCAGTTCCTTCCAGCCCTCAGTGAGGGCCAGGCCATGTGCGTCGGACACGGAGTGGTGCGCGACCGCGCCGTTGGCGATGTTCAGGCCCCGGGCCAGTGCCGGAGAATCCTCGAACGCAACGCGCACTCCCTTGTCCGCCAGCGCCACGGCATACGGCAGCGTGACATTGGTGAGTGCATAGGTGGAGGTGTTCGGAACAGCGCCGGGCATGTTCGCCACGCAGTAGAACAGTGAACCGTGCACCCGGAAGGTGGGCTCCTCATGCGTGGTGGGCCGGCTGTCCTCGAAGCAGCCGCCCTGGTCCACGGCGATATCCACCAGAACTGATCCCGGCTTCATCCGGGCGACCATGTCGTTGGTCACCAGCTTCGGTGCCCGCGCGCCGGGAACCAGGACGGAGCCGATAACGAGGTCCGCGTCCAGCAGCGCCCGCTCGATCTCGAACGCGTTGGAGGCCACGGTCTTGATGCGTCCGGCGTACTGCGCATCGAGTTCGCGCAGGCGGTTGATGTTGATGTCCAGGACGGTAACGTCTGCATGCGCGCCGACGGCGACGGCGACGGCGTTGGTGCCGGCCACTCCGGCACCGAGCACCACTACCTTGGCCGGCCGCACGCCGGGAACGCCGCCGAGCAGCAGGCCAGGCCCGCCCGCCGGTGCCATCATGCACTGCGCTCCGACCTGGACGGCCAGCCGGCCTGCAACCTCGGACATGGGTGCCAGCAGTGGCAGGGCACGCCCCTCCTGCACGGTTTCATAGGCAATCGCGGTGACGCCGGATTCAAGCAGCGCGCGGGTGAGTTCCTCAGTGGCTGCAAGGTGCAGATAGGTGAAGAGGATCAGCCCGGGGCGGAAGTACTGGTATTCCGAGCTGACAGGCTCCTTCACCTTGAGGATCATGTCCGCACGCTTCCAGACATCCCCGGCTGCGGGGGTCAGTTCGGCCCCGGCCGTTGAATATTCCTCATCGGTAATATTCGACCCGGCTCCTGCCCCGGCCTCGACCAGGACAGTGTGTCCACGGGTTGTCAGTTCGTGCACGCCGGAGGCCGTAATGGCCACCCGGTACTCGTTGTTCTTGATTTCTTTGGGGATACCGATAATCACGTTTTGCTCCGGTCAACAGATTGAAAAAGTACGAGTGGAACCAATTGCTAGCGAGCAGGTGTGCGGAGCCGCACGACGGCGGTGCTCCTAGGTATCAGTCCCCCCTGAAGTACCGTCCCCGCCCTGTGCTGCAGCCTTGGCAGCGCGCGCCTCGCGCTGGGACTGAAGCCAGGCCTCGACGTCGGACATCCTGATCCGGCGGTGCGTGCCCCGGTATTCGACCGGGATAACGCCGGCATCGGTCAGGTTGCGCAGGTACGTGTGGGAGATCCCGGCCGCCGCGGCGGCCTGGGAGGTAGTGAGCAGCGGATTATGCGCGGAGGAATCGCCGGGAACCTTCGCCTCCGCCGCAGCGGAGACGGTCACGGCCTGTCCACCCGCGAGCCGGCCGAGCAGGTCCAGCACCGCATCCCGGGCTGCCGGGGGCAGCCGAAGTGCCGTACCGTCAACGAACACCGTGACGTCGCCGGACGAAAGTGCCCGGTTCAGCGCGGAGGCATCCTTGCCGGTCAGCGCCGGGTAGGTCCTGCTCTGTTGGCTCATGGATCACATCTTGCCAAATGAAACGGGCCGGAAACATGATCTGGCGTCACAGAACTGCGCGCGGCGCTGCCGGGTGCCTCTTTGGCGCGCGCCCCCCGCCATGCTGGAATGGGTCCCGACCCGCGCCGTCAGCGGCGCGAACCGCCGATTCAAAGGGGAATCATGAGTAGCCGCACCATACGGGGAGCCATTCTGGAACGCACCGGGGCCGAACGGCCCTACGCGGGCAGCCGGCCGCTGCGCGTGGCCGAACTCGAACTGGACCCGCCCGGCCCGGGCGAGGTGCTGGTCCGCATCGAGGCAGCAGGGGTATGCCATTCGGATCTCTCCGTGGTGAACGGCAGCCGGATCCGCCCGCTGCCCATGCTCCTTGGCCACGAGGCCGCCGGACGCATCGAGGAGCTGGGCGCGGACGTGCCGGGTCTCCGACCCGGCCAGCGGGTGGTGATGGCGTTCCTGCCGCGCTGCGGGGAATGCGCCGCCTGCCGCACCAACGGCAAGATGCCCTGCACTCCCGGCAGTGCTGCGAACAATGAAGGCACACTGCTTGGCGGCGGTATCCGGCTCAGCCGCAGCGGTGAGCCCGTGCTGCACCATCTGGGGGTTTCCGCTTTCGCGACCCACGCCGTCGTCAATTACCGCTCCGTCGTTGCCGTGGACGATGATGTGCCGCCTGCCGTTGCCGCCCTGCTCGGGTGTGCAGTGCTTACCGGTGCCGGGGCCGTGCTGAACGCTGCCCGTCCAGGCCCGGAGGAGGACGTCGCGGTGGTGGGGCTGGGCGGCGTGGGCATGGCCTCGCTGCTCGCCGCACGGGCCGCCGGGGCACGCAGTGTTATTGGCATCGATGCCCTGCCGGAGAAGCTGAAGCGTGCGCTGGAGCTGGGGGCGGACGCTGTATACACCCCCGAACAGGCCGCGGACGCCGGCATCCGCGCGGCACTGGCCGTGGAAGCGGCGGGCCATCCGCGCGCGTTTGAGACAGCAGTTGCACTCACCGCACCGGGCGGCACCACGGTCACCGTGGGACTGCCCGCCCCCGACCAGCGCGCTGAAATCACTCCGCTGACCCTTACCGCCGAGGCCCGGACCATCATCGGCAGCTACCTCGGTTCGGCCGTGCCGTCCCGGGACATTCCGGTGTACGCGGACCTCTGGCGCCAGGGAAAGCTGCCCGTGGAAGAACTGGTTTCCGCGGAGGTTGCCCTGGATGACATCAACGAGGCGATGGACACCCTGGCGGACGGGAAGGCCATCCGCCAGGTGATTCATTTCGACTGACCGGACTGGAAACGTGCCGGGTGGACCGGAACGGCGGCAACGAAACTCCTTCGCTCGCAGAGCTCGCTTTGGAGTATTAAAGCCGCCTAACCCGGCCCATCCGGCACGTCGCCGCGATTAGTCCAGGAGCTCGTAGGCCGGCAGGGTCAGGAACTCCGCGAAGTCTTCGGAGAGGCTGATCCGGCCGATCAGTTCACTTGCCGGGGCGTAGTAACGGTTGAACTTCTCCTCATCCACTTCGCCGCGCAGCCGCTCGGTCTCTTCCGTCAGCAGGCGCTTGACCAGGTCCTCGGTAACCGTCTCTCCGGTGTCCTCGAGCGTGACGCCGTTGCGGACCTGCTGCCACACCTGGGAGCGGGAGATCTCGGCCGTTGCCGCATCCTCCATCAGGTTGTGGATCGCCACCGCGCCGTTGCCCGAAAGCCAGACCGCGGTATAGGCCACCGCAACGTAGAGGTTGGAGCGCAGTCCGGCCTCGGTGATGGAACCCTCTGCGGTGGTCACGTCCAGGAGGTCCCGGGCGGTGACATTGACGTCCTCGCGCAGCTTGTCCACCTGGTTGGGCTGATCACCGAGCACGGAGTCGAAGACTTCACGGCAGGTGTCCACCATGTCAGGGTGGGCCACCCAGGATCCGTCAAAACCGTCGTTGGCTTCGCGGGATTTGTCCGCAGTGACCTTCTCAAACGCCTTGGCCGTGACCTCCGGCTCGCGGCGGTTGGGAATGAAGGCTGCCATCCCGCCCATGGCGAAGGCTCCGCGGCGGTGGCAGGTCTTGACCAGCAGCTCGGTGTAGGCGCGCATGAACGGTGCCGTCATGGCGACGTCGGCGCGGTCTGGAAGCAGGAAATCCTTGCCCGAGTCGCGGAACACCTTGATCATGCTGAAGAGGTAGTCCCAGCGGCCCGCGTTGAGACCCGCGGCGTGGTCGCGCAGTCCGTAGAGGATTTCCTCCATCTCGAAGGCGGCGGGGATGGTCTCGATCAGCACGGTGGCACGGACCGAGCCCTGCGGAACGCCCACATAGTCCTGCGCGAAGACAAAGACGTCGTTCCAGAGGCGTGCCTCCAGGTGGCTTTCCATCTTGGGCAGGTAGTAATAGGGGCCCTGGCCGTTCTCCAGGAGCTGCTTCGCGTTGTGGAAGAAGTGCAGGCCGAAGTCCACCAGTGCGCCGACGGCGGGTTCGCCGTCGATCAGAACATGCTTTTCCGGCAGGTGCCAGCCGCGCGGACGCATAACAACGACGGCGAGCGGTGCGTCGGTGCGCAGGGAGTATTCCTTGCCGTCGGGGGAGGTGTAGGACAGCTCCCCGCGGGCTGCGCGGTACAGGTTGTACTCGGCATCGACCACGTTGTGCCAGGTGGGGGTGGAGGCATCTTCAAGGTCCGCGAGCCACACCTTCGCACCCGAGTTCAGTGCGTTGATCGCCATCTTGGCGGGGGAGGCCGGTCCGGTCATTTCCACACGGCGGTCCATCAGCGCGGGCGGAGCCGGTGCAACGCTCCAGTCGCTTTGGCGGATATCCGCGGTCTCCGGCAGGAAATCCAGGGACTGGCCGGCAGCGACCGCTTCCCGGCGGGCGGTGCGCGCGGCGAGCAGGTCATTCCGGGTGGGGGCGAAGCGGTGGTGCAGTTCTTCGATGAACGCCAGCGCTTCCGGGGTCAGGATGGTCCCGGCGCCTTCGGCCGGGTTGGGGTCGGTTACTTCAATGGCCATGGTTTCTCCTCTCGCTTACCGGCCTGGTCGGTGCCGGACAGCGTCGTCGAAATGCAGCGTGCCCTGAACGTACGGGGCGAACTGCGGGGTGTAAACCCGCGGGCTTCAAGCAGTTCCGCCTCTTGGCCGCTCACGGTGCGAACGAGCTAAGAGTCTAAAATGAAAACTTATTTCCGTATCGTGAATATTATGGCCTCCTGCAGGGGAGAGCAAGGGAAGGCAGGAGGACCACCGCGGGCGGACCCGCAGGTTCCTCCGGAATTAGGGGTATCAGCCGGAGAAAAGTTCGGTGGGGACTGACGATCCTGCCCCGGTGCGCCCTTAATGGAAGGTACGGCGATCCCCCTCCGGGATCCCCCTCTTCAGGAGATGAGTGCAATGGCAGATTCCGCCAAGATTCCTGGACAATCCACCGCATCACCGGCGGTCACCGGGGAAAGCGCGGAGAGGGAGAGCGACCTCGCGCAGCACCGGCCGTCGGGGCCGCTGCACACTCCCCGCGGAGACACCACCATTGAAGAAAGCGTGGTGCAGAAGCTGGCGGGCATTGCTACCCGCGAAGTCCCGGGCGTCTACGCCATGGGAAATGCCGCCCGCCGTGCGTTCAGCGCGGTCACCGAGCGCATACCCGGGTCGCAGACGAACTACGGCAACGGTGTAAGCGTGGAGAAGGGCGAGCGTCAGGCAGCGGTCGACGTCAGCGTGATCGTTGAGTACGGGTACTCAATTGTTGAAGTCAGCCAGGCGATCCGCACCAACGTGATCCGCTCCGTGGAGAACGCCACCGGGCTGGAAGTCCTGGAGGTCAACGTGAACGTCACGGACGTCCACCTCCCCGACGATGACAGCGACGACGACAGCCAGCCGCAGAAGAAACCGTCCGGGCGGCTGGAGTAGGGCAGGCCCGGCGCCGTGCCGGGTCAACTTCCATAACGTACTAATACGTCCTAAGGAGAGCACCGATGAATGCAACAAGATGGTGCCTGATAGTTGGTTTGGTTTTGGGAATCGTGCTGGCGTTCGGGGGATGGTTCGCGTTCCTGGTGACCGTACTCTTTGGTTTGATCGGACTGCTGGTAGGACTGGTGGCTGACGGCAAACTGGACATGGCCGGTCTGTTTGGCCGTGCCGCGAGCCGATGACTACGACGGCGGCAGGCACCTCACGCCGCCCCCGGCGGGCCGTGGAGGACCGGGGCAGCACATCAATGTCCCGAAAGGTCCTGGAAAAGATCGCCAGCCAGGTGGCACTCGACGAAACCGAAGCCGGCGGAACCTCAGGCGGTTTTATGGGAATCGGAGCGCGCGCGGATTTTTCGGCCCGTCCTGAAGCGTCAGTGGAGCTGGCCGGGAACATTGCCAGTCTGCGCGTGAAAGTCGGCATGCCGTATCCGGTGCCGCTTCGCCAGGCCACGCATGAGCTGCGCGAACGGATCGCTGGGCGGGTCACTGAGCTGACGGGCGTGCAGGTCCGCCAGGTGGACATCACCTTGGCCTGGCTCCGGCCCCGCCCGGTCTCCTCCGGACGGCGGATCCTGCTGTGAGCGCCGAGTCGCCGCCGGTGGCCCTGCGCTCACGGCCCAGCCGCTCGGTTCCGGCAACCATCTGCGCCGTCGTGCTCCTGGCGCTGGGGGTTGCCGCCGTGGTGGCTGCCCTGCTCCGGCTTACTTCCGGAACCTGGCCGGAGGCGCTTACGGCACCGGTTCAGTGGCTGGCCGACTCGGCCTGGAACAGCCCCGGCGTCTGGGCGCTGGGAATCGCACTCGCGGCCGCAGGCCTGGTACTGCTGCTGGCCGGTATCCTGCCCGGCCGCTTCCACGACCTGCCGGTCAGAGTTCCCGGTACGGGAGATCCGGTGGCAGAGCAGGCGACGGCGGGAGAACCGTCCGCGGTGATGTCCCGCCGCGCCGTGGCGCAGCTGGCGGCCGCCACCTGCGAGCACATTGACGGGGTCTCCTCGGCGTCGGCCACGGCCACGGACCGTGATGTCCGGGTCACGGTAACGACGGCGCTGCATGACACCGGGGACCTGCAGCGGTGGGTCGGTGACGGGGTGCATTCGCGCCTGGAAGCCTCCGGCCTGGATCCGGTACCGCGGGTCCGGGTCACCATTCATTCACGGGACTGACCCGGCGTACGGGGAAGGACGCAGCATGAGACACCATGCAGGAGCCATGAACCGGACCTGGCTGATAATCCTTGGAATTGTGCTTCTCGCTGCAGGGGCGGCCTCGATCCTGTTTTCCGCCGGACTCATGAACTCCTGGTCCGGCGGAAACCTTGCCGGAGCGGAGGATCCCGTGCTGGCGGACGGTCCCGGCGCGCTGGACGCTGTGCCGGCTGCGGCGGTGCTGGTTGGCGGCATCATCCTGGGCCTGCTGGCGCTGTGGTGGATCCTGGCGGAAGTGCCGCGGAGGCGCGCCGCCACCAGCTACCGCCTTCACGAGGACCCCGCCCGCGGCATCACCCGGTGTGACCCGGCCGTGCTGGCGGCGGCCGTGGAAGACGACGCCGGGTCGCTGCCGGGGGTTGTGGACAGCACGGCACTGCTGCGCGGCACCGCGGAATCACCGGACCTGGCTCTGCGCCTGATCCTGAATGAGCGCGCCGATGTCCAGGAGGCGCTGCGTCAGGTCCGCACCGATGTGCTGGCCAATCTCAGCCGTGCGCTGGAGGTTCCCCTCCACACCGCCGGCATAGCGCTGGAAGTGAGCGCGCGTCCCGCCAAGGCAGGAAGCACGGTGGGATCCACGGGCACTGTCGTCTACTGAGTTGCCAAATCGTTACCCGCGGAGCCCCGGTGATCTTGCCCGAAACGGTGTTGCCCCACCTCCGGGCACGGTAGCCTAAACCGCACTTCGGCCTTTCCTGGTGACGGACGGGTATATGACCATGGTGCAGCACTACCGGGAGGCGCTGCCTCCGAACAACTATCCGATCTGTGTCACGTGCGGAACCCAGTACGGGGAACCCCGCGCGGACTGCCCGGTGTGCCTGGACGAGCGGCAGTACGTCCCGCTGTCCGGCCAGGCCTGGACCTCGCTCTCCCGGCTGCGTTCGGGTGCCCGTCGTGCCAGCGTCCATCCGCAGGGGCCGGGCGTGCTGGGAATCGGTTCCGAACCCAAGTTCGCCATTGGGCAGCGTGCCCTGCTGGTGAAGGCCACGGACGGGAACGTTCTCTGGGACTGCGTGCCCTATCTCGACGAGGAGCTCATCGATCTTGTCAATGCCGAAGGCGGCCTGACCGCCATCGCCATCAGCCACCCGCACTACTACGCCACCATGGTGGACTGGGCGCGCGAATTCGGTGTGCCGGTCTACCTGCACAGCGCCGACCGGGAGTGGGTGGGACGCAGCGACCCGGCCCTGCGGTTCTGGGACGGCGACCGCCTGGAACTGGCCGAAGGGCTGGTGCTCTACCGTCCCGGCATCCACTTTCCGGGCGGCACGGTGATGCACTGGGAAGACGACCCGGACGGACTCGGGGCCCTGTTCAGCGGAGACATCATCCAGGTGATCCCCGACTTCAGCCACGTTGCCTTTATGTACAGCTATCCCAACCTGATTCCGGAACGCCCGGACGTGGTGGAAGCGGCGGCCGAACTGCTGGCACCGCTCTCCTACGAGCGCCTGTACGGGGCGTGGTGGGACTACATCCTGCCCCGCGGGGCAGACCGGATCGTGCAGGATTCGGCCCGCCGCTACCTCAAATTCACGCGCGGCTGAGCTGCTTCACGGCCTTCCGCTCGGCCTCTGCCATGGCCTTGTACTCGGCTACCCGTGCCTGGTGCAGCGGCGTGCGGCGCAGCATTGCGTAGGCGCCGCCCAGCAGGGCGAACCAGATGGGTGTGACGAGCAGTGCCATCAGGGTGTCCGGCTGGGTGGTCAGCGCCCAGACGATGAACACGAAGAACGCCAGCACCACGTAGACCATCACCCGGCCGCCGGGCAGCTTGAACTTCGATTCCCGGTGCAGCTGCGGACGGCGGCGCCGGTACGTGAGGTAGCTGAACAGGATGATGGTCCACACGAACATAAAGCAGAGCGCCGAAATGGTGGTGACCAGGGTAAACGCTTCGCTCACCGAGTCGCCGGCGTAGAGCAGCACCACGCCGGCGAGCAGGAACGTGCAGGAGAAGAACAGGGCGTTGCGGGGAACCTGGCGGCGGGACAGCCGGCCGAACGCCTGGGGGGCATCGCCGTCGTGCGCCAGGCCAAACACCATCCGCGAGGTGGAGTAGATGCCCGAGTTCGCGGACGAGGCAGCGGAAGTCAGCACCACGAAATTGACGACGGCGGCCGCAATGCCCAGTCCGGCCAGGGCGAACATGCCCACAAACGGACTTTCCTCCGCATTGAACCGTGTCCAGGGAATCACGGCCATCAGCACCACCAGGGCGCCTACGTAGAAGAGCATGATGCGCAGGGGAATGGAGTTGATGGCCTTGGGCAGGTTTTTCTCCGGGTCCTTGGTTTCCGCGGCGGCGGTGCCTACCAGTTCAATGCCGACAAACGCGAAGACGGCAATCTGGAAACCGGCCACGAAGCCCATCGGGCCGGTGGGGAAGAAGCCCCCGTTTTCCCACAGGTTCTCGAACCCGGCGGTGGCGCCGTTGCCCGAATCGAAGCGGGTGAGGATCAGGACCAGGCCCACCACGATCAGCGTCAGGATGGCGATGATCTTGATCAGGGCGAACCAGAACTCGGTCTCGCCGAAGGCCTTCACGGAGGGCAGGTTCAGCGCCACCAGCAGCACGATGCAGGCCAGTGCCGGAATCCAGAGCGGAATCTCAGCCCACCAGAAGGTGACGTAGTGGGCGATTGCCACTACGTCGGCAATGCCCGTGACCACCCAGCAGAACCAGTAGGTCCAGCCGGTGAAGAAACCGGCCCAGGGGCCCAGCAGGTCCGCGGCGAAGTCGCTGAAGGATTTGTAGCGCAGGTTGGAAAGCAGCAGCTCGCCCATCGCCCGCATCACGAAGTACAGCATGAAGCCGATGATCATGTAGACGAAGATGACTGAGGGGCCGGCCACGGAAATGGTCTTTCCCGAACCCATAAAGAGGCCGGTGCCGATCGCTCCGCCGATGGCGAGGAGCTGGATGTGGCGGCTGGACATCGAACGCGCGAGGCCCGGGTCCTTGGAACTTGTTACCGCAGCTGGATTGTCCGTGGCTGAGGCGGGGATGGAGCTACCTGGCATGGGGTTCTTTCTCGTTGGCGCCGAGTCAGCACGCCGCCGCCAAGACACGCTGCCGACACCAATATGCGCAGATATTCAATGAAGCCTCATGAACTGTGGCGTGACCGCCGATTGTTTCAGTTTCTGCAGACCCCGCGGCCATGTCAATTTGGGGTACGGTCCCCAGGGCATCCGCCGCCGCCCCGCGGCTGCTCCATGCGGTCCGCGTCATACCTTGAAGGGGGCTCCCGGTCGGGCTAAAGTCAGGGTGCAGCCACAATTGAATATGCCTTTACCAGCCGTGGCGGGAGAGTCCCGCGCATCGATGAAGACGCGGGCGCCGTAGGAGCAAACCCTCCCCGGGAATCTCTCAGGCCCCTGTACCGCCATGGCGAGGCAACTCTGGAAAGCAGGACCGGCGTGCCGGTTCCTCACCGACGGTGCAAGCGGATCACACCCGCGGAATCTCTCAGGTCCAATACAGAGCGGGGAGGAGCCAGTCGTCGTATCGGCGTACCCTCGCCCGCCTCTTGGAGCTCCTTATGACAGCAGTCCCGTCCACCGCAGCCTTCGTTGACCGCCATATTGGCGCGCGCGCAACCGAAACCGACGCCATGCTCAAGGCCGTCGGCTATGACACTCTGGAAAACCTGGTGGACGCTGCCGTCCCCGCCGCCATCCGCCAGGATGCCCCGCTGGTGCTCAGTGCACCCCGCAGCGAACAGGAAGCCGTCGCCGAACTGCGCCGCATCGCTGCGAAGAACAAGACTGCCGTGCAGATGATCGGCCAGGGTTACTTCGATACCCACACCCCGCCGGTGATCCTGCGCAACGTCGTGGAAGATCCCGCCTGGTACACCGCCTACACCCCGTACCAGCCGGAAATCTCCCAGGGCCGGCTCGAAGCGCTGCTGAACTTCCAGACCATGGTCCAGGACCTCACGGCACTGCCCGTGGCCAACGCTTCGCTGCTCGATGAAGCCACGGCCGTCGCCGAAGCAGTCCTGCTGATGCGCCGCTCCAACAAGGCCAAGTCCGAGGGCAAGATCGTGCTCGACGCCGATGCGCTGCCCCAGACGATCGCGATCGTCCGCGGCCGCGCCCAGGCCCTGGGGTTCGACGTCGAGGTGGCTGACCTGGCCGCCGGCCTGCCCGACGGCGAGATCACCGGCGTCGTGCTCCAGCAGCCCGGCGTCTCCGGTGCCGTCCGGGACCTCTCCGGGATCATCGCAGAGGCCAAGGAACGCGGCGCGCTGGTGACCGTGGCTGCCGACCTGCTGGCCCTGACCCTGCTGACCCCTCCCGGTGAGCAGGGCGCGGATATCGCCGTCGGCTCCGTGCAGCGCTTTGGTGTTCCGCTGTTCTTCGGCGGCCCGCACGCCGCCTACATGGCTGTGCGCAAGGGACTGGAGCGCTCGCTCCCCGGCCGCCTGGTCGGCGTGTCCAAGGACTCCGCCGGCACACCTGCCTACCGCCTGGCACTGCAGACCCGCGAGCAGCACATCCGCCGCGAGAAGGCGACGTCCAACATCTGCACCGCCCAGGCACTGCTGGCCATCGTTGCCTCGATGTATGCCGTCTACCACGGCCCCGAAGGCCTGAAAGCGATCGCGCTGCGCGCCAACGGCCATGCCCGCGCGCTGGCCGCGGCTCTCTCGAACGCCGGAATCGAGCTGGTTTCGGACATCTTCTTCGACACCGTCACCGCCCGCGTTCCCGGCCGCGCCGCCGAGGTGGTGGCCGCCGCCGAGGCCAAGGGCATCAACCTGCGCCTGGTTGACGCGGACACCGTGGGTGTTTCCGCTGATGAAACAACTACTGACGCCGTGATTGCTGACGTCGCCGCCGCCTTCGGCGCGAAGCCGGTTGCCGAGCCTGCCGGGTTCGAACTGCCCGCTGAGCTGCTGCGCACCTCTGATTACATGACTCATCCGGTGTTCTCCTCCTACCGCTCCGAGACCCAGATGCTGCGTTACCTGCGCCGCCTCTCGGACCGGGACCTGGCCCTGGACCGCACCATGATCCCGCTGGGCTCCTGCACCATGAAGCTCAACGCCACGGCCGAGATGCAGGCCATGACCTGGCCGGAATTCGCCTCCATCCACCCGTTCGCCCCGGATTCCCAGACCGAGGGCTGGCGTGAACTGATCTCCGACCTGGAAGCACAGCTGGCCACCATCACCGGGTACGACCAGGTTTCCATCCAGCCCAACGCCGGCTCCCAGGGCGAACTCGCCGGCCTGCTGGCGATCCGCGGCTACCACCACTCCCGCGGCGACGAGCAGCGCAACATTTGCCTGATCCCTGCCTCGGCGCACGGTACCAACGCGGCTTCCGCCGTGCTGGCCGGCATGAAGGTCGTCGTTGTTGGCACCGCCGGCGACGGCGCGATCGACCACGCAGACCTGCGCGCCAAGATCGACGCGCACCGCGAGAACCTCGCCGCCATCATGATCACGTACCCCTCCACCCACGGCGTGTACGACGACGACGTCCGCGACGTCTGCGAAGCCGTGCACGAGGCAGGCGGCCAGGTCTACATCGACGGCGCCAACCTCAATGCCCTGGTGGGCCTGGCCCAGCCCGGTGAGTTCGGCGGCGACGTCTCCCACCTGAACCTGCACAAGACTTTCTGCATCCCGCACGGCGGCGGCGGCCCCGGCGTCGGACCGGTTGCAGCCAAGGCGCACCTGGCGCCGTTTATGCCCGGCAATGCCGCAGCCTGGGACGGCGGGGACGACATCCCGATCTCTGCTTCCCGCTTCGGCTCGGCCGGCGTGCTGCCAATCTCCTGGGCCTACGTCCGGCTGATGGGCGGCGAAGGCCTCACCGCCGCGACCAAGAGCGCCCTGCTGGCCGCGAACTACGTGGCAGCGCGGCTGAACGACTACTTCCCGGTGCTCTACACGGGCAAGGGCGGCCTGGTGGCGCACGAGTGCATCCTGGACCTGCGCGAGCTGACCGCCAAGACCGGCGTCACCGCCGAGGACGTGGCCAAGCGGCTGGTGGACTACGGCTTCCACGCCCCGACCCTGTCCTTCCCGGTGGCGGGCACCCTGATGGTGGAGCCCACCGAGTCCGAGGACCAGGGCGAGATTGACCGGTTCATCGACGCGATGATCGCCATCCGCGGCGAGATCGACCAGGTGGCTGCCGGGGACTTCTCCGTGGAGGAAAGCCCCCTGCGCAACGCACCGCACACCGCCGCCGTCGCCGCCGGCAACGAATGGAACCGTCCGTACCCGCGCGAACAGGCCGTCTTCCCGCTGAAGAGCCTGCGCATGGACAAGTACTTCCCGCCGGTGGGCCGCATTGACGGCGCCGCGGGAGACCGCAACCTGGTGTGCTCCTGCCCGCCGATCGAAGACTTCGAAAACTAAGGGGACAGCCGCAATGACTGAGCAGTACACCGCACTGTACGAGGAGCACAAACGCCTGGGTGCCTCCTTCACCGACTTCGGCGGCTGGCAGATGCCGCTGAAGTACAGCTCCGAGCTGGCCGAGCATCACGCCGTGCGCAAGGCAGCCGGCCTGTTCGACCTCTCCCACATGGGCGAAGTCGAGGTCACCGGGCCGCAGGCTGCCGCGTTCCTGGACTACGCGCTGACCGGCAAGCTCTCCGCCGTGGCCGTCGGCCGGGCCAAGTACTCGCTGATCACCAATGCCGAGGGCGGGATCATCGACGACCTGATCAGCTACCGGCTGGATGAGGAGTCCTACCTGGTGGTCCCCAACGCCGGCAACGCCGCCGCAGTGGCAGCCGAGCTGGCTGCGCGGGCGGAAGGGTTCGACGTCGTTGTGGAGGACAAGACGGCGGACACCTCCCTGGTGGCCGTGCAGGGTCCTGAGGCCGAGGCAATCCTGCTGGAACTGGTGCCCGCCGGCCAGCGGGATCTGGTTACCGGCATGAAGTACTACGCTGCGGCGCGTGTTGAGCTGACCGTGGGGGGCAGCTCGCATTCGCTCCTGGTGGCCCGCACCGGCTACACCGGCGAAGACGGCTTCGAGATCTACGTGCCGAATGACGACGCCGCTGCCCTCTGGCAGGCACTGCTCGCCGCCGGTGAAGGCCGCGGACTGGTACCGGCCGGACTGGCCTGCCGCGATTCGCTGCGCCTGGAGGCCGGCATGCCGCTGTACGGCAACGAGCTCTCCCTCGACGTGGATCCGTACGCAGCCGGACTGGGCGGCGTTGTCGCACTTTCCAAGGAGGGCGACTTTGTGGGCCGCGAAGCCCTCACCGCCAGGAAGGAACAGGGTCCGTCCCGCAAGCTGGTGGGCCTGAAGGGCTCCGGCCGGCGGTCCGCCCGTTCCCACTACCCGGTCCTCAAGGACGGGAACACCATCGGTGAAGTCACCTCCGGCGCTCCCAGCCCCACCCTCGGCTACCCGGTTGCCCTGGCCTACGTCGATGCCGCCTACGCTGAACCCGGCACCGAGCTCGACGTCGACCTCCGCGGCAAGCCTGAACCCTTCACAGTCGTCTCCCTCCCGTTCTACAAGCGGGGCAAGTAACTCGCACCTCCCGCCGAGAGGCCAGTTACGGCTCTTCTGAGCCCTGAAACGAGCCGTAACTGGCCTCTCGATGGGGGCAGCAGCATTTTTCTGGAATTACGGGCACCAGTTTGGGCCAAACCCGGCGGGGGCGGAGCGTTTCGCGTAGCCCCGCATCGCCGAGCGAGGAACGAGCGAGGTGTCTAAGGGGCGGCGAAGCGCTTCGCCTCCGCCGCCCGATCTACACTCGAACCAACGACTCCAAGCTCCCGAAAGGCACATCCCAATGAGCAAAGTTGATCCGTCCCTGCGCTACTCCGCCGAACACGAGTGGGTAGACGCTTCCAGCCCCGTGAAGGTCGGCATCTCGGCCGTCGCCGCTGACGCCCTGGGCGACGTTGTGTACGTCGACCTTCCCGCCGTCGGCGATTCCGTCACTGCAGGCGAGACCTGCGGCGAGGTTGAATCCACCAAGTCCGTCTCGGACCTGTACGCCCCGGTTTCCGGCACCATCGTGGAGATCAACCAGGAAGCCGTGGACAACCCGGCCATCCTGAACGAAGACCCGTACGGCGCCGGCTGGCTGTTCACCGTTGAGGTCACGGAGGAGGGTGAGCTGCTGAGCGCTGCCGACTACGCAGAGAAGAACGGCGGCGAGCTGTGACCGATTTCCTGAACTCCCACCTCGCGGAGATCGATCCCGAGGTTGCCGAGCAGATCGACAACGAGCGGCGCCGCCAGCAGGACGGCCTGGAGATGATCGCCTCGGAGAACCACACCGCGGTGGCCATCATGGAGGCCCAGGGCTCCGTGCTGACCAACAAGTACGCCGAGGGCTACCCCGGACGCCGCTACTACGGCGGCTGCGAGTTCGTGGATGTCATTGAGCAGCTGGCAATCGACCGCGCCAAGGCACTGTTCGGTGCGGACTTCGCCAACGTGCAGCCGCACTCCGGTGCGCAGGCCAACGCCTCGGTCATGCACGCGCTGATCCGTCCGGGTGACACCGTGCTGGGGCTTTCCCTGGCCGACGGCGGCCACCTGACGCACGGCATGAAGATCAACTTCTCCGGCCGGCTCTACAACATCGTTCCCTACGGCGTGGACGAAACCACCCACACCGTGAACATGGACGACGTCGCGCGCCTGGCCCGGGAGCACAAGCCGAAGCTGATCGTCGCCGGCTGGTCCGCGTACGCCCGCCAGCTGGACTTCGAGGCGTTCCGCGCGATCGCCGACGAGGTGGGTGCCTACCTCATGGTGGACATGGCGCACTTCGCCGGACTGGTCGCGGCCGGACTGCACCCCAGCCCGGTTCCGCACGCCCACGTGGTGACCTCCACGACGCACAAGACCCTGGCGGGTCCGCGCGGCGGCATCATCCTCTCCAACGACGCAGACATCGCCAAGAAGATCAACTCCGCGGTGTTCCCCGGCCAGCAGGGCGGGCCTCTTGAGCACGTGATCGCCGGCAAGGCGACCGCCCTGAAGATCGCAGCCACGCCCGAGTTCCGCGAACGCCAGGAACGCACCCTGGCCGGTTCACGGATCCTCGCCGAGCGGCTGCTCTCCGACGACGTCGCCGCCAAGGGAATCTCCGTGGTTTCCGGAGGCACCGACGTGCACCTGGTCCTGGTGGACCTGCGCAACGCGGAACTGGACGGCCAGCAGGCCGAGGACCGCTTGGCGCAGATCGACATCACGGTCAACCGCAACGCCGTGCCGTTCGATCCGCGGCCTCCGATGGTCACCTCGGGTCTTCGCATCGGCACCCCGGCACTGGCCACCCGCGGCTTCGGCGAGGAGGCGTTCCGGGAAGTCGCTGACATCATCGCCCTGGCCCTCATTGCCGACGGCAAGGATCTCAGCGCACTCAAGGACCGCGTCCACGCCCTGGCCGCGGCCCACCCGCTCTACCCGCAGGTCGCCGACCTGGCCGGAGCACCCGCCCGCGCCTGAGACGCGCGAACCAAAGGACACCGCATGGCTGTAGGAGTATTCGACCTCTTCACCGTAGGCATCGGCCCCTCTAGCTCCCACACCGTGGGGCCGATGCGGGCAGGCGCGGCCTTCGCCGCGGAGCTCGCCGACGCCGGTGTCCTTGCCTCCGTGGCCGGTCTCCGCGTGGACCTTTACGGGTCCCTCGCGGCGACCGGCCGCGGGCACGGCACGTTTCCTGCCGTCCTGCTGGGACTTGAAGGCTTCGCCCCGGAAGAGATCCTCCCGGACCAGATGGAGGACCGGCTCGCGGAGATCGAAGCCAGCGGC
The DNA here is from genome assembly GCF_035792275.1 of Arthrobacter koreensis. Classification (GTDB taxonomy): domain Bacteria; phylum Actinomycetota; class Actinomycetes; order Actinomycetales; family Micrococcaceae; genus Arthrobacter_B; species Arthrobacter_B koreensis_A. Next base: position 33,764 of record NZ_JAMWKK010000001.1, on the reverse strand, counting down.
AAGATCGAGCTGGGCAGCCAGCTGAAGCCCGGCACCGGCGTCGTCCTTGAATACGGGATCGCGGACATGGTGCTGCACCCGCTCACTGTCCTTCCCCGCCATACCAACGGCATCCGTTTCGCCGTCAGCGGCGCGGACGGCCAGGTGCTTCGTGAAGCCACGTTCTTCAGTGTGGGCGGCGGGTTCATAGTGCGCGACGGCGAAGAGGAGACTGCCGCCGTCGAGCTCGAGGCGTCCAAACAGTCCCTGCCGTATCCCTTCCGCACCGCAGTCCAGCTGCTGGAACACTGCACCTCCAACGCGCTGTCCATCAGCCAGGTGATGCTGGCGAACGAGCTGGTGTCCCGTTCCGAGGAGGAAATCCGCGCCGGCCTGCTGCACATCCGCGACGTGATGGACCAGTGCAAGGATTCAGCCATCTCCCGCTCCGGCCTGCTGCCCGGCGGGCTGAAAGTGCGCCGGCGGGCACCCCAGTGGCATACCCGGCTGCGTGAAGAGGACCCGAACCGGGACCCGCGGTTCTGGCAGGAATGGGTGAACCTCGTAGCGCTGGCCGTGAACGAGGAAAACGCGTCCGGCGGCCGCGTGGTCACTGCGCCGACCAACGGTGCAGCCGGCATCATCCCCGCTGTGCTCTTCTACGCCACCCATTACGGCCCCGGCATGGACACGGCCACCCCGGAGCAGAAGGACGACGCCGTAGTGCGTTTCCTGCTTGCCGCCGGAGCGATCGGGGTGCTTTACAAGGAGCAGGCCTCGATTTCCGGTGCGGAGGTGGGCTGCCAGGGCGAGGTGGGATCGGCGTCGTCCATGGCCGCCGCAGGCCTGGCCGAAATCCTGGGCGGCTCGCCCGAACAGGTGGAAAACGCCGCGGAAATCGCGATGGAACACAACCTGGGGCTCACCTGCGATCCGATCGGCGGGCTGGTGCAGGTCCCGTGCATCGAGCGGAACGCCATTGGCGCCGGCAAAGCGGTCAACGCCGCCAAGATGGCCCTGTGGGGCGACGGCGAGCACCGGGTGTCGCTGGACGAGGTCATTGTGACCATGCGGGAAACCGGACGGGACATGAGTTCGAAGTACAAGGAAACCGCCATGGGCGGCCTCGCCGTGAACGTCGTGGAGTGTTGAGTTCAGCGGGTTGAGGCGCACCCTCCCGGATGGTAGACAGTAAGGACGCTTAGTAAGTCGCCGACCGGAGGGAACGCATCATGGCCGAACGCGGAAACAGCACCCACGGGCGCCGCATGGATGAGGAAATGAAGCACGAAACGCAGAACCTCACCCGCAACGCAGCCCCGGACCATGCGCAGGAATGGCGCCAGCCCGAACCGATGGCGGATGACACGGACAGTGCCGAAGTCCAGGACGTTATGGGGGCGGTTCAGGAGACGGAAGCCTCCACGCTCCAGCCGGAGGGGGATGACTGAGAATGCCGAAGACAACCAAGACCGGCAAGGTGAAAAAGAGTGAGTTGCCCTCGACACTTCAGCGCTCAGAAAAGAAGGCACGGAAAACCTTCGCAAAGACCTACGACTCAGCCCTGAAGGAATACGGCGACGAGCAGCGCGCCGCCCAGACGGCCTATGCGTCACTGAAGCACACCTATGAAAAGGTCGGCGACCACTGGGAACCCAAGGAATCCAAGGGACCCTCGGACAAGAGGGCTGAAGAGGGCAGGCGCTCCAAGGCGAAGACCGCCGGGGGAGTGGATGCCAATGCCTCCAAGGATCACCTGTACGACGTGGCGTCCAGGCTGGACATTACCGGCCGGTCCAAAATGACCAAGGACCAGCTGGTTGAGGCCATCCAGAAGGCCAACGACAAGGAAACCCGCGACTCCCGGGGATCCTAGTCAGCGGCCGTCGTAAACGACGCGCCCTGAGAGAAACGTAAGCACATTCCGGGTCTCACAGATTTGGTCCGAATGTCCGGCCGACACCGCGTCAAAGGGGTTTCGGTCCGCAACGGCCAGATCCGCCACCGCTCCTGCCTCGATTCGCCCGCGACCGGAGTCCAGATGCAGCTGCCAGGCTGATCCCGCCGTATAGGCCGCAAGGGCTGATGCCAGTTCCAGAGCCTCCCGGGGCTCGAGCGGAGCATTCTGCGCCACGGCAGCGTCCAGGACCTGCGGGTATGTGCGGTTGACCGCAACGTGGATTGCCTGCCACGGGTCGGGGGTTGAAACGGGCCAGTCGGAGCCCGTGCACAGCCGGCCGCCGGCCGCCTCGATGGACCGGAACGGGTACTGCCAGGAAGCCCGCTCGGTGCCAAGAAGGGGAACTGTCTGATCTGCCATCTGGGCGTCGTTGCATGCCCAGAGTGCCTGCAGGTTGGCCGTGGTGCCGGTCTGCCCAAAACGCGGCACATCCTCCGGGTGAACAATCTGCAGGTGCGCGAGATGATGCCTGGCCGCCGACTCAGGATTTGCCGCACGCACTGCGGCAACGGTGTCCAGCGCCCAGCGGACTGCACGGTCCCCGATCGCGTGGAAGTGCAGGTCGAAGCCGGCTGCATCCAGTGCCACGCCGACCGCCAGCAGCACTTCCCGTCCAAGGTAGGCAAGGCCGCGGCCATCGGGCCCGGCGTTGCTGGATCCGCCGGTCAGCCGCTCGCACTCGCAGTACTTTTCCAGCATCGCCGCGGTCCGGTTCTCCGGAACCCCATCCACCATGAGTTTCGCAGCGCGGGTAACAAACCCCGCGGCCTCATTTTCCTTGCGGCGGAGAACGAACTGCTCGACCAGCTCCGGGACGGTCTCCACCGTAAGGTCACGGGGCACCCAGAGCGCTCCCGTTGCCGTCTCCGGAACCAGGTCGAGTTCCCGGAGTTCCCGGTATGCCGCGGACGCATCGGGGTAGCCGGCGTAATCTCCGAGGATGGCCTCCTGCCACCCGGTGACGCCCACCGAGTGCAAGTACTCTCCGCCGACCAGGAGCCCCTCGGCCAGTTGCCGGGTGCTGAACTCGGGCAGATGCCGGCCTACGAGGTCCATGGCACCTTCGTGCAGAATACCCAGCGGCGTACCGTCAGGGAGGCGGTCGATGACGCCGTCCTCCGGATCGGGGGTGGACGCCGTTACCCCTGCCAGCCGCAGGGCAGCCGTGTTGACCCAGGCTGAATGGTGGTCGGCATTGATGAGATAGGCCGGCCGTTCGCCGGTGACGGCGTCAAGGATTTCTGCCGTGGCCGCCCCCGGCGGGAAGTTGCCCTTGTACCACCCGGCCCCGATGATCCAGTCGGCGGGATGCTCTGCGCCGGTCCGCGAATCTGCGTACTGCTTGATGGTGCCCAAGGTATCTTCTGCGGTCTCAGCCTGCGTGAGGTCGCATGCATTGCGTTCCACTCCGCCCATGACGGCGTGGACGTGGGCATCAACGAAACCCGGGGTCACCAGTCCGCCCTGAAGGTCGATTTCCTCAGCGTCCAGCAGCCGGGCCTGCGGACGGAGCTCGGCGTCAGTTCCTACGGCAAGGATTTTTTCCCCGCTGATGAGCACCGCGGTTGCGTCGATGCTGAGTTCTGTTCCTGAAAACACCGCCCCGGAATGCAGCAGAATGGCGCGTCCGGTGGGTTCAGTCGGGGTGCGGAAAGTCATGGAATTGATTTGAAGTCATAAACAAGTAATTTGTCAACACCGTTGACTATAGGTTTTCCCCAACCTAAGAATGAGTCCAATAGTTTTGACTTTCACCCGGGAATTCCGCCGCGGAAGTGACGTCTTTCCACGACCCGCTCCGCCGGAATTCCCGGAACAGACCTTCTGCAGGGGGCCCATTGAATACGCAGCAGATACCCGTGCGCGACACCGATGTGCTGATTGTCGGCGCCGGGCTGGCAGGACTCGCCGCCGCCCACCGGCTGCGCTCCGGAGGACTGCGGGTGGACATCGCCGAAGCGTCCGACCGGATCGGGGGCCGGGCCTTCGGCTGGTTCTGGCCGGAAGCCGGACGGATGATCGAGCTGGGCGGGACATGGATCCTGCCCGGTTTCCGGGAAGTCCGTGCGCTCGTTGAGGAATTCGGGCTGGAACTCTTCGATTCCCCCGATACGGCCGCCTCACTGGTCCACTTCAGGGACGGTGTGGCCCCGATGGCCACACCTGGCGAGGACGGAGTCCGTGGACTCGAAATGGCGCTGCAGACCCTCCGGGAGCTGCCGGGAACGACTGCCGGGACCGCGGCGGACGCGTTGGGTCGGGCTGGCCTGGACCCGTGGGTCCATGACTGGATGACCGCCACGCAGCGGTACCTCGCAGGAGCGCCGCTGACGGATATCGACGCCCGCCACCTGCTGCTTGACCTTGATGAACTGGCCGACCCGGAGCACTACAAAGCCCAGCTCCACGGCACCACGGCCGCACTGGCCGCGGCGCTGTTCGGCGCCTCCGGCGCAGCACTGCACCTGGACGCTGCGGTCACCACGGTCGAGCGCACCGCAACCGGATTTATTACCACAAGCGGCGTGGGAGCATTCACCTCCATAGCGGTCATTCTCGCGGTGCCGCTGAACACCATGGCCACCATCGACTTCGATCACACGGTGCTCGGCGGGGTGTCGCCCTTCGTTCGCGACGGACACCCGGGTGCATCCAGAAAGGACTGGTTCGTTCTGGATGGGGTGGTTGAGCACTGCAGAGTGTTCGCCTCCGAGGGGCTTTTCGGCTACTTCAGGACCGAGCGGCGGTTGAAGGACGGGGGCATGCTCGCCGTCGGACTGGCTCCGGCGGCAGAGGGTAAACCAACCGTGGACGACTTCGAGGAACAGATCCGGGAGTACATTCCCTCAGCCACGGTCCGGGCCCACACATCACACGACTGGGAGGCCGATGCCTGGGCCAGGGGCACCTGGATCGCGCCGCCCGCAGGGTTTTACGACGCCTTGGCCGGCATGCCTGCGGACTCCGCCGGCCTCCACGTCGCCGGCGGCGACCTATCTGCAGATTTCCCCGGAACATTGGAAGGCGCAGTCGCGACGGGGCGGCGGGCGGCGGAAAGCGTTTTGCACACTATCCACTACCAGAAGACAGGCGTTCGCTCATGACCGCATCCCGTACCTCAAACACCAGGGGACTATCCTCCGTTGTCATTGCATGGGCCTACGCCCTGCTGCCGGCGAACCTTATTCCCACGATCATTGCCAGGCTGGTCAATGACTACTCCGTGGACCTCACGACAGCCGGATTCCTGGCCACCGGCATGACGCTCATCAACTCGGCCACGGTCCTGGCGGTCCGCCCCTGGGTTCGCCGGCACAGCAGGACGCCGGTTGCCCTGGCCGGGGTGGCAGTCCTTATGCTGGTCTCCCTTGGCGGCATCATGCTGGGACAGTCCGGCTTCTACGGTGCGCTGCTGCTCATCGCCGGACTTGGTTCCGGGCTCGTCCTGGGTGCGGCGTCAGCCTCCATCTCCGCAACGGAGAATCCAGACCGTTCCGCAAATGTGGCGATGATTTTCAACCGGCTGGTCGTCGCGGCCGCATATTTCCTGGTCCCGCTTATCGGTGGAACCATGAATTCCGTTCTGCTGATCATGTGCGTCCCCGGCATCCTGGTCCTGCTCACTGCCAGGTGGCTTCCTGCGGCAGCCGAAGCTCCCGCTGCGGAGGTTTCCGCCGGCAAGGCCGGAAAGCTGGCATGGATCCTAGCCGTGGCGTTTGGCGCCTGGTCCATCACTGATGACGGCATCATCGGCCTATCCGAGCTGATCGCCGTCCTGCGCTTCGGTGAGGCGGGCTCCCCGCTGGTCATGAACCTGCTGGCGATTGCCACCCTCGCCGGTCTCGCCGGTGCAGTGATCACTCCAATTGCAGAGAAGAAAGCCGGCCGGGTCCCCCTGCTGGCTCTTGCCCTGGCCATCAGCCTCGTTAGCAAGGTGGTTATGGTCGTCGCAGGGGATACTGCCCTGTTCTCGGTGGTCTTCGTGGCATGGGGCTTCGCCTTCGGAATGAGCCTGCCGCTCGTGTTCGGACTCGCTGCCATCCTCACCCGGGACGGTGCTGCCAGTGTTGCCGTCAACGGTGTCTACATCCTTGGCGTCGCACTTGGCCCCCTCGCCGCAACGCAGATCTTCGACATGGGCGGCGATTCAGCCCTCGCCGTCGTTATGGCCGTCCTTGGTGCGGTCACAGCTGCTGCCATTGTTGTGATTGCACTGAGGGTTGGCCGGGAAGCGGCCGCCGCCCCAGTGGCTCCGGACTCTGATCCGGAAAGGATGGTTCCCTCCACCTAGTGGTATCAGGGCCGGCCGCGCGTGGCATGCTGCCCGCGGCCGGCCATTCCGGAGGCCCCTCTGCCCGGAATTGACTCAGGTTCGCCTAGCGGCAAGACTCAGGATCCATGGGCCCCAAGATGAGCGCTGATCCCGCGCGGCAGCGACGCGGCAGGCCGGCGAAGTCGGGCGCACCGCCGCTGGACCGTGAACAGGTGATCCGTGCGGCCGTGGACATGACCTCACGGGAACAGGCGCAGCCACTGACTTTCCGGTCCCTGGGAAAGCGGCTGGGGGTCGATCCGGCAGCCCTCTATCGATACGTCTCCTCCAAGGATGAACTGCTTCTCGCGGTTGCAGACGGCATTATCGCGGAAGCAGCCGAAGGGTTCGTGGCGGCCGGTGCCTGGCGGGAAGACCTGACCGAACTGCTCTGCCGGCTCCACAGGGGCTATCTGGACCACCCCGAGGTTGCCGTCGCGGCAGCTGCACGGATCACGCGCCTTCCCGGCGAAATGCGATTCGCGGAGCTCGCACTTGGGCTGCTGATCGACGCGGGACTTCCTGACGTGGAAGCTTCGGCCAGCTACCGCGCGCTGGCGGACACCGTCCTGGCCTGGACGGCATTCCGGGCCGGTTTGGAGCTAAACGCCGCAGCGGAAGCCGATCATGAAGCGTGGGAAGTGGCCTGCCGCCAGGCTGACCCCGCCGCCTTTCCGCATCTGTCCCGAATGGCCGGGTCACTGACCGGGGTCACCTTGGATGAAGGGTTCAGGGCGACCCTGGATCTGCTGATCACCGCAGTGGAACTTAGGGCTTCGAATCCGGGTTAAGCGGCGTCCGCCTGGCCCCACAACTCATCCCCCACACTGTGAGTTGTGTTACAGGAGGGACTTAAGGCAAGCTGTGTGCACAAATCATCAGCTGGCTGACTAATTCCCTGGGGGTGGAGATGGGCCGAAGCATCAGTGTGCCTGCGCAGACGGAGCCGGAGGGCCTCCTGGGCTCGATCGACACATCCGTGAACGAATTCATGGAGCCCATCGCGACGGCGTTCAATAACATCGTCTTCTTCCCGCTAACCGTCGGGGACTTCAGTTTCCCCATCGTCGTCGCCTGGCTGATCATCGCCGGAATCGTGATTACCTGCTATTTCGGCTTCATCCAGTTCCGCGGCCTCAAAGTCTCAGTCGAGGTGGTCCGCGGCAAATTTTCCACCAAGCAGGATCCCGGCGAAGTACCGCATTTCCATGCGCTGACCTCCGCACTGTCCGGAACGGTGGGACTCGGCAACATCGCCGGCGTTGGCGCGGCCATGGCACTCGGCGGACCCGGAGCCACGTTCTGGATGATCCTCGCCGGCCTGCTGGGCATGGCCACGAAATTCGCCGAATGCACCCTGGGCGTCAAATACCGTCAGGTCCACGAGGACGGAACGGTCAGCGGCGGACCCTTCAAGTACCTGCCGGTGGCCTTTAAGCGCTTCGGTTCACTGCCTGCCAAAGTACTGACGGGTGTCTTCGCGGTGGCGATCCTGCTCTTCGGTGTGGCCGGCGGCAACATGTTCCAGGCCAACCAGACTTTCGCGCAGGTCCGCAATGCCACCGGCGGCCAGGAAGGATTCCTGGGATCCGACGGCGCGGCGCTGGTCTTCGGAATTATCTTCGCTGTCCTCGTAGCCGTCGTGATCCTGGGTGGCATCAAGTCCATCGGCGCCACCACCTCCAAGCTCGTCCCCGCCATGGCAGCGGTCTACATCCTCGCGTGCGGTGCGGTCATCGCCGCGAACTTCCAGAATGTCCCGGCCGCCTTCGGCGCCATCATCGACGGGGCCTTCCGGCCGGAGGGGTTCGCCGGCGGCATCCTCGGCGTCATGATCATCGGATTCCAGCGCGCGTCGTTCTCCAATGAGGCAGGTGTGGGCTCAGCCGCAATTGCCCACTCAGCGGTCAAGACCCGCCGTCCGGTCAGTGAAGGCTTCGTGGCCATGTTCGAACCGCTCGTGGACACGGTGCTGATCTGCACCATGACGGCCCTGGCCATCATCATGGCCGGTGCCCCGAGCCTGCAGGCAGGCATCGACCAGGTGCAGGGTGGCGGCGGTGCTCCCGACGGCGTCATTCTCACCTCCGACGCGTTCGCCACCGTGCTGCCGTGGTTCCCGGTGGTGCTGGCGGTCGCCGTCGCACTGTTCGCCTACTCCACCCTGATCACCTGGTCCTACTACGGTCTCAAGGCCTGGGAATACCTTTTCGGACGGGGCCGGAAACGGGAAATCACGTACAAGGTCATCTTCCTGACCTTCACCGTGGCAGGCTGCATTCTCTCCTTCAGCCAGGTGATCTCCTTTACCGATGCTGCGCTGTTCATCTGCGCGTTCGTGAACCTGCTCGGTGTCTACCTGCTGCTGCCGGTGATCAAGCGGGAGATGAAGAAATACCTCGCGGACCGCAGGAGCGGCAAGCTGGACATCCTGGGCATCGAAGATGAGGACATTGAGGACGCCGCTCCGGCACGGTAGGCGTTTGTCCTAGCCGCGGCCGAGGTAAGGCATCCCGGCAGCGGTGAGCACCACGGATCCGGGATTGGCCGACGGCGGCAGCTCAGCCATGAACACGACCGTCCGGGCGGCCTCTTCGGCCGGGAACGTGGGCTCCGCCTTGCGGCTGCCGTCGGGCTGAAGCGCTCCGCCGCCGGTGATCCCGGCAAGCAGCTCAGTGGCGGCATTGCCGATGTCTATCTGGGCGCAGCTGATTCCCCACGCTCGGCCGTCCAGGTCGATGGACTTGGTGAGCCCGGTGACGGCGTGTTTAGTGGCCGTGTACGCCGCAGCCAGCGGGCGGGGAGCGATCGCTGAGAGGGAACCGTTGTTGATGATCCGGCCGCCCGGCGGGTCCTGCTCCTTCATCTGCCGGAATGCAGCCGCAGCGCACAGCATGGTGCCGGTCAGGTTCACCGCTATGGTCTCGTTCCAGCCGGCGAGGCTGATCTGGTCCACCGCGCCCGAAGGGCCGAAGCTGCCGGCATTGTTGAACAGCACATCCACACGGCCGAACCTGTCCGCTGCTTCGCGGAAGAGGTGCTCGACGTCGTCGGGCCGGGTGACGTCCGTCCGGACCACCAGGGCGCGGGCATCGCCGCCGGCCGTTTCCTGCAGTGCGTCTTCGCGGCGTCCGGCGAGTACAACCTGCCAGCCCCTGGCCAGGAACTCCCGGGCGGTGGCCCGGCCAATCCCTGACCCGGCTCCCGTGATGACGGCCGTGCGCGGCGCTTCAAAACTCATGACCATATCCTGCCGTACTCCCCGAGATGGCAGAAAGTGCACGTCTCAGCGCTGAAACGCGCACTTTCTGCTATTTCGGTGGAAAGCGGCGGCCGGAGCGTTGACCGGCCGCAGGCGCGGGCCTAGTGTCGTCCCAACTTGTGAACGGGCAGGACCGGATTCACCCGGCCCGGCAAAAACAAAGGGGTTTTTGTGCATATTCCGGCAGCGCAGTACGAACAGGTCCTTGATCCAATTGGCGACTCGCTGGTGCTCTCCGCCATCCTCGCCGCTCTTCCGCTGCTGCTGCTGTTCGTGATGCTCGGTGTGTTCCGGCTCAAGGCCTACCAGGCGGGCATTATCTCGCTGGTCCTGTCCATCCTCCTGGCGCTTTTTGGCTGGGGCATGCCGCTGGACCAGACCCTCTCCGCCACCGCGCTGGGCGCGTTCTATGCCATCTTCCCGATCCTCTGGATCCTCATCAATGCACTGTGGATTTACAACCTGACGGTCGCCACGCCGTGGTTCGACGTGCTGGGACGCACCATTCGCTCCATCTCCGACGACCTGCGGATCCTGTCCATCCTGATCGCGTTCTGCTTCGGTGCACTGCTTGAATCGCTGGCCGGGTTCGGCGCTCCGGTGGCTATTGCAGCGGCCATGCTGATGGCTGCCGGGATGAAACCGCTGAAGTCTGCGATCGTGGCGCTGCTGGCCAACACGGCCCCGGTGGCATTCGGCGCCATGGCCGCTCCGATCATCGCCCTGAACGGCGTCACCGGCATCCCGCTGCACGAACTGTCCTCCATGACCGGCCGGCAGACCCCGTTCATCGCCCTGGTGGTTCCGCTGATCCTGGTCTTCCTGGTTGACGGCCGGCGCGGCGTGCGCCAGACCTGGCCCGTTGCGCTGGTAGCCGGCATCGTGTTCGGCCTGGCCCAGTTCGTGGCCTCGAACTTCTTTGTGGTGGAGCTGACCGACGTGGTGGCGGCGGTTGCCACCGTGATCGCGGTGCTGGCCATGCTGCGGGTTTGGCAGCCGAAGGAACTTATCGGCATGTCCGGAGAATCAATGACCGACGACGCCGCTGCGGCACGCGGGGCAGCAGCCGAAGAACGGGCGGGGGAGCGCGCGGAAGGAACAGATACCCTGACCCGCACCGGCGGAGACGGCAGTACAGAGCCCGCTAACGGGAGCGCTTCGGGCGGTGCCGCCGGGAGCGAAGGGGGCACCGGGCCCGGCGGAGAAGATGGGCCCGCCGCAGCAGAAGACCGGGACCGGGACAACACCCGCCCGCCGGCACGCAGCGTCTGGCTTTCAGTAGCTCCCTACCTGATAATCATTGTGGTCTTCTCACTCGCGCAGATCCCGCCCATCAAGGCATGGCTGACCCAGGTGGGCGGCGTAACGTTCCACTGGCCCGGCCTGGACGTGGTGAATTCCTCCGGCGATCCCGTCGGCGCCCAGAACCTGCGCTTCGACCACCTGAAGGCCACCGGCACGCTGCTGCTGATCTCCGGAATTCTGACGATGCTCCTGTACCGCATTGCACCGGCCAAGGGTGTACGGATCTACGGTGAGACCCTAAAGACCCTGCGCTGGACCATCGTCACCGTGTGTTCAGTGCTCGCCCTGTCCTTCGTGATGAACCTGTCCGGGCAGACCACCACCCTGGGCGTTGCGCTGGCCTCGGCCGGCGGGTTCTTCGCCCTTCTGTCCCCGCTGCTGGGCTGGATCGGCGTGGCACTGACCGGCTCGGACACGTCGTCGAACTCCCTCTTCGGCCAGCTGCAGGTTGCCGCCGCTGAGGAAACCGGGCTCTCTCCCACCCTGATGGCGGCGGCCAACTCCTCCGCCGGCGTACTGGGCAAGATGCTCTCGCTGCAGAACCTGGCGATCGCTGCAGCCGCCGTGGGCCTCAACGGGGTGGAAGGCACACTGCTGCGCAAACTGATTGGCTGGTCCCTTGGCCTGCTTGTCCTGATGACCCTGCTGATCTGGCTGCAGTCCACGCCGGTCCTCGGCTGGATGGTCCCGTAAGCCAACGCAAGGAGAATCTGTGAGCACTGAGCCCCTGGATGCACCCGGAACCACTTTCGCGGAAGGGCATGCCGCAGTGCTCGGCGCGGCTGCCCGGTCCTCCGTAGAACACGAGGACCGCCTGAGAGCCAGCACCGACCGGTCCGGGTTTGTGGCTGACAGCCTGCCGGAGGGAGTGGTTTTCGCGCAGAATGCCGGAGAAGTGGCTGAAGTCCTGCGCCGGGCCACCGCCCACCGGGTGCCGGTGGTTCCGCGCGGAGCAGGAACCGGGCTGGCGGGAGCCTCATCCTCCCGCCGGGGCGAGGTGGTGCTGGACGTATCCGGCATGGACCGGATCCTGCGGATTGACCCGGAGGAACAGCTGGCCGTGGTCCAGCCCGGCGTGCTGAACGCTGAACTGAACGCGGCAGCAGCAGAATACGGACTCTTCTACGCCCCGGACCCGGCCAGTACCGCCATCTGCTCGATCGGCGGGAACATCGCCACGAACGCCGGCGGCATGCGGTGCGCCAAGTACGGCGTCACCCGCGAAGCCGTGCTGGCGCTGCGCGTGATCCTCGCGGACGGGCGGGAACTGCGCACCGGACGGGAGACCATCAAAGGGGTCAGCGGCTATGACCTCAACGCCCTGATGATCGGCTCCGAAGGCACCCTGGGGATCGTCGTCGAGGCCACGCTGCGGCTGCGCCCGCTCCCCGTGCAGACCGCCACGGTGGCCGCGTTCTTCCCGAACGTTGAGCAGGCCGCGCGGGCGGCGTCGGCCGTTGTAGCGGCCCGGATCCAGCCGTCCATGATGGAACTGATGGACGGCCAGACCCTCGAAGCCGTCGACGCAGCCCTGGGCACGGACTACCGCTCCCGCGGTGCGTCCTTCCTGCTCGTACAGACCGACGGGCACGGTGCTTTCCTGGAGCAGGACGTGGTGATGGACGCCGTGTCACCGTTCGGGATCTGTGAACGCGCGGTCGACGACGAGCAGGCGGCGGCGCTCGTGACCGCCCGCCGTGAAGCCATCCCGTCGCTCGAGAAGCTCGGCAGGGTTTCGATCGGGGACATTGGCGTGCCACGCGGAAAACTGGCCGACGTCGTCGCCGGGCTGGAAGACATCGCCGAACGCACCGGCGTGCGGATCTTCACCATCGCCCACGCCTCCGACGGAAACCTGCACCCCATGATCGTCATGGACCCTGAGGATTCGGTGACGGAGGGACCGCCGAAGGTCGCGCTGGGGGAGATGTTCCACCTGGCCAAGTCCCTGGGCGGCACGCTGACCGGAGAGCACGGCATTGGCCTGCTCAAGCGGGACTGGCTGCAGGAGGAGCTCGGAGACGTCTCGCTCGAAGTCATGCACACCATCCGGCAGGCACTGGACCCGCTGGGCATCCTCAACCCGGGCAAGGCCATCTAGGAGCCGGCTCCCTACTCAAAGAGCAGTGAGACGCGCAGGTTCTCGATGGGGTCGGGGCCGAGGGGGCGAACCCACAGGGTGAGCTTCTGGTTCTGCGCCACCGGCAGCAATCCAGTGCGCCCACAGTAGGAGATGGTTGTGCAGGACATGACGGGTTGGTGCAGGCCGTCACGGATGAGGTACACGTCGATGCTGCTGTTCCGCTCCGTCATCTCGACTCTCATCCCGGTGATGGTCCCTGCGCGCGGCATTCGAATTTCGTTAGCTTCCCGTGAGCTGGAGGGAGCCACGGACCCGGTGATCGGGAAGTAGCCCGCACCGTTGGGGAGAGTTGCGGGATCTATGGGTCCGGGCAGGAAGCTGACAAAGACCGTCTCGCCCCCGGCTGGGCCCTGAGGACCCTGGGGCCCCTGCGGGCCGGTCGGTCCGGCAGCGCCCTCGGGTCCCTGTGGTCCGGCTGGCCCGATGGGCCCGGTATCGCCGGTGTCGCCCTTAACTCCCTGTGGTCCTTCGGCGCCTGCAGGGCCTGCAGGACCCTGAACGCCCGGCACTCCCTGGGCCCCCATCGGTCCTTGGGGTCCCACCAGGTTCTGTGTGCCGAGCGGCCACGCCCCGCCGGTCTTGGGCCCGTAGACCACGAAACTGGCGGTGTCGAGGTAAAAATCACCGTCGATACCCAGAGCCGAGGCGGGCAGTCCGGAACCGCTGCGGATGCTGTTTCCATCCCGTCCTGGAAGCCCTGCTGCCCCGGCGGCACCCTTGGCGCCGGCGGGCCCGGACGGGCCTGCCTCGCCCGCGGCCCCTGCCTCGCCCGCGGCCCCTGCCTCACCCGCCGCCCCTGCCTCACCCGCGGCCCCTGCCGGGCCGGAAGGGCCGGTGAGCCCGTTCTGTCCGGGGGCGCCGTCGTCACCTTTTTCTCCCGGTTCCCCTTTTTCTCCCTTTTCGCCTTTTTCTCCGCTTTCCCCTCTTTCCGGGCCCGCTGACTTGGCAGTGGCGTTCACCTGCGGGGCATCGTCCGCCGGTCCGGCGGCCAGCCAGGAGACGGGCACTTCGTCCGGTCCGCAGGACAGCTCGCCGGCATCCGTGGCAATCCCCGTGAACTGCAGCGAAGACCCGTCAAGGCAGGCATGGAAGGTGCCGGCGTCGTCGGGCGATGAGGCGGGGGTGCAGCCGCCGAGCAGCAAAGCGGCGGCCGTCGCTGCGGCAAGGGCCGGCACGCGCGTGTAGAGGGGGCGGTTCACGGTACGTATCTCCTGGATAAGCGGCGGGGGACCGGCTGGAGGTGGAATCCGGCACCGCGCTGATCTCCCCCGGGATGCGGCCGCGCCTTAAATACTTGGACCGGAGCCATTGATGGACTCAATCCAATTAACATGCTGGGGGTTCTTGGACTGAGTCCATAATTTGTTGCGGGAATATGACGCACGCCAAATAAAAACAGCAGCTGTCCCGGCAGGGCCGGGACAGCTGCTGTGTGGAGTTGACCGGTTAACCGCTGTGGTTCGCGGGTTCCGGTTCGCGGTGGTCAACATGCGGGTGGCGCCGTTCAAGCGAGGAGCCTTCGACGTCGACATCCGGAAGGATCTTGTCCAGCCACTTTGGCAGCCACCAGGCCTTGTCTCCGGCCAGGTGCATAAGCGCCGGGATCAGGAGCATGCGGACCACGAAGGCATCCAGCAGCACGCCGAAGGCCAATGCGAAGCCGATCGGGCGGATCATGGCGCTGTGGGAGAAGACGAAGCCGCCGAACACCGAGACCATGATGATCGCGGCAGCGGTCACCACGGCACGGCCGGCACGGACGCCCTGCACCACAGCCACCCGGGACGGAGCGCCGTGGGCGTACGCCTCACGCATGCCGGAGCCGATGAACAGCATGTAGTCCATGGCCAGGCCGAACAGGATGCCCACCAGGATGGTTGGCAGGAAGTTCAGGATCGGGCCGGGGGACTCCACGTTGAAGACCCCTGAAAGCCAGCCCCACTGGTAGATCGCCACAACGCCGCCGAGGGCACCGAAGTAGGAGAGCACAAAGCCAAGCGTTGCAATGACCGGAACGTAGATGGACCGGAACACCAGGATCAGGATCAGCAGGGACAGGCCCACCACCACGCCGAGGTAGATCGGCAGGGCGTCGGACAGCTTGTCGGAGATGTCGATGTTGCCGGAAGTGGTTCCAGCCACACCGATCTCATATTCGCCGTTGAGCGGAGACATGTCCCGGAGCGTGTGCACCAGGTTCTCGGTGGATTCACTCGTGGGACCCTGCTCGGGAACCACCTGGAAGGCAACCGTGCTGCCGTCCTCGGAGGAGCCGATGGGCGCGACGGCGGAGACGCCGTCCTGCTCGAAGAGGATGCCGGCAATCTCGGCCTGCGCTGCGGTCGCCTCGGCGTCTGTCGACTCGGACTCCAGCTCCGCGACCACCAGCAGGGTGCCGTTCTGGCCCTCGCCGAACTTCTCCGAGAGAGTGGAGTAGGCACGGTACTGCGTGGAGTCATGGGCCTCGGAAGACCCGTCCGGCAGGCCGGTGCGCAGGTCCAGCGCCGGAATGGCGATGACCAGCAGTGCCGCAATTGAAACCAGGGCGGTGAATACGGCACTCATGGTGGACATGGGCTTGGCTGCAGCGGGAGCGGGGGACGGTTCAGCTGCTTCCGCAGCCTGCGTCACCGCAGCGCGTTCCTTCTTGCTCAGGATGCGCATGCCGGTCAGCTTCAGCAGGGCCGGCGTCAGGGTCACGGCGATCATCACGGCAATCGCGATGCAGGCAGCGCCCACGGTACCCATCAGGCCCAGGAACGGGATGCCGGTGATGTTCAGCGCCAGCAGTGCAATCAGCACTGTGGACCCGGCGAAGACGACGGCGTTGCCGGAGGTGCCGTTGGCCAGGCCAATCGACTCTTCCAGTTCGTAGCCGGCCTTCAGCTGGCGGCGGTGCCGGTTGACGATGAACAGCGCATAGTCGATGCCCACGGCCAGGCCCAGCATCAGGCCCAGCACCGGGGTTACGGAAACCATTTCGACGACGCCGGAGAACGCCAGCGCGCCGAGGGCGCCAATGCCGACGCCGATCAGCGCGGTGATCAGCGGGAGTCCGGCACCGACCAGCGTGCCGAGCATGACCACCAGGACCGCGGCCGCGACGATCAGGCCGATGACCTCGCCGATGCCGAAGATGCTGGGGATGCCCTGGGCGATGTCGGTGGAGAAGTCAGTGGTGACGCCCTCCACGGGGGAGTCATTGAAGACCGCCACGAGGGCGTCCTTCGTTTCCTGGGTGACTTCCATCTGGGTGTCTTCGAAGACCACCGTGACGATGGCGGCACTGCCGTCTTCGGAAACCATTCGGATTTCCTGGGCCATGTTCAGCAGGGCAGCACCCTGCTCAAGCTGCGGTGCCTGCTCTTCGGCGGCTGCGGCCCGGGCCTCGAGCTCTGCCCGGCCTGCATCAAGCTGGGCCTGCTGTGCGTCGAGCTGCGGCTGGGCCATCGCCAGCGCGCCGGCGGCTTCGGCCTGGGCGCGGGCCTGGTCGAGCTGTTGCTGCCCGGCGTCGAGCTCGGCACGAGCAGCTTCCAGCTGGGCCCGGCCGGCGTCGAGCTGTGCCTGGCCTTCCTCCAGCTGGGCGCGCTGCGCGTCCCGCTCGGCTTCGGTGGCGAAGGGGTCGACGGCGTTTTCAACACCGTCCACCTCGGACGCATCGGTCACGAGGGCAGCGATGGCGTCCTTCTGCTCCTGGGTGAAAGGCGAGCCGTCCTCGGTTTGGAAGACCACCGAACCGGTGCCGCCGGACGCTTCGGGCAGTTCCTGCTGCAGCCGGTCGGTGACCTGGGTGGTGGGAGTGTTCGGGATGGAGATGGCGGTGGAGAGGGTACCGCCGAAGAGTGCGAACGCTATGCCGGCAATTGCCAGCACCGCGACCCACACTCCCAGCACGGTGCGGGCACGCCGCGCGGCGCCCTGCCCCAGGCGGTAGAGGAATTCAGCCATTGGTGGTCCTTATCAAAATCATGGGTTCTGCTGCGGACGGGGGCGGCGGGGTGAAGCGCCGCGAGCGAAATCTTTAGGGCCGGCTCGGGGGCGTGCCTGCCCCGGTGCCGGTACGGAGAGCGGTGACGAGCCGCTGAATCAGCTCGATCCATGCGGTGCGGGATTCAGGGGTGTCAACGGCGCCGGTTTGGGCGCACCAGCGTTCGTAGAGCACGCTGATGCCGCCTGCAAAGGTGCCCACCAGGAGCTGGATGTCTTCCGGATCGGATTCCGGGTGCCGCGCGGCGAGGGCGGCCATTACTTGGTCTCCGGCCATGGTGACGGACCGGAAAGCCATAATCGCCTGCTGGGGTGAGGAGCGGGCATCTGCGCGGCCCAGAACCTGGGTGAGGTAGGAAACGGCTTCGATGAACCGGGGCGAACTCACCAGGTCCACCAGGTCATCCAGGGGCGAATAGCCCTCCGGTGCCGTGCCGTCGGGCAGAGTCAGCGATGAAGCGACGACGTCGGTGCCCACTTCGGTGACAACGTCGTCCAGGGATGCGAAATGGTTAAACACCGTGCGGCGGGAAACATCCGCCCGCCGGGCGAGTTCGTCGACCGAAAAGTCGGTTCCGCGGCGTTCAGCCAGCAGGGCCGCACAGGCATCGACTATTGCCTGCCGGTGCCGGCTCTTAATGGCAGCCCGGCGGTCGGGGGTGGTACTGGCTGGAAGCACACTCCTACACTAAGTGCATCGTTGCACCGGGTGCAACTAGTCCCGCTCGGGTGCCTCCGGAGTGCGGCTGGCAGCTGCCGTGCGCCGGGACCCGAGGAAGTGCACCATCGCTCCCGCACCGATCAGGGTGAGTGCCGCCCCTCCGTAGACGGTGGCCAGCGAATACACCCCGTCCGGGGCGCCTGAAAACAGCCTGCTCAGAAGACCTGGGATTTGCGGTCCGGCGAACAGCAGGACCGTCAGCAGCGGCCCCCCGGTCATCCAGCCGCGGCGGCCGGGCTGCGTATTCTTGCCGCTGCTCTGCTCACTCATGCCTAAAGTCTTCCAGATTTCCGGCACGGGTGTTGGCGCAGTGCCGGGGGTACCTCACTAAAGCGGCAGGGGCCGGGATCCAATGCCGGCTTCCCGCAGCGCCAGGTACACCCGGTCCCGGGCGAACGGCGGCCGGGTAAACCTCAGGCCCGTGGCATCCCGCAGCGCGCTGGCCAGTGCCGGGACCACGGGATTGAACGGACTTTCGCT
Organism: Arthrobacter koreensis; assembly: GCF_035792275.1. GTDB lineage: Bacteria > Actinomycetota > Actinomycetes > Actinomycetales > Micrococcaceae > Arthrobacter_B > Arthrobacter_B koreensis_A. The sequence continues at coordinate 15,615 of NZ_JAMWKK010000001.1, read as the reverse complement.
CATGGATTTGGCACCAAGCGGACCCAGCGAGTCGCTGGTGGAGGCGAAAAGGACTTCAGTTCGCGGCACGTCTGCGAAGGCGGGAACGTGGTACTGGCGCAGGACCCGGGTCTGGACTTCTCCGGTGCCGTCCACCAGCACTTCCTCGAACAACGCCGCACCGATCGCCTGTGCCACGCCACCCTCGATCTGCCCGCGGCACTGCAGCGGGTTCACCACCACCCCGGCGTCGGCAGCCTGCACGCTCTGCAGGATCCGGATCTCCCCGCTGGACGGGTCCACTCCTATGCGGAACCCCTGCACGTTGAAGGCCACGGAGCGCGGAGTCCCTCCCCAGCGTCCTTCAGCCGCCAGCTCCACTCCGGCCTCGGCTGCCCGCAGGTACACCTTCGCCAGGGAGACCCGCTCGCTGCCGCACGCCACGGCGCCGGCCTCCAGCCGGACCTGGGCAGAGGTGTTCCGGAACAGCGACGCCGCGAAGCCCTGGAGCCGGACGGAGAGTTCAGCGGCGGCCGCCAGGGTGGCCTTGCCAGCCACAACTGTGCCGGTTGAGCCGTAGGCGCCCGTGTCGTGGTCCACCAGGTCCGTGTCCGACTGGCGGAGAACGATGTTCTGCGGGAGCGTGGCGAGGGCGCTGCAGGCGAGCTGGGTGTGGACCGTGGTGGTGCCGTTGCCGAACTCGGCGGTGCCGACGTCGAGCCCGTACCGTCCGTCCGGGCGCAGCGCGATCCGGGTGTGGGCAACATGTCCGCGCGGCGGCACAGTGTCGATCATGGCGACGGCGGTGCCCTCGCCCACCAGCCAGCCGGCACCCAGGTTCGCGCCGGAGCGCTGCGGGTCCCGGGTGCCGTCCTCCAGCGCACCGTGCACCAGGTCCACGCATTCATCCAGCCCGTAGCTGCCGTAAAGCACGTCTCCGGCCGCTTCCGGAGAGGTCGACAGCATGGGATCACCTTCAACCACCAGGTTCCGGCGCTTGAACTCCAGCGGGTCCAGGTCCAGGTCGCGGGCGAGTTCATCCAGTGCCGACTCGATGGCGAAGACCATTTGGCTTAGCCCGTAGCCCCGGAAGGCACCGGACGGGACGGTATTGGTGTAGACGGCGCGGGCGTCTACTTTTTTGTTGGCGCAGCGGTACACCGCCACGGATTCACCGCAGCCGTGGAACATCACGCCTGGGCCGTGGTTGCCGTATGCCCCGGTGTTGGTGGTGACGTCCACGGCCAGGGCGGTCAGGACGCCGTCGGCGTCGGCTCCTGCCCTGACCCGGACCCGGAAGGGATGCCGGGTAGTGGCGGCGGTGAACTGCTCCTCGCGGCTCAGCTCGATCTGCACGGGCCTGCCCAGCCGGAGGGCCGCCAGAACCGCGATGTCCTCAACCAGGACTTCCTGCTTGCCGCCGAACCCGCCGCCTACCCGGCCGGAAACCACCCGGACTTTCTCCAGCGGAAGGTCGAAGACCCGGCAGAGGGTGCGCCGGACCAGGAAAGGGACCTGTGTGGAGGTCCGGACAACCAGCCGTCCCTGCCCGTCAAAGGAGGCGACGGCGGCATGGGTCTCCAGGGCCACGTGCTGCAGGCGCTGGCTGTAGTAGGTCTCCTCATGGACTGCTGCGGCTGCAGTGAACCCTGCCTCCAGGTCGCCCAGTTCCGAATGCAGCTCGGCCACTATGTTGCTGGGTGCCGGAGCGCCGGCACCCGTCCCGGCTGCGGCCGCCGCGTGCAGCAGGGGCGCTCCGGGGGCCATCGCTTCGTCCGGTTCAAACACTGCCGGCAGGAGTTCGTATTCGATCTGCAGGGCCCGGACCCCGGCTTCGGCCGCTGCCACCGAAGCTGCTGCCACCACGGCCACGCGCTGGCCCTTGAACCGAACCACGTCATCCAGCACCCGGGTGTCTGCCGGATCATCGGTGTGGAGTTCATGCTGGGCCGAGGAGAACCGGACCGAGGGGGCATCCCGGTGGGTAAAGACCGCCTCCACCCCCGGCACGGACAGTGCGGCCCCGACATCGATAGAAATGATCCGGGCGTGGGCGTGCGGCGAACGTGCCAGTGCCAGATGCAGCAGGTCCGGATGGGTGCCGGGGGGCAGGTCCAGGGTGTAGCGGGCGGTGCCGGTGACGATTGCGGGCCCGGCGGGTGCGGCCACACTGTCTCCCACCCCGCTGCCTTCCCGGTCAACAGTCTGCGTGCCGGCTATGGCGTCTTCCACGGCCCGGTATCCGGTGCAGCGGCAGAGGTTGCCCTTCAGCGCGCGGGGAAGATCCGCGCGTTCCCCGGGACCGAACGCGGCAGCGGTCATGATCATCCCGGCGGTACAGAAACCGCACTGGAATCCCTGGGCGTCCAGGAACTGCTGCTGCATCGGATGGAGGCCGCCGCCGTCGGCCAGTCCCTCAATGGTTGTCACCGTCCGTCCTTCCGCCCGGCGGGCAGGAAAAATGCAGCTGTGGACAGGTGTTCCGTCAACGTGCACGGTGCAGGCTCCGCAGTCGCCTGCGTCGCAGCCCTTCTTGACACCGGTGTTGCCCAGTTCCCGCAGGAACGTGCGCAGGCACTGGCCGGCGGCGGGTTCGGCGTGGATCTGCTGCCCGTTGACGGTGTAGCTCATGTGATTCGCTCCTCCGGTTCTCCGGCAAGTTCGGACCGGATCTCCTCGCTGAACTGTTCGGTCATGAACCGGCGCCATTCAGGCAGGCCGTGTACGTCGTCGTGATAAAGCGCGAAGGGAACCGCAGCGTCCAGTGCCCGGCGCAGCTCGGGGGCGGCAGGCACCTGGCCAAAGCGCAGCTGCACCGGGCGGACGGTGGCGGCCGTGACCGTGAGGACGAACGCACCGTCCGGATCCACCCTGCCGATGAGCAGCACGGCGGAACGTCCCAGATTGGTCAGGGACTGACGGCGAAGGGCGGTGCGCGAGGACAGGGCATGCACGGGCAGGGTAATGCTGCGCAGCAGTTCGCCGGGGGTGAGTGCGGTCTGCCCGTCTCCGGTGACCAGTTCGGTCACCGGCAGCGTCCGCCGGGTTCCGGCGGGGGAGAGGAGGAGTGCCTCACCGTCCAGTGCTGCAGTAAGGGCGGTCATGGGTCCGGCAGGCAGGGCGGTGCACAGGTTCCCTCCCACGGTGGAGACGTTCCAGACTTTATGCGAGGCCACGAACGCGTTGCAGCTCGGATGGACCAGGCTCAGTGCCGGCCAGCCGGCGGCGGCCGGGGGGGGTCTGCCGCAAAACCGTGAAGCTCCGCAATGGTGCAGGTGGCGGCGATCTCCAGGCCGTTTTCGGTAACCGTCAGTGGTTCCCATCCGGCACCGCTGAGGTCCAGCAGCCGGCGCAGGGTCGAACTGCCGTTGGAGAACAGCACCGTGCCGCCGGCCAGCCATGCATCTCCCGGGCGGTAGTCGGCAGGGTCCGCAGTGGTGATCAGTTCTTCCACTGTGTTCAGGTCCAAGTCCAGCTCACTCCCTTGCTCCCGGCCGTGCTGGACGGGCTGACAGGTCCGGACCCCCCCGCCGGACTGCGGGCCGGCAGGAGCCGCTGACCACGGTCTGGTGAAGATCCGCAAATTCAGCCGTACAGACCGGTTTTCCACCACTATGGTCCGGGAAAAGTGCCGCCTTCAAATTACTGCCGGGTACGAGACGAAGCGGAAGAAATCCTTCGAAGAATTCTCCCCTTTTCAGCACACCCCGGGCCGTAATGTGGATGGAGCCTACCACGCAGTGCGCCGGGGCGGCGGGACTTTCCCTTGACACTGCGCTCGCGGGAACTAAAGAATGGGCGGACCGTAAATGCAGTAAAGCAACGACTTCCGGCGGCAAACACCAAATCAAAACCGGCATGCGTTTACCGGCGGTCAAGGGTGTCCGGCGCTGCCGGAGAACGGCCTACTGAAAGATGGACACCAAATGGACGCAGTTTCCCGGCCGGATTTCCTCGAAGAGTTCAACCGGGCGCCGTTCGCCCGCGCCGAGGAAATGCTCAGGCCCTGCGTGGACCTGCCTCGCTGGACCTCGGAAATCTCCTTCGCCAGGCCGTTTGGAACCGGAGCGGAACTGGTCTCCTTCGCTGAACTCGCTGCCCCGGACTGGACTGAAACCGAGATAGACGCCGCCCTGGCCCGCCATCCCCGCATCGGTGAACGTGTCTCCGGCACCGGACGTGCAGCGCAGCTGTCCCGGGGCGAGCAGTCCGGGATTGCGCTTTCCAGCGGTATTCAGCAGCAGCTGGAGGAAGGGAACCGGCGCTACGAAGAGCGCTTCGGACGGGTCTTCCTGATCCGGGCCGCCGGGCGCAGCGCGGAGGAAGTCCTGGCCGTCCTGTCCGAACGGCTGGAAAACACCGGCGAAGCCGAACTCGCTGCCACAGCGGCCGCACTGCGCGAAATCGCGATCCTCCGGCTGGAAGGACTTCTGAACCCATGACAAGCCGGATCACCACCCACGTGCTGGATACCTCTACCGGGCACCCGGCGGCCGGCATTTCCGTTTCGCTGCAGGTCCTGGGGGACCTGGAGTGGACGGAACTGGGCACTGCCACCACCAACGGCGACGGCCGCGTCCCGGTCCTTGGGCCGCAGGCGCTCGCTGCCGGGGACTACCGGCTGGAGTTCGCAACCGGGGCGTACTTCGCTGCGTCGGACACGCCGTCGTTCTTCCCCTCGGTGGCCGTGACATTCACCGTCGCGGACCAGGAGCACTACCACGTGCCGCTGCTGATCAGCCCGTTTGCCTACTCCACTTACCGGGGGAGCTGACCATGGGTGCAGCGGAACGCGAAGCCGGAACGCCGCGGATTGTCCTGGGACCCAACCAGTACGGAAAGGCAGAGGTGCGCCTGGTCAGAGTCACGCGCGGCACTGCCCGCCACAGCCTGGAAGACCTGAGCGTCACCTCCCAGCTGCATGGGGATTTCGACGCCGCGCACACCGAGGGGAACAATGCCCACATGGTGGCGACGGATACCCAGAAGAACACCATCTACGCTTTCGCCCGGGATGGGGTGGGCTCCCCGGAGGCTTTCCTGCTGCGGCTCGCCGCCCACTTCACGGGCAGCTTTGACTGGGTCACGGGCGGCCGCTGGACAGCCGAGCAGTACTTCTGGAACCGGATCAACGGACATGACCATGCCTTCAGCAAGGACAAGTCCGAGGTCCGTACTGCAGTGCTGCTGGCGGACGGAGCCCGGCGGCACCTGGTGGCCGGAATCAGCGGACTCACCGTCCTCAAGACCACCGGCTCCGAGTTCCACGGGTTCCCGCGGGACCGCTACACCACCCTTGCCGAGACCACGGACCGCATTCTGGCCACAGACGTCACTGCCAAGTGGCGGTATGCGGACGTGGACGTTCCGGACTTTAACGCTGCCTACGTGTCGGTGCGGTCCGCGCTCCTGAACGCCTTCGCGGACACCCACTCCCTGGCACTGCAGCAAAGCATGTTCCAGATGGGCCGCGCAGTGCTTGAGACCCACCCGGAGATTGCCGAAGTCCGGCTCTCGCTGCCCAATAACCATCACTTCCTTGTGGATCTGGAACCTTTTGGACTGGATAACCCGGGTGAGGTCTTTTTCGCCGCCGACCGTCCCTACGGCCTGATTGAGGCGGCCGTGCTGCGCGAAGGCACTGCTGAAAGCGATCCCGTCTGGAACGCCGTTGGCGGTTTCTGCTGAGGCGCACCCCGGCCCGCCTTAAGTAACGGTCGTCACACCGGGGGTTCCTGCATTGGGGGATCGCGGGACCGGAAAGTAGGCTCGACGGTATGGCTCCATTCCGAAACAGCCGCGCTGCGGCGCTGCCCGCGAAACTGTCCCGTTCCTGGCTGCTGGCTTCGGCCGCGGACGAAGCGCATTTTGCTCCGGCCCTGGCCTCGGAAGCGGACTCTGTCGTGTTCGACATGGAAGACGCCGTTCCCGCCGAAGGCAAGGCCGAAGCGCGTGAGCGCGTCGTGGAGGCACTCTCCACCGGCATGACCGCCTGGGTGCGGGTGAACGGCATTGAAACGGACTACTGGGCCGATGACCTCGCGGCCCTCTCCAAGGCTCCCGGCCTGCGCGGCGTCATGCTGGCCATGACGGAAAAGCCCGAGCAGGTCACGCACACCGCCATGCGCCTGCAAGCCGGCACCCCGGTGCTGGCACTGGTCGAATCCGCGCTGGGCATTGAAAACGCGACGGCGATTGCCAGTGCTCCGGGCACGTTCCGGCTGGCCTTCGGCGTCGGCGACTTCCGCCGCGACACGGGTGCCTCGGATGACCCCATGGCCCTGGCTTACGCCCGCTCCAAGCTGGTCGTTGCCTCCCGCGTGGGGCAGCTGCCCGGCCCAATCGACGGCCCCACGCCGGGAACCCTGGGCGAAAAGCTGCTTGATGCCTGCAAGGTGACCGCTTCGATGGGCATGACCGGCAAGCTCTGCCTGATGCCTGAGGCAGCAGACACGATTAACAAGGGACTCTCCCCGAGCGAATCCGAGATTGTCTGGGCGCACGAGCTGCTCGAAGCGCATGCTGCCGGAGCAGTGGTGGGCGACGGTTCCTACCTGCCCCGCCTGGCCCGCGCACAGAAGATTTCCTCCCTCGCGGACTCCTACGGTCTCTGGAACGCGTAGCCTTCCGGGCTACCGCTCCACCAGGATGCCGTCCTCGTCGGCGTAGAGCACGGCGCCGGGGCGGAACGTCACGCCGCCGAACTCCACGGGAACGTCAATCTCGCCCACGGAATCCTTGGCGCTCTTGCGCGGGTTGGACCCCAGCGCCTTCACGCCCAGCGGGAGCTTGGCGACGGCGGCGCGGTCGCGGATCGGTCCGTTGATGACGACGCCGGCCCAGCCGTTGGCAACTGCCGCCTCGGCAATCATGTCCCCCATCAGGGCGGTGTTCAGTGACCCGCCGCCGTCGACCACCAGCACGGCTCCGTTGCCCGGAGAGTTCAGGGTGGACTTCACCAGACCGTTGTCCTCGTGGCAGCGGATGGTGCGCACCGGGCCGGTGAAGCCGGTGTGTCCGCCCAGGTCCTGGAACTGCAGGGATACCGAAGCCAGTGCTTCGCCGTGTTCGTCGTAGAGGTCTGCTGTGCTCTTTTCCATGGCACATACTGTGCCACAGGGCACATTTGTTACGCGGCAGCAGCGGGTCTGCCGGCGCCGGGACTCAGGCGTGCTTGACCGCGGCCTGGGCCTTGAGCAGGTCCACGACCTTCAGCAGTTCCTCCACTGAACCGGAGGTGGGGGAGTTCTCCTCCTGCGGCCAGCCGCCGGGCAGGCCTTCGTTGTAATACAGTCCGTCGCCGAGCAGCATGATGGCGCGGGCAATCGCCCGGTCTCCCACTTCGCCCAGCACCAGGTCGAACCAGTCGCGGTGGATCTGCTGCAGCAGCTCGGAGGCAGCGGCGTCGTTGCCCTGTGCCAGCCGGACCGCAGCGATGAGCGCGCGGTCCAGGCCGCTGTCCACATAGACGGAGGTGCGGACCAGGAATCGTGCCGGGCCCTCGGGGTCGGTCCGCATCCGTTCCAGGTCATCGGCCGCAAGTATCCGCAGCCGGTCCAGGAGTCCGGCGGCCAGGGCCTCCTTGTTCTTGAAGTGGTAGAGCAGCCCGCCCTTGGAGACGCCGGCGAGTGCGGTCACGGCGTCGAGCGTTGCCCCGCGGGGACCTTCGTTAATCAGCAGTTCCTCATAAGCGGAGAGGACGCGCTCCCGGGCGGGTGTCTGTTCAGGCATGGCTTTACGCTACGCCATCCGATGCTGTACAGTCTAGACGGTACAGTAACGTACGGGTTGGACCCGGCGGTTGCTGGCATGTCTTTTTAACCCACCACTTTCGGCAGGCGGAGCCCTGCCGCGTCCAAGGAGGAATTGTGCCTGCGGTACAGGAACGGCCCGTGCTTCAGCGGGCCGGAAAGCGTGAATGGCTGGGACTGGCGGTGCTGATGCTCGCCGTCCTGCTGGTAGCGGTAGACAACACCGTGCTCAGCTTTGCCGTCCCGTCCCTGTCCCGCGCCCTGGCGCCGACCGGAACGGAACTGCTCTGGATCATCGACATCTATGCGCTGATCCTCGCCGGCCTGCTGGTCCCGATGGGCAGCCTGGGGGACAGGCTTGGACGGCGGAAGCTGCTCATGATCGGTACGGCCGGTTTTGGCCTGGTCTCGGTCGCGGCGGCCTTTGCGCCCACGGCCGGCGCCCTGATCGGCGCCCGCGCCCTGCTCGGTTTCTTCGGCGCCATGCTGATGCCCGCCACGCTGTCCATCATCCGGAACATGTTCGTGGTGCCCGGCCAGCGCCGGATCGCGATCGCCGTCTGGGCAGCCGGCTTCTCCGGCGGTGCTGCGCTGGGCCCGATCGTTGGCGGAACCCTGCTGGAACACTTCTGGTGGGGCTCGGTCTTCCTGCTCGCGGTGCCGGTGCTGATTCCGCTGCTTGTCTTCGGTCCGAAGCTGCTGCCTGAATCCCGCGACCCCAAGCCGGGCAAGGTGGACCCGATCAGCATCCTGCTGGTCATGGCCACCATGTTCCCGCTGGTCTACGGCATCAAGTCCATCTCCACCCACGGGTTGGACGCGTACGCCCTGGTTCCCATGGCCGCCGGCCTGCTTTTCGGCTTCGCGTTCGTGCGCCGCCAGCTCAGCCGCCCCGAGCCCATGCTGGATGTCCGGCTCTTCCGCAACCCCGTCTTCACCGGGTCCATCTCGGCGAACCTGCTCAGCGTCTTCGCGCAGGTCGGCTTCATCCTCTTCCTCTCCCAGCACCTGCAGCTCGTGCTGGGCCAGACGCCCCGCGAAGCCGGACTGATGATGCTCCCGGGCCTGATGCTCACCGTGGTGGCCGGCCTCGCCGTCGTGCGAGTGGTCCGCCGCGTGCGCCCGGCGTACGCCGTCGCGGCAGGCCTGACCTTCAGCGCCGTCGGCTACACCGTGGTGTTGATGACCGGCCACGATGAGAGCCCGCTGGGACTGGTAATCGCATTCATGATCCTCGGCATCGGCGTCGGCTCTGCGGAGACGATCTCCAATGACCTGATTCTTGGCAGCGTCCCGCCGGCCAAGGCCGGTGCGGCGTCGGCCATCTCCGAAACTGCCTATGAAGTGGGTGCCGTCCTCGGCACCGCCGTGCTGGGCAGCATCCTGACGGCCGGCTACCGCAACGGCATCGTGCTGCCGGACGGAATGGACCCGGCTGCTGCGTCCGCGGCTTCGGAAACGCTGGGCGGTGCCGTCGAAGCAGCTAAGGCCCTGCCCGGGCCGCAGGCCGCGGACCTGCTGGCATCAGCCCAGTCCGCCTTCGACTCGGGCGTTGTGGCGACGTCGCTGATCGGCATTGTGCTGATGGTGGCCGCCGCGGTTGGCGCTCTCTTTATGCTGCGCCGGGTTGCCGCTGACAAGGATGCGGCGTCCGACGGCGGTGCTGCGCCGTCCGCCGCACCGGAGTCCGCCCTCGCTGCGTCCGGCACCGCGCTCGAAGATGCTTCCGCCGAAGGGGAGGACTCCGGAAACACCGCCGGTGCGGAACGGGCGGAACAGGACGCCTGCCCGGCCCGCCGCTAGTCCGTTTCCGGCGGATGCACGATCAGCACGGGGCAGTGGGCATGGGCTGCTGCCGCGGAACTGACTGAACCCAGCAGCAGTCCCGCAAAGCCGCCCCTGCCCCGGCTGCCGACCACCAGCATCTCCGCGCCCTTGCTGGCCTCCACCAGCACTTGAACCGGCTGCCCGGCCACCACGGTCTTCTTGAGTCCTTCGGGAACGTCCTGGCCGAAAGCTGCCTGCAGGGTTTCTTCCAGTGCGTTGTCCGCCTCCACCCGGGGCGACCACTCGGTGGAGGGAATGGGCACCGCCAGTGCGACCGGGTAGGACCAGACTGTCACTGCCTCGATGCGGCAATGCAGCAGGTCAGCCAGCCGCCGTGCGGATCGCAGTGCCACGAGGGAGAGTTCAGAACCGTCGACGCCGACGACGATCCGCTTGCGGTTGTCCTTTGCCATGGGCCTGGTCCCGTCTGTCCGCTGCCAATGTTTCCTGCAAGAAGTCTGCGGCCCGGCTCCCGTTTTCTCCAGAGGCGGGGATTGTTCGTAGTATCAGCAGGTGCCAGCCAACGAGTCCAAGCCCCGTGCGGCAGCCCCGCTGGGAGCGGGCCTGCTGCTGGTACTCGCCTTCCTGGCGGCCACCGGACCGTTCACCACGGACCTGTATCTGCCCTCTTTCCCGGGCATCGCCGCGGATCTGGACGTTTCGGCGTCGGGCGTCCAGCTGACCCTAACGGCGTTCCTCCTGGGCATGGCGGCCGGGCAGCTGGGGTTCGGCCCGCTGTCCGACAAATACGGCCGTACCCGCCCGCTGCTGCTCGGGACCGGGGCGTTCGTCCTTGCGTCCATCGCCTGCGCAGCCGCACCCAACCTGGGGGTCCTGATTGCCGCACGCTTCGTGCAGGGCCTGTGTGCTGCGTCCGGGCCGGTGATTGCCCGGGCTGTGGCAGCCGATCTCTCCTCCGGCCCGGCCGCCGCGCGTACCTTCAGCCTGCTCATGACCATCGGCGGCGTCGCCCCGGTGGTGGCACCCGTTGTCGGCGGAGTCCTGACCGGGCTCTGGGGGTGGCGGGGTGTGCTCTGGACGCTGGCCGGCATTGCCGCCCTGATGTTCATCTGCGCAGCCGCCGCGGTCCGCGAATCCCTGCCTGCTGAGCGCCGCTCCAGCGGCCCGCCCTTTGCGGGGCTGGGGGTCGTACTGCGCCGCGGCCGGTTCCTGGGCTACGTGCTGCTCTTCGCGAGTTCCTTCGGCGTGCTGATGAGCTACATCTCAGCCTCGCCGTTCGTCTACCAGAGCATCATGGGCCTGGGCCCGGAAGCCTACGGGCTGATGTTCGGCCTGAACGCCGCCGGAATGGTTACCTCGGGGTTCATAGCCGCCCGGCTCAGCCGAAGCGTGCCGCCGCGCCGCACCGTGCTGCGGGCCGTGAGCGTGCTGCTGGGGTTCGCCGTCGTCCTGCTGGTCCTGGTGCTTGCAGCCGTTCCGCCGCTGCTGCTCGCAGTGCCGCTGTTCTGCATGGTCTCTTCCCTGGGATTCATCATGGGAAACACGACGGCGCTGGCGCTCGCACAGGCACAGGGCGCCACCGGCAGCGGCAGTGCAGTGCTGGGCGGGGCGCAGTTCCTGATGGGTGCGGCCGTCTCGCCGCTGACCGGCCTGGGCGGAGAGTTCACCGCCCTGCCGCTTGCCCTGGTGATGACGGGTTCGGCCCTGCTGGCGGCGACGGCGCTGTTCCTCACCCGGGAACGGCATGCCGCGTAGACTGTGGGGACCATGCGACACATGAACAAGTTCCGCACGCCCATTGTCTGGCTCCTGATTATCGGCCTGGTTGGCAGCATCAGCGTCGGTTTCCTCGGCCTCTTCTTCTAGGCTTTCCGGCTCCCCTTTTCCTGCCCGGCCCCCAGCCCGGGTTTGCCCGGCGAGCCCGAACCGCAATAGGATACTAAGCATGCTTACCTAACGTAGGCGGCCGCCAGTTGCGGCTCCATATCCATGAACAATGGGAAGTGGGGAAACTTAATGGCCAACGAAAACACCTCGGACCAGTACACATTCCAGGATCCGGTCAACCGGTATCCGTCAGTCAGCCCGCCCAAGCAGGACCAGCCGGAACCAGGACTCGACGCCGACCTCGAGCCCAAGACAGACCGCGGTGAGGACTCCTACCGCGGCACCGGGCGGCTTGAAGGCCGCAAGGCGCTGATTACCGGTGCGGACTCCGGCATCGGCGCAGCGGTGGCCATCGCCTTCGCCCGGGAAGGCGCCGACGTCGCCCTCTCCTACCTGCCCGAGGAAGAGGAAGACGCCGCACGGGTCATTGAGCTCATCAAGGATGCCGGCCGCACCGCCGTCGGACTTCCCGGCGACCTCCGCGATCCCGCATACTGCATCCAGGTAGTTCAGGACGCAGTGGACGGCCTCGGCGGCCTGGACATCCTGGTCAACAACGCCGGCAAGCAGGTTGCCGTGGAGAACCTTGAAGACCTCAGCGACGAACAGCTCGATGACACCTTCAAGACCAACATCTACTCGTTCTTCCGGGTGACCAAGGCGGCCCTGCCGCACCTGCCGGCCGGCTCCAGCATCATCAACTCGACGTCGATCCAGGCCTACAGCCCGTCCCCGCACCTGCTGGACTACGCCAGCACCAAGGCCGCGATCAACAACTTCACCAAGGGCCTTGCCCAGCAGCTGGCCCCCAAGGGCATCCGCGTGAATGCCGTGGCACCGGGTCCTTTCTGGACTCCGCTGCAGGTTTCCGACGGCCAGCCCAAGGATGCCCTGCCGGAATTCGGCAAGGACACGCCGCTCGGCCGTGCCGGCCAGCCCACTGAGCTTGCCCCGGCCTACGTCTTCCTGGCGTCTCCGGAATCCAGCTACGTGGTTGGCGAAACGCTCAACGTCAACGGCGGCATGCCCAGCCCCTAAGCCGTTCTGATCATAAAAAGCCGGCCCCGCTCACTGAGCGGGGCCGGCTTTTTGTGTGTCGGAGCTAGGCCGGTGCCGGCGTGAACCTGGCGCGGTCCACGCGGCGGTGGAAACGCATGCCGGCCAGCCCGCCCAGGATGGCGCCAACCAGGCTGACCACAACGGTTGCCAGCAATGCCAGCCACGACCCGGCACTGACCTGGCTCAGGTCCTGCGGCAGGGGAGCCACGGAATTCAGCTGGGTGAGGCTGCGGATGTCATCGTTGAAGACCAGTCCAAGGACAATGACGACGGCGGCGGCCACCAGGGCCCACAGCCACACGGCCACGCCCTGCTTGGCGCCGTTGAAGCGGGCCATCCGGCCGGCCACGTAGCCGCCGGCGTAGTAGGCCAGCAGCAGCACAATCAGTGTGATGATCGCACCGGTCAGCCCTGCGGACTGGTTTGCGGCTGCCTGGTCGAGGGCAGCGCCCAGGTCCGTGTCCGTTGAAACGCCGACTGCGGCACCGATTGCCGCAGCCAGTGCCGAGAGCAGGACAACCATGCCCGTAGCCGTTAGCCAGCCAAAGAACGCTGCACCGAACTTGATGCCGCCGAAACGTTCGCGTTCGGCAGCGAGGAGCGCTTCCCGGTTGGGCATGACCGGCTGTTCCGCGGTCCGGTGGCGGCCGTCGTGTGCCGCCGGAACCGGATCGCGCATGTCGCCGTCTTCCCGGTGCGTGGCACGGCGTCCAGTGCCTGCCGGTGCATCGTCAGTGCGGTAGGCGGCGTCGTCCGGGTCCCGGGTGCCGGTCACCGGGGCGTTTTCGCTGCGGGTGCTGAGCACCTCCGTGTCGTTGGCGCTGGAAGCGGCTGCTGGCCGGGCAGGGGTGTCAGCGCGGTCGGCGTGGGCCGCATTGGGATGGGTGTCCAGCCTGCGGGTGACATCCGGCTCGTTCGATGCGGGCGGGGTGTTCGGTGCCGCGGTGCTTCCTGCTTCCTCGCGGGAAGGGACCTCGCCTGCCTGCCTGCGGCGGGGGTCGCCCGCTGCGGTGCTGCCTGAATCGGTACTCATCTGCTTCTCCTCTTACCGTTGGGGGTGCCGGACTGAAGGTGATGACTTCATAAGTAACCTTACTGTAGTGCCGGGAAACCTGAGGAGCACCCTGATCCGACCCGCTGCGGCGGCGTGGAAGACTTGGCTGCATGGATACGGACCTCATCATCACCCTCGTGGCCGGCCTGCTGATCGCCGTGGGCGTGGCCGGCATTGTGGTGCCGGTCCTCCCGGGGAGCATCCTGATCCTGCTGGCGTTCCTGGGCTGGGCCATCGGGGTCGGCAGCGGCGCCGGCTGGTGGTCCTTCGCCTTCGGGGCGCTGTTCGCGCTGACCGGCCTGTCCGCCAGCGCCGTGCTGACCGGCAGGAAACTGAAACAGCGGGAAATCCCCAACCGGTCAGTCCTGATCGGCCTTGCCGCCGGGATCGCAGGGATGTTCTTTATCCCTGTCGTCGGGCTGATCGCAGGCTTCGCCGGAGGCCTCCTGATCAGCGAATACGTCCGCCAGCGCAGCCTGTCGGCAGCGGCGTCGTCATCCTGGGCCGCGCTCAAGGCCACCGGACTGGGCATGCTCGTGGAGCTGGGCCTGGCCCTCGCCGCTGGCACGGCCTGGATCATCGGCGTCTGGATCCACTTCGCCACACGCTAGGGTGTCATCCCCGGGGCAGTCCGTTTGGGCCGGTAGGTGCGCCCGAAGCTGCGCTCCGCTCCCTCGATGATGCCGGTTAGCTCCCAGTCATACCGCCGGCCGCCGGGTACGTCGAAAATGCGGATCCCGTCGCCCAGGAGGACCGGAGCCACGAACACCTGAAGCTCATCAATAAGGCCGTGTTCAAGCGCCTGCCGTGCAATGTCCGCACTGATGATCTGGACGTCCTTTTCTCCGGCGATCTCCCGCGCCCGGCTCACCGCCTCCACGACGCCGCAGTTCAGCGCCGTCACCGAGGGGTCGCCGGCGAGTTCCTCCGGCCGGTGGGTCAGGATGAACTCGGTCCCGGACCAGGCGCCGCCGTAGGCCTCGGCCGTTGCTTCATCCCGCTCGTCCTGCTGTGCCTTCGCGGCGTCATACCCGTCCCGCCCGGAGATGATCACGCCGACGGCGTCGGCCATCCGCTCAGTGATGCCCGGCGGCAGCGGCTCCAGGGCGTCGAACCAGCTCATGTCGTGGCCGGGCCCGGCGAGGAAGCCGTCGATCGAACTCGTGAATCCCCACGCGACCTTGCCCATGGATTCTCTCCCGTCGGCCCCGGCCGGCCACACGCCGGCCATGTGAAGGAGAAAATACCCAATGGCCCGGATCCACCACAACGGGATACCGGAGCAAAGCGGACAAAAGCTGTCCCCGATGTGGGGAATACTCGAAAGATGCCTGGCCAGCTTCCTCCCCCCCCCAAGGACGTCCAATGACTGAACGAACCGCCCCGCCAGAACTGGTCGTTGCCGACGCCGCTGCCTGGCGGAGCTGGCTCGAGGAAAATGACGCAACGAGCGACGGCGTCTGGCTCATCCTGGCCAAGAAGGGCACGCAGGACCCGACCACGCTGACCTACTCCGAGGCGCTTGAGGAGGCTCTCTGCAGCGGCTGGATCGACGGGCGGAGGAATTCCGTGGACCATGCGACCTACCGCCAGCACTTCACGCCGCGGCGGATGCGCTCCCTGTGGTCACAGCGGAACGTGGAACTGGTGGCCGCGCTCATTGAGGCCGGCCGTATGCGCAGCCGCGGGCGGGCGGAGATTGACCGGGCAAAAGCGGACGGCCGCTGGGAGCGTGCCTACGGGGGACCCGCAGCACTTGACGTTCCGGCCGACCTGGCAGCGGCGCTGGCTGCTGATCCGGACGCAGCCGAGGCTTTCGCCAAGCTGGGCCGCTCGGCCCGCTATCCGGTCCTGCACCAGGTTGTCACCGCCCCCAGCGACAGTGTGCGGGCGGCCCGCATCGCCCGCCAGGTTGCCCGGCTGGCCGAGGGGCTCAGCTGACCCGCAGCCGAATGGCCCCGGCAGCTAGCTGTACTGAGACAGCACGTTAGTTACACCGGGTGATGGGTGCTTTGCCTCCGAGGCTGCTGTGTGGGCGTTGGTGGTTGTAGAAGTCTAGCCACGGTTGCAGGGCATCGGTGCGGGCTTGGTTGGAGT